>NZ_CANLNF010000002.1:0-679670 GCF_947492465.1 uncultured Luteimonas sp.
ACTCGCTTGCATTTGCATGCATTTGAATTGACTTGTTGCTCTGTTACGAACGTCTGCAAGATGGACAACCATCCACCTGCCAGACGCCCGCACAAGTCACCTGCGCACACTGTCAAAGATCTTCGGACACCGGCCTCAGCGCCTGGTTCCGTCCCGAAGCGTTTCGCTTCAGGGAGCCGCACATTCTGCCACGGCCTGCTTGCTTCGTCAACACCCCGTGAGGGGCTTCGACCTCCCTCCAACCCCGCGCCCGAAGGCGTTTCGTTGAAGCGAGCCGCATATTCTAGCCCGTTCCTCGTTTCCGTCAACACCCTTTTTCGAGGGGCTGCCGGGCCGATCGGTGGACCCGTGTGCTTGCGCCTGCGGGTCCCGGTGCTGCGCGGGGCGCGCATTCTGCGCCATTGCCGGTGGCTTGCATAGCCCTGTCGCCAAACGCCGCCTTGACTCTCCCGCGCGGCTGCCGGATGTTGCCCGCTGACCCGCCCACGGAGCCCGCTCCATGCCGTCCTTTCGAACCCTTGCGGCCCTGCTCGCGCTCTCGCTGTCGGGCTGCGCCAGCGCCGATGCGCACTGGGTGGAACTGGCCGGGCACCGCTATACGGTGGAAGTGGCCGACGACGATGCCGAGCGCGCGCGCGGACTGATGTTCCGCGACACGCTGGCCGAGGGCCACGGCATGTTCTTCATCCACGAACGCACCAGTCAGCTGGCGTACTGGATGAAGAACACCCGGATCGCGCTCGACATCCTCTACTTCGACGAGTCGCTGCAGCTGGTCTCGCAGCAGCGCGACGTGCCGCCGTGCACGGGCGGCAATGCCTGCCCCGCCTATCCGAGTACGGCGCCGGCGCGCTACGTGCTGGAACTCAATGCCGGCGAGGCGGCGCGGATCGGGCTGTCCGACGGCGCGCGGCTGGAGCTGTCGCCGGCCCTGCGCGAAATGCGCTGAACCGCGATGGGCCGGCCTTGCGCGCGCCGCCGCGGCGGAGCAGTCTTCCGGGCATGAGCAGGATCCGACAGCTGCCTGAATGGCAGGCGCTCGCCGCCCTCGACGACGCGGCGTTGCCGCTGCTCGACGTGGCGCTGCTGATCGCGCGCGACGAGTATCCCGATCTCGATCCCGGCCGTTACGCGCTGCGGGTGCAGGGCCATGCGTCGCACCTGCGCCGCGCGGTGGAGCGCGAGTCCCGGCTTGCGTTGAAGATGCGCACGATCAACCAGTACCTGTTCGAGGAAGTCGGCTATGCCGGCAACCACGACGAGTACTACGACCCGCGCAACAGCTACATCAACGAGGTGTTCGAGCGGCGCCTGGGCAATCCGATCTCGCTGGCGCTGGTGCAGATGACGGTCACGCGGGAGGTCGGCCTGCCGCTGGACGGCGTCTCGTTCCCCGGGCACTTCCTGGTGCGCCTGCCGGTCGACAACGGCGTGCTGGTGATGGATCCGTTCAACCGCGGACGGCCGCTCGACGTGGACGAACTGCGCGAGCGGGCCAGCGCCCACCTGGGCGGCGGCGTCCCCGATGACGACGCGCTGTCGCAGATCCTCAACCCGGCCTCGAACCGCGCGATCCTGGTGCGCATGCTGCGCAACCTGCACGGCGTCTACCAGAAGCACGGCGACTGGGAGCGCGCAGTGCGCAGCGCCGACCGCGTGCTGCGGCTGCTGCCGGACGATTGCGAAGCGCTGCGCGACCGCGGCGTGGGCTACCTGGAAATCGGCCACCGCGCGGGCGCGCGCGAGGACCTGCAGCGCTACCTGCAGCGCCAGCCGGGCGCGCCCGACGCGGGCCGGATCCGGCTGCGGCTGATCGAAGCGGGACTGCAGCCGGCGCGGCTGCACTGAGCGTCGGCGCGCCGATTACAGCGCGATCATCTCGAAGTCGTCCTTGGTCACGCCGCAATCCGGGCACGTCCAGGTGTCCGGGACGTCCTCCCAGCGCGTGCCCGGCGCGAGGCCGTCGTCGGGCAGGCCGGCCGCTTCGTCGTAGACGAAACCGCAGACCACGCACATCCAGCTGCGGTAGGGCGTGTCGTTCATCGGATAATGGGCGCGCAAGCGTCGGAGGATTCATGCCATTGTCCCATCCCCCGCGCCGGGGCGAAACCGGCGCACGGGCCCCGCGCGGGCTCTACGCGATCACGCCGGACCTGGCCGACACCTCCCTGCTGCTGGCGAAGGTGCAGGCCGCGCTGCCGTGGACGTGCTGGCTGCAGTACCGCAACAAGGCGGCCACGCCGGCGCTGCGGCGGACGCAGCTGGAGGCGCTGATCCCCGCCTGCCGCGCCCATGGGGTCGCGCTGATCGTCAACGACGACTGGCGCCTGGCGGCGGAGTGCGGCGCGGACGGCGCCCATCTGGGCGAGGACGACGGCGACCTGCGTGCGGCGCGCGCGGCGCTGGGTCCGGACGCCATCCTCGGCGCCTCCTGCTACGACTCGCTGGCGCTTGCCCGGCAGGCCGTGGCCGCGGGCGCCTCCTATGTCGCCTTCGGCGCCTTCCATCCCAGCACCACGAAGACCGCGACGCGACGGGCACGGCCTGCGTTGCTGCAGCAGGCCGCAGCCCTGGGCGTGACGCGCGTGGCGATCGGCGGCATCACCCCCGACAATGCGGCGGCGCTGGTCGCTGCCGGCGCCGACCTCATCGCGGTGGTCAGCGGCGTGTTCGGCGCCGATGATCCCGCTGCCGCGGCGCAGGCATACCTGCGCGCGTTCGACCGCAGCAACGCCCTGCCCCGCGACGGCAGCCTGCCGCGCCACTGACGCCTCCATCCGCATTCCGATCCAGGATTTCCGACCATGAACCACGAACGCTCCCACGCCCTGTTCTCCCGCGCGCGCACGCTGCTGCCCGGCGGCGTCAATTCGCCGGTGCGCGCCTTCAAGTCGGTGGGCGGCGAGCCGTTCTTCGTCGCGCGCGCGGACGGCCCGTACCTGTACGACGTCGATGGCAACCGCTACATCGACTACGTCGGTTCGTGGGGGCCGATGATCGTGGGCCACAACCATCCGGCGGTGCGCGAAGCGGTGGCCGACGCGATCGGCAACGGCCTGTCCTACGGCGCGCCGTGCGCAGCCGAAGTGGCGATGGCCGAACGCATCACCGGCCTGGTGCCGTCCTGCGAGATGGTGCGCATGGTCAACTCCGGCACCGAGGCCACGCTCTCGGCGATCCGCCTGGCGCGCGGCGCCACCGGCCGCATGAAGATCGTCAAGTTCGAAGGCTGCTACCACGGCCACGGCGACTCCTTCCTGGTCAAGGCCGGGAGTGCCGCGCTGACCTTCGGGGTGCCGAACTCGCCCGGCGTGCCGAAAACGCTGGCCGACCTCACCCTGACCCTGCCCTACAACGATTTCGATGCGGCCACCGCGCTGTTCGACGAGGCGGGAAGCGAGATCGCCGGCCTGATCATCGAGCCGGTGGTCGGCAACGCCAACTGCCTGCCGCCGCGCGAAGGCTACCTGCAGCACCTGCGCGAGCTGTGCACCCGGCACGGCACGCTGCTGATCTTCGACGAGGTGATGACCGGCTTCCGCGTGGCGCTGGGCGGCGCGCAGGCGCGCTACGGCGTAGTGCCGGACCTGAGCACCTTCGGCAAGATCATCGGTGGCGGCATGCCGGTGGGCGCCTACGGCGGCCGGCGCGAGCTGATGGAGCAGATCGCGCCAGCGGGCCCGGTCTACCAGGCCGGCACGCTGAGCGGCAATCCGGTGGCGATGGCGGCGGGACTGGCGATGCTCGACCTGGTGTCCGCGCCCGGCTTCCACGACCGGCTCGAAGCGACCACCCACGCGCTGTGCGACGGCCTGGAAGCGGCGGCGCGCGCGGCCGGCGTGCCGTTCACCACCACCCGCGTCGGCGCGATGTTCGGGTTGTTCTTCACCGGCGCCCCGGTCGTGGACACCTATGCGCAGGCGGTGGCCTGCGATACGGCCGCGTTCAACCGCTTCTTCCACGGGATGCTCGACCGCGGCGTGTTCCTGGCACCGTCGGCGTTCGAAGCCGGCTTCGTGTCAAGCGCGCACGACGGCGACGTCGTCGCCGCGACGCTTGAGGCCGCGCACGCGGCGTTCCGGAGCCTGGCCGATGCCCCAGCCAGCTGAACCCCGGGCGCCGCAGCCCCGCGACGGCGGCAGCCCGTTCGAGAAGGAGTACCTGCCGGCCTCGACCGAGGGCGCGCGCTACCGCTGGTTCAGGCGCATCTTCCACCACGACGCGCCCGACGAGCGCAATTTCGACCTGGTGCTGATCGCGGTCATCCTCGCCAGCGTCGTGGTCGTCCTGCTCGACAGCGTGCCTTCGATCAAGGCGCGCTGGCACGGCTGGCTGTATGCCGCGGAGTGGGCCTTCACCCTCGCCTTCACCTTCGAGTACGCGGTCCGGCTGTGGGTCGTGAAGCGGCCGCTGCGCTACGCCAAGAGCTTCTTCGGCATCATCGACCTGCTGGCGATCCTGCCCACCTTCCTCTCGCTGCTGTTTCCCGCATCGGCCTCGTTCGCGGTGATCCGGGCGCTGCGCCTGCTGCGCGTGTTCCGGGTCCTGAAGCTGGTCGAGTACTCCAGCGAGGCCGGGGTGCTGATCCAGGCACTGCTGCGCAGCAGGCGCAAGATCTTCGTCTTCATCGCCACCCTGGTCACCATCGTGGTCATCTTCGGCGCGCTGATGTACGTGGTGGAGGGGCCTGATCGCGGCTTCACCAGCATTCCGGCCGGCATGTACTGGGCGATCGTCACCGTCGGCACCGTGGGCTACGGCGACATCGCGCCCGGCACGCCGTTCGGCCGCTTCGTCACCTCGGTGCTGATCGTGATCGGCTACAGCATCATCGCCGTGCCCACCGGCATCTACACCGCGGAGCTGGCGCGCTCGCTGCAGCCCAGGCGCCGCCAGGTGCGCTGCACCGAATGCGGACTGCCGGAACACGAGGCCGACGCCTGGCACTGCCGCAAATGCGGGCGGGCGCTGCCGCACGAGGAGTGACGTTACGGGCGCGCCGGCGGGATCGCCTGGCGCAGGGCGCGCTCCAGCCGCTGCAGGCCCTCGGCCACCTCGGCGTCGGTGATGTTGAGCGGCGGCACGAAACGCAGCACGTCCGGGCCGGCCTGCAGCAGCAGCAGGCCCTGCGCGGCGGCCAGGTCGAGCAGTTCGCCGGCGCGGCCGGCGTGGGCCGGCGCGAGCACCGCGCCCAGCATCAGGCCGCGGCCGCGCACCTGCGAGAACAGGCCGAGTTCGCGGTCCAGCGCCGCCAGGCCCTCGCGCAAGGCCGAGGACTGGCGGCTGACGTTGGCCTGGATCTCCGGCGAGGCCAGCTTGCGCAGCGCGACGCGCGCCACGGCCGCGGCCAGCGGATTGCCGCCGAACGTGGTGCCGTGGTCGCCGAACTGCATCGCCCCGGCCACCTTCGGCCCGGCCAGCATGGCGCCGATCGGGAAGCCGCCGCCCAGCGCCTTGGCCAGGGTGACGATGTCCGGCTCGACCCGGTCGTGCCAGTGCGCGAACAGCGTGCCGGTACGGCCCATGCCGCTCTGGATCTCGTCGAGCACCAGCAGCGCGCCGTGGTGGTCGCACAGCTCGCGCGCCGCGCGCAGGAAGCCCGGCGCCGCCGGCGTGACCCCGCCTTCGCCCTGCACCGGTTCGACCATCACCGCCGCCACGTCGCCGCTGGACATGGCGACCTCGAGCGCGGTCGCGTCGTTGAAGTCCACGTAGCGGAAGCCGCCGGGCAGCGGCTCGTAGCCGGCCTGGTACTTGGGCTGCGCGGTCGCGGTGACGGTGCCCAGGGTGCGGCCGTGGAAACTGCCGCGGAAGGTCACGATCACCCGCCTGGCCGGTTCGCGTCCCTGCGCGGTGGCCCACTTGCGCACCAGCTTGATCGCGGCCTCGTTGGCCTCGGCGCCGGAGTTGCACAGGAACACGCGCTCGGCGAAGCGCGAGGCGGCGACCAGTTCCTCGGCCAGCCGCAGCGGCGGTTCGCTGTAGAAGACGTTGCTGGTGTGCCAGAGGCGACCGGCCTGCGCGGTGAGCGCGGCGACGAGGTCGGGGTCGCCGTGGCCGAGGCTGCAGACCGCGATGCCCGCGGAAAAATCGATGTAGTCGCATCCGTCCAGGTCCCACAGGCGCGCACCCTGGCCCCGATCGAGGATCACCGGCCGCTGGCGGTACACGGGCAGGTAGCGCTGCTGGCCGAGGGCGACCAGGTCGGCGGTGGGATCGGACTGGCTCATGCGCGTGGCGGGACGTGGGAGGGTCGGACATTGTGCCGCGTCGGCGGCCACTGCGCCGGCGTCCCGCGGCGCGCCCGTCCGGTGGCGATGCATTCGGGCCGGGACCGGCGCAGCGGCACTGCCGCGCCGCAGGCCCGCCGCTTCACCAGCTGCCGGTGTTGGGCATGGACGCCCAGGGTTCGGCCGGCGCCAGTGCCTCGCCCTTCTGCAGCAGCTCGATCGAGATCAGGTCGGGCGTGCGCACGAAGGCCATGCGGCCGTCGCGGGGCGGGCGATTGATGGTGACGCCAAGCGACTGCAGGTGCGCGCAGAGCGTGTAGATATCGTCGACCTCGAAGGCGAGGTGGCCGAAGTTGCGGGCGCAACCGTAGTCCTCCGCCGCCGAGCCGTCCTCGGGCGGCCAGTTGTAAGTCAGTTCGACTTCGGCCTCGGGATTTTCGGGAGCGCCGAAGTAGACCAGGGTGAAGCGGCCGGATTCGTTGTCCATGCGCCGGGTCTGGCGCAGGCCCAGGCCCTCGGTGAAGAAGCGGCTGGTCGCGTCGAGGTCGTGGACGCGGATCATGGCGTGGAGATATTTCATGGCGGGTTCCTGTGCGGACGGCAGCGCGTGCGGCTGGCATTATCGCCCTCCCCTCCCGCTTCCGGCGCCGCCATGACCCGCCCGCACCGATTCGACACGCTCGCCGCCCATGCCGGCGTCGCACCCGACCCGGCCAGCGGCGCGCTGTCGCCGCCGCTGCAGCTGGCCACGACGTTCGAGCACGCGCCCGACGCGAGTGCGCCGATGGGCTATCTGTACCAGCGTTACGGCAGCCCCAACCAGACGCAGCTGGAGCAGGCACTGGCGACCCTGGACGGCGCGGCGCGGGCGATGTTCTTCGCCACCGGCATGACCGCCGGCACCACGGCCATGCAGGCGCTGCCGGCCGGCAGCGAGCTGCTGATCGCCGACGACACCTACTTCGGCTACCGCGCGGTCGGCGCGAAGTGGCTGGACCGCTGGGGCGTGCGCCACCGAGTGGTGGACATGACCGACCTCGACGCGTTGCGCGCCGCGGTCACGCCCGACACGCGCCTGCTGTGGGCGGAAACGCCGTCCAATCCGCTGCTCAAGGTCTGCGACATCGCCGCGCTGGCCGACATCGCGCACGACGCGGGCGCGCGGCTGCTGGTCGACGGCACCTTCGCCACCCCGGCGCTGCAGCAGCCGCTGTCGCTAGGCGCGGACATCGTCCTGCACTCGGCGACCAAGTACCTGGGCGGACATGGCGACGTGATGGGCGGGGTGCTGGCGTTCGCGGCCGACGACGACTTCGCCGCCGAGTGCGGCGAGCTGCGCGGCCAGACCGGCAACACCGCCTCGCCGTTCGCGGCGTGGCTGGTGCTGCGCGGGCTGCGCACCCTGCCGGTGCGGGTGGAGCGGCACTGCCGCAACGCGCAGGTGGTGGCGGAGTTCCTGCAGTCGCATGCCGGCGTCGAGGCCGTGCATTACCCCGGCCTGGCCACGCATCCGGGGTACGCCATCGCCGCGCGCCAGATGCGCGGCGGCTTCGGCGGCATGCTGTCGTTCGAGGTGGCGGGCGGACGCGAGGCGGCGCTGGCGGTGGCCGGGCGCCTGTCGCTGTTCACCAACGCGACCTCGCTGGGGTCGACCGAATCGCTGGTCGAGCACCGCGCCTCGATCGAAGGGGCCCAGTCCGCCTCGCCGCAGGGCCTGCTGCGGCTGTCGGTGGGACTGGAAGATCCGCAGGACCTGGTCGAGGACCTGGCGCAGGCGCTGGCCTGAGGCGGCAATCCCGGCGCGGGCCCTGGCTGCGCCGCGTACGGCGCAGGCCGAAGGCGCGCGCTCAGTCCAGGAACAGGTCCGGCAGCAGCGGCTGCGAAGGGTCGACTGCGTAACCGGACAGGTCGGTGATCCCGGCTTCGGCCAGCACTTCGTCGTCGATCAGGAAGCGGCCGGTGAAGTCCTTGGCCGGCCGGCACAGGATCGCGTGCGCGGCATCGGCCATGATCTCCGGCGAGCGGCCGTTGCCGGCCGACACGCCGGGGATCATGTTCAGCGCGTCGGTGGCGATCAGGGTGCGCGGCCACAGCGCGTTGATCGCGACGCCGCGGTCGGCGAACTCCGCCGCCAGGCCCAGCGTGACGAAGCTCATGCCCATCTTCGCCAGGGTGTAACCGGTGTGCGGCGCCCACCACTTCGGATCCAGCGACGGCGGCGGGCACAGGGTCAGGATGTGCGGGTTGGCCGCCTGCAGCAGGTGCGGCAGGCAGGCCTGGGCGCACAGGAAGCTGCCGCGGGCGTTGACCTGCTGCATCAGGTCGAAGCGCTTCATCGGCGTGTCCAGCGCGCCGCGCAGCCAGATCGCGCTGGCGTTGTTGACCAGGATGTCGAGCCCACCGAAGGTGTCCACGGTCTTGGCCACCGCATCGCGGACCTGGTCTTCCTCGCGGATGTCGCAACGGATCGCCAGGGCGCGGCCGCCGGCCGCCTCCACCGCAGCTGCCGCACTGTGGATGGTGCCGGGCAGCCTCGGGTTGGGCACGTCGGACTTGGCGGCGATGACCACGTTGGCGCCGTCGCGGGCGGCGCGCAGCGCGATCGCCAGGCCGATGCCGCGGGACGCGCCGGTGATGAACAGGGTCTTGCCTTGGAGAGCCGGCATTGGGGATTCGGGATTCGTGATTGGCAAAGCCTACCCCAACCCGCCTTTTCGAATCCCCAACCCCGGATCCCCAATGCCGGCTCTCAAGGCTTCGGCCCCTGACCCTCGTTGTCCTCCCACTTGAGCAGCCGCCGGGTCACGAAGCGGTAGACCGGCTTGCCGGTGCGGAACCAGGCGTCACGCACCCACGAACTGCGCTTGAGCAGGCGTCGTTCCACCGGGGTCAGCGCCTCGCGGCAGTACATGCGCTTGTGCTTGAGCAGGTGGCGCAGGTCCTCGCGGTACAGCAGCCGCATCCAGCGCGCGCGCGGGTCGCCGCGGCTGGCGAGCTGGAAGTCGATGATCGCCGGGCGTCCGTCCTCCAGCACCAGCCAGTTGGCTTCCTTGGCCAGGTCGTTGTGGGCGATGCCGCGGCGATGCAGCTGCTGCAGCAGTCGCCGGGCGGCGTGGAACCAGGCCGCGTCGCCGCGCGGCGGCCGCTGGTACATCGCCGCGCCCGCCATGTAGCTGCGATCGAGGCGGCGCCCGTCCCAGGCCAGCAGCTGCGGCACGTCGGCCATGCCGTGGATGGCGCGCAGCGCGAGCGCCTCGCGGCGGGCCAGCCACCAGGCGGGCAGGCGCAGCCAGATCGGCACGTGCGCCAGGTCGCGGCGCACGAACGGGCCGCCCGATCCGCGCATCAGCGAGATGCGGCCGAAGCTGTCGGCCTTGAGCGCGTGGATCTCGGTGGCGGCGTCGCGGTGCATCGCGACAGTGTAGGCGAGCGGTCAGCGGCGGCTGTCATAATCGCCGGCATGGACTCCGGCTGGTTCGACGCCACGCTCGCCTGGATCAGCGCGCACCCCGTCGCGGCCGGCGGCCTCATCTTCCTGATCGCATTCTGCGACGCGATCGTCGTGCTCGGCATCGTGGTGCCGGCCCTGCCGCTGCTGTTCGCGATCGGCGCGCTGATCGGCCTGGGCCACATCGACGGCCCCTACGCCATCACCTGCGCCGCGCTGGGCGCCTTCGCCGGCGACGGCATCGGCTACTGGGTGGGCCGGCGCTGGGGTTCGCGGCTGCGCGAGCACTGGCCGTTCCGCCGCTATCCGCAGCTGCTCGACCGCGGCGAACAGGTGTTCCGCCGGCACGGCATCAAGGGCATCGTGATCGCGCGCTTCGTCGGCGCCATCCGCGCCTTCGTGCCGGCCATCGCCGGCATGCTGGGCATGCGGCCGCGGCGCTACCTGCCGATGAGCCTGCTGGCCTGCGTCCTGTGGGCGGGGCTGTTCCTGGCGCCGGGCTGGATCTTCGGCGCGTCCTACGACGCGGTGGCCGCGGTCGCCGACCGGCTGGTGCTGGTGCTGGGCGGCCTGCTGCTGGTGCTGGCCCTGGCCTGGGCCGGCGTGCTCTACACCTACCGCTGGTTCGATCGCCACGCCAACGCGCTGCTGGCCAGGCTGCTGCGCTGGACCCGGCTGCATCCCCGGCTGGGTCGCTATGCCGCCGCGCTGGTGGATCCGCGGCGCCCGGAATCCTCGTCGCTGATGATCCTGGCTGCCTGCCTGTTGGCAATCGGCTGGGCCTGGTTCGCGCTGCTGGGCACGGTGTGGATGCGCGGCGAACCGCTGGCGCTGGACCTGAGCGTGTTCCAGGCGATGTACACCCTGCGCAATCCGCTGGCCGACCGGCTGATGGCCGGGCTGGCCTCGATCGGCAACTGGGAGGTGCTGCTGCCGGCCGCGTCGCTGGCCCTGCTGTGGCTGCTGTGGCGGCGGCGCTGGATCGCGGCCGCGCACTGGGTGGCCGCGCTCGCGTTCGGCCTGGTGCTGACCACCGGCCTGTCGCAGCTGATCGACATGCCGCTGCCGCCCACCGCGCACAGCGGCTTCGGCTTCCCGTCGGTATCGGTGACGATGACCACGATCACCTTCGGCTTCTTCGCCGTGCTGATCGCGCGCGAACTGCCCGGCCGTAGCCGGGTCTGGCCCTACCTGGTGGCCGGCATCGTCGGGGTGCTGCTGGGTTTCGCCAGGCTGTACCTCGGCGCGCACTGGCTCAGCGACGTGGTCGGCGGGATGCTGCTGGGCATCGTCTGGCTGCTGGTACTGGGCCTGGCCTACCGGCGGCACGTGGCGCGCTCGTTCTGGATGCGGCCGCTGGCGGCGATCTTCTATCTCAGCTTCGCGGTGGCCGCGCTATGGCACGCGCCGCGGGCGGTGGACCCGTTGCTCGAGCGCTTCCATGCGCCGGAGCCGAGCATGGTGCTCGAGCGCGACGCCTGGTGGGAAAGCGGCTGGAGCCAGCTGCCGGCGCAGCGCCGCGAGCGCGACGCCAGTCGCCGCTGGGCGCTGGAAATCCAGGTCGCCGGGCCGCTGGAGCCGCTGCAGGGGCACCTGCAGTCGCTGGGCTGGCGGGTCCAGCCGCAGGCGGACTGGATCGCCACCCTGGGCCTGCTCGATGACGACGCCGCGCCGGCCGACCAGGCGGTGCTGCCGGCCACGCTGGGCTCCGAGGCCGAACGCCTGCTGCTGCGGCGCCCCGCCGGGGACGGGCGGATCCAGGCCCTGCGCCTGTGGCGCGCGCCGGCGCGGCTGGCCGACGGCACGCCGCTGTGGATCGGCACCACCCAGACCCTGTCGTTCGAGCGGCCGCTGGGTGGCCTGTTCGGCATCTGGCTGCCGGTGCTCGACGATGACGCCGCCCACGCCGCGGTGCATCGGGCGCTGACCGGGTTCCCGATGCGGCAGGCGCCGCACCCCGCGACCGGCGCGCCGGTGCTGCGGCTGCGGACCGACCGCGACGCGCTGGCCGGCCACGACAGCCGGCCGCGCTGAGCAGGGCATCCGGCGGCAGGCGTCGGCAGCAACGATCAGCGGATCAGTTCGAACATCGCATCCAGGCGCAGGTCCGGATCGTCCTCTTCCAGCAGCCGCTGGCGCTGCTCCAGGCTGAGCGGCAGCACCTCGGCCAGCCGCCAGCCGACCCAGGCGGCCTCGTCGAACCGCTGTTCCGGCACCGCGAGGTCGACCTCCAACTGCTCCAGGATCCGCCGCAGCACCTCGCCCAGCAGCATGTGCTGGGGCTGCAGTTCGGCAACCGGGTCCGGCTCGCACCAGTCGACCTCGGCCACCACCAGTCCGTTGCCGCGCACCTGGGTGGACGCGACACGGAAGCGGCGGTGGCCGCGCAGGCGCAGGTGCAGCAGGCCGTCGGGGCCGGTGTCGAAGTCCTCGATGCGCGCCTCGGTGCCGCAGGCGGCAGGCACCGCGGGCGCACCGGCCTCGGCGCCCTCGGCGATCATGCACACGCCGAAGCCGCTGCCCTGGCGTCCGCATTCGCGCACCAGGTCGAGGTAGCGCGGCTCGAACACGCGCAGGCCCAGCGCGGCGCCGGGCACCAGCACCGTGTGCAGCGGGAACAGCGGCAGCAGTTCGGCCATGGCGCCAGTCTAGGCCGTCCGCCGCGCAGGTCGCGTCCACGGACGGGGTGTGCGACGATCTGGCCGACCGCGCGGAGCGACCGCCGATGTGGCGACGCGAGGCATTGGCGCGCGCCGTACCGGCTCACGCCGGACGCGCGCGTTCCGCCGGGCCAGCAGGCTCACGCCCCGCGCAGCTGCGCCAGGAACCGGCGCGGCGCGCCGTCGAAGCCGCCGTTGGACATGAACACGACGTGGTCGCCCTCGCCCACAGTGCCCTGCAGAGCCGCCAGCAGCGCGTCGACATCGGCGACCGCGCGCGCCTGCCCGCGCACCGCCGAGACCACGGCGGTCGCGTCCCAGGGCAGTTCCGGCCGGGTCAGGAACACCACCGCATCCGCGCCTGCCAGCGACGGTGCCAGCGCCTCGGCATGCGCGCCCTGCCGCATCGAGTTGCTGCGCGGCTCCATCGCCACCACGATCCGCGCCTGCCCCACCCTGGCGCGCAGGCCCGCCAGCGTGGTCGCGATCGCGGTCGGGTGGTGGGCGAAGTCGTCGTAGACGGTGATCCCGCGCGCCTGCCCCAGCAGCTCCATGCGCCGCTTCACGCCGCGGAAGTCCGCCAGCGCCGGCAGCACCGAGGCCACGTCCACGCCCACCGCCGCGCAGGCGGCCAGCGCGGCCAGGCCGTTGAGCACGTTGTGGTCGCCGAGCAGCGGCCATTCCACCGTGCCCAGCACGCGCCCGTCGCGCAGCACCTCGAACGCGCCGCCGTCCTCGCGCAGCCTGCGCGCCTGCCATTCGAACCCCTCGTCGAAGCCGAAGCGCTCCACCGGCGTCCAGCAGCCCATCTCCAGGGTCTGGCGCAGGTGCGCGTCGTGGCCATTCACGATCAGCCGGCCGCGCCGGGGCACGATCCGCACCAGGTGGTGGAACTGCCGCTGGATCGCGGCCACGTCCGGGAAGATGTCGGCGTGGTCGTACTCGAGGTTGTTGAGGATCGCGACCAGCGGCCGGTAGTGCACGAACTTGCTGCGCTTGTCGAAGAAGGCGGTGTCGTACTCGTCGGCTTCGACCACGAACTCGCGCCCGGCGCCGATCCGCGCGGACATCCCGAAATCCTCCGCCACCCCGCCGATCAGGAAGCCCGGTTCGCGCCCGGCGGCCTGCAGCAGGAAGGCCAGGATGGTCGTGGTGGTGGTCTTGCCGTGGGTGCCGGCCACCGCCAGCACGTCTCGGCCCGGCAGCACCTGTTCGTGCAGCCACTGCGCGCCGGAGGTATAGGCGCGGCCGCTGTCGAGCACCGCCTCCACCGCCGGATTGCCGCGCGAGAGCGCGTTGCCGACCAACACCGTCTCGCAGTCCGCGGAGATGTGGTCGGGCAGGTAGCCCTGGCGCAGGGCGATGCCCAGGCGCTCGAGCTGGGTCGACATCGGCGGATACACCGCCTGGTCGCTGCCTTCGACCTCGTGCCCGAGTTCGCGCGCGAGCGCGGCGACGCCGCCCATGAAGGTGCCGGCGATGCCGAGGATGTGGAGTTTCAAGGCGGACCCTGCGTGCTGCGTGACAGCCGCGCACTTTACCCAAACGCGCGTCCGCCGGCCGGCCTGATCCCGGTCAAGGCCGGTTCCGGCCGGACCGTTAGACTCTGCGCATCGCCCGCCATTGGCCAGACCCTGCCATGACCCGCATTCCCTTCGCCATCGCCGCGCTGGCCCTGCTCCTGGGTGGCTGCGCGGCCGCCGGATCGGCCGGCAAGCCGGGCACGGAGGCCGCTGCCGCAGCGTCCGCGGCCGCGACCCTGCCGTCGATGACCGTGCACAAGCACCCGAGCTGCGGCTGCTGCAGCGTGTGGATCGAGCACGTGCGCGAGGCCGGCTTCCGCGTCGACGTCCGCGATGTCGAGGACATGGCCACCGTGAAGGAGCAGGCCGGCGTGCCCACGGAGGCGGCGTCCTGCCACACCGCCGAAGTCGGCGGGTACTTCATCGAGGGCCACGTGCCGGCCACCGACATCGCCCGCCTGCTGCGCGAGCGTCCGGCCGCGCGGGGCCTGGCCGTGCCGGGCATGCCGCTGGGCTCGCCGGGCATGGAGCATCCCGACGGCCTGGCCCATCCCTACAGCGTGGAGCTGGTGCTGGAAGACGGCAGCGCGCGCGAATTCAGCCGCTATCCCGCGGACTGAGTCGCGCCGGCCCGCCGGGACCCATGCGGCGCCGGCGCCCGGCTTTCCGAGGTGCGGGTGCCGCCTCGGCGGCCATCGCGGGGCCGTCAGCCGACCGCCTTCTCCGGCGCGATCGCCTCGATGATGCGGTTGAAGACCTCGTCCAGGGCACCGACGCCGTCGACGATGGTGAGCTGACCGTGCTGGCGGTAGAACGCGATCACCGGCGCGGTCTGCTGGTCGTACACTTCCAGCCGCTTGCGCACCGATTCGGGATTGTCGTCGGCGCGGCCCTCGGCCTTGGCGCGTCCGGCCAGACGCTCGACGATCTGCTCGTTGTCGACCGTCAGCTGCACCGCCGCATCGAACTTCTGCCCCAGGCTCGCCAGCAGCTCGTCCAGCGCCGCGGCCTGGGCGAGGTTGCGCGGGTAACCGTCGAGGATGAAGCCGGCTTTCGTGTCGTCGCGCGAGAAGCGGTCCTTGAGCATGCCCAGCAGGATGTCGTCGCTGACCAGTTCGCCCCGGGCCATCACTTCCTTGGCCTGCAGGCCCAGCGGGGAGCCCGCGGCCACTTCGGCGCGCAACAGGTCGCCGGTGGAAATATGCGGAACCTGCAGGTGCTCCTTGAGCCTTGCCGCCTGCGTGCCCTTGCCCGAGCCGGGCGCTCCCAACAGTACCAATCGCATCGACGACTCCCAGCAGAACGAGACCGTAAGCGGTCGCGGACCGTTGCTACACTCCGGCCGTCACCGCGGATTCAGCCGCCACTTTAACCTATCGACCCGCCCCTCCGATCCCCTCCAAAAGGCGCATATGGCTTCCGAAACCCTGCTCTACTCCCAGTCCGGCGGTGTCACCGCCGTCATCAACGCCACCGCCTCGGGCGTGATCGCCGAGGCGCGCGCCCGCAAGGTCAAGGTGCTGGCGGCGCGCAACGGCATCCTCGGCGCGCTGCGCGAGGAGCTGGTGGACACCTCGAAGGAGACCGCCGCGACGGTCCGCGGCCTGGCCCACACCCCCGGCGGCGCGTTCGGTTCCTGCCGCTACAAGCTCAAGTCGCTCGAGGCGGACCGGGCGAAGTACGAGCGCCTGCTGGAGGTGTTCCAGGCGCACGACGTGCGGTGGTTCCTCTACAACGGCGGCAACGATTCGGCCGACACCGCCAACAAGGTGTCCCGGCTGGCGGCCGAGTACGGCTATCCGCTGACCTGCATCGGCGTGCCCAAGACCATCGACAACGACCTGGCCGTAACCGACTGCTGCCCGGGCTTCGGCTCGGCCGCCAAGTACACCGCGGTGTCGGTGCGCGAGGCGGCGCTCGACGTGGCGGCGATGGCCGAAACCTCGACCAAGGTGTTCGTCTACGAGGCGATGGGCCGCCATGCCGGCTGGCTGGCTGCCGCGGCCGGCCTGGCCGGCAAGGGGCCGGACGAGGCACCGCACCTGATCCTGTTCCCGGAACGCCCCTACGACGAGGCGGATTTCCTGAAGAACGTGCGGAAAGTGGTCGAACGGGTCGGCTACTGCGTGGTGGTGGCCAGCGAGGGCATCCAGACCGCCGACGGGCGCTTCGTCGCCGATTCGGGCGGCGGCAAGGACTCCTTCGGCCATACCCAGCTGGGCGGCGTGGCCTCGTACCTGGCCGGCAAGGTCAAGGACCAGCTCGGACTCAAGGTGCACTGGACCCTGCCCGACTACCTGCAGCGCAGCGCCCGCCACCTGGCCTCGAAGACCGACGTCGAGCAGGCCATCGCGGTGGGCAAGGCCGCCGTGCAGTTCGCGCTCAAGGGCCAGAACGCCACCATGCCGGTGATCGTGCGCACCTCCGACAAGCCCTACCGCTGGAAGATCGGCAGCGCGCCGCTGGACAAGGTGGCCAACCACGAGAAGACCTTCCCCAAGGGCTACATCCGTCGCGACGGCTACGGCATCACCGACAAGGCCCGCACCTACCTCGAGCCGCTGATCCGCGGCGAGCTGCCGCCGCCGTACGGCCGCGACGGCATCCCGGCCTATGTGTCGCTGAAGAACGTGGCGGTGAAGAAGAAGCTGCCGCGCTGGGAGGGATAGGCTGCGGCACGGCAAGGGCGGGCGCGCGACCTCACTCCCCGGGCGCGCGTCGTCGACGTCCGCGGCGAGGTCCACGGGGGCGCGCCTGTCGCACCCCGGCACGACGGCTGCGCCAATGCACGCCCAGGCGCGTGCCCGCCCCGGGCCAGATGCGCCTCAGCCTTCGAGCAGGGACAGGTTGCGCACGGCTCCCTTGTCGGCACTGGTCGCGAGCAGTGCATACGCCTTGAGCGCGGCGGTGACCTTGCGCGGTCGCGGCAGCGCGGGCTTCCAGCCGGCCGCATCCTGGGCGGCGCGGCGCGCGGCCAGCTCGCCCTGCGGCACCAGCAGTTCGATCGAGCGCGCGGGAATGTCGATGCGGATGCGGTCGCCGTCGCGGACCAGGCCGATCGCGCCGCCAGCCGCAGCTTCGGGCGAGACGTGGCCGATCGACAGGCCCGAGGTGCCGCCGGAGAAGCGGCCGTCGGTGAGCAGGGCGCAGCGCTTGCCCAGGCCCTTCGATTTCAGGTAGCTGGTCGGATACAGCATTTCCTGCATGCCCGGGCCGCCCTTCGGGCCCTCGTAGCGGATCACCACCACCTCGCCCGCCTGCACCTCGTCGCCGAGGATGCCCTGCACCGCCGCGTCCTGGCTCTCGAAAACGCGGGCGCTGCCTTCGAACACGTGGATCGATTCGTCCACGCCCGCGGTCTTCACCACGCAGCCGTCGAGCGCGATGTTGCCGCGGAGCACGGCCAGGCCACCCTCCTCCGAATAGGCCTGCGCGACGGAGCGGATGCAGCCGGCCGCGCGATCGGTATCCAGGGTGGGCCAGCGCGTGGACTGGCTGAACGCGGTCTGCGTCGGGATGCCGGCGGGACCGGCACGGAAGAAGGTCGACACCGCCTCGTCGCCGTTCTGCGTCACATCCCACCTGGCGATCGCCTCTCCCAGCGTCCTGGCGTGCACGGTCGCCGCGCCGGTGTGCAGCAGGCCGCCGCGCGCGAGTTCGCCGAGGATGGCCATGATGCCGCCCGCGCGGTGCACGTCCTCGACGTGGTAGTCCGGCGAGTTCGGCGCCACCTTGCACAGTTGCGGCACCCGCCGCGACAGCCGGTCGATGTCGTCCAGGGTGAAGGGCACGCCCGCTTCCTGCGCCGCGGCCAGCAGGTGCAGGATGGTGTTGGTCGAACCGCCCATCGCGATGTCGAGCGTCATCGCATTCTCGAACGCCTCGAACGTGGCGATGCCGCGTGGCAGCGCACGCTCGTCGCCTGCGCCGTACCAGCGGTGCACGAGTTCGACCGCCGTGCGGCCGGCACGCAGGAACAGTTGCTCGCGGTCTGCGTGCGTGGCCAGCACCGTGCCGTTGCCCGGCAGCGACAGGCCCAGCGCCTCGGTCAGGCAGTTCATCGAGTTGGCGGTGAACATGCCCGAACACGAGCCGCAGGTCGGGCAGGCGCTGCGCTCGACCGCCGCCACCTCCTCGTCGGTGGCCGAGTCGTCGGCCGCCATCACCATTGCGTCCACCAGGTCGAGCTTCTGGTCGGACAGCCGGGTCTTGCCGGCCTCCATCGGGCCGCCGGAGACGAACACGGTCGGGATGTTGAGCCGCAGCGCGGCCATCAGCATGCCGGGCGTGATCTTGTCGCAGTTGGAGATACACACCAGCGCGTCGGCGCAGTGCGCGTTGGCCATGTACTCGACCGAGTCGGCGATGATCTCGCGGCTGGGCAGCGAATACAGCATGCCGTCATGGCCCATCGCGATGCCGTCGTCGACCGCAATGGTGTGGAATTCCTTGGCCACGCCGCCGACGCGCTCGATCTCGCGCGCGACGAGCTGGCCCAGGTCCTTCAGGTGCACGTGACCGGGCACGAACTGGGTGAAGGAGTTGGCGATGGCGATGATGGGTTTCTGGAAATCCTCGTCACGCATGCCAGTGGCGCGCCACAGCGCACGGGCACCGGCCATGTTGCGACCGTGGGTGGAGGTTTTCGAACGGTATTCGGGCATGGACTTCGCGGGGGATGACGCAACGCGTCAAAGCGGGGATTCTGCGGGCTTTGCGACGTTACGGCTGCAATGATTTCACCGGCAACCAAAGCCATGACAATTTGTCAAGCTTTGCGCTTGACAAGCCCCGAAAGGCGGGGTTAGTTTGCAGGAATGTTGCATCGCCACACTCCTGCGACGAATGCCCACGACGCCAACGCGGCGGCCATTCTCGTACTCGTGCTTATTACCTCGCCGACAGGTGCGGGACGATCGGGCGCGTAAGCAGGAAGCGCCAAATCGCAGAACCCCGCACCGCAAGGGCGGGGTTTTTTATTGCCTTGCACCCACCCCCTTCCAACACACCGTTCCGCAGAGAGCCCTGAAATGACCCAGTCTTCCCTTCCCAAGCCCAGCGTCGCCATCGTCGGTTACGGCAGCCAGGGCCGCGCGCATGCGCTGAACCTGCGCGATTCGGGCTTCGACGTGACCGTCGGCCTGCGCGCCGGCGGCCCGACCGAAGCCAAGGCCAAGGCCGACGGCTTCACCGTCAAGACGCCGGCCGAGGCGGTGAAGCACGCCGACCTGGTCGCCGTCCTCACGCCGGACATGGTGCAGCGGCAGGTGTACGAGGAGGCGATCGCGCCGAACATGAAGCCCGGCGCCTGCCTGCTGTTCGCGCACGGGCTGAACGTGCACTTCGACATGATCAAGCCGCGCGAGGACCTGGACGTGGTGCTGGTCGCGCCCAAGGGCCCGGGCGCGCTGGTGCGCCGCGAGTACGAGATCGGCCGCGGCGTGCCGTGCATCTACGCCGTGTACCAGGACAAGAGCGGCAAGGCCCGCGACCTGGCGCTGGCCTACGCCGGCGGCCTGGGCGGCGCGCGCGCCAACCTGATCGAGACCACCTTCAAGGAAGAGACCGAGACCGACCTGTTCGGCGAACAGGCCGTGCTCTGCGGCGGCGCCTCGTCGCTGGTGCAGGCCGGTTTCGAAGTACTGGTCGAAGCGGGCTACCAGCCCGAAATCGCGTATTACGAAGTGCTGCACGAGCTGAAGCTGATCGTCGACCTGTTCTATGAAGGCGGCATCACCCGCATGCTCGAGTTCGTGTCGGAGACCGCGCAGTACGGCGACTACGTCAGCGGTCCGCGCGTGATCGACGCCGGCACCAAGGAGCGCATGCGCGAAGTGCTCAAGGACATCCAGGACGGCACCTTCACCCGCAACTGGGTGGCCGAGCACGAAGCCGGCCTGCCGAACTACAACAGGTTCAAGCAGGCCGACCTCGAGCACCCGATCGAAGTGGTCGGCAAGCAGCTGCGCGCGAAGATGGTGTGGCTGGACAACTCCCCGAAGGATCAGAAAGAGGCCGCGTGATGAACGGTGCGCAGTGGCTGGTGCAGGCGCTCGAGGCCGAGGGCGTTGACGCGCTCTTCGGCTACCCCGGCGGAACGATCATGCCGTTCTACGACGCGCTGCACGGCGCGCCGGCGCTCAAGCACGTGCTGGTACGGCACGAGCAGGGCGCGGCCTTCGCGGCCAACGGCTATGCCCGTGCCAGCGGCCGCGTCGGCGTCTGCGTGGCGACGTCCGGCCCGGGCGCGTCGAACCTGGTGACCGGCATCGCCGACGCCATGTTCGACTCGGTGCCGATGGTGGTCCTCACCGGCCAGGTGCCGACCTTCCTGATGGGCACCGACGCGTTCCAGGAGCTGGACGTGTTCGGCATGACCATGCCGATCGTCAAGCACAGCTTCCTGCCGCGCAGCGTCGACGACCTGCCGCACATGTTCGCCGAGGCGTTCCGCATCGCCCGCAGCGGACGCCCCGGCCCGGTGCTGATCGACCTGCCCAAGGACGTACAGGTGGCCGATGCCTCGCACCTGCCGGTGCATTCGCCGCTGCCGGTCGATCCGGTGCCGGGTCCGCCCGACGCCGCGCTGCACGAGGCCGCCGCACTGATCTCGCAGTGCACCCGGCCTGTGGTCTATGCCGGCGGCGGCGTGGTGCTGGGCGATGCGATCGACGCGTTCCGCGAGTTCGTCGACCTGACCGGCCTGCCCACCGTGCTCACGCTCAAGGCGCTGGGCGCGCTGCCGGCGGCGCATCCGTCCAACCTGGGCATGCTGGGCATGCACGGCAGCCGCGCGGCCAACATGGCGGTGCAGGAATGCGACCTGCTGTTCGTGGTCGGCGCGCGCTTCGACGACCGCGCCACCGGCAAGCTGGCCGAGTTCGCGCCCAATGCGCGAGTGGTGCACCTGGACGGCGACTGCTGCGAGATCGGCAAGCTGCGCAGCGTCGACGTGTCGGTGCCCGGCGACATCGCCGCCAGCCTGAGCCGGCTGGCCGCACCGCTGGCCGCCCAGATGGACGGCCGGCACGCGGCGGCGCGCAAGGCCTGGCGCCAGACCTGCGCCGAGCGGCGCAGCCGACATGCCCCGCGCTACGACGCGCCCGGCGAGAAGGTCTACGCGCCATCGCTGCTCAGGCGCCTGAGCGAACTGGCTCCGCACGCGGTGGTCGCCTGCGACGTCGGCCAGCACCAGATGTGGGTCGCGCAGCACTGGCGCTTCCAGCACCCGCGCCAGCACCTGACCAGTGGCGCGCTGGGCGCGATGGGCTTCGGCCTGCCGGCCGCGATGGGCGCGCAGGTGGAAAGCCCGGCCGCGCAGGTGATCTGCGTCAGCGGCGACGGCTCGTTCATGATGAACATCCAGGAGCTGGCGACGATCCGCCGCTACCGGCTGCCGGTGAAGATCGTGCTGCTCGACAACTCCGCGCTGGGCATGGTCCGGCAGTGGCAGGAACTGTTCTTCGAGAAGCGCTATTCGGAGATCGACCTGTCCGACAACCCGGATTTCGCCGAGGTCGCGCGCGCCTTCGGCATCCAGGCGCTGCACGTGGACAAGGCCGCCGGCGTGGACGCCGCGCTCAAGGCGCTGCTGGCCGCGGAAGGACCGACCCTGCTGCACGTGGCGATCGACACGGCCGCCAACGTCTGGCCGCTGGTGCCGCCGAACCACAACAACGCCCAGATGATGGATCCAGACGATGCCGGCACGCTGGATACCGGCGAACCGTCGACGCCCTCCTCCACTTCGCCGGCCTCCGGGGAGCCGAACAATGCGCTACCAGCTTGATTTCATCCTGCGTCGCGCCGAGGGCGTGCTGCCGCGCGTGCTGGGCGCGACCGAGCGGCGCGGCTTCCGCCCGCTCGCGGTCAACGGCGAGGCCGGTGCCGACGGCGAGCAATGGCGGCTGCGCCTGACCGTCGAGGGCGAGCGGCCCGACGCGACCCTGCAGTCCCAGCTGGCCAAGCTCTACGACTGCCTGTCGGTACAGGTCCAGCCCTGCCCCTGATCGGCACCGCCCTGCCGTCATCACCCCCACCGCGACCCGCCCCACGGACCCCTCATGAGCGCCACCGTCACTCCCATCGCCGAAGCCCACGCCCGTCACGCCGCATCCGCGCAGCCGGCTGCCTCGCCCGCGCAGGCACTCGCCTGGTTCGACGGCGCTCTGGTCGCTGCCGACACGCTGCAGGCCGGCCTGACCACCCATGCCATGCACTACGGCAGCGGCGTGTTCGAGGGTATCCGTGCCTATGCCACCGACGAGGGCGCGTCCGTGTTCCGCCTGCCCGAACACCTCGAGCGCATGCGCCAGGGCGCCGAGATGTTCGGCCTGCCCTTCGATCCGGCGCAGTGCGCGCAGGCCACGCTCGCCACGCTGCGTGCCAACGGCCATCGCGATGCCTACATCCGCCCGCTGGCCTGGTTCGGCGAGGGCAGCTTCGGCCTCGACGTGGAGGGCCACGTGCCGCACCTGATGGTCGCCACCACTGCCACCCAGGTGCATCTCAATGGCAGCCGCGCGCGCCTGGGCGTGGGCCGCTGGCGCCGCAATCCGGCCGACTCGCTGCCGCCGCTCAAGCTCTGCGGCAGCTACGTCAATTCGATCCTGGCCAAGCGCGAGGCCAAGGCGCGCGGCTTCGACGAGGCGCTGTTCACCGACCGCGAGAACAACGTGGTCGAATGCACCGGCGCCAACGTGTTCATGGTCAAGGACGGACGCATCACCGCGGTCGAGCATCGCGACGCCCTGCCCGGCATCACCCGCGACACGCTGCTGCAGCTCAGTGGCGCCGGATCGCGGATGGTGCCGCTGTCGGAGCTGCTGGACGCCGACGAGGTGTTCGCCTGCGGCACCGCCGCCGAGGTGGCGCCGGTCGCGCAGATCGAGGATCGCGTGTATGGCGACAACCCGGTGACGCGCGAACTGCAGGCGCTGTACGGTCGCGTCGTGCGTGGCCAGGAAGCCGCGTACCGCCACTGGCTGACGACGGTCTGATGGACCCTGCCGTAGCCAGCACCATCGACGTGTCCGCCAGCGACGTGCTGGCGGCGCAGGCGCGGCTGCGCAAGTACCTTGACGTCACGCCCACCCATTACGCCGAGCGCTTCGGCACCTGGCTCAAGCTCGAGAACCTGCAGCGCACCGGCTCGTACAAGGTGCGCGGCGCGCTCAACGCGCTGCTGGCCGCGCGCGAACGCGGCGACGACCGCTACGTGATCACCGCCTCGGCGGGCAACCACGCGCAGGGCATGGCCTGGGCGGCCTACCGGCTCGGCATTCCCGCGATCACCGTCATGCCCAGGACCGCGCCGGACACCAAGGTCGCCGGCGTCGCCCACTGGGGCGCCACGGTGCGCCTGCACGGCGAGACCTACGACGAGGCCAAGGCCTTCGCGAAGGAGCTCGCCGAACACAACGGCTTCCGCCTGCTGTCGGCCTTCGACGATCCGGACGTGATCGCCGGCCAGGGCACGGTCGGGCTGGAGATCGCCGCGGCGATGAATCCGGACGTGGTGCTGGTGCCGATCGGCGGGGGCGGCCTGGCCTCCGGCGTGGCGCTGGCGCTCAAGTCGCAGGGCGTGCGCATCGTCGGCGCCCAGGTCGAGGGCGTCGATGCGATGAGCCGCGCGCTCAAGGGCGACCGCAGCCTGGTCGATCCACGCCCCACGCTCGCCGACGGGGTGCGGGTGAAGGAACCGGGCTACCTCACCGAACGCATCCTGCGCGACCTGCTCGATGACGTGGTGATCGTGCGCGAGGCCGAGCTGCGCGAGACGCTGGTGCGGCTGGCGCTGGAAGAACACGTGATCGCCGAAGGCGCGGGCGCGCTCGCGCTGGCCGCGGGCAAGCGCGTGGCGGGCAAGCGCAAGTGCGCGGTCGTGTCCGGCGGCAACGTCGACGCAGGCGTGCTGGCCGCCCTGCTGTCGGAGGTCCGCCCGCGCCCGCCGCGCAAGCCGCGCCGGCGCGTGCGCGAGCGACTTCCCTTGCCGGCGGCGAAGCAACCCCCGCTTCCCGCCGGCCTTCTCCCCGCATCCGATGCACCGTCGCCGCGGCAGAAATCCGCACCGAGTAACATCCGCAAGGACCTTCCCGAGGAACTCCTCGCATGAGCAGCAACCCCGAATTCGTACGCATCTTCGACACCACGCTGCGCGATGGCGAGCAGTCCCCCGGCTGCAGCATGACGCCGCAGCAGAAGGTGGTGATGGCGCGCGCGCTCGCCGAGCTCGGCGTGGACATCATCGAAACCGGATTCCCGGCCAGTTCCCAGTCCGACCGCGACGCCACCGCGCAGATCGTGCGCGAGCTGCGCCACACCACGCTGGCGGTGCTCTCGCGCTGCCTGCCGGGCGACATCCAGGCCTCGGCACGCGCGCTCGAGGGTGCGGCCAGCCCGCGCATCCACGTGTTCCTGTCCACCAGCCCGCTGCACCGCGAGCACAAGCTGCGGATGAGCCGCGAGCAGGTGCTCGACTCGATCGGCACGCACGTGGCGATGGCGCGCCGCTACGTCGACGACATCGAGTTCTCGCCCGAGGACGGCACCCGGACCGAGGAGGACTTCCTGCACGAAGCGGTCGCCGTGGCGATCGCCGCCGGCGCCACCACCATCAACGTGCCCGACACCCTGGGCTACACCACGCCGGAAGAGATCCGCGGCCTGTTCGAGCGCATGATCGGCAACATCCCCGGCGCCCGCGACGTGGTGTTCAGCGCCCACTGCCACAACGACCTGGGCCTGGCGGTCGCGAACTCGCTGGCGGCGATGGAGGGCGGCGCGCGCCAGATCGAATGCACCATCAACGGCATCGGCGAGCGCGCCGGCAACGCCGCGCTGGAAGAACTGGTGATGGCGCTGAAGGTACGCAACGCCTTCTACGACATCGACACCCGCATCGACACGCGCCGCCTGGTACCGACCTCGCAGCTGCTGCAGCGCCTGATCGGCATGCCCGTGCAGCGCAACAAGGCGATCGTGGGCCAGAACGCGTTCGCGCACGAGTCCGGCATCCACCAGCACGGCATGCTGCGCAACCGCAGCACCTACGAGATCATGAATCCCTCCGACGTGGGCTGGCCCGACACCAAGATGGTGCTGGGCCGGCACAGCGGCCGCGCCGCGGTCGGCCACCGCCTGCGCGCACTGGGCTACACGATGGAGGACGAGCAGCTCGACCAGGTGTTCGCCCGCTTCAAGGAGCTGTGCGAGCAGCAGCGGGTGGTCGAGGACGACGACCTGGAGCGCCTGATCGATGGCGGCGTCGTCGGCCAGGGCTACCGGCTCTCGTCGATGACGATCAGCGACCGCGGCCAGCGCGCCAGCGCGCAGGTCGAGCTGTCCGATCCGGACGGCCGCAGGATCAGCGAGAGCGCGCTGGGCGATGGCCCGGTGGATGCGCTGTTCGCCGCGCTGTCCAACGCGACCGGGGTGAAGCTGTCGCTGGAGAGCTACAGCGTGCACAGCGTCGGCCTCGGCGCCGACGCGCAGGGCGAGGCCGCGCTGAGCGTCCATCACGAGGGCGTCGAATACCAGGGCACCGGCACCAGCCGCGACATCATCGAGGCCAGCGCGCTGGCCTGGCTGGACGTGGCCAACCGCATCCTGCGCCGCCAGCCGGCGGCCACGCCCGGTCTCGACAGCCGCGCCAGCGCCTGACCGTTCCGCCCCCGACGGCCCGCGCCTGCGCGCGGCCGCCGGATCGCACACGCCGCGGCGGTCCGCGCCGGCGGCTCCCTTCCACGTCCGCAATCGAAGTCCATGCACGCTGACATCGTCGTACTGCCCGGGGACGGCATCGGCCCCGAGATCATCTCCGCCACCCTTCCCGTCCTCGAGGCCGTCGGCCGCCGCTTCGGCCACGATTTCGCCTTCTCCACGCACGACATCGGCGGCTTCGCCATCGACCGCCACGGCGAGCCGTTGCCGGCGGCGACGCTGGAAGCCGCACGCAAGGCGGACGCCATCCTGCTGGGCGCGGTGGGCGGGCCGAAGTGGTCCGATCCCAACGCGAAGGTGCGCCCGGAACAGGGCCTGCTGGCGATCCGCAAGGCGCTGGGCCTGTTCGCCAACCTGCGCCCGGTCAAGCCGCACGCCGCCGCGCTGGGCGCCTCGCCGATCAAGCCCGAGTTGCTGCAGGGTGTGGACATCGTGGTGGTGCGCGAGCTGACCGGCGGCATCTACTTCGGCGACAAGACCCGCAGCGACACCGAGGCGACCGACCTGTGCCGCTACAGCGTGGCCGAGATCGAGCGCGTGGTGCGCAGCGCAGCGGCGCTCGCCCGCCAGCGCCGCGGCCACCTGACCTCGGTCGACAAGGCCAACGTGCTGGAAACCTCGCGCCTGTGGCGCGACGTGACCACGCGGGTGATGCGCGACGAGTTCGCGGACGTGACGGTCGAGCACCAGCTGGTCGACTCGATGGCCATGCACCTGCTTTCCAAGCCGCGCGCCTACGACGTGATCGTCACCGAGAACATGTTCGGCGACATCCTCACCGACGAGGCCTCGATGCTGGCCGGATCGCTCGGTTTGCTGGCTTCGGCCTCGCTGGGCGCGGGCAAGGTGGGGATCTACGAGCCGATCCATGGTTCGGCACCCGACATCGCCGGCAAGGGCATCGCCAATCCCTACGCCACCATCCTGAGCGCTGCGATGCTGCTGCGCCATTCGCTCGGGCTCGAAGCGGAGGCGGCCGCCGTGGAGGCGGCGGTGTCCGCCGCGCTCGACGCGAGGGTGTTCACCGCCGACCTGGCCGCCGCGGGCGAGGCGGTGGGCACGACCGACGCCGCGCAGGCGGTGATCGAACGCCTCGCCTGAGGCCCACCGCCGGCGCGCAGGGATGCAGCGCCGGCCGACGACATCGAACAGACAGGGGGATGGCATGCCGCTTTCCAGGGACGAGTTTCTTGCGCGCGTCGAGCGTCGCGATCCAGGCCAGCCGGAGTTCCTGCAGGCGGTCAAGGAAGTCACGGCCAGTCTTTGGCCTTTCCTGCAACGCTTTCCCGAGTACGGCCGCGACGGGTTGATGGACCGGCTCGTCGAACCCGAGCGCGTGATCCAGTTCCGCGTGAGCTGGGTGGACGACCACGGCAAGGTGCGGGTCAACCGCGCCTGGCGCGTGCAGCACAGCTCCGCGATCGGCCCGTTCAAGGGCGGCATGCGCCTGCATCCGTCGGTGAACCTGTCGATCCTGAAGTTCCTCGCCTTCGAGCAGACCTTCAAGAACGCCCTGACCACCCTGCCGATGGGCGGCGGCAAGGGCGGCGCCGACTTCGACCCCAAGGGCAAGAGCGATGGCGAGGTGATGCGCTTCTGCCAGGCGCTGATGCTGGAGCTGCACCGGCACCTGGGTCCGGACACCGACGTGCCCGCCGGAGACATCGGCGTGGGCGCGCGCGAGGTCGGCTACATGGCCGGGATGATGAAGAAGCTGTCCAACCACGCCGGCGCGGTGTTCACCGGCAAGGGCCTGTCCTACGGCGGCAGCCTGATGCGTCCCGAGGCGACCGGCTACGGTACGGTGTACTTCGTCGAGCAGATGCTGCACCACGCGCGGCGCGAAACCCAGGGCGCGCGGGTGCTGATCTCCGGTTCGGGCAACGTGGCGCAGTTCGCCGCGCTCAAGGCCGAGGAACTGGGCGGCAAGGTGCTGACCTTCAGCGATTCGGACGGCACCCTGTACGCGCGCGAAGGCTTCGACCCGGACGCGATCCGCGAAGTCGCCGAGCTCAAGAACCTGCGTCGCGGCCGCCTGTCCGAACTGGCGGAGGACGCGCGGTTCGAATACCTGCCCGGCAGGCGGCCGTGGCACATTCCGGCCGAGATCGCCCTGCCCTGCGCCACCCAGAACGAGCTGGACGGCGAGGATGCGCGCACCCTCGTCGGTAACGGCGTGGTCTGCGTAGCCGAAGGCGCGAACATGCCGAGTACGCTGGAGGCGGTGGACGTGTTCCTCGAGTCCGGCACGCTGTACGCGCCGGGCAAGGCCAGCAACGCCGGCGGGGTGGCGACCTCGGGGCTGGAGATGAGCCAGAACGCGCTGCGTCTGTCCTGGCACCACGCCGAGGTCGACGAGCGCCTGCACGCGATCATGAAGGAGATCCACGGCCACTGCGTGCGCCACGGAAAGCGCGAGGACGGCAGCATCAACTACGTCGACGGCGCCAACATCGCCGGCTTCGTCAAGGTCGCCGATGCGATGCTGGCGCAGGGCGTGTACTGACATCGCCACCGCGCGATGCGAGAACGCTGCCCCCGGGCGGCGTTCTTCGTTGCGGCCTCCGGCGGACCGACGGCGCGACGCTCAGCCCAGCGCGTCGAACAGCCAAGGCTGGCTCGCGCGGTGCCGGGCCTCGAACGCGGCGATCGCTTCGTGCTCCTGCAGGGTCAGGCCGATGTCGTCCAGGCCGTTGAACAGGCAGTGCTTGCGGAACGCATCGATCTCGAAGCGGTACTGCACGCCATCGGGGCGCGTCACCGTCTGCGCGGCGAGGTCGACCGCCAGCGAGTAGCCCTCGTTCGCCTCGCACTGCGCGAACAGCGCATCGACCTCCGGCTCCGCCAGCACGATCGGCAGCAGTCCGTTCTTGAAGCTGTTGTTGTAGAAGATGTCGGCGAAACCCGGCGCGATGATGGCGCGGAACCCGTATTCCTCGAGTGCCCAGGGCGCGTGTTCGCGCGAGGAGCCGCAGCCGAAGTTCTCGCGCGCCAGCAGCACGCTGGCGCCGGCGTAGCGCGGGAAGTTGAGCACGAAATCGGGATTGACCGGACGCGTGCTGCTGTCCTGTCCGGGCTGGCCGACGTCGAGGTAGCGCCATTCGTCGAACAGGTTGGGGCCGAAGCCGCTGCGCCGGATCGACTTGAGGAACTGCTTGGGGATGATCTGGTCGGTGTCGACGTTGGCGCGGTCGAGCGGGGCGACCAGGCCGGCGTGGGTAGTGAAGGCTTTCATGTGGTCAGGTCCTCAGGCCGGTGCCAGTTCGCGCACGTCGACGAAGTGGCCGGCGACGGCGGCGGCCGCCGCCATGGCCGGGCTGACCAGGTGGGTGCGCCCGCCGGCGCCCTGTCGCCCTTCGAAGTTGCGGTTGGAGGTCGACGCGCAGTGCTCGCCGCTGCCGAGCCTGTCGGGATTCATCGCCAGGCACATCGAGCAGCCCGGCTCGCGCCATTCGAAACCGGCCTCGATGAAGATACGGTCCAGCCCCTCGGCTTCGGCCTGCGCCTTGACCAGGCCCGAACCCGGCACCACCAACGCCTGCTTCACGCTGGCGGCGACCTTGCGCCCCCTGGCCACCGCCGCGGCGGCGCGCAGGTCCTCGATGCGCGAATTGGTGCATGAGCCGATGAACACGCGGTCGAGCCGGATCGAAGCGATCGGCTGGTTGGGCTGCAGGCCCATGTACCTGAGCGCACGCTCGATCGAATCGCGCTTCACCGGATCGGTTTCGCACGCCGGGTCCGGCACGTTCCGGTCGACGGCCAGCACCATCTCCGGCGAGGTCCCCCAGCTGACCTGCGGCTTGATGTCCTCGGCGCGCAGTTCGACCACCGTGTCGAAGTGCGCGTCGTCGTCGGATACCAGCGTGCGCCACAGCGCCACCGCCGCGTCCCAGTCGGCGCCCTTCGGCGCGAAGGGCCGGCCGCGCACGTACTCGATGGTCTTGTCGTCCACCGCCACCATGCCCACGCGCGCGCCGGCCTCGATCGACATGTTGCAGATGGTCATGCGGCCTTCGATGGACAGCTCGCGGATCGCGCTGCCGGCGAACTCCAGCGCGTGGCCGTTGCCGCCCGCGGTGCCGATCCTGCCGATCACCGCCAGCACGACGTCCTTGGCGGTCACGCCCGGACCGAGCCGGCCTTCGACGCGCACCTGCATGTTCTTCATCTTCTTGGCGACCAGGCACTGCGTGGCCAGCACGTGCTCGACCTCGGAAGTGCCGATGCCGTGCGCCAGCGCGCCGAACGCGCCGTGCGTGGAGGTATGCGAATCGCCGCAGACCACGGTCATGCCGGGCAGGGTCGCGCCCTGTTCTGGACCCACGACGTGAACGATGCCCTGGCGCGCGTCGTTCATCCTGAACTCGAGGATGCCGAAGTCGTCGCAGTTCTCGTCCAGGGTCTGCACCTGCAGGCGCGAGACCTCGTCGACGATCGCCTCCAGGCCGCCCTGCCGTTCGGCCTTCGTGGTCGGCACGTTGTGGTCGGGCGTGGCGATGTTGGCGTCCACCCGCCAGGGCTTGCGCCCGGCCAAGCGCAGGCCTTCGAAGGCCTGCGGCGAGGTGACCTCGTGCAGGATGTGGCGGTCGATGTAGATCAGCGAGGAGCCGTCGTCGCGACGCCGCACTTCGTGCATTTCCCACAGCTTGTCGTACAGGGTCTGGCCGGGCATTTGGCGTGGGTCCTGGTGTCGTTGCGTGGCGCGCGGCGCTTCCCCGCCTCCGTGCGCGAATGCGGCAGCGCGGTGGCCGTCGGGGCGTCTGGTCCAGCCCATCGTAGGCACTTGTTTTCGATAACTCCAATTCATATTTTTCATTCATCGCATAACTGGAACGACTGGATGGACCTCGCCAGCCTGGACGCCTTCGTCGCGGTCGCCGACAGCGGCGGCTTCTCCGCGGCCGGTGAACGGCTGCATCTCACCCAGCCGGCGGTCAGCAAGCGCATCGCGGTGCTGGAGCAGCACCTCGGCCGGCGCCTGTTCGACCGCATCGGCCGCGAGGTCGCGCTGACCGAGGCCGGCCGTGCACTGCTGCCGCGCGCGCGCCGCATCCTCGGCGAGATGGAGGACACGCGGCGCGCCCTGGGCAACCTCGATGCGGACGTGGGCGGCCGGCTCAACCTCGCCACCAGCCACCACATCGGCCTGCACCGGCTGCCACCGATGCTGCGCGCCTTCGTCCACCAACACCCACGGGCGGCAGTGGACATCCGCTTCCTCGATTCCGAACACGCCTGGTCGGAGGTGCTGCACGGGCGGCTGGAGCTCGCGATCACGACGCTTGGCCCCGCCGCGCCCCCGCTGCGCGCGGTGCCGGTGTGGGACGACCCGCTGGAGTTCGTGGTCGCGCCGGACCATCCGCTGGCCGCGCGCGGCCGCGCCACGCTGGCCGAACTGGCGACGCACCCGGCGGTGCTGCCGGACGCCAGCACCTTCACCCACCGGATCGTGGCCGGGCGCTTCGCCGACGAAGGGCTCGCGTTGCGACTGCACATGACCACCAATGCGATGGAAACGCTGAAGATGCTGGCCGGCGTCGGTCTGGCCTGGAGCGTGCTGCCGCACACGATGCTCGATGCGTCGACCGTGGTGCTGCGCGTGCCCGGCACGCGGCTGCGGCGCCGGCTGGGCTACGTGACCCACACCGGGCGCACGCTGTCGAATGCGGCGCGCGCGTTCATGGCGCTGCTGGACGCGGACGCCGCGCGGCGTCGCTGAGCGGCTGCGGCAGCGGACTCGCAATCAGCGGCGGGCGCAGCCGCCCGCCGGCGCGAGACCCGTGGCGTTCAGTGCGCCGGACCGGGCGCCGGCTCGTCCCGGCGCACCTTGAACCAGGCCGCATACAACGCCGGCAGGAACAGCAGGGTCAGCACGGTGGCGACGGCGAGGCCGCCCATGATCGCCACCGCCATCGGCCCGAAGAAGGCGCTGCGCGAGAGCGGGATCATGGCCAGGATCGCCGCCAGCGCGGTCAGCACGATCGGCCGGAAACGCCGCACCGTCGCGTCGATGACCGCGTCCCAGCGCGCGTGCCCGGCGGCGATGTCCTGCTCGATCTGGTCGACCAGGATCACCGAGTTGCGCATGATCATGCCCGCCAGCGCGATCGTGCCCAGCATCGCCACGAAGCCGAACGGCACGCGGAACGCCAGCAGGAACAGCGTCACGCCGACCAGCCCCAGCGGCGCGGTCAGCAGCACCAGCAGCGAGCGCGACAGGCTGCGCAGCTGCAGCATCAGCAGGGTCACCACCACCAGCAGGAACAGCGGCAGGCCGGCCTTGATCGAATCCTGTCCGCGTGCCGAATCCTCGACCGTGCCCCCGGTCTCGAGCAGGTAGCCCGGCGGCAGCGCATCGCGGATGTCCTGCAGCGTGGGCAGGATCTGCGCCACCACCGTCGGCGGAGTGACGCCGTCGCGGATGTCGGCGCGCACGGTGATCGTGGGCAGCCGGTCGCGATGCCAGATGATCCCGTCCTCGTAGCCGTACTCGAGCGTGGCCAGCTGCGACAGCGGCACCGGACCGCCCTCGCCGCCCGGGATCGCCAGGCTGCCCAGCAGCTCCAGGTGGGTGCGCTCTTCGCCGGTGCCACGCAGCAGCACGCCGATCAGCTCGTTGCCCTCGCGGAAGGTGCTCACCTGCAGCCCGCTGAGCGAGCTGGACAGGAATTGCGCGACGCGTTGCGAACTGATGCCCAGCGCGCGCGCGCGATCCTGGTCGATGCGCACGCGCACGACCTTGCTCGGCTCGCTCCAGTCCAGGTGCACGTTGACCAGGTACGGGTTGTCGCGCACGCGGTCGGCCACCTGCGCGGCCAGCTCGCGCACGCGCTCGACGTGTTCGCCCGACACGCGGAACTGCACCGGGTAGCCCACCGGCGGCCCATTCTCGAGCCGGGTCACGCGCAGCTGCAGCTCGGGGAACTGCGACGCCGCCTCGTCGATCAGCCAGGCGCGCACCGCCTCGCGCGAGTCCTGGTCGTGCGTGCGCACCACGAACTGGGCGAAGTTGGTCTGCGGCAGCTGCTGGTCCAGCGGCAGGTAGAAGCGCGGCGAACCGGTGCCGACATAGGCCACGTAGTTGTCGATGCCCTCGCGCCCCTCGAGCAGCGCCTCGAGCCTGCGCACCTGCGCTTCGGTCGCGCGCAGCGAGCTGCCCTCGGCCAGCTCCATGTCGATCATGAGCTCGAGACGGGTCGAGTCGGGGAAGAACTGTTGCGGCACGAAACGGAACAGCGCCAGCGACAGCGCGAAAGCGCCGACCGTCGCGCCGATCACCAGCCAGCGGTGGCGCAGCGACCAGTCCAGCAGGCCGCGGAAACGCTGGTAGAAGCGCGTCTGGTAGGGGTCGTGCGCAGGTGGTGCGACTCCGCCGGCATCTGCTCGTTCGCTCCCTGCCCCGCGCGCGGACGAGGGTTGGGACGGGGGCAGGCCGGTCGCCACGTCCGCAGGCGACGCTTCGCCGCGTGCCCCCGCCCCGGCCCTCGTCCGCATGCGGGGGAGGGAGCGGGAACGCAATCCCGACAGGAATGCCGACGCGCGCCGAAGCACCGACGGCTTGCCGGCATGTCCGTCCATGTCCGGCAGCATCTTCTCGCCCAGCCAGGGGATGAACAGCACGGCCGCGATCCACGACACCACCAGCGCGATCGTCACCACCTCGAACAGCGAACGCGTGTACTCGCCCACCCCCGAGGCGGCGGTCGCGATCGGCAGGAAGCCGGCGGCGGTGACCAGGGTGCCGGTGAGCATCGGGAAGGCGGTATTGGTCCAGGCGAAGCCCGCGGCGCGGAAGCGGTCGAAGCCCTGCTCCATCTTGATCGCCATCATCTCCACCGCGATGATCGCGTCGTCGACCAGCAGCCCCAGCGCCAGCACCAGCGCACCGAGCGAAATCTTGTGCAGGCCGACGCCGAACCACTCCATGACCACGAAGGTCATCGCCAGCACCAGCGGGATCGACACCGCCACCACCAGCCCGGTGCGGAAGCCGAGCGAAAAGAAGCTCACCAAGAGCACGATCGCCACCGCCTCCGCCAGCACCTTGACGAACTCGCCGACCGAATCGCGCACCGCGGCCGGCTGGTCGGTGACCTTGCGCAGCTCCATGCCCGCGGGCAGGGTGCGCTGCAGCCGCTCGAACGCGGCATCGAGGGTGCTGCCCAGGCGCAGGATGTCGCCGCCTTCGCGCATCGACACGCCCAAGCCGATCGCGTCCTGCCCCATGAAGCGCATGCGCGGCGCGGCCGGGTCGGAGAACCCGCGGCTGACGCTGGCGATGTCGCCCAGGCGGACGGTGCGGTCGCCCGCCCGGATCGGGAAGTCGCGGATGTCCTCGACCGAGCCGAAGGCGCCGTCCACGCGCAGCTGCACGCGGTCGCTCGGCGTTTCGAAGAACCCGGCCGGCGAGACCGCATTCTGCTGCGACAGCGCCTGCTGCACCGCCTGCATCGGAATGCCGAGCGTGGCCAGCCGGGTATTGCTGACCTCGATCCAGATCCGTTCGTCCTGCAGTCCGATCAGCTCGACCTTGCCGACGTTGTCGATGCGCTGCAGCTCCAGCTGCACGCGGTCGGCATAGTCCTTGAGCACCGCGTAGTCGAAGCCTTCGCCGGTGAGCGCGTAGATGTTGCCGAAGGTGTCGCCGAACTCGTCGTTGAAGAACGGCCCGACCACGCCCTCGGGCAGGGTCGCGCGGATGTCGCCGACCTTCTTGCGCACCTGGTACCAGAGCTGCGGCACGTCGCGCGAGTGCATCGAATCGCGCGCCATGAAGATCACCTGCGATTCGCCCGGCCGCGAGTACGAGCGGATGTACTCGTACTCGCCGGTTTCCATGAGCTTCTTCTCGATGCGCTCGGTGACCTGGCGCGCGACCTCCTCGGCCGTGGCGCCGGGCCACAGCGTGCGTACCACCATGGCCTTGAAGGTATACGGCGGGTCTTCCGAGCGCCCGAGCTGCAGGTAGGACAGCGCGCCGCCGATCGCGACCACGATCATCGCGTACAGCACCAGGCTGCGGTTGCGCAGCGCCCACTCGGAGAGGTTGAAGCGCATCGGTCAGCGTCCCGCGCGGCCGGCGGCATCGCGGCGCTGGCGGACCGCCGTCACCGCGGCGCGTCCGCGGCCGCGACCACCGGGCGGTTGTCGCGATCGACCGGCGCCACGACCTGGCCTTCGCGCAGCAGATGGCCACCGGCCGCCACCACCCATGCGTCCGCCTCGAGTCCGGACAGCACCGGCACCCGCGACTGGCCGAGCCGCCCGGTTTCCACCGGAACCAGGCGCAGCGCGCCGCTGCCCGGCTCCACCACCCACACCGCATGCCCGCCGGACGCGGCAGGCTGCAGCGCCGACAGCGGCACGCTCAGCGCCGCGCCCTCGCCGTCCTGGCGCACGTACACGCGCGCGCTCTGGCCCAGCGCCACCTGGTCGATGGCGCCCGGCTCCAGCGCGACGCGCGCGGCGAAGGTGCGCGCCTGCGGTTCGGCCGCGGCGGCGATCTCGCGGATGCGGCCCGGCAGGCGCCGGTCCGCCGCGTCCCACAGTTCGACCTCGACCGGCTGCCCCAGGCGGACCTCGCCGATGCGCGATTCGGGCAGCGCGATCGCCACCTCGCGGCCGCCATCTCCGGCCAGGGTGTAGACCGCCTGCCCGGCGGCGACGACCTGCCCGGCCTCGGCCAGGCGGCTGGCGATCACGCCGTCGCGCGGCGCGCGCAACTGCGCGTACGCGGCCTGGTTGCGGGCCACGTCCAGCTGCGCCCGCGCGGCGCGTGCCTGTTCCTCGGCCGCGCGCCAGGCGGAGTCCTGCGCGTCCATGGCCGACTGGCTGACCAGCCGCTCCTGCGCCAGCGCCTGGAAGCGGGCCCGGTCGGCGCGGACGCGCGCCAGTTCGGCCTCGGCGGCCGCCAGCTGCGCGCGCGCAGCCTCGGCCTGCAGGCGCTGGTCGCCCGGATCGAGCTCGGCCAGCACCTGGCCGGCGCGCACGTGCTCGCCGGCATCGACGTGGCGCCGCGCCAGGTTGCCGCCGATACGGAACGCGAGCGGGCTTTCCTCGCGCGCGCGGATTTCGCCGGCATAGGTCGAGACCGCCGCCTCGGCGCCGCCGCGCGGCTGTACGACCAGGACCGGACGCGGCCCGGACGCTTTTTCGTCTTCGCTGCCGCAGGCCGACAGCAGGCCGGCCAGCGCGAGGCCGACGATCCATGCGGGGAAGCAACGTCCCATGGTGTGCATCCGGAGCGCCGTGTGAATGCCAGGACGCGCAGAGTATAAATAGCAAACCGATTAGTCTAGTATTACCTGCATGGCACCCAAGCTTCCGTCCGCAGCCGCGCAGTCCAGGCCCTCCGCCGGCCCCGGCCGCCCCAAGGACCTGGCCAAGCGCGCGGCGATCCTCGATGCCGCCGCACGCATGTTCACCCGGCTCGGCTTCGAAGGCGCCAGCATGGACCAGATCGCGGCCGAGGCCGGCGTGTCCAAGCTCACCGTCTACAGCCATTTCGGCGACAAGGAAGCCCTGTTCGGCGAGGCGGTGCGGCTGGTCTGCGACTCGCTGATGCCCGACGACCTGTTCGTGGCCCATCCGTCGGCGCCGCTGCGCTCGCAGCTGGTCGGGATCGCCCGCGCCTTCTTCACGATGATCACCAGCGAGGAAGCGCTGGCCACGCACCGCATGATGATGAGCCCCGGCGGCGACGAGCGCCTGCGCCAGCTGTTCTGGCAGGCCGGGCCCGAGCGCGTGCAGCGCGCCTTCGCCACCCTCCTCGAGGCGCGCGAGGCCGAACTGGACATTCCCGACCTGGCGCGCGCGGCGCGGCAGTTCTTCGCGCTGCTCAAGGGCGACCTGCACACGCGCATGGCCTGCGGCCTGTGCGAGCGGCCCAGCGCGGCCGGCGTGGACGAACACATCGCGGCCACGGTCGACATGTTCCTGCGCGCCTATGGCCGCGGACCGCGGCCGGTGGCGTGAACCGGCAGGCCATCGGTCGCGGTGACTTCCGGCACTCAGCCGCCCCCGGGCCGCTGGCGATGATGGCCACCGGGGAATTCGCGCGATCCGGCCGGTAGAATCGCGTTCCCTCCCTCCATTTCCCGGACCGCAAGATGACGTTCGATTTCGCCAAGGCCCGCGAGTTCATGGTCGAGCAGCAGATCCGTCCTTGGGACGTGCTCGACGGGCGCGTGCTGGACGTGCTGGCGCGCCTGCCGCGCGAGGCCTTTGTGGGCGAGCGCCACCGGGCCCTGGCCTATGCCGACCTGGAACTGCCGATCGGCCACGGCGAGACCATGTTCAAGCCCGTGCTCGAAGGCCGTGCGCTGCAGGCGCTTGAGCTGCAGGGCGGCGAATCGGTGCTCGAGATCGGTGCCGGCAGCGGCTTCATGGCCGCCTGCCTGGCGTCGCTGGCGCGCGAGGTGGTCGGCATCGAACGCCACGCCGACCTGGCCGAGGCCGCCGGCGACCGCCTGCGTGCGCAGGGCATCGGCAACGCGGCGGTCGTCGCCGCCGACGCATTCGCATGGACGCCCGGCCGCCAGTTCGACGCGATCTGCGTGTCCGGCGCGGTCGACACCATCCCGTCACGTTTCCTCGAATGGCTGCGTCCCGGTGGGCGCATGTTCGTGGTGCAGGGCCGCGCGCCGGCGATGGATGCGGTGCTGGTGCACGGCGACGTCAACGGACACCGCATCGAGTCGTTGTTCGAAACCGGGCTGGCTTACCTGGCCGGCGCCGAGCCGCCGGCAGAATTCCAGTTCTGACACGTTCCCGCATTCTTCGCCAAGGATTCCCGATGCTCCGCCGCCCCCTCGTTCTCTCCCTCGCCCTGGCCCTGTCGTCCGCGCCGGTCTTCGCCGAAGACCTGATGCAGACCTACGAGCTGGCGCGGGTCAACGATCCGCAGCTGTCGATCGCGGAATCCCAGCGCCTGTCGACCCGCGAGAACGCGGTGCAGGCGCGCGCGGCGCTGCTGCCGCAGATCGACGGCACCGCGACCCTGGGCCGTGGCCACGATGCGGGCGAAACCGGCTCCTCGCGCAGCCGCAACTACTCGGCCAGGCTCAGCCAGAGCGTGTTCGACCTCGGCACGATCTCCAACGTGCGCGCGCAGCGCAAGTACGCGATCGCCGCCGACTACGACCTGGAGGCCGCGGGCGACGAACTGATCTCGCGCACCGCCAACGCCTACTTCGACGTGCTGGTGGCGCTTGAAACGCTCAACGCGGCCGAGGCTGCGGAAGCGGCGTTCCAGAAGCAGTTCGACTACGCCGACCGGCGCCTGGAGGTCGGCCTGGCGCCGATCACCGACGTGCACGAGGCCCGCGCCCAGTACGACGGCGCGCGCGCCAACACCATCCTCGCGCGCAACGCCCTGCAGGATGCCTACCAGGCGCTGGCCGAGATCACCGGCACGCCGATCAATGCGCTGCGCGCCCTGCCCGAGGATTTCCGCCCCGAGCTGCCGGCCGGCGGCGACGTGGAAGCCTGGGTGCAGCGCGCCCTCGACACCAACCCGAGCCTGCAGGCGTCCCGGTACGCGGTGCAGGGCGCCGAGCACGGCGTGACCACCGCCCGCGCCGGGCACCTGCCGTCGCTGGGCCTGGGCGTGACCTACAGCAACAACACCGGCTGGTACTCGCCGTCGCCGGGCCAGGTCTCGCTCACCGAGGAAGGCCATTCGATCGGGCTGACGCTGACCGTGCCGATCTTCTCGGGCGGCGCCACCCAGTCGCAGGTGCGCCAGGCCATCAACAGCCGGGACATCGCCCAGGACCAGCTCGAGCAGGGCCGCCGCGCCATCGAGCGCAACACCCGCTATGCCTACCAGGCGCTGGTGGCGGGCATCAGCGAGGTCGAGGCCCGGCGCCTGGCGCTGGTATCGGCGCAGAGCGCCTACGACGCTTCGCAGGTCGGCCTGGAAGTGGGCACCCGCACCGTGATCGACGTGCTGATCAACCAGCAGAACCTGTTCGTCGCGCGGCAGAACTACGCGACCGCGCGCTACAACTACCTGCGCAACCGGCTGCTGCTCGAGCAGGCCGCCGGCACGCTGGACGCGTCCACCGTGCAGGACGTGAATCGCCTGCTGACCGTGGACACCACGGCGCCTGCGCCGCAGCAGTAGGCACACGCGCCGGTGCGACCCCGGAGCCGGCGCCTGCGCCGGCTTCGTCGTTCCGGGCCGCTGCCCCGTGTTCGCCTTGGCAGCAGGAAACAGACACCGCCGCCGCGGGATGGTGTCGCACCTGCGCTCCCGTGCGTGCCGGCGTCGCCGGCCTCCCGGTCAGGCGTCGGCCGCCGGAAGATCCGGCGCGATGACATCCAGCGTGCGCTGCAGCGCGCCCCGGCCGTCGCGCACCAGGGCCAGGCCCGCCTCGCGCATGGCCCCGCGCGCGGCGGTGTCTTCCAGCAGCTGGGCCAGGATGGCCGATACCGCCGCGGGATCCTGACCCACGCGCAGCGCGCCGGCGGCCTGCATCTGCCGCGCGATGTCGGCGAAGTTGTGCAGGTGCGGGCCGCTGGTGACCGGCGTGCCGACCGCCGCCGGCTCGAGCAGGTTGTGCCCGCCGATGTCCTGCAGGCTGCCGCCGACGAAGGCCACGTCGGCGCAGGCGTAGAACTGCTGCAGCTCGCCCAGCGTATCGAGCACGAACACCGCGTCGCCCGCGTCCGGCCACTGCGTCAGCCGGCGCGTGGCCACCCGCCAGCCGGCGTCGACCGCCTGCTGCGCGGCGCCGCGGAACCGTTCGGGATGGCGCGGCGCCCACAGCATCAGCAGGTCCGGCCAGCGCTCGCGCAGGCGCCGGTGCATCTCGAGCACCGGCGCTTCCTCCTCCGGATGGGTGCTGGCGGCGATCCAGACCGGCCGGTCGCCGATGCGCTCGCGGAAGCGGCCGGCCGCAAGCGTGAGCGCTCCGGCATCGATGGCGATGTCGTACTTGAGGTTGCCGGCGACCACCAGCGAAGCCTCCGGCGCGCCCAGCTCGCCGAAGCGGCGCGCGTCGTCCGCCGACTGCGCCACGACCCGGCGCAAGGTGGCCAGCACCCGCGACAGCAGCGGCCGCAGCACGCGATAGCCGCGCAGCGAGCGTTCGGACAGGCGGCCGTTGACCAGGTAGGCCGGGACGCCGGCATCGCGACAGCACAGCAGCAGGTTGGGCCACAGCTCGGTTTCCACCACCAGCGCGATCCGCGGCCGGAAATGCTCGAGGAAGCGGCGCACCGCACCGACGAGGTCGTACGGCAGGTAGACGTGGTCCACGCGCTCGCCCCAGATTGCGCGCACCCGCGCCGAGCCGGTCGGGGTGATGGTGGTCACCAGTAGGCGCCGCTCCGGCGCCGCTTCCAGCAGCGCATTGACCAGTGGCGCGACCGCGTTCACCTCGCCCACCGACACCGCGTGCACCCATACCGGCGTGTCGCGCGCGGGCGTCGCATAGCGCGCATAGCGCTCGCTCCAGCGCTCGAAATAGGCCTCCTGGCGGAAGCCGCGCCAGATCAGGTGATAGACCGTGACGGGTACCAGCAGATACAGCGCCGCCGAGTACAGGCCGCGCAACAGGCGTTCGGTCTTGTCGGCGGCGGGCATGGCGACAGGATAGCGGGAATGGCCGAGCGGCCGGGAGCCGGAGTCCGCGCCTCGTGCGTGCTTGCGGGTGCGCCGGCGATGACGGCGCGGCGCGGCGCGTGGCATAGCGGCGCTGCACGCAAGACTCGCGATGCGCCGCGTCCCTCGCCGTACCGGCGCAGCGTCCCGCCACGCCCCGCCGACTACAATCGGCGCATGGCTTCGGACACCACCCCCCTGCCCCCGCCGCCGCTGTCGCCGCGCCACTGGCCGACGTGGCTGGGCATCGGCCTGATGGCGCTGGCCGCGCGCCTGCCCTGGCTGTGGCAGCGCGCCATCGCGCGCGGCATGGGCACGCTGCTGCGCGTGCTGCTGCGCGACCGGCGCGAGGTGGCCGCACGCAACCTGGCGCTGTGCTTCCCGGAACTGGACGCCGCGGCGCGCGAGGCGCTGCTGCGCGCGCACTTCACCTCGCTGGGCACCGGCCTGTTCGAATTCGCGCGCGCCTGGTGGGGCTCGGTCGATCCGATGCGGCGCGGCCTGACGGTCGAAGGCCTGGAGCACATCGAGGCCGCGCGCGCTGGCGGCCGCGGGGTGATCGTGGTGTCGGGACACTTCAGCACGCTGGAGATCTGCGGCCGGCTGATGTGCGACCACGTGCCGCTGGCCGGCATGTACCGGCCGCACGCCTCGCCGGCCATGGAATGGGCGGTGCGGCGCGGACGCGCGCGCTACGCGGCGGCGATGTTCCCCAAGCAGGACGTACGCGGTGCGGTCCGCCACCTGAAGAAGGGCGGGCTGCTGTGGTATGCGCCCGACCAGGATCCGAGCCGCGGCGAGGCGGTGTTCGTGCCCTTCTTCGGCCAGCCGGCGCACAGCCTCACCTCGACCCATTCGCTGGCGCGGCTGTCGGGCGCGGCGGTCGTGCTGTTCCAGCACCGGCGCCGGGCCGACGGCAGCTATGCGCTGTGCCTGTGGCCGGCGCTGGAAGGATTCCCGTCGAAGGACGCCACCGCCGACACCGCGCGGGTGATCGCCGGGATCGAGGACATGGCGCGTGCGGCCCCCGATCAGTACCTGTGGATCCACCGGCGCTTCAAGCGCCAGCCGGACGGCGGCTCGGTCTACTGAGACATCGCGACCTGACGGCGCGGGACCGCGGCCCGGATTGCGATGCAGGATCAGGTCCGATCACTGCTCGCGAATGCCGACGTCGTGGACAGGCGTCGCCAATGCGCTGGGGCGGGCGCGCAACCGCAGCCGCGTCAGCGCGCCTGCACCGGTTCGCGCCCGGCCAGCAGGCTGCCGGCGTAGAGCGCGGCCAGCAACAGGGTCAGGCCGCCCCAGAACGTGGAATAGAACGCCAGGTGGGTGTTGAACGGGAACACGGTCACCGCCAGCGCCAGCATCGCCGGGCGCGCGCGGTCGCGGGCCTCGGCACCGGCGAAGCGCCAGGCCCGCCAGGCCATCGCCGCGCCGGCCAGCCACAGCAGCAGGCCGAACAGGCCGGTCTCGCTCAACACCTCCAGCACGATCTGGTGCGCGTGGAAGGCCGGGCCTTCGCCCCAGGCCGCCGGTTCGCCGGGCTCCGGGTCGCAGGCCGGGAAGGCGCTGCGGAAGCCGCGCGCACCCACGCCGTTGACCGGGTGCTCGCGCGCCATGCACAGCGCGGCGCCCCAGATGCGGGTGCGGCCGGACAGCGCGGTATCGACGCCGTCGCCGCCGTCCGCGGTCCAGGCCTGGGCGGTCCGCGCCACGCGCTGCTGCACCTGCGGCGAGAACCAGGCCAGCGCCGCCAGCGCGATCGCGCCGGCGGCGAACACGCCCAGCAGCTTCTTCCAGCCCAGCAGGCTCCAGCCGCTGGAGGCCAGCACCAGGGCGAAGGTGATCCACGACGCACGCGAACCGGCGAACAGCACCACCACGCCGACCAGCAGCGCGGCGACGATCCAGCCGGCGCTGCCCAGGCGCCGCCCCGCGAAGTACAGCGCGAACGGCGACAGGCTGGCCAGCACCACGCCCAGCTTGAGGTTGCACGGACCCAGCACGCCGCCGAGGCGGTCGGCGAGCGCGAGCTGCTCGGCGCTGCACATCGGCCGCCCGCTGATGGCCTGCTTGAGCGTGTCGATCCCCCAGAACAGCGGGCTGGTGCCGGTCACCACCTGGATCAGTGCGTCGACGGTCCAGGCCAGCACGATCACCGCCAGCCCGCCGAAGGTGAGCCGGCGCCCGCGCGCCGACGCGACGGCCGAGGCCGCCAGCCACAGGAACGGCAGGTAGCGCAGGTCCACCAGCGACTCGCGGAACGCGCGACCGTGGTCCAGCGCATCGAACGAGGACACCAGCTGCGGCAGCCAGTAGGCGCAGAACAGCACGCTGGTCAGCGCCCAGGCCTGGTGGCTGAGCAGGCGCATGCCGCCGCGGAAGCGCCCGACCAGCAGGTGCACGATTGCCGCCAGCGCGCCCAGCACCATCACCGCTTCGGCGTAGCCCGGCGCCGGCCACAGCGCCACGAACGCCAGCACCCAGTGCGGCGCCCAGCGCCATCCGGCGGACGGCGTCTCAGCGGACAGGGAGGGCGGTGGGATCGTCGCGGAGTTCGTCATAGACCGACAGCGTGGCGTCCTGCATCGCCTGCAGGGTGAAGGGAATGGTATCGGGAAGCGGCGGCGGCCGTTCGAGCAGGGTACGCGCGGCCAGCGCCAGCGCCGGGGCGTCGAAGGGCGGCACCGCCCCGGCCGGCTGCAGGTCGCGCAGCAGTTCGCCGCTGCCGCCATGCTCCCAGCCGAGCACCGGGCGGCCGCAGGAAAGCGCCTCGATCACGGTGCGACCGAAGGCCTCGGGCTTGCGCGAGAGCTGCAGCACCAGGTCGCTGGCCGCATAGGCCGCCGCGATGGCGGAGGTCGGCGGGGTCATCGCCAGCGCGGCCAGCACGCCGTGGCGCCGGGCCTCGTCCTCGAGCTCGGCGATGTAGCGCTCGCGGCCGCGTTCGCGCGCGCCGGGCATCCACAGCCGCGCATCCAGGCCGTTCGCCCGAAGGGTGGCCAGCAGCGCCAGCGCGTCGGCATGGCCCTTGAGCCGGGTGCCGCGCCCCGGCAGGAGCAGCAGCGGGCCGTCGCCGCCGAGCGCCGGATGCTGCGCGGCGATGGCGGCGCGCGCGGCGCGGTCGGGACGCGGCGCGCGCGGGAAGTCGACCGGATCGATCCCGCGCGGCACCAGCCGCAGGCGCAGCGGATCGGTCCCGGGGTAGTGGCGCAGCACGTAGTCGCGTACCGTGCGCGAGACGCAGATCACGCGCTCGCCGCGTGCCATGATCGCGCTGTAGCGCGAGGGCGAGTTGAGTCCGTGGACGGTGGTGACGAAGCGCGGCCGGGCCTCGGCGGGCATGCCGGCCAGCGCGCGCCAGCCCAGCCAGGCCGGCAGCCGCGAGCGTGCGTGCACGATGTCGATCCGCTCGGCGGCGAACAGGCGGCGCAGCTCGGGCACGTGCCGCAGCACCAGCGGCGACTTGCTGCCGATGGCGAGGGTGACGTGCTGCGCGCCGGTCGCGCGCAGCGCGCGCTCGAGCCGGCCGCCGGCCGAGACCACGATGGCGCGGTGGCCGGCGCGTACCAGCGCTTCGGACATCTCGAGGGTGGAACGCTCGACGCCGCCGGACTCCAGCGCCGGCAGCAGTTGCACCACGGCCAGCGGGCGCGGCATGCGGATGCCGCCGGCGACGTCAGTCGACGAGGACGAAGTGCGCGCCGCAGTACGGGCAGTCGCTTTCCCCGCCATCGGCCTCGATCGGCAGGTACACGCGCGGATGCGAGTTCCACAGGGCCATCGACGGCAGCGGGCAGCTCAGGGGCAGGTCGCCGCGACGGACTTCGTAGCGGGTCTGCGCGTTGGCCTGCGTGGTCTGGGGCTGCGTGGCGGTCATGGCGTGCGGGATCCGGAAGAACCGCGGCATTCTAGCGCGGAGCGGCCCGCGGCCGTGAGCGGGCGCCGGGACCGTGGGGCCGCGTCGCTAATGCGGCAGGTCGAACAGCAGCAGGTCGGCGACGCCATCGCCGCTGCCGGCCAGGCGCAGCATGCCGCCCTCGTCCTCGATGCCGATGGCGTCGCCCGCCGCCAGCGCCTGTCCGTCCACCTCGACCGCACCTTCGACCAGGTGCAGCCAGTAGCGGCGCGCCGGATCCAGCGCATGCTCCACTTCGACGCCGCGCGCCAGCCGGGTGCCGCGCAGGCGGGCCTGCTGGCGGATCGCCAGGCTGCCGTCGACCCCGTCGGGCGAGGCCAGCGTGGCCCAGCGGCCCTCGCGCAGCGCCGGATCGAAGGCGCGCTGCGCGTAGCCGGGCTCCAGCCCGGTGGCTGCGGGCAGGATCCAGATCTGCAGGAAATGCACCGGCTCGAGTTCCGAAGCGTTGTACTCGCTGTGCTCGATGCCGCGGCCGGCGCTCATCCACTGCACTTCGCCCGGCCGCAGCACGCCGCTGCTGCCGGTGCTGTCGCGGTGCGCGAGCGCGCCGCTGACCACGTAGCTGAGGATCTCCATGTCCGCGTGCCGGTGCGGCGCGAATCCGCCCCCCGGCGCGACGCGGTCCTCGTTGATCACGCGCAGGGGGCCAAAGCCCATCCACGCAGGATCGTGGTAGTGGCCGAACGAGAACGTGTGCCGGCTCCGCAGCCAGCCGGCGTCGACGTTGCCGCGTCCGGCGGCGGGCCTGGCGATGCGCATTGCCTTGCCTCAGCCGGCCGCCGCCTCGGCAGCCGGGGCAGCGACGGCCGCTTCGGTGGTGATGCGGATCTGCACCTCGTCGCTGACGTTCGGCGCATAGGCTCCCACGCCGAAGTCGCTGCGCTTGATCGTGGTGGTGGCGTCGAAGCCGGCCGCCGCGCGCTTGAGCATCGGATGCTCGCCGAAGCGGTTCATGGTCACGTCGAGCACCACCGGATGGGTGTTGTCCTTGATGGTGAGGTCGCCGGTGACCTTGAGGCGGTTGGGGCCGGCCGGTTCCACGGCGGTGCTGCGGAAGGTCGCGGCCGGGTACTTCTCGGCCTCGAAGAAGTCGGCGCTGCGCAGATGCGCGTCGAAGTCGGCGACGAACGAATTCAGTCCGGTGAGCGGCAGCGTCACCTCGACCGACGAGGCGGCCACGTTGTCGGCGTCATAGACGATGCGGCCTTCGGCCTGGCCGAAATTGGCGACCGGGTTGGAGAAGCCGAAGTGGCTCCACTGCGCGACCACCGTGGTGTGGGTGGGATCGATCACGTAGGTGCCCGACACGCCCTGGACCGCTTCGGGCGCAGGCGCCTGTGCGGGATCGGCAGTGGCGGCGGCGACCTCGGCCGTCGGGCTCGCCGCATCGGCGGGAGCCGGCGGTTCGGCCTGCTGGCAGGCGGCCAGGGCGAGGGTCAGGGCGAGCGGAAGCAGGAGCCTGGGTGCGGTATGCATGGGGTAAGGACCTCGGAAAGCGATGGTGGGAGGGAGGCGCGCGCCACGGACAACGCGCCGCATTCGTACTGCACCGCGGACGGCACCGCCCGCGGGGAAATCATGCGCTCATTCGATCCTTGCGGCTTCGTCGAACGGCAGCCGCGGGGAACGCGGATAGACCGCGGCCGGGTCGCCGTGGCCCAGGTTCACCAGCACGTTGGAGCGGATCGAGGTGCCCTTGAAGAAGGCCTCGTCGACCCTGGCGTTGTCGAAGCCGGTCATCGGCCCGGTATCCAGCCCGAGCGAGCGCGCGGCCATGATCAGGTAGGCGGCCTGCATGCTCGAACCGCGCAGCGCGACGCGCTGCAGCCGCTCCTCCGGCGAGCCCTCGAACCACGACTTGGCGTCCGCGTGCGGGAACAGCACCGGCAGCTTGTCGTAGAAGCGCAGGTCGTGTCCGACGATCACCGTCACCGGCGCCGCCATCGTCTTGGCCAGGTTGCCTTCGCTCAGCGCCGGGCGCAGCTTGTCCTTCGCCTGCGGCGAGGTCACGAACACGAAACGCGCCGGGCAGGCGTTGGCTTCGGTCGGGCCGAGCTTGAGCAGGTCGTAGAGCCGGCGCAGCGTGGCCTCGTCGACCGTGCCCGAGAAGGCGTTGTGGGTGCGCGCGTTGCGGAACAGCTGGTCGAGCGAGGGATCGGGCAGCGGAGTCATGGGCGTCCTGGCGGTAGCGGAATGGCACAGTGTAGTGTTCCATGTGCGGTGCTTTGCTTCACTACTCGCAACTGATGATCGCAAAATTGGAACGATCAGCGTCCCACGACAGCGATTCCCCCCAAATCTGGGCGCTCAGCGACGGCCGGGCCGGCAATGCACGCCAGGCCGAAGCGATGGCGGCCGCCCTGGGCGGCGCGGCGCGGACCCTGCACCTGGAACCGCGCGCGCCCTGGCGCTGGGCGGCTCCGCGGATCCTGCCCGGCGCGCGCGCGGCGTTCGGCCCGGACTTCGCCGAGGCACTCGACAACGCGACTCCGACGCTCGCCATCGGCTGCGGTCGCCAGGCGGCGCTGGCCACGCGGCTGCTGCGCGCCCGCGGCGCCGCGGCCGTGCAGATCCTCGATCCGCGGATCGGCACGCGCCATTGGGACGCCGTCATTGCGCCGGAGCACGACGGGCTGTCCGGCGCCAACGTCATCACCCTGCTCGGCAGCCTGCATCCGGTGGACGACGCCTGGCTGCAGCGCGCGCGCGCCGGGTTCGCCCAGCTTGACCACCTGCCGGGCCCGCGCAGCGTCGTGCTGCTGGGCGGTCCCACCCGCCATGCGCCCTGGACCACAGCCCATCTGGACGCCCTGCTCGGCCGGTTGCTGGAGGTCCGCGCCAGCGAAGGCGGCAGCGTGCTCGCCACCGTCTCGCGCCGCACCCCGACGGCGATCGCGGCGCTGCTGCGCCGGCGCCTGGCCGGCGTACCCGGCCTGCTGTGGACCGGGTCGGCCGACGGCCCCAATCCCTATCCGGGCCTGCTCGCCTGGGCGGACCGGATCGTGTGTTCGCCCGATTCGGTGAACATGGTGTCCGAAGCCTGCGCTACCCGCGTGCCGGTCCACGTGTTCGATGCCGTGCTGGCGCGCAGCCGCCCGCGCCGCTTCCTCGACGCGCTGGCCGCGCGGGGCCGCCTGGGCGCGCTGGATGCGCAACCGCGGATGGTGGAACCGCTGCGCGAAACGCCCAGGGTCGCCGCGGAGATCCGCGCACGGCTGGCGACCGGCCTGGCCTGAGCCAGCGCAGCGTGGCATCGCCGAGACGGTAACGATTGCTACCGGGCTTCGCACGGCCGGAAACGTGGGTATCGCGGCGCGGACGCGGCCCCGAAACGCCGGACTCAGCGCGGCGGCGCCGCCAGCTCGCGCGCGTCGAGGAATCCGTCGCCGTCCACGTCCTGCCGGGCGAAGCGCTCGGCCAGGCGCGCAAGATGCTGCGCGCGCGTCAGCGCCGGGGCCTTGCCGCCCGGCTGCTCCTGCGGCGACAGCACGCCGTCGCCGTCGCGGTCCATGCCGTCGAAGGCATAGCTCATCCAGGCCTGGTACTCGGCCAGCGAGACGCGGCCGTCGCTGTCGCCGTCCATGCGGGCCAGGTACTCGTCGGTCCGCGTGACCTGGGCCAGGCCTGCGACCGGCCACGGAAGCAGGCAGGCCGCCACCACGATCGCGATGCAGCGGCCCCCGGGAAGGTGCGCGGCGCGGCGCCCACCCGCCCGCGGGCGAGGGGCGCCGGATGCCATCAGGCGCGCACCGACTGCAGCGAATAGCCCTTCAGGCGCGCCGCGTAGTCCTGCAGCGCGCGGATGCCGGTCGCCTCGGCTTCGCGGCACCAGGCCTGCAGGTTCTGCAGCGCCTCGTTGGCATTGCTGGTGCGCGCCTCGAGCACGGCGGCGAGCCGGCGCCGGTATTCGACCAGGGTATGGATGCGCGGACGCTGCGAGATCCATGCCTGCATCTGCTCGCGCGCTTCGGGATCGAGCCAGCGGCCGTCGTCGACCAGGCCCTTGCGCAGCTTGCGCGGCAGCAGCGACCGCAGCTTCGCGCCCGCGGCCTGCGCCTCTTCGCGCAGCGCCGGCATCAGCACGTTGCGCTGGTAGTCGGTCATGGCCAGGAAGCGGTGCGCGAGCAGCGCGCGCATGGTGTCGGTGTCGGGCACCTGGATGTTGGGACGCACGTCCAGCGACGGAGCCACGCGCAGCACCTTGGCCAGGCGGACCTTCTCCAGGCTCTTGATCACCACCCAGCCGATGTCCAGTTCCCAGCGGCGCAGGGCGAACTTGGCCGAACTCGGGAAGGCATGGTGGTTGTTGTGCAGTTCCTCGCCGCCGATCCACAGCGCCCAGGGCGTGAGGTTGGTGGCCGTGTCGGTGGTCTCGAAGTTGCGATAGCCCCACCAGTGGCCCAGCCCGTTGACCACGCCCGCGGCCCAGAACGGGATCCAGAGCATCTGGATCGCCCAGACCGCCACGCCGGCGAAGCCGAACAGGCCGAAGGAGATGAACAGCAGCAGGGTCGGGCCGAGCGTCGCGTACGGGGTGTAGAGGTGGCGCTCGAGCCAGTCGTTGGGGGCCCCCTTGCCGTACTGCTCGATGTCCGCGCGCATGCCGCGCGCCTCGCGGTACAGCTCCACGCCGCGCCAGAACACGGTCTTGATGCCCTTGAACTGGGGGCTGTGCGGGTCGTCCTCGGTCTCGCACTTGGCGTGGTGCTTGCGATGGATGGCCACCCATTCGCGGGTGATCATCGAGGTGGTCAGCCACGTCCAGAAACGGAAGAAGTGGGCGATCACGGGGTGGAAGTCCACGCCCCGGTGCGCCTGGCTACGGTGCAGGTACAGGGTGACCGAGAAGATGGTCAGCTGGGTGGCCACCAGGAGGTAGAGCACGAGCTGCCAGAAGCCGAACTGCAGCAGGCCGCCGGCAAGGAAATCGATGTAGGACGCAGGCATGACGGTGTCGAAGCGGAGGGATCCCCGGCATGATGGCGCCCGCGCTGCCGCAAGGCCAGCCCTGCGCGCCCGCAGGGGCCGCCCGGTTCATCCCCATCGACCCGTCCATGACCCAGGCCACACTTTCACCTCCCGCCCTGATCGAACTCGACGAGGCGCGCGTCTGGCGCGATGGCCACCCGGCGCTGGACGGCGTGAGCCTGCGCCTGCCGCAGGGCCGGCATACCGCCATCCTCGGGCCCAACGGCTGCGGCAAGTCGAGCTTCATCCAGCTGCTGACCCGCCAGCTGTACGCGGCCGCGCATGCCGACGGGCGGCCGCCGGTGCGGATCCTCGGCGAGCACCTGTGGGACGTGCGCGCGATCCGCTCCCGGCTCGGCATCGTCACCGGGGCCCTGCACGAAGACCTGCTGTCGCTGCCCGGCCTGGCCGCCCGGGACGTGGTGCTGGGCGCCTTCGACGCCCGCCTGGCGCCCCCTGACGATGAAGTCGAGCCCGCCCGCCTGGCGGCCGCCGACGCCGCGCTGGCGCGGGCCGGCGCGGCGCATCTGGCCGGGCGCGACTACGCCAGCCTGTCCACCGGCGAGGCGCGACGGGTGCTGCTGGCGCGTGCTCTGGTGCACGCGCCGATGGCGCTGCTGCTCGACGAGCCGGCCGCCGGCCTGGACGTGGTGGCGCGGGCGCGCCTGCTGCGGACCCTGCGCCGCCTCGCGGCCGAGGGCGTGACCCTGCTGCTGGTCACCCACCACGCCGAGGAACTGCTGCCCGAGATCGGCCACGTGGTGCTGCTGCGCGAAGGCCGGGTGGTGGCCGACGGACCGCGCGCCGGGGTGCTCGTGCCGGAACTGCTGTCGCAGGCCTTCAGTGCGCCGCTGCGCTTCGTCGACGGCGACGTCCCCGCTTTCGTGCCCGGGCCGGAGACCAGCGATGCCTGAACTGCCCGAAGTCGAGACCACCCGCGCCGGGCTGGCGCCCCACGTCGAGGGCCGGCGGGTGCGCGCGGTCACCCTGCGCCGGCCCGACCTGCGCTGGCCGATCCCGCCCGAGGTGGCCGAACGGCTGCCGGGCCAGCGGATCGACGCCGTGCGCCGCCGCGCGAAGTACCTGCTGCTCGACACGTCCGCCGGCAGCGCGCTGCTGCACCTGGGCATGTCCGGCAGCCTGCGCGTGCTGCCGGCCGATGCCCCGCTGCGCGCCCACGACCACGTCGACGTGCTGCTGGAATCGGGCCAGGTGCTGCGCTTCAACGATCCGCGCCGCTTCGGCTGCTTGCTCTGGCAGCCGCCCGGGGAGGTGCATCCGCTGCTGCACGGGCTGGGGCCGGAGCCGCTGTCGGACGCCTTCGACGGCGATTACCTGTTCGCCCGCAGCCGCGGTCGCCAGGCGCCGGTCAAGACCTTCCTGATGGACCAGCGCATCGTCGTGGGCGTGGGCAACATCTATGCCGCCGAAGCGCTGCACGCGGCCGGGATCTCGCCGCTGCGCGCGGCCGGGCGGGTCTCGCGCGAGCGCTACCGCGCGCTGGCCGATGCCGTGCGGCGCATCCTGGCGCAGGCGATCGACCGCGGCGGCACCACCCTGCGCGACTTCCTGGCCCCGGACGGGGCGCCGGGCTATTTCGAGCAGGAGCTGTCGGCCTACGGCCGCGGCGGCGAACCCTGCCCGCGCTGCGGCCGGCCGCTCCGGCAGGCCAGCATCGGCCAGCGGGCGACGGTCTGGTGCGGCCACTGCCAGCGCTGAGCGGGCGCGATCCCGCGTGCCATGCGCCTTCGCGGTATAGTCCGGGCCGCTGAAGGGAGCACGGCGCCACATGTCCGACACCGCAGATATCACGCTCTGGCTGGACGCGGCCCGCGGCGGCGACCGGGGCGCCCTCGACCAGGTCCTGGCCACGCTGTACCAGGAACTGCACACCATGGCCCGGCGCCAGCTGTCCGGCCAGCTGGGCCAGACCCTCGACGCGACCGCGCTGGTGCACGAGGCCTATCTCAAGCTGATCGGCCGGCGCGAGATCCAGTTCGACGACCGCGCCCACTTCTTCGCCTACGCCGCCTCGGCCATGCGCAGCGTGGTGGTCGACTATGCCCGCCAGCGCCTGGCGCAGAAGCGCGGCGGCGACCTGCACCGCGTCACCGACCTGCCGCACGACCTCGAAGGCGGCCTGCGCATGGACGAGGACATGCTGGCGCTCGACGTCGCCCTCACCCGCCTGGCCGGGGTCGATGCCAAGCTCGCACAGGTGGTCGAGCTGCGCTATTTCGGCGGGCTGTCCGAGGCCGAGATCGCCACCCTGCTGGACCGCTCCGACCGCAGCATCCGCCGCGACTGGCAGAAGGCGCGGATGTACCTGCTGGCCTCGCTGCAGGGCTGACGCCGCCGGACGTGGACGGCCGGGGGGACCAGGTCTTGCGCAGCAGCCGCGCGGCGTTCCGCGGACGTGCCTGCGCACGCGGGCCGCGCTGATGGACGCCGAACGCTGGCAGCGCCTGTCGCCGCTGCTCGACGCACTGCTCGAACTCGACGAGGCCGCGCGCGCCAGCAGCCTGGCGTCGCTGCGCGAGGAGGACGCGCAGCTGGCCGACGACCTCGAGGAGCTGCTGGCGCTCGAGGCCGGCAGCGAGGACTTCCTCTCCGAACCGCTGATCACCCCGCACCCGGGCGTGCACGCCGGCGCCAGCGTCGGTCCCTACGAGCTCGAACGCATGCTCGGCGAGGGCGGCATGGGCCAGGTCTGGCTCGCGCGCCGCGCCGACGGCCTGTACGAGCGCCGGGTCGCGCTGAAGCTGCTGCGCCCGGGCCTGGCCGATCCCGGGCTGCGCCTGCGCTTCACCCGCGAGCGCCAGATCCTGGCGCGGCTCGAGCATCCGCACATCGCGCGCCTGCTCGATGCCGGCATCAGCAGCGACAACCAGCCCTACCTGGCGCTGGAGTACGTCGAGGGCGAGCCGATCACCGACTGGTGCCGCGCGCGCGATCCCGGCGTGGTCACCCGCGTGCAGCTGTTCCTGCAGGTGTGCGAGGCGGTGAGCCACGCGCACACCAACCTGATCGTGCACCGCGACCTCAAGCCGTCCAACATCCTGGTCACGCCGCTGGACGACGTGCGCCTGCTCGACTTCGGCATCGCCAAGCTGCTCGACACGCCGGAGCAGTCGCTCGACCACACCCGCACCGGCCTGCGCGCGTTCACCCTGCACTACGCGGCGCCCGAGCAGATCCGCGGCGAGCCGGTCACCACCATGACCGACGTGTATTCGCTGGGCGTGGTGCTGTACGAGCTGCTCGCCGGTCGCAAGCCCTACCAGCTCAAGCGGCCGAGCGACGCGCAGTGGGAAGAGGCGATCCTGACCGTCGACCCGCAGCGGCCGTCGCTGGCGTTGCAGCGCGACGCCGAGGGCAATACCGCGTCCCCCGCGGTACGCCGGCGCGGGCGCGAGGTGGCGGGCGACCTCGACAACATCGTGCTCAAGGCGCTGGGCAAGAAGCCCGAGCAGCGCTACCCGTCGGTCGAGGCGATGGCGCTGGACCTGCAACGCTGGCTGGACGGCAAGCCGGTGCACGCGCGGCCGCAGAGCATGTCCTACCGCATCGGCAAGTACGTCAGCCGCCATCGCTGGGCGCTGTCGACCGCAGCCGCGGTATCGCTGGTGCTGGTGGCGGCGCTGGGCATCGTCGCCTGGCAGGCCCGGCAGGCGGTGAACGAATCCGCGCGCGCCCAGGCCATGCAGAACTTCGTCGTCGGCCTGTTCGAGAACGCCGGCGGCGTGCCCGCGGGCGCGCCGGTGGACATCCACCGCCTGCTCGACGACGGTGAGCGCCGCATCGAGCGCGAACTGGGCAACCAGCCCGTCGCGCGCGCCGAGCTGCTGGGCGTGGTGGCCAGGCTGCGCTCGGGACTGGGCGACTACGCGGCCGCGCACGACCTGCTGCGGCGCCAGGCCACCCTGGTCGACGCGCTGCCCGATGCGCCGCCGAGCCTGCGCCTGCAGTCGGCCACCGACATGGGCCGGGTGCTGCGCCTGACCGGCGATTCCGCGTCCTGCCTGGCGCGGATGCAGCCGCTGCTGGCACTGGCCCGCCGCAGCGAACATCGCCTGCCGCTGCCGGCATCGGCCTTTTATACCCAGCTCGGCCGCTGCCATGCCGCGGCACGGCGCCTGGAGGACGCGCGCGCGCTGTACCTGCGCTCGCTGTCGCTGCGCCGCGACACCCTGCACGACGACGCTGGCGTGGTCGAGAACCTCGGCGACCTGGCCAACCTGCACGCCGCCGCGGGCGACACCGCGCGCGCGCTGGCCGCCTCGCGCGATGCGCTCGCGCTGCTGCGCAGCACCGTCGGCGAGCGCCACCCGCTGGCGATCGACCTGCTGCGGACGCTGTGCTCGTACGAGCGCGAGTCGAGCAACACCGCGGCCGCCGAACGCGACTGCCGCCGGGCCGTGGAACTGGCCCTGGAGCTGCGCGGCGCGCAGCACCACGCCACCATCGACGCGCGCCGCCAGCTGGCCGCGCTGTACGTCGACCAGGGCCGCCTGGCGGACGCGGAAGCCGAGTTCCGCGACACCCTGGCGTGGCTGGTCGCACGGCTTGGACGGGACCATGTCGACGTCGCGCGCGCGCGCGGATCGCTGGCGATCGTCGCCTGGGAGCGGGGCCAGCTGGACGCGGCGCTCGGCGACCTGGCGCGTTCGGTGGCGACCTGGCGCGCGCAGCGCAGCGAGGTGCAGCTGGCCGGCGGCCTGTTCAACCAGGCGATGATGCTGCACAGCGCCGGGCGCGACGCGGAAGCGCTGCCGCTGCTGTTCGAATCGCTGGAACTGCGGCGCGGCGCATACGGCCATGAACATGGCCTGGCGGGCGACACGCTGCGCCTGCTGGGCGAAGTGCAGGCCGCGCTGGGGCGGGACGAGGCGCTGTCCAGCCTGCAGCAGGCACAGACGCTCACCCGCGCCGGCTACGGCGCCCGGCATTCGCACACCCGACGCGCGGAGATCTCGCTGGCGCGCTACCAGGCGCAGCGGGGCGACGCGGCCGCCCTGACCCGGCTCGACGCGCTGGCCGAACTTCCGCAGCAGGAAGCCGAACTGCGCAAGGCCGGCTGGCTGGCGCGCGCCTACGCGGCCGAGGTGCGCTGCACCACGCCTGCGCAGCGACGGCTCGCCCTGGCCAGTTTGCAGGCGCTGCAGACCCAGGTCGCGCAGGCGCGGCCCGAAGGCGGCGCGCTGACCCGGGAGATCGACGGCCTGCACGCCGCCTGCGTGGGCGGACGCGGCCCCGCGCAGGTGCGCTGATCAGTCCAGCGGCAGCGACGGCTGCAGCGGTTCGATCCGCCCCTCGCCGCGCGAGATCCGCTTGAACTCGGCGCGGCTGACCGACACGTAGCGCTCGTTCCCGCCGATCTCCACCTGCGGCCCTTCGCTCACCGCGAAGCCCTGCCCGTCCACGCGCACCGTCATCGTGGCCTTGCTGCCGCTGTGGCAGATGGTCTTGATCTCGCTGATCTCGTCCGCCCAGGCCAGCAGGTACTGGCTGCCCTCGAACAGCTCGCCGCGGAAATCCGTGCGCAGCCCGTAGCACAGCACCGGCACGCGCAGCGCGTCGACCACCTCGCCCAGCTGCCAGACCTGGGCGCGCCCCAGGAACTGGGCCTCGTCGACGAGCACGCAGTGCAACCGGCCGTGCGCGGCGATGTCGCGCTCGACCAGTGCCTGCAGGTCATCGTCGCGCCCGAACGCCAGCCCGTCGGCCCGGAGCCCGATGCGCGAGGCCACCGTGCCGCTGCCGGCGCGGTGGTCCAGCCGCGGCGTGAGGATCAGCGTGCGCATCCCGCGTTCGCGGTAGTTGTGCGCCGACTGCAGCAGCGTGGTGGTCTTCCCGGCATTCATCGCCGAGTAGTAGAAGTAGAGCTTGGCCATGCCGGAATTCTACCGCCGGCCCGGCGGGCCCGAGGGGCGCCATGCCCGGTTGCAGGCGGCTGGAACCGCGATCGCCGCCGGGGTGAGGCCGGGCTTCGGGATGGGCGGGTAGAATGCGCGGCCGTCTCCCGCAGTTCCATGATGCACGGCCTCAATCCCCAGCAATCCGCCGCGGTCGCGCACTGCGACGGCCCCCTGCTCGTGCTCGCCGGCGCGGGCAGCGGCAAGACCCGGGTGATCGTGGAGAAGATCGCGCACCTGATCGCCACCGGCCGCTACCCGGCCAGGCGCATCGCCGCGATCACCTTCACCAACAAGTCGGCCAAGGAAATGCGCGAGCGCGTGGCCAGGCGCATCAAGGGCGATGCGGCCGAAGGCCTGACCGTCTGCACCTTCCACGCGCTGGGCCTGCGGATCCTGCAGACCGACCACGCCAAGCTCGGCCTGCGCCGCGGCTTCTCGATCTTCGACAGCGACGACACCCTGGCGCAGGTGAAGGACCTGATGCCGGGCGCCAAGCCCGATGCGGTGCAGGCGATGCAGTCGCTGGTGTCGAACATCAAGAATGCGGGCCTGTCGCCGGAACAGGCCGCCGAAGCCGCGCGCAGCGCGCGCGAGCACGAGGCGGCGTCCCTGTACGCGCGCTACCAGCAGCGCCTGGCCGCGTTCAACGCGGTCGATTTCGACGACCTGATCCGGCTGCCGGTGCAGCTGCTCGAATCCGACGAGGACGCCATCGCCGGCTGGCGCGAGCGCATCGGCTACCTGCTGGTCGACGAGTGCCAGGACACCAACGACGCGCAGTACCGCCTGCTCAAGGCGCTGGCCGGACCCAAGGCCAACTTCACCTGCGTGGGCGACGACGATCAGAGCATCTACGCCTGGCGCGGCGCCAACCCGGAAAACCTGACGCAGCTGGGCACCGATTATCCGAACCTGGTGGTGGTCAAACTCGAGCAGAACTACCGCTGCTCCAACCGCGTGCTGCGCGCGGCCAACGCGCTGATCGCCAACAATCCCCACGAGCACCCCAAGACGCTGTGGAGCGCGCAGGCCGACGGCGAGCGCATCCGCATCTGGGAATGCCGCGACGCCGCGCACGAGGCCGAACGCGTGGCCGGCGAGATCCACTTCATCGCCACCGCGCGCAAGGCCGAGTGGGGCGAGTTCTGCATCCTGTTCCGCGGCAACCACCAGTCGCGCGCGCTGGAGAAGGCGCTGCAGCTGCTGCGCGTGCCCTACCACCTGTCGGGCGGCACCGCCTTCCTCGACCGCGGCGAGGTCAAGGACGCGCTGGCCTGGTTGCGGCTGCTGGCCAACCCCGAGGACGATTCGGCGTTCCTGCGCGCGGTGCAGTCGCCCGGCCGCGGCATCGGCGCGGCCTCGCTGGCCAAGCTCGCCGAGATGGCCCAGCACGCGCAGCTGCCGCTGTCGCGCGCAGCCGAGTCGATGGGACTGCTCAAACAGCTGCAGCCGCGCATCGCCAACGCGCTGGGCGCGTTCACCGACATCGTGCGCGACCTGCGCCGTGACGCTACCCGGCTGCCCGCCGCCGAGCTGGTGCGTGCGCTCAACGAGAAGTCCGGGCTGATCGCCTCGCTGCGCGAGCAGTGCAAGAGCGACGAGCTGTTCCGCATCCGCCGCGGCAACCTCGACGAACTGGCCGACTGGTTCGAAGGCACGCGCAGCGCCGGCCCCGGCGAGCTGGCCGCGCAGCTGGCCCTGCTCTCGCACGCCGACAAGGGCGATCCGGGCAACCAGGTGCGGCTGATGAGCCTGCATGCCGCCAAGGGCCTGGAGTTCCGCTACGTGTTCATCGTGGGCATGGACGACAACACCCTGCCGCACGAGGCCAGCCTGGACGAGGGCCGGCTCGACGAGGAGCGGCGCCTGCTGTACGTCGGCATCACCCGCGCCAAGGAGCAGCTGTGGCTGTCCTACAGTCGCGAGGCGCAGCGCTGGGGGGCGAAGCTGCGGCTGGCGCCCAGCCGCTTCTTCGACGAGTTGCCGGCGGCCGAAGTGCAGCGCGACGGCGCCGACCCGGTCGCCGATGCGGCGCGCAAGGCCGAGCGTGCCGACGTGGGCTTCGCCTCGATCCGCGCGCTGCTGGGCGACTGAGCGCCGCGCCGGCCTGCAATACCGCTTCGCTACACTCGCCCTCCCGTTCCGGACCCGAGATTCCACGCATGCGCGCGCAAGCCTTCGCCGCCCCCCTGATCGCCGCCCTGTTCGTCGCGGGCTGCGCCTCGGTGCCCGCCACGCGCCCCGCGCCGGCCGTCGATGCGCCATCAGCGCCCGCCGCGGCAGCGGTGGCCACCGACGACAACCTCAACGCGGTGCTGTGGGTGCAGCGTTCGACCGAGTACCAGGCCAACGCCATCTCGCTGTACCGCGCGGCCACGGCCCGGCTCGACAGCGCCCTGGCCACGCCCGGCTGGGATGCGCTGGTCCCGTCCGAGCGCGCGCAGGCCGCGCCGCTGTCGGACCTGCCGCCCGCGGTGATCATGGACATCGACGAGACCGTGCTCGACAACTCACCGTACCAGGCCAGGCTGGTCGCGGGCGGCGGCGAGTACGACGAGGCCACCTGGTCGGGCTGGGTCGAGGAGCGCAAGGCCCGTCCCGTGCCGGGCGTGCTGGAGTTCGCCCGCGCCGCCCAGGCCCGCGGCGTGACCATCCTGTACCTGTCCAACCGCGCCCAGCACCTGCAGGCCGCGACCCTGGACAACCTGCGCGCGGTCGGCCTGCCGGTGAAGGACGACAGCGTCTTCCTCGGCCTGGGCACGCACGTCGACGGCTGCGAGCAGCACGGTTCCGAGAAGCTCTGCCGGCGGCGCCTGGCCGGACGCGACTACCGGGTGCTGATGCAGTTCGGCGACCAGCTCGGCGATTTCGTCGAGGTGGTCGCGAACACGCCGCAGGCGCGCGCCGCGCTGCTGGACGAACACCGGGCCTGGTTCGGCGAACGCTGGTGGATGCTGGCCAACCCGACCTACGGCTCCTGGGAACCGGCGCTGTTCGACAACGCCTGGCGCGAATCGCGCGACGCACGCCGCCGCCAGAAGCGCGAAGCCTTGATCTTGTCCAATTGAATCAACAAGTTGTGCGGCGTGAATTAAAGTATTGCATCAGGTAACGGGGAGGACTAGGCTGTCCCCGCCACAACAAGTCCTCCGGCTCCGCCGGATTGCGGGAAACCAGCCGGTTTCCCGTTTTTTTTGGGCGCGGAAGCCGGGACCGTGCGACTGCCGATGCCGCCGTCGCTGGACGGATATGGCAGGCGCGCCGCGACCCCGACATCGTTCGCATCCGCCGTGGCTGGTGGCGCGAGGGCGGCAGACTCACCCGACAGGCCCCGCGTTCGGCTGACGCCGGCGGGTTCGGCGGGCTGGACGATGCCGCACCGCCCGACACCCTCGTACGCTGGCGAGTTACGGTTCCGCGCGGACCCTAGGGTCTACCCGGGGTATCGGCCCGCGAAACGGCGTCGTAGCGTTGAAAAGCCACCGGCCGATGCGCCGGCCCCAGTCGCGGGGTATCGCCATGTCGTCCTTCCCGTCGCTGCACGATGCCCTGTCGTCCCTCCTGCCCGGCGCCCGAGGCGGCCCGGAATGGCTGATGCGCGCCGGCATGCTCGGGGCGGGTGGCGATGTCGTCGACATCGACGACCGTCGCGGCGACCCGGCCCGTGGCCACGGGCCGCACGACGTCGACGTCGACCTCGACGCGGTACCCCGCCCCACGCACCCGGCCGATGGCGGCAACGGCTCCGTGCGTCACGGACATTCGGGCACGGACATTCCGGCGCACGCGCGGCAGGCGATGTCCGACGCCCTGCGCGGGCCGGCGCCGCAGCCCTTGGCACCGCCGCAGGGTCAGAGGCCGCTGGAACCTTCCCTGCATGCGCTGGCGCGCGAGCTGCAGGCGCTTCCGCCCAGCGTGATCCGCCAGCTCAGCGACGCGCTCCACAGCCATCCGGAAGCCCTGCGGGCGCTGCCCGCGCAGCCCGAAGCGCTCGCCGCCGTGCTCGCGCGGGCGACTCCCGACACCACCCCCGCGCCGCATGCCGCCGCTGCGGAAGCGCGCCGGCTGGTCCATGGTGGCGAGGGCGCACACCCGGTCCCGCGCGGCCAGGACGCCGACGCACCGCGCGAGGCCCGCCAGGCCGTGCCGCCCGGCGTGGCCTCGGATCCGCGCGCGGCGGGCGAAACCAGGCCGGGCCTGCCGGGCCAGGACCTGCGTCCCGGCATGCCGCCGGCCGAATCGCGGCAGGGCCAGCCCGCGGAGGCGCGGCCGGCCTGGGCGGCCGGCATGGATCCGGCACTGGCGGCAGGCCTGCGCGGCCAGGGCGCCGGCGCCGAGGCGCCGACGCCGGCCGCTGCGCAATCCCGCGCGGACGCGCTGGCCACGCCCCAGCCGTCGTTCGCCCCCGCGGGCAGCACGTCGGCCACCCCCACGACCGCGACGACAGCCACGCCCCTGCCTGCCGGCTCGACCCAGGCGCCCGCGGCTCCGGGACCGCTCGCGCAGGACGTGCCATCGCTGCAGGCCGCGCGTGCGGACGCGGCCGGCACGACCGTCGAACGCGGCGGACAGGGTCCGGGCCTGTCCGGCCTGGGCGGCGTCGCTGCGGGCGTGACCCTGGCGGCCGTGGCCAATCCGGCCGGCACCACCCACGCCCATGCGCCCGACAGCGCGGTCCGGGCGCGAGGGGCGCAGAAAGGGCGCGACCACCAGCGCGACGACCCGGCGCACGAGGGCGGCAACGGGCGCCAGGCGCGCGGCCGCAAGGCGGGAACAGAATCCGATTCGGGCGCGCAGCGTGACAGGGCGGCCTCTGCGGCCTCTGCTGCTGCCGCATCCGTGGCCACAGTGGGCCAGAGCCCGGGAACCGGCGCCGCAACCGCGGGAAGCGTCGATGCGGACAGCGCCGCCGACGCAGGCACGGATCCCCGCCACCCGGCCGGCGCATCGCATTCGCCACCGCAGCAAGGCGCCACCGCAGCCGGGCACACCGTCGAAAGCGGGCCGGCCGGTCGCCCCCTCGCGGACGCGACGGCCACAGCAGCAGCGGCACGCGAGCCGCTCGATCCGGAGGCACGGCAGTCGCGCCAACGGCAGTGGCTCTACTGGTCGCTGATCGCCGTGACCTACGCCTGTCTCGGCGTCGCGCTCGCGACGGTGGCGCCCGACCTGTCGGGGCTGCCAATCGCCCCCGAATCCCTCGGCACCTGGCGCAACGTCCTGACCGGCGCAGGCCTGCTCACCGGGCTGTGGGCCTGGCTGCTGGCACGCCGGATGCGCTAGCCGCCGGTGATCGTCGCCCGCATCAGCCGCCCGGGCCGGCGCGCGCGCCAGCCAGCGGCGGCAGGCTGTCGACGTCCCCCTCGCGCAGGTCGATGCCGTGGCGCGCCAGGAAGTCGGCCGCCACCCGCTCGCCATAGCGCCGCAGCGCCGCGTCCTCCCCTGCCTGCAGCAGGCTGACGTATTCCCGGCTGCGGATCGCGGTGAGCATCGCGGCGCGATCGGCCGCCTCCTGCCGGGCGGCGTCGCCCGCGGCGTCCAGTTCGGCCATCATCTCGGACGACGCGATCGCCTCCCGGATCGCGGGCAACTGCTCGCGGCGCACACGGTCGCGATTGACCACCGCCCAATGCACGGCGTGGTGCATGGCCAGCACGTCCACCAGGTCGTCGCCATCGAGTCCGAGCGACGCCATCGCGGCGTCCGCATCGCGGAACGCTTTGCCGTTTTCCAGCATCGCCTGCAGCTCGCCGCGCGTGGCCTGTTCGAGTGGCCGGTAGTCGCGCAGGAAGGCGTGCACGATCCGGCTGCGAACGGCGTCCGAGCGCTGCAGGGCGTGACCACGCGCGGTATCGGGCACCCCGCGATGCCAGCCCTCGAGGTACAGACGTTCGAAGTGGTCGTCGAAAGCCGGCGCGGAAGACGACCCGGATGCCTCGACGCCCTCCGTCGGCGCACTGTCAGGAGCCGCCCCCGCCTCGCCGGACGACCGGTCCCCGCATCCCGCCAGCAGCGCGAGCAAGGCGATCACCGCCACAACGGGGCCGCCAATCGACCCACGCGACGCTCCCCGCAAGCGCGGAGCGTACGTTGCCGAGATGCGTGGCGTCATGGTCGCGGACAAGACGGTGCCGCCGCCTTTCGAGAGCCGCGGCAACCGCGCCTACTGTCCGTATCGGGCCCGGATCTGCGCGCCATCACGCCGCCCCATTTCGGTGGCGACCTGGCGCAGCCAGCGGTCCGCGCTGGGGCGACCCTCGTTGCGCACGCGGCGTTCGTACTCGGGAAGGAGTTCGGCCCGCCGCCGGTCGATCATGCGGCGCATCTCCTGTTCCAGCGCGACCTCGTCGACGGCGCCCGCCTGGCGCGCGGATCGCGGCAGCACCCGGCCACCGTTCTTCCTGCGCAGGGCTTCCCGATCCACCCAGTCCGGGCCATCGCCCGTGCTCTGGTTGCGCATCATCGCGTGCTGCTGCATCAGGGCCGCCTGGCCACCGGCATCGATCAGCTGGGCGCGTGCCGGCGTCAGGACGCAGGTCGCGGCCAGCAGGCCCAGCGACAGCAGCGCGGCACGCGACGATACCTTCGTCATTGCCTGCATGACTTCCTCCTGGCAAGGGCAACGCGTCGAACCTAGCACCCGCGGGATTAACGCCCCGGCAAGGCCACGTACCTGCGCATGCCGCCGCCGTCTCACGACGACGGCGGGCATATGCCCGCCGTCGCGTACCGCGTCCGGCCGAGGCCGGACGCCATTGCAGCCGGTTACTGCTTGCGGGCCACCTGGGCCATGCCCTCGCCCACCGACTTGATCGCCGTGGACACCGCCTGCGCGGTCTGCGAGAAGATCTGCGACTGGACCTGGAACTCGGTCATCGCCGCCATGTACTCCTCCGACTGCTGCTTCTTGTCGCTGTCGTAGGTGCGCTCCATGGTCTGCTGCGCATCGATCATCTTGCCGGCGCGCGCGGCGAGGATCTTGCCCAGCCCAGCGGCCAGCGCCTCGAACCAGGAGCCGCCCTTGCCGGGCTTGAGCTCGGCCGAGTTGACTTCGCCGTTCTCGATGCGGGTGGTGAACATGTGGAGGATGTAGTTCTGCGTCATGGTCGTGTCCTCTGGGGGTCGTCTGGATGTGTTTCGATCTGATCTTTGCAACTGCGGTGCGGTGACTCAGCGCTCGGTCAGATGCATCCAGGCGGCCCGCGCAGGCGGCGTGACCGTGACTTGGTGATGGACTGCTTGCCCGGCAGGATGGCCGTTTCGCCAATCCCGCCGCCTGCCTGCCGCGCCGGGGCAGCGCCCGACCGCAGCGAGGCCAGCCATTCCATGGCGGCTTGTTCGCCGTCGCGTTCGATCCGCTGCGCGAGCTCGAGCGCAACCTGCACTTCGCGGCTCTGCAGCTGGTTGGTGGCCTCGCCGAACTGGCGGATCAGGCCTTCGCGTTCGTCCTGCGCCAGCAGTCCGTCGAGCGTCAATGCTTCGAGGGTATCCACCCACGCGTTGCGCTCGCTCCCGGTCACCGCGGGCTGCAGATCGGCTTCGGCGACCGCCTTGCGCATATGGGCGATGACGAAATCCAGATCCTCGTCGCCACCTGCCGGTGCGGTCGCACGCAGCGATGCCTCGAGCAGGTCGAGGACCTCACGCTGGGGGTCGTCGCTGCCGGCGCCCGGCTGCGGCGCGACGCCCGGCACTGCCGCAGTGGCGGCGGCTTCCGCGGTGCCGGCGAGCGCGACCGGCCCGCGCGGGGCGGGACGGCTGGCAACTCGACGGGGCGGGCGGATGGCCATGGGCCGGGAGATCCTTCAGAGGGTGAATGCGGGTACGGCGTGAATCGAGTGTCCCCGTCGCCCCCGCAGGCGACAACTGGGGGCGACCCTAGGCATCAGGCTGGCGCGACGGGCGCGCTCAGCGCGGGGATGGTCTGGAACAGCTGACGCATGCGGGTGCCTTCGCGCCGACCTAGCGCCTGGGCGGCTTCGGCCAGCCACGCCTGCGCCGCCTCCACGCCTTCCCGGTCCGTGCGTTCGCGGAATTCGGCCTCCAGCCGCGTCTTCTCTACCTTGAGGTCCGCCAGCAACATGTCGTACTGGCGCAGGATCGCCGCCTCGTCGGCCACGTCCAGGGCGCCCTGCGCACGCAGTTCGCCCAGCGACTCGACGAATTCCTGGCGGCTCAGCGGCAGTGCCCGCCCGTCGGCTTCGACGTTCGCCACGGCAGGCCGCTCGCTGCTGGACGGGGACGGTGCCTCGGCCTGCGCGAACGCGCCGATGTCGAGCGCGGCGCCGCCGTCGTCATGCCGGGTCTGTACGCGCTGGGGGGGACGTCTGGCCATGCTGTGCACCGGTCCTGCAGGAAACGGGAGCAGCGGCCGGCCTGGGCGCGGCCGCTGCCGGGACTGGGCGCGCCGTCAGGCGTCGATGGCGCCCAGGAAGCCGTTGGTGAACGCGGAATTGAACACGTCGTCGAATGCGGAATTACCCGATCCGCCCGACTCGCTGAGAACCGAGCTGACGATGCCGCCGGCCAGCTGGCCGAGCATCGGGTTGCCGGTATAGGCCGTGACCACGGCACTGACCACGGAGGAGAGAACGTCGCTGAGGCCGCTGAGGAAGCTCATGGGGTGACTCCTGTCTGAAGATGATGTCTTGGGGATCGATTCTTCGCAGAGCGCTGGTCCGCGTCTGGGAGTCTGTGGAGAACCTCGGCCCGCTCCAAGCTGGGGCGTTCCCCACCTGGGGTGAACCCTGGCCTCAGCCGTCGAAGTGCGGATCAATCTCGAGCGTGCCGAGGTTCTGTTCGGCGAAGCGCCGTGCCAGCGCCGGTCCCGCTTCGCGGATCGCGTCGTAGCTGTCGCGCGAGCGCACGTCGGCGCGCAGTCGCCAGCCCTCGGCCGTGCGGCTGAGCAGCAGGTCGGTGCCGGGCAGGGTCGCATCGGACATGCGCAGCAGCACCTGGCCATCGCCCTCGCCCGCGGCGCCCTCGACCGCGCACTGGCGGACATGGCGTTCGAGCATCTCCGCCAGCGCGCGTCCGCTGGCCGTCGGCGGCGGTGGCGCGGCCGTCGGCGCCACACCGGACGCATCCCGCAGCGCGGACTGGGCCTGCATCATCGCCAGCAGATCGGCGCCGTCGATGGCGTTGGCACTCATGCCGTGGTGCTCGGTGCCACCCTCCTGCTGTCCGCGGCCGTCGAGGCCGCGCAGCGCGGCCTGTTCGTCGGCGCGCTGTGCGGCGGCGGCCGATGCGTGATGTCCGGTGCCGGCCGGCCCCGGGCGCTGCTCCTGCGCCGGCCGTTCGGGCAGCCCCGCACGGCCTTCCTGGCGGCCGTGCTGCATCAGCTGGCGGAAACGGTCGACCTGTTCCTTCGGCGGCGCCTCGCGCGGCCGCTCGGCGGGACGGTCGGCCTCGGCCGGACGCGTGTCCTGCGCCGGGCGGCTGGAGAGCGATGACGTGCCGGAACGGTCGATGCTCATGCTGCGCTCCTCAATGGCGGCTGCGGCTGATGTGGGCGGCCTGTACCAGGTCGGCTGCGGCGTCCTCTTCGCGGCGCGTTTCCAGCGCCAGCACTTCGCCGCGCCATACGTCCCTGCGCTTCTCCAGCGCGTCCTCGCGCGCCTTCGCGCGGAAGAACTCCTGCATGGCCTCGGCCAGCGCCTGTTCGGCCTGCTGCAGCTTCTGGCGTGCCTGCTGCAGTCGCTGCTGGGCGGCCTGCTCCTGCTCGCCCAGCCAGTCGATGTGCGCCTCGCGCTGCTCCAGCGCCAGCGGGAACGGGATGCCGGGCGGCGGCGGCTCCAGCATGCGCAACCGCTGGCCAGTGCGCTCGCTGCGCAGCCGTACGATGTCCTGCTCGATCCGCTCGCAGGCGTCGCGGCAGTCGCGCACCGCGCGCTGCCGTTCGGCCACCAGCAGCCGCGCCTTGCCGGTGCGGTGCGCGCGCAGCTGCAGCAGCTTGTGCAGGGGATAGCGCTTGCGCGAAGCATCGCTCATGCGAACAGCTTCCTCAGCGTCTCCGACGACTGCGCGAATGGCACGAGTTCGCCGGAGGACTGTTGCAGCAGCTGGCGGATCGGGCCGATGCGCTCGATCGCGAAGTCCGCGTCGGGGTCGGTGCCGCGCTTGTACTCGCCCAGCTGCAGCAGCAGCTCGATGTCCTGGTGCTTGGCCAGCGCCTTGCGCAGCTGCCCGGCGGCGCGCAGGTGGGCCTGATCGACCACGCGCGGCATGGTGCGGCTGAGGCTGGTGAGCACGTCGATCGCCGGATAGTGGTAGGCGGCGGCGAGCTTGCGCGAGAGCACGATGTGGCCATCAAGGATCGAGCGCACTTCCTCGACGATCGGGTCGCCGCCGTCCTCGTCCTCGGCCAGCACGGTGTAGAACGCGGTGATGCTGCCGGTCTCGTTGTTGCCGGCGCGTTCGAACAGCCGCGGCAGGGCGCTGAACACCGACGGCGGGAAGCCGCGCCGCGCCGGCGGCTCGCCGATCGCCAGGCCGACGTCGCGCAGCGCGCGCGCGAAGCGCGTCACCGAATCGAGCAGCAGCAGCACACGCTTGCCCTGGTCGCGGAAGTACTCGGCGATGGCGGTGCCGACCCACGCCGCGCGGCTGCGTTCTAGCGCCGGCCGGTCGGAGGTGGCGACGACGATCACCGACTTGGCCAGCCCGGCATCGCCGAGGTTGTCGCGGATGAACTCGTTGACCTCGCGGCCGCGTTCGCCGACCAGCACGATCACGTTCACCTCGGCGTCGCCGCCGCGCGCCAGCATCCCCAGCAGGGTGCTCTTGCCGCCGCCGGCCACGGCGAAGATGCCCACGCGCTGGCCCTCGCCCGCGGTCATCACCGCGTCGATCGCGCGCACGCCGGTGGAGAACGGGCGCTCGATCAGGTTGCGGGTCAGCGGGTTGGGCGAGGCGGCATAGATCGGCATGTCGACGCCGGCACCGACCGGGCCGCCGTCGTCGATCGGTTCGCCGTGCGCATCAAGGATCCTGCCGAGCAGGCCCGGCCCCGCGCGCACCGACGCCTGGCGCCCGCTGGCGACGATCTCGGTGGTGGCGGAAATCCCGTCGAGCGCGCCCAGCGGCGTGAGCAACGTGTGCTGCCTGGACACGCCGACGACTTCGGCGGCGAGATTGAAGGACGGGTCGCCATCCCCCGGCGGGTTGCGCAGATGGCACAACTCGCCGATCGCGGCCTTCAGTCCGGTGGCACGGATCAGCGTGCCGTAGGCCTCGACGACGCGGCCGACCCGCTGGATCGATTTCACCCCCGCCAGCGCGCTCAGCAACGGGTCGAGCGACTCCTCGCCCGGCGGCTGCACCAGCGCGCCCGGCAGGTTCATCGTTCGGCGCCCGCGGCGCCCACGCCGGCCAGTGCGACGCGGATCGCCTCGATCTGCTGGGCGACGCCGGCGCGCACCTCGCCCGCTTCGGACACCACCACGCAGCTGAGCGGATCGAGGCTTTCGTCGTCGACCAGCTCGATCACGCCCACCGCAGGATGCGCCTGGCGGACCGCACCCAGGCCCGCCTGCACCGACGCGCGCACGTCGGGATGCACGCGGATCAGCAGGAACTGCTCGGCTTGCGCGGCTTCGACCGCCTGCATCACCAGCGGCGGCACCACGCTGGACGCGTCGAAGCCGGGCGCGATCCTGGCGACGATCGCGCAGGCCAGCTCGGAAATGCGGCCTGCCGCCTCGCCCAGCACGCGCGCACGACGTTCGTTGAGCGAGGTCAGCTGCTGGGTCATCTGCTGCTGGGCGCGGCGCAAGCCTTCGGCGAAGCCTTCGGCATGGCCGGCCTCGCGCGCCTGCGCGATGCCGGCCTCGACCTCGTCGTAGAGCGCGTTGACCCGCTCGAGGAGGCTGTCGAGCTCCTCGAGGCTGGCCTGGTGCTGCGGCTTGAGCACGCGTGCCGACAGCGCCCGTTCGAACGCCCGGCGCTCGAACACCGTGACGCTGCCGGCCGCCGGCGCGACGTCGCCGTGCATGGCCGACGCGGCTTCCGCCGCGATCGCGGCGGACACGGGCGCACTAGTCTCCATCGCGGCCCTCATGGTGCGAGACCACCACCAGCAGCGCCTTTTCCGGCAGGTGCGCGGGAGCAGGCTCTTCCCTGGCGTGCAGCAGCCGCGTCCAGTCCGCCAGGGGACGATTGCGACGCTGCGCCCAGGCCAGCAGTTCGCCCCGGCCCTGTCGGTCGAGCACCTCGCCCAGCAGCTCCGGATCGGACAGGAAGCGCGGGTCGGCGAGCAGAGCCTCCCAATGCGCGGACAGCCGGGCGTGGATGTCGTGGGCCACGTGGCCATCCCAGACCGAGCGGTCCAGCGCCAGCAGGTAGCTGTTGCCGAGGCTGCGGCGCAGCCAGCGCACCGGTTCGCGACGGACCTCGGCGCGGATCAGCGGCGCATGGGCCAGCACGCCCAGGTCGCGCACCAGCGCCTGCAGGCGCGGACGCGGCCAGCGCCGCACGATGGCGGCGCTGGTGCCGCCCTGCGGCGCTGGCGCGAACAGGCCGTCCATGCAGTCGGCCGGCAGGCTGCGCAGCAGCAGGCGCCGGCCCAGCCGGCTGGTGGCCGCGCGCGCGGCCAGCGGCGCGTCCAGCCCCGCCTGCGCATCGCCCGCGTGCCAGTCGGGATGGAGTTCGTCGAGCAGTGCCAGCAGCGCCATGTGCGCGCCTCAGCCGTTCCAGAGCCTGCCGCTGTCGCCCGCGGACTGGCGCAGGCGCCGCTGCCGCAGCCTGCCCCAGGCGGCCCAGACTAGGCCGAGCAGGGCCAGCACGCCCAGGCCGACGCCGATCGAGGTGGCATTCGCCGCCGACATCGCCGCCGGCGCGTTCTGCCGCTGCTGCAGGGCGGGCGCGGCAGGCATCGGCACGAACTCGACCGACACCTTGTTGATGTCTTCCAGACCCTCGATGCCGTCCTTGACCACGGTCTTGATGCGCGTCTGCAGGTTCTCCAGGTTGGCGCCCGGCTGCTGGAAGATCACCACCGACGCCGACGAGTCGCTGTCCTCGCCGCCCAGGGGGTCGCGACGGGCCATGGCGATGTGCACGCGCGCGTCGACAACGCCCGGATAGCCGGCCAGCGTGCGCGCCAGCTCCTGCTGGCGGCTGCACAGGTAGCGCGCGTTCTCCTCGATCGAGGACGAGGCGATACCTTCCTTCTTGAACACGTCGCACATCGACACGTACTGCTGGCGCGGCAGGCCGCGGGCCTGCAGCACCTGCATGGCGTGCGCGAAATCGGCGCGGTCGACGCGGATCTCCCATCCGGTCTTGCTCAGCGAGGTCTGCTTCTCGGCGTCGATATTGGCCGACAGCAGGGCGGCAAAGACCTCGTTGGCCTGCCGTTCCTCCAGGTCGCCATACATCGTGACCTTGGTGCAGGCGGCCAGCAGCAGGCAGGCCAGCAGCACGACGCCGGCGCGCGCGGCGCCGGTGCCGCAGCGGAAACGGGAAAGATCCATCAGCGGCGCTCCGGAAAGGTCAGGACTGCTGCCGGAACAGCTGCTGCACGCCGTCGGAGGTGCGGTTGGCCACGTTGGACGTGAGCTGCGACTGGAACAGGAACTGGTGGCACTGCATTGTCATCTCCAGCATCTGCCCGGGCGTCATCTCGGTGGCGCTGGCCGCCATCGCGCGCGACAGCGTCTGGATCTTGCTGGCGGTGCCGTTGAGGCTGTCGAAGGCGTTGACCATCATCTTCGCGGTGGCCGATTCGCCCGCGGGCGCCGCCGGGGTCGCGGCCTGCGCGCCGGCATCGTTGCGCACCGATGGCGCGCCGCCCGCGCGCTCGAGCGCCTGGGCGAACTCGCGGACGTCCACCGCCGCGGCCTGGGGCTGCAGCGCGGGTGCCGCGGCTGGATTGGCGGCCGCGTCCATCGCCGCGACCTGGATTGCATCGATCATGTTGGCTTGCTCCTGGTGCCTGCGCCCGTGGGCGCACCTGCCTGCCGTGGACCGGCGCCCATCCGCGCCGCGACGCGAGGCATCGCGGACAGCGGGTGGCGCGCGCGGTTACTGCTTCCTGGCGACCGCGTTCAGCGACTCGGCCACGCTGTTCTGCGAGGTGGCCGCGTTGTTGGACATGAACTGCATCTTCAGGCTGGCTGCGGTCAGCGCGACCATCTGCGAGGGCTCGTCGGAGCCGGTGCCTATCTGGTCGGACAGCGAGGTGATCTCGGCAGCCTGCGCATCGAGCGTCTGGCCCCACGCGCGCGACATCGCTTCGTACCAGCTGGTGCCGCCGGATCCGCCGCTGCGCGAGCCGGACGGGCCGCCGGGACCGTTGGCGAACGTCGCCACGCCAACGAACTGGTTGATGAGGTTGTTGTCGGTCGGGATCGTCATCGCGATGACTCCTTGTGCATGCGAGGCGCGCGCCTCGGGGGGACTCGGGGGATAGCGGACCGGTTGCACTGCGGAGGCCGGTCGCGCATGGACTGTAGCGGATAAATGTTGCGTCGAATCGGGACCTAGGGTTTACCGCAGGGGATGTTCACATCGTGTCTGCAGCCGCGCCCGCACGCATGCGGCCGCGCCGCGCGAGCGAGGTGGCCGAGGCCGCCAGACCGGTCACCGGCTCGGCTGCGGGGGTCTCCGCCGGCTCCGTCGCGACGTCCGCCGGCGCGGGCGGCGGCGCGGGCGATGGCGTGAGCTTCACCAGGGTGCCGTCGGGCCGGATGACGTGCGCGAACTGGCCGATCGACACCAGTTCGCCCCAGCCTGGCACCACCGCGCCATCGTGGTAGATGTTGCCTTCGGCATCGACGATGTGCGGCGTTTCGCCGCGCACGATCGAGACGATGTGCGCCTTGCCTTCGTCGCCGGCGGGCGCGGCGTCGGCCATGGCGTCCACGGCCGGCGCGCTGAGGTTGACCGGCTCGACCTTGTTGACGCCGGTCTCGATCATCGCGCGCGACGTCAGGAAATCGTGCAGCGCCTTCGGGTCATCGCCCAGTTCGCCGGTCACCCGCACGTTGTTGTTGCCCAGGTATTCGGTGCGCACCGTGTAACCGCCGGTCCGCATCACCTCGGCCACGTCGAGGGCCAGGTCCTGGCCACTGCGCAGGGCGACGCTGGCCGCAAGGCCTTCGCTGGCGATGCGCGCTTCGAACCGCTTGCGCGCGGCCTCGTCGTCGACCGTCCCGGAGAGCACCGCGCGTCCTTCGACATCGCGTCGCACCTCCACTTCGCTCACGTCGAACTCACGGGCCAGTTCGCGCAGGCGATGCTCCACGTCGACCTTGGGCGGCGGCGCGGGCGTCAACGCCGCGATGATCGCCAGCGCCGACAGCGCCAGCACCGCGACACCGGCGATCAGCGGCATGCGGCTGGCGAAGGCCGGCCTGGGACGCGCCAGCGGCGCATCGCTGCCCGGACCGGGCGCCAGCGCCAGCCACTCGACCGCATCGACGCGGCCGAAGGCGATGGCGGCCTGGCCCAGCGCGATGCGCTGCACCTGCGCCACTTCGACCGGATCGCCCGGGTGCAGGGTGCCGCCGGGCAACTCGACCGGGGCATCGAGCGCACGCAGGTGGAAGCGGCCGTCGACGACGTTCAGCAGCGCGTGGTGCGGCGCCACGCCGAGGTCGGCCAGGACCACGTCGCAGTCGTCGCCGCTGCCGATGAGCACCATCTCACGGCGCGACAGCGGGCGGGTGGCGCCGGCATGCAGGCCGGAGACGATCCGCAGCACGGCCGCATCATGGTCGGGGGATTCGGATCTGTCTTTCTCGGTGGAGGACATCGGTTCTGGCTCCTGCGGGCGGGGGACCCCACGGGACGGTCATGGAACGGGACAGCGTCTGGCGCGGCTCAGGCATTGACCTGCCCGGCCTGGACGATGCGAAGGTCCGGTGCGAGCTCCTGGTAGGAGAGCACCGGCAGGTCGAAGAAATCCACCTCGAGCAGCTTGCGCAGGTGGCGGCGCACGTCGAGCGAACACAGCAGCACCGGACGCACGCCCGGCGCCTGGCGCGCCAGGTGCGCGCGCACCTCGTTGCCGAGCCGGCCGGCGAGCTCCGGCGAGATCGCCAGCTGGCTGGCGCCGCCGGCCACGCGCACCGACTGGCGCAGCTTGTCCTCGAGCTCGGGGTGGATCAGCAGCACGTGCAGGTTGCGGTCGGCATCCGACCAGCGCTCGGCGATCTCGCGCTTGAGCGCCACGCGCACGTATTCGGTCAGCAGCACCACGTCCTTCTCGCGGCTGCCCACGTCGGTGATCGCCTCGAACGCATCGCGCAGGTTGCGGATCGGCACGCCTTCCTCGGCCAGCCGCCGCAGCACGTCGGCCACGCGCTGCGGCGCGACCACGCGCAGCATTTCCTTGACCAGGTCGGGATAATCGCGCTGCATCTTGCCGAACAGGTTCGAGGTTTCCTGGATGCCCAGGAAGCTGCCCAGGCGCCGGCGCAGCGCGATGTCCAGGTGCAGGGTCAACACGTCGAGCGGGGCGAGCGCGCCTTCCGCGGCCACCGCTTCGCTCCAGCGGCCGGCCAGCGGCGGGAAGAAGCCGGGCAGCGGTTCGGCGCCGGCCGCCTGCGCCACGAAGCCGCCCGTGCGCGGCAGCCGCCCGGAGGCCACGCGTGCGCCATGCGCGCTGAGCCGGTATTCGGTCTCGGCCAGCGCCGCCGACACGCGCACCACCGGCACCGGCACCGGCACGCCGAACTCGTCGCGCACCCGGCGCGCGGCCTCGGACGCGCGCGTGCGCGGCGGCTCCTGCCCGATGGCCGAGGCCAGCGCCGGCGAGAGTTCCAGCAGCAGCGGCGGCGGAGGCGCGAACTCGTCGGTCTCCACCGGCTTGAGCGCGGCGCTGATCTCCTCGTCGCTGATCCGGAACATGCGCCGCAGGCTCTCGAACTCGTAGCGGTAGCGCCAGGCGCTGTAGCCCACCAGGGCCAGGCCCAGCACCAGGAACACCGGCCACGGGAAGCCGGGCACCAGGGTCATCAGCAGCGCCAGCAGGCCGGTGATCAGGGCCACGCGCGGCTGCGCGCCAACCTGCCGGCTGATCGCGTCGCCCAGGTGGCGGTCGTCGATCTCGCCGGTGGTGCGCGTGACCACCAGGCCCGCGGCCATCGTCGCCAGGATCGCCGGGATCTGCGACACCAGGCCATCGCCGATGGTGAGGATGCTGTAGGTGTGCGTGGCCTGGGCGAGCGACATGTCCTTCTGCAGCACGCCGATGGCCAGGCCGCCCAGCAGGTTGACCAGGATGATGACGATGCCGCAGATCGCGTCGCCCTTGACGAACTTCATCGCGCCGTCGAGCGAGCCGTGCAGCTGGCTCTCGGTCTCCAGCAGGCGCCGCTTGCGTCGCGCCTCGTCCTTGTCGATCAGGCCCGCGCGCAGGTCCGAGTCGATCGAGAGCTGCTTGCCCGGCATCGCGTCGAGGGTGAAGCGCGCCGCCACCTCGGCCACGCGCTCGGAACCCTTGGCGATGACGATGAACTGCACCACGGTGATGATCAGGAACACCACCAGGCCAACGACGAGGTTGTTGCCCGCCACCAGGGTGCCGAAGGTCTCGACGATGTGGCCGCCGTCGGCGTGCAGCAGGATCGACTTGGTGATCGCGATCGAGATCGCCAGCCGGAACAGCGTGGTCAGCAGCAGCACGCTGGGGAAGCTGGAGAAGGCGACCGGATTGGGGATGTAGATGCCCAGCAGCAGCAGGCCGAAGCCGATCGAGATGTTGACCGCCACCAGCGCGTCGATCGCCACCAGCGGCAGCGGCAGGATCATCACGCTGATGATCAGCACCGCGCCGAAGGCGAGGATCACGTCGCTGTAGCCGAGACCCTTGCGGGGCGCGGCGCCATCGGGAGCGGCGAACAGGGAGTTCAGCCAGCTGCGTACGCTTGTGGTCATCCATGGCCCTCGGGGGAAGGGGCGTTGTCGACGTCGCCGGGCGTGGACGCCGCGGACGCTTCCTTCGCATCGGGGGCTGCGATGGGAAGCGCGATCGCGGTGGGCGCGCCACGACACGCACTGCGTGCCGCGTCGTCGGGTGCTACATATATCGTCGCCATGTTATACGCCAGTCAACGGATTGTTGCAGATGACTGCATGCGCTGGAATGTGACCGGGAACACGCGCCGCATCACGGGCGTTTAACCCGGTAACGTTGTAATAGCGACATCGGCGCGGTCTGCTGCGGCGGGGAGCCGTCGGCGGCAGGTCCGAGATCTTCACTGTCCAGGTTGGAGATCAGCGTGACCGCGCCGGCACCGACACCGACGGCGAACGCGCGGCCGGCGCGCGAGCGCAGCACGACGATGCGTTCGCGTGGACCGACCGGCAGCACCTGGACAACGGAAAGGGGCGCGTCCGGCCCGGACAGGCTGAAACGCCTCCGCAGCATCCGCAGCAGGACAAGCAGGCAGACGATGATGAAGGCCAGCGGCAACAGGATCGCCAGCAGTTCCCAGATGTACGGGGTCTGCGTGGGAGCAGGCGCGGCCGCCGCGGCCGCGGCGCTGCCGGCCCAGGGCGCGGCCAGCAGGCACGACAGCGACGGCAGGACGTGGCGTGGACTGGGCATCATCGGAATCGTTCCGTTGGATGGACGGGCGGGCGCCACGTCCGCGATGGCCGCATACCCTAGCAGGCGCGGCGCCGGGCGGAGCGCAGCTGCGTGAGTCCGTCGGCCGCGGGTCGCCGCGTCGCCGCGGATGCGGCATCGACCACGCTCGGCACGATCCTCGACGCGGTGCCGTTCGCCTGCGCCGCGTTCTCGCAGGCCAACGGGGCGCTGGTCGCGGGCAACCGCGGGTTTTCCGATGCGTTCTCGGGACTGCCCGGCCACCGCGACCGCGCCGCCCTGCTGGCCGCGCTGGGCGCCTCCGGGCCGGCCGACGGCGCGGAAGTGCGCGCACCGCACAGCGGTCACTGGTACGCGCTGCACTGGCGTCCGCTGGCCATGGAGAAGGGCGGCGTCGACGTCCTGACCGCAGTCGACATCAGCGAGCGCCTGCAGGCGCTCGACACCCACAAGCACCAGCAGGAAAAACTGCTGTTCACCTCGCGGCTGATGTCGGTGGGCGAGATGGCCGCGACCCTCGCGCACGAGCTCAACCAGCCGCTGGCGGCGATCGTGAACTACCTCAACGGCAGCCTGCGCCTGGTCGGCCAGGCCGGCGGGCCGGCGCAGGTGGAGCGTGCGCTGGTCGCCGCCCGCACCCAGGCCGAACACGCCAGCGCGGTGATCTCGCGGGTGCGCGAGTTCGTGCGCGCGCGCGAACCCCGGCGCGATGCGCACGAGGTCGGCACGATCGCCGGCACCGTGCTGGAACTGCTTCGGCTGGAGGCCGAGCGCCAGCAGCTGTGCATCGAGCTGGCGCTGGCGGAAGACCTGCCCGCGGTCTTCGCCGACCGGGTGATGGTCGAGCAGGTGCTGCTCAACCTGGTGAAGAACGCCATCGAGGCCATGCGTTCGGTGCCCGCGGGCCAGCGCGAACTGCGCATCGAGGGCCGCGTGAACCTCGACGATGAAGTGGAAGTGCGCGTGCTCGACCGCGGCGGCGGCCTGAGCCCGGCCGAGAGCGAGCAGCTGTTCTCGCCCTTCTTCACCACCAAGACCGATGGCCTGGGCATCGGCCTGGCCATCTGCCGCTCGATCATCGAATACCATGAGGGCCGTCTGTTCTTCGAGGCACGCCCGGGTGGCGGCAGCGTATTCGCGTTCACGCTGCCACCGGCGGAAGGGAGGATCTAGGGAATGGCATCGGCGCGGGTGTATCTGGTCGACGACAACGACGGCTTCCGCGATTCGACCGCATGGCTGCTGGAAACCGCCGGCTTCGAGCCGCGGCCGTACGCCTCCGCCGCCGAGTTCCTGGCCGCGTACGAGGGCGAACGCCACGGCGCGCACGAGGAATGCCTGGTGTCCGACATCCGCATGCCGCAGATGAGCGGGCTGCAGCTGCAGGACGAACTGCTCCGGCGCGGCATCCGCCTGCCGCTGGTGTTCGTCACCGCCCACGGCGACGTGCCGCTGGCGGTGGAGGCGATGCGCAAGGGCGCGGCCAACTTCCTGGAGAAGCCCTTCACCGAGGAAGCGCTGACCCACGCCATCCGCGCCGCCTTCGCCAGCCGCCGCGAGCACGCGCCGCTGCACAATCCGGCGCTGGAGAAGCTCAGTCCGCGCGAACGCCAGGTGCTCGACCTGGTGGTCGCCAGCAAGCCCAACAAGATCATTGCCGACATCCTCGGCATCAGCATCAAGACCGTGGAACTGCACCGTGCCAACATGATGGCCAAGCTCGGCGTGCGTTCCCTGCCCGAACTGATGAAGGTGGCACTTGGCCATGGCTGACCACGCGACGTCCACCGCCGGCAAGGGCGCGCGCAAGCGCCGGCCGGCCACCTCTCCCACGGCCGATGCGGGACGCCCGGTGCGGCCGCTGCGCGACGTGCTGCCCGCGCTCGCGCCCGCCCAGGCCGCGGCGCTGCGCAGCTTCTTCGCCGCGCCGCAGACCTGGAGCCTGTCCGGCGGCGGCCTGCTGCAGTTCGTGCCCGGGCGCCCGGCGCCGGCGGCGCAGACCTTCGAGCTTGACGCCGAAGGCACGCGCATCGGCCTGGCGCTGCTGGCGCCCGCGCAGGGCGACGGCCCGCACTGGAGCGACTACCAGGGGCGCTCGCGCGTGCTCGCCTGGAGCCTGGCCCACGAGACCCAGCTGATGCAGCTGAGCGAAGCCTTCGGCGTGGTGCTGACGCCGATCGCCGAGGCCGTCGACGCGCCGCAGGAGCAGGTGCCGCAGCTGTGGCTGGACTTCATCGTCGACGAGGACGCGCCGGAAGGCTCGAGTTCGCGCATGCCCGCGCTGCAGGGCGCGCTGCGCGCGCCGGCCGCATGGATCGAACGGCTGCTGGAGCGCGCCGACCCGCCGGGTGGCGAGGGTCCGCCGCTGGACGGCTGGCGCGGGCTCGGCGTGCCGATCCGCCTGCAGTGGCGGATCGCGCCGCTGCCGTGGGCCGACTGGCGTGCACTCCAGCCCGGCGACGTGCTGGTCGCCGGCCGCCGCAGCCAGCCGCCCGCGGCGGAAGCCTGCACGCACGGCCTCGCCTGGCCGCTGGAACCCGCGACGGGCGGCTGGCGCATCAGCGGCCCTCCCCGCCATTCACAGACCACAGCGCAGGACACCTCCCCCATGAACGATGCCCCCCGCGCCGGCGACGCCGGCGAGACCACCGATCCCGACGCGCTCGCGCGGCGCCTGCCGCTCGAGGTGAGCTTCGAGCTGGGCCGCACCGAACTGCGCGTGGGCGACCTGTCCGCGCTGCAGCCCGGCTACGTGTTCCCGCTGGCCGGCGCGCTGGAAGGCGCCAACGTGATCATCCGCGCCAACGGCCAGACCGTCGGCCAGGGCGAAGTGGTCGCGGTCGGCGACACGCTGGGCGTCCGCCTGCTGGGCTGGAGCTGAGCGGCCCGCGCCGCACGGCCCGACCCGCCCGCGCAACGCAGGAGCGTCCATGGATCTGAGCAGCTACTCCCCCGCCCTCGTCCTCGTCGTCATCGTGGCGCTGGCGCTGGCGCCGTTCGTCGCGGTGATGGTCACCTCGTTCACCAAGATCGTGGTGGTGCTGAGCCTGCTGCGCAACGCGCTCGGGCTGCAGCAGGTGCCGCCGAACGTGGTGATCAACGGCCTGGCCATCGTGCTGTCGATCTACGTGATGTATCCGGTGATCCTGGAAACCTACGACGCGGTCAGTGCGCACCAGCAGGGACGTCCGGTGCCGGCCTCGGTGCAGAAGAAGATCGACGAACGCGAGCAGGAGCAGGAGCGGCGCCGGCAGGCGCTGGCGCGGCGGGCCGCCGAGCGCGCCGCGCAGGCGCCGTCGGACGCGGGGCCGACCCTGGCTCCGTCCGCGGGCGAGCCGGCGCCGGCGAGTCCGGCGGCGGCCGACGCGCTGCGTGCCGAGGCCGAGGCCGTGGCGGCCGGGAATGCGGCCGAGGACGGGGCCGACGGCCCTGGGCCGCTGTTCCGCAACGTCGTCACCAGCTCGGCGCCGGCCGGCACGCCCTCGCCGCCGGCCGCGGCCGCCGCTCCCGAACCGGCCACACCGCTGGTGCCCGCCGGCAGCGAAGGCGCGCGCCTGCTGGCCATGTTCGAAGCGGGCAAGGAACCGCTGCGTGCGTTCCTGATCGACCACTCCAATCCGGCCGAACGCGCGTTCTTCCTGCGCAGCGCGCAGAGCCTGCTTCCCGAGGAACGGCGCGGCTCGCTGAGCGCCAACGACTTCATCGTGGTGGTGCCCGCGTTTACCGTGAGCGAGCTGACCACGGCCTTCCAGATCGGCTTCCTGATCTTCCTGCCGTTCCTGATCATCGACCTGGTGGTGGCCAACATCCTGCTCGCGCTGGGCATGATGATGATGTCGCCCACCACGGTCTCGCTACCGTTCAAGCTGCTGCTGTTCGTGCTGATCGACGGCTGGGCCAAGCTGGTGCACGGCCTGGTGCTGACCTACACGCCCTGACGGGCCGCGCGCGACGGAGGCGAGCATGGGCGAGACACTCGAACTGACCCGGCAAGCGCTGTGGCTGGTACTGATGCTGTCGGGACCGCCGATCGCGGCGGCGGCGATCGTCGGCCTGGTGGTGGCCTTCCTGCAGGCGGCCACCCAGATCCAGGAGCAGACGTTCGCCTACGCGCTGAAGTTCGTGGCGATCGTGCTGGCGCTGTTCGTCACCGGCGCGATGATCGGCGGCACGCTGTACACATACTCGAACCGGATCTTCATCGAGTTCCCGAGCCTGACCCGGCGCTGATGGAGATCTTCGCCTCCGCCGAGACCGCGATGCTGGCCTTGGGCCTGACGCTGCCGCGGATCATCGGCGCGTTCATCATGCTGCCGCTGATCAGCCCGCAGAACATGCCGGCGATGGTGCGCAACAGCTTCCTGGTGAGCCTGGCGATCGTGGCCCTGCCGATCGTGGTGACGGCCGCGCCTGCCGGCACCATGAGCACGCTGTCGTGGCCGGCGCTGGTGGTCAAGGAGCTGTTCATCGGCGTCGCCATCGGCTTCTGCTTCGGCATCGTGTTCTGGGCGATCTCGGCCGCCGGCAACGTCATCGACACCCAGGTCGGCATGAGCATGGCCACCGTGTTCGATCCGATCCAGGGCCACCAGACCTCGCTGCACGCGGAATTCCTGTCGATGTTCGCGGCCTGGGTGTTCATGGCCAGCGGCGCCTTCCTGATCTTCCTAGACCTGCTGATGCAGAGCTACGCGATCTGGCCGCCGACCTCGTTCTACCCGGACCTGCCGGCCGTGGGCATGAACCTGTTCGTGGGCCAGTTCGGCTTCTTCATGACCACGCTGCTGGTGCTGGCCGCGCCGGTGATGGTGATCCTGCTGATCGTCGACCTGTCGTTCGGCCTGGTGAACCGCTACGCGCCGCAGCTCAACGTGTTCGCGCTCACCCTGCCGCTGAAGGCCTGGGCGGCGACCGGCATCATCCTGCTGCTGCTGGGCGTGTACGTGGAGATCCTGGTGCGCCGCCTGCACGACAGCGAGGGCCTGCTGAAACTGCTGCGGCAAACCTTCGGTGGCTAGCGCGAATTCACCCCGGCATGTTCGCGGGACGATGACCACGGTGCGCGTGCCCGGGCGCGGCGACTGACGTCGCGCCCGCAGCCCCGCGCCCGCTTCATTCCGCCTGCCGCAGCGCCTCGGCGCGCTGCAGGATCGCCGGCGGCGCCACCTCCTCGGGCGTGGCGAAGACGCCGGCGCGGCGCAGCCACTGTCCCGGCCGGCGCGCCGAGGTCAGCGCCACCACCGGGATCGACAGCACCATGCCGGCGATGACCGGCGACATCCACGCGGCCAGTCCGGGGGAGACCAGCCAGGCCACCGCGCCGGCGCCCGCACCGAACAGGCTCAGCCCGCCGTAGCGCGCGACCAGCGCCGACAGCGGCAAGGTGCCGTCGTCGCGCCGCTGCGCGTGCCAGCCCGAATCTTTGCCGGCCAGCACTTCGGCCACGCCGCGCGACTGCAGGTACATGGTGATCGGCGCCATCAGCGCGGCCAGCACGGTCTCCAGCAGGGCGCCCGCAGCCAGGCGCAGGCCGCCGCCGAACGCGCGGCGGGTCCGGCCATCCAGCAGCGCCGCGACCAGGCCCAGCAGCTTCGGCCCGAACAGCAGCGCCATGGTCAGGGCGAACACCCAGAGGAAGCGCTCGGGATCGACCCCGCGCCAGTACGCCAGCGGCGCGTAGCCTTGCTCCACGCCGGCCTGCAGCGGGATCGACAGGCCCACCAGCATCAGCATCGCCCACATCGGCGCGGTGAAGTAATGGCCGATGCCGATCATCATGTGGAGCCGGCTGACCGGATGCAGTCCGCGCGCGGGCAGCACCAGCGCGTGCTGCAGGTTGCCCTGGCACCAGCGGCGGTCGCGCACCAGCATGTCGGTCAGCGACGGCGGGCCTTCCTCGTAACTGCCGCCGAGGCCGGGCTCCATGTGCAGCGCCCAGCCGCCGCGCCGCATCAGCGCGGCCTCGACGAAGTCGTGGCTGAGCACGTTGCCGCCGAACGGTTCGCGTCCCTGCAGCGCCGGCAGTCCCGCCGCGGCCGCGAATGCGCGCGTGCGGATCATCGCGTTGTGGCCCCAGTAATTGCTCTCCGCGCCGTGCCACCATGCCACGCCGTGCGCGATCACCGGGCCGTACACGCGCCCGGAGAACTGCTGCATGCGCGCGAAGATGGTGCTGCCGTTGACCACCAGCGGCAGGGTCTGGATCAGCGCGACGTCCGGATGCCGCTCCATCGCCGCGGCCAGGCGCACGATGGTGGCGCCTTCCATCAGGCTGTCGGCGTCGAGGATCAGCATGCTGGCGAACGCGCCGCCGAAGCGCCGGACCCAGCCGGCGATGTTGCCGGCCTTGCGTTCGGCGTTGTCGCGCCGTCGCCGGTAGTAGATCCCGGCATCGCCGCCGAGCCGGGTGCGCAGGTCGAGGAAAGCCTGCTCTTCCGCCGCGGCGATCTCGGGGCGGCGCGTGTCGCTGAGGATGAACAGGTCGAAGCAGGCGCCCTGCCCGGTCGCCAGCACCGACTCGAGGATCGCCTGCACGCCGGCGAAGGTGCGGTGCGGGTCCTCGTTGTAGACGGGCACCAGCAGCGCGGTGCGCGTGGACAGTCGCGGCAGCGGCCCGTCGGTGGACAGCCCCAGCCGCAGCGGGCGCTTGCGCAGCACCCGCACGAAGCCCGGCAGCGCACTGACGCAGGACAGCGCGATCCAGGCGAACAGCGGGACGAACAGCGCCAGCAGCACGCCCTCGAGCACCGAGATGCCGTCCACGCGCAGCAGCCACCACATCTGGTACGCCGCCAGCAGGCCGAGCAGCGCGGTGCCGCCGAACACCAGCGTGCGCCGCAGCCCCATGCGCGGCGGCGTCGTGGGCAGGCGCGGATGCGCCAGCCGGCCGCGGCGCAGGTCCTGCACCGGCATCTCCAGCGGCGCCTCCGGCGGCAGCCAGGGCAGGTCGTCCACCGGCGGATCGATCAGCATCGCCGCGGCCCCGTTCATGCCGGCCACCGCGACAGCCAGGTTTCCGACAGCGGCGCGCCATCGCCATCGAGCAGGCGCGCGCGCAGCTCCACCACCTCGGCCGCGCCGGGCAGCAGTTCGAAACTCAACCGCCAGCGGCCGTTGGCGGCGAGCCGGTAGACCACCGGATTGCGCAGCTCGCCGGCCGAGGCCTGCGCCTCGACCCGCGGCGCGGCGTCCTGCGTGCGGTCCGCCAGGCGGCCACCTTCGAAGTCGATCACGAACATCCTCGGCGCCGCGCCTTCGGCATCGGCCAGGCCGCTGCGGGTGGCGGCCACGCGCGCGAGCTGCGGCAGCCAGGCGTGGTCGGCGCACCAGTGCAGGCGATAGGCGAAGCGGTGTTCGCGACCCGCGGCGAGCGGCGCGCGCGGGCGCCAGAACGCGACGATGTTGTCGGCGAACTCGTTGCCGGTGGGCAGTTCGACCAGGTGCACCTCACCCTCGCCCCAGTCGCCCTGCGGCTCGACCCAGGCGCTGGGCCGCTTCTCGTAGCTGCCCTCGGCATCCTGGAAGGCCTCGAAGCCGCGCTTGCGCTGCATCAGCCCGAAGCCGCGCGGACCATCGTCGCGGAAGCCGCTGTGTTCGACCTGGGCGGGATTGCGCAGCGGCCGCCAGACCTGCTCGCCGGCGCCGTTGAGGATCGCCAGGCCATCGGAGTCGTGCACCGCCGGGCGGAAGTCGTCGATCCCGGCGCGGTCGCCGTGGTCGAACTCGAACATGCTGGTGAGCGGGGCGATGCCGGCGTGGCGCAGCTCCACGCGCGGGAACAGGCGCGCCTCGATGTCCATGACCGTGCGCTCGCCGTCCGGCGTGATCGTGAAGCGGTAGGCGCCGGCCACGCTGGGCCCGTCGAGCAGCGCGTGCACCACCGCCGAGGCGCCGCCCGCGGCGGGCTGCTCGAGCCAGAACGCGCGGAACAGCGGGAACTCCTCCGGCCCGGGCTCACCGGTGCCCAGCGCCAGCCCGCGTGCCGACAGTCCGTAGACCAGGCCACGCGCCACCGCGCGGAAATAGCTGGCGCCCAGGAACACGCACAGCTCGTCGAAATATCCGGCGCGGTTGACCGGCGCATGCAGGCGGAACCCGGCGTAGCCGAGCGCGGGATCCGCCGGCGGCGGCACCTGCGGGCCGAAATCGAACAGTTCGCGCCGGTACGGCAGCGGCGTGGCGCGGCCGTCCTGCACCAGGTGCAGCTCGACCAGGTCCTTGAAGATGAAACCGCGATGGAACAGCTGCGCCTGGAAGGGCGCGCCGGTGTCACGCCACAGCGCCTGTTCGGGGCGGAAGCGGTAGTCGCGGAACTGGTCGTAGTCGATCGTGTCCAGCGACGCGGGCAGCGCGCGCGAAGGCGGCTGGTAGGCGCGCGCGGCCAGCGCCCGCGCCAGTGCGGGCACGGTGTCCTGGTCGAATGCGACCGGCGCCCCGGCCGGCGCGGCCCAGGCGCCGCGCAGCGGCAGGCACAGCAGCAGCGGCAGCGACGTACCGGCCGCGAGCAATTGTCGGCGATGCAAGGGAAGCCTCGTGGGGAGGTCTGAAAACCTCGCATCATTAGACGGGCGGTTGCTTAACGCTGCGTCAACGCCGCCGGCCGCGCGACCTCAGCCGGCCATGCCCGAATGCCGCAACAGCGCCTCGATGCGCGGCGCGCGGCCGCGGAAGGCGTGGAAGTTCTCGGCCGCGCTGCGACTGCCGCCGCGAGCCAGCACTTCGGCGCGGAACCGCGCCCCGGTCGCGGCCACCGCATCGGGCGCCTCCTCGAAGGCGGCATAGGCGTCGGCGCTGAGCACCTCGGCCCACTTGTAGCTGTAGTAGCCGGCCGCGTAGCCGCCGGCGAAGATGTGGCTGAACTGGTGCTGGAACCGGTTCCACGGCGGTGGCAGGTTGACCGCGACTTCGGCCCGCACGCGCTCGAGCAGCGCCTGCACCGGCTCGCGGGCCGGATCGTGTGCGTCGTGCAGCAGCATGTCGAACAGGGCGAACTCCAGCTGGCGCACGGTCGACATCCCGCTCTGGAAGTTCCTCGCCGCCAGCATCCTGTCGAACAGCGCGCGCGGCAGCGGCTCGCCGGTGTCCACGTGCGCGGTCATCGCCTCGACCCGCGGCCATTCCCAGCAGAAGTTCTCCATGAACTGGCTGGGCAGCTCGACCGCGTCCCATTCCACGCCGTTGATCCCGGCTACGCCCAGTTCGCCGACGTCGGTCAGCAGCTGGTGCAGGCCGTGGCCCATCTCGTGGAACAGCGTGGTGACCTCGGCGTGGCTGAACGTCGCCGGGCGGCCGTCGACGCCACGGCCGAAGTTGCAGACCAGGTACACGATCGGCGTCTGCGTGCCACCGGAGCGCTCGCGGCGGTTGCGGCAGTCGTCCATCCACGCGCCGCCGCGCTTGCCCGCGCGCGCGTAGAGGTCGAGGTAGAACTGGCCGACCAGGCGGCCGTCGCCATCGACCAGGCGATGGAAGCGCACGTCCTCGTGCCACACCGGCGCCGTGTCCGGTTCCACGCGCAGGCCGTACAGGTCATGGATCAGGCCGAACAGGCCGGCGAGCACCTTCGGCTCGGTGAAGTACTGCTTCACTTCCTGGGCGGAGTAGCTGTAGCGCGCCTGCCGCAGCCTGTCGGCGGCGAACGCCAGATCCCAGGCTTCGAGCGCGTCGATGCCGAGGTGTTCGCGCGCGAAGGTTTCGAGCTCGGCCCGGTCCCGCTGCGCATGCGGCTTCGCGCGCGCGGCGAGGTCGCGCAGGAAGGCCAGCACTTCGTCCGGGGTGTCGGCCATCTTGGTCGCGAGCGAGTAGCTGGCGTAACGACCGAAGCCGAGCAGCGCAGCGAGCTCCGCGCGCAATGCGAGGATGCGATCGATCAGCGCGCCGTTGTCGAGTGCGGGATCGTCGCCGAGTTCGGATGCACGCACCGCGTTGGCGCGATACAGCGCGGCGCGCAGTTCGCGGTCCTCGGCGTAGGTCTGCACCGGCAGGTATACCGGCATCTGCAGGCCGAGCTTCCAGCCGGGCCTGCCGTCCTTCTCCGCCGCGGCGCGGCAGGCGGCGAGCACGTCGACCGGCAGGCCGGCCAGCCGCGCCTCGTCGTCGACGTACAGGGCAAAGGCATCGGTGGCGTCGAGCACGTTCTGCGAGAAGCGCGCCTGCAGCGCGGCCAGCTCTTCCCGGATTTCGCCGAAGCGCACCTTCTGCGCCTGCGGGAGCTCCGCGCCGCCGAGGCGGAAATCGCGCAGCGCGTTCTCCACCACCTTGCGTCGCGGCTGGTTCCAGTCGGCGAAGCCGGGCGCTTCGGCCAGCCGCCGGTATTGCGCAAACAATGCCTGGTTCTGCCCCAGCGCGCTCCAGAAGCGGGTCACCGCCGGCAGGGTCTCGTTGTAGGCCGCGCGCAGCTCGGGCGTGTTGGCCACCGCCTCCAGGTGGGTGACCTGGTTCCAGGCGCGTGCCAGCCGTTCGGTGGCATCGTCCAGCGGTGCGACGAAGCGCTCCCAGTCCACAGGCTTGACCGTTTCCGCATGCCGGACCGCCGCCTCGGCCTCCGCCAGCAACTGCGTCATGGCCGGCGCGACGTGCGCGGGCCGGATCTCCCCGAAGCGCGGCAGGCCGGAAAAATCGAGCAGCGGGTTGGCGGACATGGCGTGCCTGGGGAAACGGCGGGAGGAACAGGATGCCACGCAGCCGCATGCAGGCCGTGGAACGGGGCGTGCCCGCCCTGCAGCGGCTGGGCACGTGCGTGGCTGGGTCGTTCGCCGGGCCTGCGCGCAGCGGGCGTGCCGCGCCCCTGCGGCTCAGCCGCAGGCCACGTCCGCCGGCGGCAGCACCTTGCCCGGATTGAGGATGCCGTCCGGGTCCAGCGCCGCCTTCACCGCGCGCATCGCCGCCAGGGTCGGGGCATCGAAGGCGCGGGCCATCCAGTCGCGCTTGGCCACGCCGATGCCGTGCTCGCCCGACAGCGTGCCGCCCAACCGCAGCACCAGCTCGAAGAGGCCCTCCGTCGCGGCCGCGGCGCGCGCGGCTTCGGCCGGGTCGTCTGGGTGGTACATGATGTTGACGTGCAGGTTGCCGTTGCCGGCATGCCCGAACGCCACGATCGGCAAGGCGCTCGCGGCGGCCAGCGCCTCGACCCCGGCGACGAGGTCGGCGATGCGCGAGACCGGTACCACCACGTCCTCGTTGATCTTGCCCGGGGCGATCGTGCGCAACGCTGGCGAGAGCGCGCGCCGCGCCGCCCACATGCGGTCGCGCGCGACGCCGTCGGCGGCCACGTCCACCTCCAGCAGGCCTTCGCCGGCGGCGGCGTCGGCCAGCGCCTGCAGCGCATCGGGCAGGCTGTCGTGGCTGCCATCGGCCTCCACCAGCAGCATGGCGCCGGCCTCGGGCAGCGCCACGCCGTGGCCGCGCAGCAGCGCCAGCGCGCTGCCATCCATGAATTCCAGCATCGCCGGCACCTGCGGCTGCCGCATCAGGCGCGAGACCGCGGCGGCGGCCGTCGCGGCGTCGCGGTAGAAGGCGCGCAGGCCCGCGTGCGCCGCCGGGCGCGGATGCAGCCGGAGCGTGGCTTCGACGATCAGCGCCAGCGTGCCCTCGCTGCCGACGATCAGGTGGCCCAGGTCGTAGCCGGTCGCATCCTTGGTCAAGGGACCGCCGCAGCGGATCAGCTCGCCACTGCCGGTGACCGCGACCAGCCCCAGCACGTTGTCGCGGGTGGCCCCGTACTTCACCGCGCGCGGTCCGCCCGCATTGCAGGCCAGGTTGCCGCCGATGGTGCAGCGCTCGAAGCTGGACGGATCCGGCGCCCAGAACAGCCCCAACGGCTGCAGCGCCTGCTGCAGCTGGCCGTTGAGCACGCCCGGCTCGACGATGGCGCAGCGATCGTCGGGCAGGATCTGCAGGATCCGGTCCATGCGTGCGAACGAGACCACCACCCCGCCCTGCAGCGGTACCGCCGCCGCCGTGGTCCCCGTGCCGGCGCCGCGGGCCACCACGGGTACGCGGTGGGCGCGGCAGGCGCGGACGATGGCGACCACCTGGTCGCGGTCGCGCGGCAGCGCCACCGCGTCGGGCATCGACCATTGCCGCGAGTCGTCGCCGCCGTGCGCACGACGCGCCCCCTCGTCGACGCGCCAGCCCTGCGGACCCAGCACGGCGGACAGTTCGGCAAGCAGCGGTTCGGGCAGTGCGGAGGTCATCGTCGAAGTCGGGGCGTCGGGCGACGCGGTGGCAGGCGGACAGGCGCGGCGGCCGGACGAACGGCGCGGGCCCGGCGCGACGCGCGCGCGGGTGCGATCGGCCATTGCGCCCGCTGCGTCGCCGCGGGGCGCAAAGCCTGACGGACTTGCCGGTGCGATTCAATCGGCGCGGGGCGCTGCACAGGCTCGTCCGCGCCAGCGGGCGCGCTGCCGGAAGCGACCACCCTTTCGTCGCGCTGCGCAGCGACGCCTGCGCCGCCGTGCCCGCGGACGTCCGGCGCCGGCCGGAACGTGCCGGGCACCGGCGATTGGCGGCTACCGCACCGGCTGGAGCAGCAGGTCGTGGTAGTCGTAGCTGAAGTCGGCCAGCGGCGAGACGGCCTTCATCGTGACCCGGTCCACCGCGCCGGCCGCGTCGAGCGCGAATGTCACGTAGGCGGGCTCGATCGCCGCGTCGTCCCAGTCCGCGCGGAAGGTGTCGTACTGCCAGTGGCTGAGCGTACCGGTCATGCCCGGGCTGCGGGTGAAGTCGATGCGCAGCCGGCCGCCCTGGTCGCGGATCTTGATCGGGCCGTACCAGGCATCGGCATAGTCGCCGGCGTAGGCGGCGCGCGGCAGCGAAGGCTTCGACGCCGTGCGCGCCTGTTTCGCGCTGTCGGCCAGCAGGGCCAGGCCGCCCTCGAGCCGCGCCTGGTTCCACTGCGAGAACGCGGCGACCCAGTCGCGCGGCGCGAAGCCCAGGTAGTGGTCGAGCAGCTCGTAGCCCAGCCCGCGCAGGACGTCCACGTCCTCGGAGTTGATCTGCAGCGCGATCCCCAGGTCGTGCCCGGGCACCAGCACCACGAAGGCCAGCACGCCGAACACCGCGCCGCCGTGCTGCACCACCCGGACGCCGCGATAGTCCTGCACGCTCCAGCCCAGCGCGTAGCTGGAGAACTGCGGGGTCATCGCCTCGATCGGCGCCGGCCAGGGACGGATCGCGACCGGCACCTGCGGCGTCCACATCTCGCGCGCGCCCGCTTCGCTCCACAGCCGTTCGCCACTGCCGCCCGGCACGGCGCCGAGCGCGAGCTGCGCCTGCATCCAGCGCGCGAAATCCTTTGCGCTCCAGGACAGGCCGCCCGCCGGCGCGCCGACCTGGCCCAGCCCCTCGCGCTCGGGCAGCAGCTGCTGCGCGCCCAGTCCGCGCAGGCGCGGATCGATGCGCGCGTGCGGATGCGCGCGGTTGGCCGTGGCGAAGCGATCGTCCTCGTGGCTGGTGGCGGTGGCCATGCCCAGCGGCGCGAAGATGCGCTCGCGCACGAAGGACTCCCAGTCCTGCCCGCTCACCGCGGCCACCAGTTCGCCGGCGACGATATAGAGGATGTTGTCGTAGGCGTAGGCGCTGCGGAAGCTGGTGGCCGGCCGGATGTGGCGCAGGGCCTGCACGATCTCGGTGCGGCTGCGCGAGCTGCGCGGGATGAACAGCAGGTCGCCCGCGCCAAGGCCCAGGCCGCTGCGGTGCACCAGCAGGTCGCGCACGGTCATCTCGCGCGTGACCCAGGCGTCGTACATGCGGAAGTCCGGCAGGTGGTCGATCACCGGATCGTCCCAGCCGAGCTTGCCCTCGTCGACCAGGATCGCCAGCGCCGCGGCGGTCACCGCCTTGCCGGTGGAGCCGGTGGGAAAGATGCGCGCACCGCAGCCGGCGGCGGCCAGGCCCACCGCGCGCAAGGCGACCGCAAGGAAGTAGCACCGGCCCGCGCGGGACCCGCCTGGCCGTGCCCGCTCCGGGCGCCTCACGGGGCATTGATGGCGGCTGCGTCAGCCTCCCGGCTCCATCGATGCACGAGCCGAACCGGTGCAGCAGGCACTTGCCACGTCCGATCCCTGGCGCCGCTGACGCCATGGCCAACCACCGCATCCGCACCGGCTGCGCGGGCTGGTCGATCGGCACGCCCCAGCGCGGCCTGTTCGGCGATGGCCCGAGCATGCTCGCGCGCTACGCCACGCGTTTCGACATCGCCGAGATCAACTCCTCGTTTTACCGCCCACACCGGCGCGAGACCTGGCAGCGCTGGGCGGCGAGCGTGCCGGCGGGATTCCGTTTCTCGGCCAAGATGCCGCGCACCATCTCGCACGAACTGGCACTGCGTGGCACTGGACCGGCGCTGGACCGGTTCCTCTCCGAAGTAGACGGCCTTGGCCGCAAGCTCGGCGGGCTGTTGCTGCAGCTGCCGCCCAGCCTGGCGTTCGACGCGCGCAGCGCATCGGCCTTCTTCCGGATGCTGCGCAGGCGCAGCGACCTGCCGGTGGCCTGCGAGCCGCGCCATGCCAGCTGGTTCGACGCGCGCGCGTCGGACCTGCTGGCGCAGCATGCGATCGCGCGGGTGGCCGCCGATCCTGCGCGACTGCCGGCGGCCGCGCTTCCGGGCGGCTCCGCAGCGGGCTGGACCTACTGGCGCTGGCACGGCTCGCCGCGCATGTACTACAGCCGCTACGGAGATGACGCTCTTGCCGCACTGGCCGCCCAGGTCGCATCCCGCAAGGGCGCGCCCGCATGGGTGATCTTCGACAACACCGCGCATGGCCACGCCGCCACCGACGCCCTGCGCTTCCAGACCATCGCCGGCGCCACCCGGCGGCGTCCCGGGGGACAACATGCCTGAAGGTCCATCCATCGTCATCCTGCGCGAGGAGGCGGCGCATTTCCGACGCAGGACCGTGCGCCATGTCGAAGGCAACAGCAAGCTCGACCTCCAGCGCATGCAGGGCCGGCGGGTCGTGTCGGTCCGCAGCTGGGGCAAGCATTTCCTGCTCGAGTTCAGCAGCTTCAGCCTGCGCGTGCACATGCTGATGTTCGGCACTTACCGCATCGACGATCCCAAGCCCGACAAGCCGCCTCGCCTGTTGCTGCAGTTCGACAACGGCACGCTGTACTTCTATTCGTCCTCGCTCAAGTACATCGAGGGCCCGCTGGACGACACCTACGACTGGCGCGGCGACGTGATGTCGCCGGACTGGGACCCGGCGCTGGCACGGCGCAAGCTCAAGGCCCAGCCCGACATGCTCGTCTGCGACGCGCTGCTGGAGCAGGACGTGTTCGCCGGCGTGGGCAACATCATCAAGAACGAGGTGCTGTTCCGCATCCGCGTGCACCCCGAGACCCGCATCGGCGACCTGCCGCCGCGCAAGCTCGGCCAGCTCATCGCGCAGGCCCGCGACTACAGCTTCGACTTCCTCGAATGGAAGAAGCAGTACGTGCTGCGCAAGCACTGGCTGGTGCATCGAAAGCGCGACTGCCCCGAATGCGGCAGGCGCCTGGAGCTCGCACACCTCGGCACCCGCCAGCGGCGGACCTTCTGGTGCGGCCACTGCCAGCTGCACTACTGAGCAGCGCAGGTGCGCACGATCGCGCGCCCGCCCGCCACGTCAACGCACCGCACCGGCGCGCGCGATGCCGGCCCCCGGCGCCGGTGCAGGATTGCCACCTCTCGGCTGGCGCCCTCCCAGCGCATCCGCGCGGCCACCGAGGTACCAGCCCAGCGCGCCCCAGGCCAGGGCACAGCCCGCGCCGATCATCGCCACCCACGCCATGCCCGGCCCGAACAGGTCCAGCGCACTCTTGACCCAGGCGCTGGCGGCGTCGCCGCCGCGGTACACCACCGTGTCGATGAATGCCTTGGCCTTGTACTTGCTCTCCGCGTCCAGTGGCGCGAACAGCATTTCCCGGCCCGGCCGCACGAACGCGTGTTCGCCGACGCGGCGCACGACCATCAGCGCGGCCAGCATCGCGAAGCCGGGCGCCAACGCCAACCCGACGAAGCCCACGCAGACCAGCAGCGGCACCCTGGCCAGCAGCACCCGCACGCCCAGCTTCTGCGCGACGCGCCCGGTCACGAAGGCCTGCGCCAGCAGCGCGCCCGCCTGCACCACCATGTCGATCACGCTGAACACCCGCACCTGCTCGTCGCGATCCGGGAACAGCGTCGCCACCAGCCGCGCCTGTTCGAAATAGAGGAAGGTGGTGACGCCCGCCAGCAGCACGACGAAGCCCGACACCGCGAGCAGGTACGGCGAGCGCAGCACGCGGGTGAGTCCGCTGAACGGGTTGCCGGCGACCGGCCTGCGCGTGCTCTCGGCCGGCACCGCGCCCGGCCTGCCGGCGCCGCCGCGTTCGCGCCAGCGCATCAGCGGTCGCTTCAGCGCAAGCGCCACGCCCAGCAGCAGGCCCGCAAGCAGCACCAGCCCGGCGTGCCCCAGCGTGTCGACCAGCAACGCGCCCGTAGCCGGGCCCGCCAGCCCGCCGACACTCGCGCCCGCGGCGATGAAGGCGAACAGGCGCCGCGCCTGCCGCGCATCGAACACGTCGGCCATCACGCTCCAGGTCACGGACACCACGAACAGGTTGTAGACCGAGATCCAGACGTAGAACGCGCGTGCCACCCAGAGGCTGTCGCCAGCGGCATGGAAGGCCAGCGCGAACGCCGCCAGGTTCACGCAGAACACGCCATAGACCCAGCTGGCGAACTGACTGCGCGGCACATGCGCGCTGAGCCATGCGAACAGCGGCACCACCAGCACCGTGGCCGCGAAGGTGGCGGTGAACAGCCACTGCAGCTGGTCGATGCCGGCGGCGATGCCCATCGCCTCGCGCACGGGGCGCAGCATGAAATAGCCGGAGAAGATGCAGAAGAACAGCGCGAATCCGGTGAGCGCCGCGCCGGCTTCCTCCGGCTCGGCATCGATCGCCGAGGCGACGATCCGCGGCATGACGATGGGCATGGCCGCCTCCCTCAGTCGAAGTCGAGGCCGGTCAGGCGCTCGGTCAGCGTCCACAGGCGCGCTGCGGCGTCGGCGTCCTGCGCGGCCGCCGGCACAGTGGCCAGGCCCAGCGGTCCGCGACGCTCGCCATCGGCGGTAGGCCCGTAATAACTTCCGGGTCGGGCTTCGAGGGCGGTCGCGGCATACAGGGTCGACAACGCGCCCTGCGCAGCCGAGTGGTACTGGTCGCGGTCGCGGGCCCAGTTGCGGCCGAACTCGCTGTCCAGGCCCGGGCCGCGGCGGATCAGTTCGGTGACCGCCACGCCCGGGTGCGCGGCGAAGCTGGCGATGCCCCAGCCCGCGGCCTCGCTGCGGCGCTGCAGCTCGAAGGCGAACATCAGGCAGGCCAGCTTGGATTGCGCATAGCTCGCGTAAGGGTCGTAGGCCTGCTCGGAGTGCAGGTCGTCGAAGTCGATGCGGCCGCGCGCGGCGGCGATGCTCGACAGCGTGACGACCCGCGGCGCCTCGCTGCGGCGCAGCAGCGGCAGCAGCTGCGCGGTCAGCGCGAAGTGGCCGATGTAGTTGGTGGCGAGCTGCGCCTCGAAACCGTCGGCCGACACCCCCCGCCCGGGCGGCGCCATGATCGCGGCATTGTTGATCAGCCCATCCAGCCGCGGCAGCGAGGCGCGGAGCCGCTCGCCGAGCGCTCGCACCGAGGCGAGGTCGGCGAGGTCCAACGTCTCGAAGCGCACCTGTGCGCCGGGGTGCGCCTGGCGGATCCGGGCGGCGCTCTCCTCGCCGCGGGCGGTATTGCGGGCGGCGATCACCACCTGCGCGCCAGCGCCCGCCAGCGCCTTGGCATCTTCGTAACCCATGCCGCTGGTGCCGCCGGTGACCAGGAAGATGCGGCCGTCCTGCGCGGGGATGTCGGCCACGCCCCAATCGGGTTCGGGACCGGAGTGCGCGATCGCGCTGCCGGCATGGAGCAGGCCGCCCAGCCCGAGTCCGAGCGCGAACAGGCGGCGGCAGATCCGGCCGCCGGGGGAAAGCGAGGGGCGTCGTGGCTGGTGCATGGTCGATCCTCCTGGTGGAAGCGCGGCCTGCCCGGAGCGGGCGACATCGCGCGGAGGCCATGTTGGGCGCTTGATACCTCTGGATAAACCGGATAAAAGCGAATGCCTTGTACGGCATCCCGTACAGTCAGGGGAGCCCCGCGTGCGCCAGCCGGACCTGAGCGATGTCGCCCTGTTCGCCGCCGTGGTCGAGGCCGGGGGCTTCCGGGCCGCGGCCGAGCGCCGCGGGCTGTCGGCCTCGTCGCTCAGCGACCGCGTCCGCAGGCTGGAACACGACCTGGGACTGCGCCTGCTCCACCGCACCACCCGCAGCGTGACTCCGACCGAAGCGGGCGCGCGACTGCTCGACCGGCTGCGTCCGGCGCTGGCCGAGATCGCGTCGGCCTTCAACGACCTCGACGACAGCACGCAACGCCCGGTCGGCACGCTGCGGCTCAACGTGCCGGTACCGACCGCGCGCTTCGTCCTGCCCGGGCTGATCCCGCCATTCCTGGCGCGCTGCCCCGGGGTCAGCGTGGAGGTCGCGATGGACAACACCCACATCGACGTCCTGGCCGCCGGCTTCGACGCCGGCGTGCGCTACGACGAGAGCCTGGCGCGCGACATGATCGCGGTGCCGATCGGCCCGCGGCGCCAGCGGTTCGTGGCCGCGGCCTCCCCGGCCTACCTGCAGTCGCACGGCCTGCCCGGCCATCCACGCGACCTGCTCGAACATCGCCTGGTCGGCCACCGCTTCGAGAGCGGCAAGCTCGCCGTCTGGGAACTCGAACACGACGGCGCGCGCTTCCGCGTGTCGCCGCACGGCCCGCTGCTGACCTCCTCGCAGTACCTGGAAGTGGCCGCCGCACTCGCCGGCACCGGCATCATCTACACGTTCGAGGAATACCTGCGGCCCCTGCTCGATGCGGGCCGGCTGCAGCCGGTACTCGAATCCTGGTGGCAGTCGTTCGACGGTCCCTACCTGTACTACAACGACCGCCGCCACGTGCCGTCGCCGCTGCGCGCCTTCGTCGCGTTCCTCAGGGAGCAGCAGGCCGGCGCCGTCGACTAGCGCCGGCGGGTCCGGCACGGCCTTGTGCGGCGGCGCGACAGGTACGGAAATGGGCCCACCAGGATTCGAACCTGGAACCAAGGGATTCGCTTTGGCCGGGGGTTTCCTCCCGGAGCGGACTATCTCTTCGCCCTTCGCCGCGGCCGTGGGCCGGGGCGGATGGGGCGCGGGACGCTCGAGCCTGTGATCAAGGGCACTGGAGCCCCCAGGTAGTCTCTGCACCTTCCGGCGGTGTACCGCCGGCTTGGCTCAGGATTGCCACCGTCCGGCATCGCTGCCGCCGCTGCGGTTCCCCTGAATTCATCCCGTTCCCGTCCACGCATTCCTGCGCGGCGGCACCTTGTCGATGAGTCCCCTGCTCTAACCGTTGAGCTATAGGCCCGAACGGGCATCGTAGCAAAGGCGGGCATCGTCGCGACGCGGCGCGACGGATCCGAACACGTTGGCCGCAGGACCCGTGGCGTAAAGAATCGCGCGACCGTGACCCGTCGACGAGTACCGGCCCCGGCCGCGCGACACGAGCCGGGCGGCGCGAGCCGCCCGGTCGTCCGGTGACGGCTTACTGGCCGTCGGTGTTGTTGCGACCATCCGCCGCGGCGTTGGCTTCTTCAGCGGCGTCCTGCGCCTGTTCGGCGGCGTCCGCGGCCTTCTCGGCGGCGTCGGCCAGGTCCTCGCGACGGGTCATGTCGCCATCGGCGCCCATCGCCTGGCCGGCGATCTGGGACGCCGCATCGGCGGCGGCGTCGGCCGCCTCGGTGGCGGCCTGCGCCGACTGCGCGGCGGCCATGTCGCCGGTGGCGGCGGCGCTGTCCGCCGCCTGCTGCGCCTCGGCGGCGGAATTGGCGGCTTCCTGGGCAGAATTCTGGGCCTGGTCGGCGTTGGAGCAGGCGCTCAGGCCAGCGGCCAGGGCAAGCGCGAGGATGGTCTTGGTCGCATTCATTCGGTGATCTCCTGTTGATCGGGCGCTCGCTGCGCCCTCGGGAGGCGACTCTGCCCGGAGGGATGTGGGCGCCGTGCGAATGCCCGCGCGCTCGGACCCGGCACGTTCAGCTTCGGGGCCACCAATGCAGATCGCCCCGGCACGCGTGGGCGGGCCGGGGCGATCGGACGGCATGCAGCGGCCCGTGCGGCCGCGATGCTTCAGTCGATATCGAGGAACGAGCGCAGCTGCTCCGAACGGCTCGGGTGGCGCAGCTTGCGCAGCGCCTTGGCCTCGATCTGGCGGATGCGCTCGCGGGTGACGTCGAACTGCTTGCCCACTTCCTCGAGGGTGTGGTCGGTGTTCATGTCGATGCCGAAGCGCATGCGCAGCACCTTGGCCTCGCGCGGCGTCAGCCCGGCGAGCACGTCGCGCACGGTCTCGGACAGGTTGATGTTGGTGGTAGCCTCGATCGGGGACTCGACGTTGGTGTCCTCGATGAAGTCGCCCAGGTGCGAGTCCTCGTCGTCGCCGATCGGGGTCTCCATGGAGATCGGCTCCTTGGCGATCTTCATGACCTTGCGGATCTTGTCCTCGGGCATGTCCATCTCCTTGGCCAGCTCCTCCGGCGTGGCCTCGCGGCCGTACTGCTGGAGCATCTGCCGGGAAATGCGGTTGAGCTTGTTGATCGTCTCGATCATGTGCACCGGGATGCGGATGGTGCGCGCCTGGTCGGCGATCGAGCGGGTGATCGCCTGGCGGATCCACCAGGTGGCATAGGTCGAGAACTTGTAGCCGCGGCGGTATTCGAACTTGTCCACCGCCTTCATCAGGCCGATGTTGCCTTCCTGGATCAGGTCGAGGAACTGCAGGCCGCGGTTGGTGTACTTCTTGGCGATCGAGATCACCAGGCGCAGGTTGGCCTCGACCATCTCCTTCTTGGCCTTGCGCGCCTTGGCCTCACCGTAGGCCATCGCGCGGTTGATCTCGCGCAGGTCGGCGAGCGTCACCATCATCGCCTTCTCGACGGCGAGGGTGGCCTCCTGCTCGATCACGATCTGGTCCTTCACCTCGCGCATGCCGCTCGACCACTTCTGCTTGCGCTTGAGCACCTCGTCCACCCAGCCCAGGTTGGTCTGGTTGCCTTCCCAGGCGCGGATGAAATCCTTGCGCGGCATCCGCGCGACGCGCGTGGACAGGTCGAGGATGCGGCGCTCGTGGTCCTTGATCTGGCCCACCACGTCGCGCAGCTTCCGCACCAGGGTGTCGGTCAGCGGCAGCGGCAGCTTGAAGGTGGTGAAGATCTCGGCCATTTCCTCGCGCAGCTTCAGCACCGGCTTGGCTTCGGCGCCGCTCTTGGCGTAGGCCTTCTGGAACTTGGCGTAGAGGGCGGCCAGCGCCTCCATGCGGCGCGCGACCTCGGCCGGATCGGGACCGGTGGGGCCGGCTTCCTCGGCCTCGCCGTCGTCGGCGTCGTCTTCCTCGTCGGCCTCGGCATCGTCGGCGGTGGCGGCGTCGCCGCTGTCGGCCACGACCGGTGCCTCGGGGACGGCCTCTTCGAGGTCGTTGAAGCCCACCACCAGTTCGGCCAGGCGCTTCTTGCCGGCCTTGTGCAGTTCGTAGTCCTCGAGCAGCAGCTGTACCGACCAGGGGAAGCTGGCCAGCGAGGACAGCATCTGGTTGAGGCCTTCCTCGATGCGCTTGGCGATGGCGATTTCGCCCTCGCGGGTCAGCAGCTCGACCGTGCCCATCTCGCGCATGTACATGCGCACCGGGTCGGTGGTGCGGCCGCCCTCGGCGTCGAGCGCAGTCAGCGTGGCGGCGGCTTCCTCGGCAGCGGTGTCGTCGACTTCGCGGTTGCCGGTGGAGTCGCCGGTGAGCAGCAGCGATTCGACATCGGGCGCGATCTCGTGGACCTCGATGCCCATGCCGTTGATCATGCCGATGATGTCTTCGATCTGCTCCGGATCGACGAGGTCGTCGGGCAGGTGGTCGTTGACTTCGGCGTAGGTCAGATAGCCCTGTTCCAGCCCCTTGGAGATCAGGAGCTTGATGTCGGACTGCTCGGCTGGACGTTCATTCGCCATGAGGCGCGCACCGGGGAGAAAAGTGAACCCGTAATTATACATCGCCCAGGGGTCGGGGTTCCCCCGCGGGGCTGCTGGCCGCCCCCTGGAAGGGGTGCCGGGAGCCTAGATGGGCCCGGGATGCCCGGTTTTCCAGCCGCGGCGGCGCCCGCCTCGATGTGCCGGCGTTCAGGCTCGCGGCGTCGCGGTCGGGGGCTCAGGCCCTGAGCAGGAAGGTCACCGGTCCGTCGTTGACCAGCCCGACCACCATGTGGGCGCCGAAGCGGCCGGTTTCAACCACCCCGCCATGCTGCGTCCGGCACGCCTCCAGCAGCCGGGCGAAGACGCGCTCGGCCTCGTCCGGGGGGGCTGCGGTGCTGAAGCCGGGGCGCATCCCCGAGCGGGTATCGGCCGCAAGGGTGAACTGGCTGACCAGCAGCAGCCCGCCACCGGTGTCGGCCAGCGACCGGTTCATCCGCCCCTGGTCGTCGGTGAAGACCCGGTAGCCGAGCAGGCGCCCGGTCATCCGCGCCACCTGGGCGTCGCCGTCGCCCGGTTCGACGCCCACCAGCGCGAGCAGCCCGCCGCCCACGCGACCGATCACCTCGCCATCGACGGCCACGCTGGCTTCGGTCACGCGCTGGATCAGGGCAAGCATGGGCATGGGGTCGCAGGCGGGGGACCACAGCCTATCCGGATTCGCCTGCCCGCCCCTGCGCCGGTCGCCGCGCCGGCGCGGGGCGCGTCGCCGCGCCTCGCTACACTGGCACGATGACCGAACTCGCCGCCCGCCTGCTGTACGCACTCGCCGCGCTCGCCGGACGCCTGCCCTGGCCCGTGCTGCGCACGCTCGGCGACGCGCTGGCGTGGCTGTGGCTGCGTACCGGCGCACGCGAGAGCGAGGTCGCGCTGCGCAACCTCGAACTCGCCTATCCCGACCTGCTGCCGGCGCAGCGCGAGGCCTGGCTGCGCGACGTCCTGCGCACGACCGGGCTGCAGACGCTGGACACCCTGCGGCTGTGGACCCGGCCGCACGCCGAAAACCTGGCGCAGCTGCGCGAACGCAGCGGCGAGGCGCTGTTCGACGCGGCGCTGGCCTCGGGGCGCGGCCTGATCGTCGCCGCGCCGCACTTCGGCAACTGGGAGCTGCTGAACCAGTGGCTGGCGGCGAAGACGCCACTGGCGATCCTGTACAAGCCGCCGGAATCGGCGATCGGCGAAGCCTTCCTGCGCCGCGTGCGCGCCGATGCCGACGCCGACCGCATCACCCAGGTCCGGGCCGAGGGCGCCGGCGTGCGCCAGCTGTTCAAGCGGCTGCAGGCCGGCGGCGTGGTGGGGATCCTGCCCGACCAGCAACCCAAGGGCGGCGACGGCGAATTCGCGCCGTTCTTCGGCGTGCAGGCGCTGACCATGACCCTGCTCGGGCGCCTGGCCGCGCGCAGCGGCGCGGTGGTGCTGTTCGCCTGGTGCGAACGCATCGGCGCCGGCCCGGACTACGCGCTGCGGATCGAGGCCGCCTCCCCCGGCGTCGCCGATGCCGACGCCGCGGTGGCGACCGCCGCGCTCAATGCCGACGTCGAGCGCATCGCCCGCCGCGACCCCGCGCAGTACCAGTGGACCTACAAGCGCTTCAAGGCGCGGCCACCGGGCAGCGGCGAACCCAATCCCTACGCCGACCTGGAAGGCCGATGACGCGCGAACCCGACGACCTGTCCGCCCCGGTCGCCCCCGCCGACGCCGACCCGCTGCCCGAAGGCTGGCAACCCCTACCGAAGGCCGCGCGCCGACTGTTCGTGCTGGGCAACGTGCTCGGGATGGGCGCGCTGGCGCTGGGCCTGCTGGTGCCGATCGGACTGCTGGTCGACCACAAGCCGCTGGCGCTCGCGTTGGCCCTGCTGGTGCTGGTGCTGCTGCCGGCGTGGGGCGCGTGGCTGGCATTCCGGCAGTACGCCGCGACCCGCTGGCGGCTGGACGGGGATGGCTACGCGCTGCGCCGCGGCCGCCTCTGGCAGCAGGAAACCTTCGTGCCGAAGTCGCGGGTGCAACACCTCGACCTGCAGCGCGGGCCGATCGAGCGCCGCTTCGGGCTGTCGACGCTGGTGATCCACACCGCCGGCACCCGCTCCAACGCGGTCTCGACCCCGGGGCTGGATGCGGGCGACGCCGAAGCGCTGCGCGACCGGCTCGCGCGCTGGATCGAGCACGATGACCTCGACTGAGCCGACACCCGCGCCGACGCCGGCCAGCGACGTCGCGGCCGGACACGAACGCCGCCTGCATCCGTGGTCGTGGCTGTTCGTCCTGCTCGGCGCGCTGCGCCAGTTCATCGTCCCGCTGCTGGTGCTGATGTTCTTCGGCCGCGGCGACCGCTACGCACTGTGGCCGCTGGTCGGCGTCGGCGTGCTGGCCCTGTTCGCGGTCTGGCAGTACTTCACCTACCGCTACCGGATCGACGGCGACAGCCTCGTGATCCGCAGCGGGCTGCTGGAGCGCAGCCTGCGGCAGGTGCCGTTCTCGCGCATCCACAATGTCGAGCTGCGGCAGACGCTGCTGCATCGCCTGTTCGGCGTGGCCGAGGTGAAGCTCGAATCGGCCGGCGGCGACAAGCCCGAGGCGCAGATGCGCGTGCTGCGGCTCGACGAGGCGCTGGCGCTGGAACGGCTGATCCGCCATCGCGCGCAGGGCGGCGAAGCGGAGGCGCCGGAAGCCGTTGCCGGCGACACCCTGCTCGCGCTGTCCACGCCCGAGATCGTGCGCCTGGGCCTGATCTCCAACCGCGGGATGATCGTGGTCGGCGCGGCCTTTGCGCTGGCGTGGCAGATGTTCCCGGAAGACACGATGGAAAACGCGTTCCGACAGGCCTGGCGCAGCGCGTTCGGGTATGTCGAGCACCTGCATGCCGGCTGGAACACCGCCCTCGCCGTCGCGGGCGTGGTGGTGCTGGCCCTGGTGCTGGTGCGCCTGTTCTCGGTGGTGCTGGCACTGGTGCGCTACCACGGCTTCCGCCTGCAGGCGCTGGGCCGGCGCCTGACGATCGAACGCGGGCTGCTGGCGCGCGTGCGCAGCAGCGTCTCGCGCCGCCGCATCCAGGCCTGGACCCTGCGCGAGGGACTGCTGCACCGCGTGTTCGACCGGCGCTCGCTGTCGATCGACACCGCCGGCGCGCAGGGCGAGGACGGCCAGGCGCAACGCGAACCACCGGAACTCGCGCCGATTGCCACGCCCGCGGCCTGCGATGCGTTGCTGCAGGAACTGCTCGGCGATGGCGCATGGCCACCGGCCGGCTGGCAGCCCCTGCATCCGCGTGCCTGGCAGCGGTTGCTGCTCGGCGACGTGGTGTTCGCCGTGCTGCTCGCCGCCGGGCTGTGCTGGTACGTCGGCCCCTGGGGCCTGCTCGGGCTGCTGTGGCTGCCCTGGGGGGCGTGGCTGGCGCTTCGGCACGCGCGCTTCGCCGGCTACCACATGGACGCGCGCCTGTTCGCGGTGCGCGAAGGCTGGTGGTCGCGCCACTGGCGTTTCGCCGAACTCGACAAGCTGCAGGCGCTGCAGCTGCGCCGCTCGCCGCTGGACCGCTGCTTCGGCATGGCGTCGCTGTGGCTGGATACCGCCGGCGCCGGCGCGATGTCGCCGCCGCTGCGCGTGCGCTACCTGCCCGACGCCGAGGCGCGCGCGCTGTACGTCGCGCTCAATCGCGACGTGTCACGCCGCCCGCTGCGCTGGTAGCGGCGCGGCCGCCGCCGTGCCCGTGATGGCTTCACCGACCGCTTCGACCATCCGGGTCCGGAAGCCGCGGTCGATCGCCTCGTATGCCCGCCGTGCGCGGGCCGACATCGCATCGACCACCACCTCCGGCAATCCCAGCACGCGCTCCACGGCGCGCTCCACGCCCTCGGCATCGACATGGAACCGGCGCGCCAGCCCGAGCTGCCCGATCCGCGCCGGCGGGATCAGCACGCCGTAGTCCGGCCGCACCAGTTCGTTCATCGGTTCGCCATCGGTCGTCAGCATCACCGCGCCCACGCCCAGCGCTTCGACCAGCACGTGGCCGAAGCCTTCCGCCTCCGACGGGCAGACATGGAAGCGGCAGCTGTTCTGCAGGATGCGCAGCTCGTCGTCGCTCAGCCGCCCGACGCGGTGGTCGATGTTCGCCGCGCCCTGCCGGGGCCGCGCGTGCCGGCTGGTCTGCACCACCACCAGGGTCGGCCACTCCGGGTGCCGGCACCAGGCTTCCAGCACCGCCTCGGTGCCCTTGACCGGGCTCTTGCCGGCGAGGTGCAGGAACATGCGTTCGCGCGGCACGCCGGGAAGCCGGCGATCCTGGCTGGTGAAGCCGACATGCCGCGCGTCCACGCCCATGCCCGAGAAGATGCGCTGCGCATGGACGGTCTTGCACAGCATGCCGTCGAGCCGGTGCAGGCTGCCCTGCCACTTGCGGGTCCGGAACCACTCCGGGTTGGGCATCAACAGGTTGCGCCGCGCCAGTGACAGGGTATTCGGATAGACGTGCTCCAGCGACAGCTGCAGGTCGACCCGGCCACGCCAGAAGCGCGCCAGCCGCATGCCGCCGATCTGCAGCGCACGCACGCCCTTCTCGTTGTGGAAGCCGACCGGATCGACCGCGTACCCGGCCTGCCCGAGCAGGTCGGCGAGCAGGTCGAGGTCCTTGGCAAGGCCGTGCCCGTTGCCGCGGGCGAGGATCCGGATCGAGGGCATGGCATGGGCGCCGCGCGGGGGCGTCGGCGAGGTGCGGGGGAGCGCGCAGCTTCCATGGTGGATCGCTGCCGTTCCGTGAACACGTTGGAAATGTGGCGTCGCCGCGCCCCCTCGTTCATCGCGCAGCCAGCCTGCGCGCCCGGCGTCAGCGCCAGCCCGCCGGCCCCCAGTAACCGATGCGCCGACGGATCTTGAGCTTGCGCCACAGGTTCAGCGGCTTGCTGCGGCGGTTGCGCCCGCCGGCGGCGACGAAGGCGTCGATCGCCTCGAGCACGCGCTCGCTGGAGCGGCCATCGCGCCAGGGATGCAGCTGGTCGGCGAACTGCTTCACCGCCGCCATCAGCTCGGGCGGGCGCGACAGCGCGCGCCGGATCGCGGGTTCGAACTGCGCCGGATCGTCGATGTCGATCAGCTGCGGGCCCGGCCGGCGGTTCTTGAACGTCACCACCGGCTTGTAGGTCAGCAGGAACTCGTTGAGCGCCGAGGACGTGTCCGAACACATCACGTCCGCCTCCTCGAACAGGTCGAGGATGTTGTCGTTCTCGGCGAAGACCAGGTGTTCGCCCTGCAGCGCCTTGTACTTCGCGACCATCTCCGGATCCATCTTCGGGTGGAAGGTGACGATCCAGCGCCACTCGCCGCTGCGCGACAGGCGCGCGATCTCGTCGTACAACACCGGCGCCGCGCTCCACGAAGGCGAGAACGTCGAGTGGTAGAGGATCACCGGCGGCTTGCGCATGGGGGCGGGCTCGTTGCCGAGCGAGGCCATGAACGGGTCGATCTTCGGGAACCCGGTTTCCGCCACCGAGAAATGCCCGAGTTTGTGCGAAAGCTCGCCAAAGGCCGCGGTATCGCGCGGGCCGGTGGTGCAGTACAGGTCGAAGAAACCGCGGATGTAGATGTGCCGCGGCTTGCCGGCATCGAAGCCATGGAAGGTTTCCACCTTCACGCCGGGGAAGAAGTGCGGCACCGCGTTGGACGAGGTGATCACCGCGTACGGCTTCCACGCCCGCACCTGCTCGACCGTCAGCAGGGTCTCGTCGGCCGCCAGGTCGCTCGCGCCGGGGCCGTCGAAGAACCACGCGGCCTCGTCGCCGCGGGCGCGGATCGCGGCCTGGATCGGGCGCAGGATGGCCAGCGCGTAGCGTTCGGAACCGTAGAGCAGGTAATGGCGGGGCACGTCGCGCTCCTTGCGCGCTGGCGACGCGGGAGTATCGCATCGCCGCGCCGGCGAAGCCGGCATGCGGACCGGCCATCGCGGTGCCCGTATGATGCGCGCCATGTTCGATACGCACGTCCCGCCATGCCTGCGCGTCCGCTGATCGTCCGCTGCGGCGCCCTTGGCGACATGGTGCTGCTGACCACGCTGATCCGGCTGGTGTCCGCGCGCCACGGCAGCCCGGTCGACCTCGTGAGTTCCGGCGGCTGGACCGCACCACTGCTGCAAGCCGAACCGGCGCTGGGCCATCTCCAGCTCGTCACCAGCCGCAACACGCCCTACTGGCTGTGCCCGAGCCAATGGGCACTGGTGCGCTGGCTGCGGCAGCGCGGGCGCGGGCCGGTCTACCTGGCCGACGTCAACGGCGACATGCCGCGCCTGCTGGCGCGGGGCGGCGTGCATCCCGACGACATCGTGGCGCGGCGACTCGAGGACGATGCGCTGCCGATGCTCTGGCCCGACCGCTGGCTGGCGCTCGGGCAGCAGGATCCGGCGCATCCGTATCCGACCGTCCCGGTGCAGGCCGGGGAGTTCCGGATGCCGCGCCTGGTGGTGCCAGCGCACGAGCGCGAGGCGCTGCTGGCGTGGCGCGCGCAGGAGGATCTCGCCGGTCCGCTTGTGCTGTTCCAGCCCGGCAACAAGCGCACCCACAAGCGCGGCAAGGTGATGACCGCCGACCATCCCAAGCACTGGGATCCGGAGCGCTGGGCCGCCGTGGCCAACGACGTGCTGCAGGCACTGCCGGACGGGCGCGTGCTGCTGTGTGGCTCGCCGCCGGAACACGGCCTGCTCGAGGACATCCGGGCTGCTGCCGGCAACGACCCGCGCATCCGCAACCTGGCGAACGACCTGCCGATCCCGCGCATGCTCGCCGTGCTGGAAGTGGCGCACAGCATGGTGTCGGTCGATACCGGGCCGGCCCACGCCGCCGCCGCACTGGAATGCCCGCTGGTAGTGATGTTCGGCGCGGCGCCACCCGAGCGCTGGCGCCCCATCGGCAACGGTCCGATCACGGTGCTCGGCGGCGAGCGCGGCGACGCCAGCCGCGTGCAGGACATCGCCGCAACGCGCGTGATCGAGGCTTGGCGCGCACTGCCGGGTCGCGGCAGCGCAGGCGCCACCACGCCGCCTGCGCCGTAGCGTTTCGGTGCCGGCGGGCGGTTACGCCGCGTCGCGCTTGCGTACGACCAGGTAGAAGAAACCGTCCATCCCTTCGTCGCCCGGCAGGCGCTGCCGGCCGGGGCCGGATGCGCGACCGAAGTCGTCGCCGAGCGGCGCGACCTCGGCATCGGCATGGCGTTCGAGGAAGGCCGCGGCCTGCGCCGCGTTCTCCGCCTGCAGGACCGAACAGGTCGCGTAGAGCAGGCGGCCACCGGGCGCGAGCAGCGGCCACAGTGCATCGAGCAGGCGTGCCTGCAGCGCCACCAGCGCCGCGAGGTCGGTTGCGCGCCGGTGCAGCAGCACGTCCGGCTGGCGCCGCACGATCCCGGTTGCCGAACACGGCGCGTCGAGCAGGATCGCGTCGAACGGCGTGCCATCCCACCATGACGCGGTGTCGGTGGCATCGGCGGCGAGCAGTCGCGCATCGGCGCCCACGCCGAGCCGGTCGAAGGTGTCGCACACGCGGCGCAGGCGACGCGCGTCCACGTCGAGCGCCGTCAGTTGCAGGGTCGGGTCGCGTTCGAGCAGGTGCGCGGACTTGCCGCCCGGCGCGGCGCAGGCATCGAGCACGCGTCCGCCACGCGGCGGCGACAGGGCGTCGGCCACGCGCTGCGCGGCGGCGTCCTGCACCGACGCATCGCCTTCGGCGAATCCCGGCATCGCCAGCGGCGACACCGGATCGTCCACGCGCAAGGCATCGGGCAGGCCGTCGACGGCGTGCGCATCGATCCCCGCCTCGTGCAGGCGCTGCGCGTACTCCGCCACGCCGGTGCGGGCGCGGTTGACCCGCAGCCAGGTCGGCCCGGGCACGGCGCTGGCCGCGAAGATCGCATCCGCGTCCTGCGGCCAGTCGGCGCGGACCTGCGCCCGCAGCCAGTCCGGCCAGGCGGCATCGGCATCGGCGGCGGGCAGGCCTTCGCGCTGGGCGCGACGCAGCAGCGCGTTCACCAGGCCGGCCTGGTGCGTACGACCCGACGCCCGTGCAGCCTCCACCGTTGCCGCCACCGCGGCATGCGCCGGCAACGCCAGCGCGTCGAGCTGGGCGAAGCCGACGTGCAGCAACGCACGCAGCGGCGCATCGCGGCGCGGCAGCGGTCGCGGCATCCACGCGCCAAGCGCGGCATCGAAGCGATGGCGGTTGCGCAAAGCGGCGAAGCAGATCGCCTCGAGCAGGGCGCGGTCGCGCGGGTCAGGCAGCGTCGGCAGGGCCTGCGCGAGCTCGGCCTTCAGCGAACGCCCGCCATGCAGCACCGCATCGAGCACGGCCGCGGCGCGCACGCGTACCTCCACGCCGGGGCGTTCGCGCGGAGCGGCCATATCAGGACGACGACGCGACGAGATCGCGCCGTGCATTGAGGTAATCGGCGGCGGTGATCGCCTTGCCGCCGGCGCGCTGCAGCGCGCGGATGCGCAGCGCACCCTCGCCGCAGGCGACATCGATGCCGTCGCGACCGGCGAACAGCACCGTGCCCGGTGCCGCGCGATGCGCCAGCGGCAGCGCGACCGCGCCATGGACACGCAGGCGCTCGCCCGCGACCTCGGCCTCGGCCACCGGCCAGGGGTGGAAGGCCCGCACCTTGCGCGCCAGCGCGTCGGCCGGCTGCGTCCAGTCCAGCCGCGCCTCGGCCTTGTCGAGCTTGTGCGCGTAGGTCGCGCCAGCGTCGGGCTGGGGTCGCGGCGCAGGCCGGATGCCGGCGCGCAGCAGCGCCAGTCCGTCGCGCAGCACCTGCGCGCCGAGGTCGGCCAGGCGCGCGTGCAACTGGCCGCCGGTCTCCTGCGGCCCGATCGGCGTGGCCTGCGACAGCAGCACCGGGCCGGTGTCCAGGCCCTGTTCCATCTGCATCAGGCAGACGCCGGTTTCGGCATCGCCGGCCTCGATCGCGCGTTGGATCGGCGCGGCGCCACGCCAGCGCGGCAGCAGCGACGCATGCACGTTCCAGCAGCCGTGGACCGGGAGTTCCAGCACCTTTGGCGGCAGCAGCAGGCCGTAGGCGACCACCACCATCAGGTCGGGCCGCAGGTCGCGCAGTTCGCGTCGCGCCTGCACCGTGCGCAGGGTCTCGGGTTGCAGCACGGGCAGGCCCAGTTCGAGCGCCGCCTGCTTGACCGGCGAGGCCGCCAGCGCGCGCCCGCGCCCCGCAGGGCGGTCGGGCTGGGTATACACCGCCACCACCTCCCCCTGCGCCGCGGCCACGCGCAGCGACGGCACCGCGAAGTCCGGGGTGCCGGCGAAGACGATCCGCAGGGCCATCAGTCGGCGCCGGCCTGCTTGCGCAGCTTCTCGAGCTTCTTGATCGCGCGGTCGCGCTTGAGCGCCGAGAGGTAATCGATGAACAGCTTGCCGTCGAGGTGGTCGACCTCGTGCTGCACGCACGTCGCCAGCAGGCCGTCCACGCGCAGCTCGAACGGCTTGCCGTGGCGGTCGAGCGCCTCGACCACGATGCCGTCGGGGCGGGTGACGTCGGCGAACACGCCGGGAATCGACAGGCAGCCTTCCTGGTGCAGGCGCAGTTCGGTCGAACGCTCGCGCACCACCGGGTTGACGAAGACCAGCGGCTGCTCGCGGCCTTCGGTCACGTCGATCACCATGAAGCGCTGGTGCGTATCGACCTGGGTCGCGGCCAATCCGATGCCCGGCGCCTCGTACATGGTCTGGAACATGTCGTCGAGCAGACGCTGGAAGATCGGATCCTCCAGTTGCGTTGCGTCGACCGGCCGGGCCACGGTCCGGAGCCGGGGGTGGGGATATTCGAGGATCGGGAGCAGGGCCATGTCGGAAAGGTGGCGGCGGTCACAACCGCGCGGAACGGCTGGGCATTGTAGCGCCCCGCAGCTTGCAACCGGCCGCCCCTTTCAGGCTATAGTGCGGCCGCTGCACGGGGAAATCTTCAAGGGGAGCAATTAGATGGCCCGTATGCTTAAGCGCCTGTCTCAGGGGCTCCGCACGACGTGCGTGGTCGCATTGATGACGGTGGCCACCTACGCGACCGCGCAGACGATGCGTGGCGATCATCCGGATACCTATGTCGTCGTCCGCGGGGACACGCTGTGGGATATCGCGGGCCGCTTCCTGCAACGGCCGTGGCTGTGGCCGGAGATCTGGCAGGCCAATCCGCAGATCCACAACCCGCACCTGATCTACCCGGGCGACGTGATCAGCCTGGCCTACCTCAACCGGGTGACCGCGACCGAAGGTCCGCGCGAGGCGACCGCGCAGCCGATCAACGCGATTCCGCTGTCCGACGTCGAGGCCTTCCTGAAGGACCTGCGCGTGGTCGACGACTTCGAGCACCTGCCCTATGTGGTCGGCCTCGAGGAAGACCGCATGCGCGCCACCCAGGGCCAGGTGGCCTACATCCGCGGCCTGCCCGGCGCCAGCGCCGGCCAGCGTTACGCGGTGGTGCGCCCGACCGTGCGCTATACCCACCTGGACCGCAGCGGCCTGTGCTGCGACCTGTTCCACAAGGACGACCTGGACTTCCGCGGCAAGCGCATCGCCGACTTCCAGCAGTACTGGACCAACGTGGTCACCCCCGACAAGGGCCAGGAACTGCTCGGCTACGAGCTGCAGCGGGTCAACGTCGGCACGATCACGCGGGGCGAGGTCGGCGGCATCCAGGCCAGCACCCTGCTGCTGGACGAGACCGGCCGCGAGGTCCGCGTCGGCGACCGGCTGATCCCGGTCGACGCCCAGCCCTACGACCTGCAGTTCTTCCCGCACGCGCCTGCGCAGCAGCTCGAGTACGGCCGCGCACGCGTGCTGGCGGTGGCCGACACCCTCACCCACGGCGGCCCGCGCGACGTGATCGTGCTGTCGGTCGGTGCCCGCGAGGGCGTGGACAACGGCACGGTGTTCTCGCTGTGGCGCGAAGGCACCAACGCCATCGACCGCGTCGAGAAGGGGCCGGACCGCGATGCCGACACCGTGTTCTACGAGAACAAGGTGCGCCTGCCCGACGAGTTCGCCGGCCACGCGATGGTGTTCCGTACCTACGACAAGGTCAGCTACGCGCTGGTGATGGACAGCATCAAGCCCACCCGCATCGGCTACCACCTCAAGCACCCCGACGCGCCCTACTGACGGCGCGGGGTTTTCCGACACAGCACAGCGACGGCGCCCGAGGGCGCCGTCGTCGTCTGTGCGGCACGCTGGGGGCCATGACGCCCGACGACCTCGCCCTGCTGCGCCTGATCGACTGCGGCGGCGCCAGCGCCCCGCGCCGCCGGCTGCTCGAACGCCATGCCGGCCCCGCCGCCGCGCTCTCCGCGGGCCCGCGTGCCTGGCGCGAGGCCGGACTGGAACCGGCCCAGGTGCGCGCGCTGGATGCCGATACCGCGCCCGCGCCGGCACACGCCGACTGGCTGGGCGACCCGCGCCATCGCCTGGTCGGCTGGCACGATCCGGACTACCCCGCCCTGCTGCGCCGCATCGCCAGCCCGCCGCTGGCGCTGTTCGTGGCCGGCGACCCGGGCCTGCTGTGGCACCCGGCCGTGGCCGTGGTCGGCACCCGCGCCCCGACAGCCGGCGGGCGCGACCAGGCGCGCGACTTCGCCCGCACCTTCGCAACGGCCGGCCTGGGCGTGTGCAGCGGACTGGCCGCGGGCATCGACACGATCGCCCACCAGGCGGCGCTGGACGCGGGCGGCATCACCGTGGCGGTGCTGGGCAGCGGCATCGACGTGCCCTATCCACGCTCCAACACCGGCCTGCACCGGGCCATCGCCGAGCACGGCGCGGTGGTGAGCGAACACCCGCCCGGCACCGGCGCCCGACGCGAACACTTCCCGGCCCGCAACCGGATCATCGCCGGGCTGGCGCTGGGCACCGTGGTGGTGGAGGCGGCGCAGCGGTCCGGCGCGCTGATCACCGCGCGCCTGGCCGCCGACGCCGGGCGCGAGGTTTTCGCCCTGCCCGGCTCGATCCGCAACCCGATGGCACGCGGCTGCCACCGCCTGCTGCGCGACGGCGCCACCCTGGTCGAAGCGCCCGGCGAGGTGACGGCCGCGCTCGCGCCGCTGGCCGCCAGCCTGGCCGAGGCCTTGCGCAACCGACTGGCGGCCCCCATCCAGGTGTCCGCGGACCTGGTTCGAGGGTCCGCGGGAAACACCGCGCCGGACGACCCCGACTACCATCGCTTGTGGTCGGCCCTGTGCCACGACCCAAGCCCTATGGATGAATTGCTGGAGCGCACTGGATTGACGACCGCGGAAGTGTCGTCCATGCTCCTGCTCATGGAGCTGGATGGCCGGGTCGTGCACGAGCACGGCAGGTATTCCCGAAAGTCATGACATTTCGCGCCCTCGGGCGCAGGCCGGGGGGAAATGAAAGAGAGCATCCTGGACGTCCTGCTCTATCTGTTCGAACACTATTTCAGCGAGGACGCGGACCTGGTCCGCGACCGCGATTCGCTCCAGACCGGCCTGCTCGAGGCCGGATTCAGCCCGGCGGAAATCAGCAAGGCCTTCGACTGGCTCGATGCGCTGGCCCAGCAGCGGCCAGGCGCCGGCGTGCTGCGCGCGGACGGCCCGGTGCGGGTCTATTTCGGCCCGGAACTCGACAAGCTCGACGTCGACTGCCGCGGCTTCCTGCTGTTCCTGGAGCAGCACGGCGTACTCGACGCCGGCCAGCGCGAACTGGTGCTGGACCGGGCGATGGCCCTGGACCAGGACGAGCTGGACCTGGACGACCTCAAGTGGGTCGTGCTGATGGTGCTGTTCAACCAGCCGGGAATGGAGGCGGCCTACGCCTGGATGGAAACCCAGATGTTCGCCGACGAGCCCGAACCGGTGCACTAGGCGCGCCTGCTCCGGGGCGCCGTCGCGCTCCTGCATCGGGCCCGACCGTGTCCGATGCCCCCGCCCGGATCCCGGTGCGGCTTCCGACCCATCCGCCCCTGCAAGGGACCTGCACGCTTGTCATCGCACATTCCCGGCGCCGGGCCGCCGCCGCTGCCGTCCCGGCCCGTCCGTCCCGCCCCGCCGCCGCGCAAGGGCCTGCATGGCTGCCTGGTCGCCCTGATCGTCGTCGCCTGCCTCGCGATCCCCGCGGTCGCGATCCTCGCCGCGATCGCGATTCCGGCCTACAACGACTACCTGGCGCGGTCGAGGGTGGCCCAGTCGGTGGCCGCGACCGCGCCGCTGCAGCGGGCGGTGGCCGCGTTCGTCGACGGGCGGCGCCGCTGTCCGGCCAACGGCGACCCGGGGTTCGAGGCGGCCGCGACCTACCGCGGGCCGGCGCACGCCTCGATCGTGTTCGGCGAGAGCGACGCGGGCGTATGCGCGATCGAGGTGCTGCTGCAGGACGATCGCCACGAGACGGTGGACGGCTATCGCCTGTGGCTCGAATACGATACGGACTCCGGCGTCTGGCACTGCAGTTCCGAGGCCGGGGACCGTTACCTGCCGACGCACTGCCGCGGCTGAATCATCCGCCGCCGGGGAGCGGCGCGGGACACTGAAGCAAGGGGGAATGACGATGTCCATGTGGTACTACGCCGATGCCGACCATGCGCGGCAGGGGCCGATCGATGCTGCCGAACTGGTCCGCCTGCGCCTGCAGGGCCGCCTGGCCTGGGACACGCTGGTCTGGCGCGAGGGGATGACGGACTGGCAGCCGATGCGCGACTTCGCATCCGAACTGGCCCAGGCAGACGACCGCGCGCCGGCGCTGGCGGGGACCGCGCCCCTTGGCGCGGCCGGTGCGACGGTGCCGCCTGCCGGTGCGGCGGCCGCGACCGAACCGGCCTCGCCCTATTCCCCGCCGGTCGCCTCGGTGACCTCCCACGGGACCGTGGTGGCGGGCGGCGAGGTCGTGCACGCCGGGTTCTGGAAGCGCTTCGCCGCCATGGTGATCGACGGCATGGTGACCGCCGCGGCGTCGTGGGCGATCCAGATCCCGCTGCTGCTGATGGCCGGCGCGGCCGGCGCGATCGGCGGGGACCTGCTCGGCGGCGGCGGGCCGCTGGCGATCGTGCTGCTGTCCTACGGCGTCGGCTTCCTGGTGCCGCTGGTGTACTTCGCCTGGATGCACTCCTCGGCCAGCCAGGCCTCGCTGGGCAAGCTCGCGGTCGGGATCAAGGTCTGCCGCAGTTCCGGCGAACGGCTGGGCTTCTGGCGCGCGTTCTGGCGCTACGGCGCCTACTTCGCCACGGTGGTGTTCAGTTTCGGCCTCGGCGGCCTGGTGTCGGCCCTGACCACCGGCCTGGGACAGCGCAAGCAGGCGCTGCACGACATGATCTGCGACACCCTGGTGGTGGACAAATGGGCCTTCACCGACCGCCCGGACCTGCAGCGCCGGGAGCTGGGCGCGGTCACCTGGGTCATACTGGTGATCGGGCTGGGCCTGCTGGGCCTGCTGCTGATCGGAATCGTGGCCGCTGTCGCAATTCCGGCCATGACCGGCTGATCGGCCGCCGCCCGGCCGCAGGGCGCTTGCTTGACACCGCCATGCGCGCCGTGATTCCACTATAAATGGCGCCGTCCCCGGACGGCGCCACCCCAGCGCCCGGGACCTCCCGGGCGTCGTGTTCTTCACACCCCCAGACTGGCGCGGACCCCAGGTCCGCGTGGAAACCGCACCCCGATGCCCAAGCACCTGCTCATCGTCGAATCGCCGGCCAAGGCCAAGACGATCAACAAGTACCTCGGCAAGGACTTCCAGGTCCTTGCCTCGTACGGCCACGTCCGCGACCTGGTGCCCAAGGAGGGCGCGGTCGATCCGGACGACGGCTTCCGCATGCGCTACGAGCTGATCGAGCGCAACGAGAAGCACGTCGAGGCGATCGCCAAGGCCGCGCGCGGCGCCGACGGCATCTGGCTGGCGACCGACCCGGACCGCGAGGGCGAGGCGATCAGCTGGCACATCGCCGAGATCCTGCGCGAGCGCGGGCTGCTCGAGGGCAAGGCGCTGCAGCGGGTGGTGTTCACCGAGATCACGCCCCGCGCGATCAAGGAAGCGATGGGCCAGCCGCGCGACATCGCCGACGAGCTGGTCGATGCGCAGCAGGCGCGGCGCGCGCTCGACTACCTGGTGGGCTTCAACCTCTCGCCCGTGCTGTGGCGCAAGATCAAGGCCGGGCTGTCGGCCGGGCGGGTGCAGTCGCCGGCGCTGCGCATGATCGTCGAGCGCGAAGAGGAGATCGAGGCGTTCAAGGCGCGCGAGTACTGGACCATCGAGGCCGAATGCGCGCATCCCTCGCAGGGCTTCAGCGCCAAGCTGGTCAAGCTCGACGGGCAGAAGGTCGAGCAGTTCACCATCACCGACGGCGAGACCGCCGAGGACGCACGCGCCCGCATCGCGGCCGCCGCACAGGGCGCGCTGCACGTCACCGACGTGGCCAGCAAGGAGCGCAAGCGCCGCCCGTCGCCGCCGTTCACCACCTCGACCCTGCAGCAGGAAGCCGCGCGCAAGCTCGGCTTCACCACGCGCCGGACCATGCAGGTCGCGCAGAAGCTGTACGAAGGCGTGGCGGTCGGCGAGGAAGGCACGGTCGGCCTGATCACCTACATGCGTACCGACTCGGTGAACCTGTCGCAGGACGCGCTGGGCGAGATCCGCGACGTGATCGCGCGCGACTTCGGCACCGGCTCCGTCCCGGACAAGCCCAACGTGTACCAGACCAAGTCCAAGAACGCGCAGGAAGCGCACGAAGCGGTGCGTCCGACCTCGGCGCTGCGCACGCCCGCGCAGGTCGCGCGGTTCCTGTCCGACGACGAGCGCCGCCTGTACGAGCTGGTGTGGAAGCGCGCGGTCGCCTCGCAGATGATCCCGGCCACGCTCAACACCGTCACCGTCGACCTCGCCGCCGGCGCCGAACACGGCTTCCGCGCATCCGGCACCACCGTGGTGGTGCCCGGCTTCCTCGCCGTGTACGAGGAAGGCAAGGACAGCAAGGGCAAGGAAGACGAGGACGAGGGCCGCAAGCTGCCGGCGATGAAGCTGGGCGACCGCGTGCCGCTCGACCGCGTCCACGCCGACCAGCACTTCACCCAGCCGCCGCCGCGCTTCACCGAGGCCTCGCTGGTCAAGGCGCTGGAGGAATACGGCATCGGCCGTCCCTCCACCTACGCCTCGATCATCCAGACCCTCACCGGCAAGCAGTACGCCGTGCTCGACGGGCGCGCGTTCAAGCCGACCGACGTCGGCCGCGCGGTCAGCAAGTTCCTGAGCAACCACTTCGCCAAGTACGTCGACTACGACTTCACCGCCAACCTCGAGGACGAACTCGATGCGGTGAGCCGCGGCGAGGAGGAGTGGGTGCCGCTGATGGAAAAGTTCTGGGGCCCGTTCAAGGAACAGGTGGACGACAAGAAGGCCACGCTCGACAAGGCCGACGCCGGCAGCGTGCGCGTGCTGGGCGAGGATCCCAAGAGCGGGCGCCAGGTCAGCGCGCGCATCGGCAAGTTCGGGCCGCTGGTGCAGATCGGCACGGTCGAGGACGAGGACAAGCCGCGCTTCGCCTCGCTCAAGCCGGGCCAGAGCATCTACTCGATCAGCTTGGACGAGGCGCTGGAGCTGTTCCTGCTGCCGCGCGTGCTGGGCCAGGACAAGGGCGAGGACGTCAGCGTGGGCATCGGCCGCTTCGGCCCCTTCGCCAGGCGCGGCAGCACCTACGCCTCGCTGACCAAGGAAGACGACCCGTACAAGATCGACCTGGCGCGCGCGGTGTTCCTGGTCGAGGAGAAGGAAGAGATCGCACGCAACCGCGTGATCAAGCAGTTCGATGGCAGCGACATCCAGGTGCTCAACGGCCGCTTCGGCCCCTACATCAGCGATGGCCGCCTCAACGGCAAGATCCCGAAGGACCGCGAGCCGGCCTCGCTCACGCTCGAGGACGTGACCAGGCTGCTGGAGGAAACGGGCAAGCCGGCGCGCCGCGGCTTCGGTGCGAAGAAGGCGGCGAAGAAGGCGACCAGGAAGGAAGCGGCGCCGAAAAAGGCGGCTGCGAAGAAGGCACCGGCCAGCAAGGCCGCGACGAAGAAGGCACCCGCGAAAAAGCCGGCGAAGAAGGCCACCGCCAGGAAGGCGCCCGCGAAGAACCTCGCCCGCCCCTACTCGTCCGACCTGGAGGAAGCCAGGCCCCTGGTGACCGCGGCGAAGTTCGAGCCGGGCAAGAAGCGCGTGGTGAAGAAGGCGGACGACGCGCCGTTCTGAAATCCGTCTTCGGGCACGGCCATCGGCGTTTGGCAACGCCGGCGCGGTGAGCGCACGGGTTGCCGGAGATGGAAAGCAGCCCAAGGAGGCTTCGCGCGAGAGCCGGGCTTCGGCGGTGGAACGCGGCCCGGCTGTCAAACGCGCCCCGTGGGAGCGCGCTCGCGCGCGAAGCACTCGCGACCAGGGTCGCTCCCACGGCAGGTCCGACCCTCAGCCCCGCCCTGCGTCGTCCTCGTCCGTCGAAGGCGAAGGTCCTGTTTCCGCGTTGAACCGATGCTCCTTCGCGGGCATATCGGACGATGCCGGCGCAGCTCCCCACTGCTGCTCACGCCGGCGGCCGGCGGACGGCCCGACCCGGCGGTTGGTATTCGCGCGCCGCATCCCTAAGCTGGCGCCCATGTCCGCGCCGACCGACATTGCCCAGGCCGTTGCTCTCCTGCGGGGCGGCGGCGTGGTCTCCTATCCCACCGAAGGCGTGTGGGGACTGGGCTGCGATCCGTTCGACGAGGCGGCGGTGCTGCGCCTGCTCGCGCTCAAGCAGCGTCCGGTCGACAAGGGGCTGATCCTGGTCGCCGCGACGGTAGCGCAGCTCGATGGACTGCTCGACTGGGACCGGCTCGATCCCGATGTCCGCGACCAGGTGCTCGCCAGCTGGCCGGGCCCGCACACCTGGATCATGCCCGCCACCGCGCGCGTGCCACGCTGGATCACCGGCACCCACGACGGTGTCGCGGTGCGCGTCAGCGCCCACCCGGTGGTGGCCGCGCTGTGCAACGATTACGGCGGCGCGCTGGTGTCGACGAGCGCCAATGTCGGCGGCCTGCCGGCGCCGCGCAACCGGACCGAACTGGCGGCCGAGATCGGTGCCGGCGTCGACGCGATCGTTGCCGGAGAAACCTCCGGACTGGCCCATGCGACCGGCATCCGCGACGCCCGCGACGGTCGCCTGATCCGCTGAAAAACAAGGGCTTTTCCGCACGTCCCGTTACAGCGGAAACCAACTCGGCACGCGCGTTTGCCGCGTCGCACAAATTGTGTTTTATTCGGATCTCGTGGAAGCGCCGTCGGGTCATTCGCGCCCTGGATCCCGGCTTCGATCCCCACGCCACCCGACCACTCCACCACGACGACATGACGATGCGGGCATACCCGGATCGGGGCCTCCACGACCCCGCAAGCGAACACGACAGCTGTGGTTTCGGCCTGATCGCGAAGATCCAGGGCGATCCCGAACGCGCCATCGTCGACATCGCGCTCGAAGCGCTGTCGCGCATGGCGCATCGCGGCGGCGTCGCGGCCGACGGCCTGTCGGGCGACGGCTGCGGCGTGCTGATCCACGGCGCGGACGCGTTCGTGCGCGTGCTGGCGCAGGAATCGGGCTTTCCGCTGCACGCGGGAACGGTCGCCGCCGGCATGGTGTTCCTGCCGCACGCGGATGCCGACGCCGCACGCTGCCGCGACGCGCTCGCCGCGCAGCTGCAGCGCGAAGGCGTGCGCGTGGCCGGCTGGCGCGTGGTGCCGATCGACCTGACCGCCTGCGGCAAGCTGGCGCAGAGCACGGTGCCGCGCATCGAGCAGGTCTTCATCGAATCGGACGGCAGCGACATCGCCGCGCTCGAGCGCGCGCTCTACCTGGCGCGACGGCGCAGCGAGGAGGCGCTGGCCGGCGTGCCCGACTTCTACGTCGTCGGCCTGTCGCCGCGGCTGCTCGGCTACAAGGGCATGGTGCTGCCCAGCCACCTGCGCCAGCTGTTTCCCGATCTCTCGCACCCGGCCCTGGCCGCGCGCGCGGTGGTGTTCCACCAGCGCTTTTCCACCAACACCCTGCCGCGCTGGCCGCTGGCGCACCCGTTCCGCAGGCTCGCCCACAACGGCGAGATCAACAGCATCGAGGGCAACCGGCGCTGGGCGCAGGCGCGCAAGGACGTGTGGCGTTCGCCGCTGCTGGACGTGTCCGAGTTCCAGTCCACCGTGACCCTGCACGGTTCGGATTCGCAGTCGCTCGACAACATGCTCGAGTGGCTGCTGCTCGGCGGCATGGACCTGCCGCAGGCGATGCGCATCCTGATCCCGCCGGCGACCCAGTCGCTGGAGTACAAGGACGCCGACCTGTCCGCGTTCTACGAGTACTACTCGATCAACTCCGAGCCCTGGGACGGCCCGGCCGGCGTGGTGATGTGCGACGGGCGCTTCGCCGCCTGCACGCTCGACCGCAACGGCCTGCGCCCGGCGCGCTGGACGCTGTCGAACGACGGCGTGTTCGTGATCGCTTCCGAGGCGGGCGTGTGGGACCTGCCGCCGGACCAGGTGCAGGCCAAGGGCAAGCTCGGGCCCGGCGAGATGATCGCGATCGACCTCGAGGGCGACCGGCTGCTCGACAGCGAGGCGATCGACGACCTCAACCGCGCGCGCGCGCCGTACAAGCAGTGGCTCAAGCGCGGGATGCGCTGGCTGCACACCGAACTGATCGACCCGGCCCTGACCGACGCGCCGTTCACCCCGGAAATGCTGCTCGCCTTCCAGAAGCTGTTCCAGCTCTCGCGCGAAGAGCAGGAAGCGGTGCTGCGGCCGCTGGCCGAGACCGAGCAGGAGGGCATCGGCTCGATGGGCGACGACGTGCCGATGGCGGCGATCAGCCAGCGCGTGCGCCCGCTCTACGACTGCTTCCGGCAGGCCTTCGCCCAGGTCACCAATCCGCCGATCGACCCGCTGCGCGAGGAGTGCGTGATGACGCTCTCCACTCAGATCGGGCGCGAGGGCAACCTGTTCCTCGACCAGGCCGAGAACGTCGACCACGTGATGCTCAACTCGCCGGTGCTGTCGCAGCGCAAGCTGCACCAGCTGCTGGCGCTGGAGCGCTTCGAGTCGCGGCATCGCTACATCGACCTGTACTTCGACCGCCGCAGCGGGCTGCGCGCCGCGCTGACCCGCATCTGCGCCGAGGCCGAGGCCGCGGTGCGCGCAGGCGTGGAGCTGCTGATCCTCAGCGACCGCCGGCCGCGCCACGGGCACGCCGCGGTGCACGCGCTGCTGGCCACCGGCGCGGTGCACCTGCACCTGGTGCGCCAGGGCCTGCGCTGCGACACCAACCTCATCGTCGAGACCGGCACCGCGCGCGACCCGCACCACTTCGCCTGCCTGATCGGCTTCGGCGCGACCGCGGTCTACCCCTACCTCGCCTACCAGACCCTGGCGGCGCTCGCGCGCCGCGGCCTGCTCGGCGGCAAGACCAGCAACGAGCCGACCCAGTTCGGCCGCAGCTACCGGCGCGGCATCAAGAAAGGCCTGCTCAAGATCCTGTCGAAGATGGGCATCGGCAGCATCGCCAGCTATCGCGGCGCGCAGCTGTTCGAGATCGTCGGGCTGGACGAAGCGGTGGTCGCGCTGTGCTTCGAGGGCACGCCCTCGCGCGTGGGCGGCGCGGGCTTCGCGCGGCTTGAGGCCGACGCCTGGACGCTGGCCGCGCACGGCTGGGACGACACCGCCCTGCCCGAGCCCGGCGGCCTGATGCGCTACGTGCACGGCGGCGAATACCACCAGTACAACCCGGACGTGGTGCAGGCCCTGCAGCGCGCGGTGCTGACCGGCACGCGCGAGGACTGGAAGGTCTACGCCGGCCACGTCGACACCCGCCCACCCGCCGCGCTGCGCGACCTGCTGCGTTTCAGGCCGCTGGGCGCGCCGGTGCCGCTGGACGAAGTGGAACCGGTAGCCTCGATCGTCAGGCGTTTCGACTCGGCCGCGATGAGCCTGGGCGCCCTCTCGCCCGAAGCGCACGAGGCGCTGGCCATCGCCATGAACCGCCTCGGCGGACGCAGCAACTCCGGCGAAGGCGGCGAGGACCCCGCCCGTTACGGCACCGAGAAGCGCAGCAAGATCAAGCAGATCGCGTCGGGCCGCTTCGGCGTCACGCCCGAATACCTGATCAACGCCGAGGTGCTGCAGATCAAGGTCGCGCAGGGCGCCAAGCCTGGCGAGGGCGGCCAGCTTCCCGGCAGCAAGGTCAATCCGCTGATCGCACGGCTGCGCTACGCGCGGCCGGGCATCGGCCTGATCTCGCCGCCGCCGCACCACGACATCTACTCGATCGAGGACCTGGCGCAGCTGATCTTCGACCTGCGCCAGGTCAACCCGACCGCGCTGATCTCGGTGAAGCTGGTCTCGCACGCGGGCGTGGGCACGATCGCCGCGGGCGTGGTCAAGGCCGGCGCCGACCTGATCACCATTTCCGGCCACGACGGCGGTACCGGCGCCAGCCCGCTGGGTTCGATCCGCTATGCCGGCGTGCCCTGGGAGCTGGGCCTGTCGGAGGCGCGGCAGGCACTGCAGGCCAACGAGTTGCGCGAGCGCGTGCTGCTGCAGACCGACGGCGGCCTCAAGACCGGCCTGGACGTGGTCAAGGCGGCGATGCTGGGCGCCGACAGCTTCGGCTTCGGCACCGCGCCGATGATCGCGCTGGGCTGCAAGTACCTGCGCATCTGCCACCTCAACAACTGCGCCACCGGCATCGCCACCCAGGACGAACGCCTGCGCTCGGCCCATTTCACCGGGCTGCCCGAGCGCGTGGAGAACTTCTTCCGCAACGTGGCGCAGGACGTGCGCGAACTGCTGGCGTCGCTGGGCGCGCGGTCGCTGGAGGAGATCACCGGCCGCACCGACCTGCTCGAGCAGCACCTTCGCCAGACCCGCGAGGACGTGGAGATCGACCTGTCGCGGATGCTGGCGCGCGATGCGGCGCAGCCGGCCGCGTACTGCGGCGCGCCCGCGCTGCAGGCGCCGCCTGACGGACTGGCCGCGCGACTGGACGCGGCGCTGTCGGAGGCGATCGAACGCGGCCAGGGCGGCGAGCACGTCGACACCATCCGCAACACCGACCGCAGCATCGGCACGCGCCTGTCGGGGCTGATCGCGCGCCACCACGGCAATGCCGGCATGGCCGCGCGCCCGATCACCCTGCACCTGACCGGCAGCGCCGGCCAGAGCTTCGGCGCCTTCAACGCCGGCGGCCTGCGCCTGCAGCTCGAGGGCGAGGCCAACGACTATGTCGGCAAGGGCATGGCCGGCGGCTGCATCGTGCTGTCGCCGCCACGCGGCAGCGCGTTCGAATCGCGCCACGCGCCGATCCTGGGCAACACCTGCCTGTACGGCGCCACCGGCGGCGAGCTGTACGCGGCGGGGCGCGCGGGCGAGCGCTTCGCCGTGCGCAACTCCGGCGCGGTGGCGGTGGTCGAGGGCGCGGGCGACCACTGCTGCGAGTACATGACCGGCGGCAGCGTGGTGGTGCTCGGCCGCACCGGCCTGAATTTCGGCGCCGGCTTCACCGGTGGCCTGGCCTACGTGCTCGACCTGGAACGCGACTTCGTCGACCGCTACAACCACGAGCTGATCGACATCGTCCGCATCTCGCCGGAAAGCTTCGACAACTACCGCCAGCACCTGACCGAACTGCTGCAGGCGCACGCCAGCCTCACCGGCAGCGCCTGGAGTGCGCGCATCCTCGACGAGTTCCGCGATTTCGTCGGCAAGTTCTGGCTGGTCAAGCCGAAGGCGGCGAGCCTCGAGGCGCTGGCGCACGAGCTGCGCAGGGCGGCGTGATGAGGGCCGGGAATCGGGAATCGGGAATCGGGAACCGGACACGCGGAGGCGTGCCTCCCGACCCATGCGCCGCATTCGCGCGTGGCGCCTTTCCGAATCCCGACTCCCCAATCCCGAATCCCGGCCCATGAGCAAGAAGCAGGTTTTCCAGTTCCTTGATATCCCGCGCGACATGCCGCGCAAGGTGCCGCTGCAGCTGCGCACCGAGGGCGACTGGAACGAGCTGTACGGCAAGTTCGGCCAGGCCGAGGCGGTGCACCAGGCCGGCCGCTGCCTGGATTGCGGCAACCCGTACTGCGAAGCCAAGTGCCCGGTGCACAACTACATCCCCAACTGGCTGGCGCTGGTGGAGGAAGGCCGCATCCTCGAGGCGGCCGCACTGTGCCACGAGACCAATCCGCTGCCCGAGATGTGCGGGCGGGTGTGCCCGCAGGACCGCCTGTGCGAGGGCGCGTGCACGCTCAATGCCGGCTTCGGCGCGGTCACCATCGGCGCGGTCGAGAAGTACATCGTCGATACCGCCTTCGAACAGGGCTGGCGGCCGGACCTGTCCAAGGTCGTGGCCACGGGCCATCGCGTGGCGGTGATCGGCGCCGGTCCGGCGGGCCTGGCCTGCGCCGACCGGCTGGCGCGTGCCGGCATCGCGGCCACGGTGTTCGACCGCTACGAACAGATTGGCGGGCTGCTGCAGTTCGGCATCCCCAGCTTCAAGCTCGACAAGTCGGTGATCGACACGCGCCGCGAAGTGCTGGAAGAGATGGGCGTGCGCTTCAGGCTGGGCGTGGAGGTGGGCCGCGACGTCGCCATCGGCACCCTGCTGTCGGAGTACGACGCGGTCTTCCTCGGCGTGGGCGCCTACCGCTATACCGACGGCGGCCTGCCCGGCCAGGACCTGGACGGGGTGCTGCCCGCGCTGCCGTTCCTGGTGCAGAACGGGCGCCTGGTCACCGGGCGCGAGCCCCACGGCCGGCCGATCGCGGGCTGGGAAGACCAGCTGCAGCTGCCGGCACTGGCCGGCAAGCGCGTGGTCGTGCTGGGCGGCGGCGACACCGGCATGGACTGCGTTCGCTCGGCGGTCCGGCTGGGCGCGGCCAGCGTGACCTGCGCCTACCGCCGCGACGAGGCCAACATGCCCGGCTCGGCGCGCGAGGTGGCCAACGCGCGCGAGGAAGGCGTGCGCTTCCTGTTCAACCGCCAGCCGCTGTCGATCGAGAGCGGCGACGGCCGCCACGCCTGCGGCGTGCGCGTGGTCGAGACGCGACTGGGCACGCCCGACGCGAACGGACGCCAGCGCGCCGAACCCATCGCCGGCAGCGAGTCGGTGATCGAGGCGGACGTGGTGATCATCGCCTTCGGCTTCTCGCCACGGCCGCCGGAATGGCTGGAGGCGCTGGGCGTGAAGGCGCGCGAGAACGGCCGCCTGATCGTCGGCGGCGAGGGCCGCCTGCCCTACCAGACCGCGCACGAGCGCCTGTTCGCCGGCGGCGACTGCGTGCGCGGAGCCGACCTGGTGGTGACCGCGGTGCAGGAAGGCCGCGACGCCGCGGCCGCGATCGCGCGCCAGCTGCGCCGCCAGTCGCAGCCGGCCGCGGCGCTCGACGCGGCCTGATGGCCGACTGAATCGCGGGCACGATCTGCGACGCCCGCGTTTGCAGCGTCCCCCAGGCGCCGGCAAGATGGCCGCATGCGCCCGCTGCCGCCCTGCCGTCTGCTGCTCGCGATGCTCCTGGCCGCCGGCGGCGCGCACGCGGCCGATCCGGTCACGGTGCACCGCTGCGTGGATGCCGATGGCCACGTGACCCTGGGCAACGTGCCCTGCGACGCCGGCAGCACCGCGGAAACCCGCGAGATGCAGCGCCCACAGGATGGCGAACCGCTGGCTCGGCCGGCCCCGCCGCCGCCCGCACCTGCGGCAGTGGCCGCGCCGCAGGTGGTGATCGCGCGCGCCCCGCAGCCGATGTACGAGTGCGTGACCCCCGAGGGGGACCGCTACACCAGCGATACCGGCGACGGCAATCCGCGCTGGGTGCCGCTGTGGACGCTGGGATACCGCGGCGACCGGCGCCGCGGCCACCCGGATGCCGACCGCGGCGGCAGCGCGCTGGGCGAGTACTTCGCCAACCGGCCGCTGGGCGGCTACGTGGGCGCGCCCACCCCGAGACCGGAGCCCCCGTCGGCTGGCGGTGACCACCCGCCACGGCCCGGCCATCCGTCGCGCCCCGGACATGGGATCCACCGCGGTTACGGCGGCGCCGGCACCTGGGTCCGCGACACCTGCCATGCCCTGCCCCAGGCCGAGGTGTGCTCGCGCCTGGTCGATCGCCGCGAGCAGATCCGGCGCCGCTTCTTCAACGCCCAGGAGCGCGAGCGCGACACCCTGCGGGTCGAGGAACGCGGCATCAACGCGCGGCTCGCCGCCGACTGCGCCAGCCACTGATGTGCCGGCTGCTGCTGACTGCCGCGCTGCTGGCGGGCGCATCGCTCGCGCCGGCGCAGGACGCCACCACCATCTACCGCTGCACCGCCGCCAGCGGCGAGGTCACGATCCAGAACGGCACGCCCTGCCCGGCCGGCAGCCGCCAGGAGATTCGCCGCGTCGAGGCATTGCCGACCCGGTCCGCGCCGCCGGCACCCGCCCTGGTAGTGGCCGAGGAGCCGGCCTGGACGCCGCCGCCGCTGGCCGATTTCGAACAGGTCGCCGGTCCCCAGGACGAGGCGATCGCCGGGCCCGAGCGTCCCGAAATGCCGGCGGCGGCGCGGCTGGCGGCCGACGCGCGCCTGCCCCCGCCGCCGATCTACCAGTGCGAGACCTGGGACAACGACAGCTACGTGAGCGAGGATCCGGCGCCCAAGCCGCGCTGCGTGCGCCTGGACACCGGCGGCGTCGGCCAGGCCTGCGAGAACCGCTACGACGCCTGCGCGCGCATCGGACAGAAGGCCGAATGCGCGGGCTGGAAGCGGCGCCAGCGCGAGATCGAATCGGCCTGGCGGCATGCGCGCGCCGGCGACAAGGCGGCGCTGCAGGAAGACTTCGCGCGGGTCACGCGCATCCTCACGGATTCCACCTGCGCGCTGCCGCCCTGAACCGCGGCACGCCGCGAGGGTCGTCGCGCAATACGCCGGGCTGCCGGCAGGGCGGACGGTCCGGGTGCCAGCGCGCGCTTCGGCAGCCGGATCCCCGTGGGAGCGACCTTGGTCGCGAACATTTCCGGTCGCGCAGCCGGAGCGAATGCTACCGATGCGTCGCGGCGCTTCGCGCGCCAGCGCGCTCCCACGGTCGGAGAGTCCTCATGCAGAGCGACCTTGGTCGCGAACGCTTCGCCCCCGTCGCTCCAGGAGGCGAATCCCGTCGAGAGTCGCCGCTTCGCGCGCAAGCGCGTTCCCACGTGGGGAGCGTTTTTCTGTGGGAGCGACCTCGGTCGCGAACGCGGCAGGCGCAGAGGTCGACCGCCGGCATCACTCCGGCGCGTCGAAGCTGATCTTCACCGCCTCGGCGCTGCGCTGCGCGGGTCCGTGGTACACCGCCTCGATGTTGTTGCCGTCCGGGTCGAGCACGAAGGCCGCGTAGTAGCCGGGGTGATAGGGGCGCTCGCCCGGCGCGCCGTGGTCGCGGCCACCGTTGGCCAGGGCCGCGGCGTGGAAGGCCTCGACCATCGCCCGGTCGCGCGCCTGGAAGGCGAAATGGTGGCGGCCGGTCGGCTTGCCCTGCGCGGCCTCGCTGTCGATGCTGGAGACGAACAGTTCGTCGGCCCAGAACCAGGTGTCGCTGCTGCCGCCCAGGGGAATGCCCAGCGTCGCCAGCACCGGTTCGTAGAAGCGGCGGCTGGCGTCGAGGTCCTGCACCACCAGTTGCAGGTGGTCGATGAGGCGGCCGCGGAACAGTTCACTGGTTTCCATGTGCGCATCCGGCTGTCGGGGCGCCCTTCATAGCACCGCCGGGCGCCCTGCGCCAAGGCCGGGCAACGCACGACTAGAGCCAGCGCGGCACGGCGTCGCGATAGGCCAGGTAGTCGCTGCCGAAGCGCGCCTGAAGCCCCGCCTCCTCCCAGGGGATGATCGCCCGCTGCAGGATCCACAGCGGCGCCGGAAGCAGGGCCAGCGCCCACGGCAGGTCGCACATCACGGCCAGGCCGACGTAGCTGGCGAGCATCCCCAGGTAGGCCGGGTTGCGCGTGTACCGGAACGGCCCGGCGCGCACCAGGCCGCTGGGCGCGCCGCCGGGCATGATCGTGGTACGCCGGCGCGCGAACAGCGCGAAGCTCCACAGCACCAGCAGCAATCCCGCATTGGCCAGTACGGTGGCGGCCAGGTGCAGCGCGTCGCGCAGGCCGCCCTGCGGCACGGGCAGGCCCAACAGCGCCTGCAGCAGCCCGCCAGCGGCAAAGGCCAGCAGGCAGTGCAGCGGCGCGGTGGAACGCACCAGCCAGGGCGCCAGGGCGCGCGGCGCGCACGCCGGCGCGACGTCAGAACCCATAGCGCAGGAAGCCTCCGTCCACCGCGATGCATTCGCCGGTGATGTAGGCGGCCGCGGGCAGGCACAGGAACGCGACCGCGGCGGCCACCTCCTCTGGTTCGCCCACGCGCCCCATCGGCGTGCGCAGCAGCACCTCGTCCAGGTAGTCCGGGTCGGACAGCTTGTCGGAGGTGCGGCGCGTGCGGATGTACCAGGGCGCCACCGCGTTCACCCGCACCCCATCCTCGGCCCACTCGACCGCAAGGTTGCGCGTCATCTGGTGCATCGCCGCCTTGCTCATGCCGTAGGGCGCGCCGCTGCGCACATGGGTCAGGCCGGAGACGCTGCCGACGTTGACGATGCACGAGGCCGCATGCACGGTGAGCAGCGGATGGGCATAGCGCGAGAGTTCGAAGGCGCTGAAGAGGTTGACCTCGAAGATCTCGCGCCACTCGTCCTCGGTGTAGTCGTTGGCCGCGCGGGTGAGGTTGCCGCCGGCGTTGTTGACCAGGATGTTCAGGCCCTCGCCCTGGTCCTCGACCCAGTCCAGCACCTCGCGCCGCTGCTCCTCGTCGGCGACGTCGCCGATGAAGGCGCGGATGTCGCCGTCCGGGAACTCCTCGGCCAGCTCGTCGCGCGCGGCCTCCAGCGCGTCGCCGTTGCGCGCGACGATCAGCACGGTGGCGCCGAAACCCAGCAGCTCGCGCGCGATCGCGCGACCGATGCCGGCGCTGCCGCCGGTCACCAGCGCAAGTTGCCCATCCAGGCGCCAGCGGTGCGGATCCATGCTCAGTTCCCCTTGATGTGACCGGCGTAGCATAGCGCCGGACACACAGGAGGCCGCCATGCACGCGATCCGCCGACTGGGCCTGCTCGCCGCGCTGTTCGCCTGCAGCGCCTGCGCGCCACCGTCCGATCCGCCCGAGGAAACCCCGCCCGAACCACGGGCCGCGACCCCGGCGGACGGGTCCGCGCACTGAGGCGCGCCACTCAGGGCTTGCGCGAGGCCTCGTCGAAGACGATGAAGATCACCAGGTCCTCGTCGCCGATCTGTCGCAGCGCGTGGCTGTCGCCGCTGCGGGTCAGGATCGCGTCGCCCGCGCCGACCTCGCGCTCCTGTCCGTTGAGCGTCAGCGCACCGCGACCGGAGAGCACGTAGTAGATCTCGTCCTTGTCGTTGACGTGCGCGCCGATCGTCGCGCCCGGATGCAGCGCGCGCTTGCGGAACACCAGGTCGAAGCCGGTGGCATCCGCGAAGAACGGATACGCCGTCGTGGTGCCCGCGCCGTCGTGCGGACCGGGCTGCGTGGTGGCGATGTCGCGTTCGGCGACCACGACCGAAGGCGAGACCGGCGGCGGCGCGGGCGCCGCGATGCGATGGCAGTCCTGCGGCGCCACCGCGCGCACCGGCGCCCCGGGATCGGCCGCGCGCCATCCGGCCGCCACCAGGCAGGCCACGAGCTGCGCGCCGGCCGCGCTGAAATGGGTGTCGTCGGCCTGCTTCTGCGCCGGCACGTGCATGAAGTACGGCCTGGAGTCCGCGTCGCCCAGCAGGCGCAGCCAGTCCATGCTCGATGCGGCGAGGTCGACCAGGGGCACCCGCTCGCGGCGCGCGAGTTCGCGTACCGCCTGCGGATAGGGCCCGTGTGTGTCCAGCAGCTGGTTGCCGTCGAACTTGCGCCGCGCCACCGGCGTCACCAGTACCGGGGTGGCGCCGCGCTCGCGCGCCAGATCGACGTAGCGCATCAGCCAGCGCGGATACGCGGCCATCGGCTCGCTGTAGCGCGCCGGGTCCTCGACCTTGGCATCGTTGTGGCCGAACTGCACCAGCAGCACGTCGCCCGCGCCCAGCTCGTTGGCGATGCCGTCCAGCCAGCCCTGCTCGATGAAGCTGCGCGCGCTGCGGCCGCTTTGCGCGTGGTTGCGCACCTCCACGCCATCGGCCAGGTAGCGGTGCAGCTGCATGCCCCAACCCTCGCGCGGCGCGCGCGTGGCCGGATACGCGCTGGCGGTCGAGTCGCCGGCGATGAACACACGGACGGGCCGCTCCGCGCCCACGGCGGCGGTGGCGATGCACAGGCCCGCGTACGCGAGCAGCAGCTTGAACCGGTGCGCCATGTCGCGTCCCCGGAAGACCGGCCTCGCGCGCCTCAACACGCGCGGGCGCAGGGCAGGAAGAAGAGGAACGGACGGATCACCACATCGGGGAGGACGTCGATCGTCCGCCCGTTCCGTAAAACCGCGGTCAGCGTGCCAGCCAGCCACCGTCGACCGGGATCACCGCGCCGTTGACGTAGTCCGAGGCACGGCTGGCCAGGAACACCGCGGTGCCGCCCAGGTCGGACGGCTCGCCCCAGCGCGCGGCGGGGATGCGGTCGAGGATCGCCTTGTTGCGCTCGGCATCCGCGCGCAGCTGCGCGGTGTTGTCGGTGGCCATGTAGCCTGGCGCGATCGCGTTGATGTTCACGCCCTTCGCGCCCCACTCGTTGGCCAGCAGCCGGGTGATGCCGGCGATGCCGCTCTTGGACGCGGTGTAGGACGGCACGCGGATGCCGCCCTGGAACGACAGCATCGAGGCGATGTTGATGATCTTGCCGCTGCCCTGGGCGATGAAATGGCGCCCTGCCGCCTGCGACATGAAGAACGCGGACTTGATGTTGACGTTCATCACGTCGTCCCAGTCCTTCTCGCTGAAGTCCACCGCGTCGGCGCGGCGGATCAGGCCGGCGTTGTTGACCAGGATGTCAAGCCCGCCGAGCTGGGCGATGGTGTCCTGCACCAGCCGGCCCACCGGCTCGATCGACATCAGGTTGGCCTCGAGGTTGACGAAGCGGCGTCCGAGCGCGCGCACCTTTTCGCCGGTTTCCGCGGCTTCCACGATGCCGGCGCCGGCGATGTCGGCGCCGGCTTCGGCCAGCGCCAGCGCGATGCCCTGGCCGAGCCCGGTGTTGGCGCCGGTGACCAGCGCGACCTTGCCTTCCAGACTGAAGGGATTGCCTGCCACGTTGTTGCCTCCTGGAGTCGGGTTACTTGAGCTGGCAGATGTCCAGCACGTGCATGTCGGTGTAGTCGAGGTTCTCGCCGCCCATCGCCCAGATGAAGGCGTAGTTGGACGTGCCGGACCCCATGTGGATCGACCACGGCGGCGAGATCACCGCCTCGTCGTTGCCCATGACGATGTGGCGCTGCGCGTCGGGCTGGCCCATGAAGTGGTAGACGCGGTCGTTCTCGCCGAGATCGAAGTAGAAATAGATCTCGCTGCGGCGGTCGTGCAGGTGCGGCGGCATTGTGTTCCAGACGCTGCCCGGCTTGAGCACGGTCAGGCCCAGCAGCAGCTGCGAGGACTGGCAGGTGGCCGGCACGATGAACTGGTAGATGGTGCGCTCGTTGCTGGTCTCCAGCGCGCCGCGATCGAGCGCGACCGCGTCCTTGATCGACAGCTTCTTCGTCTCGAAGCGCGCATGCGCCGGGGTCGAGGTGAGGTAGAACTTGGCGGGACTGGCGGCATCGTCGGACGCGAACGACACATCGGTGCTGCCCATCGCGACGTACAGTCCGTCCTTCGGCCCGAGTGCGTACTCGGTGCCGTCCACGGTGACCTTGCCCGCGCCGGCGCCGACGTTGATCACGCCCAGTTCGCGGCGCTCCAGGAACGGATGGCCCTTGGCCGATTCGGGCTCGGTCTGGTGCGGCAGGACCACCGCCCTGGACACCGGCGCGGCGCCGCCGATCACGAAACGTTCGTTGTGCGAGTAGTTGAGCTGCACCGTGTCCGCGACGAACAGGTTGCCGACCAGGTAGCGGTCGCGCAGCTGGTCGTTGCTGGCGCCATCCATCATGTCGGGGTGGGTGGCGTGGTAGGTCTTGCAGAACATGGCGGGACTCCGTGATTCGGAAGGCCGGCGCAGGCCGGCCAGGGGATCGACGGGGGCCAGTCTACCCATTCTGGTAACCGGTGTCATATTGCGCTGCGGCATGCGTCGGGCAGGCGCGACGGGCGCCAGCCGACGTTCGATCCGTATCGCGGTTGGAACGGCCGATGCCCGGCTGCGACCGTCGCCGGCAGCGCCGGATCGGCCGTCGAAGCCGCCCCGGATGCAGCGCAGGCGGGGACTGGACCGTTCACGCCGACCGCCCGCCGTATCGACAGCCGAAACCCGAAGGCATCCGCCGCCCCCGGAAGGCTCGACTGGCTTTACGCCGGCGGCTGGCAGGAGTCGCGGATCACCAGGTGCGGCCGCACGCTCGCCAGCGGGCGGCTGGCCGACTCGGCCTGCAGCAGCATTGCCGCGGCCATGCGGCCGGTGTCGCGCGTGTCGCGTCGCACCGAGGTCAGCGGCGGCCACAGGCGCGAGGCCAGGGTGCTGTCGTCGTAGCCCACCACCGACAGCTGCTGCGGGATCTGGATCCCGGTGCGCAGCGCCACGCGGTAGACGCCGGCCGCCATCTCGTCGTTGCCGCAGAAGATCGCGGTGGGACGCTTCTTCGCGGCGAGCAGCTTCTCGGCCGCGGCCACGCCCGACTCGAAGGTGTAGCCCGCTTCGACCAGCCGCGATTTCGGCAGCTCGATGCCGCGCCGCTGCAGCGCGCCCACGAAGCCTTCCGTGCGCTCGATCGCCGAGCGGTAGGCCGCGGGGCCGGTGATCATCGCCACGTCGCGGTGGCCGAGGCTCTGCAGGTAGTCGGCCACCTCCGCCGCGCCGTCGCGGTCGTGGGTGACGACCATCTTCTCCGGGCCGTCCAGCGACACCGCGGCGATGCGCGCGTAGCGGCAACCGATCTGGTTGAGCATGTCGCACAGCGCCTGGTCTTCGGACACGCGCGGCACCAGCATCACCCCGTGCAGCTTCTGCTGCTGGACGAAGCGGCGCACGCCGTCGACGTAGTCCGGGCTGCGACTGTCGCAGGGGTGCACCACCAGCTCGAAGCCCGAGTCGCGCAGCGCATCGAGCGCGCCGTACTGGATGTCGACGATGTACTGCGCGGTGGGGTTGTCGTAGATCATCCCGATCAGGAACGAGCGCCGGAACGCCAGCCCCCGCGCCATCGGGTCGGGCACGTAGCCGACCTCGCGCATCAGCGTCTCGACCTTCTCGCGGGTGTCGCTGCGCACCAGCGGCGAATGGTTGATGATCCGCGACACGGTCTTCTTCGACACGCCGGCGAGCCGTGCGATGTCGTTGATGGTGGCCGCCTTGCCCGCGAACGCGGCCTTGGGGCTGTCTTCCCTGGGATTGCGCGACATACCGTTCCTGCCCGGTGATACCGGTTTCCGGGCAGTCTAGCGCGGCGCGGCGCGTTTTGTGGCGGCCGGCGGCGGTCCGGCCCGCCCTGGGGGCCGGGTCCGGAGCGCCAGCAGCTGGATGCGGCCGTCCGGGGCGTGCGGCCCGGCTCAGCTCCGCAGCAGCGCCGGCAGCCACAGCGACAGCTGCGGGAACAGCACCACCCCCAGCAGCACCGCCAGCCCGGCCAGCCAGAACGGCCAGATCGAGCGCAGGCTCTCGGCGATGCTGATCTTGCCGATAGCGGTGCCGACGAACAGCACCGAGCCCACCGGCGGCGTCACCAGCCCCAGGCCGCCGGTCAGCACCAGCACCATGCCGAAGTGCACCGGATGGATGCCGTAGGCCTTGGCCACGGGCAGGAAGATCGGAGTGCAGATCAGGATCATCGGCGCCAGGTCCATGAAGGTGCCCAGCAGCAGCAGGATCAGCACGATCAGCAGCAGCACCGCGTAGCGGCTGTCGGCGATCGACTGCAGCGCCTCGACCGCCGCCACCGGCACCTGCAGGTAGGCCAGCATCCAGCCGAACGCGGCCGCGCAGGCGATCACGAACAGGATCACGCCGGTGGTGCGCGAGGCATGCACGATGGTGTCGATGAACACGCGCCACGGCAGCTGCCGGTACAGCGCCACCGTGACCAGCAGCGCGTACACCACCGCCACCGCTGCGCTCTCGACCGCGGTGAACACGCCGGCCCGGATGCCGACGAAGATCAGCGCGACCAGGCCCAGCCCGGGCAGCGCCGACACCAGCCGCAGCAGCACCGTGCGCACGCCGGGGAAGGGTTCGGTGCCGTAGCCGCGCCGGCGCGCGACCACGTAGCCGGTGAGCATCATCGCCGCGGTCATCAGCAGCGCGGGCAGGATGCCGCCGGCGAACAGGTCGGCGATCGAGATGCCGCCGCCGGCCGCGGCCGAATACAGGATCAGGTTGTGCGAAGGCGGCACCAGCAGCGCCACCAGCGCCGCGGTGATGCTGACGTTGACCGCGAAGTCGCGGTCGTAGCCGCGCTTGACCATCTGCGGGATCATCGTGCCGCCCACCGCCGACACGTCGGCGATGGCCGAGCCGGAGACGCCGCCGAAGAACAGCGACGAGAGCACCGATACCTGTCCCAGTCCGCCGCGCATGCGGCCGACCAGGCCCGCGGCCAGCGCGATCAGGCGTTCGGAAATGCCGCCGCGCATCATGATCTCGCCGGCGAAGACGAACAGCGGAATCGCGATCAGCGAGGCGGTGCCGATGCCGGCCCCCACCTGCTGCACCAGCACCACCGCCGGCAGGTCGAGATAAAGCAGCGTCGCCAGCGATGCCGCGGCCAGGGCATAGGCCACCGGCACGCCGATCACCAGCAGCGCGAGGAACACCACGAACAGCAGCGCGATGCCCATGGCTCAGCCCTCCCCGCCGCGCAGCAGCGCCGGCAGCCGCGCCAGCGCGAACACGCACATCAGTGCGCCGCCCAGCGACAACGGCAGGAGGTTGATGCTCTGCGGCATCGGCGCACCGGCCACGCGCACGTCCAGCCCGTCGGCGAGCAGCACGCCGCCCCAGACGGCCAGCACCCCGCCGATGCCGGCCACCACCACCAGACCGCAGCTGTCCATGAGCCTGCGCACGCCCGGACGCATGGCCTCGGCCAGCAGGTTGAAGCAGAAGTGCCGCTGGGTATGCACGCCCGCCGCGGCGCCCAGGCTCATCGCCGTGCTCAGCAGCAGCAGGGTCACCGGCTCGGTCCAGCTGGGCGAGTTGTTGAACACGTAGCGGGCGACCACCTGCCAGCCCTGCACCACGACGAGCCCCGCCAGCGACAGCGCCGCGATGCCGATCGCCAGGCTGCCGAGGCGGTCGAGCAGGCCGGGCGCCGGCGCCGGCTCGTGGAGGCGGTCGTCGTCGTCGCGGGTCGGGGTGTCGGCCGGGGCTGCAGTCATCTGTGTCCTCATGCGCTGGCGCGGATGCGCGCGTGCAGTGCGTCGATGCGTGGGTCCTTGCGGTACTCGGCGAGCAGCGGCGCGGCGGCGCGGCGGAAGGCCTCCACGTCCACCGCGTTGGCCTCGACGCCTGCGGCCATCACCTGCTCGCGCGCGCTCGCCTCGGACGTATCCCAGGCCTGGCGCATCACCTCGACCGAGCGGCGCGCGGTCTCGCGCAGCAGCTCGCGGTCCGCCGGTGCCAGCGCATCCCAGGTGCGGCGCGAGAGCAGCAGCACGTCCGGCGCGTAGGAATGCTCGCTCTGCGACCAGTAGCGCGCGGCCTCGAAGTGCCGGCTGGAATGGAAGCTGCGGATGTTGTTTTCCGCGCCGTCGATCATGTGCGTCTCCATGCCCGAGTACACCTCGCCCAGCGACAGCGGGGTGGCGTTGGCGCCGAACAGGCGCAGCATGCGGATGAAGATGTCCGACACCGGCACCCGGATCTTCATGCCGTCCAGGTCGGCGGGTGTGCGGATCGGGCGACGCGCGTTGTAGAAGCAACGCGCGCCGGAGTCGTAGATGGCCAGGCCGACCAGATCGCGCGTGCCGAAGCCGTCCAGCACCGCCTGCCCGACCTCGCCATCCATCGCCCGGCGCATGTGCGCCACCGAATCGAACACGTAGGGCAGGCACAGCGCGCGGGTCAGCGGGAAGGCGTTGTTGAGCGCGCCGCTGTAGACGCGGGCGAAATCGATCGCACCGAAACGGGCCATGTCGATGGCCTCCGCCTCGCGCCCCAGCTGGCCGGAGTGGTAGAGCCGGATACGCAGCCGGCCGGCGGTCTCGCGCTCGAGCGTCTCGCCGATCCAGCGCATGGCCTGCACGGTCGGGTAGTCGCTCACGTGCACGTCGGTGGCGGTGAGCAGGCCTTCGCGCGGCGGCGCGGCACTTGCCGGCAGCCGCAATCCGGCGATCGAGGCGAGGCCTGCGCCGGCGGCCAGCAGCTGGCGCCGCTTCATGCCGCGTCGTCCCTCGGTGCGGCGGCCACCACGCGCCCGCTGATCCGGCCGTAGCCGCCGAAGTCCACGCGCACCTGCTGGCCGACCCGGACGTCGTGGATGCCGGTGGCGTTGCCCGTGGCGATCAGGTCGCCGGCCTTGAGCGGACGCCCGCGCCGGGCCGAACGCGACAGCGCGAAGGCGTAGGCGGCGAGCAGCCCGCCGGGCAGGGTCGTGGCGCCGCCGCGGCCGACGCATTCGCCGTCGATCCAGCTGCTCGCGGTCAGCCCGGTCCCGGGGATCGAACGCCAGTCGGGGATCTCGGCGCCCATCACCAGGCCGTTGTTGTTGCCGAAATCCGACACCACCACCCGCGGCCCGAGCTGATTGATCGTGGCCAGCGGGCTGCTGGCGATTTCCAGGCCGACATGCAGCGTGGCGGGGACCGCGCCGGCGGCCGCGGGCGTCCAGTCGAACACGTCGGGCGGGGCGTCCGCTTCCAGCCGCAGTACGTACTCGGCCTCGATCGCGCCGAAGCCACCGACGAAGACCGGCACCTCCGCGTCCTCGACCCGGGTCGTGCACTGGCGGGCATAGATCGGGCCGAGCAGGCGCGCGTCGCCCGAGCCGTCGCGCCGGTCCGGCGCGATGTAGCCGACCTTCCAGCCGACCACGCGGTCCGGCCAGCGCGCGATCGCCAGGTCCTGGACGCGGTAGGCCGCCACCAGGTCGTCGGGAATCACGCCCGGGAAGCCCGGCAGGCTGGCGCCGCGCAGGCGCGCCTCGACGAACGCCGCGGCGATGTCCGCGCCCAGCGGCGCCGTGGATGTCTCGATATTGCTGCTCAAGCCCCCTCCCGGAGAGATGTTGCGGTGCAGATCGCCGCAGCCCGGATGTCCTTGTAAGGTAAACCGGTGTCATCTTCAATGTGCAGTGCGGCATACCGGTGGACATTCCGGTCCCGGCCGCCCGAATCCGCCCGTCCTGGAGCCATCCGTATGCCTGCGATCCACCGAACCCTGCTCTGGTCGAGCGCCCTCGCCTGCCTGCTGGCCATCGTCCTGCCCGCGGCGGCCGCACCGGAGCCGACACCGGCGTTCCCCGGCGCGCAGGGCTGGGCCGCGCATACGCCCGGCGGCCGCGGTGGGCGGATCCTGCGCGTGACCACGCTGGCCGCCGAGGGCCCGGGCTCGTTCCGCGCGGCGGTCGAGGCCGAGGGGCCGCGCATCGTGGTGTTCGAGGTGGGCGGCGTGATCGACCTCGATGTGCAGACCCTGCGCATCACCGAGCCCTATCTCACCATCGCCGGACAGACCGCGCCGGCGCCGGGCATCACCCTGATTCGCGGCGGCCTCGACATCGCCACCCACGACGTCGTCGTGCGCCACATCCGCGTGCGTCCGGGCGACGCGGGCAGGCCGCTGCGCAGCGGCGTGGACTTCGACGCGATCTCCACCGTGCGCGCCGAGAACGTCATCGTCGACCACTGCTCGCTGACCTGGGGCACCGACGAAGGCCTGTCGTCCTCCGGCACCCGCTTCATCGAGGGCGGTACGACGCTGGAGGATTTCCGCAAGGGCACCTCGCGCCGCATCACCTTCAGCAACAACCTCATCGCCGAAGGGCTGGCCTACTCCAGCCACGGGAAGGGCGAGCACTCCAAGGGCACGCTGGTGCACGACCACGTGCAGGACATCCTGATCACCGGCAACCTGTATGCGCACAATTACGAGCGCAACCCGCTGTTCAAGGGCGGAGTCTCCGGGCAGGTGCTCAACAACCTGATCTACAACCCCGGCGCGCGCGCCGCGCACTACAACCTGATCGCCGAGGAGTGGCTGGGCCACGAGTACGCCACCGGCAGCATGATCCTGCGCGGCAACGTGCTGCGCGCCGGGCCGGACACGCGCAAGCTGGCGCTGTTCATGGTCGGCGGCTCGGGCGATGTCGACCTGTTCCTGGAGGACAACCTCGCGGTCGACGTGATCGGCGAGGCGACGATTCCGGAGGTCGGGCGCTACACCACCGCGCCGGTCAAGGTGAGCATGTTGCGCAGCGCGCCGCCGCTGCCGTTCGGGGTGAGCCTGCTGCCTTCGGCCCGGGTGCAGGACGCGGTAATCGCCAATGCCGGCGCCACGCCGTGGAACCGCGACCCGATCGACCGCCGGATCGTCGCCGACGTGGTCGAGGGCCGCGGCGAGATCATCGACAGCCAGGACGAGGTCGGCGGCTATCCGCAGTACGCCGCGACGCGCCGGCCCTTCGTCGAAGCCGAATGGAACCTCGACACGATGGAACCGCACGCCGGTTACGCGCGCGGCGAGCCGCTGCGCTAGGGATGCCGGTGCAGCCGGAACGTCGACGGCTGCTGCGGCTGGCGGCCGTGTCCGCGGCGGCGACCCTCGCCCCGGCCGCCGCATTCGCCGTACCGTCGCCGTCGCCCACGACCAGCCACGCCCGCGTGCGCGGCGGCCGCGTGGCCGGCACGCGCGAGGGCGGCGTGCACGTGTTCCGCGGACTGCGCTACGGCGCCGACACCGGTGCGCAGCGGTTCCTGCCGCCGCGCCGGGAGGCCGCCTGGCGCGGGGTGCACGAGGCCACCGCGTTCGCTGCGTCCGCGCCGCAGCGTGGCGAGGGCGGGTCGGGCAGCGAGGACTGCCTGTTCCTCAACGTGTGGACGCCGGCCCTGCGCGATGGCGGCCGGCGGCCCGTGCTGGTCTACATCCATGGCGGCGGCTTCAGCACCGGCTCGGGCAGCGATCCGCTCTACGACGGCACGCGGCTGTGCCTGCGCGGCGACGTGGTGGTGGTCACGCTCAACCATCGCCTCAATGCCTTCGGCTACCTGTACCTGAAGGACCTGCTGGGTCCCGGTTACGCGGCCTCCGGCAACGCCGGCCAGCTCGACCTGGTGCAGGCGCTGCACTGGGTGCGCGAGCACGCGGTGGAGTTCGGCGGCGATCCGGACAACGTCACCGTGTTCGGCCAGTCCGGCGGCGGCGCCAAGATCGCGACGCTGATGGCGATGCCGTCGGCGCAGGGCCTGTTCCACCGCGCCTGGACCATGAGCGGACAGCAGGTCACGGCGGCGGGCCCGCGCGCGGCGGACGGGCGCGCGCGCCTGCTGCTGGACGCGCTGGGCATCGCCCACGACCGGGCGCGGGCGCTGGCCACGCTGCCGCAGGAGGTGCTGCTGCAGGCCACCGCCACGCGCGATCCTTCGCGGGTCGAGGACACGGCGCTGTACCTGGGGCCGGTAATGGACGACGCGGCGCTGCCGCGGCATCCGTTCTGGCCGGATGCCCCCGCGCAGTCGGCGTCGATCCCGATGGTGATCGGCAACACCCGCGACGAAACGCGCGCCTTCCTCGGCGGCGACCCTGGCAACTTCAGCCTCGACTGGGCCGCGCTGCCGGCGAAACTGCGCACGCAGCAGTTCGTGGACCTCGATCCGGAATCGGTGGTCGCCGGATACCGGCGGCTGTATCCGCACTGCACGCCCAGCGAAATCTTCTTCGCCGCAACCACGGCGGGACGCTCATGGCGCGGCGCGATCGAGGAACTGCAGGTGCGCGCCCGCGATGGACGCGGCAATACCTGGGCCTACCAGCTCGACTGGCATCCGCCCGGCGCCGAAGGCGAGCGCCTGCGCGCATTCCACACCCTCGACATCCCGCTGGTGTTCGACAACATCGGCCAGCCGGGGTCGCGGACCGGCACGACGCTGGCGGCGCAACGGGTGGCCGGCGCCATGGCCGGGGCGCTGCTGGCCTTCGCGCGCACCGGCGATCCGCGCGCGGGCGCGACCGCGGACTGGTCGCCCTACTCGCTGGAGCGGCGCGAGACGATGGTGTTCGCCGGCAGCGCGCGCATGGAGGACGATCCACGCGGCGGTGAACGGCGGCTCTTCGAGCGCGCGCCGTTCGTCCAGCGAGGGACGTTCTGACGCCGCACGGTGGCCATGGGGCTGGATCCGTTCGGATCGTTTGAACGCCCCAGGTCGACTGCACGGACCGTGGCGGGCAGGTGGCCGCGGTCGCTGATCGGCCCACCGGCATGCGGCAGCTGAATCGGCACCGCCCGCTCGTTGCAAGCCCTGTCAGGACCGCCGCGCCGCCGCGCTTGTGGGAGCGACCTTGGTCGCGAATGCCTTCGCGCGCGAGCGCGCTCCCACGGCCGGAGGGATGATCTGCCCTGTCAGGACCGCCGCGCCGCCGCGTTTGTGGGAGCGACCTTGGTCGCGGAATGCCTTCGCGCGCGAGCGCGCTCCCACGGCCGGATGGGTGATCCGCCTGTCAGGACCGCCGCGCCGCCGCGTTTGTGGGAGCGACCCTGGTCGCGAATGCCTTCGCGCGCGAGCGCGCTCCCACGGCCGGATGCCTGATCGGACCTGTCAAGACGGCCGCCGCAGCCGCGCTCTTGTGGGAGCGACCTTGGTGACAAAAAAACGGGGCCCGCAGGGCCCCGATGGAGAGCAGCGATGGGACGCGCCGACCCCGCCCGGGCGGGGCCGGCGGTCCGGGTCAGAACTTGTAGCGGAACCCGACCATGTACTGGCGGCCGGTGTGGGTGTAGGCGATCGGCATGTTGCGCTCGCTGTCCAGCCACAGGTCCGACCACTCGTCGGTCAGGTTGAGGCCCTCGAGCGAGACCGAGAAGTTCTCGTTGATGTTGTACGACAGCGAGGCGTCGACCGTGGTGGTCGCGGCCGCGCCTTCCATGTCGGTGCCTTCGCGGCCGGGGACCAGGTTCATGTACTCGTCGCGGTACGCCGCCGAAACGCGGGCGGAGAACCGGTCGTTGTCGTAGTACAGCGTCGCGTTCCAGGCATTGTTGGACAGGCCGACCATCGGGCCCTTGGCGCTGGGCGCACCCGACGAGGACAGGTACTGGATCTCCGAATCGACGTAGGTGTAGTTGAGCTGCACACCGAAGTCGCTCCAGATCCCCGGCAGGAAGGTGAAAGGCTGCTGGTAGCCGATCTCGAAACCGGTCAGTTCGCCGCCGGGAGTGTTGAGCGGCTGCTGGAACACGAACTCGTCGTCCGGCGTCACGCCCCACTCGGGCAGCAGCAGCGAGGCCGGCAGGCCCGAGGTGTTGAACGGCCGGCTTTCGCGCGAGGTCTGGATGTAGCTGTCGATGTCCTTGTAGAACGCGCCCACCGAGACCAGGCCGCCGTCGCCGAAGTACCACTCCAGGCCGAGGTCGAAGGTCTTGGCGCGGAACGGCTCGACGCGCGGGTTGCCGGTGGTCACCGTGCGCGCACCGCCGGCCACGCTGAAGCTGGTGCCGATGCCGAGGAAGCCGAGGTTGGGCCGGGTCATCACCTCGGCGCCCGCCACGCGCAGCAGCAGGTCGGGCGTCAGTTCGGCGACGAGGTTGAACGACGGCAAGGTATCGGTGTACTTGTGGACCACCTGCCCGGGCGTGTTGATGTCGACCCAGCCGATGCTGGTCAGCTCGGTGTCCACCCGCCGCACGCCAACGTTGCCGCGCACCGGGATCGCGCCGATGTCGAAGTTGAAGTCGCCCTGCAGGAAGAAGCCCAGGCTCTCCTCCTGGATCGCGCGGTTGTTGGCGATCGTGTTGGTCAGGTCGGTGTGGACCGCGTACGGCCCGGCATTGCCGTGGATGCCCATCAGCGCCGCGAACGCCTGCACGTCCGGCACCACCGCGCGGCCCGCGTTGCCGGCGCGGATGTTGTATTCGCGCATCAGCGACGCCAGCGTCGCATCGTCGATGGAAATGCCGGCGACCCCCTCCACGCGACCGCTGCCGGGCGTACCGCGGCCCCATTCTCGGCTCTTGTACTCGTAGCTCTTCCAGTTCACGCCGCCCTTGAGCGTGAAGTAGGGCGACGCCGCCCAGGACAGGTCCATCGTCGCGGTGTCGAAAGTGTTCTCGACGTACTGCGGACGCAGCCGGATCTCGGCCAGGGTCCAGCCGGTGGGGTCGGTCGGATCGAGGTCGCCATAGTCGAACACCGGCAGCCGGTCGTTGCCGCGGTAGTCCCAGCTGTAGCCGTCCACGTTGAACTTGTCGACGATGACCGTGGTCTGGATCGGGTTGTCGTATTCGGACTGCGACATGCCCAGCAGCACGTTCATCTGTACGCTGTCGCTGAAGCCATGCTCGAGCGCTGCGGTGAGCTGGGTGAACTCCGTCGACTGTTCGTCGTAGCGGCCTTCCGAGCGGATGTCGACGTTGTCGAACACGCCATAGACCAGGTTGCCACGGCTGTCGATCTCGCCGTCGCGGACGACGGTCTCCTGCTTGCCCGAGGCGTTGGTGCGGCTGAAGGACACCGCGTTGATGTTGTCCTGCCAGCGGTTGGCGTCGAAACGCGCGTAGAGGCCGTCGAACACCAGTTCGGTGCGCTCGCCGAGCTTGAACTGCAGCGCGCCGGTGATGCCCAGGCGCTCCTGCTCGTGGCGGTAGCTGTTGTAGCGCGGGATGCGCGGATGGTAGACGTCGGGGTCGAGCGCGGCCTGGAACGGCGAATCCTGGTCGAAGAAGTTGGTGGTGCTGTTCTGCGCGGTCCACCAGCGCACCGAATCCGATCCTTCCTCGACCACGGTGCGGTCGGTGTAGGCGATCGACAGCAGCGCGCCGGCATGCCCGTCGGCGAAGGTGTTGCTGACCAGGAACGTGCCGCGCGGGTCGTACTCTTCGGCCAGGGTGTTGTAGCCCATCTGCCCGCCGACGGCCATGGTGAAGCCGTCATAGTCGAACGGGCGCGCGGTGCGCAGGTCGACGGTCGCGCCGAGCGAGCCTTCCTCGATCTCCGCCGCCGAGGTCTTGCGCACCACGAGCTGGGTGAACAGCTCGGACGCGAAGGTGTTGAAGTCGAAGTTGCGCGCGCGGTTCACGCCGCCGGAGGTGTCGGTGCCGCCGCCGGTGGCCAGTCCCTCGATGCCGTTGATGCGCACCCGGGTGAACTGCGGGCCGAGGCCGCGCACCGAGATGTTGCGACCCTCGCCGCCCTCGCGGGTGATCGACACGCCGGGAATGCGCTGCAGCGATTCGGCGAGGTTGAGGTCGGGGAAGTCGGCGATGTCCTCGGCGACGATCGCGTCGACCACGCCCGCCTCGCCGCGCTTGATGTCGACCGCGCGCTCGAGGCTGGCGCGGTATCCGGTCACGACCATCGTGTCCAGGGTCTGCGCGTCCTCCCGCGGCGCGGGCGCGACGTACGCCGCCGGGGCGGCGTCCTGCGCCACCGCCGTCAGCACCTGCGCCTGCAGTGCGAGACCGATGGACAGCGCGAGCAAGGTAACCGGTGTCTTTTTTCCCTTCGAAGCAGCTTGCATAATTCCCCTCCCGTGGTGTCAGACGTAGGCCCTGCAACGGCTGACGGTTGTATGGTGTCGCTGGTCGAATTGCCGAGCGGGCCGAATGACACCGCTGGTCAAAACTAGCAAAACCTTTCCCCGCAAGCATGCTGCGGCGCAAAAGGCCCTACCCGCCCCGGCCTCCGGGGCGCAACGCTGACAGGAGACCCCATGGCCGGTCGTATCGCGTGTTTCGGTGAAATCCTGCTGCGCCTGGCGGCGCCCGGGCGCGAACTGCTGCTGCAGTCGCCCGCGCTGGAAGTACGGATCGGCGGCGCCGAGGCCAACGTCGGCGTCTCGCTGGCGCGCTTCGGCCACGAGGTGTCGATGCTGGGCACCACCGCCGACAACGCGCTGGGCCACGCCGCCCTGGGCGAGCTGCGCCGGCACGGCGTGGACACCCGCGCGGTGCGCGCGGTCGACGGCCGCATGGGCCTGTATTTCCTGGCTGCCGGCGCCGGCCACCGGCCCAGCGAGGTGCTGTACGACCGCGCCGCCTCGGCCTTCGCGATGGCCCCGGCCGCCAGCTACGACTGGCCGACGCTGCTGCAGGGGGCCGGCTGGCTGCACGTTTCCGGGGTGACCCCGGCGCTGGGCGCGGCCACCGCGACCGCGGCCACCGAGGCAGTGCGCGCTGCGGCGGCGCTGGGCGTGCGCGTGTCCTTCGACGGCAACTTCCGGCCCAAGCTGTGGGCGGCATGGGACGGGGATCCGGCGCGGATCCTGCGCCCGCTGCTGGAAGGCGCGGAGATCGCCTTCGCCGACCACCGCGACGTCGACGTGGTGCTGGGCGCCGAGAGCGGCGAGCCGGACGCGCCGCATGCGCAGCGCTTCGCACGCGCGGCGCGGCGCGCCTTCGACGCCTTCCCGCGCCTGCAGCGGCTGGCCTGCACCACGCGCGCCCAGGCCAGCGTGGAGCATCACGCGCTCGGCGCGCTGATGGCCACGCGTGGCGGCGACCTGCACCAGGTCGAGCCGCGCGAGCTGCCCGGCATCGTCGACCGCATCGGCGGCGGCGACGCGTTCGCGGCCGGCGTGCTGCACGGGCTGCTGTCGGGCTGGGACGATGCCGAAAGCCTGCGTTTCGGCCATGCCGCCGGCTGCCTCAAGCATTCGGTACCAGGCGATTTCAACCTCTGCGATGCGCAGGACGTGATGGCGCTGGTACGCGGCGACCGCCTGGACGTGAAGCGCTGAGGCGTCCGGGCACGCACTGCCGGCGCGCTGGCGTCCGCCGGACTGCGGCGCGCGCGCCAACCGGTGCGGAAACGGCAGGGGACCGCCCGATGCGGTGACCCTCAGGCGCCTGCCCGATCCGGGCGGACGATGCGCGCCGACCTGCGCGTGGCTGGCGGCCGCGCAGGCACGAGACCTGCGCGGCGATCCGTCGCGCTCAGATCCCGCAGAAGCAGTGCGCCAGCACCGAGACCGGGGCGCCGTCGCGGGTCTGCAGCACCTGCTCCAGCACGCGCAGGTCGCGCTCGGCCTGCGGCACCGCGCTCGACAGCAGCGAGCGGGCGAACGCCGAATCCTTGATCCAGGCCTGGCCAATGCGGCCCTGCACGAAGCCCGCGAAGAGCTTCTCGAACGGCGTCGCCGCACGCTCGACGTAGCGCACGCGCCACTTGCCGGCCTCGCCCAGCCGCGCCCGTGCGGCCGCGTCGGCCACGGCGGCCTGGATCCCGCCGGCCTCATCCACCAGGCCCCGCTCCATGGCCTGCGCGCCGGTCCACACGCGGCCGCGCGCGACCTCGTCGATCTGCTCGGGCGTCCGGTTGCGGCCCTGGGCCGCGCGGGTGATGAAGTCGCGGTAGCCCTTGTCGATGTAGGCCTGGATCACCTGGCCCACTTCCGGCGACAGCGGCCGGCTGAGGTCGAAGGCGCCGGCCATGCGCGTGGTCGCCACGCCGTCGGTGTGCACGCCGATCTTCTCCAGCGCGCGCGGGAAGGTCGGGATCAGGCCGAAGATGCCGATCGAGCCGGTGATCGTGGACGGGTCGGCGTAAATGCGGTCGGCGTCCATGCTGATCCAGTAGCCGCCGGAGGCGGCCACGTCGCCGAACGACACCACCACGGGCTTGTCCGCGGCCTTGAGGCCGAGGATCTCGCGGCGGATCACTTCCGAGGCATAGGCCGAGCCGCCGGGCGAGTTGACCCGCAGCACCACCGCCTTCACGTCCTCGTCGTCGCGGGCCTCGCGCAGCAGGGCCGCGGTCGATTCGCCGCCCACCCGGCCCGGCGGCTGCCGGCCGTCGAGGATCTCGCCTTCGGCCACCACCACCGCCACCTGCGGACGCGGATCGGCGGCGCGCGGCGGGCCGTCGGCATGGCGCAGGTAATCGAGGTAGCCGACCTGGCGGAAGCCGCCCTGCGCATCCTCGTCCGCCTCGCCACGTACGGCCAGCAGGTTCTCCACCTCTTCCTGCGTCTTCAGCCCGTCGACCAGCTTCTGCTGCAGCGCGTACTGCGCGGTGTCGCCGTTGGCGGCGGTGATGCCGTCGGGCAGGCTGTCGATGTCGGCCGCGAGCTTCGCGGCGCTGGTGCCGCGCAGGCGGGCGACGTCGGCCAGGTAGCGCTGCCACACGTCGCCGCGCCAGAACAGGTCGGCTTCCTTGGCTTCGGGCGAGGCGTCGTCGCGGATGAAGGGCTCGGCGGCGGACTTGTACTCGCCCACCTTGAACAGGTGCATGTCGATGCCGAGCTTGTCCTGCAGGCCTTCGCGGTAGAACTGGCGGTAGCCGCTCAGGCCCAGCAGCAGCACCTCGCCCTGCGGGTCGAGGTAGACCTCGTCGGCGTGCGCGGCCAGCAGGTACTGCGCCTGGGTGAAGCGCTCGCCGAAGGCGACCACCTGCTTGCCCGATTCGCGCAGCGCCTGGATCGCCGCGCCGATCTCGCGGATCGCGGCGAAACCGCTGAAGCCCATGCGGTCCACGCGCAGCAGCACGCGCTCGATGTTGTCGTCCTGGCGCGCGGTCTCCAGCACCTTCAGCACGTCGCGCAGCTGCACTTCCGCCGGTCCCTGGCCGAAGCTGGCCTGCAGCGAGCGGCTCATCGGATCGGAGGTGTACTGCTCCACCAGCACCGCCTCGGGCGCGAAGACCAGGGTGGTGCGCTTGTCCAGCGGCGCCAGGCCCTTGCCGCCCTCGACCACGACCGCCAGCACCAGCAGCAGCAGGAAGAAGAACAGCAGGTTGAGGATCAGCCGGCGGACGAAATTCATGCCGTCCCAGACACCGACGATGGCGCGGGCCACGGGGCCACGCGAAGGGGCTTGACTCATTTGGGGGCTTGCTCGCTGTTCCGGATGCTCAGGGTACCCGGCACGTGCGGGGTTTTCATGCGCCTTTGGTCACCCGGCCGGGTGGCAGGGCCCCGGGCCGGCTGCTGCGCAGCAGGCGCCAGCCCATCAGCACCGCGGCCACCAGCAGGCCGGCGATCAGGCCCAGCCACATGCCCTTCGGGCCCCAGCCCAGGCCGAGGCCCAGCCCGGCGCCCAGCGGCATGCCCACGCCCCAGTAGGCGAGCGCGGCGATGAACATCGGCACGCGGGTGTCCTTGAGCCCGCGCAGGGCGCCGGCCGACAGCACCTGGACCCCGTCCGGGAACTGGAACGCCGCGGCGAACAGCAGCAGCGTCCCGGCCAGCGAGGCCACCGCCAGGTCGCGCGTGTAGACCGCGGCGATCGCGTCGTGCCAGCCCAGCAGCACCGCCGCCGACAGCGCCTGCGTGGCCAGCACCAGCACCAGCCCCGCGCAGGCGGCGCGCCGCACGCCGTGGGCGCCGCGGCCGGCGCCGATCGCATGGCCGACGCGCACGGTGGTGGCCTCGGCCAGGCCGAACGGGATCATGAAGCACAGCGAGGCCACGTTGATCGCGATCTGGTGCGCAGCCACCTCGAGCTCGCCCAGGCGCCCGATCAGCAGCGCGGTGACCACGAACAGGCCGCCTTCCATCGCCACGGTCACGCCGATCGGCAGGCCGGTGCGCAGCAGGCTGGAGATCTCTTCCCGGCGCGGCAGGTCGAAGCGCTCGAACAGGCGCAGCGCCTCGAACCTGCGCGCCCGCGCCAGGTAGACCAGGAACCCGGCCACCTGCAGCCACATCATCGTCGCCGAGGCCAGGCCCAGGCCGCCCGCCCCCATTTCCGGGAAGCCGAACGCGCCGAAGGTCATCGCATAGCCCAGCGGCAGCAGCACCAGCAGCCCGCCGAAGCCGAAGGCCATGGTCGGCAGCGTCCAGTGCAGGCCGTCGCACAGGTAGCGCATGCACAGGTACAGGGTGAGCGCCGGAATGCCCCAGCGGATGCCGTGCAGGAAGGCCGCGGCCGTGGGCCGCACTTCCGGCGCGATGCCCATCGGTTCGAGCGCATGCACCGACAGGCTGAGGAAGGCGAACAGCAGCAGCCCCAGCATCAGCGACAGCCACAGCGCCTGCCGGAACAGCGACCCGACCTCGGCGCGGCGACCGGCGCCATCGAGTTGCGACACCGACGGCGGCAGCGCCATCAGCGTGCCCATCGGCACCATCATCGGCAGCCAGAACATGGCGGTGCCGACCGCGACGCCGGCCAGCGTATTGGTGCCGTGGCGGCCGGCGATGACGTTGTCGACGAAGCCGATCAGGCCGGTGGCGAGGTGGCCGGCGACCAGCGGCGCGGCGAGCACCGCGGTGGTGCGCACTTCGCCGCGGAAGCGCGCCGTCGGGGCGGGCGGAGTCATGGGAGTCGGGGGAGGCGCGACTGCGGCCGGCAGCGATCCAGTGTCGCGCGCTGGCGCCGGGTCGGCGGCGGCCGGTATCTTAACCGCCCGTCCCGTGACCGTCATGGATCGGCGCAGGCTCCGCACGGGTCCACCGCGCCCCGCAGGCGCGCATGTCCGTCCGGGTGGGGTCCGGGCGGAACGCCTGGCCGGCTCTGCCACCTGGAGGGCAAGGGTTGAATCTGTCGAGGACCGCAACGCCATGAGTACATCGCAGCCGCCGCCGGCCGCCGCAGGCCCGAGCCTCCCGCGCGCCGCGCAGGTCGCCTGCGCCAACTGCGGCACCGCCTTGCTCGGAGACCACTGCTACGCCTGCGGGCAGCCGGTGAAGGGGCTGGTGCGCCATTTCTCGAGCCTGGTGGGCGACGTGCTCGACAGCGTGTTCGAGTGGGACGGACGGACGCCGCGCACGCTGTGGCCGCTGCTCGCCCGGCCAGGCTACCTGACCCTGGAATACATCGCCGGACGCCGCATCCGTTACGTCAGTCCGTTCCGGCTGTTCTTCTTCATCGCCGTCGTGACCTTCTTCATCGGCAAGCTGACCCTGAGCTTCGGCGGCGAGAACCCGGTCCAGCTGGGCGGCGATTCCGGCATCGAGACCGCGCGCGACATCGCCGAGGTCGAACAGGCGCGCGACCGGGCGCTGGCCAGACTCGCGGCCGAACGCGCCGAACTGGCACCGAAGATCGCGGTGGCCGAGGACGACGCGCGCATTCCGAACGTCGGCGCGATCACGGGACTGCGCACCGCCGATGCCGCGCTACAGGCCTCCGAGACCGCGATCCGTGCGCAGGCCGACGAGCGCATCGCCGCCTTCCGCAAGGCCGAACAGACCGGCGGCCCGCCGCCCGTCCCGCGCCTGCACCGGCTGCAGTTCAGCGGCAGCGAGCCCTGGGACGCGGAGACCAACCCGGTCCGCATCGCCTCCCTGCCCGGCTTCGCCAACGACTGGATCAACCGCCAGATCGGCCGCCTGGAAAAGAACATCCCGCGCCTGCAGGAAGACCCCGACCTGTTCAAGGACGCGGTGCTCGGCGCGATCCCCTCGACCCTGTTCCTGCTGCTGCCGCTGTTCGCACTGATGCTCAAGGTCGCCTACGTGTTCAAGCGGCGGCTGTACATGGAGCACCTGATCGTGGCGCTGCACAGCCATGCGTTCCTGTGCCTGGCGCTGCTGCTGATGTTCGTGACCATGGGCCTGGAGCACTGGCTGGCGCCGACGCAGCTGGCGGCGCTGATCGCGTTCGACCTGGTCGAGGCCGCGATCTGGATCTGGATGCCGCTGTACCTGCTGCTGATGCAGAAGCGCGTGTATGGGCAGGGCTGGCCGATGACCCTGTTCAAGTTCGGCGTGATCGGGCTGTGCTATTCGATCCTGCTGAGCTTCGGGGCGGTGTTCACGACGATCACCAGCCTGGTCTGGCTGTAGCCGGGAGGGCGATACTGCCCGACGCGTCGGTCGTGCGGGCCGAGCGCGAGTTCGCGCGGACCAGCTGGCGTGGCGGCCGGGACTCGTGCGGCGCATGCTGGCGCTGCCGCTGCCCCGCTGGGCCGTCCCGCGTGCAGGGCGGCGGCCGCGGCACCCTGGCCACGTACGCCTAGGGATCGACGCGCCGGCGCAGCCACTGCGCGCGCTGCGACTGCGGCTGCGCCAGCAGCGCGTCGCGCAGCGCGTCGCGCTCCTGCGGCGGGGTGCGCTGGGCGAGGACGGCCAGATCGTCGCGTGCCTGCGCCGGCAAGGCGCGCAGCACCTGCAGCAGCACGTCGCGCTCCGCCGGCGGCACCTGCGCGAACAGCGCGTGCAGTCGCGGCCAGTCCGCGCCCAGGACCGGACCCAGCAGCCAGCCGCGGGCCATGCCCGCATCGAGTGCGTCGAACCGGGCGCGCAGCGCCTGCTGCTCGGCGACCGGCAGCGAGCGCCAGGTCTCGCGCGCGGCGCGCATGCGCCGGCGTTCGTCCTCGGGCAGCGCGCGCCACGCATCCCAGACCTCGCGGCGTTCGCGCCGCAGCGACTCCGGCAACGCTTCCCACGCCTGCAGCCGCCGCTGCAGCGCTTCGCCCTGTTCGGGGGTGAGCGCGGCCAGCCGCGCCGCGTTGCGCTGCAGCGCATCCGGCGATTGCGCGCCCGCCACCGCGGCTGCCAGCAGCAGCGCCAGGGCCGCCAGGGCCGGGACCGGGCTAGCGCTGCGCATCCACCAGCTCCTGCGAGGCGGCATCGCCATCGACCGCGGTGGTGTCGGGCGCCGCCGGCAGGCCGTCTTCCTGCGCCAGCGCGACCACCAGCCAGGCGTCGAAGGCCGGATCGGCGTCGTCGTCGAAGCTGCCGGTGGCCTGGGCGAGGAGCAGGTCGAGATCGCGATGGCCGGCCAGCGCCTGCGCCGGGTCGAAGCGCGCGGCGGGCGCGTCCGGCGGCGGCAGGTCCTCGACGCGGATGCGGGCCTGGTCGTCGGTCGCCGGCGGGGGCAGCCACGGCCCCCACCAGGTCGCCGCCAGCGCGGCCGCAGTGAGCGCGACTACCGCCAGCGTCGCCGGCCACACCCAGCCCGCGCGCGAATGCGTGGACGGCGGCGGCGTGGGGCGTACCGGACGAGGGCGCAGGCCGTCGCGCAGCATGGCGATGGTTTCCAGGCGCTCGGCCGGCACGGCGCGGATCGCCACCTGCGCGGCCTGGGACAGTTCGCGCCAGGTCTCGGGATCGGCGCTGCCGTCGTCGCGGTGCGGCAGCGCGCGCTGCAGCGCCAACCGGTAGGTCGGCCGGGCGATGCCCAGCACGGCCGCGGCCTCGGATTCGGCCAGGCCGGCCACCACCCGCAGCAGCAGCGCCGCGCGCGGGCCGCTGGCCAGCGCCGCGACCGCGGCGGGCAGGTCGCCCGCGTGGCCGGCGGTACCGCGCAGCTGCGGGGCGGCCAGCAGCATGGCCCAGAACCGGCGCGGCCACTCGGCGAACGGCAGGGTCGGGGCGGCCTGGGCGAAACCGCGCAGGGTGGCGGCCAGGGCGGCGTCGCCGGTCGCGGCATCGCCCCCCTGCCAATGGGCGAACACCACGCCGCGGCGTTCGACGCCGCGCAGGAAAGCGGTCAGGGCAGCACGGGCCGCGGCAGGATCGTTCAAGGATGGAAAACCGGTTTACAGGCCCGGGGGCGGCCTGCTGCGCGCCATGATACGGCCCCCTCCCGCGCCGCCGCCGGGCTTGACGACGGTCTCATTCGCTGATCCGCGCCGGATTGTGCAGGCGCACGTTGTGCACATGCGTCGCGAAAACGTCATACGGACCGGACCGTGAAGCCCGTTTGCGTATGTGAACGCTTTGTTTCACGATCAACTCATTGAATTTATTGAAAAAATGCCGGTTGGCGTTTTTTTCGCCAAGGCAGCTCTTCACCTGCATGGCGCGGCAGAAATGATGCCGGAAAGCGCTTCGTGCACAGACTTATCCACACAAATTGTGGATAAGGGGAAATCCCTTCCCCGCCATCGACTTGCACGCCCTACATCCAATGCGCGGGAACTTGGGCGCGCAAGTCGCCGTCGCCGGCCCGCGCCGGACGAGCGGCCCGCAGTCGCTAGACTTCCGCGGTGTCCGATCCCACGCCCGTCTTCCAGGTTGCCCTGCCGCTGCCGCCGCTGCGGCTGTTCGACTATGCCGCCCCGGCGGGGCACCTGGCCGGCGCGGACGACATCGGGCGGCGGGTGCGGGTGCCGTTCGGGCCCCGCGAACTGGTCGGCGTGGTCGCCGGGGTGGGGTCGGCCGCCCCTGCCCCCGAGGGCCGGCTGCGGCCGGTGCACGAACTGCTCGACGGGACGCCGCTGCTGCACGGCGAACTGCTCGAATCGCTGCGTTGGCTGGCCCGCTATACCCATGCGCCCCTGGGCGAGGTGCTGGCCACGGCGCTGCCTGCGGCGCTGCGTCGCGGCGAACCGCTGCCCGCCACCCATGCCTGGGCCTGGCGCCTGACCGAAACCGGAGCGACCGCCCTGCCCGGCCTGCGCAGCGGCAGCCGGCCGCGGCGCCTGGCCGAACTGCTGGCCGACGCGGTGCGCGACGAGGACGCGCTGGCATCGGTGGTGGAGGACTGGCGCACGGCGGCGCGGGCGCTGGAACGGCGCGGCTACGCCGAGCGCGTGGCCATTCCGGCCTCGGCGCTGGCGCCCGATCCGCGGCCCGGCCCGACGCCCAACGCCGAGCAGCGCGCCGCGATCGAGGCGCTGCGCGAGGCCCGGGGCTTTGCGCCGATGCTGCTCGACGGCGTCACCGGCAGCGGCAAGACCGAGGTCTACCTGCATGCGATCGCCGACTGCCTGGCGCGCGGACGCCAGGCGCTGGTGCTGGTGCCGGAGATCGGGCTGACCCCGCAGCTGCTGGCGCGCTTCCGCGCCCGCCTGGGCGTGCCGGTGCATGCCACCCATTCCGGACTCAACGACAACGAGCGCGCACGGACCTGGGCGGCGGCCTGGCGCGGCGAGGCGCGGGTGATCGTCGGCACCCGCTCGGCGGTGTTCACGCCGCTGCCCGAGGCCGGCCTGATCGTGATCGACGAGGAGCACGACGGCAGCTACAAGCAGCAGGACGGCATCCGCTACCACGCCCGCGACTTCGCCCTGGTGCGCGGCAAGGCGCTGGCGGTACCGGTGCTGCTGGGCAGCGCGACGCCCTCGCTGGAAAGCCTGCACAACGCCGGCGCCGGACGCTACGACTACCTGCGCCTGGCGCGTCGCGCCGGCGATGCGCAGCCGCCCGCGGTGCGCGTGGTGGACGTGCGCAAGCGCGCGCTCGATGCCGGACTGTCGGGGCAGATGCTCGACGCGATCCGCGCGGCGCTCGACAGCGGCGGCCAGGTGCTGGTGTTCCGCAACCGTCGCGGTTACGCGCCGGTGCTGCTGTGCCACGACTGCGGCTGGAGCGCGCAGTGCCCGCGCTGCAGTACCCCCGAACACGGCAGGCCGATGACCGTGCATGCGCAGGGACGCCGCCTGCAGTGCCACCACTGCGGCCATCGCCGGCCCGCACCCCCGGCCTGCCCGGACTGCGCCAGCCTGGCGCTGCAGCCGCAGGGCGCCGGCACCGAGCGCATCGAGGAAGTGCTGGTCGAGAAGTTCCCGGACGTGCCGGTGCTGCGCATCGACCGCGGCAGCACCCAGCGCCGCGATGCCCTGGCGCAGCTGCTGGGCAGCCTCGGCGACCGTCCCGGCATCCTGATCGGCACGCAGATGCTGGCCAAGGGCCACGATCTGCCCGACCTGAGCCTGGTCTGCGTGGTGGGCGTGGACGAAGGGCTGTTCTCGGCCGACTTCCGCGCGCACGAGAAGCTGGCCCAGCTGCTGATCCAGGTGGCCGGGCGCGCCGGACGCGCGCGCCGCGCCGGCGAGGTGCTGCTGCAGACCCACCATGCCGACCATCCGCTGCTGGCCACGCTGATCGCCGGCGGCTATCCGGCCTTCGCCGGCGACGAACTGGCCCAGCGCGAGGCCGCCGGCTTTCCGCCCTACGCGCACCTGGCGCTGCTGCGCGCCGAGTCCAAGCACGCCGAACCGCCGATGGCCTTCCTGCAGGCCGTGCGTCGCCTGCTCGAACCCGCGGCGCGCGCGCGCGGGCCGGCGTCCGCCGACGCCCAGGCGCCCGCGCTCTCGATCAGCGGACCGATGCCGGCGCCGATGCCCAGGCGCGCAGGCATGCACCGTGCCCAGCTGCTGCTGCTGGCGCCGACGCGCCGCGGCCTGCACGCCGCGCTGCAGGACGCGGTGCCGGCGATCCACGCCCTGACCGAAGCGCGCAAGGTGCGCTGGTCGCTGGACGTGGACCCGGCCGACCTCTACTGAGCGCCGCCGCCCGGTCCGGCCTTGCCCGCCGCCGGCGCCTTCGCCGTGCGCCGGCGTCGGCGCGGCTCGGTGCGCGGACGCTCGCGCACCAGCACCTTCTGCCCTTCGCGGCGCACCTCGAACAGTTCCACCGCATCGATCAGCGCGCTCAGGCTGCGGTAGCCGTAGTTGCGCGGATCGAACGACCCCTGGTTGCCGAGGTGGCTGCCCACGCCGCCCAGGTGCGCCCAGCCCTCGTCGTCGGCCACCGCCGCGACCGCGCCGCGCAGCTGGTGCGCCAGCGCCTGGTCGCCCTTGAGTTCGCCCGAGGTCTTGGGCCGCGCCTGGTCGGGCGCCACGTCGCCGTCGTCGCCCAGCTTCTCCAGGAACAGGAAGGTCGAACAGGCCTTCACGAACGGCAGCGGCGTCTGCTTCTGGCCGAAACCGTAGACCGCGTAGCCGTCGTTGCGCAGGCGCATCACCAGCGGGGTGAAGTCGGCGTCGCTCGACACCACCGCGAAGCCGTCCAGGGTGCGCGCGTACATCAGGTCCATCGCGTCGATCACCATCGCCATGTCCGAGGCGTTCTTGCCGGGCGAATAGGCGAACTGCTGGATCGGGCGGATCGCGTACTCGTGCAGCACCTTCTCCCAGCCCATCAGGTTCTGGCTTTTCCAGTTGCCGTAGGCGCGGCGCACGTTGACCACGCCGTGGCGCGCGACCTCGTTGAGGATCGCGTCGATCTTCGCCGCCGGTGCGTTGTCGGCATCGATCAGCAGGGCGATGCGCTTGTCGCTGTCGGCCATGTGGGTTCCCGTGTGTTCGCAGGCATCAGGGTAGCGCGACCCGGACGCGATCGTACGTGCTGAAACCAACACGGCAGGGCCACGATGGATCGGCGACAATACGCACTTCCGCCGCTGCCAGACCGCCCACGCCGACATGCCCAGCCAGCTCGAACAGCTCCGCTCCCTGTCCACCGTCGTCGCCGACACCGGCGACATCGAGGCCATCGCCCGCTTCAAGCCGATGGACGCCACCACCAATCCCTCGCTGCTGTTCAAGGCCGCCTCGCTGCCGGCCTATGCCGCACACGTGGACGGGGCGCTGGCCCGCGCGGCCGGCAGTGGCGAAGCGAAGGTGGCCGACGCCAGCGACCGGCTGGCGGTGGCGATCGGCGGCGAGATCCTCAAGCTGATCCCCGGGCGCGTCTCCACCGAGGTCGACGCGCGCCTGAGCTTCGACACCGAGGCCACCGTCGCCAAGGCGCACCACCTGGTCGGGCTGTACGACCAGGCCGGCGTCGGCCGCGACCGCCTGCTGATCAAGATCGCCTCGACCTGGGAAGGCATCCGCGCCGCCGAACGGCTCGAGCGCGAAGGCATCCACTGCAACCTGACCCTGCTGTTCTCCTTCGCCCAGGCCGTGGCCTGCGCCGAGGCCGGCGTGTACCTGATCTCGCCGTTCGTGGGACGCATCCTCGACTGGCACCTGGCCAACGGCATGGACAAGCCGGCCACGCCGCAGGACGACCCGGGCGTGCAGTCGGTCACCCGCATCTGGCAGTACTACAAGCAGCACGGCTACCAGACGGTGGTGATGGGCGCGAGCTTCCGCAACACAGGCGAAGTGCTGGCCCTGGCCGGCTGCGACCGCCTCACCATCTCGCCAGACCTGCTCGGCGCCCTGGAGGCATCGGACGCGACGGTCGAACGCGCCCTGGTCGAGGGCGGCGAACGCGCGACCGCGCCGGCCGCGCTCGACGAAGCGGGCTTCCGCTGGCAACACAACGAAGACCCGATGGCGACCGAGAAGCTCGCCCAGGGCATCCGCAACTTCGCCGCCGACCAGCGCAAGCTCGAAGCCCAGCTGGCGGCGAAGCTCGGTTGACCGCCCGCGGCTCGTCGCCGCGCGCACGCGCGGTCGACGCCCGCCGGTTTCCCGCCGCAACGGCGCTGCCTCGCACGCAGGGTCGTCGCGAGCGACCCGCGCGCAAGCGCATCGGCCTGGCGTGCATGGTCCGGCGTCGCGTCGCGTCCACGGACGCTTCGCGCCGCGTGCCTGGAATGGACGCATGACCCGGGCGCTTCCGCACGTGGTGATCGTCGGCGGCGGCTTCGCCGGCCTGTGGGCGGCGCGCGCGCTGAAGTCCGCGCCGGTCCGCATCACCCTGGTCGACCGCGGCAACCACCACCTGTTCCAGCCCCTGCTCTACCAGGTCGCCACCGCGGGCCTGTCGGCGCCCGATATCGCCGCGCCGCTGCGGCAGATCCTGCGCCGGCAGAAGAACGTGGTGGTGCGCATGGCCACGGTGGCCCGGATCGACGCGCCGGCCCGGCAGGTCGAACTGGCCGACGGCGCGCGCATCGGTTTCGACTACCTGTTGCTGGCCAGCGGCGCCACCCACGCCTACTTCGGCAACGACCACTGGGCCGAACACGCGCCCGGACTGAAGACGCTCGACGACGCCCTCGAGCTGCGCCGCAAGCTGCTGCTGGCCTTCGAGCGCGCGGAAGCGGCGGCCGATCCCGCCGAGCGCGACGCCTGGCTGAGCTTCGCCATCGTCGGCGGCGGCCCGACCGGCGTTGAACTGGCCGGCACCCTGGCGGAGATCGCGCGCCACACGCTGCAGGGCGAGTTCCGCAACATCGACCCGGCACGCGCGCGGGTGCGGCTGATCGAGGCTGGCCCGCGGGTGCTCTCCTCGTTTCCCGAAGACCTGTCCGCACGTGCGCGTGCGCAGCTCGAGCGGCTCGGCGTGGAAGTGTCGACCGGCGCGGCGGTCGAGGACATCAGCGCCGACGGCTACCGGATCGAAGGCCGCTTCGTGCCCGCGCGGACCGTGGTCTGGGCTGCCGGCGTCGCGGCATCGCCGCTGGCGCGGTGCCTGGACGTGCCGCTCGATCGCGCCGGGCGGATCCGCGTGACGCCCGGGCTCTCGATCCCCGGCCATCCCGACATCTTCGCCGCCGGCGACCTGGCCAGCCTCGACCAGGCCGACGGCAGACCGGTGCCCGGCGTGGCGCCGGCCGCCAAGCAGATGGGCCGGCACGTGGCGAAGGCGATCCGCGCGCGGCTGCAGCAGCGAGATGCGCCAAGCTTCCGCTACCGCGATGCCGGCAACCTGGCGACCATCGGCCGCATGGCCGCGGTAGTCGACCTCGGCGCGGTGCGCTTCTCCGGCATCCTCGCCTGGTGGTTCTGGCTGGTCGCGCACCTGTTCTTCCTGATCGGCTTCCGCAACCGATCGGTGGTGCTGCTCAACTGGTCGGTGGCGTACTGGACCCACCAGCGCGCGGCGCGGATCATCCTCGGCGGCGACGATCGACCCGATACAAAGTAGCGATCGACGCGACGTCCGATGCAGGCGTCGCGCGCACCATGCGCTGGGCTAGGATGTCGCGTCCCCCGGAGCCCACGCCGCGCATGACCGACATCCCGACGCAGAACCTGCTGATCGCGCTCGCAGTGACCACGGTGGCGGGTCTGTTCACCGGCTTCGGCAGCCTGCTGGTGTTCGCGTCGAAGGGACCCAATGCGCGCCTGCTCGCGTTCGGCCTGGCGTTCGCCGGCGGCGCGATGGTGTACGTCTCGCTGGGCGAGATCCTGGGCAAGTCGGTCGCCGCGTTCTCGGCGCAGTTCGGCGACAGGCTCGGCTTCACCTGGGGCACGTTGTCCTTCCTCGGCGGCGTGCTGCTGATCGTGACCATCGATCGCCTCATCCCCAACCCGCACGAACGGCTCGAGGTCGACGATCCCTACTTCCGCGAGCACAACCGCGACTACATCAAGCGCGTCGGCCTGCTGACCGCGATCGCGATCACCGCGCACAATTTCCCGGAAGGCCTGGCGACCTTCTTCGCCACGCTGGAGAACCCCGGGGTGGGCCTGCCGCTGGCCTTCGCGATCGCCATCCACAACATCCCCGAGGGCATCGCCATCGCGGTGCCGGTGTACTTCGCGACCAACAACAGGACCTACGCCTTCATCGCCTGCCTGGTCTCGGGCCTGGCCGAGCCGATCGGCGCGATCATCGGCTACGTCCTGCTGCGCCCGTTCCTGTCCGACGCGGTGTTCGGCGCGGTGTTCGGCCTGATCGCCGGGGTGATGGTGTTCCTGGCCCTGGACGAGCTGCTGCCGGCCGCCAAGCGCTACGCCAAGGGGCACGAGACCGTGTACGGCCTGGTCACCGGCATGGGCGCGCTGGCGATCAGCCTGGTGCTGTTCAAGTGGTGAGCCGCGGCTAGCGGCGTCCGGTCCGGCTGGATCGCACCATCGCGGGCGCCTGGTGGCGTTCGAACCCGCCGGTCCGGACGACCGGCGACGCCCGGTTGCGCAGGCTGCTCCCATCGACCCCGATGGAGAAGCCCATGCGACCGCGCCTGTACGCCCTCGCCACGTCCCTGCCCCTGGCCCTGTTCTCGCTCGCCTGCGTGGCGACCGCCGCCTATGCCTTCGCCTACCTGTTCATGGCGTACCGCAGCGGCGATCCCTTCGCCGCGCAGTTCGCGGTTTCGGGCGTGGACGTCCCGGCGCACTTCTTCGGCGCCGGGCTGGCGCTGCTGCTGGTGCCGCTGCAGCTGAGCCGGGGCGTGCGCCGGCGCTGGCCGGCGCTGCACCGCCTCGGCGGCTGGCTGTCGGCGGTGGCGATCCTGGTCGGCGGCGTCTCGGGGCTGTCGCTGGCCCAGCACGCCCAGGGCGACTGGCCGAGCCGGGCCGGCTTCAGCCTGCTGTCGCTGCTGTGGCTGGGGGTGACCGCGAACGGCATCCGCCTGGCGGTGGTCGGCCAGATCGCCAGGCATCGGCGCTGGATGGCCTATTCGATGGCGCTGACCGCGGGCGCGGTGACCCTGCGGGTGATGCTGGCGCTGGGCACCGGCGTGTTCGGATGGCCGTTCATGCCGGTCTACGTGGGGACGGCGTGGGCCAGCTGGCTGTTCAACCTGGCCCTGTGCGCGTGGCTGCTGCGCCTGCGCGCGCCCGATGCGCTCAGCGTGGCTGCGCGTGGCGGCTCCGGTAGGCGCTGGGCGTCTGGCCAACCATCCGCTTGAACGCGGTGTTGAAGGTCGACTTGGAGGTGAAGCCGGCGTCGTAGGCGATTTCCAGGATGCCGCGCCGGTCGCTGGCGTCGGCAAGGCAGGCGCGGACCGCCTCGATCCGGTGCCGGTTCACGTATTCCCAGAAGTTGCCGCCCAGCCGGCGGTTGATCACCGCCGAGACCAGGTATTCGGGATAGCCGCTGCGTCGCGCGACCTGGGCGATGCCCAGCGCCGGCTCGCGATACAGCGCCTGCTCGGACATCAGCCGGGTCAGCCGCGCCTCGACCTCGTCGAAGCGCGGATCGTCCCCGGCCTCGCCACCGGCCTCGGGCGCCGGCGCTGCCGCATCGCCGAGCGGCTCGGCGACCGGCGGCTGGCCGAGGCTGAACCAGCCGACCACGCAGACCCAGGCCGCGACCGCGGCATAGATCAGGACGTAGTCGACCCCGGGCAGCCGCGCCGTCGCGTGCAGGGCCGCGATGGCCCAGATCACGAACTGGCAGCCGCTCATCGCCGCGAGCCAGCGCAGCGACAGGCGGTCGGCATCCGAGCGCCGGCCGCGCAGCCAGCGCCGGTAGCGGCGCACCTGCCAGGTGGCCGCGGCCAGATAGGACAGGGCGACCGAGAACAGCAGCGGGTCGAACCAGCGCCGGTGCCAGTCGCCGTCGGCCGACACCGGATCGCCCACCAGCCAGCGCCACGTCATCCACGCCAGCAGCAGGCCCAGCCAGACGCCATGCCACAGGTCGCGCAGGCGCGGCGCGCGCCCGCCCACCAGGGTGCGCACGTAGAGGAAGAACAGCGGCGCGTAGGCGAACGGCAGCAGTCGCGCCACCCGGTAGGCCGCGGCAAAGCCGGCGTCGGGCGCGGACATGTGCGCGGCCTTGAGCGCGAGATCCGCGGCGATGATCGCCAGCCACAGCGACAGCACCCGGTTGGCCGGGGTGTTCACCGGGCAGCGCCACAGCACGGGCGCGAGCATCGCGGCCTGCACCGCGCCCACCGCATACAGGAGGATCCAGAAACTGGTCACGTGGCAACCGGGTCGAGCACCGCCGCACAGGGTACAGCGCGCAAAAAACAAAGCCCGGCGCAGGGCCGGGCTTCGCGTGGTGCCGCAGGCGGTCCGGTCAGGCCGTGAACAGCGCCTTCATCTTCTTCAGCGCGTTCGCCTCGACCTGGCGGATGCGCTCGGCCGACACGCCGTACTCGTCGGCCAGTTCCTGCAGCGTGACCTTGCTTTCGGCATCCAGCCAGCGGCGCCGGATGATGTCGCGCGAACGCGCGTCCAGGCGGGTCATGCCCTCGCGCAGCAGCTCGAGCTGGCTGTCCTCGCTGTCCATGCGCTCGTAGGCCTGCGCCGGATCCTCGTCGCGCGAGATCAGGTAGGCGGCCGGCGCGGGCGGCGCGCGGTCGTCGTCCTCGTCCGAGGGCGCATCGAAACCGATGTCGCGACCCGACAGGCGCGACTCCATCTCCAGCACCTCGCGCTCGGAGACGTTGAGGTCCTTGGCCACCGCGCTGACTTCCGCCGCGTTGAGCCAGCCCAGGCGGGTCTTGCTCTTGCGCAGGTTGAAGAACAGCTTGCGCTGCGCCTTGGTGGTGGCGACCTTGACGATGCGCCAGTTCTTGAGGATGAACTCGTGCATCTCGGCGCGGATCCAGTGCACCGCGAAGCTCACCAGGCGCACGCCGATGTCGGGATCGAAGCGCTTGACCGCCTTCATCAGGCCGATGTTGCCTTCCTGGATGAGGTCGCCCAGCTGCAGGCCGTAGCCGCTGTAGCCGCGGGCGACGTGCACCACGAAGCGCAGGTGCGAATGCACCAGCTCGCGGGCGGCGTCGAGATCCTCGCCGTCGCGGTAGCGGCGCGCCAGCGCCTGCTCGTCCTCGGCCGACAGCACCGGGATCTGGTGGACGGCCCCGATATAGGCCTCCAGCGAACCGAGCGGAGTCAGGCCGTTGAAGGCGGCAACCGGCAGGTTGTTGGCAACGAGGGCTTGGGACATGGGCATGCTCATGGGAGGAGTCTAGCAGTCGGCAACTGTGACTGCTAAGGCCTCGGAAAGTTCCCTGTGTTGCACTGCTGGAACGGAGAACCGAGTCTGCGGCGGCCTCCGCGACGGTCCCGTGAATCGCGGCCGCGCCGGCCACGATTCAAAGCGGATCAATGGGTTATGTCGAATCCTGGAGGAGGCCGCAGCGCATCCCTGCGCTGCAACCTGAACGCACCGGAATCCGGCCGGGTGCCGTCCCCGGTCGCCGGCTCAGAAGGTCTGCGCGTAGCGCAGGTACACCGTGCGGCCGTAGGCGTCGTAGAGCTCGAAGTTCCAGGGCCGCCCGCGCACCTCCAGCAGCTCCGGGTAGCGGTCGCCGGCGTTGTTGACCCCGACGGTGATGCTCCCCTGCCACGGCGCCCGGTAGGTCACCGACAAGTCGTGGGTGGTGTAGCTGCCCAGGCGCGAGCCGGGACCGCCGCCGGTGAAGCCGAACGCCGGCGTGGTTCCCGGGTTCTCCTGCGAGTCGATGTAGTTGAGGTTCCAGTTCGCGGTGAGCGCCCCCAGCGTCCAGCTGTTGCGCAGGGTCGCGCGCAGGTCGGGCGAGGCGATCCAGCCGAGGCGGTCCTTGACCGTGGTGCCGTCGGTGACCGTGTAGTCCAGCACCCTGGCCACCTGCAGCCAGTTCTCGAGCCGGCCCGGGTCCCCCAGCTCGATGCGGGTCCGCAGGTTCAGGTCGATGCCGCTGGTTTCCAGGTCGCCCTCGTTGGCGTAGGCGGTGTTGACTTCGCTGATCGACCCGTTCGCCCGCCGCAGCACCGAGGTGCCGGTCGGAAGCGGCATGCCGGCGCTGTCGAAGTTCACCAGCTCCTGGTACTCGATCAGGCGGATGCGGTCCTCGACGTCGATCGAGTAGTAGTCCACGGTCAGGTTCAGCCAGTCCGTCGCATCCCAGGCCAGGCCCACGCTGTACTGGCGCGAGGTCTCCGATTCCAGGTCCATGTTGCCGCTGGACCAGGTGTCGACCTGGTAGCTGACGTCGTCGCTCTGCGGGGCATCGGCGATGTTGTCGCCGTCGGCGTCGCCGCCGCAGTCTGCCGGGCTGTAGCCGAGCACCACGCAGGTGCGGTAGTCGGCCACCTGCTCGGCCGAGAACGCGCGCTTGCCGTGGACGTAGGGCAGCGGCGGCGCACGGAAGCCCTGCCCCACCGACCCGCGCAGGGTCAGGTTGTCCAGCGGCTGCCAGCGCAGCGAGACCTTGGGCGAGACGTCGCTGCCGTAGTCGCTGTAGCGGTCGTAGCGCGCGGCCACGGTGAAGTCGAAGCTGTCGACGATCGGGAACAGCCATTCGGCGTAGGCGGCGTAGATCTCGCGCGAACCGGCGGCCGAATTGCCCGACGAGCCCGCCACCACCCCGGCTTCGGACAGCGAGTCGTAGATGTCGGCGTAGTCCTCCTGCCGGTACTCCGCGCCGAACGCCATCACCGAGGTGCCGCCGCCCATCTCGAACAGGTCGAGCGTGGCGTTGGCGTAGAACTCCTCGATATCGAAGATGCCGTCGCGCGAGGTGGTCGCGGTGAAGCCCTTGACCACTTCCTCCGAGTTGCCGAACGGATCGAACAGGTCGTACGTCCCGTCCGCGACCGCCTGCTCGGCCAGCGGCGTGACGATGTAGCCGCGCCCCAGTTCCTTGAACTTGGCCTTGCTGCGGCGCAGGCCGAAGTCGACGTAGAGCTTGTCGGTGGCCTGCCAGGTGAAGCCCAGGTTGAGGTCGGCGACGCTGTTGTCGACGAAGTTGTCGCGGTTGCCCGCCGCCGCATAGCGGTGGTAGACGAACGCACCGAGGCCGTCGCCCGGCACCGGGTCGTTGGGCGAGCCTTCCGGCACATACAGCGCGCCGGGCGTCGGCGCGAAGCGTCCGAAGCTGTCGGTGGTGCTGTAGCTGCCCGAGGCGTAGACCGACCAGTCCTCGTCGATCCGCCAGCTGCCGCGCGCGAACAGCGACTTGTTCTTGACCGAGGCCTCGTCGGCGGCGACCGCGTTGAAGTCGTACACGCAGTTGTCGCCGTTGCGCCAGAAGTTCGGGTCGTCGCAGGCATAGCCCGGCAGCGCGCCGCCGAACTCGCCCTCCTCGCCCGGATCGGTGGCGCTTTCGAGATAGTAGTTGTTGCCGTAGAACGAGCCGCCGCGGATCGTGCCGCTGATCTGGTCGCGGGTGTAGACCATGTCGCGCGAGTTGGCCGATGCGCCGAGGATCACGCTGCCGCGGTCGGACGAGGTGCCGAATACCAGCGAGGCCTCCTCGGTCTCGCCGCCGCGCACCGCGGGGTTGCCGATGCCGTACCGGACTTCGGCGCCATCGTAGTCCTTGCGCAGGATGACGTTGACCACGCCGCCGATGGCGTCCGAACCGTACAGCGCCGAGGCGCCGTCGGAGAGGATCTCGATGCGCTCCACCGCCGCCAGCGGGATGGTGTTGAGGTCGGCGTTGTTGCCGGTGGACGGGGCGTACGGCACGCGGCGGCCGTCCACGAGCACCAGGGTGCGGTCGGAACCGATGCCGCGCAGGTCGATGTCGGCGGTGGCCTGGGCCGAACTGCCCGACTGCGGACGGAAGTTGCCGAACGACGAGAACGTGGAATCGCGCAGCACGTCGGCCACCGACACGTCGCCGCTGGCGTCGATGGCCGCGCGGTCGATCACGGTCAGCGGCACCGCGCCCTCGATGTCGGCGCGACGGATGCGCGAGCCGGTGACCTGGATGCGGTCGAGGGTCTGGGTGTCGTCGGCGGGGGCGTCCTGGGCGACGGCAGGAAGCGCGGGCAGCGCGCAGGCAATGGCGATCGGCAGCGCCGCGAGCCCGCGGCCACGCGATCGGAACGGGGATGTCATGTGGTGTTCTCCGGATCTCGTTATGTGTGCGTTAAACGCAGCGAGGACGTTACGGCGCCGATGCCGATGCCGCTTGCCGCCTCGTGCCGGTCCGGTTTGCCGCATGTGGCGCGACGGCCACGCGGTAGCGCGATGGCGGCACGCCGAAGCGCGCACGGAAGGCGCGCGAGAAACTGCAGTTGTTCTCGAAGCCGCAGGCCGCGCCCGCCTCGCTCACCGACAGCCGGGTGCCGCGCAACAGCCGCGCCGCGTGCGCCAGGCGCAGGCGGCTGGAGGCCGCCTGCGGGCCTTCGCCGTAAAGCGCCTGGAAGGTCTTGGTGAAGTACCAGACCGAGACGCTGCCCAGGCCGGCGAGTTCGGGAATGCGCATCGGCCGGTCGAGGTTGCCGGCCATGTGCATCCAGGCGCGCTGCATCCGCGCGAAGACCTGGCGGCGGCGCCGCAGCGAGCGGCCCGGACAGCGCTCGACCAGTTCGCGGAACCCCGCCTGCTGCACCGCCAGCAGCCGCAACAGCGGCTCCAGCTGCAGTCGCGCCACCTCCTGGCGCCGGCCCGCATTGCGCGCGAACGGGGCGCAGCGTCGCCATGCGCGCAGCGCGTCGCCACGCGCGCCCGGCGCCATCTGTCCCAGCCCGGTGAACAGTCCGCCGTCCGCCGCGGCCAGCGACTGCAGCCGCGCAGGCAGCGCGATGCCCACGACCAGGCCGTCGGTGCCCGCCTGCAGCAGCGGCCGCGCGTCGCGCTCGAGCACGATCCACTGTCCACGCGCGAGGTTGAAGCGACCCTCGCGGCACGCCAGCGCGGCGCTGCCGCGCAACACCAGCCAGGCGCTGGCGGCCGCGTGGACCACCGCGACGCTGGCGCCGCGGCTGGCCACCACCAGGGTAGCGTCATCATCGCCCGGTCCCGTTCCACCCGCGGCATGCATGCCGCCGCGGTCGCTCCAGATCGTGTGCAACTGCATGGCTGTCTCCTGTGCGGAATCCAGCCACCTGTTTGACGCGTCCGCTTCCGAAATTCAGGAAACCAGCACGAAATCGTGCCGACATCGCCCCGCAGCGCATCCGAAAGTCATGCCGCGCAGCGGGCGATCCATGACTTTCGCCAGGGTCCATCGGCGTTCTGGCACCACCGGCGTCGCCGCAGCGCGCAGCGCCTGCGGCAATCGTGTCCAGCCGATGTCGACGCTCTGCGTCATCGGCAGCCCGAGGTACAGCCAGCGTCCCTGCCCGTCCACCGCGGGCGAGCCGCCGACCGCCACGCCGTCGCGCGAGAGGCAGCTGCCGGGCCCGGCTGCCTGCAGCTCTCGCCACGGCGTCGCGCATCCCGGTTCCGGTCCGATCGAATACGCGCGCCCGCCATGCATGCCCCAGTGGCGGTAGTGCTGCGGTTCGGGCCGCGTGTCGGAGATCCGGGCGATGCCGCGCAGCGAGGCATCGGCGCGCCACAGGCCGGGCGCCGACGGACGGGTGAACACGATCGCGTCGCTGGCCGCGTCGTAGCGGGCCAGGCCGACGTCGTCCTCGGCCGCGAGTTCCCGCCAGTCGTCGCGCGCGTACAGCACCAGCCGCACCCGCCCGCGGCCATCGTCCACGCCCACCAGCAGCCGGTCGGGCCGCGCGGTGTACGCAGCGAACACGGGGCGCGCCGCCGGCACCGGCAGCGCCTGCAGTCGGCCCGAGCCCGCGTCGACCTCGAACAGGCGCTCGCCCGCGCCGGTGCGCCCGAGCACCAGCAGGCTGCGACCATCGCCCGACCACACCGGCGGATGCCGCGGCAGCGGCTGCAGGCCTTCGACCGCGCGCAGGGTGGCGGGCTGGTCGACTTCGCCCAGCCACAGCTGCACCGACATCGAGCGGTCGGACAGGAACGCCAGGGTGCGGCCGTCGGGCGAGATCGAGGGCAGCATGTCGACGCCGCTGGAGGCGAACACCGGCTCGGGCGGCGACTCGCCGCCCGCGTCGAGGCGCGTGCGGAACAGGCCGCTGCGCGACTGGTCGATCTCGAACACCATCGACCAGGCGTCGGCGGCGATGTCCGGGTGCACCGCGTTGCCCATCGGCAACCGCGGCAGCGGCTGCAGGCCGCCATCGGCCAGGCGAAGCATCCAGAGCGTGGATTCGCCGGAGACATGGCTGAGCACCAGCCCGCTGCCGTCGGGCAGCCAGTCCCAGCCGCGGATGTCGCCGCGCAGCCGGGTCAGCGGCCGCGGCGTGCCACCTTCGGCCGGCATGATCCACAGGTCGGCGAGCGACAGGTTGCGGCGGAACACCAGCTGCCGGCCATCGGGCGAGTAGCGCGGCAGCTGGTCGACATCGCCTTCGTCGAAGGCATAGTTCAGCGGTTGCCAGCGCCCCGAGGCGAAGTCGAGCCGTTGCAGCGGCGCGCTGGTGCCGCCGTCGGCGCGTGGACCGCCCATGACCAGGCCGCGGCCGTCGGGCGTCCAGTCGAACTGCGACCAGCTGCCGTGCAGGCAGGGCCCGGCTTCGCGCGGCTCGCCGCCGCTGGCGGCCACCAGCATGAACCGGCAGTCGTCGGGCGAGACGCGGACGAACGCGATGCGCGTGCCGTCGCGCGACCAGACCGGCATGCTGTCGGATTCGCCCGCGCCCGGCTGGGTGAGCGCGCGCGCCGCCGCCTGCGCCACCGGCTGCAGCATCAGGACGCTGTCGCCGTTGGCCCCCGCCTGGGCGAAGGCCACGGTCGAACCATCCGGGGACAGCGCGGGCAGGCGCTCCTGCCCGGGCGTGGACGTGATCGCGCGATAGTCCAGATCGAGCGCGGCGGGCACCTCGGCCACGGCGGCGCCGGACGCCGCATCGCCCGCGGCAAAGGTCCACAGCGTGGCGGCGGCGGCAAGCATCAGCAGGATGGCGGCGGCGGCGAACGCCGACGCCGGCAGCCGTCGGCGCGGCGCTGGCGAAGCGGGTGCCGGTTCCGGTCCCGACGTGTCCATCGCCGCCGATGGGTCGGACGCGGGCTGCATCGCCTCGTCCCCAACCGCCTCGTCGAGCCAGGCCGTGGGTGCGAGCAGGCGATAGCCGGTCTTGGCGATGGTCTCGATGTAGCGCGGCGCGTCGCGGTCGTCTCCGAACGCCTTGCGCAGCTGGGTGATGGCCTGGGTCAGCACATCGTCGGTCGGCATCGTGTCCGGCCAGACCTGCTGGAACAGCGTCTCGCGGGCGACCACGCTGCCGCCGCGCTCCACCAGCACCAGCAGCACCTGCAGCGCCTTGGGCGTGAGCCGGCGCGCTTCGCCGCCCTCGTCGCGCGCCACCATCCGCCGCTGCGTGTCGACTTCGCAATCGAGCACGCGAAGCCGCGTGGCCGTCGGACGGATCACGCGTCGCGGGCCGCGCCGTTCGGCGACGGCACATCGATGGGACGGGAAGTGGCGACCTGACGGTGCATGCGTTCGCGGCGCGGCACATGGGGGGACAGGACCGGCAGGCTCTCACCCCCGATGGCGCACGGCATGTGTCATTGGTAGGGCAAGCGCCGCAGGCAGACGGTTTCAGGCGCAACCGGCCTGGCGCGGGCATGCAGGCCGGCGCGGCGATCCGACATGCGGACATCCACGGCTTTGCCGCTTCCGGCCGCAGCCTCTGGCGGTGGGCACGGGCACTTCAGGCAGATTCGCCGCGGACTGCCGGCGCCTAGCCTGCATCACGTCCCCATACCCAGGAAGACCCCTCATGAAGACCATCGCGATCACCCTCGGCGCGGCCCTGCTCGCCGGCTCGCTGCTGCCCGCCGCCGCCAGCAACGCCAGCGCGCTGCCCGATTGCGTGTCGCTGTCGCCCGCGCACCAGGGCACCCGCGCAGCCGACAACGCGCAGCTCCTGCTCAAGGATGGCGACGCCCATTACCGGGTCGGCTTCAACGGAGCGTGCGACGCGATCGCCCGCAGCTCGCGCATCACCCTGGAAACCAACGGCGAGGCCAACCTGCTGTGCCCGCAGGGCACCACCGTGCGCGCCGCCAACGCCCGCTGCAGCGCTCGCTCGGTGGAACTGATTGAAGCGGACGTTTACGAGCGCAGGGCGCGCATGAACCGGCGCCGCTGAGCGGCCGCGTCCGGAACGCGGCATGTGCGTTGCGGACGGCGACCGTCCCCTTATCGGGGCGCCGGCACCATGCCGGCGCGATACGGATACTGGGCGAAGATGTCCGCCATCGCACCATCGATGCGAGCGCCACGCTCGGCGGCATCGCCGCTGCGCCCGACGCGACCGACCGCGATGCCTTCCCACACCAGGCGGTTGCGCGACGCGTCGATCAGGTCGACGTTGAGCGTGCCCTCGGTGTAGCGGTGCACGTCGGTGCGGTCGCGCCAGTACGGCACCACGTAATAGCCGCGCGCCCGGTAGCTGTAGTAGTAGGCGTAGTCGACCGTGGGCATCGAGGTCACGTCGGTACGCTGCTGCGTGTAGGCGTTGATGTTGAGCCAGAGGTCGGGCTTCTCGGTGGTGAACACGTAGCCGCGCGCTTCCATCTCGGCCCGCGCCGCCGCCTTCATGCGTTCGCTGGACGCGGAACTGTAGCCGCGCGATTCGATCGCCAGCGGCGAGTAGAAGGCGAAGCTGCGGTAGCGGCTGAAGTCGGCTTCCGGATCGGCCTCGGTGGTGATGCGCGGGCCGGTGGCGCAGGCGGCAAGCAGGGCGACCAGGGCGGCGAGGCCCAGGACCCGTGCTGCAAGGCGGAAAGTACTCATGGGCATGGCTCCTGTCGGTCAGGCGGACGCTAGCATGCGCGCCGCTACGCGGAGTGAATGGAACGGGTCCGGCGGCCGGCCGGGCCCGACCGCCGACAGGCGGCGTGCACATGGTCGTGACTGCCGATGGCTCAGGCTTGCACCACCAGCCCGACCGGTCGATCGGGCCTCTCTCTCCGATCCATGTTCAGGCGCCGGGCCCGGCGCCTTTTTTCTTGGTCCAGCATGGCCGCTTCCCTGCCACGGCGTGCGCGTCACCCGGGCCGGTAGACCTCGGCGCCCTGTTGGCGGAACTCGGCCGATTTCGCCGCCATGCCCGCCTCCAGCGCCTGCGTCGCCTCCACGCCCTCCGCGGCAGCGTAGTCGCGCACGTCCTGGGTGATCTTCATCGAGCAGAAGTGCGGGCCGCACATCGAGCAGAAATGCGCCAGCTTGTGCGCGTCCTTCGGCATCGTCTCGTCGTGCATCGACTGCGCCTTCTCGGGATCCAGCCCCAGGTGGAACTGGTCCTCCCAGCGGAACTCGAAGCGCGCCTTGGACAACGCGTTGTCGCGCACCTGCGCGCCGGGATGGCCCTTGGCCAGGTCGGCGGCGTGGGCGGCGATCCTGTAGGCCATGATGCCGTCGCGCACGTCCTCGCGGTTCGGCAGGCCCAGGTGCTCCTTGGGCGTCACGTAGCAGAGCATCGCGGTGCCGTACCAGCCGATCATGGCCGCGCCGATGGCGCTGGTGATGTGGTCGTAGCCCGGCGCGATGTCGGTGGTCAGCGGTCCCAGGGTGTAGAACGGCGCCTCGCCGCACTCGGCCAGCTGCTTGTCCATGTTCTCCTTGATCAGCTGCATCGGCACGTGCCCCGGGCCTTCGATCATGGTCTGCACGTCGTGCTTCCAGGCGATCTTCGTCAGCTCGCCCAGGGTCTCCAGCTCGCCGAACTGTGCGGCGTCGTTGGCATCGGCGATGCAGCCGGGGCGCAGGCCATCGCCCAGAGAGAAGGCGACGTCGTAGGCCTTCATGATCTCGCAGATGTCCTCGAAGTGTTCGTAGAGGAAGCTCTCGCGATGGTGCGCCAGGCACCACTTGGCCATGATCGAGCCGCCGCGCGAGACGATGCCGGTCACCCGCTTCGCGGTCAGCGGCACGTAGCGCAGCAGCACCCCGGCGTGGATGGTAAAGTAGTCCACGCCCTGCTCGGCCTGCTCGATGAGCGTGTCGCGGAAGATCTCCCAGGTCAGCTCCTCCGCGCGGCCGTCGACCTTCTCCAGCGCCTGGTAGATCGGCACCGTGCCGATCGGCACCGGCGAGTTGCGGATGATCCATTCGCGCGTTTCATGGATGTGCTTGCCGGTGGACAGGTCCATCACGTTGTCCGCGCCCCAGCGGATCGCCCACACCAGCTTCTCCACTTCCTCGGCAATGCCGGAGGACACCGCCGAGTTGCCGATGTTGGCGTTGATCTTGGTCAGGAAGTTGCGGCCGATGATCATCGGCTCGCTTTCGGGATGGTTGATGTTGCACGGCAGGATCGCGCGGCCGCGGGCGATCTCGTCGCGCACGAACTCCGGCGTGATCAGCGTCTGGATGCTGGCGCCGAAGGACTCGCCCGGATGCTGGGCCAGCAGGCCGGCATCGCGCACCGCGTCGAGCCGCTGGTTCTCGCGGATGGCGACGTATTCCATCTCGGGCGTGACGATGCCGCGGCGCGCATAGTGCATCTGGGTGACGTTGGCGCCGGTGCGGGCGCGGCGCGGCAGCGCGCGGTTGGGGAAGCGCACCGCGTCGAGCCTGGCGTTGGCCTCGCGTGCGCGGCCGAACTCGGAGCTGAGTGCCTGCAGCGCCTCGCTGTCGCCGCGCGCCTCGATCCAGCGTGCGCGCAGCGGCGGCAGGCCCGCCGCCAGGTCGATGCGCGCATCCGGGTCGGTGTAGGGGCCGGAGGTGTCGTACACGGTGACCGGCGGGTTGTCCTCGCCGCCGAACAGGGTGGGCGTGGACGACTGCGCGATCTCGCGCATCGCGACGCGCACGTCCGGCCGGGATCCTTCGACGAAGATCTTGCGCGAGCCGGGAATGGGCCGGGTGACGGAGGCGGAGAGTTCTCCGGTCTGCTGGATCAGCGAGGCTGCGGGGATGGCGTTCATCGGCGTCGTCCGTTGGCGGCCGCGAGGAATTCGCGGCGCGGAAACGAAGCGAAGACGCAGGCGCCCCGAACCGGGGCGTTGCCGCGAAGCTTCCCTACGCCGGTGTCAGCCGGATCAGGTTCGAAGGGACTGTCTCAATCCGTCCGGCGCCAGGCGCCGCGGATACCCCCGCTTCGTCGACCATTAGACCGCGCCCGCCGCGCCGGCGCCAGCCGCGGCGGGCGCGCGGCTCAGAACGCCAGGGTCACGCCCGCGATCGGGCCGCGGAAGCGCTGGTCCAGGCCCGCCGTGCCGTCGCCGCCATGCTGGCGGACGTTGAGCTTGAACCAGTCGTAGCCGGCGTACAGGCCGAAGTTGTCGGTAAAGCGGTATTCGACCAGCGCATTGGCCCGGCTCAGGTCGCCTTCGTAGTCGTCGAAGTCGCCCCAGTCGGCATCCAGGTACTGGCCCTGCACGACGAAGCGCCAGCGCTGGTCCGGGGTGTTGAAGCCCAGGCGCACGCCCACCACCGGCGCGGTGCCGCTCTCGGTTTCGCGCGCGGTGTAGCGCTCGCCGTCGCTGTCGGCGCGCAGTTCGGCCGCCAGCTTCGCGCGCTGCACGCCGACCTGCAGGCCGATGCTGGTGGTCGGGTTCTCGACCACGGCGAAGTCGTAGACCGCGCCGCCCAGGTCGAACTCGGTATCGAGGGCGGCGGTGGTGCCGGCGGGGATGCTGGTGTCGCCCAAGTCGATGTCCTCGCCCAGCACATAGCTGCGGTCCTGTCCGTAGCGGAAGTAGTTGAACAGCAGGCGGTGGCGGTTGCCGAAACGGAAGGCGCCTTCCACGCGCGGCACGGTCTTCTCGCCGAGCTCGTAGCGCTCGCTCTCGAAGGCGTATTCCTCGCCGCCGAACACGGTATCGGCGGAAAACTGGCTCTCGGCCTTGGCATGCATGCCGCCCAGGCGCAGGGTGAAGCGGTCGTCGTCGGCCTGCGCCGCAAGTGCGGGCGTCAGCAACAGTGCGCCAAGGGCGCAGGAAAGTAGCGTCTTGTTCACGGCATGGATCCTGTGGGGAAGAAAGCGCCAGCAGGTGGCCGGAAATATTGAAAGAGAGCGCGGGTAAAACATGCGTGAGCGCGCGCTGCGAATCGTGAAGGCGCGATTCAGCCGCGCAAGCGTGGTGCCCTGTGGCGACACACCACCGCTGGAAGAATTCCGGCAGGACCTTCGCCATGCCGCAGCGCCGATCGGCGGCGTCCGCAGGATGGACGCGTCGGGCAAGATGCACTGTCCGCGATCTTCGCTGGCGCGCCGGGAGCGTCGCCGGCCATCCGCCGTGCACCCGCCCAGCGACCCGCGACGATGGTTCCCGATGCAATCAAAACTGCGTCTTGACGCGCTGCATCATCGTCCGGTATTCATGACGGACCATGACGAACGTCCCCACCCTCTTCGCGTCCCATGCCGCAGCGCCCCGCGCGCAGGCGGTTGCGATTGCGACGATTATCACCACCACCGGCACCATTGGCGCCGGGGTGCGGACGCGCGTGCAGGATTGATCGACCACGCCGCTCCGCACCCGATCCGGGTGCGGGCCGCACGGCTTCCACCTCGACCGGACGCGGAGCCCAACCGGAGCTTCCAGAGCATGTCGTCCGCACCACAACTTCTCGGCGACGCTGTCGCCTCCGCCGCCTCGTCGGTGCTGGCGGCATTGCGGCCTGCGGCCGCAACCACGCGCGTGCACAAGTTCGGCGGCAGCAGCGTGGCCGACGCCGAACGCATCGCGCGCCTGGCGCCACTGGTCGACGACGGGGCGCAGGTGTGCGTGGTCGTGGTATCGGCCATGGCCGGCACCACCAACGCGCTGGTCGCGATGGCCACGCAGGCCGCCTCCGGACAGGACTGGAGCGGCGACTGGTCGGCGCTGCGCGAGCGCCACCTGCAGACGGCTGACGCCCTCGACCCGGATGGCCGGCACGGCCTGCGCGACGCGGTCGGACGCGATTTCGACGGCCTGCGCGACGACCTCCTCGCCCTGGCCTCGGCGACCGGCGACGTCGCCCCCCTGGTCGCGCAGGTGCATGGCCTCGGTGAGCTCGTGTCCTCGCGGCTGGTGCAAGCCGCGCTCGGCGGCGAAGCCGGCGGCTGGCAGCGGCTGGACGCCCGCGACGTGCTGGTCGTGCATCCGGGCGACATGGGCGTGGGCGTGGACTGGGACGCCTCGCGCGCGCGCTTCGGCGACTGGCGCGCACGCAACCTGCCGGCGCGGGTGGTGGTCACCGGCTTCGTCGCGCGCAACGGCGACGGTCAGAGCACCACGCTGGGCCGCAACGGCAGCGACTACTCCGCGGCGATCTTCGCCAACCTGGCCGATGCCGACGAACTGCTGATCTGGACCGACGTGGACGGCGTGCTGTCGGCCGACCCGCGCCTGGTGCCCGACGCCATGGTGCTGCCGACGATGTCCTACGCCGAGGCCTGCGAACTGGCCTATTTCGGCGCCAAGGTGCTGCATCCGCAGACCATGGCGCCGGTGCAGTCGCGCAGCATCCCGCTGTGCATCCGGAACACGCTCAACCCCGGCGCGCCCGGGACCTGGATCCTGGCCGAGAATCCGGAAGGCGACGCGGCGCTGTCTCCGGTCAAGGGCCTGACCATCGTCCGCGACATGGCGGTGCTCGAGCTCACCGGCAACGGCATGGTCGGCGTGCCCGGCACGGCGGAAAAGCTCTTCGCCGCGCTGCACCGGGCCGGCGTCTCGGTGGTGATGATCTCGCAGGGATCGTCCGAGCATTCGATCTGCTGCGTGGTCCGCGACAGCCAGGTCGAGCGCGCCCGCGCCGCGGTCGAGGCCGCGTTCGCCGATGCCATCGCCGACACCCAGGCGCAGACGGTGCACCTGACCCGCGGCATCGCGATCCTGGCCGCGGTCGGCGACGGCATGGTCGGCATCCCCGGCGTCGCCGCGCGGCTGTTCTCGGCGCTGGCGCAGGCGCGGGTGAACATCCGGGCGATCGCCCAGGGCGCCAGCGAACGCAACATCTCCGTGGCGATCGCCGATGCCGATGCCACCCGCGCGCTGCGCGCCACGCACTCGGCGTTCTGGCTGTCGCCGCAGACGGTGTCCGTGGGCCTGATCGGCCCCGGCCAGGTCGGGCGCGCGCTGCTGTCGCAGATGGCGGCGGTGCTGCCGCGGCTGCGCGCCACCTCCCAGGTCGACCTGCGCCTGCGCGGGATCGCCAACAGCGGCTACATGGCGCTGGACCATTTCGCCATCCATCCCGACGAGGCGACGTCGCGCCTGACCGGCATGACCACGCAGTCGTTCGACGCCTGCGCCTTCGCCGCGCACATCCGCGCCGAGCACATCCCGCATGCGCTGATCGTGGACTGCAGCGGCAGCGACGCGATCGCCCGCCACTATCCGCAGTGGCTCGCGGCCGGCATCCACATCGTGACCCCGAGCAAGCACGCCGGCAGCGGCGACTGGGACCGCTACGTCGCGATCCGCGAGGCGCAGCGCGGCGGCAGCCGCTTCATGTACGAGGCGACCGTCGGTGCGGGGCTGCCGGTGATCAGCACCCTGCGCAACCTGGTCGACACCGGCGACACGGTGCAGGCCATCGACGGCATGCTCTCGGGCACCCTGGCCTGGCTGTTCAACAGCTTCGACGGCAGCCGGCCGTTCTCGGCGCTGGTTCGCGAGGCGCGCGAACTGGGCTATACCGAACCCGACCCGCGCGACGACCTGTCGGGCCTGGACGTGGCGCGCAAGCTGGTGATCCTGGCGCGCGAGGCCGGACGCGAGCTGTCGCTGGACGACGTGCAGATCGAAAGCCTGGTGCCCGAAGCGCTGCAGGGCGTGCCGCGCGATGAATTCCTGGCCCGGCTGGAGGAGCTCGACGCGCCGATGCAGGCGCGGCTGGAAGCGGCCCGGGCGCAGGGACAGTCGCTGCGCCACATCGCGCACCTGTCCAGCGAGGGTGGCGCGCGCGTGGGCGTGGTCGCCCTGCCCGCCACGCACGCCTGCTGCCACACCCGGCTGACCGACAACCTGGTCCAGTTCACCACCGAGCGCTACGCCAGCAACCCGCTGGTCGTGCAGGGGCCCGGGGCCGGGCCGCAGGTCACCGCCGCAGGCGTGTTCGGCGATGTCCTGGCGATCGCGCACTCGCTCAGCGCCGGCGTCGGCGTCGGCGTGCAGGCATGAGCGCATCCGTCCGCGCCTTCGCGCCCGCCAGCGTCGGCAACATCGGGGTCGGATTCGACCTGCTCGGGCACGCCGTCGATGGCCCGCGCGACGTGGCCATGGTGCGCCGCATCGACGAGCCGGTGGTGCGCATCGACTCCATCGGGGGCAGCATCGCCGGGGTCGACCGACTGCCCCTCGAGGCGTCGCGCAACACCGCCGGCGGCGCGCTGATCGCGCTGCGCGAGTCGCTGGCGCTGCCGTTCGGCTTCGCCCTGGCGCTGGACAAGGGCATTCCGCTCGGGTCCGGGCTCGGTGGCTCGGCCGCCTCATGCGTGGCCGCCCTGGTCGCGGCCAATGCGCTGCTCGACGCGCCGCTGCCGCGCGAAGCCCTGTACGGGTTCGCGCTGGACGGCGAGGCGCTCTCCAGCGGCAGCCGCCACGGCGACAACGTGGCGCCGATGCTGCTCGGCGGCGTGGCGGTGGCGACCGCCAGCCGCGCGCTGCGACTGGAAGTCCCCGGGTGGCTGCACGCGGTCGTGGTGCATCCGGACCAGGTACTGGAAACCCGTCGTTCGCGCGAAGCCCTGGCCGCGCCCTACCCGCTGCACGCGCTGGTCGAACAGACCGCGCACCTGGCGCAGTTCCTGCTCGGGCTGCAGCGCGGCGACGCCGAACTGATCCGCGCCGGGCTGCACGACGTGCTGGTGGAGCCGCGGCGGGCGCCGCTGATCCCGGGCTTCGCCGCGGTCAAGGCGGCGGCACTCGACCACGGCGCGCTGGGCTCGAGCATTTCCGGTGGCGGACCCAGCGTGTTCGCCTGGTTCGACTCGCGCGCCGCCGCCGAGCGCGCCGCGCCGTCGATGCGCCAGGGCTTCGTCGATGCCGGCTTCGACGCGCGCGCCTACGTCACCCCGGTGGATGCACCACGCGCCGAGGTGCTGGCGGCGCAGTAGGCGGCGTGCGCACCGCCTCGCCGGTGCGCGGTGGAATCGGCAAGGCGGTCGTGGCAACCGGTACGAGTCCGCGCATCCGCGCGGCGAGAACGCGCCCAGGCGCAAGCGAACCAGTCGTTGGAGGTCGAGCAGGCACCATGGAGTTCATCAGCACCCGCGGGCAGGTCGCGCCCACCCCGATCGATGCCGCGCTGGTCGCGGGACTGGCCCCCGATGGCGGCCTGTACGTGCCCGAAGCGATCCCGACCGTCGACTTCACGGTCCCGGCCGGCACCCTGGCGGCGACCGCGTTGCGCACGCTGGCGCCGTTCTTCGTCGACTCCGCGCTGCGCGGGCGGCTCGAGGCGATCTGCGCCGACGCGTTCTCGTTCGACGCACCGCTGCGTCCGCTCGCCGGCCGAGGCGATCACGTGCTGGAGCTGTTCCACGGGCCGACGGCCGCGTTCAAGGACTACGCCGCGCGCTTCCTGGCGCGCGCGCTGGAAGGGCTGCGCGACCCGGCCTCGCCGCCGACCACGATCCTGGTGGCAACCTCGGGCGACACCGGCGCGGCCGTGGCCGCGGCGTTCCATCGCCGCCCGGGCTTCCGCGTCGTCATCCTGTATCCCGACGGCAAGGTGTCGCCGCGGCAGGCGCACGGACTGGGCTGCTGGGGCGACAACGTCTCGGCCTGGCGCGTCGAGGGCAGCTTCGACGACTGCCAGCGACTGGCCAAGCAGGCGCTGTCGGACGAGGCGTTGCGGGCCAGGGTCGCACTGGGCTCGGCCAACAGCATCAGCCTCGGCCGGCTGCTGCCGCAGGCGGCGTACTACGCGCACGCGGCCAGCCACTTCCACGCCGCGCACCGCCGGACGTTGAACTTCATCGTGCCGACGGGCAACCTCGGCAACGCCAGCGCCGCGTTCGTCGCACGCTCGATGGGTGCGCCGGTCGGCGAGATCCGCCTGGCCTGCAACGCCAACGACACGCTGCCGCGTTACTTCGCCGGTGGCGACTACGCGCCGCACGCCACCCGCGCCACCCTGGCCAACGCCATGGACGTGGGCGCGCCCAGCAACTTCGAACGGCTGCGCCACTGGCACGGGAGCGACGCGCAGCTGCGTGCGGGCTTCGTCGCAGGATCGGTCGACGACGCCACCATCCGCAAGGTGGTCGCCGCGGCGCCGGCGCGCCACGGGATCGTCGCCTGCCCGCATACCGCGACCGCGCTCAGGCTGCTGCAGGACCTGCGCGACGCCGGCGACGTGCGCGACTGGGCGGTGGTGGCCACCGCGCATCCGGCCAAGTTCGAGACCATTGTCGAGCCGCTGGTCGGCCGCGTCGTCGAGCCGCCGCCGGCCCTGGCCGAATGCCTGGCCAGGCCGGCGCAGGCGCAGGCGTTGGCCGCAGACTACGACGCGCTGCGCCGCTTGCTGGAAGGCTGAAGCGCGCCGCGCTCAGCGCGCCATGAACGCCTCGATCTCGTCGGCGCTGCGTGCGAGCTCGCCGGTCAGCACTTCATGGCCGTCGCGGGTGATCGCCACGTCGTCCTCGGTGCGGATGCCGATGCCGCGCCACTTGGCCGCCACGCTGGTGTCGTCGGCGGGAATGTACAGGCCCGGCTCGATGGTGAAGACCATGCCCGGCTCGAGCAGCCGCGACTCGCCGTCGAGCCGGTAATCGCCCACGTCGTGCACGTCCAGGCCCAGCCAGTGCCCGGTCTTGTGCCGGTAGTAGCGCTTGTAGCTGCCGTCGGCGATGTTCTTTTCGAGCTTGCCGCGCAGCAGCCCCAGCCGCAGCAGGCCCTCGGTCAGGGTCTGGACGGCGGCGTCGTGGCCGGCTTCGTAGGGCAGGCCGGGGCGCGCCTGTGCCAGCGCCGCGGCGTAGGCGGCGTCGACCAGGTCGTGCAGCGCGCGCTGGGCCGGGCCGAAGCGCCCGCTGACCGGGAAGGTGCGGGTGATGTCGGCCGCATAGCCGCGGTATTCCGCACCGGCATCCACCAGTACCAGGTCGCCGCTGCGAGCCTGGCCGCGGTTGGCCCGGTAATGCAGCACGCAGGCGTTGGCGCCGGCGCCGACGATGCTGGCGTAGGCGGGCTCGGCGTCGGCCGCGCGGAACACCCGTTCCAGTTCCGCCTGCAGCTCGTACTCGCGCACGCCCGGGCGCGCCGCGCGCATCGCCGCCTCGTGCGCCTGCACGCTGATGTTCGCGGCATGCCGCATCAGCCGGATCTCGTCGCGGGTCTTGAACAGCCGCATCTCGTCGAGCAGGTGGCCCAGCTCCAGGAACTCGTGCGGCGGCTGCGCGCCCAGCCGCACCTGCGCGCGCACGCGGTTGAGCCAGCCGATCAGCTTGAGGTCGAACTCGGTGTCGCGACCGAAGTGGTAGTAGACGCGGGTGCGGCCCTCGAGCAGGCCGGGCAGGATCTCGTCGAGATCGTCGATGGGATAGGCGTCGTCCATGCCGAAGGCCTCGACCGCGCCTTCCGGGCCGGCACGCGGGCCGTCCCAGCCTTCCCGCTCGGGGTCGCGTTCGCGGCAGAACAGCAGCGTCTCGCCGTGAGCCCGACCCGGCACCAGCACCAGCACCGCCTCCGGCTCGGGAAAGCCGGTCAGGTACCACAGGTCCGAATCCTGTCGGTAGGGATAGTGGGTGTCGCGGCTGCGGATCCGCTCGGGCGCCGCCGGCAGCACGAGGATGGCGTCGTCGCCGGCCATGCGCATCAGCTGGCGCCGGCGCCGGGCATAGGCTTGGGCGGAGATGCCGGAGACCGGGCGCATCAGCGCACGTCCGCGCCAGCGGCGCCGGGGGGCAGCGTGCGTGTCGAGGCGGGCGGCAGCGGGCCGCGGACGGAGCAGGCGACAGGCGTCATCGGCACGCGGTGGCTAGTTCAGGCGCCCGCGGTGGCGCGGCCCCAGCGCGCAGTCGCCGTGCAGCAGCAGCACCGCGACGCGCACGTATTCCTCGATCTCGGCCAGTGCGTCCTCGTCTTCCTCGTCGCCGCCTTCCTCGGCCGCCGCGGCCGACAGGCGGACGAGGTCGGCCAGCGCTTCCTGGCCCTCGGCGGACAGCGGCGGGGTCGGCCCGGCGGCCAGGCCGAAGCCGCCGACGAAGCCCCGGCACCAGTCGAACAGGGCACCGCTGCGCTCGTACAGGCTGGCGTCTGCCTCGGGCAGCAGCAGCTCGAAGCCGAATTCCCGATCCTCCAGCTGCGCCACGCTGGCCTCGCGCAGCCGGTCGAACGCGTCGCCTGGCGCCACCGCGTCGATGTCGGCATCGGCCAGCACCCGCGCGAGCCAGTCGGGACCGTCGCTGCCGCCACCGGCCAGCCAGCCGCACAGGCCGCCGTGCAACTCGCTCGCGCCCGTGCCCAGTTCGCGACCGCGGCTGGCCGATTCGACTTCCTGCAGGGGGGGCAAGGCTGGAGGCACAGGCGGTTTCCGGGCGGTGGAACGCAAGTCTAGAACGTCGACGGCGCTGCTGCATGCGGCCGTGCCGCGCGCGATGCGCCTGATCGCGCTTGTTGCGGGCCTGCGCTGGCGCCTACACTCGTCATGTCCATGAACGCTACGCGCAGGGGTTCTCCGCGTGCCGACCAATCCGGGGGATCTCCAGCTCATGGCTGCGGCGGCTGCCGTGCTCGTGCTGCTGGTCGCGCTGGTGGTCATCACCCTGCGCCGTCGCCAGAGCGAGCGCTCCCATGTCGCGCGCCTGCGTGACCGCGAGGAACGGCTGAAGCTCGCCCTGTGGGCCACGGGCGAGCGCTACTGGGACTACGACGTGGCCAGCGGCCGGGTCAACCGCCTGGCGCTGGACACGCACGAGGATACGGGCGGACGCCTGGGCGAGGACGTCGTCGACCTTGGCGCCATCATCCACCCCGACGACCTGCCGGTGGCCCGCCAGCGCATCGCCGAGTACCTGGCCGGCGGTACCGACACCGTGCTCGCCGAGCTGCGCATCGAGCGCGAGGGCGAATGGGTGTGGATGCGCGCCCGCGGGCGGGCGGTGGCCCGCGACGAGCAGGGCAGGATTCTGCGGATCGCCGGCACCGCGCTCAACATCACCGGCACCCGCGCCGCCGAGCGCGAACTGCGCATCTCCAGCGAAGTGCTGCGCAGCATGAACGAGGCGGTCGTGGTGATCGACCGCAACTTCGACTTCGTCTCGGTCAATCCGGCGTTCCTGCGCATGACCGGCTACGAGGAGGACGAGCTGACCGGACGCAACGCCAGCATCCTCGACAGCCTCCAGCACGACGGCGCGTTCTACCAGCACATCCGCGAACAGATCCGGCGCAAGGGCCGCTGGACCGGCGAGATCTGGCAGCGGCGCAGGGATGGCGAGGAATTCCTGTGCCAGATCGAGTCCAGCACGGTCTACGACAAGAACGGCCAGCTGATCCTGTACGTGATCGTGCTCAACGACATCACCCAGCAGAAGCGCGCCGAGCAGGAACTGCGCTACCTGGCCAACTTCGACACCCTGACCAACCTGCCCAACCGCTCGCTGCTGTCCGAGCGCCTGTCGCGGGCGATCGTGCGCGCGCACCGCGAGGACAACCGCATCGCGGTGCTGTTCCTCGACCTCGACCGCTTCAAGGACGTCAACGACTCGCTCGGCCACGCCGCCGGCGACCGCATCCTGCGCGCCGCCGCCGCGCGCCTGCAGCAGACCGTGGGCATGCACCACACGGTCGCCCGGCTGGGCGGCGACGAGTTCACCGTGGTGCTGGAGAACCTCGCCTCGCCCGAGGAAGCCGACCACGTGGCGCGCGAGATCATCATGGCCTTCGAGGCGCCGCTGTTGCTCGACGACCGCCGCGAGATCGCGATTTCGCCCTCGATCGGCATCAGCCTCTACCCCGACCACGCGCACGTGCCGACCGAACTGCTCAAACAGGCCGACACCGCGATGTACCAGGCCAAGGCCGCCGGCCGCCGCACCTTCATGCGCTACGACGACGCGATGGACGTGGTCGTGCGCCAGCGCGCGACCATCTCCGGCGCGCTGCGCAAGGTGCTCGATCGCGGCGAACTGCGCCTTGTGTTCCAGCCGCAGATGGCGCTGGCCCAGGGCCGCATCACCGGCGTGGAGGCGCTGCTGCGCTGGCGCAGCGCAGAGCACGGCGAGATCCCGCCCTCGGATTTCATCCCGATGGCGGAGGAAAGCGGTCTGATCCTGGAGATCGGCGAATGGGTGCTGCGCGAGGCCTGCCTGACCCTCCAGCGCTGGCGCCAGCACGGCCTGACCAACCTCACCGTGTCGGTCAACGTGTCCGTGCTGCAGCTGCTGCGCGGCGACTTCCCCGAAGTGGTGAGCCGCGTGCTGGCCGACATCGACCTGCCGCCGAGCGCGCTCGAGCTGGAGCTGACCGAGAGCGTGCTGATGGCCAATGCCGAGCACGCCGCCGCCAAGCTGCAGTCCTTCCGCGAACTGGGCGTGTCGCTGGCGATCGACGATTTCGGCACGGGCTATTCCTCGCTGGCCTACCTCAAGCGCCTGCCGATCACCACGATCAAGATCGACAAGGCCTTCATCGGCGATCTCACCCACGACCCGGAAGACGCGGCGATCACCAGCACGGTCATCACCATGGCCCACTCGCTGGGCCTGAACGTGGTGGCCGAGGGCGTGGAGACCGACGCCCAGGCGCGCTTCCTGAGCGACCACCAGTGCGACGAGGTCCAGGGCTTCTGGCTGTCGCAGCCGCTGGAGGCGCATGCCTGCCTGGCCTTCATCCGCAACTGGCGCCCGGCCCGCGAGCAGGTGCCGGCGCCGCCGCTGGCCGCGCCTTGACCGCTCCGCGCGGCCTGTTATCGTGCCGCCATGGACCGCCCCGACGTGATCGCCCAGCTCCGCGCGCTCACCGCGCGCATCGACGCGCTGGTCGACCGCGCCCAGAAGCTGTCCGAGGAGAACCGCTCGCTGCGCCAGCAGCACGAGCAGATCTCGGGCGAACGTTCGCAGCTGCTGGCCAAGAACGAGCAGGCGCGCTCGCGGGTCGAGGCGATGATCGCGCGGCTCAAGTCGCTGGAACAGCACACGTGAGCGTGCGCGCATGAGCGGGACCAGCGAGGCGGTCAACGTCCGCCTGCTCGACCGCGAGTACACGGTGGGCGTGTCGGCCGACGGGCGCGAGAGCCTGGTGGCGGCTGCGAAACTGCTCGACGAGCGCATGCGCGAGGTCCGCGGCAGCAACCGCATGGCCGCGGTCGACCGCGTGGCCGTGCTCGCGGCGCTGAACCTGGCGCACGAACTGCAGCAGGTGCGGGTGGAGAACGCACAGCGCGACCGCGAGATGGCCGACCTGCTCGAAAGCCTGCAGCGCAAGCTCGACGACCTGATCGACGCGCGCTGACGCCGCCGCGACGCATGGGTGCCCGTCACGGATGTCACCGCTGCGCCTGAACGCGCTGCGCGGGCCGGGCAACGCGATCCGCCACCGCAATGCGCCGCGCGCGACCGGGCGGAAATGAACCGATGCACGCGGCGCCCGACGAACGGACTTGGCAGGTTTTACCGGCGGGCTATACTTCGTTTGCGTCCTCTGCCGTGATCGACGGCATGCGCAACATTCGCCTTGTCCCTTAATTACGACCACGGGGGCGCGAGGAATCCGGGAGTGCAGGTCCGCCTTGCAGCGGGAAGCCCGATGGAAACCGAACGCTCCCACTTGAACCCCGGGTTCAAGGTCGTTTCGCAGGCATCGGCATGTGCGGAGGACGTATTCATTCCGGTCGCGCGCCGCCACGGATTCCGTCGCGGCGCCGCTTCCAGTGACCCGGCAGGGGCGGTCACAATAGCGCGCATGCTCTTGCGCGGATCCCACCATGAACGATGACCGCGGCGCACTGCGCCGCGAGATGCGCGCACGCCGTCGCGCCCTGCCCGCGGCGACGCGCATCGCCGCGGCGGACGCGCTGGCTTCGCGCCTGCTGGCGTTGCCGTTCGCCCCGCAGGCCGGCGCGGTGGCGGGCTACTGGGCGATGGACGGCGAGATCGCGCTGCACGCCTGGCAGCTGCGCCTGCCGCGCGCCGTGCGCTACTGCCTGCCGGTGCTGCACGCCGACGACACCCTGCGTTTCGCGCCGTGGAAACCCGGCGCGCCGCTGTCGACCAATCGCCACGGCATCCCCGAACCCGACGTGCCCGAAGCCGAACTGCTGCGCCCCGAACAGCTCGACCTCGTGGTCGCGCCGCTGGTTGCGTTCGACGCGGCCGGGCACCGGCTCGGCATGGGCGGCGGCTGGTACGATCGCAGCTTCGCCGCACGCCTGGACCGGCCCGCGCCGCCCCACCTGGTCGGCGCCGCGTTCTCCGTGCAGCAGGCCGACGCGATCCGGCCCGAGGCCTGGGATATCCCGCTCGACGCGGTCTGCACCGAATCCGACACCTTCCTGGTGAGCCCATGAGTCCGCGCAAGCGCTACTGGCTGATGAAGTCCGAACCCACGGATTTCTCGATCGACGACCTCCAGCGCGTCCGCACCGAACCCTGGACCGGCGTGCGCAACTACCAGGCGCGCAACTTCATGCGCCAGATGCAGGTCGGCGACGGCGTGCTGTTCTACCACTCCAACACCGAGGTGCCGGGCATCTACGGGATCGGCGAGGTCGCGAGCGCGCCGTATCCGGACCCGACCCAGTTCCAGAAGAAGTCCAAGTACTTCGACGGGAAGTCCACGCGCGAGCAGCCGCGCTGGGACCTGGTCGACGTGGGCTTCGTGCGCAAGCTGGAGCGTGCGATCCCGCTCGACGAGATCCGCGGGCACGCCGAGGCGCTGGGCGAGGAGTTCGCGCTGATCCGCAAGGGCACGCGCCTGTCGGTGCTGCCCGTGACCGCCGCGCAGTGGAAGCTGCTGCTGGCGCTGGAGTGAGTCCGGTCATCCATTCTCCGCCGCGCCCGGCCAGGCCCGCTCCGGGCCGCCCGGGCTGACCGGCCGCCGCCACCCAACAGACACCCCCCGGGAACCGCACATGTCCGAATCCAAGCGCCTGGCCGGCGAGAAGGCCATCGAATTCGTCGAGGACGGCATGGTTGTCGGCGTCGGCACCGGCTCGACGGTGGCCTACTTCATCGACGCACTGGGCAGGATCCGCGACCGCATCGCCGGCGCGGTATCGAGCTCGGAGCAGAGCACGCAGCAGTTGCGCCGGCTCGGCATCGAGATCCTCGACCTCAATGCCACCGGCCCGCTACCGCTGTACGTCGACGGTGCCGACGAATGCGATCCACGGCGCTGCCTGATCAAGGGTGGCGGCGCGGCGCTGACCCGCGAGAAGATCATCGCCGAGGCCAGCGAGACATTCGTCTGCATCATCGACCCGGCCAAGCAGGTCGACGTGCTGGGCAGGTTCCCGCTGCCGGTCGAGGTGATCCCGATGGCGCGCAGCCTGGTCGGGCGCGAGATCCTGGCCCGGACCGGCGGCCAGCCGGTGTGGCGCGAGGGCGTGGTGACCGACAACGGCAACCTCGTGCTCGACGTGCACAACCTGCGCATCACCGACCCGGTGGCGCTGGAGCGTGAACTCAACCAGATCCCCGGCGTGGTGAGCGTGGGCCTGTTCGCGCGACGCCCCGCCGACGTGGTGATCGTGGGCGGACAGCCGCCGCAGATCCTGCGCTGAGGTCCGGCGACGCCAGGAGTCACGCAGCGCGGGCCGCGTGGTTTCCGGACGGGTCCGTCCCTGGATCCACCCGAAAGACGAAGGTTTTCAGCGCAATGCCAGCGCCGCGAGCAGGCGCGATGCGGGCCGCGGCGCCGGGCCGCGCCTGCGTGCGGCCATGGCCGCGGCCGGACGACGGCGGCGCAGGACAGGGGTCGCGCCGGTCGCGCGGGCGGCCCCGCTGCGCCGCGACAGGCGCAGCGCGGCGGCCATCGCCAGGCCCGAGCCCGGCGCCAGCGCCAGCCACGGCGCCGCCCAGCCCGGCGCCGGCAGCGACAGCATCGCCACCACGCCCAGGAACAGCGCGCCCAGCAGCGCGGCTTCGATGGTGCGCAGCGGCGCCTCGGCGGTGCGGTGCAGCGGGGTCGGTGCGGTCATGGCGGCGGCTCCTGGGTGGGAGCGCAGCCTCGCCCAGGCACATCTCAACGGCTGCGACGGCCGCGGATGGCCGGACGCCGGGCTCAGTAGCCGGCGGTGTCCAGCGCCCGGGTCGCCACGGCGCGGCCGACGTCGATCAGTTCGGCCGCGCGCCAGAATTCGTAGAACTGGCAGACGTCGCGGGGGATGCGGATCAGCAGCTCGGGCGGATCCAGCGCCAGCTGCACGCGCGAGATCTGCGCCTGCATCGTGTCCAGCGAACGCGACATGATCTCGGGCAGCGACATGCGCAGCGCGTCGCCGCCGGCGTCCCCCGCCTCGCCCGCCACCGCGCGTTCCAGCCAGTTGCCGATGCGCGCGCCGAAGCCGGGGCCATCATCCCTCTGCGGCGGCGAAGCCGGTTCGCCCGGCGGACGCCGTGGCCAGCCATGCATGTCCACGGCCACCAGGCGGTGCGCGTCGGCCAGCCGGGTCGCGGTGATCGGCAAGGGCGCCAGCAGGCCGCCGTCGACCAGCGCGCGGCCGTTGACCCGGTGCGGCGTGAACAGTCCCGGGATCGCGAACGAAGCTCGCAGCGCATCCCACAGGCGGCCCTCGCGGATCCAGACCTCGCGCTGACGCTCCAGGTCGACCGCGACCGCGGTGAACTCGACCGGCAGCGTCTCGATCAGCGGATCGCCCACCACCTCGCGCATCGTCTCCACCAGGCGCTGTCCCTGCAGCACGCCCGAGCGCCGCCAGCCCGGATCGAGCAGGCGCAGGAAATCGTTGCGCGACATGGCGCGCAGGCGCTCGTCGAAGGCACGCAGGCGGCCGGCGGCGAAGATCCCGCCGACCAGGGCGCCGCTGGACGATCCGGACACCGCGTCGATGGCGAAGCCGCGCTCCTCCAGCACCTCGATCACGCCGATCTGCGCCAGCCCGCGCGCGCCGCCGGCGCCCAGCGCCAGCGCGATGCGTTCACGCCCGGCCTGCGCGGGGGCGCCCGGTGCGTCGGACGTCACCGTTCGTAGTTCGACAGCGCCAGCTGCAGCAGCGCCTTGGCCTGCTCGCGCAGGGCCGGCGGCGCCACGATCTCGGCGTCCGCACCGTAGTGCAGCACGTCCATCAGCAGTTCGCGCGACGCGCTGTAGGGCAGCTTGAGCTCGTAGCGCCCGTCGGGCAGCAGGCGACCCTGCTGTTGCGAATGCCAGTGTTCGTCGGCCACCCAGCGCGCAGCCTTGGCGCTGAACATGATCGTCGCCACGCCCTTGGCCGGGCCGGAGAAGATGCCGTAGCTGCCGGCCAAGTGGGTGTCGAGTTCGGCCTCGTCGATGTCGCGGGCCGCGGCGTCGAGCACGCGCGCGGTGGCAATGCGGTCGACCGAGAAGCTGCGCAGCGCCTCGCGCTCCTGGTCCCAGGCGTCGAGGTACCAGTTGTCGCGGTAATGGGTGATGCGCTGCGGGGACACGGTGCGCCGGGTCTTCTCGTCGGTGGAGCGGGCGCGGTAGTCGAACGCCAGCTGCTTGCGCTGCAGCACAGCCGAGCAGACGTTGCGGAACACGTGCTCGTCCATGCGCCGGCCGCGGTGCGGCACCACCCGCACCCGCTCGACCGGCCACTGCTTGCCGGCCGAATGCTCGTCGAGCAGCTTGTCGATGCGCGACTGCAGCGGCGCCAGCGCGCTGGACAGCACCCCGCCGGCGCTGCGCGAGAGCAGCTGCTGCGCGGCCAGCAACGCGTGCAGTTCGTCGGAGTTGAGCCACAGCCCGGGCAGTTCGAAGCGGCCGCCCTCCTCCGCGTCGTAGCGAAAGCCGGCCTCGCCATCGCCGACGATCGGCGCCATCAGCGCATCGCGCAGGAACGCCAGGTCGCGGTAGACCGTGGCGCGCGAGCATTCGAGTTCCTCCTGCAGCCGCGCGACCGTCACCGGGTAGCGCGAGGTCTTGAGGATGCGGTGCAGGGACAGGATGCGTTCGTATCGGTCCATGCGGGCGATTATGCGCTGTCCGCGGCCGCTTGGCGCCAGCCGGGCGGGCGCGGAAACGTCCGGCACGGCCTGCGGATTTGCAGCATCGCGGCACCGGCCGCACCATGTGCAGTGGATTTCGCGGGGACATGGCCGGACGTGGCCGACAGGACAACCGGACCGACGACGGCGGAAGCGGGGCGCGCAGACTTGCGTGCGGCCGCCGCGCGCGCGCGCAGGGAGACGCCATGGCCCTGTGGCTGACCCTGGGGATCCTGGCCGGGGCGATCTACCTGTTCGTCACCGAGCGGCTGCGCGTGGACGTGGTCGCGCTGCTGGTGATGACCGCGCTGGTGGTCACCGGCGTACTCAGCATGACGGAGGGGCTGTCGGGCTTCAGCAGCCAGGCCACGATCATGGTCGCGGCAATGTTCGTGCTGAGCGCGTCCCTGCAGCGCAACGGCGCCGTGGCCGCGATCGGCGAGGTCCTGTCCAGGATCCGCTCCCAGTGGCTGTTCCTGCTGGTGATGCTGGTGCTGGTCTCGTGCGTGGCCGCGTTCGTCAACAACACCGCGACGGTGGCCGTGTTCCTGCCGCTGGTGCTGGCCGCCAGCACCGCCAACCGCTGGGCGCCGTCGAAGTTCCTGATCCCGCTGTCCTACATGTCGCAGGCGGCCGGGGTGTGCACGCTGATCGGCACTTCGACCAACCTGCTGGTGGACGCGATGGCGCGAGACGCGGCGGGCGTGGGCTTCACCCTGTTCGAGTTCGCACCGCTGGGCATCGTGTTCGTCGGCATCTGCATGCTGTACCTGATGACGGTCGGACGCTGGCTGCTGCCCGACCGCGGCGTGCCGGGCACCGCGGAGAACGAGCACGTCGGCCGCTACGTCGCCGAGCTGCTGGTGCCGGAGGAGTCGAGCGCCATCGGCCTGCGCCGCAACCAGGTGGTGCCGGCCAGCATCGACGATGCGGTGGTGCTGGAGATCCTGCGCGACGGGCGCGCGGTGTACGGCGCCGATGCCGAGGTGCGCGCCGGCGACCGGCTGCTGTTGCGCGGCGAATGGAAGCACATCGCCGCGGTGCGCAAGGCGCGCCGGCTGAAGTTCGACCACGTCGCACGCGACCTGGACGGCGACATCGACGCCGAACGCGTGCAGGTCGAGGTGATGGTCTCGCCCGGCTCGCACCTGATCGGGCACACGCTGTCGGGGATGCGCTTCGGCCACATGTACCGCGCGCGGGTGCACGGCATCCACCGGCGCCTGCTCGACGTGCGCCAGCCGCTGGACCACGTGCAGCTCAACCTGGGCGACGTGCTGCTGCTGGACGCGCCGGCCCGGGCGATCGAGGACCTGCGCGCGGACAAGGGCATGATCGTGCTGGGCACGCGCAAGCAGGCCCGGCCCGACCCGTTCCGGGCGACGCTGTCGGTGCTGGTGATGGTGGCCACGATCGGGGTGGCCGCGCTGGGCTGGCTGTCGATCGTGGAGGCGGCGCTGGTCGGCTGCGGGGCCCTGCTGGTGTTCGGCCTGATCGAACCGGACGAGGCCTACCGCGCGATCGACTGGCGGGTGATCCTGCTGCTGGCCGGGATCCTTCCGCTGGGCGTGGCGCTGCAGAAGAGCGGCGGCGCGGCACTGGCAGCCGACTTCATGATCGGCACCCTGGGCGGTTTCGGCCCGCTGGCCGCGCTGGCCGCGGTCTACCTGATGACCTCGATCGCCACCGAGTTCATGAGCAACAACGCCTCGGCGGTGCTGGTGGTGCCGATCGCGCTGGCCACCGCCGAATCGATGGGCATCGACCCCAAGCCCCTGCTGGTGGCCGTCGCCTTCGCCGCCTCGACCAGCTTCGCCACGCCGATCAGCTACCAGACCAACACGATGGTGTTCACGGCCGGCGGCTACCGGTTCTCGGACTTCGTGCGCATCGGACTGCCGCTCAACGTGGTGTTCTGCACCGCAGCGATCGTGCTGATCCCGCGCTTCTTCCCGTTCTGAGCGCGGCGCCGGACGGTTTTCGTCTCCGGTTCAGTTGAGATCACGGCCGCGCTTGGCACAATGGCGGCCGGAAATCGTTTCCACCCCTGGAGTCCGGATGCTCGCCAGCTGGTGGCTGGCCGTGATCGGCCTGCCCGTGTTCCTGCAGCCCCTGCCCGAAGCGCCGGACCAGCCGGCGGCGCTGGCGGTCGCCTCCGGGCGGGTGTCGCTGCGCCAGCCCTGCCTGCGCCTGGTCTGCCCCGACGCCGAGTGGCGGCAGTCCCGGCGCACGCTGGCCCGCAGCGACGCGCCCGGCGTGGTGGCCGAGATCAGGCCGCAGCGCCTGCCGCGCCTGGCCACGCGCCGCTTCATCGGCCTGCATTCGCCCGCGTCGCGCCGCGACTGGTTCGACTCCAGCGGCGGCGCCGCCCTGGTCGATGCCCGCTACGGGATGGAGGCGGTCCGCAGCGCGCAGACCCGGATCCAGGTGGAGGTCGGCACCGGCTATCGCCTGCAGCCCTACGCCAACTACGGCACCGCGACGCAGGGACCGGTGGCGATGGGCCAGCTGCGCCTGTCGCAGCGACTGGGCGAGTTCGGCTCGCTGAACCAGCAGGTGCGGGTGGAGCGCGGCCGCGAGAACGCCTACCTGCGCCAGACCATCGGCGTGGACCTGGAGCTGGCCCCGCAATGGTCGCTGCTGGGCGATTTCGAGCTGCGCCACGACACCGCCGGCAACGGCGGGCAGGGCCATACCGACCGGGAAGGCTCGGTCCGGCTGCGCTACGCCTTCTAGGCCGGGCGGAGGCGATCGGCCGCCATCTGGCGCCGCGGCGATCAGGTGTGCGGCGCGAGCAGCGCCCCGGCGCCGTCTTCCAGCAGCCGTCGCGCCACCTCCGCACCCACGCCCGCAGCGTCCTCGCCGCTGGCCTCGGCACGCAGCAGGCGGCCACTGCCGGCATCGCCGACCAGCCCCTGCAGCTGCAGCCGCCCGCCGTCGATTTCCTGGGCGAAGGCCGCCACCGGTACGTGGCAGCTGCCGTGCAGCGCGCGGTTCATTGCCCGCTCGGCCTCGACGCAGCGCCGCGTGGGCGCATGGTCGAGCACCGAAAGCAGGCGCTGCACGGCGGTATCGCCGTCGCGGCTCTCGATCGCGATCGCGCCCTGCGCGGGTGCGGGCAGCCAGCCCGGCGCCAGCAGCCGCGAACGGATCCGCGCCTCCAGCCCCAGCCGCAGCAGGCCCGCGCAGGCGAGCACGATGGCGTCGTAGTCGCCGCCGTCGAGCCGCGCCAGCCGCGTGTTGACGTTGCCGCGCAGGTCGCGCAACTGCAGGTCGGGCCGGCGCGCGCACAGCTGCGCCTGGCGCCGCAGCGACGAGGTGCCGACGCAGGCGCCCTCGGGCAGGTCGTCGATCCCGTCGAAGCGGTTGCTGACGAAGGCATCGGCGGGGTCGGCGCGCTCCAGGATCGCCGGCAGGGCGAAGCCCGGCTCCAGCGCCATCGGCACGTCCTTGAGCGAATGCACCGCGCAATCCGCCTCGCCGCGCTGCATCGCCACTTCCAGCTCCTTGAGGAACAGGCCCTTGCCGCCGATCGCGGCCAGCGAACGGTCCAGCACCTCGTCGCCGCGCGTACTCAGCGGCACCAGCGCGACCTCCAGGCCCGGATGCGCCGCGCGCAGGCGCGCGGCCACGTGTTCGGTCTGCCACAGGGCGAGCGGGCTCTTGCGGGTGGCGATGCGAAGCAGGTCCATGCGCGCATTATCCCCTGCGCGGGCGCCTCGGTGGCGCGACCGCCGGCCTGCGCGGGCTAGAGGCTGCGGATGGTGTCGCGCAGCTGCGCCACGCAGCGGCGGCTGACTTCCAGCGGGCGGTCGCCGTGGCGCAGGATGGCGTGGACGTGGCCGTCCAGCCCGCGCCGCAGCTCGACCAGCTCGTGCCGGGCCACCAGGCAGTTGCGGTGGATGCGCACGAAGCGGTCGCCGAACTCGTCCTCAAGCGACTTGAGCGACTCCTCGATCAGGTCCTCGCCGCGCGCGTGGTGGACCACAACGTACTTCTCCTCGGCCTGCAGGTAGCGCACGTCCTCGACCGGGATCAGCCGCAGGCTGCCGCGCAGCCGCGCGCACAGATGGGTGCGGCGCGCGCCGTCGGTTCCGCCACCGGGCCGGGGCTGGCGGCCAGCGGTCAACGCGCGCGCGCGCTGCAGCGCCGACGCCAGCCGTTCGGCGCGCACCGGCTTGACCAGGTAGTCGACCGCTTCGGCGTCGAAGGCCGACAGCGCGTGCGCATCGTAGGCGGTGCAGAACACCACCGCCGGCCGCGGCTCGAACGCCTGCAGGTGCCGCGCCACTTCCAGCCCGTCGATGCCGGGCATGGCGATGTCGAGCAGGACCAGGTCCGGATCGTGCTCGGCGCAGGCGTGCAGGGTCTGGTGCCCGTCGCCGACCTCGGCCACCACCTCCACGTCGGCCTGCGCGGCCAGCAGCGCCCGCAGGCGCTCGCGGGCAAGCGGTTCGTCGTCTGCGATGACGATCTTCACTGGGGCGTCCGGTTCCAGGAAAAACGTGTCATCGGCATGGTAGCCGCAGCCCGGCCGGCCGCCAAACGCGGCTCAGGCCGCAACCGCAAGCCGCCTGCCGATCCAGTCGCCAAGGTCGCGGATCTCCTCGATGCAGACCGAGTGCGGCATCGGGTAGCGATGGAACTCGACCTCGAAGCCATGCTGGCGCATCCAGGCCGCGCTCTGCTCGCCGGCCGCGAAGGGCACCACCGGATCGGCGGTGCCGTGGGCCATGAACAGCGGCTGCGACTTCGCGGCCGCGGCCAGCGCAGCGGCGGCGGTCGCCGCGCCGGGCAGGTAGGTGGACAGGCCCACCAGGCCGGCCAGCGGGGTCGTGCGGCGCAGGCCGGCGGCGAGGGTGATCGCGCCGCCCTGCGAGAAGCCGGCCAGGAAGATCCGCGAGGCCGGGATGCCGCGCGCGATCTCGCGGTCGATCAGCGCCGTGACCTGGGCGATGGATTCGACCACGCCCTGCTCGTCGGCGCGATTGGCCAGGTCGAAATCGCGGATGTCGTACCAGGCGCGCATGCGGGCGCCGTTGTTGATCGTCACCGCGCGCACCGGCGCATGCGGGAACACGAACCGCATCGCCGGCCAGCCGGGCCGCACCAGTTCGGGCAGGATCGGCACGAAGTCGTTACCGTCGGCGCCCAGGCCGTGCAGCCACAGCACGCTCCACGCCGGATCGGCGCCTGTTTCGCGCTCGATCGTCTCCAGCCACTGCGGCCCACCGTCGCTCATCGCGTTGCGTTCCCTTCGATGCAGCGGCGCACTATAGCGCGCCGGCTGGCGCCGTCCGCTCGACGCGCCGGTTGGTGGCAGCCGCGCAAACGGGGCGCGCGACGACCCGATACGCGCGCCCGCGCGATACGGCATCACCGGGCCAGGGCCGCGACAGGGTGCCGGCAGCGCAGGGGGCATCCTGCGCGAGCGCGACCGGCCCGCCGGGTTCCTCGCGACATCGCCGGCGGACGTCCGCTGCAGGCGTCCGGCTCAGTCCACCAGCCCGTGGCTTCGCCACGCATGGCCGATCACCGCGCGCGCCGCCTGCAGCGGCACATCGAGCGGCACGATGCGCGCGCGCCGGTCGAGCGTGCAGTCCAGGCCGGTGGCAACCAGCAGGGCGTGCGCCTCGCCCAGCGCCTGCGCGGCCTCGGCGTCGAGCACGCCCGCACGCGCCAGCGCCTCGACCAGCAGCGGGGTCGCGCGCGGGAGCAGCAGTTCGGGGCGCGCCACGGCCTCGCGCAGCACCAGGTACTGCAGCAGGAACTCCAGGTCGACCAGGCCGCCCTCGCCCTGCTTGAGGTCGAACAGGCCCTCGCCGCCGCGGTCGAGTTCGGCGCGCATGCGCGCGCGCATCGACACCACGTCCGCGCGCAGCGTGTCCTGCGCGCGCTCGCGACCGAGGGTGGCCGACCTGATGCTGTCGAAGGCCGCGGCAAGTTCCGGATCGCCGGCCACGCAGCGCGCGCGCACCAGCGCCTGGTGTTCCCAGGTCCAGGCGCGTTCGCGCTGGTAGTCGCCATAGCTGGCCAGCGACGACACGAGCAGACCCTTGCCGCCATCGGGACGCAGCCGCACGTCGATGTCGTACAGGCGCCCGGCGCCGGTCACCGCGCCCAGCAGGGCCACGATCTTCTGCGCCAGGCGCGCGAACCAGCGCGGCGCGTCGAGCGGGCGCGGCCCGTCGGACTGCACGTCCAGCGGCGCGTCGTACAGGAACACCAGGTCGAGGTCGGAGCCGAATCCCAGCTCCTCGCCGCCGAGGCTGCCGTAGCCGAGTACCGCGAAGCCCGCGCCGGCGATCGCGCCATGCGCGGCGTGCAGCTCGCGCCGCGCCAGCGCCAGCACGGCCTGCACGATCGCATCGGCCAGCCAGGCCAGCTGGCGCGTACTGTCCTGCGCGGGCTGGCGCCGGTCGAGGGTGGCCAGCGCGATGCGGAAGCTGAGCTGCTGGCGGATCTCGTTGAGCGCGAACAGCGCGGTTTCGGTGTCGTCGGCATCGACCCCGGCGCAGGCCGCCTCGAACAGCTCGCGCGTGGGCAGCGGACCTTCGGCGCGGGCGTCGAGCAGTTCGTCGAGCAGCAGCGGGTGCGCGGCCAGCCGCTCGGCCAGCAGCGCGCTGCGGGTGACTAGGTCGACCAGCCGCGCCAGCGCCGGCGGGTGTTCGTCGAGCAGGGCCAGGTAGCTCGACCGCCGCAGGATGTTGTGCAGCAGCGCCAGCAGCCGCCGGATCGCCTGCAGGGGACGGTCGGCCGGCGCCGAGGCCTGCAGCAGCACCGGCATCACCCGGTCCAGCCGCGCCCGGGTGGCGTCGGACAGTTCGCGCACGCTGGGCGAGCGGGCGAAATCGCGCAGCGCCGCGTCCACGCTGCCGGCATCACCGAACCCGGCGGCCGCCAGCGCATCGGCGCTGCTGCCGTCGGGAAGCGCGCGCCAGTAGGCGGCGATGTCGTGGGCCACGGCGGGCTGCTGCCCCCGCTGCGACAGCAACGCGTCGAATTCCTGGGCGACATCGTCGCGATGCCGGCGGATCTCCGGCTCGAGCGTCTGCCAGTGCGCGTGCCCGAGCCCGCGCGCGATCCGGTCGCGGTCGACATCGGTCGCGGGCAGCACGTGCGTCTGCGCGTCGCGCAGCATCTGCAGCCGGTTCTCCAGCCGGCGCAGGAAGCGGTAGTCGCCCGCCAGCGCCTCGGCGGTGTCGGCGCCGATCTGGCCGGCTTCGCACAGCGCGGCCAGGGCGGGCAGCAGCTGCGGCTGCTGCAGCGCGGGTTCGCGACCGCCGCGGATCAGCTGCAGGGCCTGGGCGAGGAACTCGATCTCGCGGATGCCGCCCGGCCCGCGCTTGACGTCGTCGGCCAGCTCCTGGCGCACGACCTCGGCGGCGATCATCGCCTTCATCTGGCGCAGGCCGTCGAGCGCGCCGAAGTCGAGGTAGCGTCGATAGACGAAGGGGCGCAGCGCTGCCAGGAAGCGCTGCCCCGCCTCCACGTCGCCGGCGACCGGGCGCGCCTTCTGCCAGGCGTAGCGTTCCCAGTCGCGGCCTTCGCGCTGGAAGTACAGCTCCATCGCGGCAAAGCTCATCGCCACGCGCCCGGCATTGCCGAAGGGGCGCAGGCGCAGGTCGACCCGGTGGCAGAAGCCGTCGACGGTCGTCTCGTCGAGCAGCCGCGCCAGCTGCTGCCCCAGTCGCGCGAAATAGTCCTCGGCGGCCAGCATGCGCGTCCCGTCGCTTTCTCCGCCGTGCTCGTAGGCATAGACCAGGTCGATGTCGGAACTGAAGTTGAGCTCGCCGCCGCCGAGCTTGCCCATGCCGAACACGACCAGCCGCACCGGCTGGCCCTCGCCATCACGCACCACGCCATGGCGGCGGGCGAAGTCCTGCTCCAGCGCGTCGAGGGCGATGTGCAGGCACGCTTCGGCTAGGCGCGTGGTGCCGGTGAGCGTGGCATCGACATCGTCGATTCCGAGCACGTCGCGCCAGACCAGGCGGGTCGACTCGGCGCGTCGATACTGGCGCAGCAGGCGCGGCCAGTCGTCGCGACCGTCCGGGTCGAGCACCGGCGGCGCAATCGCCGTCGCGCCGTCGTCGAGCGCCAGCTGCGCGAGCACGGCCGGCTGCTGCACCAGCACGTCGATGGCGAAGTCGCTGGCGATCGCCACCTGCCGCAGCCGTTCGTACAGCGGTCCCTCGCCGGCCAGCGTGGGGAAGCGCGCAAGTGCGCGATCGGCGATCGCCTCGGACTGGGAGCGGGGGTCATCCATGGCGGGATTGTGCAGCAGCGGCGGACCCGCGGCTTCGTTGCCCGGCGCTGGTCCTGCCGGGCCGTGCCTGGCGACGCGCCCGTCCGGAGGGCGCGCTGCGGGGAAGAGGACGAAACGATGCACCCGGTGCTCCGGGCGTCGTCGTCGGGGATCGCGGGATCCCGCGCGCTGCCGGCGGGCGCGCTGCGCGCATGTCGCTGGCACGCGACCGCAGGCGCTGGCCGCCCTTGGGTTCCGCGATGCAGGCTTGCCTGCCCGCGGGACAGTCGGCCGTGGGTGGCGAGAGTGGAGAGCGGCTGCGGATGCACGGGACCTGTCTCTTTCCGCGCGCGTTGCGCCCGCCGTCAAACCAGGCATGCACAGGCGCCGACGACGTCTTCGTCGGCCTGCGCGCCAGGCTCCGGGCAATAAAAAAGCCCGCTCGCAGTTGCCTGCCAGCGGGCTTTGCTCCCTCCCCCACGTCGGGTGCGGGGGCATCGTGAACGATTCGTTACCCCGGTTGCACGCTGCACCGCAAAACGATACCGGCCGGTTTACTAAGCGGTGTGCAGGTCGCGCTCGCCGCACTGCGGTTGGTAACGATTACATCCACGCGAGGAGCCGATGCGTCGAGTGCGTGCCCGCTCTTTGGGCGCGCGCGACGCCGCCCGGGACGTCAGTCCGGCCGCGGCCGGCGCCGCAGGTCGCGTAGGATTTCGCGCGCGGCGTTGCGCCCGGGCAGGCCGGTGACGCCGCCGCCCGGATGGCTGCCGGCGCCGCACAGGTACAGGCCGGGCAGCGCGCCGCGGTAGTTGCCCTGGCCCAGCAGCGGGCGTGCGCTGAACATCTGGTCCAGGCCGAGTGCGCCGTGGAAGATGTCGCCGCCGACCAGGCCGAACTCGCGCTCCAGGTCCAGCGGCGAGAGCGCGCGGTAGCCCAGCACGCTGCGCGCGAAGTTCGGCGCCACCGCGTCCACCGTGTCGATCATCAACCGGGCGACCGTGTCGCGATGTGCGTCCCAGCCGCCCTCGCCCGCCGGCAGTTCCGGATTGACGTGCTGGCAGAACAGGCTCGCCACGTGCTGCCCGGGCGGCGCCAGGGTGTCGTCGAGCGTGGAGGAGATCACCAGCTCGACGATCGGCGCGCGCGCCCAGCCGGGATTGTGGGCACGCGACTTGGCGTCGAAGTAGGCGTTCTCGAAATACTGCAGCGAGGGTCCGACCAGGATCCCGCTCTGGTGATGCGGCTGCAGCCGGGTTCCGGGCGCGGCCGTGAAGTCGGGCAGCTCCGACAGCGCCACGTTCATGCGGAAGGTGCCCGAGCCGCAGCGATAGCGCCCGATGCGTTGCACGGTGTCCTCGTCCAGGTGCGCGGGGGCGACCAGGCGCGTGTACAGCAGCTTCGGGTTGAGGTTGGACACCACGGTCGCGGCGCGCAGCTCGCGGCCACCGGCCAGCACCACGCCGGTCGCGCGGCCGCCTTCCACCAGCACCTGCTCCACCGCCTGCCCGCTGTGGACCTGCACGCCGCGCGCCGCGCACTCGGCCGCGATCGCCTGGGTGATGGCGCCCATGCCGCCGATCGCATGGCCCCACACGCCCGGCTTGCCGTTGGTCTGCCCGAACACGTGGTGCAGCAGCACGTAGGCACTGCCGGGCGTGTACGGACTGGCGAAGTTGCCGACCACCGAATCCCAGCCCAGCGCCGCCTTGAGCGGCGTGGATTCGAACCAGTGGTCGAGCAGTTCGCCTGCGGACTTGGTGAACAGGTCGAGCAGGTCGCGGCGGCCGCGCAGGTCGAGGTGCCGCAGTCGCCGCGCGGCATCCAGCGAAGCCAGCCAGTCGGCCAGCGCCATGCGGTCGCCCAGGTTGGGCGGGGTGCGCTGCATCAGCTCGCGCAGCACCGCGACGACGCGATCGAGCATCGCGCCGTAGCCGGCGAGGCGCTCGATGTCCCGCGGCGACGAGGCCTGCAACGAGGCGGCGGTGTGGCCCTCGCCCAGGCGGAACGCGCTGCCGTCGGGCAGCGGCAGGAAGTTGGCGAAGGGGCGCTCGACCACGCGCAGGCCGTGCCTGGCCAGGCGCAGCTCGGCGATCACCTTCGGATCGAGCAGGCTGACGGTGTAGCTGGCGGTGGAGTTGCGGAAGCCCGGGTGGAACTCCTCGGTGACCGCCGCGCCACCCACCACCGCGCGGCGCTCGAGCACGGCGACGTCCAGGCCGGCGGCGGCGAGATAGGCCGCGCACACCAGGCCGTTGTGGCCCCCTCCGATCACCAGCACGTCGTGGCTGTCGCGCATTCGCATCCTTCCCCGCGGCGAGCCATGCCGCGGCCCATTGTAGGAGCGCCTTCGGGCGTGCTGCGACGCCCGCTGTGCAGGCTCGGCTGCGCTGCCCTACGCCGCGGGCAGCAGGCGCTCGACCGCATCGGCCAGGCGCGCCGCCGCATCGGGGCGTCCGAGCGCGGCGGCGGCGCGGGCGGCGTCGGGCAGCCGCGTGGGGGATTCGAAGGCGTCGCGCAGCACCGCGGCCAGCGTCCCGGGCAGGAGATCGGCTTCCGCGATGTGCCAGCCGACGCCGGCCTGCGCCAGCGTCTGCGCGTTGCGGCGCTGCTCTTCGCGCGCGCCGCCATGCGGCAGGGGCACGAAGATCGCCGGACGGCCGATGGTCAGCAGGTCCGCGGCGGTGGTGGCGCCGGCGCGGGTGACGACCAGGTGCGCGGCGCGCAGGCGCTCGCCCATGTCGTCGAAGAACGGCCGCACGGTCGCGTCGATGCCGGCTTCGCGCAGCTGCGCGGCCAACACGTCGGCATCCTCGCCGCGGTACTGCAGCGACAGCTGCAGCCGCCTGCGCAGTGATTCGGGCAACAGCGCCAGCGCCGGCGGCACCACGCGGCCGAACACCGCGGCGCTCTGGCTGCCGCCGACCACCAGCAATCGCAGCGGACCCTCGGCGTCGAGCGGCGGATAGTCGCCGCGCGCCTGCAGGATCGCCTGCCGCACGGGATTGCCGGTCTCGACGATCCTGGCCGGATCGAATCCCTCGGTGCCCGCGACCTCGGGAAACGAGGTCGCCAGCGCGCTGGCGATGCGCAGCAGCTGCACGTTGGCCTTGCTCAGGCGCGTGGCCTGTTCGTGCAGCAGCAGTGGCAGGCCCAGGCTTCGCGCCGCCAGCGCCGGCGCAAAACTGGGATAGCCACCGAAACCGACCATCACCGCAGCGCGGCGGCGCCTGAGGTCGCGGCGCGCGGCCAGCACGCCACGCAGGATGGTGAACGCGGCCCGGGCCTTTGCCGCAAGGCCGCCTTCGAGCGAGCTGGCGGGCAACACCACGTGCGCGATCCCTTCCAGCGCCCGGGTGAACTGCGCGCCGCGCTGCTCGGTGTGGATGACCACATCGTGGCCGCGCGCCATCAGCTCGCGCGCCAGCGCCTCGGCCGGGAACAGGTGGCCGCCGGTCCCGCCGGCGGCAAGTGCGATCGTGTGTTTCAAGCCGTGCTTCCGACATCCGCGTTGCCGCGGGCCTGCGCGCCGCGGAGGCCGGCATTATGCGTCAGCCGCAGGCGGCGGCAGGACGCGAAGGATCCGGGTCGACCCCCGCGATCGCGCGGCCGGTCCGGCGATGCGCATGCAGGTGCCGGCCAGCGGCGCACTGTCGAAACGCAGCGTCTTCCGCCGCAGGCCGCCTTCGCGCACGGCGACGGGCATTCCGCGGGAGATAATGACGTCCCCATGTCGCCGCAGTGCCCCGATGTCTGAAGAACGGATCCGCAACGCGCCACTCAGGGCGCGCGTGGTCGATGCCGCCACCGCCGCGGCCCATATCGCCCCCGGCAATACCGTCGCCATGAGCGGTTTCACCGGCTCGGGCTATCCCAAGCTGGTGCCGCTGGCGCTGGCCGAGCACATGGGCGTGGCCCACGCCGCCGGCGAGGCCTTCCAGATCAGGCTGCTGACCGGCGCATCCACCGCGCCCGAGCTCGACGGCGCCCTGGCCAAGGTCGACGGCATCGCGCTGCGCCTGCCGTTCCAGAGCGATCCGGATGCACGCCAGCGCATCAACGACGGTTCGCTGGCCTATATCGACGCGCACCTGAGCCACGTCGCCCAGCACGCCTGGTTCGGCTTCTACGGCGATATCGACGTGGCCGTGGTGGAGGCGGTCGCGATCCGCGAGGACGGCAGCATCGTGCCCTCCACCTCGGTCGGCAACAGCAAGACCTGGCTCGACCTGGCGAAGAAGGTGATCGTCGAGGTCAACGCCTGGCAGCCAGCCGAACTGGAAGGCATGCACGACATCTACTACGGCACCGCGCTGCCGCCGCAGCGCAAGCCGATTCCGCTCGAACGTACCGACGACCGCATCGGCGACACCGCGCTGCGCGTGGATCCGGACAAGATCGTCGCGATCGTGATGACCAGCGGTCCGGACCGCAACAGCCCGTTCAGCCCGGCCGACGCCACCAGCGAACAGATCGCCGCGCACCTGATCGACTTCCTGCAGCACGAGGTCGCGCGCGGCCGCCTGCCGCCCAGCCTGCTGCCGCTGCAGTCGGGCGTGGGCAACATCCCCAACGCCGTGCTGGCGGGGCTGGCGCAGAGCGGCTTCCGCGGCCTCACCGCCTTCACCGAAGTGATCCAGGACGGCATGCTCGACCTGCTGCGCAGCGGCGTGCTCGCCAGCGCCTCGTGCACCGGTTTCGCGATGAGTCCGGAGGCGAACGAAGCGTTCAAGCGCGAGATCGACTTCTTCCGGCAGAAGATCATCCTGCGCACGCAGGAGATCTCCAACCATCCCGAACTGGTGCGGCGCCTGGGCTGCATCGGCATGAACGGGATGGTCGAGGTGGACCTGTACGGCAACGTCAACTCGACCCACATCATGGGCAGCCGGATCATGAACGGGATCGGCGGCTCGGGCGACTTCGCCCGCAACGGCTTCCTGTCGATCTTCCTCTCGCCCAGCACCGCCAAGGGCGGCAGCATCAGCTCGATCGTGCCGATGGTCAGCCACGTCGACCACACCGAGCACGATGTGTCGATCATCGTTACCGAACGGGGCCTGGCCGACCTGCGCGGGCTGTCGCCCAAGCAGCGGGCGAAGGTGCTGATCGAACGCTGCGCGCATCCGGACTATCGCGACGCGCTGCAGGACTATTTCGACCGTGCACTGCGCGACAGCTACGGCAAGCACACCCCGCACCTGCTGCCGGAAGCGCTGTCCTGGCACCAGCGCTGGCTCGACAGCGGCTCGATGCTCGGCTGAGCCGCATCGCGACCGGACCGGCGCACGCGCCAATGCGCGCCGTTCACGCGTCGAAGAACGCCCGCTTGCGTTGCCGCGGCAGGCGCTTGAGCTGCCATTCCGCGCGCGAGGCCGCGGCGCGATCGGGATAGGCGCGCTGCGCCAGCAGCTGGAACGGGCCGCGCCCGCGCGTATAGCGCGCGCCCTTGCCGGCCGCATGCGCGCGCAGCCGCGCGGCGACATCGTTGCTGATGCCCGCGTACCAGCTGCCGTCGCCGCATTCGACCAGGTACAGCCACCAGCCATCGCCGCCCTGCCCCTGGGGCTGGGCCGGCGGCACATCGTCCGGACGGGGATGCGTTGGGCAAGCAGGTTCGCGCATGGGCGCAGGATGCCTGAAGCGGGACATCGCGCCCAGCACGACCAGCGGGTGGCCGGGCAGCACGTGCCTCGGCAGGGGCCGTACAAAGAAAAACCCCGCCTCGCGGCGGGGTTTTTCGTGTCGCAGTGGAACGGTTGGCGCTGGATCAGAAATCCATGCCGCCCATGCCGCCCATGCCGCCGCCGCCCGGCATCGCCGGCTCTTCCTTCTTCGGCAGCTCGGCCACCATCGCTTCGGTGGTGATCATCAGGCCGGCGATCGAGGCCGCGTTCTGCAGCGCCGAACGGGTGACCTTGGTCGGGTCGAGGATGCCGAACTCGATCATGTCGCCGTACTCGCCGGTCGCGGCGTTGTAGCCGTAGTTGCCCTTGCCGTCCTTGACCGCATTGAGCACCACGCTGGGCTCTTCACCACAGTTGGTGACGATCTCGCGCAGCGGGGCTTCCATCGCGCGCAGGGCGATCACGATGCCGTGGTTCTGGTCTTCGTTCGCACCCTTGAGCTGGCCGATGGCCTGCAGCGCGCGCACCAGGGCCACGCCGCCGCCCGGGACCACGCCTTCTTCCACCGCCGCACGCGTGGCGTGCAGGGCGTCTTCGACGCGCGCCTTCTTTTCCTTCATCTCGATCTCGGTCGAGGCACCGACCTTGATCACCGCAACGCCGCCGGCCAGCTTGGCCACGCGCTCCTGCAGCTTCTCGCGGTCGTAGTCCGAAGAGGTCTCTTCGATCTGCGCCTTGATCTGCTTGATGCGGGCTTCAATGCCGGCGGTCTCGCCGGCGCCGTCGATGATCGTGGTGTTCTCCTTGGAGACCTGGATCTTCTTGGCGCGGCCGAGGTCGGCGATGGTCGCCTTCTCCAGCTGCAGGCCCACTTCCTCGGAGATCACGGTGCCGCCGGTCAGCACGGCCATGTCTTCGAGCATCGCCTTGCGACGGTCGCCGAAGCCCGGGGCCTTGACGGCGCAGACCTTGACGATGCCGCGGATGGTGTTGACCACCAGGGTCGCCAGCGCCTCGCCCTCGACCTCTTCCGCCACGATCAGCAGCGGCTTGCCGGCCTTGGCCACGCCTTCCAGCACGGGCAGCAGGTCGCGCACGTTCGAGATCTTCTTGTCGTGCAGCAGGATGAAGGGATCATCCAGCTCGGCCGACATCGACTGCTGGTTGTTGATGAAGTACGGCGACAGGTAGCCGCGGTCGAACTGCATGCCCTCGACGACGTCGAGCTCGTTCTCCAGGCCCGAGCCTTCCTCGACCGTGATCACGCCTTCCTTGCCGACCTTCTTCATCGCGTCGGCGATGATGTTGCCGATCGACTCGTCGGAGTTGGCCGAGATCGTGCCGACCTGGGCGATCGCCTTGTCGTCGGCGGTGGGCTTGCTGATCTTCTTCAGCTCTTCCACGGCGGCCTTCACCGCCTGGTCGATGCCGCGCTTGAGGTCCATCGGGTTCATGCCGGCGGCGACCGCCTTGGAACCTTCGCGGATCAGCGCCTGCGCCAGCACGGTGGCGGTGGTGGTGCCGTCGCCGGCGTTGTCGGAGGTCTTGGAAGCGACTTCCTTGACCATCTGCGCGCCCATGTTCTCGAACTTGTCGGCAAGCTCGATTTCCTTGGCGACGGAGACGCCGTCCTTGGTGATGGTCGGGGCGCCGAAGCTCTTCTCGAGCACGACGTTGCGGCCCTTCGGGCCGAGGGTGGCCTTCACGGCATTGGCGAGCGTGTTGACGCCGCGCACCATCTTGGAGCGCGCGTCCTCACCGAAACGGATTTCCTTGGCAGCCATGTTGAAACTCCGGGATTGGGGATTGGGGATTGGGGATTGGGAAAAGCGGAACGACGGATTCGGGACGGGGAAGGATTGCGGGCGCCTGGCGCTCTTACGAATCCCTGATCCCCAATCCCGAATCCCGTCGCGGTGTTCGGCGCTTAGCCGAGCACCGCGAAGATGTCGTCTTCCTTCACCACCAGGTAGTCGGTGCCGTCGAGCTTGACCTCGGTGCCGCTGTACTTGCCGAACAGGACCTGGTCGCCAGCCTTGACCTTGGGCGCGCGCACGCTGCCGTTGTCGAGCACCTTGCCCTCGCCCACGGCGACGACCTCACCCTTGATCGGCTTTTCGGTGGCCGAGTCGGGGATCACGATGCCGCCGGCGGACATCTTTTCTTCTTCCATGCGCTTGATGACCACGCGGTCGTACAGCGGCTTGATGTTGCTCATGTTCAACCCTCGCAAGTGATTGATTGGACTACAAAACGGGCGGCGATGTTAGCACTCTCACACAACGACTGCCAGCATCGCGGGCGCGAAAATCCCGGACGGGCCGGGAGGTGGGCGGAACATGGGGAGGCTTCACGTGGCTTTCAAGGGGGGCAACATGATCCGGCGCCACGCCGGCTTGGCCGGGGGCGCAGGAAGGGCCGGGCCTTGCCAAGACGCGGGGGCCGGATGCGGGTGTGCCCGGCGACGAATGCCCCCCGGTGCCGGCCTGCAGGCCGGCACCTCCTCCTTGATTTCGTCCCCGGGCACACCCGCATCCGCCATGACCCGAGGTAGAGGCCGATGGCAAAGGCAACGGCAACGGAGTGGCGCCGCAGCCCTGCCAATCAGCCAGCCACTGGCTACCCCGGAACCGTCTGACCCTGGCCGCCCGGTGCCCGGCCGGGGATAGTCGACCGGCCACCACCGCTACCGTCAGCCGCGCCACGTCGAGGTCGGCAGGCCCCTGCGGCCAAATCAAGGAGGAGGCCTTCGCCGGGAGGCGGAGGCCGGGGGACATTCGCGGCAGGGGCCTGCCGGCCGCGCGGGGCCCGTCAGGTGCGACGCTCTCTCGAGATTCCGCACGCCTGGACAACCACGACCGCATACCGCACCGCTCCGAGAACCAGGCAGCCGTACGACGCCCGCCAGATCGGGAAAGAGCTTGGGGCTCAGTCCGCCACCGGCAGCTCCAGCGTCTCCTTCACTTCTTCCATGACGATGTAGCTCTTGGACTCGCGCACGTGCGGCAGGGTCAGCAGGGTGCTCCCCAGCAGCTTGCGGTAGGAGGCCATCTCCGAGATCCGGGCCTTGATCAGGTAGTCGAAATCGCCCGAGACCAGGTGGCACTCCAGCACGTTGGGCAGGCGCAGCGCGGCGCGGCGGAACTCCTCGAAGATGTCGCCGGACTTGTAGGCCAGGCTGATCTCCACGAACACCAGCAGGCTGGCCTTCACCGCCGCGGGCGAAAGCCGCGCGTGGTAGCCGGTGATCACGCCGTCGCGCTCGAGGCGGCGCACGCGCTCGGTGCAGGGGGTGGTCGACAGTCCCACGCGTTCGCCCAGCTCGGTGAACGGGATCCGCCCCTCCTGCTGCAGGATGCGCAGGATCCGGCGGTCGATGCGATCGAGTTCGCGTGCCTTCATGGGTGTCCCGCGGGAAGCCGGTTTCCGAGCGATTTTACCTGCCACAGCGCTGCAAAACGGAGAATTTCACTGGATTTTGCTTCCTATACTGGTGGAAGCCCCGGCTTTCTCCTTCCACCGGGTCCAGCGTCGTCGTCCACCCCTCCCGGGCGATGGCGCTGGACTCCGGCCTGCGCGGGAACGGCGTCATCCGCCCCGCCGGCGGCTTCCGATTTCCACCCTTTTTGACCTTTCGTCGAGACCAGAGGCGATGCGCATCCTGATCCTGGGTTCGGGCGTGATTGGCGTGACCAGCGCCTGGTACCTGCGCCAGCAGGGACACGAGGTGGTGGTGGTCGACCGCGAGGCGGCGCCGGCCCTGTCCACCAGTTTCGGCAACGCCGGCCAGGTGTCGCCGGGCTACGCCTCGCCGTGGCCGGCGCCGGGCATCCCGCTCAAGGCGGTGAAGTGGCTGCTCTCGCGGCACGCGCCGCTGGCGATCCGCCCCACCGCCGATCCGGCGCAGTACCGCTGGCTGTGGCAGATGCTGCGCAACTGCACCCATCGCCGCTATGCGGTGAGCAAGGCGCGGATGGTGCGGCTGGCCGAGTACAGCCGCGACTGCCTGGCCGAGCTGCGCGTGGCCACGGGGATCGAGTACGAGCAGCGCACCCTGGGCACGACCCAGCTGTTCCGGACCCAGGCCCAGCTCGACGGCGCGGCGCGCGACATCGCGGTGCTGCGCGAATACGGCGTGCGCTACGAACTGCTCGACCGCGACGGCATCGTGCGCGCCGAACCCGCGCTGGCGCAGGTGCGCGACACGCTGGCGGGGGCGCTGCGCCTGCCCGGCGACGAGACCGGCGACTGCCACCTGTTCACCACCAGGCTGGCGGCCATGGCGGCGGCGGCCGGGGTGGAATTCCGGCAGGGCCAGGACGTCGAGGCGCTGCTGGCCGATGGCGACCGCCTGGCCGGCGTGCGCATCGACGGCCGCGTCGAAACCGCCGACCGCTACGTGCTGGCCCTGGGCAGCTGGTCGCCGCAGCTGCTGGCGCCGCTCGGCATCCGCCTGCCGGTGTATCCGCTCAAGGGCTACTCGCTCACCATCCCGATCACGCGGCCCGAAATGGCGCCGCATTCGACCGTGCTCGACGAAAGCTACAAGGTGGCGATCACCCGCTTCGACGACCGCATCCGCGTGGGCGGCATGGCCGAGGTGTCGGGCTACGACCTGTCGCTGCCGCTGCGCCGGCGCGAGACGCTCGAACTGGTGGTGCGCAGCCTGTACCCGGACGGTGGCGACCTGGCGGCCGCGGAGTTCTGGACCGGCCTGCGCCCGTCCACGCCCGATGGCCCGCCGGTGGTGGGCGCGACGAAATTCCGCAACCTCTGGCTCAACACCGGCCACGGCACCCTGGGCTGGACCATGGCCTGCGGTTCGGCGCGCTACCTGGCCGACCTGATCGACGGACGAACCCCGGCCATCGACACCGAAGGCCTGGACATCGCGCGCTACGGCCGGCCCTGGCCGAACCCGAAGGGACTGCGCTGATGCGCCCCTCGCGCGCCACCATCGACCTGGACGCGCTGCGCCACAACTATCGCCATGCGCGCGCGCTCGGCGGCGGCCGGGCGCTGGCGGTGGTCAAGGCCGACGCCTACGGCCATGGCGCCATCGCCTGCGCGCGCGCGCTCGAGCCGGAGGCCGACGGCTTCGGCGTGGCCTGCATCGAGGAAGCGCTGGAACTGCGCGAAGCCGGGATCCGCGCGCCGATCCTGCTGCTGGAGGGCTTCTTCGACGCCGGCGAACTGCCGCTGATCGAGCACCACGACCTGTGGACGGTCGTCGCATCGCCCTGGCAGGTCGAGTTGCTGGAGCGGCATCGTGCGGCGCGGCCCTGGCGGGTCTGGCTCAAGCTCGACTCGGGCATGCACCGGCTGGGCCTGTCGCCCGCCGAGTATGGCGTCGCGTGGCGCCGCCTGGCCGCACTGCCCTGGATCGAACGGATGGTGGCGATGAGCCACTTTTCGCGCGCCGACGAGCTTGCGCACGCCAGCACGCCGGAACAGCTGGACACCTTCGACGCAGCGCTCGCGCAGCTGCCGCCGGGCGTCCCGGTCAGCCTGGCCAATTCGGCGGCGCTGATGGCGTGGCCGGCGACGCGCCGCGACTGGGTCCGGCCCGGGCTGATGCTCTACGGCTCGCATATGCTCGACGCGCCGCGTGCCGAGGCCGGTGCGCTGCGCGCGGTGATGACACTCGAATCGAAGGTGATCGCAGTGCGCGAACTGGCCGCGGGCGAGCCGATCGGCTACGCCGGGACGTTCACCACCACCCGCCCCACCCGCGTGGGCGTGGTCGCGGCCGGCTATGCCGACGGCTATCCGCAATACGCCACCTCCGGCACGCCCGTGGTCATCGACGGCCAGCCGGGCGAGCTGATCGGGCGCGTGTCCATGGACATGCTGACCATCGACCTGACCGACCATCCGCGCGCCGGCCTGGGCAGCACGGTGGAGCTTTGGGGTCCGCGCCTGCCGGTGGCCGACGTGGCCGCGCGCAGCGGCAACAGTCCCTACCGCCTGCTGACCGGGCTCAAGCGCGTGCCGCGCCTGCATCGCGGCTGAGAACGGCAGGCGCCGCCCCGGACCGGAAGTGACGTACATCCTCGCCGCGAGCGGGCACGACCGCCACGGCGGCTAGAACCGCCACGCCCCCTGCAGCATCGTCTCGCCGTCGTTGGGCTGGTGCAGGCTGGCGTTGGAGATATGCCGGGCCAGCAGCGAGAAGCGGCCCCAGCGCCAGCCGAACGTGCTGATGAACTGCGGATCCCCGGACAGGGCATCGGTCGAGCCGCTCTGCACGCCCACGCCGAAGCCGCCGACCAGGCCGCTCGGCCGTTCGTAGCGCAGGCCGCCGTGGACCAGGGTGACGTCGTCGCCGTTGTCGTAGTCCGAGTCGTTGCGGCCGCGCACGTGCATCGCGCCGAGCTCCCAGTGCAGGGTACCTCCGCGGAATTCGCGCCATTCCGGCAGCCAGGCCAGCGCCACGACCGGCGTGTCCTCGTTGCCGCGGGTCAGCGACACCCCGGCACCGGCTTCGACCTGGGCCGCGGCCGCGACGCTCCAGCCGCACAGGACCGGCAGCATCAGCAGGGCAAGCCGGCGCAATACGACACGTGGCATCGGCGACATGGGCAACCTTGGGCACGCTGGGGTGGGGGAAGAATAATGGCAGCGACGCGGGCGGAATGGTGCGGGTCCCGGCACGCAGCGTTGCGGCAAGTCCGCCAGCGCCGCGCCGCGCGGCCCGGGCAGCCGCGCTCCGGGCACGGGGCCTTCCGCCATCCGCGCGGCTGCGCGACCGGCGTCGGCTATCCTATCCGGCCCCGGAAACCCGATGCCCGCCCTGTCGTGACCGCCCTCGCCTGCCTGTGTACCTGTCCCGATGCCGCGGTCGCCGCGCGCATCGCCGAGGCGCTGGTCGACGAACGGCTCGCCGCCTGCGTGAACGTGTTGCCGGCGGTGGGCTCGGTCTATCGCTGGGACGGCCGGGTCGAGCGCGCCGAGGAGGTGCTGCTGGTCATCAAGACCGTCCGCGCACGGCTCGAGGCGCTGACCACACGCGTGCTCGAACTGCATCCCTACGAACTTCCGGAAGTGATCGCGGTCGATATCGCCGGCGGACTGCCGGCCTACCTGGCCTGGATCGCAGACGCGACCCGCCCCGGAGCCGACGCTTGAACCAATTGACCGCCCACCTGGCCCGCGCCGCCATGCTCGCGCTGCTGGCCTTCGCGCTGCCGGCCCAGGCCGTCGACGAGAGCGAACTGCTGCCTGTCGACGAGGCCTTCGTGCTGCAGGCGCGCGCCGTCGAACGCGGGCGGATCGCGATCGAATGGACGATCGCCGAGGGCTACTACCTGTATCGGCACCGCACCTCGGTGCAGGTCGCCGAGGGCGGCTTCAAGGCCAATCCGCTGGAGCTGCCGCCGGGCAAGCGCCACACCGACGAGTTCTTCGGCGAGGTGGAAACCTATCGCGGCCGCCTCGTCGCCATGCTGACCGGCGCCGCGGCCGACGGCGTGCGCGAACTCGGGCTGCAGGTGAAGTACCAGGGCTGCGCCGACCTCGGCATCTGCTACCCGCCACAGACGCGCACGCTCCGGGTCGCGCTGCCGGCGGGCGATGCCGGCGGATCCGGCGCGGCGCCTGCAGGCGATACGCGGTTCACGGCGCTGGGCCGCAGCCTGGCCGGCGCGGCGCCGACGGGCCTGCGCGGCGTCGACGCCAGCGGCGCGGCGCAGCCGCTGCCGCTGCCGCCGGAACAGGCCTTCGGCTTCGAGGCCATCGCCGGCGACGGCGACACCCTGCTGCTGCGTTTCACCCCCGCCCCCGGCTACTACCTGTATCGCGACCGCAGCAGCTTCCGCGTCGACGGCCACGCCGGCATCGGCGCCGGCGCGCCGGGCTGGCCGCCGGGCGTGGCGCATCGCGACGAGCACTTCGGCGAGGTGGTGGTCTATTTCGACCAGGTCGACGTGCCGCTGCCGCTGCGCCGCACCACCGCCGACGCCGCCACCGTGCGCCTGACCGCGACTTTCCAGGGCTGCCAGGACGAGGGCATCTGCTACCCGCCGATGACGCGCGCGGTGGAGGTGGCCCTGCCGGCCGGAACGGTCGACACGTCGGACGACGCGGCATCGGCCCGACCCGCATCGGAATCGCAGCCGCCGACCGCCGGGGACGACGCAGCGGCGGAACCGGGGGCAGCCGCGTCGGGGTCAGAGTCACCTTCCCCCGAGCGACTCGCAGCCTCGGAAATGGCCGATGGGGAAAGTGACTCTGACCCCACCTCCTCGCCACCTGACGCCTCCGCCGACAACGCCGCGCGCACCGCGCCGCCGGCCAGCGCGCTGCCGGCCGGGGGGGCGCTGGGCGCCCTGCTGCTGGCGCTGCTCGGCGGTCTGGTGCTCAACCTGATGCCCTGCGTGCTGCCGATCCTCTCGCTCAAGGTGCTGGGCCTTGCGCAGAGCGGCGAGAGCCGCGCCCGTGCGCGCAGCCACGCACTCTGGTACACCGCCGGGGTGCTGGTCGCCTTCGCCGCGATCGGCGCGCTGGTGCTGGCGCTGCGCGCCGGCGGCCAGGCGCTGGGCTGGGGCTTCCAGCTGCAGCAGCCGTGGTTCGTGGCGGCGCTGGTGTACCTGATGTTCGCGGTCGGCCTGAGCCTGTCGGGCGTGTTCACCCTCGGCGGCAGGATCGGCAGCGTCGGCCAGGCGCTGGCATCCCGGACCGGGCCAGCCGGCGACTTCTTCACCGGCGTGCTGGCCTGCGTGGTGGCCAGCCCCTGCATCGCGCCGTTCATGGGCGGCGCGCTGGCGTTCGCCTTCACCGCTTCGCCGTGGCTGGCGCTGGCGGTGTTCCTGATGCTCGGCCTGGGGCTGGCGCTGCCGTTCCTGCTGATCGGCTTCGTGCCCGCGCTGGCCGACCGCCTGCCGAGGCCGGGAGCGTGGATGGAGACGTTCAAGCAGGTCCTGGCGTTCCCCATGTACCTGACCGCGATCTGGCTGCTGTGGGTGCTGGGCAAGCAGCGTGGTGTCGATGCGATGGCGCTGGTGACGGTGGGCCTGGCGGTGTTCGCGCTGGCGCTGTGGTGGCACGAGCGCAGGCGCTGGACCGGCGGCGCGGCCGGCCGGCTGCTCGCACTGGCGCTGGCCGTGATGGCGCTGCTGCCGGTCTGGAAGGTCGATTCCATGGCCCCGCCGCAGCGCGCGGCCGAGGCCAGCGTCGACGGGCGCCAGGCCTGGTCCGAGGAGCGCCTGCAGGCGCTGCGCAGCGAAGGCCGCGCCGTGTTCGTCAACATGACCGCCGACTGGTGCGTGACCTGCAAGGCCAACGAGCGCCGGGTACTGTCGCAACCCGCGTTCCGCGCCGCACTCGAGCAGGCCGACGCCGCCTACCTGGTGGGCGACTACACCAACACCGATCCGGCCATCACCGCCTTCCTCGACCGCCACCGGGCGGTGGGCGTGCCGCTGTACGTGGTCTATCCGCGCGGCGGCGGCGAGGGCGAGGTGCTGCCTGCGCTGCTGAACGACGAGATCGTCACCGCGGCGCTGCGCCGGGCCGCGCCATGAAGCTCACCCCGCTCAAGATCGTGCTGGTGGCCGCAACCGCCGGGGCGCTCGGCGTGGTCGTGGGCATGTTCGCCACCGGGCCGGGGCCGCTGCTGGGCAGCGAGTTCGGCCAGCGCGTGCTCAACGATGCGCTGACCGCCAGCACCGCCGTGCCCGAAGGCGTGGAGGTCGCGCGTCGCGGCGAGCCGCTGCCGGCGATCCGGGTGCAGGGCCTCGACGATCCGTCCTTCGACCTGCCCGGCGACTTCGCCGGACGGCCGCTGCTGGTCAACGTCTGGGCCAGCTGGTGCGGCCCGTGCATCAAGGAAATGCCGGAACTCGACCGCTATGCCCGCGCCCAGGGCGAGGCCGGCGTGCAGGTGCTCGGCCTGGCCCTGGACGACCGCCAGGCGGTGCGCGAGTTCCTGCAGCGCGTGCCGGTGGACTATCCGCAGGCGATCGACGCGCCCGGCCCGGCCGATGCCGGCGTGCAGCTGGGCAATCCGAAGGGCGTGCTGCCCTACTCGATCCTGGTGTCGGCCGACGGGCGCCTGCTCAAGCAGAAGATCGGCCCGTTCGAGCACGGCGAGATCGACGCCTGGGCGCGGCCCTGAGCCGAGCGTCAGTCCAGTCCCGCGAAGGGATCGCGCCAGGCCTCGATCTGCTCCAGCCGCGCGTACCACGCGCGCACGTGCGCGAACGGCGCGAGCGGGAGGCCGGCCTGCGCCGCGAACGGCAGCGCCGAGGCCACCCGGAAGTCGGCGTAGGTCGGCGCATCGCCCACCAGCCAGCGGCGCCCGGCGAGGATCCCGTCGAGCACCGCGGCGAAAGGCTGGAACTCGGCGTCCGCCGCCGCGATGGCGGCCTCGTCCGGCGCCCGCGTGAAGTAACGCGGCACCACGATGCGTTCGAAATACCGCACCCCGGCCCAGTGGGTGAAATGGTGGGCGCTCCAGCTGACCCACTGCATCACCTCCTCGCGCCGCGCCTGCGGCCAGAACCCCGGGGCGAAGCGGCCAGACAGCCGCATCGCGATGGCATCGGTTTCCCACAGCGTCAGCGCCGGCTCGACCAGCACCGGCACCCGCGTATTGGGGTTGATGGCGCGGAACGTCGCCTGGTCGCGCCCCATCGGCTCGACCCGGACCAGGCGCACGGGCGCCTGCAGGTAGCGGGCCACCGCTACCGCCACGCGTGGATTGAGGTGGTGCGAGTAGTACAGGATGTCGTCGGTCTGCATGCTGCGCTTCCAGCGGTCGGCCTCTTTCCCGGCGAACGGGCGGGGCGCGGATCGACAACCACGCCGGACACCGGGCTTGACCGGGCGGAAACTCAAACACCCGCTTAAATCCGGCAAACTTCGGCGAACTGGACAGCATCCGCGACATCCCCCAGACTGCGCGCCTTGTCCCGCCCCGCCCGACCGATGGCCCAGCTGCTGCTCCTGCACGGCCCCAACCTCAACCTGCTCGGTACCCGCGAGCCGGAGGTCTACGGGCACGCCACCCTGGCCGACATCGACGCCGACCTCCAGGCGCGCGCCGCCGAGGCGGGCCACGCGCTCGAAAGCCTGCAGTCCAATGCCGAGCACGTCCTGGTCGACCGCATCCAGGCCGCCCGCGGCGACGGCACCGCCTTCATCCTGATCAACCCCGCGGCCTTCACCCACACCAGCGTGGCGATCCGCGACGCGCTGGCGGCGGTGGCGATCCCGTTCATCGAGATCCACCTGTCCAACCCGCATGCCCGCGAGCCCTTCCGCCAGCACAGCTACCTGAGCGACAAGGCGGTCGGCGTGGTCTGCGGCTTCGGCGCCGACAGCTACCGCTACGCGCTCGACGCGGCCCTGCGCCGGCTGCCGGCAGCCGCCTGACCCCTTTTCCTTTTCGCAAGCCCGAACACGAGGCCGTCCATGGACCTTCGCAAGCTCAAGAAACTCATCGAACTGCTCGAGGAATCGAACCTCGCCGAAATCGAGATCAAGGAAGGCGAGGAGTCGGTGCGCCTGTCGCGCGGCAGCAGCGCCGGCGCCCAGATGGTCTATGCGCAAGCGCCCGCACCGGCGCAGGCCCTGCGCGCCGACCAGGTGATGCCGATGCAGTCTCCGGTCGACGCCGCCACCGGAGGCCGCGCCCCGGCGCCGGAGGCCGCGTCCGGCCTGCCGGCCGGGCACGTGGTGACCTCGCCGATGGTCGGCACCTTCTACGCGTCCCCGGCCCCGGACAAGCCGCCCTTCGTCACCGTCGGCCAGGCGGTCAAGGCCGGCGAGACCATCGGCATCATCGAGGCGATGAAGATGTTCAACCCGATCGAGGCCGACGCCTCCGGCACGATCCTGGCGATCGCCTGCGAGAGCGGCCAGCCGGTGGAGTTCGACCAGCCGCTGTTCGTGATCGGCTGAGCCGATCACGACGGGATTCGGGATTGGGGATTCGGGATTTGGTGGAAAACCTGTCGCTGCCGAGACCGCACGAACGCCTGGACGTCTGGCGCGATGCAATGCTGCTCGTGGAAGCGGTCTACCGCGCAACATCCCGGTTTCCGGTGGAGGAACGCTTGGGGCTGACGGCACAGATGCGCAGATGTGCGGTCAGTGTCCCGTCCAATATCGCCGAGGGTGCCGCCCGCCGCTCCACGTCCGAATATCTGCGTTTCCTGTCGATCGCACGCGGCTCCCTTTCAGAACTGTCGACTCAGCTTGAAATTTCCCGCCGCCTTGGTTTCGACGAAGGCTCCGCTATCGATCCGGATCTCCTCGACCGCACGTTCGCGCGCCTCAATGCGTTGATCCGCGCAAACGAAAGACGCCTCCGTGAGCCGGACGACGCGCTTCCCGAATCCCCAATCCCGAATCCCGAATCCCATGCTCGATAAAGTAGTCATCGCCAATCGCGGCGAGATCGCGCTGCGCATCCTGCGCGCCTGCCATGCGCTGGGCATCCGCACCGTCGCCGTGCATTCCACGGTCGATCGCAACCTCAAGCACGTGGCGATGGCGGACGAGTCGGTCTGCATCGGCCCGGCGCCGTCCAACCGCAGCTATCTCGACATGCCTGCGATCATCGCCGCGGCCGAGGTCACCGACGCCCAGGCGATCCACCCCGGCTACGGCTTCCTCAGCGAGAACGCCGACTTCGCCGAGCGCGTCGAGCAGTCGGGCTTCATCTTCATCGGCCCCCGCGCCGAGACCATCCGCCTGATGGGCGACAAAGTCGAGGCGATCCGGGCGATGAAGGAGGCCGGCGTGCCCTGCGTGCCCGGCAGCGGCGGCCCCCTGGGCGACGATCCGGACACCAACCAGCGGATCGCGCGCGAGATCGGCTATCCGGTCATCGTCAAGGCCGCGGGCGGCGGCGGCGGCCGCGGCATGCGCGTGGTGCACACCGAGGCCGCGCTGGCCACGGCGGTGTCCACCACCAAGACCGAGGCCAAGGCCGCGTTCGGCAACGACATGGTCTACATGGAAAAGTTCCTGGAGAACCCGCGCCACGTGGAGATCCAGGTGCTCGCCGATGGCCAGGGCAACGCGATCCATCTGGGCGAGCGCGACTGTTCGATGCAGCGCCGCCACCAGAAGGTGGTGGAGGAAGCGCCGGCGCCGGGGATCAGCGAAGAACAGCGCGCCGAGATCGGCAAGGTCTGCGTCGAGGCCTGCATCCGCATCGGCTACCGCGGCGCGGGCACGTTCGAGTTCCTGTACGAGAACGGCCGCTTCTACTTCATCGAGATGAACACGCGCATCCAGGTCGAGCATCCGGTCACCGAACTGGTCACCGGCATCGACCTGATCCGCGAGCAGCTCAAGATCGCCTCCGGGCAGAAGCTCTCGATCCGCCAGGAAGACGTGGTGCTGCGCGGCCACGCGATCGAATGCCGCATCAACGCCGAGGACCCGGACAGCTTCCTGCCTTCGCCCGGCCTGATCCAGCACTTCCATTCGCCCGGCGGCCCCGGCGTGCGCGTGGACTCGCACATCTACGAGGGCTACACGGTCCCGCCGAACTACGATTCGATGATCGGCAAGCTGATCGTGCACGGCGCCGACCGCGACCAGGCGATCGCGCGGATGCGCGTGGCGCTGAGCGAGATGGTGGTGGACGGCATCAAGACCAACATCCCGCTGCAGCAGCGGATCATGGGCGACGGCGGCTTCCAGGCCGGCGGCCAGAACATCCATTACCTCGAAAAGCGCCTGGCCGAACGCCGGGAAAAGGCGCTGTCGATCGGCTGAACCGGGCGTCGCGCCCCGCCCGCGCGGCGGGGCCGCCCCACCGGCGCTGCGGTATCCTCGCGGCGCCCCCCGTCTCCCGCTTTCCCGCCCATGTTGCCGCCGCTGCTGCGCCTCCTGCTCTGCCTGTGCCTGCTGGTCGACGCCGTCGCCCCGGCCGTCGCGGGCACGCACCTGGCGATGGCGCAGGTCGACACCGTGGGCGCCCCGGCTGCGGCGGCAGGCGATACGCAACCGGCCATGGCGGACTGCCACACGTAGCCCGGGGCGGATGTGGAGCGCGTCGCGCCGGCCGCGCCCGCACAGGACGACGGCTGCCTCGAGCGCTGCCTGGACCTGTGCCTGCAGCATGCCGCGGCGAGCGTTCCGGCCGTGGCGGCGCTGTCCGCGCCCGGCCCCGCCGGGGCGCCTGCGCGCGCGGCCGCCGCGCAGGTCGAGGCGGTGCGCGCGTTCCCGATCCTGCGTCCTCCGATCGGCTGATCGCCGCCGCGCCAGCGGCGCCAGGAGCCCGTCCGCCGACGCGCGCGACGCCTTCCCGACCAGCCAACGTGCGGACGCGCCCGGTCGCCTCCGCCTGGAGCACGACATGATCCATACCAGCCCGCGCCTCGAGCGCGCAGCGACCTCGACCTCGCGCCGCCATTTCGTGCAGGGCCTGCTGCTCGGCGGCGCCGCGCTCGCCGCAGGCACCCTGCGCGTCCCGGCGCAGGCGCGCGAACGCACCCTCGCCACGCCGGGCCAGACCCTGGCAGGCACCGACTTCCAGCTCGATATCGGCACGTCGCTGGTGAATTTCACCGGCCAGCCGCGCCCGGCGATCACCATCAACGGCAGCCTGCCGGCGCCGCTGCTGCGCTGGCGCGAGGGCGACACCGTCAGCCTGCGCGTGACCAACCACCTGCCGCCCGGGACCCAGACCTCGATCCACTGGCACGGCATCCTGCTGCCGGCGAACATGGATGGCGTGCCCGGGATGAGCTTCGACGGCATCCTGCCCGGCGAGTCGTACCTGTATCGCTTCACGCTGAAGCAGTCGGGCACCTACTGGTACCACAGCCATTCGATGCAGCAGGAACAGGCGGGTCTGTACGGCGCGATCATCGTCGACCCGCGCGAACCGGCGCCCTACCAATGGGACCGCGAACACGTGGTGCTGCTGTCGGACTGGACCGATCTCGACCCGGCCGACCTGTTCGCGCGCCTGAAGAAGGCGCCGCACCACGACAACTGGTACAAGCCGACAGTCGCCGACTTCTTCCGCGACGTGCGCCGCGACGGCCTGGCCGCCACGCTCGCCGACCGCCGCGCCTGGGGCGCGATGCGGATGACGCCCAGCGACCTGTCCGACGTCAACGCGCACACCTATACCTACCTGATGAACGGCGTGACCCCGGCGGGCAACTGGACCGGCGAATTCCGTCCCGGAGAGAGAGTGCTGCTGCGCCTGGTCAACGCCTCGGCGATGACCCATTTCGACGTGCGCATCCCCGGCCTGAAGATGACCGTGGTCGCCGCCGACGGCCAGTACGTGCACCCGGTGAGCGTGGACGAGTTGCGCATGGGCGCGGCCGAGACCTACGACGTGATCGTCGAGCCATCCGGGCAGGACGCCTACACGCTCTTCGCCCAGGACATGGGCCGCACCGGCCACGCCCGCGGCACGCTGGCGGTACGTGCCGGCCTGCAGGCGCCGGTGCCGGCGGTGGACCCACGACCGCTGCTGACCATGGACGACATGGGCCACGGCGGGCATGGCCGGCATGCCGCTGCGCCGGAAGGCGGCTGCGGCGCGGCGATGGCGGCCGAAGGTGCCTGCGGCGCCCGGCCCGCGCCCGCGTCGCACGATGCGCATGCCGCGCACGGTGGTGGCGGCATGCAGTCGCATCCGGCCAGCGAGTCGGGCAATCCGCTGGTGGACATGCAGACCATGACGCCGTCGCCACGACTCGACGATCCGGGCATCGGCCTGCGCGGCAACGGCCGCCGCGTGCTGACCTACGCCGACCTGAAGAGCGTGTTCGACGATCCCGACGGCCGCGAACCCGGCCGCACGGTCGAACTGCACCTGACCGGGCACATGGAAAAGTTCTCCTGGTCCTTCGACGGCATCCCCTTCGCCAGCGCCGAGCCGCTGCGACTGAACTACGGCGAGCGGATGCGCATCGTGCTGGTCAACGACACGATGATGCAGCACCCGATCCACCTGCACGGACTGTGGAGCGACCTGGAGGACGAGGCCGGCGGGTTCATGGTGCGCAAGCACACCATCGACATGCCGCCCGGCACCCGCCGCAGCTATCGCGTACGCGCCGACGCGCTGGGGCGCTGGGCCTACCACTGCCACCTGCTCTACCACATGGACGCGGGGATGATGCGCGAAGTGCGCGTGGAGGAAGGCGCATGAGCCGGCCATTCCGCGGCACCCTCGGCCTGCTGCTGGCCTGCGGCCTCAGCGGCGCGGCGCTGGCGCAGCATGCGCATCGCCACGACGCGCACGACCCCACGCATGCCGATGCCGGTCGGCCGGTCGCGGATGCCACGCCACCCGCGTCCGTCGGCGTGCCGGCCTGCTCCCCGGAACACGCCGCCATGGGCCACTGCACGCCGGGCGCCAGCCAAGCCCCCGCCGATGCGCATGACGCGCATGACGCGCACTGGCACAGCGCGGCGCCCGGACAGCCGCAGGTGCACGACCACGGCCAGGGCGAGGGACACGCGAATCATGCCGCGTCGCCACCACCCGCGGCTGCGGCCGGCTGCACGCCGCAGCACGCGGCCATGGGCCACTGCACGCCGGCTGCCAGCGAAGTCCCCGCCGCAGCGCACGAGCAGAATGCGGCACCGGAGCAGCCGCCGCCGCACGACCACGGCCAAGGACACGCGAATCCCGCCGCGTCGCCACCACCCCCGGCCGCGCGCGACTGCACGCCGCAGCACGCGGCGATGGGGCACTGCACACCCTCGCCGGCCGGCGGGACGGTACCGCGCGAGCCCATTCCCGTCGTGACGGAAGACGATCGCAAGGCCGCGTTCCCGGTGCTCGCGCACGGCCACGTGGCGCACGGCGCCACGACCTATACGCGGGTGAAGTTCAACCGCTTCGAGGCCTGGGACAGCGACACGGGCAGCGGCCAGGCCTGGGAAGGCAGCGCGTCGGTCGGCGGCGACCTGCACCGTCTGTGGCTGCGCAGCAGCGGCAGTCGCACTTCCGGCCGCACCGCGTCCGCGAATGCCGAACTGCGCTGGTCGCGGGCGGTCGCGCGCTGGTGGGACGTGGTCGCAGGCGTGCGCCATGACGTCGAGCCGGGACCTGCGCGCACGCGGGGCGCGGTGGGGCTCCAGGGCATCGCGCCCTACCAGTTCGAGGTTTCCGCGCTGGCCTATTTCGGCGAGGGCGGACTCGCCGCCAGGCTGGAGGCCGAGTACGACATGCGCTTCACCAACCGGCTCGTGCTGCAGCCGCTGATCGAAGTGGAGCTGCATGCGCAGGACGATCCGGCACGCGGCATCGGCAGCGGCCTGTCGAAGGCCGAAGCGGGGCTGCGGCTGCGCTACGAGATCACCCGCCGGTTCGCGCCCTACGTCGGGGTCGCGCACGAACGTACGTTCGGGCGCACCGCGCGCTTCCATGAAGCCGAAGGCGAGGACTCGCGCGAGACGCGCCTGGTGGCCGGCGTGCGGTTCTGGTTCTGAAGGGGACCCACCCCGGACGATCCAGCCCCCACCCCCGCCGTCGTCCCCGCGAAGGCGGGGGCCCGGCATCGTCATGGGCTGGGCCGCGCAGGGCGCGGACCGCATCGGTTACGGGTTGACGCGTCGGAGACCAGCCGATGCTGCGCCCTTGCGTGCAGAACAGCGCCTTGTATGGAGCGGCCCGCGTCCACCCGAGGCGACAGCTGGCCGGCTTCAGGCCTCCAGCCGCATCGGCTCCACCGCTTCCAGCTGCGCACGCATCGGCAACGCCCAGTCGATCGGCGTCTGCCCGCGCCTTGCGAGGTACCGGTTGGCCTTCGAGAAGTGTCCGCAGCCGAGGAAGCCGCGATGCGCCGACAGCGGCGAGGGATGCGTGGTGCGCAGCACGCAGTGGCGGCCGGCATCGACGATGCTGCCCTTCTTCTGCGCGTAGCTGCCCCAGAGCAGGAACACCAGGCCCTCGCGCTCGCGGTTGAGCACGTCGACCACGTGGTCGGTGAAACCCTCCCAGCCCTTGCCCTGGTGCACGCCCGCGCGGCCGTCCTCGACGGTGAGCACCGCATTGAGCAGCAGCACGCCCTGCCGCGCCCATGGCATCAGCCAGCCGTGGGCCGGCGGCACGATGCCGAGGTCGCGCTGCAGCTCCTTGTACATGTTCTGCAGCGACGGCGGCACCGGCACGCCCGGCGCCACCGAGAAGCACAGCCCGTGCGCCTGACCGAGGCCGTGGTAGGGATCCTGTCCGAGGATGACCACCTTCACCGCGTCGAAGGGCGTGGCTTCGAAGGCCGAGAAGATCTGCGGCCCGGGCGGATAGATCCGTGCACCGGCCGCCTTGCGCTGGCGCAGGAAGGCCGACAGCGCACGCATGTCCTCGCGCGCGAACCAGTCGCCCACGCGCGCCTTCCAGGAAGGTTCCAGTCGAACGCCGTCCTCGCTCACGACTGCTGCGCTGGCGAGACCGGCAGGCGCGACAGGCGCAGCTGGAACAGCGCCTTGGTCGCCAGCAGCCGTTCCTCGATCGGCTTGAGCACCAGGTCGTTGGCGCCGTCGCGCAGCAGCGCGGCCTGGTTGGCGCGATTGTCGTCGCCCGTCATCACCAGCACCGGCAGCCGGCGCTTGCCGTAGCCCAGGCCGTTGCGGACCTTGTCGAGCACGTCGCGGCCGTCGAGCTCGCCCTTCAGATACAGGTCGGTCAGCACCAGGTCCGCGCCGGGCGCGGCCTCGGTGCCGGCGTAGGCCTCCAGATACGCGATCGCGTCCTCGGCGGTGGTGACATGGGTGACGCGCATCTGGTGCGCTTCGAGCATGCGCCGGATCGCGGTCGCCACGGTGCGGCTGTCCTCGATGTACAGCACGTGCGCATCGGGGATCGGCTGCGGCTGCACGTAGCCGCGGATGAAGGCGGCCAGCGCGTTGTGCCCCAGCGCCTTGTCGAAATAGTCGGTGACGTCCTCGGTGAAGCGCCGGTCCTCCAGGTGCGCCTGCACGTCGCCGGAGATCACGATGACCGGCACGTAGCGCTGGCTGCCGGCTTCGCGCACCGCGCGCGCCACCTGCAGGCCGTCGCCGTCGGGCAGCACCAGCGCGGTGGTGACCAGGTCGATCGGTTCGCCAGCCAGCAGCGCGCGCGCCTCGGCCAGGGTGCCGCCCTCGACCACGTGCACCCCCGGCAGCTCCTTCACCAGCACCGCGTGGATCAGCTTGCGCACCAGCTTGGAGCCGTCCACGACCATGACGCGAGGGCTGTCGGATTCGAGGTGGCGGAGATCGTGCTGGTTCATGCAGGCTCAGAGTCCGGTGGGGCGCGTCTGGCGCAGGAAGTGGCCGGCGACCAGGCCGGCGCCGAGCCAGCCCAGCAGCGTGGACCCGCCGGTGACCGCCAGCGCCCAGGGCAGGTCGAGCCCGGCCAGGGCGAAACGGCTGCCGTAGCTGGCGGCAAGCCCGGCCAGCGGTTCGCGCAGCGCCAGCCCGGCCAGGGCCAGCAGCGCCACCGCCAGCGCCCCGGCCGCCAGTCCGTACCAGGCGCCCAGGTACAGGAACGGACGGCGGATGAAGCCGTCGCTCGCGCCCAGCAGCTGCAGCACGCCGATCTCCTCGCGCCGCGACTGGATGTCCAGGCGCACCGTATTGCCCACCACCAGCAGCGCGCCCAGCCCCAGCAGCACGGCCAGCACCCAGGACACCCGGCCGCCGAAGCGCAGCCAGGTGTCGAGCCGCTCACGCCACTGCACGTCGTGCTGCACCAGGGCGGCCTCGGGCAGTTGCTCGAGCGAGGCGGCGACCATCAGTTCGTCGCCCGCCGGCGTCACCACCAGCAGGTGCGGCAGCGGATTGTCCTCGCCCACCGCGTCGACGATGCCGGCCAGCGCGCCGCCCTCGCGCAGCGTGGCCAGGCCCTGCTCCGGGGTGACGTGCGCCACCGCGCCGATGTTGGCGCGCGCGCGCAGTTGGTCCGCGAGCGCGACCGCGCGCGCGGCGTCGATGTCCTGCTCCAGGAACACGCTGATCTCGCGCGAGCGCTCGACGTTGCCGGCCAGCCGTTCGACGTTGCCCAGTACCAACCACAGTCCCAGCGGCAGGGCCAGCGCCAGCGCCATCACCGAGACCGTCAGCAGCGCCGCGCCGGGCTTGCGGAACACCCGGCCGAGGCTGGCGACCAGGCTGTAGAGATGGTGGTCGAACCAGGTGCCGAGCTGCGATCCGGACCGGGCGTCGCGCGCGTTCGCCTCAGCCATCGGCCAGGTCCTCCGGCGCGATGTCGTCGACCAGGCGGCCATGGTCGAGGACCAGCACGCGCTTGCGCATGCGCTTGACCAGGCCCAGGTCATGGCTGGCGACCAGCACGCTGGTGCCGCGTTCGGGCAGCGAGGCGAACAGCGCCATGATCTCGCCCGACAGGGTGGGATCGAGGTTGCCGGTCGGTTCGTCGGCCACCAGCAGCCGCGGCTCGGCCACCACCGCGCGGGCGATGCCCACGCGCTGCTGTTCGCCGGCCGAAAGCTGGCCGGGCAGCGCGGCCTCGCGATCGGCCAGGCCCAGCCGCTCGAGCACGCTGCGCACGCGCTTGCCGATCTCGCCGCGGCGCAGGCCGCGCAGGATCAGCGGCAGCGCGATGTTGTCGAACACGCTGCGATCGGTGAGCAGGCGATGGTCCTGGAACACCACGCCGACCTCGCGCCGGTGCAGCGCCACCCGCCGGCCGCGCACCTTCAGCAGGTTGCGGTCGTTGAACAGCACCGCGCCGCGGCTGGGCCGCTCGGCGAGGTGGATCAGCTTGAGCAGGGTGCTCTTGCCGGCGCCGGAATGCCCGGTGAGGAACAGCATCTCGCCCGCGGCGACGTCGAAACTGACCTCGGCGAGCGCGACGCGCCCACCGGAATACTGCTTGCTGACGCTGTCGAAACGCAGGACGGCCATGGCGGGGGAGTATCGCAGAACTGCATGCGCGGGACCGGACCGCGTGCCGGCTTTGCGACGACGTTGACGAAGCCGCGGACGCCGCGATCCCGGGCCACGATGCCGGCCACCACGTGCCGCGACGCATCTCGCAGCACGCGGCGTGGGGCCCGCGTGCGGGCTGCCGCGATCCTGCGCAAGGGTGGGCGCGATGCCGTCGTCGGCCACGCCAGGACGGCAGGTTCCGCCGGTCATGGGGAACGCCGCCGATACCGGCACCACCGCGCCCGCCAGTGCGACCCGAACGGAATCGCGATCGCCGGGTCCGACCGCCACAGCGCCGGTGCGGGGCGGCCGTTGATTGCGCCCGTCGCCGACAGGCGCAGCGACGACGCCGGCGCGCGTGCGCCGGCGCCGCGTTCGCTCAGTGCTGGCTGTGCGGCGCGCGGGTGACGAGCTTGCGCAGGCGCGCGCCGATGCGCGAGATCAGCGACGGCGCCTGGGCCGAAGCGGCATCGGACGGCCGCGACTCCTTCTGGCGCGCCGCAGGCGCAGGCCTGGGCTCGCGCGCCCGGGCCTGTCCGGACTCGCCCTGCGTGCCGTTGGCGGTGGTGTTGGCCGCAGCGTTCTCCGCGCCATCGACGCGCTTGCCGCCGCGGCGCCGACGGCGCTTGCGGGGCGGACGCGACTCGTCGGGCATGGCGGCGGCCACGGCCGCGTCGATCGCCGGCCTGGCCGCCGCGGGGCGCTCGACCGCCGCCGCATCCGCCGCGGCAGCGGCCGGCGCCGTCCCCTCGCCTTCGGTGCGGGCACGCGGCTGGCGCCGTGGCCGGGCGCGGTCGCTGCCCTCGCCACCGTTGCGCGGTCCACGTCCGGCGCCTCCGGACCCACCCGGGCCGCCGCGGCCGCTGCCGCTGCGGCCACCGCCGCGCTTGGCGTCCTCGGCCGCGCGCGCCTCGCGCACCTCGCGGTAGATCTCGTTGATGCTGTCGCCGTCCTCGTTGTCGCCGGCCTCGACCGCGGCACGCGGGGTGCGCGGCTGCGCCACCAGCAGTTCCGAGGTCACCGGCTCGGACGGGATCTTCTGCTCGATGTAGGCCTCGATGTCCGGCAGGCCCATCGCATAGCGCTCGCAGGCGAAGCTGATCGCGTCGCCCTCGGCGCCCAGGCGCGCGGTACGCCCGATGCGGTGCACGTAGTCCTCGGCGTCGAACGGCAGGTCGTAGTTGTAGACGTGGCTGACGCCGTCGATGTGCAGGCCGCGCGCGGCCACGTCCGTGGCCACCAGGATCTCGAGCTGGCCGGCCTGGAACTTCTTCAGCAGCGACTCGCGCTTCTTCTGCGGCACGTCGCCCGACAGCACGCCGACCCGGTAGCCGGCGCGTTCGAGCGAGCGCGCCACGCGCTCGACAAAGACCTTGGTGTTGACGAACACCATGGTGCGCGCGCCCTCGCTGCGCGAGAGCAGGCCCAGCAGCAGCGGCAGCTTCTCCTCGTCGGAGGGGTAGTACAGGCGCTGGCGCACGCGCGCGGCGGTGATCGTCTCGGTCTCGACGACGATCTTCTCCGGCTCGTTCATGTGCTCGTAGGCCAGCTCCAGCACGCGGTGGCTCAGCGTCGCCGAGAACAGCAGGGTCTGGCGCTCGGTGCGGGCCGGCATGCGCCGCAGCAGGAAGCGGATGTCCTTGATGAAGCCGAGGTCGAACATGCGGTCGGCCTCGTCCAGCACGCAGACCTCGCAGGCGTGCAGGCTGACCACCTTGTGCTGCTTGACGTAGTCGATCAGGCGGCCCGGAGTCGCGATGATCACGTCGGCACCAGCCTGCAGCAGGGCGCGCTGCTTGTCGTAGTCCACCCCGCCGTAGACCAGGGCGAACTTCAGGCCCAGCTCCGGCGCGAGCTTCATCGCGTCCTTGTGGATCTGGATCGCCAGCTCGCGGGTCGGGGCCAGGATCAGCGCGCGCGGATCCTCGGGCTTGCGCTCGGCCAGCGCCGGCTTCGACAGCAGGCGGTTGATGACGGTGACCAGGAAGGCGAGGGTCTTGCCGGTGCCGGTCTGGGCCTGGCCGGCGACGTCGCGCCCGGCGAGGGTGATCGGCAGGGTCAGCGCCTGGATCGGGGTGCAGCGGGTGAAGCCCGCCGATTCAAGTCCGGCCAGCAGGGCCGGGTGCAGCTCGAAGCTGGAAAAGGTGATGTCGGTAAGTGGCTTGTCGCTCATGTATGGGATCTTGAGTGCGGCGCCAGGGCGTGCCGTGTGCTCCGAAGCGGCTCCCGGTCCGCTTGGGTCGCCGCAATGCGGCGTGTTCCGCCGCATACCGGCGACCCAAACGGGCAGGGAATTCGTTGAAGCTGCATGACACGCTCTGGTGCTTGCGTGGGTGGCGCCCGCATCGCAGACTGCCTGGAAACGGGATGGCGCCGGAGCGCGTTCCCGGAAGCTCGCGGACCATGGACGCGTGGGGCGCCCGACCTTCCCGGAGCCGGGGCGACCCGGACGGGTGGCCCTTGATTCGGGCCGCGAATCGCCCAAGTTTACCATTCATCCCCGCGGCCGCCCTTGCCAGCCCGCCGCCCCCATTCCAGGAGCCTTTCCGTGAGCGAACACGTCATCCATGCCAGCGACGCCGATTTCGATGCCACCGTGCTGCAGTCCCCCGAGCCGGTGCTCGTCGATTTCTGGGCGCCCTGGTGCGGACCCTGTAAGATGATCGCCCCGGCGCTGGACGAACTGGCCGACCAGTACGCCGGCAAGGTCAGGATCGCCAAGGTCAACGTCGACGAGAACCGCGCGACCGCCCTGAAGTACCACGTGCGCTCGATCCCGATGCTGCTGCTGTTCAAGGACGGCCAGGTGCAGGCCACCCAGATCGGCGCCGTGGGCAAGGCCCAGCTGGCGCAGATGATCGACAAGGCGGTCTGATCCACGCGGCGGGCGCCCGTCGCCCGCCCCCTGTCGCGACGGCCCGCACACGCGGGCTGACGCGGGCGTCACGGCCGCCGCCCCAAGCTGCAGTGCCTGGCAGCAGGGTGACCGGGCCGCCGGGACGCATGAACGCAGCCCCGCCGGCGCTTGCCGGCGGACTGCCGCCGGTGTTAGTTTGGCGGCATCCGGCGTGGAATTCGGCGCCGCACCCCGTCTGCAGGACTCCCCTCAACATCCCCGCCCGTTCCCGGGCGCTCGCACCGAGCGAGGAAATCGCACTTGTCCGACAACACCCCCGACGCCGGCGACACCGCCGCCAAGCGCGTGCGCAAGACTGCCGCGCGCACCCCGAAGAAGGTCGCCAGGTCCGCCGACGCGGACACGCCCAACCTGTTCGAATCCAGTTCCGCGCCGGCCGAGCCGCGTCCGGCCGAACCGCGCCCCGCCGCGGCCGAGCCGCCTGCCGCCAGGCCCGCCAGCGAACCTGCGCCGGCACAGCCGGCCCAGGGTGGTGGCGGCAACGACGCGCCCGCCGCCGACGCGGGACAGCCCCAGCGGCAACAGCAACAGCAACAGCAGCAGCAGCGCCAGCACGACCAGGGCGGCGGCGCCCAGGGCAACCGGCGCGACCGCTTCCGCAATCGTCGCGACCGCCAGCGCGGCGACCGCCCGCGCGACGGCGGCCTGCCGCAGGACGACGGCGGCAACGGCCACGAGCAGGCCAACCGCATGCCGCCGCCGAACATCCCCGAAGGCTTCCCCCAGTATTCGCTGGGCGAACTGAAGCGGATGCCGGCGCACAAGCTGTTCGACATCGCCGAACAGCTCAACATCCACGAAGGCGTGGCCCGCGCGCGCAAGCAGGACGTGATCTTCGCCCTGCTCAAGGTGCTCACCCGCACCAACGAGGGCGTGCAGGCCGACGGCGTGCTGGAGATCCTGCCCGACGGCTTCGGCTTCCTGCGCGGCGCCGAGGCCAGCTACCTGGCCGGCCCGGACGACACCTACATCTCGCCCAGCCAGATCCGCCGCTTCAATCTGCGCACCGGCGACCACCTGTCCGGCCGCATCCGCTGGCCCAAGGACGGCGAGCGCTACTTCGCCCTGAACGTGGTCGACACGATCAACGGCGAGCCGCCGGAAGCCAGCAAGGGCAAGGTGCTGTTCGAGAACCTGACCCCGCTGTTCCCGCGCAAGCGCTTCAAGCTCGAGCGCGGCGACGGTTCCAGCGAGGACATCGCCGGCCGCATCCTCGACCTGATGGCGCCGCAGGGCAAGGGCCAGCGCGCCCTGATCGTCTCGCCGCCCAAGGCCGGCAAGACCATGCTCATGCAGCAGATCGCCACCGCGATCACCACCAACCACCCGGAAGTGTTCCTGATCGTGCTGCTGGTGGACGAGCGGCCCGAGGAAGTGACCGAGATGCAGCGCACCGTGCGCGGCGAAGTGGTCTCCTCGACCTTCGACGAGCCGGCCGCGCGCCACGTGCAGGTCGCCGAAATGGTGATCGAGCGCGCCAAGCGCCTGGTCGAGCACAAGAAGGACGTGGTGATCCTGCTCGACTCGATCACCCGCCTGGCCCGCGCCTACAACAACGTGGTGCCGAGCTCCGGCAAGGTGCTCACCGGCGGCGTCGACGCCAACGCCCTGCACCGCCCCAAGCGCTTCTTCGGCGCGGCGCGCAACGTCGAGGAAGGCGGCTCGCTGACCATCATCGCCACCGCGCTGGTCGACACCGGCAGCGCGATGGACAAGGTGATCTACGAGGAGTTCAAGGGCACCGGCAACTCGGAAATCCACCTGGATCGCCGCATCGCCGAGAAGCGCGTGTACCCCGCGATCGCGGTCAACCTCTCCGGCACCCGCCGCGAGGATTTCCTGATCGAGCCCGACCTGCTGCAGCGCATCTGGATCCTGCGCAAGCTGCTGCACCCGATGGACGAGATCGCGGCAATGGAATTCCTGCTCGACAAGATGAAGAGCACCAAGTCCAACGACGAGTTCTTCGCTTCGATGAAGCGCTGAATTCCACCGGTTCGAGACAAGGCGGGCGCCGGGCAACCGGCGCCCTTTCTCGTCTGGGCGGAATCAGCCGTCCAGGCAACCCGGCCGGGGCACGTCACACCCGGTCGCGTCAGCCGTCCAACCCGCTGGTCGTCGGCGGTGCCCTGCCCCGGCCTTGCCGTTGGACTTGATCGCTGCATCGCAGCACCATGGCGCCAGCAAACAGCCGGAACCGTCGCGATGGACGCAATCGCTACCGCCTTCCTGGCAAACGCAGCACGCCGGCTCGCGCCGCTGGACGACACGCTGCAACAGGCGCATTCGCCCGACGATGTCGCATGGACGCTGTGCCGCTTCGCCGGCAAGGAGCTGGAGCTGGTCGACGTGATCGTCTACCTGTGCGATCCGGGCGGCCGCACGCTTACACAGCAGGCGGCATGGGGGCCCAAGCGCGCGGCGAGCCGGGTACTCGAATCGCGCCTCACGCTCGCCTTCGGCCAGGGCATCGTGGGCCGCTGCGCACAGTTGCGCCTGCCCCAGCGCACCGGCGACGCACGCTTCGATCCGCGCTACGTCCCCGACGACCAGTCCAACCTGTCCGAGCTGGCGGTGCCCATCCTGCTTGGCGAGACGTTGTACGGCGTCCTCGACAGCGAACATCCCGCCGCCGACCACTACACGCTCGAGCACGAGCATGCACTGCAGGCGATCGCCGAACGCGGCGCGCGGCGCCTGCGCGCGCTCGAGCAGGCACCGCGCACCGGCGCCTGACGAATCAACCGCCTTCGAGCGGACCCAGCAGCTTCAGCGCCATCCCGACCTGGTGTACTTCCCCCGCGACGAGGGTATCGGGCGCGATGTCGACGCCCTCGAGGCCCTCCATCCGCCATGGCACCGGCATGCGCGGCCCCGGCACGTAGACTTCCCAGCGCCCGTACTCCTCCGGCTGCCCCACGCCGTGGATGCGGAAGCCGACGGGCACCCGCAACGACCAGAACGGCTGGTCCGCAGTCTCTCCGTGAGTCGGTGGGTGAAACTGCCAGCGGCGTGCGGCGGCCAGCGCCGACTGCGCCAGCATGTTGCGCATACGGGCCATTTCCCGCTCCGGCGCAACCACCCGCAAGTTGACCTGTTCCGCCACGGCATCCTCGACCTGCCCCGAGCGTCCAATCCGCAAGACCAGATAGACGTTGCCGGTCACTCCGGCTTGCAACGCCAGTTGCGGATAGTTCGGGGCGTCCATTCGCGCCTTGCCCACCTGGTCTCCGGGAGCCTCGCCGGCGGACTCATCCGCTTGACCGTCCACCTCCCGCGCCATCCGGATGGCGTCCCGTCCGAAGTAGCCGTTGCGGATCGAGACGCGGAAACGTTCCTCGTCCACGCGCTCGGCAACCATCCGCAGACTCATCCGGGCGCTGCCGTGCACCGGCTTTCCGTCGACCAGGATCGGCTCGAAGCGCCAGCCGGGCGCGGATGCATCGATTACGTTGACCACTGCCGGTGGCAGGTCCTCGCGGCGATCGATCGTCCAGTCGCCGACGGTGCCTTGCTGCGTGATCGTGACCCGCCCGGTCACCAGCATGCTGCCTTCGGCCTGCCTGCGCGCCGCCCTGGCGTTCTGGGCGTCCGCAGCCGACGTGAAGCAGCACAGCACGACTGCCAGCCACAGCGCCGGTAGTGCGTAGATGGTTTTCATCGCTCTTTTTCCTGTCCTTGGTGATGAGTCGGTGCCAGCCGCCGACGAGCAGGCTGGCAGGTCGAGGGAAGCTTCCCCGCGTGGGGCCTTGGTGGCGCTCAGTGCCCCGGCAACCGTCGGCGGCCACCAACGCACGAGAATGTATGAGCAGTCGCCGAACGCGACGCGTGGCGACAGCAGGCACGGGGCCTTGGCGAAAAGGCCTAGGCCCGGGACAGCTCAACCCCCTTCCAGCGGGCCAAGTAGTTTCATACCGGTTCCAACCTGGTGCACTACGCCGGCCACCAGCGTTTCGGGCGCGATCTCAAAACCTTCCAGGCGCTCCATTTCCCAGGGAATCGGATTGCGCGGGCCGGGAACGTAGGACTCCCACTGCCCGTAGCGGGGCTTGCCGTCGTCGGCGAAACGGTAGTCGACCGGAACCCGCGCCGACCAGCGCTCCTGGTCGGCCCACTCGCCCCGCGTGGGCGGCTTGAAGGTCCATCTGCGTGCGGCCACCAAAGCCGACTTCGCCAGCAGCTCGCGCGCCTGCTCCATCTCCCGCTCGCTGCCCAGTATCCGCAGGTTCACCAGCTCTGCCACGGCGTCCTGCACCCGACCGCTCCGGTCCACACGTACGACGACATAAACGACGCCATGCACGCCGGCATAGATCGCCTGCACCGGATAACGCGGCGGCTTCAACTCGATCGCCGTCAGTTGGTCGCTCTCTTCCCCCGTGGAAGTGCCGGACCGCTCGCCGGAATGGCTTGCGGCCATCAAGACCGCTTCGCGCCCGAAGTAGCCGCTGCGGATCGACGCGCGGAACCGCCGATCGTCGATCCGTTCGGCCACCACCAGCAGGCTCATCCTGGCGCTGCCGTGTACCGGCTTGCCGTCGACCAGGATCGGCTCGAAACGCCAGCCCGGTGCGGCGGCATCGATCACCTTCGCGACCGCCGCCGGCAGCCGGTCCCGCTGGTCGATGGTCCAGTCGCTGACGGTTCCCTCGAGCGTGATGGTGACCCTTCCGGTCACCAGCATGCTCGCCTCGACCTGCTCGCGGACCTCGGTCACCCCGCCGCCCGCAGCTTGCAAGGCACCGGCCGCGAGCCACGCCAGCAGCGCGCACCAGCGCGTGCACCATCCCATCCCCATGTCCCGGCTCCCTGACGCGATATCGCCACGTCGCGCCCACCCCCGGCGGCACGACTCCCTGGCGCAGGCAGCCGCACTGCGGCCGCTGCAGGCGGACTCTAGGCCCGCATTGGGGTCGCTGCAAGGGCGCGCGCCCGGCCCTGCGCGCGTGCTAGCCCCGATCGCGCAGGAACCGGGCCATCGACACGCCGGTGGGCGTGGGAACGTACTCGTGGGCGACGTCGACGAAGCCGCGCATCACCGCGATCTCGCGCGGGGTGCGGTTGAGGGCGTCGCGCGCCTCGGGGTCGGCGCCGGCGCGCAGCAGGCGGCGGGTCAGGCGCAGCAGGCCGTGTAGCGAGGCCAGGTGCAGCGGGCCGAAGCCGCGCGGATCGCGCGCATCGAGGGCCGCGCCTTCGTCGAGCAGGTGTTCGAGTACCGCCAGCAGCACGTCCTCGTCGCAGGCGGTGCCGGGTTCGGCGCGTGCGCCCAGCAGCAGCAGCAGCGGCGTCACGCCGCCGGCGGCGACCGCGTCGACCTCTGCGCCGGCCAGCAGCAGGGTGTCGAACAGCGCCACCAGGCGGGTGCGGTCGCGCGAGGTGAATCCGTACAGCGCCGCGCAGTGCAGCGGGGTCAGGCCCTGGGCATCGGTGGCGTGGACGTTGGCGCCGGCGGTCATCAGCTTCGCGCACAGGTCCGGCAGGCCGAGCGCTGCGGCCAGCATCAGCACGGTGACCTCGCCGGGCAGGCGCTGTTCGAGTTGTGCGCCGGCGGCCAGCAGGCGATCGACCAGTTCGCCGTGGCGCATGCTCACAGCCGCCGACAGCGGCGTGGCGCCGGTGTGGGCGACGTGCTGCGGGTTGGCGCCGCGCGCAAGCAGCAACTCGACCACGGTGCGATGGCCACCGCCGCAGGCCCGCAGCAGCGCGGTGCAGCCCTGCGCGTCGGCGCTGTCCACGGGCAGGCCGAGGTCGATCAGGCGACGCACCGCGTCGGCATCGCCGGCCATGGCCGCAGCGGGCACGTCGGCCGGCTGCAGCGTGCGCCGCGGCAGGGTCCAGCCGCGCCAGTCCAGCCAGTCGGCAAGATCGCGGCGGCCGCTGGCCAGGGCCACGCCCAGCGGGGTCTGTCCGTCCTGCGCCCGCACGTCGACCGCGGCCCCGTGGCGCACCAGGGTCTTGAGCACGTCCTCGCGGGCGAGCGCGGCGGCCAGGTGCAGCGCGGTCATGCCGCGAGCGTCGCGCGCGTCGGCGTCGACGCCGATCGCGAGCAGGCGCTCGATCAGCCGCGTCCAGCCCAGGTGCACGGCCAGCGACAGTGGCGGATCGCCGGCCGGCGAGGCCGCGAACGGATCGGCGCCGCGTTCGACCAGGTCCAGCGCGGACTGCTCGAGCGCGCGCCCGGCCTGGTCGCCCTTGACGCAGGCGGCCAGGAAACGGGCCAGGCCGCCGCTGCCGGCCGGCGAGGCGCCATGGCCCAGCAGCGCCTGCAGCGCGGGCAGGGCGACCGGGCCGCGCGCGAGCAGGCGGAAGGCGGGCGTATCGCCGTGGGCATCGCGGACTTCGCAGTCGGCGCCCTGGGCGATGAGCCAGTCGATCCGCGCCGGCGACGGAATCGCCTCGCCATCGAGCAGCAGGCTGCCCAGCTCCGCCGGCGACACCAGGGCGGCCACGCGCTCGAGGTCGTCATGGCGGCCCGCATCCAGGCCTTCGCGCAGCAGCAGCATCGGCGCGCGCTGCTCGGGGACGGCTTCGCCGGCGTCGGGGCGCACGCTGGCAGGCAGGGCGTAGTCGGGATCGAGCATCGCCACCAGCCGCCAGCGGCCGGCTTCGGCGGCGAGTTCGGCCGCGCGCCTGCCGTCGCGGCCGGTGGCGCCGGGATCCAGGCCGAGTTCGAGCAGGCGCCCGACCAGGGCCGAGGACGGCGTTTCGGCGATGCAGGCCAGCAGCAGGGCATTGCGACCCTGCGCATCGACCGCCTTCGGGTCGGCCCTGGCCGCCAGCAGGGCTTCGAAGGCTGCGGCCGAGCCGCCGCGCGCGGCCTCCAGCAGCGCGGTCGCGCCGGCGCCGTCGCGCGCCTGTACGTCCGCGCCTGCATCCAGCAGCGCCGCGACGATGGCCGCATGGCCCTGGAAGGCGGCCACGTGCAGCGCGCTGCGCTGGTCCCGGTCGCGGGCGTCCACCTTGGCCTTGTGCCGCAGCAGCAGCTGCACGCCGGCCGGATCGTCCTCGTCGCCGCCGGCTGCGGCCAGCAGCGCCGGCGTGCCGTCGGCAAGGACCGGCCTGGCGCCGCGTTCGAGCAGGAACCGCGCCAGCCGCCAGTTGCCCGCGGCGCAGGCCACGCCCAGCGGGGTCAGGCCTTCGTGGTTGGCCACGTCCAGTTCGGCCGAGGCGTCGCGCAGCAGCGCCGCCACGCCCGGATCGGAGCTGCGGGCGGCGTGGTGCAGCGGGGTGTTGCCGTCCTGGTCGGCGGCACGCGGGTCGGCACCGTTGGCCAGCAGGGTCATCACCGCCTCGGGACGCCCGTGCCAGCTGTCGCGGGTTGCGGCCAGTAGCGGCGTGACCCCGGCATGGGCGGCATTGAGGTCGACGCCGCGCGCGATCAGCGCGCGCAGCAGGCGCAGGTCCGGCAGTACGGCGGCCAGCACGGGCAGTCCGCGCTGGTCGCGCTCCTCGGCCAGCGGCAGCGCGCGCACGTCGGCGCCGGCCTCGACCAGGGCCAGCGCCTGGTCGACGCGGCCGGCGCGCGCGGCGGCATAGAGCGCGCGGTGCAGGTCTCCGTCCAGCGCGGGCAGCGGCAGGCTCGACGACTCGCCTTCCATCTCCACCACGGGGATCGGGCGTTCGGCATCGGCCGCGGCCGGCAACCGCTGCAGCAGCACGTGCAGCAGCGGCCAGGACAGCGCCGATGCGACCGCCAGCGACCAGCGCGCGGTGTCGCCCAGCAGCTGCGGCCAGGACAGCAGGACCGTGCACGCCAGGATCGCGGCGACGCAGGCGGCCGCGGCCGCGCCGATCCATCCGGAGGCGTCGCGCGCGCCCAGCCCCCGCCAGTGGCGCGCGAGGCTGCCGCCGTCGCGCTCCAGCGCCTGCCACACCGGCCAGGTCCGCCACAGGCCCAGCACGCACAGTCCCGACAGCGCGCTCAGTCCGAGCACCGCGCCCAGGCCGCCGCTGCGCAGCAGGGCGAGCAGCGGCCAGGACACCAGCAGCGCGGCGGCCAGCAGGCCGGCCGCCCACAGCGAGAGCAGCGCGCGCGCATCGCGCAGCAGCGCGCCGCGGCCTGCGGGCAGGTCGCCGCGCCAGCCGCGCACCGCCAGCGCCAGCGCAGGCTGGGCCAGCAGCGCGGCCAGCAGCGCGACCACGCCGCCCAGGCCGGTGGCCAGCACCAGGGCGAGGCCGATCGCGGCGGCGGCAGCGGAAGTGCGTCGGTCAGATCGGGGCGCGCGTGCCCGGGACTCAGGCATCGGTGCCCCAGTCCTCGCTCATCGGATCGGCGACCGTGCCCGGCGGACACTGCAGGTGGAAACCGCGCTGCACCAGGTTGGCGCGCACTTCGTCGGGGTTCGCGCGCGCGAGCGTGCGGCCGGGCACGAGCGCCACGTCGAGCACGAACTGCAGCGGACCCAGGCGTTGGCGCAGCGCGTCGGGCAGCCGGTCGAAATCATCGCGGGCGGCGAGATAGACGTAGGTCTCGGCCCGGCGCTGGCTCTTGTAGACGTAGGCGTGCATGTCCGCGCGTGATCACAGGTCGCGGAATTGTGCGGGAAATCGGCCCTGCGGGGAACGTCGCGGCGTTCAGGCGGCCGTGGCCGACCGGTCCACCACCGCTCCGACGGGCATGACCCCCGGCAGGTGACGCGCCCGCAGCGACTGCTAGGCTGTCGCGATTCCCGCTGCCCGTGCAACGCAATGCCACGATCCGCTCCGCTGCTGTCCTGCCTGTTCCTGTCCGCCTTCGCCGCCATGGCACAGGCGCAACCCGCGCAACCGCTGACGCTGGACCGGATCATGGCCGATCCGGACTGGATCGGGCCGGCGGTGGAACAGGCCTGGTGGTCGTGGGACGGACGCCAGGCCTATTACCCGCTCAAGCGCGAGGGCAGCGGCATCCGCGACCTGTACGTGCAGGACATCGACGGCGGCCAGGCGCGGATCGTCGACGGCGCGTCGCGCGCCGGCATCGACGCAGCGCGGCCCGTGCTCGATCCGCAACGCACGCGCATGGCGTTCGTGCGCAATGGCGACGTGTTCGTGCGCGACCTGCGCAACGGCGCGCTGACCCAGCTCACCCGCAGCGACGCGACCGAAGCCACACCGCGCTGGTCCAGCGATGGCGCCCTGGTCTGGCGCAGCGGCCACGACTGGTTTCGCTGGAGCGCGCGCGACGGCGCCACCACCCACGCCGCCTCGCCGCAGGCCCAGGACGACCCGGCCGCGGCGCCGAAGCCCGACCTGCTGCGCGACGAGCAGCTGCGGCTGGTGGAGACGCTGCGGACCGAGCGCGAGCGCCGCGAGGCGCAACGCAAGCGCGAGGCCGAACTGCGCCGCGCCGATCCTTCGCGCGCGCCGGCGCCGGTCTACCTGGGCAAGGACGTGGAGATCGCCGCCACCGCGCTGTCGCCCGACGGCCGCTGGCTCGCGGTCGCGACCGAACGCAAGTCCGACGATCGCGGGCAGGGCGGCAAGATGCCCAGGTACGTCACCGAATCGGGCTACGAGGAGTTCGAGGACGTGCGCACCCGCGTCGGCCGCAACCTCCCGCGCGCGCAGACCTTCTGGCTGGTCGACATGCACGACGGCTCGCGCCGCGAGCTGTCCACCGCCACCCTGCCCGGCATCGACCAGGATCCGCTGGCGGCGCTGCGCAAGGCCGCGGACAAGGAGCCGCTCAAGGGCGCGCGCGCGCTGCGCCTGGAGGACAGCACGGACGGTCTGCTGTGGAGCGCGGATTCGCGCCACCTGGCGCTGATGCTGCACTCGGTGGACAACAAGGACCGCTGGCTGGCGACCCTGCAGCCGGAAGCCGGCACGCTGCAGTCGCGCCACCGCCTCACCGACCCGGCCTGGGTGAACTGGAGCTTCAACGAGTTCGGCTGGTTGCCCGACCAGCGCAGGCTGTGGTTCGTGTCCGAGGAAAGCGGGCATGCGCACCTGTACACGGTCGATGCCGGCCGCGGCCGCGCGACGGCGCTGACCTCGGGTCGCTGGGAGGTCTCGCAGCCGGCGCTGGCACCGGACGGCGCGCGCTTCCACTTCACCTGCAACCGCGCCCGACCGGGCGACTACGAACTGTGCACCGTGCCGGCGACCGGGGGCGAGGTCGCGGAGCTGACGCAGCTCGGCGGCGTCGAGGATTTCGTGGCATCGCCCGACGGCGCGCGGCTGCTGCTGCGGCACTCCTCGAGCTACGTGCCGCCGCAGCTGGCGGTGATGGACGCCGACGGCGGCAACCTGCGCACGCTCACCGATACGCGCAGCGACGAGTACCGCGCCTTCGACTGGCTGCAGCCGCAGGTCGTGCAGGTGCCCTCGAAGCACGGCGCCGGCACGATCTGGGGCAAGTACTACGGCCCGGCGACGATGGAACCGGGACGCACCTACCCGGTGGTGCTGTTCGTGCATGGCGCCGGCTACCTGCAGAACGTCAGCGACCGCTATCCGAACTACTTCCGCGAGCAGATGTTCCACAACCTGCTGGTGCAGCAGGGCTACATCGTGCTCGACCTGGACTTCCGCGCCTCCGAGGGCTACGGCCGCGACTGGCGCACCGCGATCTACCGGCAGATGGGCCATCCGGAACTGGAGGATTACCTGGACGGCATCGACTGGCTGGTCGAGCACCGCCAGGCCGATCGCGAGCGCGTGGGCATCTACGGCGGCAGCTACGGCGGCTTCATGAGCTTCATGGCGCTGTTCCGCGAGCCGGGCAAGTTCAAGGCCGGCGCCGCGCTGCGCCCGGTCACCGACTGGAGCCAGTACAACCACACCTACACCGCCAACATCCTCAATACCCCGGACATCGATCCCGAGGCGTATCGCAAGTCGTCTCCGATCGAATACGCCGCCGGGCTGCAGGACCACCTGCTGATCGCGCACGGCATGATCGACGACAACGTGTTCTACCGCGACTCGGTGGTGCTGGCGCAGCGGCTGATCGAGCTGCGCAAGGACAAGTGGGAGCTGGCCAGCTATCCGATGGAACGCCACGGTTACGTGCACGCCGATTCCTGGTACGACCAGTACCGGCGGATCCTGGAACTGTTCGAACGCGCGTTGAAGTGAGCCCCGTGCGCCCGGCAGGCAACGACCCCGGCTTCGCGGGCGCGCCACCGGGCGCCACGCAGGTCCTGCGGCCGTCGCCGGCGCGATGGCTGGCGACGGCCGCCATCTGCGCGGCCCTGGTCTGGGCCGGGATCGCGATCATGCCCAGCCATGCGCTGCTGGCCTGGGCCTGCATCGCGTTCTTCGGCCTGGGCGTGGCCGTGGCCCTGGTCAACCTGCTGCCCGGCGCGAGCGCGCTGGTGCTCGACGCCGAGGGATTCGAGGTCGTGTCGCTGTTCCGCCGCTCGCGCATCGCCTGGTCGCAGGTGGCACGCTTCGGCGAGGTGCGCGTGGGCCTGGAGCGCATGGTCGGCTTCGATTTCGTCGACGGCGCGCGCGGCGACGGCCGCCTGCACCGGATCAACCGCCGGGTCAGCGGCTTCCACGGCGCCCTGCCCGACCGCTACAGGCACGATGTCGCCGACCTGGTCCGCCTCCTGGAGCAGTACCGGCAGGATGCGCAAGGGGCCTCGAACGGGTCGCGGCTGATCCGCAACTGATCCGGCGCAACGCCAGCCATACCCGGCGCGCCTAGAATGTCGCGCATGGACCGATTCGACGACATCCGCGACTACCTCACCGGCCTGCAGGACCGCATCTGCGCCGCCATCGAAACCGCCGATGGCCGGGCCCGCTTCGTGGAGGACGCCTGGCAGCGCGATCCCGCCGACGCCAGCACCCACCTGCGCGGCGGTGGCCGCACGCGGATCCTGCGCGATGGCGCGGTGTTCGAGCAGGCCGGCATCGGATTCTCCGATGTCTCCGGCGACACGCTGCCGCCCTCGGCCACCGCGGCGCGGCCGGAACTCGCCGGCGCGTCCTGGCAGGCGGTGGGCGTGTCGCTGGTATTCCATCCGCGCAATCCGCACCTGCCCACCACCCACGCCAACGTGCGCCACTTCCGCGCGCGGCGCGATGGCGAAACCGTGGCCTGGTGGTTCGGCGGCGGCTTCGACCTGACGCCGTTCTATCCCGTCGACGAGGACGTGCGGCACTGGCACCGCACCGCGCGCGCGCTGTGCGAGCCCTTCGGCGGCCAGGCGCGCTACGACGCGCACAAGCGCTGGTGCGACGAGTATTTCTACCTGAAGCACCGCAACGAGACGCGCGGCGTCGGCGGCCTGTTCTTCGACGACCTGCACGACGACCTCGAGCAGGACTTCGCCTACCTGCGCGCGGTCGGCGACGGCTTCCTCGAGGCCTACCTGCCGATCGTCGAACGCCGCAAGGACACGCCCTACGGCGAGCGCGAACGCGAATTCCAGCTGTACCGGCGCGGCCGCTACGTCGAGTTCAACCTGGTCTACGACCGCGGCACCCACTTCGGCCTGCAGAGCGGCGGCCGCGCCGAATCGATCCTGATGAGCCTGCCGCCGCTGGTGCGCTGGGAATACGGCTACGCGCCCGAACCGGGCAGCCTCGAGGCGCGCCTGCACGATTACCTGGTGCCGCGCGACTGGCTGGCGGGAACCTGACGCCATGGAGACCTACGCCGCGCAACTGCAGGGCAACCTCGACGCCATCCGCACCCGCATCGCGGCGGCCTGCCGCGCCGCTGGCCGCGATTCCGGCGACGTGCGCCTGCTGCCGGTCAGCAAGACCGTCGATGAGGCGCGGCTGCGCCTGGCCCATGGCATCGGCCTGCGCGAACTGGGCGAGAACAAGGTGCAGGAGGCGATGGGCAAGTGGGAAGCCATGGCCGACCTGGCCGACCTGCGCTGGGTGCTGATCGGGCACCTGCAGACAAACAAGGCCAAGTACGCGGCGCGCTTCGCCAGCGAATTCCAGGCGCTCGACAGCCTGCGCGTGGCGCAGGCGCTGGATGCGCAGCTGCAATCGCGCGGCCGCGCACTGGACGTGCTGGTGCAGGTCAACACCTCCGGCGAGACCACCAAGTTCGGGCTGGCGCCCGAGGACGTGCCCGGCTTCGTGCGGCAGCTGCCGGCGTTCTCCTCGCTGCGCGTGCGCGGGCTGATGACGCTGGCGCTGTTCTCCGACGACGCGGCGCGCGTGCGTCCGTGCTTCGCGCGCCTGCGCGGGCTGCGCGACCGCCTGCGCCAGGACGCGCCCGACGGCATCGCGATGGACGAGCTGTCGATGGGCATGTCCGGGGACTTCGAACTGGCCATCGCCGAAGGCGCCACCACGGTGCGCGTGGGTACCGCGATCTTCGGCAGCCGGCCCACGCCCGACAGCGCCTACTGGCCCGGATTCGCCGGCGGCGCCGAAGGCACGGCGGCATGAGCGGCGAGGACGCCGGCTTCGCACCGGCGGTGGGCGCGCGCCTGGTCGACGTGATCTCGGTGCAGTCGCAGGTGGCCTACGGCGGCGTCGGCAATTCCATCGCGGTGCCGCTGCTGCAGGCGCTGGGCCTGTACGTGGCGCCCGTGCCGACGGTGCTGCTGGGCAACACGCCGCACTACCCGAGCATGCACGGCGGGCCGCTGCCGCTGGACTGGTTCGAGGGGCTGCTCGACGACCTGGAAGCGCGCGAAGTGGCCACGCGCGCGCGCCTGCTGCTGGTCGGCTATCTCGGTTCGCCGCAGCAGGGGCTGGCGCTGGCGCGCTGGATCGACCGCATCCGCGCGCGCAGCCCCGCGCTGGCGGTGCAGATCGACCCGGTGATCGGCGACCACGACAGCGGCCGCTACACCGATCCGGCGCTGGAGCCGGTATGGCGCGACCAGCTGATGCCGCGCGCGCAGGGACTCACGCCCAACCACTACGAACTCGAACAGCTCAGCGGCCGCACGCTGCACACGCTGGAGGACTGCATCGAGGCCGCGCACGGCTTGCTCGGCGCGACCACGCGCTGGGTGGTGGTGACCAGCGCCGCGCCGGCCACCTGTCCGCCCGGACGGCTGCAGCTGGTGCTGGCGACCGCGGACGGCGGCACGACCCTGGAACACGACCTGGTGCCGCATCCGGTCAAGGGCGTCGGCGACCTGTTCGCCGCGCTGGTCGCGGGCCGGCTGCTGCGCGGGGTGGGCATCGACGCTGCCGCGCGCCAGGCCTGCGACGACGTCGTCCAGGTGCTGCGCCAGGTGCAGGCGCAGGGCTGGCAGGAACTGGCGCTGCCGCGGGACATCGCGCGGCGCCTGGATTGAACCGCGGCGCGACAACGTCCCCGGTGCCACCGCAGCGGCGCGATGCGGATGCCCGGGCACGCCGGTCGATCGCTGCAGCTGCGGCTATCCCGAGGCCAGTCGCCCACGGTCCGCAGTCTCGCTGCGCGCGACCGGGCGCACTATCCTTGTCGCTGGACATCGCCGGCCTGCGCCCGGCCCGGGAACCTGCTTGACGACCACGCCGCCGCCCCTGTTTTCCGTGGTGCCACCGGGGCTGTTCGGGCCGCTGGCCTCGGCCAACCGGGCCCACTACTGGCAGTTGCTGTGCCGGCTGTTCGACGAGTTCTTCGGGCCCGACGCGCCGCTGCCGCCGAGCATCGGCCTTCCGCGCCGCGAGATCACCGCCGCGATCGAACGCACCCTGCTCAGCGACGATCCCTGGGAGGACGAGGACGGCGATCCGCCCGACACCCCGCGCGCGATCCGTGCCGCCCACATCTACGAGCGGTTCCGCGGCGCCGGCTGGCTGCGCCAGGAGCGCATCGGTGCACGCGAGATGGTCACCATGCCGCCCGCGGTGTCGCAGCTGCTCTCGGCCCTGGTCGAGTTCGCCGAGCACGGCCCCACTTTCGTGTCCGCGCGCATGCGTTCGATCGAGCTGCAGCTGCAGCAGGTGGCCGAGGGCAAGGCCGCGGGCGATGCGCTCGACGAAGCCGCCGACCAGTCGCGCCGCCTGCTGGTATCGCTGTCGTCGATGAGCCTGCAGGTGCGCGACCTGATGCCGGAGCTGAGCAAGGCCGAGACCACCGCGCAGTTCGCCCGTCAGTGGTTCGAGCGCTACGTCGGCGAGTTTTTCATCGGCGACTATGCCGAGCTGCACAAGGCCGACCACCCGCTGGCGCGGCGCAGCGCGATCCTGGCGATGGTCCAGCAGCTCGAATCGGGAGAGCGCCGGGCCGGCCTGCTGGCCTGGTACGGCGAACACGCAACAGGCGATGCCGTGCGCGCCGAGCAGCGTTTCGGACGCAGCCTGCGCCGCCTGCACGAGCTCGAGCGCATCGACGAGTACCTGGCGCGCCTGGACGACGACATCCGCCAGGCCAACCGTCGCGCGCTCGCTTTCCTCGACTATCGCCTGCGCGCGCCCGACCGCCTCGACATCCTGCTGCGGCGCGCCTGCCGCGGCGTGCTCACCGCGCCGCCCGACGCGCTGCGCCTGCCGGTGGCGCCGGGCGCGCTGATGGACGCCGCGCGGCTGCGCCCACCGCGGCAGAAGCCCGCGCCGATCCCGCGCACCGCCAACGCCGGCGTGCCGCCTTCGCCCGAACAGCTCGCGCGCCTGTCGCTGCTGCGGAGGATGAAGCGCGCGCGCCTGGTCACGCCCGAGGACATGGCGCGCTACGTCGGCCGCCACCTGGGCGATGCGCCGCAGGTCGAGTCGGCCGCGCTCGCGATCGGCAGCATCGAGGACCTGCGCGCCTACCAGACCCTGCTCACCCTGGCGCTGCGCAGCCACCGCATCGGCGGACTGCGCCGAGAGGATCCGCTCGGCCGGCTGCTGCGCGGCTACCGCGTGGAGCTGCTCGACGCCGGCCAGCGCGACGACAACGGCTACCTGCGCGCGCCGCGCTTTCGCGTGCACCGGGTCGGCCAGACCACACGGAACACCGCATGAAACGCAGCTGGAACACGCTGAGCCAACAATCCAACGGCATCTACGCCGTGCAGGATTTCGAACGCGCGGCCTATCGCCTGGTGGTCGAGCAGGTGCTGTACGCCTCCGACCGCAACACGCGCCTGGCCTACCACCTGGTCGAGGACCATTTCGACGATTTCGTCGCGGCGCTCGCGCCGCTGGGCATCCGCCTGGAGCGCAACGCGCACCATCGCTACATCGTCGCGCTGCCGGTGCACGGCGAAGGCGTGCCGGTGTCGCTGGCCGAAACCCTGCTGCTGCTGGTGCTGCGCCAGCGCTACGACGAGGCGATGCGCCAGGGCATGGTCGAGGACGAAGGCGTGGTCACGGTCGAACTGCCCGAGCTGCAGGAGGCCTACCAGGCCCTGGCGGGACGCGCGATGCCGGACATCGGCAGCCTGCGCGAACTGGCCCGCACGCTGCGCCGCTGGGGCGTGGGGCGGCTGGTCGATTCGGAGGCCGACGATCCGCAGCCCTTCCACCTGCAGGTGCGTCCGGCCATCGTCGACATCGTCGGCGAGCACTGGCTGCAGCGGCTCGACCAGCACAACCGCGACGACGATCCGGGCGACAGCGAGCCCGGCATCGAGTGCGAAGCCGCGGCGGAGGACGACGATGCAGCTGCTTGAACGCGTGCACCTGGTGCAGTTCTTCCTGTTCGAGGCGCAGACCCTCGAACTCGATGCCACCAGTGCGATCATCGCCCCCAACGGCGCCGGCAAGAGCGCGCTGCTCGACGCGCTGCAGATCGTGCTGCTGGGCGTGGACCGCAGCCGCATCCGCTTCAATGCCCAGGCCGGCGGCAGCCACCGCGCGCGCAGCATCCGCGACTACTGCCTGGGCGTGTTCCGCAGCGGCGACGAGGGCCGCAAGCGCCGCACCGCCACCACCTACATCTCGCTGGTGTTCCGCGACACCGACAGCGGTGAAACGTTGACTGCCGGCGTGTCGCTCGGCGCGTCGGTGGACGAGCCGGACCACCGGCTGCACGGCATGTACCTGCTGCCGGGCGTGGCGCTGGAACTCGACGACCACCTGGAGCGGGTCAAGGGCCAGGAACTGCCGCTGGCCTGGAGCAGCTTCCGCGAGAACGCCGCGCGCCGCTGCCGGGACGCCGGCAGCAAGCCCGAACTGCACACGGTGGCCGAGCGCTTCGTCAAGGACCTGCTGTACCGGCTGCGCGCCGCACCCGGCGCCAATCCCGACGTCAATGCCTATCGCAAGGCCTTCCTCAATGCGCTGAACCTGCAGCGCGTGGAGGACGTGGACCTGTTTGTGCGCACCCTGGTGGCCGAAGACCGGCCCACCGACGTGGCCCGCTTCCGCGCCCTGCTGGAAAGTTTCCGCCAGATCCGCGACCGCATCGAGCAGGTGCGCCTGCGCATCGAGTCGGCCGAGGGCGTGGAGCACCAGTACGACCGCATCGCCGCGCAGTCGGTGCGCGCGGCGTCGTATCGCGCCCTGGCCGCCGAGTACGCGCGCGACCTCTACGCCGAGCAGGTGGAACAGGCCGAAGAAGGCGTGCAGGCCGGCGACGCGCTGCTGGCGGGTCTGCGCCGCGCGCTGGAAGAAGCCCGCGGCGAACGCGACCTCGGCCGCGACGAGCTGCAGCGTGCCCAGGCCGCCCTGCAGGGCAGCGAAGGCTACGGCGAGCAGTCGCGATTCGAGGAGATCAGCGGACGCGACCTCGACCGCCTGCGCCAGCTGCGCAGCGAACTGCTGCGCGAAACGGCGCAGGTGCGCGACCAGCTGCGTGCCACCGCCAGCCTGGCCCTGTCGCCTGAACTTCTTGCCACCGTGGAAGACGCCGCCGCGCCCTGGGCGCGCTGGCACGAGGCACTCGCCGCGCTGGAGGACGACGCGGCGCTGCCGTGGAACGCCGCGCAGCTGTTCGAGGACGCGGGCACCACGCTGCGCGCCGCGGCGCCGCTGATCGAGGCGGTGGAGCGCCTGGCCCGCGCGCGCCACGAGGCCCTCGACCAGGCCCGCGACCGGCTGACTGCCGCGCGCCAGAACCAGAAGCGCATCGCCGCCGGACAGGCGGAACTCAATCCCGACACCGTGCGGTTGATGAGCTACCTGCGCGAGGCCGGCATCGACGCGCGCCCGGTCTGCGACCTGGTCCAGGTCACCGACAAGGCCTGGCAGGCGGCGATCGAAGGCTACCTGCGCAGCAACGTCGAGGCGCTGCTGATTCCCGAGGCCGACGAGGAACGGGCGACGAAGCTCTACCGCGGTCTCGGCGGCGGGCGCGCGGTGTACGGCGTCAAGCTGGCGCTGTCGAGCCAGGCGCGTCGAGGTCGCGCGGGCGAGGTGGCCGCAGGCTCGGTGGCCGCCCTGCTCGATGGCGTCAATGCCGAAGCGCTCGCGTTCCTGCGTCGCCAGCTCGGCGAGCTGCAGTGCGTGGACGGCGAGGCGGAACTGGTGAAGAGCCGCCAGGGCCTGACCCGCGACGGGCTGCTTGCGCGTGGCGGCAGCATCGAGCGGCTGCGCCTGCCCGCGACAGGCGATCTGAAGATCGGGGCCTCCGACAACCGGGCGCGCCTGCGCGTGCTGCGCGAGGACGTGGAGGCGGCCGAACGCGAGGTACAGGCACTGGAGCCCGCGCTGCGCGAGATCGACGGCCATCGCCGCCAGCTCGCGCGCCTGGCCGATGCCGACGCGGTGGCGCAGGCGCTGCACGCGCGCAGCCTCGAACATCAGCAGGCCAGGCAGCGCTACCGCAGCGCGCGCGACAGCCGCCAGGCCCTGCACGACCCCGACCTGCTGCGCCTGTCCGAACAGGTGCGCACGCTCAAGGCGGCGGTGGAGGCCAGCGAACGCCAGGTCGAACGTCTCATCGGCGAAGAGGCGGTGGCCCTTCGCCAGGGCGAGGACCGTCGCCGCCTGCTCGCCGGCCTGCGCGAACAGGAAGCGCTGGTGGCGCGACGCGCGGTCGAGGCGTTCCAGGATCCGGACGTCGATCCGAACCTGGTCGAACGCCATCGCGACGAACTCGACGACAAGCTCGATTCGCTGGACGAGCGCGCGCGCACCTGCGAGCGCCGCGCCGACGAAAGCGATCGCCAGCTGGCCCGGCTGCTGCCCGAGGCCTGGAGCGCGCTGGCCCAGTACGCGCGCGACCATGGCCTGGTGCTGGAGTTCGACGCCAATGCCTGGCGCCAGGCCCTGGCCCTGCTGCGGCGCGAGCTCACGCAGCTGCGCGAGACCGACCTGGTCCGCTACGAGGGAGAGGCGCGCCAGGCCTACGACACCGCGGTGGAGACCTTCCGCTCCAGCGTCGCCGCCGCGCTCAACGACAACTTCGTGCGCCTGCGCCAGCAGATCGCCACGCTCAACCGCACCCTGCGCAGCAGTCCGCCGTTCTCCAACAACGAGCGCTACCAGTTCCATTACGAGGTGGTGGCGGAGTTCCGCGAGCTGGAGCGCTTCATCAAGCGCGCCACCGACGTCGGCGGCGAGGACGGTCTGTTCGGCAGCGCCGGCGAAGTGCCCGGCGCGTTCCGCGAGCTGATCGAGGACGATGCCGCCGCGCGTACCGCCACCTCGCCGCTGGACGACTACCGGCGCTTCTTCCGCTTCGAGGTGCAGATCCGCCAGGACGACCGCGTGATCGGCACGCTCAGCGAACGCATGCGTTCGGGCTCCGGCGGCGAGCACCGCGCGCCGCTGTACGTGATCGCCGGCGCCGCGCTGGCCGCGGCCTATGGCAAGACCGAGGCCCAGCCCGGCGGCATCGGCCTGATCCTGCTGGACGAGTTCGGCGACAAGATCGACGCGCAGAACGCGCGCGCCACCACCAACTACCTGCGCTCGCTCGGCCTGCAGCTGGTGCTGGCCGCGCCCGACACCGCCCAGGGCACGCTCAGCGGCGTGCTCGACAGCTACATCGAGCTGTTCCGCGACGGCGAACTGCTGCAGGCCGAACGCATCGAGGTGCAGGCCGCCGCGCGCGAGCTGCTGCTCTCCGACCAGTTCGACCTGCACCCGGACCTGCTGGCCGCGGAAATCGCCGGCATCGAGCGCCAGACGCCCGCACCGTGAGCGATGCCACGCCCCTGCTGCAACGCCTGCTGCGCAAGGGCGAATCGGCGCGGCTGCGTGGCGATCCGCGACCGGCATCGCTGCCGATGACCAGCACGTCCAACGCACGCGAATACCTGGCCCTCGCGACGCTCGAAGCGCGCGATGCGTTCCACGGCCAGATCGCGCTGGCCGAGCGTGCCGGCGCCATCGACGCGGTACGCGATCGCCACCGCGGCGACGGCGAGCAGCTGCTGCGCATCGGCGTGAAGGACCTCGATGCATTGGCCGCGCATCTGGGCGTGGAGTTGCTCGCCTCCCGGATGGAAGTTGCCGACGCCGCACTCTCCGGGTGGGTGTCTCGCTTTCCCGTCATCACGACCACACTCGATGCCTGGCGAAACGGCCGCAAGGTACGCGGCGCCGGGCCGGAGGCGGCCGCGGATCTTGCCGACGCCGCGCGCGCGGTGGCCAGTTGCCTGGCCGCGCCGGAGCGGGAGCGCCTTTTGCGCCGCGAAAGCGTGCGCCTGTTTGGCGACAGCAAGCGGCTGGAGGCATTGACGCCGTGGCTGGACCTGCTGACCGGCGGCGAGCCCGCCAACGCCGCGCTGGACCGCAGCCATGTCTGGGCGACACTGGGACTGCGCCGCGAACCCCAGCCGCTGTTGCTGGCCGGTACCGGCCAGCTGCAACTCGACGAGGCGCGTCTCGCGCTCGTGCGCCCCTGGTTGGGCATCCCGCCCGAAAGCCTGCGCGGCCTGGAAACTTCCGCACGGACGCTGCTCAGCATCGAGAATCTCGCCAGCTTTCACGAAGCTGCGCGCCTGTCCGTCGACGATGCCTGCCTGCTGCTCTACACCGGCGGCATGCCCTCGCCAGCATGGCGCCTGGCCTATACGCGCATCCTCGCCCACCTCGATCGCGACGCCTGCGTGTACCACTGGGGCGACATCGACGAGGGCGGTTTCCGAATCGCCGCGGTACTGGCGGAGGCGGCCGCGGCATCGGGCCATCGTCTTCGTCCGTGGCGCATGTCGGCTTCGACGTTGCCGGCCGACATCCTCGAGGGCGCAACCGCGCCGGACGCCGCGACCCTGCATGCGATGCAGCATTGGGCCGTGCGCGCCGGATGGTCCGAGGTGGCGGAGGAACTGGCCCGCCATCCGCTCCGACTGGAGCAGGAAGCGCTGGATCCCGCACGCGACGAGGCCGCGTTGCCGCGGCCGGGGCCGGGCGGCGGGACCACGCCGCCCGGATGAAGCTCCGGTGGCCGCGCCCACGCGGCCCGCGCAGGCGCCCCTAGAGGCTGGCGCTGAGCTTGACCCATGCGGTGCGGCCCGGCTCGTGGATCCGCACCGGATCGGCCGGGTAGCCGAAGGCGCTGTTGCCGGCCAGGTTGAGGTGTTCGGCGTAATCGCGGTCGAACAGGTTGTCGATGCCGGCGGCCAGGCGCACCCTGTCGTTGATGCGCCAGGCGCCGTTGAGCGAGAACACCGCAAAGCCGCTGCTGGGACCCAGGTCGCGGCCGACCACGTTGCCCAGCGCGGGACTGACCCGGTCCTGCGAGGCCACCGCGCGCAGCAGCGCACTGGCCGACCAGGTGCCGTTGTCGTAACCGGCGTTCAGGCGCGCCTCCAGCGGCGGCATTTGCGGCAGGGCCTGGCCGCTGTCGGCCAGTTCGCCCCACGAGTACGCCACCGTGCCGCCCAGCTTCCAGTGCTCGGCCATGCGCCACTCCACGCCCGCCTCGCCGCCGCGGATGTCCGCATCGGCATTGCGCGCTCGCGTGGTCGTTCCGGCCATGCCGCTCATGTAGTCGAAGGCGATGTAGTCGGTCATGCGCCCGGCGTAGGCCGAGACCCAGGCGTCGACGCGCTTGCCGGCGTAGCGCATGCCGACATCGAGCTGGGTGGTGCGCTCGGCCTGTACGCCGGCGAAGGCGTTGGCCGCGCCGTCGGGGCCGCGAGTGGGCGAGAACAGCTCCCAGTAGTCGGGCATGCGCTGGGTGTGGCCGACGCCGGCGTACCAGCGCAGCGGCTGGCCTTCGATGTCCTGCTCGAAGCGCACGAAGGCCGAGGGCAGCGTTTCCGAACGGGTCTGCCCGGCAGTGGGATTGGGCATCGGCATCATGCCGCCGGTGCTGGCGCGGCGATCCTCGGCCTCGGCGCGGCCCACGCGCGCGCCGGCGATCACATGGTTGCGCGCGTCCAGGTGCCAGTGCAGTTCGGCGAAGGCGCCGGCCTGGCGGAAGCGCGCGTCCACCGTCCACGGCTGCGCCAGGTACCGGTCGCGGCCCATCGCGCTGCGGCGCGCATGGCGGCTGCTGCGCGCGTCCAGGCCTGCGGTCAGGTCCCAGTGTTCGCCGCCGAAGCCCAGCGCCACGCGGCCGCCGCTGGTGCGATGGGCGATGTTGCTGGCCATCGGCATGGGCATCGTGCCATTGGGGTCCGGATCGCGCAGCGTGTAGTTGTCCATCACGTGGTCGACGTCGTTGTAGTAGGCGTTCGCGGCGATTTCGCGCAGGCGGCCCTCCATGCCCTTCTTCTCGAAGCGCAGGCCGTAGGTGGTGCGGTCGAACTGCGTGCCGTCCATGCCGCGCCCGGCGTAGCGCGCCTGCCCATCGCCGGTGCCGATGCTGGCTTCCAGCACCGTGTCCGGATCCGGCGTCCAGCCGATCGCCGCGTCGGCATTCCACTTGTCCCAGGCCGAGGGCACGGCACGGCCGGCGCCGTCCTCGTAGTCGCCCGACTCGGACCGGTTGGCAGTCAGCCGTCATACACCTGCGGGTTGCCGGCCAAGGCGTTGATCACCTGGTCGTTGCGGCCGTGGCTGGCGAACATGGCGCTACCGTCCAGGCGCAGGCCGGGTTCGTCGAAGTACGGGATCTCGCGCTCGAAGCGCACCGTGCCGGCCGAGGCACCGCCGCCCCACAGCACCGTCTGCGGCCCCTTGACGATGGTCAGCCGGTCGTAGGTTTCCGGCGAGACGTAGGACATCGCATTGTCCATGCGCGACGGGCAGGCGCCCATCAGGGCGCCGTCGCCGGCGAGCAGGTTCAGGCGCGAGCCGAACTGGCCGCGCAGCACCGGATCGCCATTGGTGCCGCCGCTGCGCAAGGTGGCGAAACCCGGCACGGTCTTGAGGTAGTCGGCGCCATCGCTGGCCGGCACCGGCTGGCGCGGCAGGCGCGGATCGGTCACCCAGGTCAGCGAGGCCACCGGGGCCACGCCCACCACGACCAGCGTGTCGAGGTTGACCACGCGCTCTTCCGTCGGCGATGCCGCCTCGTTCGCGGCCCATGCGACGCCGCCGGCAAGCTGCGCCAGCACGGCCGCCACGCCCAGGTACAACACCTTGCTCTTCATCTCTGATCCTCCGTTCGTGGCGCCATTGCAGCGCGGTTCGATACGGCAGGGAATGGACAAAATGTCCGGATTCGGAGCGGTCTTGACCTGGGTCACGGGCCGCGCATCCGGCGCCCGTCGACTGATCCAGATCAAGGCGTGCGGAGGCGGCGGCGCACATGCTGGCGCAGCCGTCGGCCATGGCCGTCACCGTCATCGTTACCGAGGAAGCCCCATGCAATTCCACGTACAGCTCGACACCGGCCGCATCGACCTGGCCTCGCTGGAGCAGCAGCTGCAGTCGCAGGATCCGTCGGCGCTGGCCGACTTCGATGCGCTCAGCCGCACCCTGCGCCTCTCGACCACGCTGGCCGAAGGCGACATCGCCGCGGGCCTGGCCCGCGCCGGCATCGCGGTGCCGGAGCAGGCGATCGAACGCCAGGCCTCGACCTGCTGCGGCGGCTGCGGCGGCTGAGGCGCGCGTCGCGACAGTCCGGCGCCCTCGCGGGCGAGAACTCGCAGCGAAGCCCTCGCGCACTACCCGACCCGCAAGCCCGGGTCACCTGCACGCGTCTGTGCGATGCGATGCGCTGCGCGCGCCGGCCTCAAGCGCGGCCGCTCCCCTCCGCCGTTTATGACGCGCGCGCCGATCCGCATCGCATGCGAACTGGCAGTTCGCCTCCCCCGCAGGCGGCCGGTCCGGCCGCCGCGGCCTATTCGACCGTGACCGCCTTGGCCAGGTTGCGCGGCTTGTCCACGTCGGTGCCACGTGCCAGCGCGGCGTGGTAGGCCAGCATCTGCACCGGGATGGTGTGCACGATCGGACTGAGCACGCCGACATGGCGCGGCGTGCGGATCACGTGCACGCCCTCGGACTCGCTGAAGTTGCTGTCGGCATCGGTGAACACGAACAGCTCGCCGCCGCGCGCACGCACTTCCTGCATGTTCGACTTCACCTTCTCCAGCAGGCCGTCGTTGGGCGCGATCACCACCACCGGCATGTCGACGTCCACCAGCGCCAGCGGGCCGTGCTTGAGCTCGCCGGCCGGATAGGCCTCGGCGTGGATGTAGGAGATTTCCTTGAGCTTGAGCGCGCCTTCCAGCGCGATCGGATAGTGCACGCCGCGACCGAGGAACAAGGCATGCTGCTTCGGTGCGAAGCGTTCGGCCCATGAGGCGATCTGCGGCTCCAGGTTGAGCGCGTGCTGGATGCTGCCGGGCAGGTGGCGCAGCGCCTCGATGTATCCGGCTTCCTTCTCCGCGTCGAGCCGGCCGTTCAACTTGGCCAGGGTCGCGGCCAGCGCGAACAGGCCCACCAGCTGGGTGGTGAACGCCTTGGTCGACGCCACGCCGATCTCGGCGCCTGCGCGGGTGTAGAAGACCAGCCTGCTGGCGCGTGGGATCGCGCTCTCGGGCACGTTGCAGATCGACAGCGTGTGCTCGTGCCCCAGCGACTTGGCGTACTTGAGCGCTTCCATCGTGTCGAGCGTTTCGCCCGACTGGGAGATGGTGACGATCAGGTGCTTCGGGTTCGCCACCGCCTTGCGATAGCGGTATTCGCTGGCGATCTCGACGCTGCAGGGCAGGCCGCCGATCGACTCGATCCAGTAGCGCGCGACCGAGCCGGCATAGAAGCTGGTGCCGCAGGCGAGGATCTGCACGCCCTCCACCTCGCCCAGCACCTGGCGCGCGTCCTTGCCGAACAGCTCGGGCTCGAAGCCGTTGGCGTCGATGATCGCCTCGAGCGTGTCGCCGATGGCGCGCGGCTGCTCGTGGATCTCCTTCTGCATGAAGTGCCGGTAGGGGCCGAGCTCGAGCGAGGCCAGCGACACGTCCGACAGGTGCACCTCGCGCTCCACCCGCGCGTCCTGCGCGTCGTACACGCGCACCGCATCGCGGCAGATCTCGGCGGTGTCGCCCTCCTCCAGGAAGATCACGCGGCGCGTGGCCTGCAGGATCGCCGAGACGTCGGAGGCCACGAAATTCTCGCCCTCGCCCAGTCCCACCAGCAGCGGGCAGCCCATGCGGGCGACCACCATGCGGCCGGGCTCCTTGCGGCTGATCACCGCCAGCGCGTAGGCGCCATGCAGTTCCTTGACCGCGCGCTGCAGTGCGCCGAGCAGGTCGTCGCCGGACGTGAGGTAGTGGTGGATCAGGTGCGCGATCACCTCGGTGTCGGTCTGCGACTCGAACGCGTAGCCGAGCTGCTGCAGGCGCGCGCGCTGCTCCTCGTGGTTCTCGATGATGCCGTTGTGCACCAGCGCCACGCCGTGGCTGATGTGCGGGTGCGCATTGGCTTCGGTGACGCCGCCGTGCGTGGCCCAGCGGGTGTGGCCGATGCCGAGCGTCGCGTGCACGCCCTCGCCCTGCGCGGCGGCCTCCATCTCGGCCACGCGCCCGGTGCGGCGCACGCGGCGCACGTCGCCATCGGCGACCAGGGCGATGCCGGCGGAGTCGTAGCCGCGGTATTCCAGACGCTTCAGCCCGTCGATCAGGACGGGAACCACATCGCGATCCGCGATCGCGCCGACGATGCCGCACATGTATCCGCTACTCCTCGATTGTCCAGCAAGTCTACGGGAAAGCGCCGTCCGTCCGGACACGAGCGGCGTCCGCCCGGACACCGGTCGCATTGGTATTTCGCAGTCCAATCATGCACTTGGAGGTTGGCACGGTGATTGCGTGCAACCCCCGTACGCCTTCCTGCATCCAGATCCAGACATGGACATCCAAGCCCGCATCCGCGACACCTCCGCACAGGACCAGGTCCTGGCCAGCCCGACCGGGCTGCGCCGCGTGCCCAGGACCTGGCTGCTGGCCGGTGGCGCGGCGCTGGCCGTCGCCGCGCTGGTGGCTTGGGTCGCCAGCGGCTGGGCCTCGGGCAGCTCGTCCTACGACGCCTCGCGCGTGCGCATCGCCGAGGTGACCCGCGGCGACCTGGTGCGCGACCTGTCCGCGGACGGTCGCGTGATCACCGCCAACAGCCCCACCCTCTACGCGATCGCCGGCGGCACCGTGTCGCTCAAGGTCGTGGCCGGCGACGTGGTCGAGGCCGGGCAGGAGCTGGCCGTGATCGACAGCCCCGAGCTGCGCAGCCGGCTGGTGCAGGAGGAATCCACCCTGGCCAGCCTGGAAGGCGAAGCCAGCCGCGCCGTGCTCGATGCGCAGCTCACCCGCTCCGAGGCGCAGAAGCTGCTCGACCAGGCGCAGATCGACCACACCGCCGCGCAGCGCGACGTCGAGCGCTACCAGCGCGCCTTCGAAGGCGGGGCGGTGTCGAAGAACGAGTACGACCGCGCGCTCGACGGCCTGAAGAAGGCCGACTTGGGCCTGGCCGCGGCGCGCAGGGACTTCTCGCTGCAGGGCCAGGGCGCCGGCATCGACGCGCGCAACAAGCGCCTGCTGGCCGACCGCCAGCAGGCGGTGGTGGCCGAGCTGCGCCGCCAGGTCGACGCGCTCACCCTGCGCGCGCCGTTCGACGGCCAGGTAGGCCAGGTGCAGGTCGCGCAGGGCACCAACGTCGCGATCAATGCGCCGGTGCTGGGCGTGATCGACCTGAGCGTGTTCGAGGTCGAGATCCGCGTGCCGGAAAGCTTCGCCCGCGACCTCGCGATCGGCGTGCCCGCGCAGGTCACCAGTTCCGGCACCCGCTACGCGGCCAAGGTCGCTGCGGTGTCGCCGGAAGTGGTCAACGGCGAGGTCACCGCGCGGCTGCGCTTCGAGCAGGACCAGCAGCCGCCGAACCTGCGCCAGAACCAGCGCCTGTCCGCGCGCATCGTGCTGGACACGCGCGAGGACGTGCTGATGGTCGAGCGTGGCCCGTTCCTGGAACAGGACGGCGGCCGCATCGCCTGGGTGGTCGAGGGCAGCAGTGCCACCCGCCGCCCGATCCAGGCCGGGGCCAGCAGCCTCAACGCCGTGGAAATCGTGTCGGGACTGCGGGAAGGCGAGCGCATCGTCGTCTCGGGCACCGACCAGTTCGCCAACGCGGACCGCGTCCGCATCTCGGGACAATGACATGCACACCTTCCCCCACTTCCCCTCCCGTCCGCACTGGACCGCCCAGCAGCTGACCGATGCGGTCCCGCTGCGCCTGCACGAGCTGTACGTGTTCGACGCCTCGGTCGACGGCGCAAGCCGCGCCGCCAACGGCGAGCACAGGACGCGCCCGGCGCCGGGCCACTACGTCGCGCGCTCGCAGCTGCCGGCCCGCTTCGGCGTCGGCTGAGTCCGCCCCGCCTTCATCCCGGCTGCCGCCCGCGCCCGACTCTCTCCGGGCACGACGCGGCGGCGGGATGGTCTTCCTCTTCCCAGCAGCGCTTCGAAGGAATCCACCATGCTCGACATGCGCCAGGTCACCAAGGTCTACCGCACCGAACTCGTCGAAACCCACGCCCTGCGCTCGCTCGACCTGCAGGTGCGCGATGGCGAGTTCGTCGCCGTCACCGGCCCGTCGGGCTCGGGCAAGACCACCTTCCTCAACATCGCCGGCCTGCTGGAGACGTTCACCGGCGGCGAGTACCGGCTCGATGGCGTGGACGTCAAGGGGCTCAACGACAACCAGCGCTCGCGCCTGCGCAACGAGAAGATCGGCTTCATCTTCCAGAGCTTCAACCTGATCCCCGACCTCAACCTGTTCGACAACTGCGAGGTGCCGCTGCGCTACCGCGGCATGCCCGGCAACGAACGCAAGCTGCGCATCGAGGAGGCGCTGTCGCAGGTCGGACTGGGCTCGCGCATGAAACACTACCCGGCCGAACTGTCGGGCGGCCAGCAGCAGCGCGCGGCGATCGCGCGCGCACTGGCCGGTTCGCCGCGCCTGCTGCTGGCCGACGAACCGACCGGCAACCTCGACTCGCAGATGGCGCGCAGCGTGATGGAGCTGCTGGAGGACATCAATTCGCGCGGCACCACCATCGTGATGGTGACCCACGACCCGGAACTGGCCGCGCGCGCCCAGCGCAACGTGCACATCGTCGACGGCATGGCCACCGACCTGTCGATCGAGCCGGGCCTGGGGCGCGCGCCGCACGCGGCCCACGCCGAAGCCGAAACCGCCTAGGCCCTGCTTCCAGGCACAGACCGCTCACCCGCCGCGGGCCGACGCCCGCTTCCGGAGCCTTCCATGTTCGGCTACTACTTCAACCTCGCACTGCGCAGCTTCCGCCGCAACCGCGTGCTCACCGCGCTGATGGTGCTGGCGATCGCGCTGGGCATCGGCGCGTGCATGACCACGCTGACCGTGTTCCGCGTCCTGTCCGGCGACCCGCTCCCGGGCAAGAGCGGACAGCTGTACTACGTGCAGCTCGATCCCGAGGGCATGCAGGGCTACACCCCCGGCGGCGAACCCAACGAACAGGTCACCCGGACCGACGCGGAAACCCTGCTGCGCGAGAAGCGCGGCGACCGCCAGGCGATGATGACCGGCGGCGGCGTCTCGGTCACGCCCGACCGCGCCGACCTGACCCCGTTCCTCTCCGACGCGCGCTACGCCAGCACCGACTTCTTCCCCATGTTCCAGGTGCCGTTCCTGTACGGCAACGGCTGGTCGCAGCAGGACGACGAGTCGCGTGCGCGGGTGGTGGTGATCTCCAGCGACCTCAACGATCGCGTGTTCGGCGGCAGCGACAGCGTCGGCAAGCGCCTGCGCCTGGACCAGACCGATTTCACCGTGATCGGCGTGATCGACGAATGGCGCCCCACCCCGCGCTTCTACGACATGAACAGCGATCGCTACGGCGAGCTTGAAGACGTGTTCCTGCCGTTCTCGACCTCGCGCGACCTGCAGATGGGCCGCAGCGGCAACATGAACTGCTGGGGCGATTCGCGCGGCGACAACACCGCGCTCAACGTGCCCTGCGCCTGGATCCAGTACTGGGTGGAGCTGGGCTCGGAGGAAAAGCGCAAGGCCTACCACGATTACCTGACCAGCTACTCCGAGCAGCAGCGCGCGGCGGGACGCTTCGAGCGCCCGACCAACGTGCGCCTGCGCAGCGTGATGGAGTGGCTGGACTTCAACCGCGTGGTGCCCACCGACGTGGTGATGCAGCTGTGGCTGGGCTTCGGCTTCCTGCTGGTGTGCCTGCTCAACACCGTCGGGCTGCTGCTGGCCAAGTTCCTGCGGCGCAGCAGCGAGATCGGCGTGCGCCGCGCGCTGGGCGCATCGCGCGCGGAGATCTTCAAGCAGTGCCTGGTCGAGGCCGGCACCATCGGACTGGCGGGCGGCATCCTCGGCCTGGGGCTGGCGCTGCTGGGACTATGGGCCGTGCGCCAGCAGCCGGCCAGCTACGCCGAGCTTGCCCACCTGGACCTGGGCATGCTGCTGACCACCTTCCTGCTCGCCATCGTCGCCAGCCTGTTCGCGGGGATCCTGCCCGCCTGGCGCGCGATGCAGGTCACTCCCGCGCTGCAGCTCAAGTCGCAGTAGCGCCCGCCGCCTTCCCGGAGACCGCCATGGAAATCCGTCCCATCCTCTCCACGCTGATGCGGCACAAGACCGCCGCCACCCTGATCGTGCTGGAGATCGCGTTGACCTGCGCGATCATCTGCAACGCCCTGTTCATGATCGGCGAGCGCATCACCTTCGTGAACGAGCCCAGCGGCCTGGTCGAGGACGAGCTGGTGCGCGTGCAGATCACCGGCATCGGCAACGACGACAACGCCGCCGCGCAGACCCGCACCGACCTGGCCGCGCTGCGCGGCATGCCCGGCGTCACCGCGGCCACCGTGCTCAACCAGGTGCCCTTCACCAATTCGTCCTGGAACAGCGGCGTGCGGCTGAGCACCGAGCAGACCCAGTCCAACATGGTCGCGACGGTCTACATGGCGGAGGACCAGCTCATGGACACGCTGGGCCTGCGCCTGGTCGCCGGCCGCTGGTTCCAGCCCGACGAGTACCTGGAGTTCGAAGCCGTGGACCGTGCCGAGGGGCCGGTGCGCATTCCCGCCGCGGTCATCACCCGCAAGATGGCCGAACGCCTGTTCCCGGGCGAGGACGCGGTCGGCAGGAACTTCTACAGCTGGGGCGACGAGCCGACCCGCATCGTCGGCGTGGTCGAACACCTGGTGCGACCGAGCCTGCAGGGCGGCCCCGAGGCCCGCGAATACAGCATGATCTTCCCGATCCGCCCGACCTACGCGGTCGGCGGCAACTACGTGGTCCGCACCTCGCCCGAGCGGCGCGACGAGATCCTCGATGCCGCGATCAAGACCCTGCGCGCCAGCGGCCCGCAGCGCATCGTGCTGGAGGAGAACACCAAGACCATGCAGGCCCTGCGCGCGGAGTTCTACCAGGCGCCCAGGGCCATGGCCTGGCTGCTGGGCATCGTCTGCCTGGGACTGCTGTTCATCACCGCGCTGGGCATCGTCGGCCTGGCCAGCTTCTGGGTGCAGCAGCGCACCAAGCAGATCGGCGTGCGCCGCGCGCTGGGCGCGACCAGGGGCCAGATCCTGCGCTACTTCCAGACCGAGAACTTCCTGCTCGCGACCATCGGCATCGTGCTGGGCATGCTGGCCGCCTACGGCATCAACCAGCTGCTGATGAACCAGTACGAGCTGGCGCGGCTGCCGCTGCACTACCTGCCGCTGGGCGCGCTGGCGCTGTGGCTGCTCGGCCAGGCTTCGGTGCTGGGCCCGGCGCGACGCGCGGCCTCGGTGCCGCCTGCCATCGCCACGCGCAGCGTCTGAACCATGGCGACCATGCATCGTGACCGCGCCCGCATGGGCGCAACGACGGCCGGCCTGTTGTCGGGACTTCTCTGCGCCGGCGCCTGCGCCGGCAGCGGGCCTGCCGATGCGGCGCTGGACGCGACGATCGCGGGCCTCGATGCCGAAGTCTTCGCAGCGTTCAACCAGTGCGCCGATCCGGCCGCCCTCGCGCGCCACGCGGCGCACTTCGACGAAGACGTCGAGTTCTACCACGACACCGGCGGCGTCACCTGGACGCGGGAGGCGATGCTCGACAACACCCGCCGCCATGCCTGCGGCCGCTACACGCGGCAGCTGGTCGAGGGCAGCCTGCAGGTCCATCCGGTGGCGGGATTCGGCGCGATCTCGCAGGGTCGCCATCGCTTCTGCGCGACCGGCACACAGGCCTGCGACGGCCTGGCGGAGTTCACCATGGTCTGGCGGCTGCGCGACGGGCGCTGGACCATCACCCGCGTGCTCAGCTACGGCCACCGCGCCGCGGACTGACAATCGCTACGATACGCACAGGCCTGCCCACGCTTCCCCATGCCCACCCTCCTGGTCATTGACGACAACCCGTCCGTCGGCACCGCGCTGGAACTGCTGTTCTCGCTGCACGAGATCGATGTCGAGCGCGCCGAAACCCCGGACGCCGGCCTGGCGCTGCTGCAGCGTGGCGGCATCGACCTGGTGATCCAGGACATGAACTTCCACGCCGACACCACCGGTGGCGACGAGGGCGTGGCGCTGTTCCGCGAGATCCGCGACCGGCACCCCGACATGCCGGTGATCCTGCTCACCGCGTGGACGCGGCTGGAGTCGGCGGTGGACCTGGTCAAGGCCGGCGCCGCCGACTACATCGGCAAGCCCTGGGACGACCACAAGCTGCTGGCCTCGGTGAACAACCTGCTCGAACTGGTGGAAACGCGGCGCGAACTCGCCGCGCGCAGCGCGGGCGAGCGCGGCCGGCGCGAGGCGATGGCGCACCAGCACGACCTGCGCGGCCTGGTCTACGACGACCTGGCCAGCGAGACGGTGCTGTCGCTGGCGCTGCAGGTCGCGCGCTCGGAGCTGCCGGTGCTGGTCAGCGGCCCCAACGGCGCTGGCAAGGAGAAGTACGCCGAGATCATCCACTACAACTCGGCGGTGAAGTCCGGTCCGTTCGTGGCGGTGAACTGCGGCGCGCTGCCCAGCGAGCTGATCGAGGCCGAGCTGTTCGGCGCCGAGCCCGGCGCCTATACCGGCGCGGGCAGCAGGGCGCGCGTCGGCCGCTTCGAGGCCGCCGATGGCGGCACCCTGTTCCTGGACGAGATCGGCACGCTGCCGCCGGCCGGGCAGGTCAAGCTGCTGCGCGTGCTCGAGACCGGCCGCTTCCAGCGCCTGGGCGGCCACCAGGAGCGCAGCGCGAAGGTGCGAGTGGTCAGCGCGACCAACGCCGACCTGGCGTCGATGATCGCCGAGGGTCGCTTCCGCGAGGACCTGTACTACCGCCTCAACGGCATCGAACTGCGCCTGCCGGCGCTGGCCCGCAGGCCGCGCGACATCCTGCCGCTGGCGCGTCATTTCCTGCCTGCCGGGCGCAAGCTCGGCTCCGGCGCCGAGCGCGCGCTGCTCCAGCACCCCTGGCCCGGCAACGTGCGCGAGCTGCGCAACGCGGTGCAGCGCGCGGCGCTGCTGTCGGGCGAACTGATCGAAGCGTCCGCGCTGGGCCTGATGCCACTGCCGTCGGACGGCACCGCGCCCGGCCACGGCGACGAGCCCGACCGCGCCATGATCGAAGCGGCGCTGCAGCGCGCCGGTGGCGTAATGGCGCAGGCGGCGGCGGACCTGGGCATGTCGCGGCAGGCGCTGTACCGGCGCCTGGACCGCTACGGCATCCCCCGCGGCTGACACAGGGCCTGTCAATGCCAATGACACATGCCGCATGGATCTCCCGTGGCCGTCGGGTGGTGCTGCGTGGCGCAGCGCCCGACTGGCCGTCAGCTCAAGCCATGCGGCGCCGCATGGCCACGGGAGGTCCAACCGACGGGCCGCTCCCGCGGGCGCGAGCAGCGGCGTATGTCACAAGCGTTGGAAGGCCCTAGGTATGCGCATCCTCCGCGTCCTGCCGCTGGCGATCCGCATGGTCGCACTGGTGCTGGTGGCGGTCGCGTCCACCGCCGCGCTGACCGCGCTGCTCACGACGTGGCTGCCGCCGTGGCTGGCCGCGGCCTGCGCCGCGCTGGCCAGCGGCGCGCTCATGGGCCTGGTGGTCTGGCGCACCTTCGTGCCGCTGCGCGCGCTGTTCCGCGCGCTCGCCGGCACCGTGGCCGGCTATCGCGACGGCGATTTCAGCTTCGGCATCACCTGGGACCGCTACGGCGACCTGATCGAACTGGTGGATGCGCACAACGCGCTCGGCCAGGCGCTGCGCGAACAGCGGCTGTCGCTGGTGCAGCGCGAACTGCTGCTCGACACCATGGTGCAGAACACGCCGGTGGCGATGCTGCTGCTGGACCCGGGCCGGCACGTGGTGCTGGGCAACCTGGCCGCGCGGCGCATGCTGGGTGACGGCCGGCGGCTCGAGGGGCGTTCGCTCGAGGCGCTGCTGCAGCAGGCGCCAGCGGCGGTGAACGAGGCCTTCGCCCGCGGCGGCGACGGCATGTTCACCGTCGGCGACGAGGACCACGAGGACATCTACCATCTGGCGCGGCGCATGTTCCGCCTCAACGGTCGCCGCCACGAGCTGGTCCTGTTGCGGCAGATGACCGCCGAGCTGCGTCGCCAGGAGGTGCAGACCTGGAAGAAGGTGATCCGGGTGATCAGCCACGAGCTCAACAACTCGCTGGCGCCGATCGCCTCGCTCGCGCATTCGGGCGCCGAGCTGCTGCGTCGCGGCCAGTACGAAAAACTGCCGCTCGCGCTGGCCACGATCGAGGAGCGTGCCCGCCACCTGGAAGGCTTCCTGCGCGACTACGCCCGCTTCGCCAAGCTGCCCACGCCACGCGGCGAGCCGATCGCGCTGGCGCAGTTCGTGGAGAAGCTGCGCAGCCAGGTGGAGTTCGCGATCGAGGGCGTGGTGCCCGACGAGATCGTGCGCTTCGACCCCGCGCAGATCGAACAGGCACTGTTGAACCTGCTCAAGAACGCGCACGAGTCGGGCACCCCGCACGATGCAGTGGCGATGGCCGTGCGCCGCACCGCGGAAGGCTGGCGCATCGACGTGCTCGACCGCGGCAGCGGCATGAACGAGTCGGTGCTGGCCAACGCGCTGCTGCCGTTCTATTCGACCAAGCGCAGCGGCACCGGATTGGGCCTGGCCCTGGCCCGCGAGATCGCGGAAGCCCATGGCGGGCGCATTGCCCTGCTCAACCGCGATGGCGGCGGGCTGTGCGTGTCGATGGTGCTGCCGGTCGCAAGATAACCATGCCTCGGCGGTGACCAACGCGTCCGCACGCGCGGCGGGCTGGAACGCCTGCGTCCACGCCTGTCGTTATTGGCGCGCGGGCGGCGGCGCGATTACGCCGCTCGTGAGCCGCCCGTGGGAGCGGCTTCAGCCGCGAACGCCCCGACGGCAATCAGCATTCACCACCGAAGTCGCATGCATTCGCCGCCGAGTTGCAGGCATTCGCGGCTGAAGCCGCTCCCACAGGGCCAGGGCCGGGCGGAGTGGCTAGGACTTCTTCTGCGGCCTTTCCCAGCCTTCGATCGTCACCTGGCGCGCGCGGGCCACGGTGAGTTTGCCCGGCGCGGCGTCGATGCCGATCACCGAGCCGGCGCCGATGGTCGCGCCCTCGCCGATCGCGACCGGTGCGACCAGCGCCGAGTTGGAGCCGATGAAGGCGCCATCGCCGATCGTGGTGGTCGACTTGTTCACGCCATCGTAGTTGCAGGTGATGGTGCCGGCGCCGATGTTCACCTTGGCACCCACCTCGGCGTCGCCCAGGTAGCTCAGGTGGTTGGCCTTGCTGCCCACGCCCAGGCGTGCGTTCTTGGTTTCGACGAAGTTGCCCACGTGCACGCCGTCGGCCAGCACCGTGCCCGGCCGCAGGCGCGCGAACGGTCCGATGGTCACCGCCCCTTCCGCACGCGCACCCTCGAGATCGCAGTGCGCGCGCACCTCCGTCCCCGCGCCGAGCACCACGTCCTTGAGCCGCGTGAACGGGCCGATGCGCACGCCGTCGCCCAGCTCCACCCGGCCTTCGAACACCACGTCGGCATCGATCTCCACATCGCGGCCCACGATCACCTCGCCGCGGATGTCGAGCCGCGCCGGATCGGCCACGCGCGCACCCTGCAGGCACAGCGCCCGCACCGCGCGCAGCTGGAACGCGCGCTCGAGCTGCGCCAGCTGCCAGGGGTCGTTGGCGCCTTCGGTCTCGCGCGCATCGTCCACGATCACCAGCTCGGCCGCGGTGAAGTCGGCCGCGGCCATGCCGGCCACGTCGGTAAGGTAGTACTCGCCCTGCGCGTTGTCGTTGGACAGTCTCGAGAGCCAGTCCTTGAGCGCGGTCGCGTCCGCCGCGATCACGCCGGTGTTGACCAGGCCGATCGCGCGCTGCTCGTCGCTGGCGTCCTTCTCCTCGACCACGGCGGCGACGTGGCCCTGTGCGTCGCGCAGGATCCGGCCGTAGCCGGTGGGGTTGTCCAGCTGGGTGGCGAGCAGGGCCAGGCGACCCTCGGACGCGAGCAGCCGCCGCAGCGTCTCCACGGTGAACAGCGGCGCGTCGCCGTACATCACCAGCACGCGCGCCTCGTCGGGCACGTCGGGCATCGCCTGCTGCACGGCATGGCCGGTGCCAAGCTGCCGCGCCTGCTCGGCCCACACCAGGTCGTCCTGGTCGGCGAACGCGGCCTGCACCTGGTCGCCGCCGTGGCCGTACACCACGTGGATGCCGGCGGGCGCGAGCGCGCGCGCGGTCGCGATCACGTGCCCGAGCATCGGCCGCCCCGCGATCTTCTGCAGCACCTTGGGCAGGGACGACTTCATGCGCTTGCCTTCGCCGGCGGCGAGGATCACGACGTGCAGGGGATTGCTCATGGGGCTTCCAGCGGGTCCGGACCGGGAATTCTAAGGCGCTCCCCGCATGTACGCAGAATCGCGCGCGGTCCGGTCTGCCCACCGGTGCCTGCGACGTGGCGATCCGGAACCGCCGGCCGATGGTCCGTTAACCCGGCTGGCGCTACCCTAGGCGCCCATGACCGGTCCCCGTCCAACCGCACGCGCAGCGGAGCCTCGCCCATGAGCCTGCGGCGCCAGGGCGGGCACTACCTCGTGATCGGCGGCCTGCAGTGGCTGCTCGACTGGGGCGTGACGGTGTGGCTGTCGCACCTGGGCATGATGATCGAGCCGGCCAATATCACCGGCCGGGTCAGCGGCGCGATGCTGGGCTACTGGCTCAACGGCAAGTTCACCTTCGCCGGCGACGACACCGCGCTGGGCCGGGTGCAGTTCCAGCGTTTCGCGCTGATGTGGCTGTGCACCACCGCCGTCAGCACCTTCGCCGTCGGCGCGATCGACGACGTGCTGGGCCTGAAATGGGCCTGGCTGGGCAAGCCGCTGGTCGAGATCGTACTGGGCCTGGTCGGTTTCGTGCTGTCGCGACACTGGATCTACCGTCGCTGAGCCGGCGGACCCGCGCTATCGCGGCGGCGCCGCAGCCTGGCCCTCGGGCCGGAGCAGGGGCAGCGCGCGTTCGAGCGGGAGGGCCTGCACCGCACCGCGGTGGCCATCCATGTCGCGGGCCCGGAACAGCGAGTTGACGATGGCTTCTTCCGTGGCCTCGGCCACCGCCTCGAACAGCGGCGTCATCGCGTCATTGGACAGGACCACCCGGCCCGGCGCCGGATCGCCGCCGGGACCACGCAGGCCCGCCGCGGTGGAGAAGGCGATCACGTAGTCGCCCGAGCCGTTGCTCATCGACGAGCCGGTGCGACCCAGGCCCAGCAGCGCGCGCGAGGCCAGGCGCCGCAACAGGCGCGCATCGAGCGGCGCGTCGGTGGCGACCACGATCATGATGCTGCCGTCTCCGCGCGCAGGCGGCGCTTCCCGCGCGGCGACGCGCCGTGGCTGCAGGGCATCGAGGGCGACGCCACCGATCGTCAGGCGTCCGCCATAGTTGCTCTGCACCAGGACGCCGACCGTGTATCCGCCCCGCGCCGGATCGAGGCGGCGCGAGCTGGTGCCGATGCCGCCCTTCCAGCCGAACGCGATCGTGCCGGTGCCCGCGCCGACGGCGCCCTCCTCGACGTTGTCGACCGAGGCCGTGTCCAGGGCCCGGCGCACGTGTTCCGGCCGCAGCGGACGGGCACGGATATCGTTGAGGTAGCCATCGTTGGTCTCGCCGACCACGGGGTTGAGCGAGCGCACCTCCTGCATTCCCGGCCGCGCCAGCTGCCACTCCACCAGCGCATCGGCCGCGCGCCAGACCCCCAGCGTGCCGGTGAGCAGGATCGGCGTCTCCAGTTCACCGAGTTCATCGACCTGGGTGATGCCGAGCAGCTTGCCGTAGCCGTTGCCGACCACGATCGCCGCCGGCACGCGCTCGCGGTACAGGTCGCCAGGATGCGGCACGATGGCGGTGACGCCGGTCCGGATGCGGTCGCCCTCGATCACCGTCGCGTGGCCCACCGCCACGCCCGGGACGTCGACGATGGCATTGCGCGGGCCGGGAGCCAGCGTGCCGATCACGACGCCCGCCTCGCGCGCGCGCGGGCGTTCCGCGGCGAGGGCCTGGCCCGCCGACCCGCAGGTCGCCAGCGCCGCGGCCAGCAGCCAGATCCAACGCCAGTGGGCGTCTGCCATTGCGCACTCCCGGGATCACGGTGACGGGAGCATTGTGTCGCACTCGCGCGCAGACCGCCGGCCGGGTCGCCCGGCGTGCGACCGCCCGCGGACCGCAGCGCGCGCGTCATCGCCATGACCGCGCCCATCGCGTTGCGGTGGCGGGCCGGACTCCCGGCGCCACAAACGGAAAACGCCGGCGCGAGGCCGGCGTTTCCGTGGCACGGCGTGGGCGCCGCCCGTCAGTGCTTGAGGTTCTTGCGCAGGCGCTCGAGCGCCGACAGCTGCGCCATCACCTCGGCCATCTTCTGCTGCGCCTCGGCGATGTCCATCGCCTCGCCGCGGCCGGCCAGCACCCGCTCGGCCTCTTCCTTGGCTGCCCTGACGGAGGCCTCGTCGATCTCGTCGGCGCGGATGGCGGTGTCGGCCAGGATGGTCACCACCTGCGGCTGCACCTCGAGGATGCCGCCACCGATGGCGAAATCCAGGACGCTGCCGTCGGGCTGGGTCACCACGACCTTGCCGGGCTTGAGCCGGGTGATCAGCGGCGCGTGGCGCGGCGCGATGCCGAGCTCGCCCATCTCGCCGGTGGCGACCACCAGGGTGGCTTCACCCTGGAAGATCTCGGCCTCGGCGCTGACGATGTCGCAACGGATGGTAGACATTGTTTCCTCGCTACGCTCGGAAACGGGATTCGGGATTCGGGATTCGGGATTCGCAACGGCACATGCCGCGCTTGACCCTCGTCGCCCTCAAACCGGTGCCCGCTTCTCCGAATCCCTAATCCCGAATTCCGAATCCCGAGAAGATTTCCGCTTACGCGGCAATCTTCTTCGCCTTCTCGACCGCCTCGTCGATGCTGCCGACCATGTAGAACGCCTGCTCGGGCAGGTGGTCGTACTCGCCTTCGACGATGCCCTTGAAGCCGCGGATGGTTTCCTTGAGCGAGACGTACTTGCCCGGGGAACCGGTGAACACCTCGGCCACGTGGAACGGCTGCGAGAAGAAGCGCTCGATCTTGCGCGCGCGGGCGACGGCCAGCTTGTCCTCTTCGCTCAGTTCGTCCATGCCCAGGATCGCGATGATGTCCTTGAGCTCCTTGTACTTCTGCAGCGTGGACTGCACCCGGCGCGCGGTGTCGTAGTGCTCGTGGCCGATCACGTTCGGGTCGAGCTGGCGCGAGGTGGAGTCGAGCGGATCGACCGCCGGGTAGATACCCAGCGAGGCGATGTTGCGCGAGAGCACGACGGTCGCGTCGAGGTGGGCGAAGGTGGTCGCCGGCGACGGGTCGGTCAGGTCGTCCGCGGGCACGTACACGGCCTGGATCGAGGTGATCGATCCGGTCTTGGTCGAGGTGATGCGCTCCTGCAGGACGCCCATTTCCTCGGCCAGCGTGGGCTGGTAGCCCACCGCCGACGGCATGCGGCCCAGCAGCGCCGACACTTCGGTACCGGCCAGCGTGTAGCGGTAGATGTTGTCGACGAACAGCAGCACGTCGCGGCCTTCGTCGCGGAAGTACTCGGCCATGGTCAGGCCGGTCAGCGCGACGCGCAGGCGGTTGCCCGGCGGCTCGTTCATCTGGCCGTAGACCATCGCCACCTTCGACTTCTCGGGCTCTTCGACGTTGACGACGCCCGACTCCTGCATCTCGTGGTAGAAGTCGTTGCCCTCGCGGGTACGCTCGCCCACGCCGGCGAACACCGACAGGCCCGAGTGCTCGGTCGCGATGTTGTTGATCAGCTCCATCATGTTGACGGTCTTGCCGACGCCGGCGCCGCCGAACAGGCCGACCTTGCCGCCCTTGGCGAACGGGCACATCAGGTCGATGACCTTGATGCCGGTTTCCAGCAGCTCGGTGGTCGAGGACTGGTCCTCGTAGCTCGGCGCGGCACGGTGGATTTCCCACGTGGTGTCGGCCTTGACCTCGCCCGCCTCGTCGATCGGGCGGCCCAGCACGTCCATGATGCGGCCCAGCGTGCCCAGGCCGACCGGCACCGAGATCGCGCGACCGGTGTTCTCGGCCACGAGGTTGCGCTTGAGGCCGTCGGTGGAGCCCAGCGCGATCGTGCGCACGACGCCGTCGCCGAGCTGCTGCTGCACCTCGAGCGTGATGGCGGTGCCCTGCACCTTCAGCGCGTCGTACACCTTCGGCACTTCGCTGCGCGGGAATTCCACGTCGACGACGGCGCCGATGATCTGAACGATCTTGCCCTGACTCATGTTGTTGCTCCGGTTAACTTTATTCTGTCTGGACGATTCGATCGTCCTTGGGATTTCGAGATTGGGAATTCGGGATTGGGGATTAGGAAGAGCGCAGCCGCTGCTTTCCCGAATCCCCAATCCCGAATCCCGAATCCCCCGCCGTCGTCAGACGGCGGCAGCACCGCCGACGATTTCCGAGATTTCCTGGGTGATCGCCGCCTGGCGGGCCTTGTTGTAGACCAGGTTCAGCGTGTCGATCAGCTTGGTGGCGTTGTCGCTCGCCGACTTCATCGCCACCATGCGTGCGGCGTGCTCGGACGCCACGTTCTCCATCACCGCCTGGTACACCAGCGACTCGACGTAACGGGTCAGCACGTGGCTGAGCACGCCTTCGGCGTCGGGCTCGTAGATGTAGTCCCAGTCGTGCCGCGCGACCGAGGTCTCGCCTGCCGGCAGCGGCAGCAGCTGGTCGAACGAGGCGCGCTGGGTCATGGTGTTGACGAAGTCGTTGTAGACCAGGAACACCTTGTCGACCTTGCCCGCGTCGTAGGCTTCCAGCATCACCTGGACCACGCCGACCAGCTGCTCGACCTCGGGCTGGTCGCCCAGGTGCGCGACGCTGGCGAGCATGTTGACCTTCAGCCGGCGGAAGAACACCGCCGCCTTCTGGCCGATGGTCACCACGTCGACCTCGACGCCCTTGTCCTGCCACTGCCGGATCTCGACCAGCAGCTTGCGGAACAGGTTGTTGTTCAGGCCGCCGGCCAGGCCGCGGTCGGACGAGACGATCACGTAGCCCACGCGCCTGATCTCGCCACGCTCGACCAGGTACGGGTGCTGGAACTCGGTGTTCGCCTGCGCGAGGTGGCCGATGATCTGCTTCATCGCGCGCGCGTACGGCCGCGAGGCGCGCATGCGTTCCTGCGCCTTGCGGATCTTCGAGGCCGAGACCATTTCCAGCGCGCGCGTCACCTTGCGGGTGTTCTGCACGCTCTTGATCTTGGTCTTGATTTCTCTTCCACCAGCCATCTAGCTCGCTCCGCTCGCAGGATTGGGGATTCGGGATTAGGGATTCGCAAAAGCGAAGCCCGCACTCCTCAGCCCAATCCGCTGTTCCGAATCCCGAATCCCGATTCCCGAATCCCGGCAGCTGGTCCTACCAGCTGCCCGTCTTCCTGAACTCCTCGATGCCGGCCTTGTACGCCGCCTCGATCTCGTCGTTCCAGTCACCACTGCCGTTGATGCGGTCGATCAGCGCGCCCTGGGTGTTGGCGAAGTGCGCGTGCAGCGCCTCTTCGAATGCCAGGATCTTGCCGACCGGCACGTCGTCCATGTGGCCCTTGTCGACCGCGTAGATCGACAGCGCCTGGTAGGCGATCGACATCGGCTGGTACTGCTTCTGCTTCATCAGTTCGGTGACGCGCTGGCCGCGCTCGAGCTGCTTGCGGGTGGCGTCGTCCAGGTCGGAGGCGAACTGGGCGAAGGCCGCGAGCTCGCGGTACTGCGCCAGCGCGATGCGGATGCCGCCCGAGAGCTTCTTGATGATCTTGGTCTGCGCCGCGCCGCCGACGCGCGAAACCGAGATGCCGGCGTTCACGGCCGGGCGGATGCCGGCGTTGAACAGGTCGGTTTCCAGGAAGATCTGGCCGTCGGTGATCGAGATCACGTTGGTCGGCACGAACGCGGACACGTCGCCGGCCTGGGTCTCGATGATCGGCAGCGCGGTCAGCGAGCCGGTCTGGCCCTTCACTTCGCCGTTGGTGAACTTCTCGACGTAGTCGGCCGACACGCGCGCGGCGCGCTCGAGCAGGCGGCTGTGCAGGTAGAACACGTCGCCCGGGTAGGCTTCGCGGCCCGGCGGGCGCTTGAGCAGCAGCGAGATCTGGCGGTAGGCGACGGCCTGCTTGGACAGGTCGTCGTAGACGATCAGCGCGTCCTGGCCACGGTCCATGAAGTACTCGCCCATGGTGCAGCCCGAGTACGCCGAGATGTACTGCATCGCGGCCGACTCGGACGCCGTGGCGGCGACCACGACCGTGTGCGCCAGCGCGCCGTTCTCTTCGAGCTTGCGCACGATGTTGGCCACGGTCGAGGCCTTCTGGCCGATCGCGACGTAGACGCACTTGATGCCCGTGCCCTTCTGGTTGATCACCGCGTCGATGGCCATCGCGGTCTTGCCGGTCTGGCGGTCGCCGATGATCAGCTCGCGCTGGCCGCGGCCGATCGGGATCATCGCGTCGACCGACTTGTAGCCGGTCTGCACCGGCTGGTCGACCGACTTGCGCCAGATCACGCCCGGGGCGACGCGCTCGACCGGCGCCGACAGCTTGGCGTCGATCGGGCCCTTGCCGTCGATGGGCTCGCCCAGCGCGTTGACCACGCGGCCGAGCAGCTCCGGTCCGATCGGCACCGACAGGATCTGGCCGGTGGTCTTGGCCACGTCGCCTTCGCGCAGGTGCTCGTAGTCGCCCAGCACCACCGCGCCGACCGAGTCGCGCTCCAGGTTCAGCGCCAGCGCGTAGGTGGGCGTGCCGCCCTCGGCGGCGGGCAGCTCGATCATCTCGCCCTGCATCGCGTCGGCCAGGCCATAGATGCGCACGATGCCGTCGGCCACCGAGGTCACGGTGCCTTCGTTGCGCGCTTCCGCGGCCAGCTTGACGTTGTCGATGCGGCTCTTGATGAGGTCGCTGATTTCGGACGGGTTGAGCGTGGTGGTTGCCATCTTCGTTTCCTTGGAGGTGGGCCGCTGCGTGCGGTTCACCGCTTCGATTGCGTTTCGGGATTCGGGATTCGGGACTGGGGATTCGGAAGAGAGAGCGCTGCTTCCACGAATCGCCAATCCCGAATCCCGAGTCCCGGCTTCATCCTGCCAACGCCGACTGCAGGCGCGCGAGCTTGCCGCGCAGCGAGCCGTCGATGACGACGTCGCCGGCATCGATCACCGCGCCGCCGATCAGGGACTCGTCCACCGCCGTTTCCAGCTCGACCTCGCGGCCGAAGCGCTTGCGCAGCGCGGCCCGGATGCCGTCGAGCTCGGCTTCCGGCAGCGCCATGGCCGAGGTGACCTTCGCGCGCACGATGCGTTCGGCATCCGCGCGCAGCTCCTCGAACAGCCCGGCGATCTCCGGCAGCAGCACGATGCGGCGGTTGTCGGCCAGCAGCGACAGGTAGTCGCCGAAGCCGGCCAGCGGCGCCTGCGGCGACAGCAGCGCCACCGCCTGTTCGCGCGTGAGCGAAGGATGGCCGAGCATGCCCGCGGCCTGCGGATCGGCGGCGATGCGCGCCGAGAAGGCCAGCGCCTGCGACCAGGACGCGAGCGCACCGGCTTCGCGCGCGAGCATGAAGGCAGCGCGTGCATAGGGACGGGCGAGCGTGAGGGCCTGGCTCATGGAATCAGATCTCCGCCGCCAGCTCGTCGAGCAGCGCCTTGTGGGCGTTGGCGTCGATCTCGCGGCGCAGCAGCTTCTCGGCGCCGGCCACCGCCAGCGACGACACCTGCCGGCGCAGGTCTTCGCGCGCACGGGTGGTGGCCGCTTCGATCTCGCCTTGCGTCGCCGCCTTCAGGCGCGCCGCTTCCAGCAGCGCCTCGGCCTTGGCCGCATCGACGATCTGGTTGGCGCGCTGGTGGGCGTGGTCGATGATCTCGTTGGCCTTGGCGCGGGCCGCCTTCAGCTCTCCGGCGACCTGCTCCTCGGCCTGCGCGAGGTTCTTCTGCGCATGGTCGGCGGCCGCGAGGCCTTCGGCGATCTTCTTCTGGCGCTCTTCGATCGCCGCCAGCAGCGGCGGCCAGATCTTGCTGGCGATCAGCCAGATCAGGGCGGCGAACGCCAGGGCCTGGGCGATTAGGGTCAGATTGAGGTTCATTGGTGCGCTCTGCCTGTACTCAGGGCGCCACCGGTCGTGCGACCGGGGCTACCCACATGCCGCCAGGCGGGCCGCGAAGCCCGCCCGGAGGCGCCATCGGCTCGGAAGGCCGACAGTTACGGGGCCAGGCCGCCCACCAGGAACGGGCTGGCGAAGGCGAACAGCAGGCCGACGGCGACGCTGATGATGAACGCGGCGTCGATCAGGCCGGCGGTGATGAACATGCGGACCTGCAGCACCGGGATCAGCTCGGGCTGGCGCGCGGCCGATTCGAGGAACTTGCCGGCCATGATGGCCAGGCCCAGACCGGCGCCGAGCGCGGCCAGGCCGATCATGATGCCGATGGCCAGAACGGTCGAAGCCTGGACGGAAGCGAGGGCGGTCAGTGCGGTTTCCATGGTTTTCTCCGAAACAACGAGCTTGGTAAGGGTGAAGGATTGCGTGGAACGGAAAGCGTGAACTCTAGTGCGCGTCTTCCGACAGGCTCAGGTAGACGATCGACAGCATCATGAAGATGAAGGCCTGCAGCGGGATCACCAGCAGGTGGAAGATCATCCAGCCGAAGCCGAACACGGCGCTGCCGAGCAGGCCCAGCAGGCCGGCGCCACCGAGCACCCAGATCAGCAGGAACACGATCTCGCCGCCGAACATGTTGCCGAACAGTCGCATCGCCAGAGAAATCGGCTTGCTCAGCCATTCGACGATGTTGAGGATCAGGTTGAACGGCATCATCCACTTGCCGAACGGCGCGGTCAGGAATTCCTTGGTGAAGCCGCCCACGCCCTTGGACCGCAGCGCGAAGAACAGCATCAGGAAGAACACGCTGATCGACATGCCGAGCGTGGCGTTCACGTCGGCGGTCGGCACCGGCTTCCAGTAGGGCACGCCAAGCAGCTCGAGCGGCTTGGCGATGAAGTCCGCCGGGATGAACTTGAGCATGTTCATCAGCAGGATCCAGAAGAACAGGGTGATCGCGATCGGCGTCACCAGCTTGCTCGTGCCGTGGTAGGTGTCGCGGGCCTGGCGGTCGACGAACTCGAGCATGATCTCGACGAAGGCCTGCCACTTGCCGGGCACGCCGGCGGTGGCCTTGCGCGTGGCCAGCCAGAAGATGAAGACCATGAACAGGCCCATCGTCACCGAGGTGGCGAGCGTGTCCACGTTGATCGTGAAGAAGCCGCCCTCGCCCACCTGCGCGGTCAGGTTGTGCAGGTGGTGCTGGATGTAGCTGGTTGGGGTCAGTTCCGACTCGCCCGCCATGTCTCGACTCGTCCTGTTGATGACTGCTCTGGATCAACGCCGCGCCAGCGCCACGATCTGGGCAACCAGCGCGACAAGGGTGCCTGCCAACACCGCGACCGGCGGCCAGCCGGCCCCTGCCACCGCCGCCAACAGCACGGCGAATACCACCACCCACTTCGCCAGCATGCCGCCCAGGAGGCGCAGCAGCGCAGTGGTTCCCGGCCCGACGCCGCCACCCAGCGCCAGGCGCGTGGACAACCAGCCTCCGGCGATGACCGCAGCCCCGCCGGCCGCCACTCCCAGCGACCACGCCCCGTCCTGGGTGAGCAGGGCGGCGACCGATGCCAGGGCTGTCGCGATCACCTGCGGCACCACTGCCTGCGCGAGGGCGCGCCGGTGAGCGGAGATGGGATCGCGCAAAGCCCGTGCCTCTGGTCGTCGGAGGGTCGGCCGAGGGAAACGGCCCGGCAAAGCCGCAAAATTATAGCAAGGGCGGGATTTGAACGGCAACGTGTTGCATCGCACAACCCGACAATCCCGGTCCCATGCGGCCTGCAGCGGGTCGGCGGGCGCCAGCAGCGTGATCGGGGTCACCAGCAGCGTGATCGGGGTCATGGATGGGCCGGCGCCGGGGAACTTGTCCAGGCTCCGCCGGTCCATCCCTGCAGGCCCGTGATCACCTCGTCGATCCTCCGGGCCGCCGAGCCCCGGCCCTGCCGGGGCTTTCTTTTTTCAGCTGGGAGCGCCCGATCGGGCCAGCGCGCCGCGTCCGCGCGCGAACACGCGTCGACGGGCAGGACGCCCAGATCCGCGGCCTACCGCGCGTCGCGCGTCGCGAACGCGGTCAACGGACGGCGGACGCCGATCGCGACCGCCCCGCCGATGACGGAGCAGCGCCTTCCTGCACGGCCCCTCTCCCTGGAGGGAAGAGGCACCCGGTCGATCCTCGGTGCGGCGCCCTACTTCTTCTTCGGCAGGTACAGGTCGGTGATGGTGCCGTCGTAGACCTCGGCCGCCATCGCCACCGACTCGCTCAGGGTCGGATGCGGATGGATGGTGTGGCCGATGTCCTCGACCTCGCAGCCCATCTCGATCGCCAGCGCGGCCTCGGCGATCAGCTCGCCCGCGTGCACCCCGACGATGCCGGCACCGAGGATGCGGTGGGTGGCCTCGTCGAACACCAGCTTGGTGAAGCCCTCGGTGCGCGACAGGCCGATGGCGCGGCCGGAAGCCGCCCATGGGAACTTGCCCACGCCAACCTTCAGCCCCTTGGCCTTCGCCTCGGTTTCGGTCACGCCGACCCAGGCGATTTCCGGATCGGTATAGGCCACCGACGGGATCACCCGCGCCACCCACTCCTTCTTGTGGCCGGCCGCGACTTCCGCCGCCAGCTTGCCTTCGTGGGTCGCCTTGTGGGCCAGCATCGGCTGGCCGATGATGTCGCCGATGGCGAAGATGTGCGGCACGTTCGTGCGCATCTGCGCGTCGACCTCGATGAAGCCGCGGTCGGTGACGATCAGCCCGGCCTTCTCCGCATCGATCTTCCTGCCGTTCGGGGCACGACCCACCGCCACCAGCACGCGGTCGAACAGCTTGCCGTCGGGAATGTTCTCGCCCTCGAAGCTGACCTCGATGCCCTTCTTGCCGGCCTTGGCCTCCACCACCTTGGTCTTGAGGTGGGTGGCGACGCCCTGCTTCCTGAGGCGGTCGGCGAGCGGCTTGACCAGGTCCTTGTCGGCGCCCGGCATCAGCTGGTCGGCCAGTTCGACCACCGTCACCTCGCTGCCGAGGCTGCGGTACACGGTCGCCATCTCCAGGCCGATGATGCCGCCGCCGACCACCAGCAGCTGCTTCGGCACATCGGCGAGCTCGAGCGCGTCGGTCGAATCCATGACGCGCGGGTCGTCCCAGGGGAAGCCCGGCAGCTTCAGCGCCTGGCTGCCCGCGGCGATGATGCACTGGCCGAAGCGCAGCAGCTGGGTCTTGCCGTCGTCACCGGTGATCTCGATTTCATTGGCCGAGACGAACCTGCCCACGCCCTGCAGCACCCGCACCTTGCGCTGCTTCGCCATGCCCGCCAGGCCCTTGGTGAGCTGGCCGACGACCTTGTCCTTGTAGCCGCGCAGGGTGTCGAGGTTGATCTTCGGCTTGCCGAAGTCCACGCCGTAGTCGCTGGCGTGCGCGGCCTGTTCGATCACGTCGGCCGCGTGCAGCAGCGCCTTCGACGGAATGCACCCGACATTGAGGCAGACGCCGCCGAGCGCGGCATAGCGCTCGACCAGCACCGTATCCAGGTCGAGGTCGGCGGCGCGGAACGCGGCCGTGTAGCCGCCGGGGCCTGCGCCCAGCACCACCACCGCGCATTCCACGTCGGCCTTGCGGCCCGACGCGGCCGCCGCTTCCGGCGCCGGTCCGGCCGGGGCGCGATGCGAAGGCGCGACCGGCGGCTTGCTGCCGGGCGCCACCTTCTCCGGGGTGCGCGCATAGGCGGGCGTATCGCCCTCGGCTTCGATCAGCGCGACCACGGCGCCCTCGGACAGCGTATCGCCCACCTTGACCTTGAGTTCGCGCACCACGCCGGCATGCGAGGACGGCACTTCCATCGTCGCCTTGTCCGACTCCAGCGTGACCAGGCCCTGGTCCTTGGCCACCGTGTCGCCGACCGCGACCAGCACCTCGATCACCGGTACGTCGTCGTAGCCGCCGATGTCGGGCACGGTGGCCTCGACCAGTCCGCCCGTCGCCGGGTCGTCCTGGCCGGATGCGGCGCCTGCCGCAGCTGCCGGGGCCGTCTGCGGTGCCGCCGGCGCGGCGGGAGCCGCCGGACCAGCCTGTTTCGCAGGCGCAGGAGCCGCCCCTGCCGGGGCGCCTTCCACCTCCAGCACCAGCACCACGCTGCCTTCCGACAGCGTGTCGCCGACCTTGACCTTCAGCTCCTTCACCACGCCGGCATGCGAGGACGGCACCTCCATCGTCGCCTTGTCCGACTCGAGCGTCGCCAGACCCTGGTCCTTGGCCACCGTGTCGCCGACCGCGACCAGCACCTCGATCACCGGAACATCGTCGTAACCGCCGATGTCGGGCACCTTCACTTCAACCGTGTTCGCCATGCTCTGTTCCTTTCATCGGGCGGGCCGCGGCCCGTCTCATCGCGCAACGTGGAGTGCCGCGGCCGGGCGATCGCACCCGGCCAGTCCCGGCTCGCGCTACAGCAGCACCCGCCGCATGTCCGCGAGCAGCTGCGCGAGATAGGCGGTGAAACGCGCCGCGGCGGCGCCGTCGATCACGCGGTGGTCGTAGCTCAGCGACAGCGGCAGCATCAGCCGCGGCTGGAACTGCTTGCCGTCCCAGACCGGCTTCATCGACGACTTCGACACGCCCAGGATCGCGACTTCCGGCGCGTTGACGATCGGCGTGAACGCGGTGCCGCCGATGCCGCCGAGCGAGCTGATCGAGAAGCAGCCGCCCGACATGTCGGCCGGGCCGAGCTTGCCATCGCGCGCCTTCTTCGCCAGTTCGCCGGTTTCCTGGGCGATCTGGATCACGCCCTTGCGGTCCACGTCGCGCACCACCGGCACCACCAGCCCGTTGGGCGTATCTGCGGCGAAGCCGATGTGGAAGTACTTCTTGAGCGTCAGCGTCTCGCCCGAGGCATCGAGCGAGGCGTTGAAGTCGGGGAACTTCTTCAGCGCATTGGCGCTGGCCTTGATCAGGAACGCCAGCATGGTGAGCTTGATGCCGGCCTTCTCGTTTTCCTTGTTGAGCGCGACGCGCAGCGCCTCGAGTTCGGTGATATCGGCGTCGTCGTGCTGGGTGACGTGCGGGATCATCGCCCAGTTGCGCGCGAGGTTGGCACCGGAGATCTTCTTGATCCTCGGCAGCGGCCGCTCCTCGATCTCGCCGAACTTCGAGAAGTCCACCTTCGGCCAGGGCAGCAGGCTCAGGCCCGCGCCACCGCCGGCGGCGGCGCCCGGAGCGGCGGCGCCGCCCGCCAGCGCGCCCTTGACGAACTTCTGCACGTCCTCGCGGGTGATGCGTCCACCCTTCTCCGTACCGGTGACCCGCGACAGGTCCACGCCGAGTTCGCGGGCGAACAGGCGCACCGCGGGACTCGCGTACGGCACCTTGCCGGGGATCAGCGCGTCGGCTTCGAACCGCACCGGCGGCTGCCCGGGCGCCGGCGCGTGGCTGGCCTGGGCGTCGATGGACGCCTGCGCCAGGCGGTCCGGACGATCGCCGACCGCCACCGGCTCGACCACCGGGTCGGGCTCCTTGGCCCGCACCGGCACCGGCCCGGCCGCCGCGGGCGCCTTCGCCGCGGGCTTCGCTTCGGCGTCGGCATCGGCGCCGGCGGCTTCGATCACCGCCACCACCCCGCCTTCGGACAGCGTATCGCCGACCTTGACCCGGAGTTCGCGCACCACGCCGGCATGGGCCGACGGCACTTCCATCGTGGCCTTGTCCGACTCCAGCGTGACCAGGCCCTGGTCCTTGGCCACCGTGTCGCCGACCGCGACCAGCACCTCGATGACGGGGACATCGTCGTAGCCGCCGATATCGGGGACGAGGGATTCTTTGAGGTCGGCCATACGGCCCTCTCCAGGCGCAAGGGGATTCCTATTGTGGCGGCATGGCTCGCTTGCCGCCAACCGCCGGCTTGCGCGAGCCGCGGCCTCGCCGGCGCCGGATCGACGCAGGTCGCGCGAACCGCGGCCTTTGCCGCGTGATTCGCCGCTTCTGGGACCGCGCAGCGTCGCCACGATACTGCAGCGCACTGTCGTGCCCGCGCGGCCGCGCTGCGCATGGTTGCCGATGCAAGCGTGTGCGGACGGGTGGATGCGGCAGCAGGTTTCTTCACATCCGCGCAGCGATTCGCGTGATGAATGCGTCGACGCACGCGCGCCAGCCCGCGCCGCCACACCCCTCGCAGCGGTCGACCCCGCCATGCCCTCCGCACGTCCTCGATCACGGCACTGAATGCAGCCTCGACGGTCGGCGCGGGCTGCCGCCACGCAAGGGCATGCGTTCATCCACGCGTGCCTAGGGTAGGCGCCGCCCACCTCAAGGGCGAACACAGAAAACCACTGAGGAGTCCCCCATGCAGTCCATGCGTCTTTACGGTCTTTCCGCCGCCATCGCCGCCCTCCTGGTCGCCCCGTCCGCGTTCGCGCAGGATGCCGACACCGCCTCCGGCAAGCGCTTCTCCGTGGTCGGCAGCGCCACCATCCTCGAGCCCGATTCCGATCCGCTGGGTGCAGACGTCGATGGCGACGTGGCGCCGACGCTGAGCGCGACCTGGCACGTCAACGACAACATCGGCGTCGAACTCTGGGGCGCGGCCGACAAGTTCAACCACCGCGTGCGCGGCGCCAGCGGCAACATCGGCACGGTCGAGGCGCAGCCGATCGCGCTGAGCGGCCAGTACCACTTCGGCGCCGCGGACAACACCTTCCGTCCGTTCCTGGGCCTGGGCTACCACCAGACCAACATCAGCAACGAGTCGATCGGCAGCGGCGAACACGTCGGCATGACCACGCCCAAGGGCGCGATCGGCACCGCCGGCGTGGACATCAACATCAACCCGACCTGGTTCGCCCGCGTCGATGCGCGCTACCTGGACGGTGACGCGGATGTCAAGGTCGCCGGCGACACGGTGGAACGCGACGTCGGCTTCGATCCCTGGACGATCGGGTTCGGCGTCGGCGCACGCTTCTGATCCACCGATCCTCAGAGCACGGCAAGGCGACGGACCCGCAAGGGTCCGTCGTCGTGTGCGGCGCAGGCAGTCGCGCCGGTGCGGTGTCAGCGGCGGCGCAGCATCCCCAGCCGACGCAGCTTGCGGCGCAGGCCCACGGCGAAGGCCAGGTGATAGCCCAGCAGCAGGGCGCCGATCGCCCACAGGCTGGCCGGTTGCGCCAGCCACGGCCACGGCACCGGGGCCGGCACGCCTTCCCACGCGCGGTGCCACGCCTGCCACCCGGCCAGGGCCACGCGCACGGCCACCAGCAGGGTCAGCGCGAGTACCAGCCAGGCGTTGGCGGTGTAGTACAGCTGGCCGTTGCCGGCTTCGAACCGCGCCAGCCACAGCCCCAGCATCCCCACCCCGATCCCGGCCAGCAGGCCGGCGCCAGCATTCCACGCCGCGTCTTCGATCCAGATCGCGGCCACCATCGCGGCGGCCAGCAACAGCAGCGACGACAGCAGCAGGCCGGCGGCATTGAGCGTCACCCAGCCTGGCCGAGCGCGCCTGCGTGCGCGACCGACGCGGTAGCGCTGCCACAGACCGAGCGGCCACAGCAGCAACAGCATGGCCAGCAGCGACAGCAGCAGCGCGGGGATCAGCAGCAGCGGCATGGCGGGACCCTCAGGGCGGCGGCGTCTGCGCGATCCCGCTGTCGCGCGCGCCGCCGACCGCGCGCTCGCGCCGGATCAGGTACAGGCCGCTGGCGACGATGATCGCCGCACCCAGCCAGGTCATGGCGTCGGGCAGGGTCTGCCACACCGCCAGGTCCAGCAGCACCACCCACAGCAGCGCCGCGTATTCGAGCGGCGCGATCTGGCTGGCCTCGCCAAAGCGGAACGCATGGGTGAGCGCCACCTGGCCCAGCGCCCCGCTCACCCCGACCACGCCGATCACCCACAGGTGCCCCGCCTGCACCGGCCGCCAGTCGAAGGCCGCGACCGCACCGGCGAACACCCCCAGCAATACCAGGAACCAGAACACCATCGCCTCGGGGCTGTCGCGCAGCGCCAGCTTGCGCACGGTGATCGCGGCGATGGAGTAACACAGCGCCGCCGCCACCACCACCAGTCCCGCCGCCGTGGCCACGCCATCGCCGGTCGGCCGCAGCACCACCAGCACGCCGGCCAGGCCCACGCAGATCGCGGTCCAGCGGCGCGGGCCGACCTTCTCGCCCAGCAGCGGCACGGCCAGTGCGGTGATCATCAGCGGCGCCACGAACACGATGGCGTAGGCGGTCGACAGCGGCATCCGCGCCAGGCCGTAGACGAAGCCGACCATCATCCCCACGCTCAGCAGGCCGCGCAGCACGTGCAGCGGCCAGTGCACCCGCAGCAGGCTGCCGCCGCGGCCACGCGCCACGATCCACACCGCCACCAGCGGCAGCGCCGACAGGCTGCGCAGGGTCGCCACCTGGAACGGCGGATAGTGGTCCGAGAGCCACTTCATGCCCGCGTCCATGAACGCGAACATCAGGCCGGCGGCGAGCATCCACGCCGCCGCCGTGCCCGGTCGCAGGCCGGCCGGGGGCGTCATCAGCGGGCCAGGCTGGCGGTGTCGATCACGAAACGGTAGCGCACGTCGCCGCGCAGCATCCGCTCGTAGGCCTCGTTGACCTGCTCGACCGCGATCAGCTCGATGTCCGCGGCAATGCCGTGCACGGCGCAGAAGTCCAGCATCTGCTGGGTTTCGGCGATGCCGCCGATCATCGAGCCGGCGATGCGGCGGCGCTTGGACACCAGCGGAAACGCCGACAGCGGCGACGGCTCGGGGATGCCCAGCAGCACCAGCGTGCCATCGACCTTGAGCAGGCCCAGGCAGGCGTTGTAGTCGTGCGGCGCGGACACCGTGTCGAGGATCAGGTCGAACTGGCGCGCATGGCTCTTGAAGGCGCGGCCGTCGCCGGTGGTGGCGAAATCCTGCGCGCCCAGCGCCAGCGCGTCGGCGCGCTTGGATTCGCTGGTGCTGAGCACGGTGACCTCGGCGCCCATCGCCACCGCCAGCTTCACCGCCATGTGGCCCAGCCCGCCCAGGCCCATCACCGCCACCCGGTGGCCGGCGACCACGCCGAAATGGCGCAGCGGCGACCACGTGGTGACGCCGGCGCACAGCAGCGGCGCGGCCCGGTCGAGCGGGATGCCCTCGGGGATCCGCAGCACGTAGTCCTGGTCGACCACGATCCGCGTCGAATAGCCGCCGTAGGTCGGCGCGCCGCTGCTGCGTTCGTGCGAGTTGTAGGTGGCGGTCATGCCCTCGTCGCAGTACTGCTGCTGCCCGGCGCGGCACTGCGGACAGGCCCGGCAGGAGTCGACGAAGCAGCCCACCCCGACCGCGTCGCCGACCGCGTAACGGTCGACCGCGGCCCCGGTCGCCGAGACCCGGCCGATGATCTCGTGGCCCGGCACCATGGGAAACAGCGAGGCGCCCCATTCGTCCCGGACCAGGTGGATGTCGGTATGGCAGACGCCGCAGTAGAGGATGTCGATCTGCACGTCGCGCGGACCGGGCTGGCGACGCTCGATCGCGAAGGGCGCCAGCGGCGAACCGGCGGCCTGGGCGGCATAGGCGGGAATCATGGAGGGGGCCTGGCGGAAGGGTCGATGCGCATGATGCCGCATCCGCCGCCGCCTCAGCCGGCCTCCAGCACGTGTCCCAGGCCGGTCGCGTCGATCTCGGCCACGGCCGTCGCCAGCGCCGCCGGATCGGTGCCGCCGACGAAGCCGATGCGGAAATGCACCTCGCCTGCCGGCGTGCGCGAGGAGTGGATCGATTCCAGGCTGACGCCGTGGCGTTCGAACACGTGCAGCAGCGCGCGCAGCGATCCGGGCCGGTCCTGGGGGAGGTGGACGCTGGCGTAGCGCCGGGTCACCAGGTCGGCCAGCAGGTAGCCGACCCGCTCGTAGGCGTAGCTGCCTTCGTCCAGCGCCTGCTGGCCGAAGACCTCGCGGCTGTGCAGGAAGCGTTCGCGGAACCGCGCCCGCGCCGCGTCGTCGCCCTGGCGCACCAGGCCACGCAGCTCGGTGAACTGCGCCAGCAGCCGGTCCAGCACCTCGGCCGCATGGCGGTTGCCGAACTGGATCTCCTCGTAGATCGCCGGGTTGAGCGAGAGGATGCGCGCGGCGATGGCGGCATCGAGCTCGAACGACGCCGAGCGGAACGGCAGGATCGCCCGCAGCCCGCCCAGGTCTTCGGCGTATTCGCCCAGCACGCCGGCCTGGGCCAGGTGCGAGGCATGCACCATCGCCTGCACCAGCGCCATCATCCGGTCGTGGCGTTCGGCGCTGGCGTGCACGTACTCGCCTTCCAGCGCGTCGAGCAGCACCTGCAGCCACGGCCGCCAGCGCTCCAGCCGCGACTCGCACACCACCACCACCCGGCCCTTGAGCGTGGGCGCCTTGGGCGGCGCGGTCATCGGATGCAGCCCGGCCACCTCCGCCCGCGAACGCAGCATCGCCTCGGTCGGCGCCTGCTTGATCGAGGTGATGTCCAGCCACAGCCGCCCGGCTTCGCGGCCGGCCGAGCGCCGCACGTAATCGTCGATCACCTCCGTCGTCTGCCGGATCGGGGTGGCGAACAGCAGCACGTCGGCGTGCTCGAGCAGGGTTTCGGGCGTGTCGCTGCCCGGATCGCCGGGATCGTGGCCGAGCACGCGCAGGCCCATGCGCCGCTCGAAGAAGCCGCGCAGCCAGCGGCCGTAGGTGCCGGCGCTGCCGACGATGGCGATGGTGGGGGATGGGGTCACGCGATCCGGGCCTGCGCCGCACAAGCGCGACACGGTAAGGGCTGGCGCAGGCGCGCGCATCCGTTGCTTGCGCAACCTTGGGGTAACCTATCGATGGCCGGCCCGGTGCCGTGATCGCCGTGCTGCCGCAGCGGCAGCCTGCACGATGCGCCGGGCCAGCGCCGCAGCCACGACCACGGCGCCCGGCGCCGCCGCCCCCTCCACTTCCTTCCGGAGCGCCATGCCTTCCTTCGACATCGTTTCCGAAGTCGACACCCACGAGCTGATCAACGCCGTCGACCAGGCCAACCGCGAACTCACCACGCGCTTCGACTTCAAGGGCGTGGACGCGAAATTCGTGCGCGAGGACGCGGTGATCACCCAGTCCGCGCCGAGCGAGTTCCAGCTGCAGCAGATGACCGACATCCTGCGCGCCCGCCTGATCGCACGGAAGATCGACGCGCGCTGCCTGGAGTTCGGCGATGTCGACACCAACGTCGCCGGCGCGCGGCAGAAGGTGACGGTACGCCAGGGCATCGAGCGCGAGCTGGCCAAGAAGATCCAGGGCAAGCTCAAGGACGCCAAGCTCAAGGTCGACAGCCAGATCAACGGCGACAAGCTGCGCGTGACCGGCAAGAAGCGCGACGACCTGCAGGCCGCGATGGCGCTGCTGCGCGGCGAGGACTTCGAGCTGCCGCTGCAGTTCGACAACTTCCGTGACTGACGGTCCGCACGACGCCGCGCAGGTCGAGCGCGAGGTCCGCCGCTGGCTGGAGCGCGCGGTGATCGGCCTGAACCTGTGCCCGTTCGCCAAGGCGGTGTACGCCAAGGACCAGGTGCGCATCGTGGTCAGCGACGCCAGCACCGAGCGCGCCCTGCTCGAGCAGCTGGGCGAGGAGCTGGCGCTGCTGCGCGACACGCCGGCCGACTCCATCGACACCACCCTGCTGGTGCATCCGCAGGTGCTGGGCGATTTCCTGGCCTACAACGAGTTCCTCGGCGACGCCGACGCGCTGGTGGAGGCGCTGGAACTCGACGGCGTACTGCAGGTGGCGAGTTTCCATCCCGACTACCAGTTCGCCGACAGCGCGCCGGACGACGTCGAGAACCTGACCAACCGCGCGCCCTACCCGATCCTGCACCTGCTGCGCGAGGCCAGCGTGGACCGCGCGGTGGAGGCCTATCCGGAGCCGGACGCGATCATCGAGCGCAACATCGCCACGGTGCGCGCGCTCGGCCTCGAGGGCTGGCGAGCGCTGCTTGACGGAAGCGATGCGCAGGCAGCCGACGGGGCAGCCGTGGCTCCGTAAGCCGCCGCGCCGCAGCACGCCGGCGCCCTCCGCGCATTCTGTGGGAGCGACCTTGGTCGCGAACGCCTTTCGCGCGCAAGCGCGCTCCCACAGGGCAACCTCAGGCGCGCTGAGGCGCTGCGGCCGCCTCCAGCAGCTGCTGCGCCTGCGCCAGCGACGCCACGATCCGGTGCCCCAGAGCGCGCAGTGCCGCGTCGGGTTCGACCATGTCGGGCACCTGCACCGGCAGCATGCCGGCCGCCAGCGCGGCGCGCACGCCGGCGGGCGAGTCCTCCAGCACCAGGCAGCGCGCGGGCTCGACCTCGAGCCTCGCCGCCGCGAGCAGGTAGACATCCGGCGCCGGCTTGGGCCGGGCCACGTCGCTGCTGGTGCAGACCGCGTGGAAGCGGTCCAGCAGGCCGGCACGCTGCAGCTTGCGCAGCGCCAGCGGCCGCCGGGTGGAGGTGGCGACCGCGCGCGGCATGCCGCGCCCCTCCAGCCAGTCCAGCAGGGCGACGATGCCGGGACGGTGCGGCATGCCGGCCTCGACCACGGCCTCGTACAGCGTGTCGGCCTGCGCCAGCATCGCCTCCGCCGCCTCGCCGCCCAGCCGCTGCGACAGGATCTGCCGGCAGGCGTCCTCGCCGGTCCCCACCAGCGACAGCCACAGCGACGGCGGCAGCGCGTGGCCGGCCTCGGCGGCGGCGCGGGCCATGCAGTCGGTGATCGCGCGTTCGCTGTCGAGCATCAGCCCGTCCATGTCGAACACGACCGCGTCGGGCATGAACGGCAGCGGTTCGACCGGGTTCACGGCGCCGGGGCGCCGAACAGCTGCGCCAGGTCGCCGGCCTCCAGCAGTCGCCACTGTCCCTCCGCCAGGTCGCCGAGCCCCAGGCCGCCCACGCGCGAGCGATGCAGCGCCTGCACGTGGTTGCCGACCGCCGCGAACATGCGCCGCACCTGGTGGTAGCGCCCCTCGGTGAGGGTCAGGCGCGCATGCGTGGCGTCGACCACCTCAAGTACGGCCGGGCGCAGCGGCGTCTTCTCCGATTCCAGCATCAGCGTGCCGCTGGCGAACAGCGCCGCCTCGTCGCCGCGCAGCGGCTGCGCGAGCGTGGCCTCGTAGACCTTGGGCAGGCTCGACCTGGGGGAAATGATCCGGTGCAGCAGCTGGCCGTCGTCGGTCATCAGCAGCAGCCCGCTGGTGTCGCGGTCGAGCCGGCCGACCGTGGACAGCACCGGGTCGCGCAGGCGGAAGCGCGGCGGCAGCAGGTCGTGGACCAGGCGGCCGGGGTCCTTCGTCGAGCATGTGCAGCCGACCGGCTTGTGCAGCATCAGCACCATGCCGGGTGCCGGGTCGAGCGGCTCGCCGTCGATGCGCACGGCCTCGTGCGCGGCGCGGTCGTCGGCATACAGCACCTCGCCGCCGGCATCGGTGATGCGCCCTTCGCGGAACATCCACTGCACGTCGCGGCGGCTGCCGTAGCCGAGGTTGGCGATGTAGCGGAGCAGCTTCATCGCGCGCCGTCCGTTTGCACGGGCGGCACGCTGCCGCAGCGGCAGCGCCGGGTCCCCACGCTCAACGCCCCTTCACCGCGGTGATGACCTTGAAGCCGCCTTCCTGCGCCACGTCGCGCAGCTGCGTGAACCTGGCGCCGAGCACCTCTTCGTAGGGCAGCTGCCGGTTCGCGACCAGCCACAGCGTGCCGCCGGGTCGCAACGCCTCGGCGGCCGCGGCGATGAAGGCGCGTCCGATCTCCGGCCGCGGCTCGCCGCGCAGGGCGTGGAAGGGTGGATTGCTGACGATGAAGTCGTAGCGTCGCGGCAGCCCGGCGGTGACGTCGTGCCAGAGGAAGTCCAGCGCCACCCGCGGCGCGTGCGCGGCCAGGTTGGCCCTGGCGCAGTCCAGCGCCCGCAGTTCGGCCTCGACCACGTCCAGCGCGGTCACGCCCGGGCAGCGCTCCAGCAGCTGCGTCGACAGGTAGCCCCAGCCCGCGCCCAGGTCCGCGCCGTGGCCGGACAGCGTCGCAGGCAGCTGCCGCGCCAGCAGCGCCGACGCGGCGTCGACGCGGTCCCAGGCGAACACGCCGGGGCGGCTGAGATGACGACCGTCCAGGATCGGCCGCGCCGCGTCCAGCCCGGCCCAGCTCGACGCCAGCGCCGCATCGGCGCGGTCCACGCCGGCCCAGAAGACCCGGCACTTGTGCTTGCTCTGCACTGCGGCGCCGCCCAGCAGGGCCTCGAAGTCGGCCTGGCCGGAGCGCGCGCCGGCATCGTTGGGCATGGCCGCGACGATGCTGCCGCCCGGCGCGGTGCGCGCCAGCGCCTGGGCCAGCAGCGCGCGCGCCTCCTCGCGCTGGCGCGGCGGCAGCACCAGCACCAGCGGGAAGGCGTCGCTGCCCGCGGCCCGGGTGGGGAAGCCCGCGCGCTGCAGCGCATCGTGCTCGGGACGGAACGACTGCTCGCACACCAGGGTGCGCGGCGCATGCGTGTGCAGGGCCGCGCCGGTGCGGGCGCGCAGGAACAGCGCGCCAGCCTCCGGCCAGGCCAGCTGGCCGCTGGCGAAAGGCAGCATCAGGGCATCGAGGGCGGGATCGGACATCGGCACGGCAGCACGTCAGGGCGCACGATTCTAGCGGGCCTACGCCGCCGCGCCGCCTGCGGACGGCCGGCAACGGCCGCCATACGCGGTCTTGACCGCGCGGCAACATCCCAGCCCGCAGTCTGCCGGCAGGCACATCAATGGAGAGGCGGCATGCGCGCACTGTTCGTCGGCGGCGTCATCGACAATGGCGAGCTCGACCTGGATGGCGGAGAGCCGCCGAAACACTACCCGCCCGAAACCGGCAGCGGCCAGTCGCGTTACCGGCTGCAGGCGGTGGGACGTGGCGACGACGGCATCGCCTGCGCGGTGTACGGCGCCCCGGATTTCGACCGGGCCGAGGTGAAGCGGATCAGCGACGAGCGCGACTACGCGCGCCGCTTCGAGGCCAACCTCGAGTTCCTGGACTGACGGCCGCACTGACCGCCGGGGTGTCGCTGCCCTGCCCGCCGGACGGCAGGCGGAGCAGCGCGTTGCGGTCAGGCCCGGCCCGGGACCGGCTGGCCGGTTTCGCGCAGCCGTCGCGCCGCCTCGGGCAGCCACGACAGCAGCAGGCAGGCCGCGCCCAGCAGCGCCCACTGCGCCGCGCCGTCGCCCAAGGCGCCGCGGGCCAGCCGCCACCAGTCGCCGCCGAAGTAGGCAACCGTGGCCAGGGTGGCCAGCAGCAGCACCGCCAGCAGCCCGTCGAGCAGGGCGCGCTCGAACCGTGCATCGACGGCGGCGGGGGATGGGCCGGCCGCGGCCAGGGCCGCCACCTCCGCGGCGAAGCCGGGCGGCGGCTGCGACGCCGGCAGGCTGGCAAGCGCGCGCGCCAGCAGCGCGTCGGCGCGGTGGCCGGGCGAGGACAGGGCCTGTTCCTGGGCCAGCCAGTCGCGTTCGGCGACGGGTCCGGAGGCGGCGTGGCGGGGCGGGCGCGTATTCATGCGGCGAAAACTCCCAGGCTCGGTTCCAGCAGTTCGCGCAGGCGCTTGCGGCTGCGGAACAGGTGGCTCTTGATCGTACCGTCGGCAAGTCCGGTCACCCGTGAAATCTCGCCGATCGGCATGTCTTCCAGGTGATACAGGGTGAGCAGCGTGCGCTGCAGCGGCGGCAGGCGCCCGATCGCGGCATGCAGCAGCCCGACCGCCTCGTCGTCCGCGACCGCGGCTTCCAGGTCGAAGCCATCGCCCACCGTTTCGGCCAGCGACGGTCCCTCGTTCCCGGCGGGGGACTGGGCGATCGGGATGCGCTTCTTCTCCAGGTGCCGCCTGGCCACCGACCAGGCCACCTGCGCGATCCACGACTTGAGCGCGCTCTCGCCACGATACTGGTGCAGCGCCTGGTGCACGCGCAGGAAGGCCTCCTGACACAGCTCGCGGGTGTCGTCGGGATGTCGCACCATGCGGTCGATCACATGCCAGCACAGGCCCTGGTATTCGCGCACCAGCCGTTCGAACGCGCCGGGCGCCCCGTCGAGCACCGCGGCCACCAGGGCCCGGTCGGCGGCGATCGCGTCGGTGGTCTCGGGGGTGTCGGGGGAAGCGGCCATCAGCGACAGGGATACGCCGGTCGCGCGAACGGTTGCAAGGCCGGAAAGGCGGGGGCCGCACCGGCGCTGCAACCGCGGCGCAAGCGCCCGTATCTCCTGTGACGAACCCACCGCCTTGCGCACCCACAGGAACCACTCATGGATATCGCCGTCTTCATCCCGATCACCCTGTTCGTCTGCATCTACCTGGCCATCCGGGCCGTGGTCGACGCCCGCGCCCGCAAACACATGGTCCAGTCGCACGGCTCGGAAGACATGCTGCGCACCCTGCTCGACGGCGAGGAGTCGCGCCGCCGCCATGCCTCGCTGCGCTGGGGCGTGATCCTGGTGGTCCTGGCCGCGGGATTCGCGGTGCTCGAGGCCGTGGACTGGAATGATCCTTCGCCGCTGATGTTCGCGATCCTGCTCGGCGCCACGGGCCTGGGCAACCTGGCCGCCTATGCGGTGACGCGCCGCCTGAAATGACCGGCCTGCGGCGGGCCGCGGCCGCGGCCCGCCCTGCCTTCAGACCACCTCCACACCGCATCTGCGACTTTGGTCGAGGCACGGAAGCGGTGCGCCGGCCACGCGGGCTGCCCGGCCGGCGCGCTTTTCCGCGATACTTGCGGGATTGTCCCGCGCAAGACGAGTCGTCCGTCCAGATGAAGGATTCCTTTACCTACGAGCAGCTCATCGCCTCCGGCGAGGGCAGCCTGTTCGGCCCCGACGCGGGCCGCCTGCCGCTGCCGCCGATGCTGATGTTCGACCGCATCACCCACATCGACGACGACGGCGGCGCCCACGGCCTGGGCCGGGTCGAGGCCGAACTCGACATCCGCCCGGACCTGTGGTTCTTCCAGTGCCACTTCAGCGGCGATCCGGTGATGCCCGGCTGCCTGGGCCTGGATGCGATGTGGCAGCTGGTGGGCTTCTACCTGACCTGGCAGAAACTGCCCGGCCGCGGCCGCGCGCTTGGCGCCGGCGAGGTGAAGTTCACCGGCGAGGTCGGTCCGGAGGCGAAGCTGGTGCGCTACGAGATCGACATCAAGCGCGTCATCAAGCGCAAGCTGATCCTGGCCGTCGCCGATGCGCGCATGTACTGCGATGGCGCCGAGATCTACACCGCCAGCGACCTGCGCGTGGGCCTGTTCCAGCGGGAAGGCGCGGCATGAGCCTGGCGCTTGGCCCCCGCCGCGTGGTGATCACCGGGGCGGGCATCGTCTCGTGCCTGGGCAACGACCTGGAGACCGTCGCCAGCGCGCTGCGCGAAGGGCGCTCGGGCATCCGTTTCGACCAAGGCTTCGCCGACAAGGGCCTGCGCAGCCAGGTGTCCGGCATGCCCCAGGTCGACCTGGAGGCGCTCATCGACCGCAAGCTGCGCCGCTTCATGGGCGACGCGGCGGCCTACGCCTACCTGGCGCTGCGCGATGCGATCGCGCAGTCCGGGCTGGACGAGGCGCAGGTGTCCAATCCGCGCACCGGCCTGATCATGGGCTCGGGCGGCGGTTCGCCGACCAACCAGATCGAATCGGCCGACACCCTGCGCGAGCGCGGCATCCGCCGCATTGGCCCCTACCAGGTCACCCGCACGATGAGTTCGACCGTATCGGCCTGCCTGGCCACGGCGTTCGGCATCAAGGGCCTGAACTATTCGATTTCCTCGGCCTGCGCGACCTCGGCGCACTGCATCGGCGTGGCCGCGCAGCAGATCCAGGCAGGGCTGCAGGACGTGGTGTTCGCCGGCGGCGGCGAGGAATCCAGCTGGGGCATGGCCATGCTGTTCGACGGCATGGGCGCGCTGTCCACGAAGTACAACGACACGCCCGAACGCGCCTCGCGCCCCTACGACATCGACCGCGACGGCTTCGTCATCGCCGGCGGCGGCGGCGCGCTGGTGCTCGAGAGCCTCGAGCACGCGCAGGCGCGCGGCGCCACGATCCTGGGCGAACTGGTGGGCTTTGGCGCCAGCTCCGACGGCGAGGACATGGTCGCGCCCTCGGGCGACGGCGCCATCGCCTGCATGCGGCTGGCCATCGAAGGCCTGGACGGGGGCATCGACTACGTCAACACGCACGGCACCTCGACCCCGGTCGGCGATGTCGCCGAGCTGCGGGCGATGCGGGCGGTGTTCGGCGACGCGGTGCCGCCGTTCTCCTCGACCAAGTCGCTCACCGGCCATCCGCTGGGCGCGACCAGCGTGCACGAGGCGATCTTCTGCCTGCTGATGCTGCAGCGCGGCTTCATCGCCGGCTCGATCAACGTCGACAACGTGGATCCGGAAGCGGCCGACCTGCCGCTGGTGCGCGAGAGCCGCGACGCGCCGCTGCGCACCGCGCTGTCCAACAGCTTCGGCTTCGGCGGCACCAACGCGAGTCTGGTGCTGCGCCGCTGGGGCGACTGAGCCACGGCGATCGCCGTGGCGCAACGACGGCCGGAACGCCGGCCGTCAGCCCTCGCCGGTCACCACGATCCGCGCGTCGCCGACCTCCACCGCCTGTCCCGCGCGGATCTTGCAGGTCTTGCGCAATTCCACCGCGCCATCCACGCGCACCGCGCCGCTGGCCACCAGCGCCTTGCCGGCGCCGCCGCTGTCGACCAGGTCGCACAGCTTGAGCAGCTGGTTGAGTTCGACGAACCCGCCTTCGAGCTGGAATCCGATCTCGCGCACGCACTTCTCCCGGTCCGTGGGCCGCCGTGTGGCGGCCCGATCTCCATTGTCCCGCAGGCAGCCCGTCCGGCCCTGGCGCGGGCGCGCGCCCGTCGACGACGACGCCAGCAAGCGCAGCCGCGCGTCCTGCCTAGCCCTGCAGCTCGCGCAGCGTCGCCGACGGCGGCGCGTCCAGCACCCGCCGCGTGGCGAACAGGCCCGCCAGCACCGTCATCGCCATGCCGAGCGCGCCGCCGACCAGCGCCAGCGACCAGTTGGCCCGCCACGGCAGGTCGAACACCTGCACCGCGATCACGCCCGACAATACCGAGGCGGCGATCGCCGCCACCAGTCCCGACAGCAGCCCGATCGCGGCGAACTCGGACACCTGCGCCATGCGCAGCTGCGCGCGGCGACCGCCCAGCGCGCGCATGACCCCGCCCTCGAGCAGGCGTTCGTCCTGGCTGGCGCTCACCGCCGCCAGCAGCACCAGCACGCCGGCCAGCAGCGAGAACCAGAACACCACCTGCACCACGGTCGAGACCTGGTCGGCGGTGGAGCGCACCTGCGCCAGCACCGCATCGACGTCGATCACCGACAGGTTGGGGAAGCGCTGCACCAGCTCGGCGGTGAAGCGCGGCTGCGAGGCGGGCACCTGCACCGCGGTGATGTGGCTGGCCGGATAACCGTCGAGCGCGCCGGGCGAGGCCAGCACGAAGAAGTTGGGCTGGAAGCTCTCCCACTCCACGCTGCGCAGGCTGGTGATCGGCGCCTCGAAACGCTGCCCGGCGATATCGAAGGCGATGCGGTCGCCGATCTCCCAGCCCAGCCCCTTGGCGAAGTTTTCCTCCACCGACAGTTCCGGCGTCGCCGGCACGGCGGTCCAGAAGGTCCCCGCGGTGACCTTGTTGTCCTCGCGCAGCGCGTCGGCCATCGACAGGTTGAACTCGCGTTCGGCGCGCCGCTGCGCCTGGCGATCCTCGTCCTCGTCGCCGCTGCGGCCGACGTAGTCGGCGCCGCTCGCCGGTTCGCCATTGCGTTCGACCAGGCGCGCCCGGACCATCGGGAACAGCACCGGTTCGGCAACCCCGCGTTCGGCGATGAACGCGCGCACCGGATCGATCTGGTCGGACTGCACGTTGATGATGAAGCGGTTTGGCGCATCCTGCGCCAGCGCGAGCTGCCAGCGGTCGAGCAGGTCGGTGCGCACGAAGGTCAACAGCAGCAGCGCCATCAGCCCCAGGCCCAGCGCGCTGACCTGGGCGATCGACGTCCCCGCACGACGGCTGACGTTGGCCAGGCCATAGCGCAGCGCGCCGCGCAGCCGCGTGCGCAGGCGCCGCACCAGCAGGATCAGGCCCCAGGCCATCAACGCCAGCACCGCCAGCGTCGCCACGATGCCGACCAGCATCGCCGTGGCCAGCGTGGCCGAACCGGCCTGCCACCACAGCAATGCGGCCAGTCCGCCGAACCCGGCCAGGGCGACGATCCACGCGGACGGCTCGACACCATCCAGGTCGCGGCGCAGCACCCGCAGCGCGGGCACGCGCCGCAGCGCCAGGACCGGCGGTGCGCCGAAGGCCAGCAGCACCACCAGGCCGACCCCGTAGCCGCGCAACGCCGGCCACAGGCTGGCCGGCGGGATCTCGACCTTGAGGGCCTGCGCCAGCCAGCCGGCCACCGACCATTGCAGCGCGAACGCGATCGCCACGCCCACGCTGCAGGCGACCAGGCCGAGCAGCAGCAGCTCGCCGACGTGGATGCCCACCAGGGTGCGCTGCTGCGCGCCGAGGCAACGCATCACCGCCACGCCGGAGAGGTGCCGCTCGCTGTGCCTGCGCGCGGCCATGGCGACGGCGACCGCCGCCAGCACCACCGAGACCAGTGCGGCGAGGCCCAGGAAGCGTCCGGCACGATCCAGCGCCGAGCGCACTTCCGGGCGCGCGTCGGTGATGGTCTCGATGCGCTGGCCGCGACCGAGGTTTTCCTTGGCGACGGTGGCGAAGCGCTCCACGGCCGCGGCATCGCCGGCCACCACCAGCCGGTAGCGGATCCGGCTGCCTTCCTGCACCAGGCCCGTGGAGTCAAGGTCGGCGAGGTTGAGGAAGGCCTTGGGCGCGACGTTGAAGTAGTCGATCGAGGCGTCGGGCTCCTGCAGCACCAGCGCGGCCAAGCGGAACTCGCGGGTGCCGATGCCGACGCTGTCGCCGATGCGCGCGCCCAGCGTGTCGGCGCCGGCGCGGCTAAGCCACAGCGTGCCCGGCTCGGGCACCGCGGCGGCATCGCGCTCCACGCCCGCGCCATCGGCGATCCGGAACGTCCCGCGCAGCGGAAAGCCTTCGCCCAGCGCGCGCAGGTCGCCCAGCCGCAGCTGCGCCTCGCCGCCCGCGCCGACGCGGATCATGCTGTCCAGTTCGACCGTCTGCGTGCGCTGCAGACCGGGCGCATCGGCGGCGGCGTCGATCACACCGGCGATCGGCGCATCGCCGCGCACCAGCGCGTCGCCGCCAAGCAGGCGGTTGGCCTCCATCGCCAGCGCGCGGCCGGCGCGATCGGTGACGAAGCCCACCGAGCTCACCGCCACCACCGCCAGCACCAGCGCGGCGAACAGGATGCGGATGTCGCCGGCCTTGATGTCGCGGCGCAGCTGGCGCCAGGCCAGGGCAAGAGTCCTCATGCGCCGCTCAGCCGCGGTCGTCGGCGACGAGCCGACCGCTGTCGAGACGCAGGGTGCGGTGGCAGCGCGCGGCGAGGTGGTCGTCGTGCGTCACCAACACCAGGGTGGTGCCGGCATCGGCATTCATCGCGAACAGCAGGTCGATGATCGCCTGCCCGGTCCCGGTATCGAGGTTGCCGGTGGGTTCGTCGGCGAACAGCAGCGAGGGCCGGGTCACGAAGGCGCGCGCCAGCGCCACGCGCTGCTGTTCGCCGCCGGACAGCTGCCGCGGATAGTGCCCCAGGCGTTCGCCGAGCCCGACCTTGCCCAGCATCGCGCGCGCCGGCGCCTGCGCATCGGCGTCGCCGCGCAGTTCCAGCGGCAGCATCACGTTCTCCAGCGCGGTGAGCGAGGGCAGCAGCTGGAAGTTCTGGAACACGAAGCCGACCTTCTCGCCGCGCACCCGCGCGCGACCGTCCTCGTCCAGCGCCGAGATCGATTCGCCGTCCAGTGCGACGCTGCCGGTCGAAGGCGTGTCCAGCCCGGCCAGCAGCGACAGCAGGGTGCTCTTGCCCGAACCCGAGGCGCCGACGATGGCGACCACCTCGCCACGCGCGACCTCGAAGCCGACGCCGTCGAGAATGGTCAGCGGGCCGGAGGGCAGCGCCACGCGCTTGCCCAACCCCTGCACGCGCAGGGCGGGCAGCTGGGCACGGGCGGCGGGGTCGGCGGCAAGGGGCGCGGTGGCGTCGGCCATGTTCATTCCGGATTGGTTATCTTGGATCGCAGGCACAGCTCAGGTGCGGCGAATGAGGATCGGGTCGATGCAGCAGGTCGCGACACACACCGGGCAGCCCCCGGCGCAACCCGGGGCAACGTCCCGGCGACGCCCGCGCGGCGCGATCTTCCGCATCCTGCACGCCCTGGGCGCATGGACGCGGGCAGACCGCCCGCACGGCCGCGCGCAGCGGGATTCGGCGCGCACCGGCATTCCTTATGCGGGCAGTCGCGGGCCGATGCAATGGGCCATCGGTTTACTGGCCGCGCTGGTGCTGCTGCCCGCGTTCGCCCAGCCGGCACCGGCGACCGCGTCGCAGCCGCGCACCGTCCTGGTGATGGGCGACTCGTTGTCGGCCGGCTACGGCATGGCCGCGCACGAGGGCTGGGTGTCGCTGCTGGGCGAGCGGCTGGCGCGCGAACACCCCGGCTGGCGCGTGGTCAACGCCAGCATCAGCGGCGAGACGACGGCGGGCGGTTCCTCGCGCATCGTCGGCGAGGTGCTGCGCCACCGGCCGGCCGTGGTGGTGATCGCGCTGGGCGCCAACGACGGGCTGCGTGGCCTGCCGCTGCGCGAGGCGCGACGCAACCTGGCGCGCATGATCGGTGCCTCCCGGCACGTCGGCGCGAAGGTGCTGCTGGTCGGCATGCGCATGCCACCCAACCTGGGCGAGGACTACACGCGCGGCTTCGAGCGCAACTATCGCGAACTGGCGGCACTGTTCGACACCGCGCTGCTGCCGTTCCTGCTCGATCCGATCGCGCTCGACCGCAACGCCTTCCAGGACGACAACCTGCACCCGACGGTCGAGGCCCAGGAGAAGCTGCTCGACCACGTCTGGCCGGCGCTGGAGCCGCTGCTCGACCGCGCTGGCCCGCGCTGAACGCGGGGCGGGGCGCATCGCAAGGCGGCTCGGAAGGCGGTCTTCGGATCCCCAGCGTTTCGGCTATCGGGGTTGCCACCGGCGCGACCGGCGCGTTGTCGTGGACGGGGCGGAACGACGCCGGACATGGGCGGCATGCGTCGCGCACGCGCAGGCAGGTGCGGCCCGAGGCCCATCGGCCGACCCGGCTCGCGCTGCGGAAGGCATCGGTGCGGAAGGCATCACTGCGCTTTTTGTCCATGGCGGCGCGCCAGCCCTTCTGGGCAGACCGGTCGGTCGATCACATCCATGTGCGCCGGCGCGCGGCAGCTCAGCGCACCGTGCCGCCCAGCATCGGATACGGGTTGAGCGGCGTGCCGGTCCACCATTGCCGCTCCGGGGTCAGCGCGAATATGGCGAAGTGCAGATGCGGCGCGGCCGGATCGGCGTTGCCGCTGCTGCCGACGTAGCCGATCACCTGGCCGCGCGTCACGGCCGCGCCCTCGGACAGGCCCGGCGCATAGGACTGCAGGTGCGCGTAGTAGTAGCACCAGCGGCCGGAAGGTTCGAACTGGTAGATGGTCAGCCCGCCGCGCTCGCTGTCGAACAGCTTTTCGACGCGGCCATCGGCCACCGCCAGCACCGGCGTGCCGGCGGGGGCCATGATGTCCAGCGCCTCGTGCCGGCGCTCGCTGCCGCGCGCATCGTCGAAGGTGTCGTCCAGATCCCGGGCGCGCACGCCCTGCACCGGCACCAGCAGATTCGCCGGCGCGGCTGGATCGTTCGCGGCGACTGCCGGCGCCGCCGGGTCGGCCGGCTCCAGGACGCCTCCGGCATCGGGCGCGGACTGCACCGGCGCCGACGCGGGCGCGGCGTCGGGCGTGGTCGCGGGGACGGGCGCGTCTGGCGCGGCCACCGTCGGCACCGGACTCCGTTGCCAGGACCATCCCCGGTCATCGCGCAGCAGCCACCAGCCCGCATTGGCGAGCAGCAACAGCAGCGCCGCGACACTCAGCCAGCGCATCGGGCCGGTCTCATTCCTGCAGCAGGACGCGGGTGCCCGCCTGGACCGCGCCGGCCACCGCCCGCGCGGACCAGTTGGTCAGGCGGATGCAGCCATGCGACTGGGTCTTGCCGATCCGGGCCGGCTCGGGCGTGCCGTGGATGCCGTAGTGCGGCTTGGACAGGTCGATCCACACGCTGCCCACCGGATTGTTGGGCCCCGGCGGCAAAGTGGCCTTGGCGTGCGCGGGATCGGCATCCCAGAACAGGTCCGGGTTGTAGTGGAAGGTAGGATCCGGAGCCACCGCCTCCACCTTCCATTCGCCAACCGGGAGCGGATCGTGTTCGCTGCCGGTCGACGCGGGGAACTGCGCATAGACCTTGCCCGAGCCGTCCTGCAGCCGCAGCACCGAGTCGGAGCCGTCGACCACCACCGTCGCCGCGGCCGGCAGCTCGGGCAGGCCGGCGACGTTGGGCACCACCAGTTCGGTACCCGCGGCGAGCGCCTTGCCCGGATTGAGGCGCGCGATCAGGTCCGGCGAAGCGTGGAATTTCTCCCCCAGCGCCTCTTCCACGGAGGTATGGCCGAGGGCGTCAAGCTTGGCCTTCTCCATCGCGTCGTCGGGAATCTCCTGGAAGGGGCCGGCCACGTCCTCGGCGGTGAGCGTGTAGGTCACGAGCGCGGGGGCGGCATCGGTCGCCAGCGCCTGCCACGTCGGTTCGTCCAGCTCGCCGCCTGGTTCCAGTCCCTTCGCGCGCTGGAAGGCGGCAATGGCGCGACTGGTGTTGGTGCCGGCGCCGCCGTCGATCTCGCCGGGAGAGAAGCGGGCGCGTTCGAGCAGCACCTGCGCGCGCAGCAGGGCGGCGGGTCCGCTGCCGGTCGCGGTATTCACCGTGTCGGGTTCCAGTTTCGCGGCATCGTCGGCGGCGACTGCGGGCGCGATGGCCAGGCACAGCAGCAGGGCAAGCAGGGGCGAAGGCAGTCGGCTCATGCGCATGGGTCCGGCGTCGGGTCGGGCCGCATCATGGCGTGGCCACCTGCCTGCACGACGTGAACGCGGCGCACGGCCGGGGTCGTGGACGGTTAAGCCCGGCCGGCGCAGACTCGCGGTGTCCACCCCGGAGTCCCGCCATGAGCCGCGTCGCACGCCTGCTCCTGCTGGTCGTCGTCCTGCTGGCGACCGCCACCGTCACCGCAAAGACCCGCAACGTCACCGATCCCGACGCTCCGCGCAGCCTGCCGGCCGAAGGTCCGGTGCAGGTGCAGTGGACCGATCCGGGCGAGTTCAGCGACCTGAAGTTCAGCAGCAACCGCTGGCGCGCCGCGCAGGGCAACTGGGTCGAACAGCTGGCCGAACACCTGCGCGAATCGGCTCAGAAGCGGTTGCCCGCGGGCGAAAGGATGGAAGTGACCATCACCGACATCAAGCGCGCCGGGCGCTACGAGCCGTGGCACGGCATGCACCTGCAGGACGTGCGCTTCCTGCGCGACCACTACCCGCCGTCGATGGCGCTGGAGTTCAGGCATTACGACGCCAACGGCCAGCTGATCGCCGAGGGCACCCGCGAGATGCGCGACATCGGCTTCCTCACCACCGGTTCCAATCCAGGCGCGCGCGACAACCTGTACTACGAGAAGCGCATGATCGATGGCTGGGTGCGCGACGAACTGCGCCGGTCGGAAGTGGCGAGCCACTGAAGCGAGGTTCGCGCCGTCGGCTAACAGCGCACGGCGTGGGGATGTGCATGTGGCGCCGGCCCTGGCCGCGGACGGCGAGGAACGCCTCGTTGCGCGAAGATGCGTCATTCGTCCCGCGAGGAAACGCCGCCGCATGACCGTCTATGTCGATGACGCCGTGACCCTGTGGCGCGGCCGGCGCTGGGCGCATCTGATGGCCGACACGCTCGACGAGCTGCACGCCTTCGCCGCCCGCCTAGGCATGCCTCGCCATGCCTTCCAGAACAAGACCAGCGGCGCGCACTACGACGTGACCGCGGAACTGCGCGAGCTGGCGATCGCGCTCGGTGCGCAACCCATCTCCCGCCACCGCGACCGCGTGCTGGTGCGCGCGGTGATCGCGCGCGCCCGCGCACAGGGACGCGGCGAGGCGCCCTGAACTGTCCGCTACAATCGCGGGCCCACATCGTCCAGTCCCACGCCCAACATGTCCGAGACGCCCCCCGACCGCCTCTGCAACGACCCGCGCAGCCCCCATTACCACGCCGCCTCGCTCGAGCGCGGCATCGGCGTGCGCTTCAAGGGCGTCGAGCGCCGCGACGTGGAGGAGTACTGCATCAGCGAAGGCTGGATCCGCGTCGCCGCCGGCAAGGCCCTGGATCGCCGCGGCCAACCGCTGACGATCAAGCTCAAGGGCGAGGTCGAAGCCTGGTACCTGCTGCCGCAGGCCGAGTAGCGCGCGCATCTTCCGCAGCGGTCCTGGACCGCGCGGTGGCATCGGCTCCGCGCACGCCACCGCGACCCGAAGCTGGCAAACTCGCCACAGGCCATACCGCAAGGACCCGACCGTGTCCGCATTCGACCTGACCCCGCCCGATCCCGCGCAGCGCGCCACGCTCGAAGCCGGCCTGGACGAGGCCGAACGCCGGGTGCTGCTGGCGCACGGCACCGAGGCGCCGTTCTGCGGCGTGTTCCTGGACAACAAGCGCGAGGGCGTCTATGCCTGCCGGCTGTGCGGACTGCCGCTGTTCCGCTCGGCCGCCAAGTTCGATTCCGGGACCGGCTGGCCGAGCTTCTTCGCGCCCTACGCGCCGGCGCACATCCGCTACGTGTCCGACAACAGCCACGGCATGGTCCGCGTCGAAGAGGTGTGCGCGCGCTGCGGCAGCCACCTCGGCCACGTCTTCCCGGATGGCCCGCCGCCCACGGGCGAGCGCCACTGCATCAATTCGGTGTCGCTGGGCTTCGTCGACGACGGCGAGCCGCTGCCCGACCCGCTGGGCCGCGGCGACAACCAGGCCGCCACCTGAGCATCCACCCACGGAGGATCCGATGCAGTACCTGCTGCTGGTCTACGTCGACGACTCGATGATCGAAGCACTGCCGGACGGCGAGTACGACCGCCGCATGCGCCACTGCCTGGAGCGCGCCGACGCGCTGCAGGACGAAGGCACCGTGCTGGGTTTCCAGCAGCTGGAACCCGCGCCTACCGCCAAGTCCGTGCGCCGGCGGGCCGGCAAGGTCACCGTGGTGGACGGGCCGTTCGCCGAGACCAAGGAGATGCTGGCCGGCTTCAACCTGGTCGAGGCCGACAGCCTGGAGGACGCGATCCGCATGGCCGAGGAGCTGCCCTGGGCCGAGACCGGCTGCATCGAGGTGCGCGCGGTGCGCAATGTCGACGCGGTGCGCGCGCGGGTCGGCGCGCCGAGGCGCCCGGCCGCGGCCTGAGCAACAGCGCGGCGCGGACGGACGCTAACCCCGCGCCCGCCTCCCGACGTCAGTTCACGGCACCACGAACGCCACCGCGGTGCGGGCGGGCACGTGGAAGGTGCCGGCCGCGGGATCGTAACGCGCGCCTGCGGCGCGGCGGTCCGCGGCGTCGCGGGCCTGGTGCACCGGATGCAGTCGGTAGGACTTGCCCGCTTCGGCGGGGATCGGCAGCGCGTGCGCCCGCTTGTCGACGTTGACCAGGTAGACGATCTCGCGGAAGCCGGCGCCGGCGTAGCCACGGCCGTCGAGGTGGGCGGCCAGGACGGTCGGTTCCTGCCGGCTGCCGGTGTTGTGGAAGCGCAGCCGCTGCGCAACGTCGTCGGCGGTGCGCATGCGGAACAGCGTGGAGCTGGCGCGGATGCGCAGCAGGTCGCGGAACGCGTCCCGGGCCCAGCGGATGTCGGCAGGCATCGGCCGGATCGACGGATCGGCGAGCAGCGGCGCCATCACCGGCCAGTTCGCACCGTTGTCGGACTGCATCGGCAGGCCGACGCCGAAATTGTTGCTGCGATAGGTCCAGTCGAGCGCGTTGAACCAGTCGCCGCTGTCGTAGCTGTTGCGATCCAGCGACTTGCTGCGCAGCGTGTCGATGCCGGCGTGGAAGTACGCAACGCCCTGGCTGAAGGCGGTGATCGCCGCGCCCAGCACCTGCACCCGCGCCCGGTCCTCGCGGCTGGTGCCGCGCGGCAGCTTGTAGGCGTTGACGTCGAACAGGGTCGGGTTGTCGTGGTTGTCGACGTAGTTCACCACTTCCTGCGGATCGACCACGTAGCCGGCCGGCTGGCCGTTGTAGTCGAGCTGTTCTAGCCGCAGCACCTCGTCCCAGTGGGTCTGCAGCGGGTAGCCGCGCAGCGAACCGGCCAGCCCGACCCGGATCATGTCGGCCGACCACATCAGCGCGCTGCGCGGGTGGTTGCCGCCGCTGCCGTTGTCGTCGTAATGCAGGCCGTTGAGGAAACCCTGGCTGCGCAACAGGTCCTGGCCGCTGTCGAAGCCGGAACCGCCGCGTGCATGGTCGCGGGCACGGTCGCTGAAGGTGCCGATGCCGCTGCCATTGAGCGAGAGCTGCGACGCCTGCTCGAAGCGCGCACCGTTGGCGACCTCGCCGAAGTTCCAGCCTTCGCCGATCAACTGCACCGGACGCCCGACCGCGGCATCGACTTCCGCCTGCAGGCGCTCCATCACCGCCCGCGGCTGGTGCCCCATCAGGTCGAAGCGGAACGAATCGACGTTGTACTGCGTGGCCCACAGCTTCACCGAGTCGATCATGAGCTTGCCCATCATCAGGTGCTCGGTGGCGGTGTTCTCGCAGCAGGTGGAGCGCTCGATGCGGCCTTCGGCGTCGAGGCGGTGGTAATAGCCGGGGACGATCCGGTCGAGCACCGATTCCGGATCCTGCCCGGAGGCGCTGGTGTGGTTGTAGACCACGTCCATGCCCACGCGCAGGCCAACCGCGTGCAGGGCCATCACCATCGCCCGGAACTCGCGCACTCGCGCCGCGCCGTCGTCCGCATTGCTGGCGTAGCTGCCCTCGGGCGCGTTGAAGTGCCAGGGGTCGTAGCCCCAGTTGAAGCAGTCGCTGCCGCGACTCGCGGCGACCGCGGCCTGCTGCGCGTCCGAATCGGGCGCCGCCTCCGGCACGGCCGGCGTCGCGCAGCCGGTTTCGGGCACGCTCGCGAAATCGAAGGCCGGCAACAGGTGCACGTCGGTCAGGCCGGCCTGCGACAGGGCCCGCAGATGGCGCATGCCGTCGCTGTTGTACTGGGCGAAGGCCAGGTATTTGCCGCGCAGCGGTGCGCGCACGCTGGCGTCGTTGATCGAGAAGTCGCGTACGTGCAGTTCGTAGATCGACATGTCCTCCTGCGCGCGCACCACGCCCGGGGTGCGGTCGCGGGCCCATCCGGGCGGCGCCATCACGGGCGAGGACAGGTCGCCGATGTAGCTGCGCTGCGAATCGGCGTCGAGGCTGATCGAATAGGGGTCGGTAACCAGGTTGCGCACCAGGCCCACCCCGCGCACGAACACCTGCACCGCATAGCGGTAGTGGTCGCCCGCACGCAGGTCGCGACGCGCGGCCGACCAGCTTCCGGTTGCCGGGTCGAGCTCCATCTCCGCCAGCACCGGAGCACCGCCACGCGCGCGATACCCGCACAGCCACACCCGCTGCGCGGTCGGCGCCCACAGCCGGAACCGCGCCTGGCCGCGGTCGATCCGCACGCCCAGGTCGTCCAGCCCGTCGGCGGCGGCATAGCGATCGTCCAGCTGGCCCGGCAGCTGGGTCGTGGTCGCGGAGACGACGCGGCCCTGCGCATCCTCCTGGACCAGCACCAGCTGTCCGCGCACCAGCGACGCCAGCGCGGCATCGTCCGCATCGGCCACCGACAACACCACGCCCGCGCCCACCCAGCGGAAGCGCTCCGCCAGCGCCGGCGGCACGGCCTGCGTGACCAACAGGGCCAGCGCACCGTCGGCGCCGGCGACCGGTTCGCCCTTGCGCGCAACGATGCCGCCTCGCACCGAATGATGCAGCCGGAAGCGGCCCGTCGCATCGGTGCGAGGCCACTGCAGCAGTCGACGCGACAGCCATATCGCGCGCGCATCGGTGGTCGAGGCGCGGCCCAGGTCCGGCGGCGCGGTGAACACGCGCGGCTCCTGCTGCACCAGCCAGGCGTGGCCGGTGCCATCGGCCACCTGCAGCGAGGCGAAGCGGATGCCGATGTCGGAGGTCCAGCCATCCTTGTTGTCCACGCCGCCCTGGGGGTTGTCGGGCACGCCGTGCAGGACGAGGTCGACGCGGGTGCGGCCGGCGGCGTCGCGCGGATTGAGCACCGGCAGGTCGAAGGCGACTTCCGAGCCGTCCGCCGCGGCCACGTAGTTGGGCATCGCTGAGAGCGGCACGGGATTGTTCCAGTCGCCGATCGCCAGCCCCGTCAGGCGCGCCACGTCGATGCCGCTGCCGTCCCACAGGTGCAGGCCCCAGTGCGCATAGCCGCCGTCGTAGCGGCGGTAGTGCACCCGCACCGTGTCGATGTCCGGGGTGGCGGCCCGCGGATTGGCGGGATACACGGTCGCGTCGCCGGACAGCAGCCAGAGCGCATCGCCATCGGCGAACTGCCAGGTCCGGTCGACGGCGGGATCGCCCGCCTGTCCGGGCGGATGCACGATGAAGCCGAAGCCGGTGGCGGCCGCGTCGAACGCGGATGCGTCGATATCGAAGTAGGCACCGTCACCGTCGATGCCCGAGCGCGGCAGCGGCGCGTTCCAGCTCACGCCGGGATAGTCGGCCAGGTACTGTCCGTCGCCGTCCACCTGCCACACGTGCAGGCCCCAGCCGGCGTAGTCGCCATCGGGACGGTGGTAGTGCACGCGCACGCTGCGTGCGCCGTCGCCGGGCGTGGCGGGCACCGGGACCAGCACGGTGGCATGCGGCGCCTCGCAGATCGACGCGGCCTCGTCATCGACGGGAACGGCCTGCGACGGCAGCGGCCGCACATCGGATGAGGGCGGGTTCGCCGCCAGCGGTTCGTCGCAGGCCGCAAGGCCGGCACAGACGCCAAGCAGCAGGAGGACGCGCAATGCGCGCAGGCAGGCGGCGACGGGATCTCGCATGGCGGCTCCGCGGTTCGGAAGGTCGACGCCTTCGCGCGGCAGGCTTGCGCTGCCGCGTTCGATGAATCGGCGCTGGTCCGACTCTGCGACGCGGAGCGGGCAACGGCAAGGCATTGCGCGGCTCCTGCATATGTATTCAGCTGCGGAACCCGCGCGGCCGCGATCATCACGCTGTCTGTTTCGCGACCAACGCAGCCGCCGGACTGCGTGCACCACCAGTTGCGCTGCGGCGCAGCAAGCGCCACTGCGGAAGCACGGAAGGAGTTCCGGAAGTGCACGGCACACAACCGCCGCGTGCAGGGCACCGCCGCTCACACTGGCTGCCTGCGACTGCGCTCGACTACCATCGACGCATGCCGCACGCACGAGCCACTGCGCGAGGCGGCCCTTCCCGATCAGATGGAGCATCCATCCATGCGCATGGCGTCCTGGCTGCTGTTGTCGACCCTGTACGCCGGCATCGCCTGCGCAGGCGATCCTGTCGCCAGCGTGCGCGTCGCGTTCGACCGCGCCGGACCGACCGCGATCGAGACCCGGGGCCATGCCGATCTCGCGACCGGCCGCGCCGTCAGCGCCGATGATCCGGTGCGCGTGGCGTCGATCTCCAAGCTGGTGGTGGCGATCGGCGTATTGCGCCTGGTCGAGGACGGCCGCCTGGACCTGGAGGCCGATGTCTCCGATGCGCTGGGCTGGCCGCTGCGCCATCCGCAGTGGCCGCAGGTGCCGATCACCCTACGCATGCTGCTCTCGCACCAGGCCGGGCTGACCGACGCCGCCGGCTACTGGCAGGTGCCGCTGGGCAGCGAGCTGCGCGGCCTGCTCGACGACCCGCGCGCCTGGGATGCCGAACATCCGCCCGGCAGCTTCTTCCGTTACGCCAACCTCGGCTTTCCGCTGGTCGCCGCCGCCATGGAACGCGCCACCGGCGAACGCTTCGACCTGCTGATGCAGCGCCTGGTGCTGCAGCCGCTCGGCATCGCCGGCTGCTACAACTGGGCGGCCTGCGACGAGGCCACCGCCGCGCGCGCGGTCGTGCTGTACGACGATGCGCGCACGCCGGTGCGCGACGACCATCACGGCCGCAAGCCTGCCTGTTCGGTCATCACCGGAGAAGGCGCCGAATGCGATCTGGCGCAGTGGCGGGCAGGCGCCAACGGCGCACTGTTCTCGCCACAGGGCGGATTGCGCATCAGCGCGCGCGACCTGGCGAAAATCGGCCGCCTGCTGCTGGGTGAGGGCGAGGTGGACGGGGTGCGCCTGCTGTCGCCCGCATCGGTCCGCAGCCTGCTCGCGCCGCAGTGGCACTACGCGCCGGGCAACGGGATCGGCCACGAGGAGGACACCGGCGATGGCCAGGGGCTGGCGTTCTTCTGCCGCTACGGACTGGCCGCGCAGACGCTGGCGACGCCGCAGTCCGGGTGCGGCGACGATCCCTTCGGCGACGGCATCGAACGCGTCGGCCACAGCGGTTCGGCCTACGGTTTGCGTTCCGGGCTGTGGATCGATCGCGCGGCCGGCACCGGCGTGGTGTATTTCGCCACCGGCGTACCGGGCGAACGCGGCGATGCGCGCTCGGCCTTCAGCGCGATCGAGGAGCGGCTCGCGCGCGGCGAGTGAGTCCACCACGCCGCGCCGGCGAGGCGGACGCTCATTCCGACCGCGGACTTGCTCGGCGGGCGGCAACGTCGCCATGCCGCTGCAGCCGCCGAGTGGCCCGGCAGTACCGCACCAGCACCGACCGCTTCGCCGTGCAGTCGATAATCGGCTGCGAGGACGCGACGAAACTCCGTCGCTGGCCGGCGCCCGCGGCGTGGCCTGCGCTTGCGCCGCCAGCCCGGTAGAAGTCGTGCGGAAGCTGCGTCCGGGTCCACCCGCGCATCCTGGCAAGGCCCGGTCACGTCCGTGCTACAACGCCGCATCCACGCACGCACGCCACGCATGCCAAGACCCGCCTCCGCTTCCACCGTCCTGCCGCGCCTGGCCGTCGCCTGCCTGGCCTTCTTCGTCGCCGCTGCGGTGGCCCTGCACGTCCTCCGGCCGGAACTCGATCCGGTCCACAGCCAGATGAGCCTGTACCTGATCGGGCCATGGGGCTCCCTGCTGCAGGCCGCCTATGTGGCGCTGGCGCTGGCGATGGCGGGGCTGGCCTGGAACGCCTGGCGCACCGCGCCCTTGCCTGCGCGCAGCGCGGCCCCGCTGCTGATGCTCGGCCTGGGCGGCCTCTGCCTGTGCATCACCGCCTACGCGTGGATGGACCTGCCCGGCGTCGACGCCAGCTTCGAAGGCCTCGTGCACGGCATCACCGCGCAGGGCGCGTTCCTGTTCACCACCACCGGCCTCGTGCTGCAGGCATTGCGGTTGCGTCGCGATCCGCGCTGGCGCCGGCATGCACGCTGGCTGCTGCCGTGGGCACTGGCCTGCTTCGCGGCCATCTGGGTGCTGGCGCTATGGCGCGAGCTGCCTCGCGGCCTGGCGCAGAAGGCGGTGATCGCGCTGATCGTCGGCTGGCTGGGCGCGCTGGCGGCCCTGTCCTGGCGCATCCCCCGCGCGAACGGATCCTGATCCCGATCAGCCCGCGACCGGCGGGTCGTCCTGCTGGCCATAGCGCAACCACAGCGCTGCCGAATGCACGTCGGCGAACACCTGCGCCTCGAGGCCGGACCCGATCGCCGAAAGCATGCAGTGCTCCACCGTGTCGAGGCCACGCGGCTTGACGTGCGCCACGCGCAGCCGGCCCAGGCGCGGCCCGAATTCGGCCACCAGTTCGCGCCAGTCCTCGGCGTCCAGCGGTGGGCCGTCCAGTTCGTCGACCAGCAACAGCAGGCCGGCGCGCTGCGCATCCAGCGCATCGGCGATCGCGCCCCAGTAGCCGAAGGTGTTCTCGCGCGTGTTGGGGCCGCTGACGTGGGCGTGCAGCTCGCCCGCCTCGCGTCGCAGCGTGATGCGCATGTCAGCAGCCATGGCCGCGCCCTCCTTCCCCCGGTGCGACACCGCACCGATGCGTCTTCCCCTTCCTGCAACGAGCCGCGCCAGCGCGCGCTCGCCCCTGTCCTGCAGTCGTGGCGTTCATGTACCTCGCTCCTGAGGTTCCACAGGCCGACATCCTAGATCACCCCGTCCTCACCGGCTCGTTAAGTCCGTCGCCACGCGACGTGCACGGCCCACGCACGCGGCCGAACGCATGATCGCCGGACATCCCCCGCCCCACAGGAGCAACACCATGGACAAGCACGACCAGAACCGCGATCCGATCACCGGCGCACCGGGTTCCCACCCTATCGGCGTCGCCGCCGGTGGCACCGCAGGCGCGATTGCGGGCGCCGCAGTCGGCAGCTTCTTCGGCCCGATCGGCACGCTCATCGGTGGCGGCATCGGCGCGGTGGGTGGCGCATCCGGCGGCAAGGCCATCGCTGAACGCGTGGACCCCACCGCCGAAGTCGAATACTGGCGCCAGGATGCGACCGGCCGCGAGTACTACCGCGCCGACCGCGACTTCGATCGCGACTACGCCCCGGCCTACCGCCTCGGCACCGAGTACCGCAACGAAGCCGGCCGCCGCGACTGGCAGGAGGCCGAGACCGACCTGAAAACGCGTTGGGACCAGACCCGCGGCCAGTCGACCCTGGACTGGGAGGCCGCGCAGCCGGCCGTCCGCGATGCCTGGGACCGGACCGACCGCACCTATGGCGCCTACGAGCAGACCGACCGCCACTTCGGCGAGCAGTACAACAAGGCGCCGTACTACCGCCAGGACTTCGAATACCAGGATTACCGCCCCGCCTATCGCTACGGCACCCAGGCGCGCAGCCTGTCGGGGTCGAGCAACTGGGACGCCGACACCGAGTCGCGCCTCGAGCAGGGGTGGGAACGCGCGAAGGGCGAATCGCGCCTGTCCTGGCAGGAGGCCAAGGAAGCGGTGAAGGATGCCTGGCATCGCGTCGAGCATCGCCTGCCGGGCGATGCGGACAACGACGGCCGCTGACACATCGCGTTGCAGCCTGGACGAAGCCCCCTTGACCGGGGGCTTCTTCCTGTTCCGCCGCGGTGTTTCCCGTTCCGCGGCGCCTCGCAATCCGGGTGCGGCCCAGCCTGCGGCGTCGCGTCGCAGCGGTCACATCCGGATCACCACCGCTGTTCCAACCTGATCACCCTTCCCGTCCCGGAGACATCCCATGTCATTGATCAAGCTCATCGCCTACGGCACCGTCGGCTACATTGCGTGGCGCGCCTGGCAAAGCCACCAGGAAACCCGCGACCTGCGCCACCGGGACGATGGTTCGCGCACGGCGCCGCACGGAGACCCGGTCCTGGCAGGCGAACGCATCGACGTCGCCGAACCGCTTCGCACGGCTGCACATGCCAGCCGCGGCTTCGGCGAAGGTTGAGTCGGGAAGTCGCATGCGCCTGCTCGTCGTATTGACCGCCCTGGCCATGCCCGTCGTGGCCTGGCTGTCCAGCACCGGCGCGTTCGGGCCCGACCAGGGCACGATCTCGGACCGCTATCCCACGCTGCTGGTCGCGGCCGGCTACGCGTTCTCGATCTGGAGCCTGATCTTCCTGCTCGACCTGGTGCACGCCGGCTGGCAGGCGAGCGGCGGCCGCAAGGACGACGCCACGCTGGGGCGCGTTGCGCCCTGGACGGCCGCCGGTTTCTTCCTGACCACCATCTGGATGCCGCTGTTCTCGCAGGAGCTGTTCTGGCTGTGCCTGCTGGTGATCTTCGGCGCGCTGTCGTGCCTGGCGTACAGCGCCATCCAGCTGACGCGGGACCCGACCCCGCGCGAGCGCCAGCGACTGTGGGCCTGGCTGCCCTTGTCGCTGCACGCGGGCTGGCTGACGCTCGCCGCCTTCCTCAACCTGGCCCAGGTCATCGTCGCCTACGAGTGGATGCCGGTGGACCGACAGCTCCCCTGGTCGCTTGCGCTATACGCCGTGGCCGCCATCGTGCTGCTCGCGCTCAACCATCGCATGCGCGGCAACGTGGTCTATGCGGCGGCGGTATTGTGGGCGCTGGTCGCCGTGTACGTGCGACAGTCCGGGCACGAACTTCCCGGGGCGGATACCTCGGCGTGGGTCGCGATCCTGATCGCCGTGGTGCTGATCGTCCAGACGGCCATGCTCAGACTCCGCCATCCCGGAGGCTGGGTGCCCGAGCCAGCACGACGCGTACCGGCCCGGCGCTGACGCCGGGCAATATCGACCCACGCACCAAGTCGCACATGGTTTACGCGTTCAGATGTGGAGCGTGGGCGCCTCGGGTTGACGTGAGGCAGCGGCCAACTCCGCATCTCTCGTCGACCCCGCCTCCATCGCATCAGCGCGATGAGTTGCCAATGGATCCCGGACCGCAAAGCCGAGCGCGATCCGGTTCGCCAGCGCACTGTCGCCCGCGATCACCGCGGCGTAGCAACGGTTGAGTCCGGGATCCTCGAAGGGGCCGGGCGGCGATGCAGCATCGTCCTCCGCGTCCGGAATCGATGGATTCGCCTCACGGCCGCAACGCATCATTGGTCCCGGCGGAGCGCGGGTTTCGATGTTCGGCGAACATCATTTCCACAGTGCCCAGGGCGAACCGGCCCAAGGCGCTCATGGTGTCGCCGTCGACGCGAACGCCCTACCAGGGCAGCGGCGTGCCGTTGGCGTGCCAGAAGCTGCCGGTGTCGGCGAGCGTCAGGGCATCCAGGCGCGCGAGCAGGTTGGCCGCCGCTTCGTCCGGGCCGATGTCGCCCTGCCCGCCCAGCATGTCGGTGGCCACGCGCCCGGGGTGCAGCAGGACAACCGCGATCCCGCGCGGGGCCAGGTCCATCGCCAGCGACTTGCCGATCGCATTCACCGCCGCCTTGGAGGCGCGATAGCCGTAATAGGCGCCCGAACCGTTGTCGGCCACCGAGCCCATGCGGCTGGTGACGATGCCGACTTTCGCGCCCTGCGCCAGGTGCCCCTGCAACGCGGCGGCCACGCGCAGCGGGCCGAGCGTGTTGACCTCGAACTGGCGCTGCATGCGCGCGAAGGCATCCGCGTCCAGCGCGTCCAGCGTTTCGTTGCTGAAGATGCCGGCGTTGAGCACGAGTCCGTCGATCCGGCGATCGCCGAGTTTCGCCGGCAGCGATGCCACGGCGTCGGCATCGGCCACGTCCACGCCGTCGATCACCTGCGCGCCGGTGGCCGCCAGCGCCGGGCTGGTCTGCCGGCAGACGCCGATGACCGAGTCACCGCGTGCCGCCAGCTGCTGCGCCAGCGACAGGCCGATGCCGCGATTGGCGCCGGTGATCAGATAGGTGGCCATGGCGTGTCCTCTTGCGTGGGGGCGCACATTCTAGTCCCGGTGCGAAACGTCTCCATCACCGGTCGCCGACTTCATGCCCATCGCTGTTGCCCATCAATCGATCGCACAACGTCGCAGACGGCGCCGATATCGATTCAGGGCCCGCACTGCCACTGCCCCTCGAAGCTGCGGCTCGCCCCATCGGCCCGCAGGTAGGTCAGCGTCGCCGGACGTGGCGGCGATTCGCCGCCGCCGATTGCCGGGCCGGTCGTCCGGATCCTGAGCGTCATGCCGCGTCCGGTGAAGGTGGGGTTGTCGAGGATGCCGTCGTAGCCGCCCGGCGCCCGCACCTGCTCCACCACGCCGGAGACCTTCACGAGCCCCAGCGCGGGATCTTCGGACGCGACCGTGCCGATGGCGTACAGCAGCGATGCGCCATCGCGCAGGAAGCCGCAGGACAGCTCGCCAGGCAGCGCGGCGTCCGCCACATCCTGTCCGTCTAGCGGGTCGAGCTGGATCGCCGACCCGTCGCCACCGATGGTGTCGCTGTCGGCGGCCGGACCGTCGGAACCTCCATCGACCGGTGGCGCGACAGCCGTGGGCTGCGGCGGCGGCACGGGCGCCGCCTCGACCCCGGCATCCGGCGTGGGCTCGCGCCCGCAGGCGACCAGCAGAACCATCGATGCGAGCGCCGCGATGCGCGGGCAACGACTGCCGGGGATGCGATCGAACAGGGAAACGGGCATGCAGTGTCCTTCAGGCAACGCCAGACATCGGGACGACGCCAGGCGGGCTGCCATCGTGACCACGTCAGTCACCAGGCCACGTGAAGGTCGAAGGCGCCCGAATCACCCACTTCAGCAAGACTTCGCAGCGTTACGCGTCACAACCCGCGATCAGAGGCGCGCCGCCTGCACGTGCATCCAGTCGCGACCGATGGCGCGGCCGAGCGACAGCCAGCCGTGCGCTTCCCAGATATCGAAGAACGTCCTGTACCCGCTTCCACAGAACAGCGCCTGCGGGCAGCGCGTGGTCAGCCCGTTCGGCCCGGCAAAGAAGTCCCAGGCGCAGCCGTAGGCGTGCATCGACCAGGCCGATCCGCCGCGCATGCGGCGATGGCTGTAGGTGCCGGCGTTGCGATCCAGTCCAAGCCGGCGCAACTCGTCGAGACCGTACTTGCGCAGGATCTCCTTCATCGCCGCCGCGGCGCTGTCGGCGCAGCGCGCATGCAGCTGGACGCGCGAGACGCGCTTGCGCAGGTTCCAATCCAGGCGCATCGCGAGCGGCAACTCCACCATCACCAGCTGCCGCTCGACGGCAGGGCCCGGATGTCCGTAATACGCCTCGCACTCCGACTGCTTCGGGAAAGCGCTGTCGATGGTCGGACCGCTGGGCGTGCGATCCAGCACGAGATCGCGTCCGTAGCTCTGGCGATGGTTCCACTCCAGCAGCGCGCCGGCCGTCTGGTTGCCCGCGAACCCGTCGATCGGACCGGGCGCGTGCCCCGCCAGCCTGAGCGCCAGCTGCCCGGCGCCGATGCGCCTGCGCCGGCCCGACCAGGCGGACGGATCGGACGTGCAGTCGTCCGCGTGCGCGGCGAGGATGGCCTCGATGGCGGCGAGGCTCTTCGGACCGATCTCGCCATCGATGGCACCGGCGTAGTGGCCGCTGGCCGCCAGCAGGCGTTGCAGCTCGGTCGGCGTCATGGTGACGGCTCCGCGTGCCCCTGCCCAGGGAACAACGCGCTGCCGGTGCGTGGGCGGACAGCGCCGGCCGGTAACCGAGGCGGCGAACGCTTCGCTGCTAAGATCGGGCCGCGCCCCGGAAGGATCCGGCCCTGGGCGCTACGGCCGCAGGGGGAAGTACGCGGTCCATCGGGGAGTCGGGATCGCCACGTAAATCCAAGGACACCAGAATGACGCGCCTCATGCTTGCGCTCTGCATGGCCGTTGCTGCCTGCCTGTTGCCGATGGCCCAGGCTTTCGCGCAGGACGCCGCCGACCCCGTCTCGCAGCTGCCCTGGCAGCACGGCCCCACCGTCGGCAGGATCGGCGACCGCGCGACGATCAAGGTGCCCAAGGGCTACGCCTTCCTCGGCGCCGACGCGGCGCGGCGCTTCAACGAACTGCTCGAGAACCCGCCCACCGAGGTCGACGAGTACGTGCTCGCACCGGACGATTTCGAGTGGATCGCGTTCTTCAGCTTCAGCGAGATCGGCTACGTCAAGGACGACGAGACGCTGGATCCGGACGACGTGCTGTCCAGCATCCGCACCGGCCTGGAACACGGCAACGAGGAGCGTCGCAGCCGCGGTTGGGAAACGCTGAATCTGGTGGGCTGGTCGTCCAAGCCGCAGTACGACCAGCAGATCCGCGCACTGGCCTGGGCGATCCTGCTGGAGAGCGAACAGTCCGGCGCGAAGGTGGTCAACTACAACACACGTCTGCTCGGTCGGCGCGGCGTGATGGAGGTGACCGTCGCCGCGGATCCCGACGTGCTGCAGCCCGCCATCGCCGACTTCAAGTCGCTGGTGCCCGGCTACACCTATGTCTCGGGTGAAGGCTACGGCGAGTTCCGGCCGGGCGACCATGTCGCCGAGATCGGGCTCGCCGCGCTCATCACCGGCGGCGCCGCGGCGGTCGCCTCGAAGAAGGGCTGGCTGGCGGCCATCGGCATCGCGCTCGCCAAGTTCTGGAAGCTGCTGCTGGTGGGCGTGGCCGGTGCCGGCCTGGCCATCCGCAAGCTGTTCGGCGGCAAGAACAACGCGCGCAAGTGATCCTGCTGGACGCCGAGCTCCTGCTGGCCGTGGCCCTGGTCGCGCTGTACCTGCAGGACTCGGCGCTGCTGCTGCATTTCGACGAAGTGCTGGTCGAAGGCGGCAGCCGCGGATGGCGGGTCTCGGTCGGCCCCGGCCTGGAGTTGCGGGGGCGCTTCCTGTCGGTGCCCAACCCGCTGTTGCCGATGCGCACGCGGTTCCGGGCGAGTTGGCTACACGTCGCCGCGGCCACGCCGGACACCTCCGCCACGCTGGTGCGGTATGCGCGCACGCTGTGGCCGGTCCGGTTCGGATGCGCGCTCACCGGCGTGCTGCTGCTCGGTGTCATGCCCTGGCTGCTGCTGGCCGTGCGCGATCCCACGCAGCTGCTGGCCGCACTGGGCGCGGCGTGGCTGCTGATCCTCGCGATGCTGGCCTACCTCGTGCTGCGCCGGTCGGCCCTGCAGCTCACTCCGCGCCAGCTGACCGGACTGGCGGCGGAAACGCTGCTGTGCCCGCCGCACGCGATCAATCTCTATCGCCGGCTGTGCGCGATGCGCGGCTTCCGTGGCGATCCGATCGCCTTCGCGGCATGGCAGCTGCGCGAGGATGCGCGCGGTCGCCTGCGCGGCGCGATCGATGCGCGGCTGGACCTGTTCGCCCTGGCCGACGAGACCGACGACGAACGCACCGGCCAGCTCAGTGCTGCCCGCGCGCGCGTCGCCGGGCTGTTGCGGTGATGCTCGCCTTCCTCGTTGCCGCCAGCGGCCTGGTGCTGGGTTACTGGCTGGTCAGCGTGTTCCTGTCGACGCCAAAGCCGTCCGGCGCGGAGTCCGGCGACGACCGCGAGCCCGAAGCGCCACATGTTGTCGACATCGGCGCCCGGCACTGGACCGAAGTGCTCGGCGTCGCCGCGGACGCGGACGAAGCGCAGATCACCGCCGCCTACCGGCGCTGCATCGCCGAAAACCATCCCGACCGCGTGGCGACGATGGCCGCGGAGATCCGCACGCTCGCCAGCGAACGGACTGCCGAGATCAACGCGGCGTACGACCTGGCGATGCGGTCCACCAAGCGCTGATCCTGTCGCGCGTCCAGATCGGAGTCCAGCACCGATCGCGGACTGCACGCCTGCACGCACGCTCGCCGCCGGTTCCACATCGGACGACGCGCCCACACGGCCGGAGCGGTTACGATGGCGCGCCCCGTCGATGCCCCGCCCGTGCCGCACGCCACCGGACCCCTGCTGACTCGAGAGATCGCCGATGCCCTGTGCGCGGCACGCGATGCCGGTGCCGGCACGTGGACCGGCTCGCTGGACCTGGGACGCAGCACCACGCAGGCGAACCTCGCCGCGACACACTGGCGCTGGCGGGACCGCGAGTTCCCCTATCCCGAGCGCCTCAAGGACCGCAGCATCCACTACTGGAATGGCGAGGCCTTCGTCGCCGCCTCGCGCTACGGACGGGCGCTGTACAAGCTGGTGCCCACCGCCTGGGGCGCGCCGACCTTCGAGATCGACGGCATCAAGATGCTGCCGACGGCAAAGGTCTCGCCGTTCGAGGACGCGCGCAGCAAGGTCGCACTGATCGACCCGCGCGGCCGCCGCGTGCTCGATACCTGCGGCGGGCTGGGTTATTTCGCCGCGGGCTGCCTGGAGGCCGGCGCAGCGGAAATCGTGTCGTTCGAAAAGAGCGAGGACGTGCTGTGGCTGCGCACGCTCAACCCCTGGTCGCCCGATCCGGACGCACCCGAACACGGCGGCCGCCTGCAGTTGCGGCAGGGCGACGTGTCGCAGGAGATCACGCGCCTGCCGGACGCCGGCTTCGACGCGATCCTGCATGACCCGCCCCGCTTCGGCATCGCCGGCGAACTGTATTCGCAGGCCTTCTACGGCCAGCTCGCACGCGTGCTGCGCAAGGGCGGCAAGCTGTTCCACTACACCGGCAGTCCGAACAAATTGACCAGCGGACGCGACGTGCCGCGCGAGGTGTCGAAGCGGCTGGAGAAGGCGGGCTTCCGCACGCAGCTGGCGCTGGACGGGGTGCTGGCGCAGCGGCGTTGAGCCGCAGGTAGCGCTGCGCGAACGGCGCCTCTGTCCATGGGTCGCCGCCGTACCGGGTGGCGGACAACGATGCACCGGGCGCTCTTTCCGTGGCGGGCATGTCGCCCTCCGAGCAACGGATCTCGCCGGCAAGCTGGGAGAGAAGATGGAACGCCGGCTCCGTTGCAGCAGGAAACTGCGCCGACACTGGTCCCTCTACCTGCTTTGCATCGTCCCGCCGCGCGTACGCGCACACAGGCAATGCAAACTTTGCCAGGCACCGTTCCCCGTGGAGAGATGGCCTGCCTCGCCCGCTTTCAACCGCCTGCGCGCGTCGCCTCCAGCCGCGCCTGCAGCGCGTCGTGCAGGGCCGGACCGGGAGGCAGGCGCAGGCCGAACTCCTCCTGCAGCACCTGCAGCACGGCCTCGGCATCGGCCAGTTCGTGGCGCTCGCTGGGCGCTCCCATGCGGTGGATGGCGAAGCTGCCGTCGCGCAGTGTCTTGCGTACCTGCGGCCCATCGGTACGGGCGGCGCGCAGCTGTCCGATGAAGGGCGACCCTGGGTGGGTGGAGACGTACCAGCTCCCCATTTCGAGGTCGATGTCGAGCTGCCGCTGCAGGTCGAACGTATACAGCTCGCGCCACTGGCCCAGCACCTGGGTCCGGAGGAGATAGCCATCCGCGGTGGCCACGATCCGGTAGGGCTCGTGCGGCGTCGCCTGCGGCTCTTCGCCGTGCAGTCGCAGGGGAGCGGTGGGCACCATGCCGCCGAATCCGACATCGACGACATACGGCTCGCCGTCGACCTTCACCAGCAACAACAGATGCGTCCGCGCCAAGGGCGCGTCCCCCTCGATCACGCGCCCGGCCAGCGCCGTCGCCTCGAAGCCCAGGTGCTGCAGCAGCGCCAGAAACAGGCGGTTGAGTTCGAAGCAGTAGCCGCCACGCCCGTCGCCCAGCAGCTTGCGCTCCAGCGTTGGCAGGTCCACCGGTACCGGGCGCCGCAGCAGGGTATCGATGGTCTCGAACGCGAATGCCGAAGTGTGGCGCAGCTGCAGCGTCTGCAGGGTTTCAAGCGTGGGCGGTGGAGGCGTGCGGTAGCCGAGCCGCGCGAGGTAGGTGGCGGGGTCCTGGAGTGTTGCGGTCATGTTGGTGGGGGATGTCAGGTGAGGATGGAACGCTAGAACTTCGACCCCAGGTGATGTCAACCCATCCGCCAGGTGCACAGCCTGGAACCTGGGCCCGTTCTCCCTTCGCGTGGTGCAATGCCTGGTTCCAGCGGGGCGCTGATCGCCAGCCGTAACAGGCATTCGTTACGCGTGCCTCACCCCTGCGCCGCCAACTGCGATTCGATCTCCTCCAGTCGCCGCCCGCGCGTCTCGATCCCGTGCCGCAGCAGCATCCAGCCCGACAGCGCCATGGGCAGCGCGATCAGCAGCGCCGACCACGCGAAATGGTCGAAGAAGCCGACCACGCCCAGCCCCGCGCCGAGGATGCCGCCCGCCTTCGAGCTGGCCGCGACCACGCCAGAGCCGGTGCCGCGCAGGCGCACCGGGTAGATCTCGGCCGCGTACGGGATCAGCATCGCGATCACGCCGCTCACGCTGACCAGCAACGCCACCGTTGCGGCCACCACCGCGCCCGGCGCACGCACCTCGGCAAAACCCATGGCCGCGAACGCCAGCAGCGACAGCGTCGTGGCCGCGATGAACAGCACCAGCGCGCGCACGCTGCTCCAGCGGTGGTACAGCCAGATCACCACCGCGATGCCTGGCAGCGCCAGCAGCGCCGAACGTGCCAGCACCGCGCTCGCGCCCGCCGCGTCCACGCCCAGCTCCACCAGGTTGGTCGGCAGCCACAGCAGGAAGCCGAAGTTCGCCAGTCCCCAGGCCACGCCGCACACCAGCAGGCCGGAGGTGATCGGCCGGTGGCGCCCGTGCATCAGCGCGCGCAGGCCGCTGACCGGGTGCGATTCCTCGATCACCGGCGCGCCGGGATGCGCGGCGTCGTCCACCTCCACCGCGTCGTGCCGCTGGCCCGCGAACCGCCGTAGCACTTCGCGCGCCGCCTCGTGCAGGCCGGCGTTGGACAGGAACCGCGGCGACTCGGGAATCCAGCGGTTGAGTACGATGATCACCGCACCAGTGGGCAGCCCGAGCAGCCACAGCACGCGCCAGCTGAACATCGGTTCCAGCCACGCCGCCGCGCCCGCCGCCAGCAGGTAGCCGGCCGACGTGCCCACCCCGCCCAACGCCACCAACAGCCAGCCGCGGTGCGCGGCCGGCACGGTCTCGGCCATCAGGGTGAAGGTGATCGGCAGCAGGCCACCGGCCGACGCGCCCATCAGGAAGCACATCGCCAGGTTCCATTCGAACGTCGGCATCGCGCCGCAAATCGCGGTGCCCATGAACATGAGCGCCGAGAGCAGGATCGCCGCGCGGCGCCCGGCGATATCGGCGATGCGTCCCCACACGATCGAGCCGACCGTGGTGCCGGTGAGCGCGAACAGCGCCAGCAGGCTGGCGCGCGAAGTGCCGATGTCGTATTCGGCGCGCATGCCGGGCATCACGAAGCCGAGCGTAGCCGGCTTCATCACGTCCACCGCCAGCGCCACGATCAGCACGAACACCAAGGTGGCGTGGGCACGGTTGAGCGGCACGCCGTCGGCGACATGGAAATGCAGGTGCGCGCCCGAAACCACGGCGCCGCCGCCGGGCAGGCGCGGCAGCATGCCGAACGCCGACAGCGCCAGCCCCATCGGGATCGCGGCCATGCCCAGCCACATCTCCGTGGTCATCGGCATGCCCACCATCTGCCAGTGCGTGTGCTGCCCCATCAGGAACATCGGCGCATGCGCGAACACCCCGCCCACCAGCAGCGCACAGCCAAACCAGAACACAAGCGGGTGGCGGAAGGACAGGCCGTTGGTCATCGGGGCGTGCGGGGACTGAGGAGCGGTGCGCAAGTGTGCGCGAGCGCGGGCACATTCGCATCCCTCGAATCGGGACGGACTCTTCATTTGGGCCGGCCGGGGGTGAGCTGGCGTACGTCGGATCTCGACTAGGATCCTGGCCCTCAAGCTCCCGGGTTCCCGGGTTCGGGGTAACCTGGACAGGGATCTCCAGGGGTGGCGCCGCATGGCGACGGGCGAGGACTGGTCACGGCTGGAAGTGGAAGCGTGCGTCGCGGACTACCTGCACATGCTGGAGTTGGAACTCAATGGCCAGCAGTTCAACAAGTCCGCGCGCATCCAGGCCTTGATGCAGAAGCTCGACGGGCGCAGCAAGGCGTCGGTGGAGTACAAGTTCCGCAACATCAGCGCGGTGATGCAGGAATTGCAGTGGCCCACCGTCAGTGGGTACAAGGCCTTGGAGAACTACCAGTTGCTACTGCTTGAGGTCGTGGAAGCGCAACTGCGCCACAGGCCTGCGCTGCAAGTAGCGGCCGAGCACGCGGTGACGCGACCGGCAGCGGTCGCGGAAACTGTAATCGTCGAGCAGGTCTGGATCCCGAAGCCGAAGCCCAAGCGCCTGAAGGAGGCGCCGCCGCAGTATGCGCCACGCTTCTCTCCCGCCCGCCGCGACTACCTGGCCCGCGAGTCACACAACCGCTCCCTGGGCAGGGCAGGCGAACTGTTCGTCATGGAGTTGGAAGCGCAGCGCCTGCACGCCGCCGGCCGCAAGGTGCTGGCCGAGCGTGTCGAGCAGGTGTCCGAAACGCAGGGCGACGGCTTGGGCTTCGATGTGCTGTCCTTCGAGACGGACGGCCGCGAACGCCTGATCGAGGTCAAGACCACGGCCTTCGGAGAACTCACACCATTCTTTGTGTCACGCAACGAACTGGCCCGCTCCAGCACCGATGCCGAACGCTACCAGCTGTATCGCGTGTTCGATTTTCGGCGACGGCCGCGGGTGTTCAACCTGCCGGGAGCCATCGAGGGGCATTGCCAGTTGGATGCGACGACGTTCCTGGCGCAACTGGCAGACTAATTCTCGCCAGACGCCCGGAATTCGTGCCTGAACCCAACCACGTTCCTACCCATCCTTCTCGCTTGTGGCGAGGCGTCACACCAGACTGTGAGCCTTGAGTACACCCGGCTCCTTAAGCTGCTCCTGGACCAAAACTACACCTGGCCCCGTTAGCCCGCGGGGAGGACTACGAGCTGACACGCATCGACATTGGATGGGGCTAACAGGCCTGCGAGAGGTACGCAGGGAATGTGCCAAGCCCCATTGACCTGCCCCCTCCTACCGTTCCTTACGAGAGCTATCGGGAGAAGTGAACCTGACCCCGATACCATGGCCCGAAGGACCGGGCTCACTCGAACCTGATTCCCGAGAGTCGTCAACGCTTCGGAAAGTCGACTCTGACCCCTGTTTCCGTCATCGGGGCGTGCGGGGACTGGGGAGCGGTGCGCAAGTGTGCGCGAGCGCGGGCACGTCCGCATCCCTCGAACCGGGACGGGCTCTTCATTTGTGCCGGCCGGGGGTGAGCCGGCTTGCGTCGGACCTTAACTACCTCCGTCCCCCTGAGGCTGTCCCACGTCAGCGCACGGACGCAAGGCCTGGACAACATGCCGTTGCGGGCGACGTATGGACTCAGAGATCACAGTTGGGCGACAAGCTCACGTCCCATCGCCCAGCTGCAGCCTGCATCCGTTGCACCATCCGGTCGATCGAGCCCCACACCCGGAGACCAGGAGAGTCCGCCTCAACGTTTCGCAGCCCCAGAAACTCGTGAAAGGCGTGATCGAGCTCCGAGGGTTCTTCGCCTACGGCTTCCCAATGCTCGGCGCACAGGGGGGGGCACACCGATCTGCTCGGCCACGAACTGGTCGCCCCAGTCCAGGCACCGCCGAATGGCTCCCTCCGCCTGCGGGTCCTGCCCCGAAAGCAACAGCCGCCCGGTTGTCTTGAAGTTGCCGGCGTCCCGATACATGTACTCGAATAAGGTGAACTTGGGCTCCATCCGGGGGTCTCCTTGGCAGGACCGCCCAGCCTGGGTCGCGGCGGTCTCAGCGCCTGCGAGGGCTCGCGGCCTCCGGGCTAAGTTGCTAGCCTGGGCGCGATGACGGGACTCCACCGCGGTCTTTACGAGCAGCTGATCACTGAAGGCCTCGAAGAGGCTCTCTCGGTGTTGGAATCCACACAACGCGCAGAGCGGGTGGACCTCCATCCGGCCGAGGCGGCGGATCGAATCTCCTTCCATCTGGCCGCCCTGGTCCGGCGAAGCGTGGCGGCGCTGGATGCCAAACAGCGCGCGGAGGTGGGCGCCAAGCTTGCGCGGGAGGTCGTCCGATTGCTGACCGCGCAAAGCAAAGGCATCGATGCCTCGGATGCCCTGTCTGAAAACTCGGACGTCCTGCGGTCGATTGTCGGTCTGAAACCGGATGGGCAGCCGGAGTCGATTCCCCTGCCCGCCACGCCCCTGCTCGATACGGCCCTGCTGACGAATGCACCAGGCGAGCCCCGGATCGGGTTCCAGCTGAGTTCGGAGGTACCGTCCGCGGACCGCATCGATATCCTGATGGCGTTCGTGCGCCAGACGGGCATCCGCCCAATGCTCGACCTGTTGCGCAGACACGTTGACGAAGGGCGCGCGCTGCGCCTGCTCACGACCACCTACACCAACTCCACCGAACTGTCGGCACTAGAGGCCCTGCGTGACCTGGGTGCGAGCATCCGCGTCTCTTATGACGTTTCCAGTACCCGACTGCACGCCAAGGCCTGGCTGTTCCATCGCCATACGGGGTTCTCCACCGCCTACATCGGCTCATCCAACCTGACCCACTCAGCGCAAGTCACGGGACTGGAATGGAATGTGCGAGTCTCCGGCGCTCGCAACCCGGATGTCATCGACAAGTTCTCGGCCGTGTTCGAAAGCTACTGGCAAAATGAGGACTTCCGAGAGTTTGATCCCGAAGAGTTCCGAGCCCTCGCCCGGACTCCGGACTCAGGCCAAAGGGTCTACCTGAGTCCGGTCGAGATCCGTCCGGAGCCATTCCAGTCACGTTTGCTCGAACTGATCGAGCTCTCCCGCCTGCAGGGACACCATCGGAATCTGCTTGTCGCCGCGACGGGAACAGGCAAGACCGTCATGGCGGCGCTTGACTACCAGCGTCTGCGCAAGCGGCTGCCGCGGTCGCGACTACTGTTTGTCGCCCACCGCAAGGAGATCCTCGACCAGAGCCTCGCAACCTTCAGGCACGCCCTGCGTGATGCGGCGTTTGGCGAACGATGGGTTGGCGGCGAGCGCCCTGCCCGGTTCGAGCATGTCTTTGCGTCGATCCAGAGCCTGAGCGCCAGCGGACTCGACAGCCTGCCTCGCGACCATTTTGATGTGGTGATCGTCGACGAGTTCCACCACGCAGCGGCCCGTACCTATCACGAACTTCTGGAGCATCTGCTGCCACGCGAGCTGCTCGGCTTGACCGCGACGCCCGAGCGCAGCGATGACGAGCCGATCCTCCATTGGTTCGGCGGGTGCATCGCGGCCGAGCTCAGGCTGTGGGATGCAATTGACCAGCATCGCCTGGTGCCGTTCGCGTATTACGGGATCGCGGACGGCGCCGACTATCGGCAGGTCGACTGGCGCCGGGGTCGTGGATACGATCTCGAGCAGCTCAGCCAGCTCGTGACCGGCAACCATGTCCTGGCTCGCCGAATCATCTCCAATACACTCGAGACGGTCACCGACCCCGAGCGCATGCGCGCCCTTGGCTTCTGCGTATCCGTGGCGCATGCGCATTTCATGGCGGATCAGTTCAACCGGGCAAACCTCCCAGCGATAGCGGTGTCCGCACAGACACCGCCCCAGGACCGTGAACAGGCCTTGCGAGCGCTCGCCACGCGCGAGGTTCGCATCGTGTTCTCCGTAGACATCTTCAACGAAGGCGTCGACGTCCCATCTGTCGATACCTTACTGCTCCTGCGCCCGACGGACAGCCCGACGGTATTTCTACAACAGCTTGGCCGTGGCCTGCGTCGCACGCCTGACAAGACGGTCTGCACGGTGTTGGATTTCGTCGGCCAGCATCGCAAGGAGTTCCGGATGCATCGGCGCTATGCCGCTCTGCTGGGCGGCAGCCGGAGGCAGGTCGAGCGCTCCATCGAGCAGGGGTTCCCCTACTTGCCGAGCGGGTGCCATATGCAGCTGGACGCCGTGGCCACGCAGCATGTGCTGGACAACATCCGCGAAAGCATTCCGACCACCTGGCCAGCCCGTGCCCGCGAGCTCAGGCGGGTTGCCGAGGCAGACCCGGCAGTCACGCTCAGGAATTTCCTTGAGCAAACCGGAATCGAGCTCGAGGAGGTCTACGCCAACAACAGAAGCTGGTCGGATCTACTCGAGGCCGGTGGGGTTTCGACGCTCCCTGCCGGTCCGCACGAGCCGGCATTGCGACGCGCCATTGGCCGGCTGCTGCATCTGGACGATTCGCTGCGCATCGATCAGTACCGCGCCCTTGCCGAAGCGGCGACAGCGCCCGACGTCGCAACGATGGATGCCCGGACTCGCCGCCTCTTCCACATGCTCGCAACCGTGATGACCGAGTCTGTATCCAAAGGCGAAGAGACCTTACAGGACGCGGCCGAGCTGCTTTGGGCACACCCGCAGGTGCTTGCCGAACTTCGCCAGCTTGTCGATGTGCTGGGCGACAGGATCGATCATCTGCAACAGGCACTTTCGACGCATGATGATGTTCCGCTACGCGTCCATGCCCGGTACACGCGCAGGGAAGTGCTGGCGGCATTCGCCACGGAAGACATCCTGAAAGTCCCCGAATGGCGCGAAGGGGTGCGTTGGCTGCCCGAAGCCCAGGTGGACCTCCTCACGATCACCTTGGACAAGACCGGGGACCGCTTCTCGCCCACCACCCGCTACCGCGACTATGCGATCAGCCCCACCTTGCTTCATTGGGAGAGCCAGTCAGGGACTCGGGAAAGCAGCGAAACCGGGCAGCGGTACCAGACGCATGTAAGCCGTGGCACGACAGTGCTGCCCTTCGCACGCCTGACCCCCGACGACCGAGCCTTCTGGCTGCTTGGCCCCGCCAGCTACGTCAGTCACGAGGGCGAACGCCCCATGGCCATTACCTGGCGCCTGGCGCATGAGCTGCCAGGCGACCTGTTCGCACGCTTCGGTGCTGCAGTCTCCTGAGATCGGTTCCGTTAAGGCTGAAAAGTCGACTCTGACCCCTGTTTCCCGCCCGGCTCTTACAGCGACGCCGCATACATGGGGATGGTGGATGTCATCGGTGTAGCGGGCGATCGGCCCATGCGCGTGACGTTCCAGCTGAGCGATAGAGTTCCCGAGGCGGTCATGAAGCAGCTAGGAGAAGGGGGTCATTCCCCGCAAGCCCGAACTGCTCAATTGGTTGGGTCCACCGGCAAGTTCGCTCGTGAGCGTCCGGAAGATCGGGAGTGTGCTTGTTCGGGTTCGCAGAGCGGGGTCCAGATCGCAGAACGGGTCGAATTTCCTTTTTTTCGCCCAACGAAAAAGGGCGGCCCCGTGGCCGCCCTTTCCATTCAGTCCGAGGGGCGCCTCAAACCCCCAACGGATTCGGCTTCTCCTGATCCAGCTTGTAAAGCTTGATCGCCCGGGCCGCATCCTTCGCCGTCATCTTCCCGTCCTTCGCCAGCGCATCGATCGCGGCATGCGCGATGTAGTACCGGTCCACCTCGAAGTGCCTGCGCAGATTCGCACGCGTATCCGAGCGGCCGAAGCCGTCCGTCCCCAGCACGGTATAGGTGCGCGGGATGAAGCCGCGGATCTGGTCGGTGAAGTTGCGCACGTAGTCGGTGGCGGCGATCACCGGGCCGGCGGGGCGGCTCTCGATGCACTCGGTGACATACGCCTTGCGCGGGCTCTTGGCCTCGGGGTGCAGGCGGTTCCAGCGCTCGGCGTCGTAGCCGTCGCGGCGCAGTTCGGTGAAGCTGGGGCAGGACCAGATGTCGGCGGTCACGCCGAAGTCCTTGTCCAGCAGCTCGGCCGCGGCGATGGCCTCGCGCAGGATGGTGCCGCTGCCCATCAGCTGCACGCGCAGCTCGCCCTTCTTGGGCTTGGCGCCGGCATCCTTGAGCAGGTACATGCCCTTGATGACGCCCTCGGCTGCGCCTTCGGGCAGCTCGGGGTGGCTGTAGTTCTCGTTCATCAGGGTCAGGTAGTAGTACTCGTCCACCTGTTCCTCGAGCATGCGCCGCATGCCGTGCTGCAGGATTACCGCCACTTCGCCGGCGAAGCTGGGGTCGTAGCTGCGGCAGTTGGGGATGGCGCCGGACAGCAGGTGGCTGTGGCCGTCCTCGTGCTGCAGGCCTTCGCCGTTGAGTGTGGTGCGGCCGGCGGTGCCGCCGAGCAGGAAGCCGCGCGCGCGCATGTCGGCCGCCTGCCAGGCGGCGTCGCCCACGCGCTGGAAGCCGAACATCGAGTAGTAGATGTAGAACGGCAGCAGCTGCAGGTTGTTGGTGGAGTAGCTGGTGGCCGCGGCCATCCACGAGGCGAAGGCACCGGCCTCGGTGATGCCTTCCTGCAGCACCTGGCCGGTGCTGTCCTCGCGGTAGTACATCAGCTGGTCGCGGTCGACCGGCTTGTACTTCTGCCCGGCCGGGGCGTAGATGCCGATCTGGCGGAACAGGCCTTCCATGCCGAAGGTGCGCGCCTCGTCGCAGACGATGGGCACCACGCGCGGGCCGACCTGCTTGTCGCGCAGGATGATGTTGAGCGACTGCACGAAGGCCATCGTGGTGCTCATCTCGCGCTCGCCGGTGCTCTTCATCAGGCGCTCGAAGCTTTCGAGCTTGGGCGCGGTGAGCGATTCGTCGGCCTTGCGGCGCCGCTGCGGCACGAAGCCGCCCAGCGCGCGGCGGCGCTCGAGCAGGTACTGCACTTCCTCGGACTTCTCGCCCGGGTGGTAGAACGGGATGTTGCCGTCCTTGAGCTGGGCGTCGTCGACCGGGATCTTGAAGCGGTCGCGGAAGGCGCGCACGGCGTCGTCGTCGAGCTTCTTGGTGTTGTGGGTGGGGTTGAGCGCCTCGCCCGCGCTGCCCAGGCCATAGCCCTTCACCGTCTTGGCGAGGATCACGGTCGGCTGGCCGGTGGTCTTCATCGCCTTGTCGTAGGCGGCGTAGACCTTGTGCGGATCGTGGCCGCCACGGTTGAGGCGCCAGATGTCGTCGTCCGAGAGGCTGGCGACCATGGCCGCGGTCTCGGGATACTTGCCGAAGAAGTTCTCGCGCGTGTAGGCGCCGCCGAAGGCCTTGCAGTTCTGGTACTCGCCGTCGACGGTTTCCATCATCAGCTTCTTGAGGATGCCCTGGCTGTCCTTGGCCAGCAGCGGATCCCAGTAGCTGCCCCAGATGGTCTTGATCACGTTCCAGCCGGCGCCGCGGAACTGGCTCTCCAGCTCCTGGATGATCTTGCCGTTGCCGCGCACCGGGCCGTCGAGGCGCTGCAGGTTGCAGTTGACCACGAAGATCAGGTTGTCCAGGCCCTCGCGGCCGGCGATCGACAGCGCGCCCAGGCTCTCGGGCTCGTCGGTCTCGCCGTCGCCCATGAAGCACCACACCTTGCGGTCAGTCTTGGGCATCAGGCCGCGCGATTCGAGGTACTTCCAGTTGCGCGCCTGGTAGATCGCGGCGATCGGGCCCAGGCCCATCGACACCGTGGGCACCTGCCAGAAATCGGGCATCAGCCACGGGTGCGGGTAGGACGAGATGCCGCGGCCGTCGACTTCCATGCGGAAGTTGTCGATCTGCGACTCGCTGATGCGGCCTTCGAGGAAGGCACGCGCGTAGATGCCCGGCGAGCTGTGGCCCTGGGTGGCGACGACGTCGCCCGGGTGCTCGCCTTCCGGGCCGCGGAAGAAGTGGTTGAAGCCCACGTCGTACAGCGTGGCCGAGCTGGCGAAGCTGGCGATGTGGCCGCCGAGGTCGCCGGGCTTGCGGTTGGCGCGCACCACCATCGCCATCGCGTTCCAGCGGATGATCGAGCGGATCCGCCATTCCAGGGTCTGGTCGCCCGGGATCTTGGGCTCCAGGTGGGTGGGGATGGTGTTGATGTATTCGGTGGTCGGGGCGAAGGGCAGGTGCGCGCCGGCGCGGCGGGTCAGCTCGACCATGTCCTCGAGCAGCTGGTGCGCGCGCTCGGGGCCGTTGTGGTCGATCACCGCCTTGAGCGATTCGATCCACTCGCGGGTTTCGGTGGGATCGGGGTCGTTCTGCAGCACGTCGGTCAGCCAGTTCATCGCCTTGCTCCGCCGCGGCCCCTGGCCGCGCAATGTCGTGGGGAAGTTGGACCGCCGATTCTAGCAGGGGGCATGGGCCCGGCCCTGCGGCGGCCGCCCCACCGCAGGGCGGGTCCATGGTTGCCATGGCAACCATCCTGCCGCGAACGGCGGCGATCGCGCAGCAATGGGCGCGTTTGAAACGCGCCGCGGCGGCAGGCGCTCGATCCCGCCCCGAGGGCGGCCGCGCGCCGTCTTCGCACCGCCTGCACACCGGGCGGGGAGAATGCCCGGTTTTTGGCGACCGGCGCCCGCTTGCCCTCGTTCACCGGGTCGGCAATCATCGCCGGCCAGGGGGCAGGCGCCGGTCGGTGCCGGGGTCCCGGCCACCCCTCACCAGATGCGATTGATGCTGCAAGCCGCCGCTCCCACCCCGTTGTCGAACTGGCGCCTGGCCGCGCTGGGCGTGCTGGTGGCCGCGATCATCGTCACCCCGTTCATCCTGCTGCAGCAGGCCACCCGGAATGCGGACGATGCCTGGCGGGCGGTGTCGCACTCGCAGCAGGTCGAGGTGACGGTGCAGGGCCTGGCGGCGGACATGCGCAACCTGGAGAACGGGGCGCTGTCGATGGCGTCCGGCGTGGACAACGCGCCCATGCGGCAGCGTGCCTCCGCCAGCCGCGACCGCATCCTGCCGCTGCTGCGCCAGTTGCAGGAGCTGACCCGCGACAACGCCGAGCAGCAGCTGCGGATCGGCGCGCTGCAGACGCACATCCTCCTGCGCAAGACCCAGGCCGAGCGCGTCATCGAACAGGGCACCGGTGCCACCGTGGCAGACATCGACCAGATGGTGGCGCGCTATCCCATCCACGACCTGATCGACGCGATCGTCCGAGCCGAGCAGCAGTTGCTGGGCGAGCGCCAGGGACGTGCCGAGGTGGTGGCTGCGCGCGCACGGGCGGGCGCGTGGATCGCCATGGCCGCCCAGTTGCTGCTGCTCGGCGGCCTGCTCACCTACGCCGGACGCCAGATCGCCCACCGCCTGCGCGCCGAGAGCGACGCCTCGCGCGCCAGCGCGCGGGCCACCGTGGTGCTGGACACGGTGCGCGAACCGATCGTGGCCGTGGACCATGAACAGCGCGTGGTCATGCACAACGCCGCCTTCGCCGAGCTGTTCGGCGTGGAGGGCGACGCGCGCGGGCAGCGGCTTTCGGAGCTGGGCAACGGCGCCTGGGCCGACGAGCGGATGATGCACCGGCTGGCCGACGTGCTGGGCCGCGGGCGCGAGCTGTGGGATTTCGAACACGAGCAGCGCACCGCCGACGGCATGGAGCGCACGATGATGATCAACGCCCGGCGCATGCCCCTGCCCGACAGCGAAGACTCGGTGGCGCTGGTGACCGCCAGCGACATCAGCGTGCAGAAGGCCAGCGACCGCCAGATCCGCGAGCTCAACCGGCAGCTGGAGGGCAAGGTCGAACAGGTCTCGGACGTGAACCGCGAGCTGGAGGCCTTCAGCTACTCGGTCTCGCACGACCTGCGCGCGCCGCTGCGCCACATCGCCGGCTTCGGCGACAAGCTCCGCCGACACCTGGGCGACGACGCGGACGAGAAGTCCCGCCATTACCTGGAGGTGATGGTGTCCTCGGCGCGGCGCATGTCGGCGCTGATCGACGACCTGCTGGTGTACTCGCGCCTGGGCCGCAGCGCGCTGCGGGTGCAGACGGTGGACATGCAGTCGCTGGTGTCGGACACGCGGGCGATGCTCGACGCCAACAGCGCCACCGAGGCGCCCGGACACACCATCGAATGGCGGATTGCGCCGCTGCCGGTGGTGGTGGGCGACGAGAACATGCTGCGCCAGGTGTGGCTCAACCTGCTGGGCAACGCCGTCAAGTACAGCCAGGGCAGCGAGCCGGCGCGCATCGAGGTGGAGTACCGGCGCGGCACCGACGGCCACCACTTCACCGTGCGCGACAACGGCGCCGGCTTCGACATGAAATACGCCGGAAAGTTGTTCGGCGTGTTCCAGCGCCTGCATGCGCTCAGCGAGTTCCCCGGCACCGGCATCGGCCTGGCCAGCGTGCGCCGGGTGCTGGCCCGCCACGGCGGCCGGATCCACGCCGAAGGCGAGCCCGGCAAGGGTGCTACCTTCCACTTCACACTGCCCGAGGCGGGCGATCTGCCCGCCCACAACGAGACCACGCCATGACCGAACTGCGCACCATCCTGCTGGCCGAGGACAGCCCACACGACGCCGAAATGGCGATCGATGCGCTGCGCGAGGCGCACCTGGCCAACCCCATCGTGCACGTCGAGGACGGGGTGGAAGTGCTGGACTACCTGCACCGGCGCGGCAAGTGGGCCGACCGCCCCGAAGGCGACCCGGCGGTACTGCTGCTCGACATCAAGATGCCGCGCATGGACGGGCTGGAAGTGCTGACCGACCTGCGCCGCAACGATCGCTTCAAGGCGCTGCCGATCGTGGTGCTGTCGTCTTCGCGCGAGGAAAGCGACCTGGCGGTGAGCTGGAACCTGGGCGTGAACGCCTATGTGGTCAAGCCGGTCGACGTGGACCAGTTCTTCGATGCGGTGCGCACGCTCGGCCGATTCTGGGCCGTGCTCAACGAGCCGCCGAAGAAGGACTGAGGCATGGCGGCCGGGCCAGTCGGCGATGCGTCCAGGGGCGCCTGGCGGGTGCTGCTGGTCGACGATTCGGCGGACGATGCCGAACTGGCCGAATACGCCCTGCGCAAGGGCCGGCTGGAGGTGGAGTGCCGGCGCGCCTGCACCGCGGCGGGGGTCGCGCAGGCGCTGCGCGAATTCGCCCCGCAGGTGGTGGTGTCGGACCTGAACCTGCCGGGATTCTCCGGCGCGGAGGCGCTGGCGCTGACGCGGGCGCATGATCCGGACCTGCCGTTCGTGTTCCTGACCGGCGGCCTGGCGCCGCACGATGCGCCGCCCGCTGCGGACGGCCTGCTGCTCAAGGACGATCTGGATGCGCTGCCGGCGCTGGTGCGCAGGCTGCTGCAAACGGGTCGGGTGCACGTGTCCCTGTCCTGAGGCGGCGGACCTGGAAACCCCAGGGCGAGTGGCGACTTGTGGCGCGCGTGGTCGCAATCACCCGCTGCCAGCCACCAGCGCAGTGCCTGCCGACGCGGCCCCGACCGTTTGCACGGGGTGGCCGATCCGTCCCGCTTTCAGGGAGAGTCCGACGCACCCTGCCCGGCGTCCTGCTCGGGCCAGTCGTTGGCGTCTTGCGGCAGGCCCAGCGCACCGCTGCGGGCCATGCTCTCGAAGACGCCATCCTTCCGCACCCACGCGTGGAACAGCGCCGCTGCCAGGTGCAGCAGCACCAGCCCGAACAGCAGGCGGGCCAGCCACGCATGCGCGCCACGCAGGAGGCTGTAGACGGCCGGATCGTGCGGTGCGATGGCCGGCAGCGTGAGGCCCGGCCACAGCAGTACCGGATTGCCCGCCGCCGACACCATTGCCCAGCCCACCAGCGGCATGGCGAACAGCAGTGCGTACAGCAGCCAGTGCGACGCATGCGCGGCCATGGCCTGGATCCATGGCAGGTCCGCGGGCAGCGGGGGCGGCGGATGCCGCAGCCGGTTGGCCAGGCGCACCACCGCCAGCAGCAGGATCGCCACGCCGAGCGGACGGTGCAGCGACAGCAGCGCCGGGCGCAGGGTCATGGACGAGACCATGACCACCCCGACGAACAGCATCGCCAGCACCATGGCGGCCATGCCCCAGTGCAGCCAGCGCGCGGTGGCGTTGAAATGTCGTGGCCGGTTCATCGGGCCACCCCCTGCCCGGGCGCCAGGCCCCGGGCACGCTCGCGCTGGCGCCGGTCGAACGACTGCGCATACACCGCGGCGCGCGCGGCGAGGATGGGGTCGTCCGACAGCGTCACCCCGGGCGGCACCACGGTGGGATCGAAGTTGAGGTCGCGGCACGCGCCGGTGGCCTGCGGCTGCGCGCGTTCGATCACCACCGTGCCGACGACCACCTGGTCGCGGTCGTCGGGCCACGGCGTCGACGGGTCGCGGCTGTCGTCGCCCGGCCCGGCGATGGTGACGACCATGTCCCAGCGCAGGGGGCCATCACCCAGCCGCGCCTGCAGTTCCGTCCCCAGGTAGTCGGGATCCGCGGCTTCGCGCTGGGCCGGCGTGAGCGCCACGAACGGCGCCTGCGGCCGCATCGACCAGCGCACCATCCGGCTGCCGCCGCGCGAATCCTCGAAGCCGAACGCATGGATGCCGTTGTACTGAGTGTTGGCGTAGCTGTCCGGCCACGGCGCGCTGCGCGCCCACTCGGCGAATTTCGCCGACTCCGGGTGCGCCTTGGCGAACGCCGCCAGCCGCGCGGGATCCGGCTTGCCGGTCGCGGGGTCGGGCGCGCCGGCCAGGGTCTGCGCGTGGAAGGCCTCGACCGAACCGACCCCGAAGAAGGGGAAGCTGTTCATCGCCATGCGCCACTCCTGGCCGTCGTCGCCGCGCAGCAACAGCGCCATGCTGCGCACGCGAGCCTGCGCATCGAGTCCATACGGCGAGCCGCCGCCGATCGACATGCGCCCGAGCAGTTGCGAACGCCCGGGCGCCAGCACGCGCGCCTTCGACAACGCCGCGGCCTCGGCGCTGCCCTCGAAATACCCGGTCACGCAGATGCCCTTGGCATGCGCGCGGCGGAACCCGGGATGGGGTTGCAGCGAGGTGGCCTCGATGGCGTCGGTCAGGCGCGCCGGGGTCAGGCGCTGGGGCGACAGCCAGCCGGCCGCCCAGGCGAAGGCCAGTGCCAGGGTCCCGACCACGGCGAAGATCGCGGCGAACTGCGCGGACGGTCGACGCGGGGACGGCGGGGGCGACTCGGCGTCCGGCATGGGCTGGGCTCAGGTGGGTTGGCCAGAGCATACGCGCGGCGTGGCCCGGGCATGACCCGCAGCGCCATGCGTTCAGTGATCCGATCACTGCCCGCGGGCCAGGCAGACCCGGTCGACATGCGCCGGGGTCGCAGGCCAGCGATGCCCGCGCGACCCGACCGCCGCCATGCCCATGGCAGACCTGTGCAGGGTGGGTGATGGACCCGGACACGCGAGCCACCCGGGAAACGCGGACACCGCGACGCCGGCGTGCCCCCTCGCCGTCCCTGCCCCCGCGGTGCGGGAGCAGAGTCGCAGCTGCGTTCAGCCCCCGCGTTCGGCCAGTCGCTGCTTGCGGATCTGGGCCTCGACCGCGGCGATCGCGGTCATGTTGACCACGCGGCGCGGACGCGAGGCGGTGGTGAGCACGTGCGCGGGCTTGCTCACGCCCATCAGGATCGGGCCCAGGGCCACGCCGTCGGTCATCACCCGCACCATGTTGTAGGTGATGTTGGCCGCGTCCAGGTTGGGCATCACGAACAGGTTGGCGCGCCCCTCCAGCGTGGTGTTGGGGAAGATGCGGCGGCGGAAGTCGTCGTCCCACGCGGTGTCGGCCATCATCTCGCCGTCCACCTCGAGTTTCGGCGAGCGCTTGCGCAGGATTTCCAGCACCTGGCGCATCTTGCGCGCGCTGGGGTCGTCGTGGCTGCCGAAGTTGGAGTGCGACAGCAGCGCCACCTTCGGCTCGATGCCGAACAGCTTGAGCCGGTAGGCCGCCTGGATGGTGCTCTCGGCGATCTGCTCGGGGCTGGGATCGGGCTGCACGTGGGTGTCGAGGAAGAACCACAGGCCGCGGTCGTTGATCACCCCGGTCATGGCCGAGGTGCTCTGCACGCCCGGATCCAGCTCGAACACGCTGCGGATGTAGCCGAGCTTCTTGTGGTAGCGGCCGACCAGGCCTGTGATCATCGCATCGGCCTCGCCGCGGTCCACCATCACCGCTGCGATCAGGGTGGTGCGCGAGCGCAGCAGGCTCTTGGCCGTTTCCGGGGTGACGCCGCGGCGCTCGGTGAGCTTGTGGTAGTGGTTCCAGTACTCGTGGAAGCGCGGGTCGTCGTCCTGGTTGGTGACTTCGAAGTCGACCCCGGCGCGCAGGCGCAAGCCCAGGCGCTGGATCCGCGACTCGATCACGTCCGGGCGCCCGATCAGGATCGGCAGGGCCAGGCCTTCGTCGACCACGGTCTGCACGCCACGCAGCACGGTCTCGTTCTCGCCCTCGGCATAGACCACGCGCTGGCGGTCGGCGCGGGCGCGGTCGTACAGCGGACGCATCACCAGCGCGGTGCGGTGGTGGAACTGCGAGAGCTTCTCGCGGTAGGCGGCCATGTCCTCGATCGGGCGCAGCGCCACGCCGGTGTCCATCGCCGCCTGCGCCACGGCCGTGGCGACGATCGTCAGCAGCCGCGGGTCGAACGGGCGCGGGATGATGTAGTCCGGGCCGAAGCAGGGAATCTCCTCGCCGTAGGCCGCGCCCAGGTCGCTGGCCTCGCTCTTGGCCAGCGCCGCGATGGCGTGCACGCAGGCCAGCTTCATCGCCTCGTTGATGCCGGTGGCGCCCACGTCCAGCGCGCCGCGGAAGATGTAGGGGAAGCACAGCGCGTTGTTGACCTGGTTCGGGAAGTCCGAACGGCCCGTGGCGATGATCGCGTCCGGGCGCACCGTGCGCGCCAGCTCCGGCATGATTTCCGGGTAGGGGTTGGCCAGGGCCAGGATGATCGGCCGCTCGGCCATGGCCGCGACCATGTCCCCGGTGAGGATGCCGCCGGCCGACAGGCCGAGGAAGATGTCGGCGCCGGCGACGATCTGCCCGAGCTCGCGGTGGCCGGTGTCGCGCGCGTAGCGGCGCTTGGCCTCGTCGAGGTCGTCGCGGCCGCTGTGGATCACGCCGCCGCGGTCGAAGGCGGTGATGTTCTCCGGCTTCAGGCCCAGCGCCACCAGCATGTCCAGGCAGGCGATGCCCGCCGCGCCGGCGCCGGTGGTGGCCAGCTTCACGTCCTCGATCTTCTTGCCGGCGATCTCCAGGGCGTTGACCACGGCCGCGCCGACGATGATCGCGGTACCGTGCTGGTCGTCGTGGAACACCGGGATGTTGAGCCGTTCGCGCAGCTTGCGCTCGACGATGAAGCACTCCGGCGCCTTGATGTCCTCGAGGTTGATGCCGCCGAAGGTGGGCTCGAGGCTGGCGATGATGTCGACGAGTTTGTCGGGGTCCTTTTCGTCGACCTCGATGTCGAACACGTCGATGCCGGCGAACTTCTGGAACAGCACGCCCTTGCCTTCCATGACCGGCTTGCCCGCCAGCGGGCCGATGTCGCCCAGGCCCAGCACCGCGGTGCCGTTGGAGATCACCGCCACCAGGTTGCCGCGCGCGGTGTAGTCGCTGGCCTTGGTCGGGTCGGCGGCGATTTCCTCGCAGGCGTAGGCCACGCCCGGCGAATAGGCCAGGGCCAGGTCGCGCTGGGTCAGCATCGGCTTGGTCGCGGCGACCTTGATCTTGCCCCGCGGCTCGAGCCGGTGGTAGTCGAGCGCGGCCTTGCGGAAGGCTTCTGCGGAATCGGTGCTGCTGGATTGCTCGGACATCTCGGACGGGACCGTGGACGGGACATGGATTCTAGCCCCACGCCCCCGATCGATCCCGCGCGAGCGTCGCCGCGGGCGCGCGGACGGCCGTTGCAAGCGTCGCCACGCAGCTCGACGCGCGGCCGCGCGCGCGACGCGCAGCCACGTGGCCGCGCCGCCTCAGTCGCCGTCGGACAGCCGGTCGAGCCGGATCCGGTTGGCGAACAGCGAGAACGCCAGCTGTCCGGCCAGGCCGTTGGCGCGCGCGACCCAGTCGGGCAGCCAGCGCGGCGGCGCCAGCACGCCGGCATCGAACAGCGGGTCGAGCCGCGCCACGTCGTCCAGGGTCATCTTGCCGGCGAACAGGCGCCGGCACTGGCGCAGGCGGCCCTCGCGCAGGGCGCGGCGGAAGAAGGTGTGCACCTCCACCAGGCCGCGCAGGTACACCGTGTCCTTGGCGAAGGCGCTGCCGCCGGTGGTCGGCACGCCGCGGAACACGCGCTGGGCCGAGGCGAAGCTCTCGGCCGGGTCCTGGCCGGCGGCGCCGAACCAGTCGAACACCTGCAGGAAATCCGCGCCGTCCAGCGCCATCGCGATCGCCTCGGTGCGCAGGCTCACCCGCTTCATGCGCTCGATGTCGATGCTGCCGGTGATCAGTTCGGCCAGCACCGCCAGGCCTTCCTGGGTGGCGGTGATCCGTGGCGAGGACATCGCCAGGCTGGGCAGCGTGGCCTGGGCGCGGCCGTTGAGCGCGGTCAGCGAATGCACCAGCGCCTCGTGGTGCAGCAGCTGCGCGCGGTCGTAGTCGCTGAACGCGGCGCCGTCGCGCAGGCGGATGCGGTAGGCGCCGGCGGCCGCCTTGGCGATCAGCTCCGGGTCCAGTTCGACCGTGACCACGCGGCCATCGAAGAAGGCGTCGAGCTGGTTCTGCAGCTGCAGGCGCAGCGCGGTGGCGGAGATCGTCACCTGCTCCTCGGGCGCGACCAGTTCGCGGTCGAGTTCGTCGGCGATGCGGATGAAGTGGCCGGCCGCCTCGCATGTGGTGGTGCCGCCACCCGGCAGCGGATCGTGCGGGTGGCCGTAGAGCATGATCGACAGCGCACTGGCCGCCTGCGTGCCCAGGGCTTCGAGCATGCGCGCGGCAAGCGCCCAGTCGCGCGCGGACTCGACCAGGTAGGCGCCCAGCGGATGACCGGGGTCCGCGGCCGCGGCGATCGCGTCGAGTTCGCGGCGGGCCTCGCCGAAATCGTGCGCCGGGTAGTCGAAGCGCGGCAGGCGCCGCTGGCCGCGCGCCAGGTCGGCCAGGAACTGCCGCTGCACCGTCGCCGGCCAGCTCGCCAGCGACAGCACGCGCAGTTCGCGGGCGACGCGCACCATGCGGGCATCGAGCGCGGCGTGGTGGGCGACGGGATCGGCCATGGAAGCGGACGCGGCGGGGAGTGAGCGCCCACGCTAGCGGAAAACGCCGCCGCGTATGCCGCAGGCTGGGCGAACGACCTGGCGGGCAGGGGGTTCGCCAGCCGGCCCGGCCTTCGCATACGCTAGCCGTATGCACCGTTTCCGCCTGCTTGCCGCCCTCTGCCTGCTGGCTCTCGCCGGCTGCGCCAGCATCCCCTACGAGCGCCCGCACGAACGCGACCAGCCGCCGCCGGCAGCGCGCCCGGCCGACGGCTCGCCCGAGCGCATGACCCTCAATGCCAGTGTCCACGATGCGGTGGTGGGCCATGTCGACCGGCTGTTCTACCGGCGCGATTTCGACCGCGCCGCGTTCGCGGCCCGGGCCGCGGCGATGCGCCCGGCCACGCTGGCGGCCCCGGACGAGGCCGGGCTTTACGCGCACATCCGCAGCCTGCTCGAGGCCCTCGACGACGACCACAGCCACGCGTTCTCGCCCACTGCGCGCGAGCGCCGAGCCGCGCAGCGCAGCGGGCAGTCCCGGGCCGGCTGGGGCCTGGCGACCACCGAGGTGGGCGGGCGCCATCGCGTGCAGCGAGTGCAGGCCGACGGGCCCGCAGCCGCGGCCGGCGTGCTGCCCGGCTGGTGGCTGGTGTCCGTGGATGGTCAGCCGCCGACTGAATCCGCACCCCCTCCCGAGGGGCGCAGCACGCACTTGGTGTTCGAGGACGAGCGCGGTGCCCGGCACGGCCTGGACCTGGTGGCGCGCGCGCTGCCGCCGCGGCCGCGCCACGAGGCACGGACACTGCCCGGCGGAATCGCCTACCTGCGTTTCGACGATTTCGACCAGGCCAGCGAGGACTGGCTGGGCGCCAGGCTCGTCGACCTGGCGGGGACGCGGCCGCCCGCCGGCGTGGTGCTGGACCTGCGCGACAACGGCGGCGGCCACTGGGACGTGGCGGCGCGCATCCTCGCGCGTTTCCATGCCCAGCCGCAGACCTTGCTGGTGCTGCACGGCCGCCTGTCCGACCACCGTATCGGTGCGCCACCGCCGGCGCGGGTCTACGAAGGTCCGCTGGCGGTGCTGGTCGGCCCCGGCACCGCCAGCGCGGCCGAGCTGCTCGCCGCGCGGCTGCAGGAAACCGGACGCGCGCGCCTGTTCGGGGAGCGCAGCCGCGGCGCGGTGGTCGGCACGCGCGGGATCAACCTGCCCGACGGTGGGCTGCTGCGGGTGGGCATGTGGGCCATCACCACCGGCGGCGGGCGTGCGCTGGACAAGGTCGGCGTGAGTCCCGACGTTTCCCTGCCGCCGGACTGGGCCGCGGTCCGGGCCGGGAACGATCCGGCGCTGGAGACCGCCGTGCAGGCGCTGCTGGCCGGACGCTGAAGCGGCTCAGCGGCGGCCGGGGCCGCGCGCCGGCGGTTTGCCCGGCGGACGGGACGCCGGCTTCTGCGCCAGGCGCGAGGCCAGCCGTCCGGACGCGGCCACCACCTCGTCGCGCAGCTTGAGGTAGTTGGCCAGCCTGCCCGGATCGAGCGTGCCGGCCTCGACCGCGGCGCGCACCGCGCAACCCGGTTCGGCCGCGTGGCGGCAGTCGCGGAACCGGCACTGCGCCGCGAGCGCCTCGATCTCGCCGAAGCCGCCATCGGCCAGTTCCTCCTCGCCGGTGGGCTTGAGCTCGCGCATGCCCGGGGTGTCGATCAGGCAGGCGCCCGAGGGCAGCGCGATCAGGGCGCGGTGGGTGGTGGTGTGGCGGCCGCGCGCGTCGTGCTCGCGCACCTCGGCGGTCTTCATCCGCTCGACGCCGAGCAGCGAGTTGGTGAGGGTGGACTTGCCGGCGCCCGAGGAACCGACCAGTACCGCGGTGGTGCCGGGCTGGAGCCAGCGGTCGAGCACGCGCACGCCGGCGGGGTCGCGCGCGTTCACAGCGACCACGTCCACGCCCTGCGCGCGCACGCCCGCCAGCGCCGCCAGCGCCGCGTCCGCATCGGTGCCGGGGCGATCGGCCTTGGTGAGCACCACCACCGGGGTCACGCCTTCGGCCTGGACCAGCAGCAGGTAGCGCTCGATCCGGCGCGGATTGAAGTCGCCGTCGAGGCCGCACACCACCAGCACCACGTCGATGTTGGCCGCGATCAGTTGCTGCCGGTAATGCTCGCCCGCGGCGCCGCGCTTGATCGCGCTGCGCCGCGGCAGCAGGGCGACGATGCGCCTGCCGTCCTCGACCAGCACCCAGTCGCCCACCACCGGCCGGTCCTCGGGCGCCACCTTGCCCTTGCGGTAGCCGGGCGGCCGTTGCCATTCGGGCAGGGATTCGACGGTGATCGCGCGGTCGGTTGCATCTGCAACCACGTAACCGCTGCGGTGCTGTTCGACCACGCGCGCCGGACCCGCCGCCGGGTGCGCGTCCATCAGTTCGGCCCAGGGCCCCGGCGCGGGCCTCCCGGCCCAGGGCCAGCCGATCGCGCGCAGCGCGTTGGTGGCGGGGATCAAACGCGGGCGCTGGCGGTCGTCATGGCCGCGATTCTAGCCCCGTCGCGGCGTATGATCCGGAAATCCGCGGCCTACCGCCGCACGCCCGCCGCCCCCGATGTCCGCTCCCAGCCTGCCCGTCCGCGAACGCCTGTCCGAAGTCCGCTACGAGATCCGCGGCGAACTCGCCCGCCGCGCGCGCGAACTCGAGGCCCAGGGCCGCACGCTGATCAAGCTCAACATCGGCAACCCGGGGGCGTTTGGCTTCCGCGCGCCCGAGCACCTGCAGCGCGCGATCGCCGACCACATCCACCGCACCGATCCCTACACCCACCAGCAGGGTTTGCCGGAGGCGCGCGAGGCCATCGCCGCGCACCACGTGGCGCGCCGCACGCCCTACGCGTCGCCCGAGCGCGTGTTCGTCGGCAATGGCGTGAGCGAGCTGATCGACATCTCGCTGCGCGCCCTGCTCAATCCCGGCGACGAGGTGCTGGTGCCCTCGCCCGACTACCCGCTCTGGTCGGCGGCCACCATCCTCAACGACGGGCGCCCGGTCTTCTACCAGTGCCACGCCGGCAACGGCTTCCTGCCCGATCCGGTGGAGATGGAGGCGCTGGTGTCCGCGCGCACCCGCGCGATCGTGCTGATCAATCCCAACAACCCGACCGGCGCGAACTATCCGCGCGAGCTGCTCGAACGCATCGTCGCGATCGCCGCCCGCCACAACCTGCTGCTGCTGTGCGACGAGATCTACGACGGCATCCTCTACGACGGCGCGCAGTTCGAGCCGGTCGCGCCGCTGGCCGGCGACGTGCCCTGCCTGTCCTTCGGCGGCCTGAGCAAGGTGCACCGCGCCTGCGGCTGGCGCGTGGGCTGGGCGGTGCTGTCGGGCGATCCGGCGCGCAGCACCGCATTCCGCCACGCCATGGACCTGCTTGGCGCGCTGCGCCTGTGCGCCAACGTGCCGGGGCAGTTCGCGATCGAGGCTGCGCTCACCGGCGCCGACACCATCTCGCCACTGTGCGCACCCGGCGGCCGCCTGTACGAGGCGCGGCGCGCGGTGACCGAGGCCTGCGCGGCCAGCGAACACCTGGAGCTGGTGGCACCGGCGGGCGCGCTGTACGCGTTCCCGGGCGTGGTCGGCGATGCGGCGAAAGGCTTCGACGACCACGGCTTCGCGCTGGAGCTGATGGAGACCGAGGACGTGCTGCTCGTGCCGGGTACCAGCTTCAACGTGCCCTACCGCAACCACTTCCGCGTCACCCTGCTGCCGCAGCCGGAGATGGTGCGCGAGGTGTTCGCGCGCATCGACCGCGTGCTCGAACGTCGCGCCCTGGCGAACGGCAAGGTCGTGCCGCTGAAGAAGCAGGCGCGGCCGGCGGCGTGAGCCGCGCGGTGGGGCGTCGCGGTGCGGGTTGGGCCACGCGCCGCGATCGCGCCCCTGGCGCTGGTCGCGTCGCGCGGCAGCAGACCCTTCCGGCGGAAGCCGCGGAAGCAGCGACCACACCACGGGATATGCGCTGGGTGAGCGGGCGACCTTCCGGTTGACGCAAGCCCGCGACGAACATCCCGCCCCACAAGTCCACACGACCAGGATCCACGGCTTCGATGCAGACGCCCGCTCCCACGCTGCGCTACCTCGCCCTCGGCGACAGCTACACCATCGGCGAGGGCATCGCCGGGGACGGCCGCTGGCCGCTGCAGCTGGCGCAGGCGCTGCGCGCCGACGGCATCGCCCTGGCCGACCCGTGGATCATCGCCACCACCGGCTGGACCACCGACGAGCTGTCCGCCGCGATCGACGCGGCCCGGCCCGCACCGGGCTTCGACCTGGTTTCGCTGCTGATCGGGGTCAACAACCAGTACCGCGGGCGCGGCCTGGACGAGTACCGCGCGCAGTTCGACGCCCTGCTGGCGCGGGCGATCGGATTCGCCAGCGGCCGCGCCGGCCGGGTGCTGGTGCTTTCCATTCCCGACTGGGGCGTGACCCCGTTCGCGGCGGGCAGCGGCCGCGATCCGGCCACCATCGCGCGCGAGCTCGACGGCTTCAATGCCGTCGCCCGGGCGCAGTGTGCGGTGCGCGACGTGGCCTTCGTCGACATCACCGCGGTCAGCCGCGAACGCGGCGCGGAAGCTGCGATGCTGGCGGCCGACGGCCTGCATCCGTCGGCGGCGATGCATGCGCAGTGGACGCGTCTGGCGCTGCCGGTGGCGCGTCGGTTACTGTCCGCCGATGACTGAACAGACTCTGCGGCCGCTCGATGCGGCCACCGCGAAGGGAATTGCGCGCGCCTTCCTGCCGGCCCACGTCCTCGGCAACCGCTACGACTACTACTACACCCTGGCCAAGCTGCGCACCGACCCGCTGTACCCAGGCGTGCTCGACGCGCTGCGCGGCTGCGAGGCGCCGCTGCTTGACCTGGGCTGCGGCCTCGGCCTGCTGGCGCACGCGCTGCGGGTGGACGGGCAGACGATGCCCTACCAGGGCGTGGACATCGATGCGCCGAAGATCGAACGCGCCCGCCGCATCGCCGGCCAGTCGGCGCTGGCCGACGCGCACTTCGAAGTGGTCGACCTGGCGCGCGGCTATCCGCCGCATTCGGGCAGCGTGGCGATCCTGGACGTGCTGCAGTTCCTGACCCGCGAACAGCAGGCCGCCCTGCTCGATGCCGCGATCGCGATGCTGGCGCCGGGCGCGCGGCTGGTCATGCGCGCCGCGCTCGACGACGGCGGCGCGCGCATCCGCCGCACCCGCGCCGGCGACCGCTTCGCCGCACTGACCGGCTGGATGCCCGACCGGCCCAAGCACTACCCCACCGTGGACGAACTGCGCGCGCGCTTCGACGCCGCCGGGCTGGCCGTGGACATCCGTCCCTGGTTCGGCAACACGCCGTTCAACAACTGGCTGGTGGTGGCGCAGCAACCGGCCGCGCCGGGCTGACCCGGCGTCGCCGCCTCATCGGCGTGGGAGCGCGCTCGCGCGCGAAAGCCGTTCGCGACCAAGGTCGCTCCCACAGGGCTGTCGCGACCCGAGGTGGTGGGAGCGCGCTCGCGCGCGAAGGCCGTTCGCGATCGAGGTCGCTCCCACGGGGCTGCAGCGGCGACCTATGCTTGTGCCGGTGCCGGCAGTACTGCGCGATAGCCCAGCGCGTCGAGCCGCTGCAGCAGCGCGGCGATCATCTCGACGCTGCGCCCGTGCGGCGCGCCCTCGTGCAGCAGCACGATCGCGCCGGGCGCGAGATCGCGCTCGATCGCCGAGACCACCTTGTCCACGTCGCGCTGCACGGCGTCAAAGCCGCGCGCGCTCCAGGCCACGCGCGCAAGGCCGGCGCGCCGCAGCGGCGCATGCACGAACGGATTGCTGTGGCCGACCACCGAACGGAACCAGCGTGGCGCGCGGCCGGCGATGGCGGCAAGCTGGCGCTGCGCGTCCTCGATCTCGCCGCGCATCCGCCGCGGTCCCAGCGCCCAGAACCGGGCCTGCGGATGCGAGCGGCTGTGGTTGCCGATGCCGTGGCCGCGGCGCACGATCTCGCGGACCAGTTCCGGCCGGGACGCGGCGCGGTCGCCGACCAGGAAGAAGGTGGCCTTCGCGGCGTGTGCGTCGAGCAGGTCGAGCACCGCGGCGGTGTCGTCGGACGGGCCGTCGTCGATCGTCAGCCAGATTTCGCGCCCGGTCCACGGCAGCCGCGACAGCACCGGCCCGTACAGCGCCGCATTCGGCGCCAGCACGCCCCACCAGGCCAGCGCATGCGTGGCCAGCATCAAGGGCAGGCCGGCGCCCCAGCCCCAGCGCCACCACACCCACGCCACCAGCAGCTGCGAGAGCAGCAGCAGGGGCAGCCAGGCGTGCGGCCGGCGCGGCGGGCGATGCGGGATTTCCATGCGCGCAATGATGCCATCCCGTCCGCGCGCAACGCGCCGTTGCGGCCGGCTGCGCGGCGATCGCGGTACCATGGACGGCCCGCTCCAAGGATCGCCGCCATGTCCCTCGAACCCGCCGTGCGCGCCCGTATCGAATCGCTGCTGCAGGCCAACCGCGCCGTCCTGTTCATGAAGGGCGTGCCGGCCGCGCCGCAGTGCGGCTTCTCGGCCAAGGCGGTGTCGGCGCTGGACGCGCTGGGCGCCGACTACGCCCACGTGAACGTGCTGGCCGACGGCGAGATCCGCGAAGGCATCAAGGCCTACGGCGACTGGCCGACGATCCCGCAGCTGTACATCGACGGCGAGCTGGTCGGCGGCAGCGACATCATCGCGCAGATGGTCAACAGCGGCGAACTGCATACCGCACTCGGCCTGGCCGCGCCGGACCGCACGCCGCCCTCGATCACGATCACGCCGGCGGCGCTGGCGATGATCCGCCAGGCCATCGACGATGCCGGCGGCGAAGTGGTGCTGCAGGTGGACGTGGACCGCAACTTCCGCACCCGCCTGAACCTGGGTCCGGCCGACGCCGATGCGGTGTCGACCGAGGTCGAGGGCGTGCGCGTGCAGTTCGACCTGGCCGGCGCGCGCCGCGCCGAGGGCCTGCGCATCGACTTCGCCGACGACATGCGCGGCAAGGGTCTGGTGATCGAGAACCCGAACGCGCCGCCGCCGGTGTCGCAGACCAGCCCCGGCGAGGTCGAGGCGCGCGTGCGCGCCGGCGAGATGGTGCTGGTGGACGTGCGCCCGCCGGAAGAGCGCGCGATCGCGTCGGTGCCGGTGCCGTTCATGACCTTCGACGCCGGCCGCGCCGACGTCGAGGCGCTGCCCAAGGACGCGGCCATCGCGTTCCTGTGCCACGGCGGCGGCCGCAGCGGCCGCGCTGCCGAGGAGTTCCGCCTGATGGGCTTCCGCAACCTGCACAACGTGGCGGGCGGCATCGTCGCCTGGTCGGACACGGTCGACCCGTCGATTCCCAAGTACTGAGGACGCCAGGCCCCGGGTTGCCTCGCTGCCCTGCCCAGGCCTTGTCGACGCGGCTTCAGCCGCGTCCGGAGACCGGGTTCCGCCGCCCCGCCGAAGGCTTGTGGGAGCGGCTTCAGCCGCGATACGTCCGGTGCGCGGCATCACCACAGCGGCGACACGGTTGCCATCGCGGAGCGGTGGCTCCGTCGATCCGAAGTCATGGCAACCGATGCGCCACCGGCGTCGCCAGCCGCATGGGTGTTTCCAGGCCGGGTGGACGGTTCGCGGCTGAAGCCGCTCCCACGGCGCCCGGCGTCTCAGAATCCCCCGCCGGCGTCGAGCCAGGCCTGTTCCTCGGGCGTGTTGCTGCGGCCCAGCGCGTGGTTGCGGTGCGGGAAGCGGCCGAAGCGCTCGATCACGTCCAGGTGCCGCCGGGCGTAGTCGAGATACCCGTCCTCGCCCATGGCCGTGAACAGGGCGACGGCGCGATGCTGGTCCTCGATCGCCTCGGAATGCTCGAAGGGCATGTACATGAAGGTGCGCAGTTCGGCCTCCACCTTCCTGTCGAAACCGGCGTCGACCACGCGCACGGCATAGTGCAGGGCCAGCGGATCGGTGGCGAAGGCATGTCCGCTGCCGCGGAAGATGTTGCGCGGGATCTGGTCCAGCAGGATCAGCAGCGCGAGCGCTCCGTCGGCGCTGTCCATCCAGGAGTCGTACTCGCGCCGCGCGGCGGCGAAATGCGCATCGGTGAAGCGTTCGCGGCATTGCGCATCGAACGCCGCGCCGCCGTTGAACCACTTCGTGTAGCCGGCTGCGCGCCAGAAGTCGATGACGTGCCGGATGTCGGGTTGCGGATCCATGCCCCATCTTAGCGCCGGCGCGCGTGGTGCGGGCCCGCACAGCCGCGCTATTCGTCGAATCGCAGGTGTCGCACCGACTTGCCGTGGCGGCGGATCAGGCGCAGCGCCTCGATGCCGATCTGGATGTGGCGCTCGACGAACTCCGCGCTGACCTTCGCATCCGATGCCTCGGTCTTGACCCCTTCCGGGATCATCGGCTGGTCGCTGACCAGCAGCAGCGCGCCCGATGGAATGCGGTTGGCGAAGCCGGCGGCGAAGATCGTCGCCGTCTCCATGTCGATGGCCATGCAGCGCATCGCGCGCAGCCGTTCCTTGAACGCGTCGTCGTGCTCCCAGACCCGGCGGTTGGTGGTGAACACCGTGCCGGTCCAGTAGTCGTGGCCGAGGTCGCGGATCATGGTGGAGACGGCGCGCTGCAGGGCGAAGGCGGGCAGCGCCGGCACTTCCGGCGGCAGGTAGTCGTTGGAAGTGCCCTCGCCGCGGATCGCGGCGATCGGCAGCACCAGGTCGCCGAGCTGGTTCTTGCGCTTGAGCCCGCCGCACTTGCCCAGGAACAGCACCGCGCGCGGCTCGATCGCCGACAGCAGGTCCATCATGGTCGCCGCGTTGGGGCTGCCCATGCCGAAGTTGATCATGGTGATGCCGTCGGCGGTGGCGCTGGGCATCGGCCGGTCGAGGCCGACCACCGGCGCACCGGTCATGCGGCTGAAGTGGCCGAGGTAGCCACCGAAATTGGTCAGCAGGATGTGCTGGCCGAAATCGTCGAGCGGCACGCCGGTGTAGCGCGGCAGCCAGTTGCCGACGATGTCCTGCTTGTCCTTCATGCGCGGTCCTCCTGCCGGGCATTTTGTCACGCGACATGACTTTCGGCCGCTTGGCGGCGACCGGGGGAGCGGGTACCGTCGGGCGATTCAACCTGCGAAAGGCCGCCATGATCCGACCCCTGACCGCTGCGCTGTGCGCAGTCCTGTTCGCCGGCTGCGCCAGCACCGGCGATACCGCGCCGGCGCCGCAGTCCGCTGCGGGGACCGGTAGCGACGCCTACGCCAGCACCTACCGGCCGATCGCCTCGGCACCGGTGCTGATCACCGGAGCGACCGTGCTCACCGGCGACGGGCGGCGCCTGGACAATGCCGACGTGCTGCTCCAGGACGGCAAGGTGGCGCAGGTCGGCAACGGCCTGGCGGCGGGCGCCGACGCGATCCGCGTCGACGGCAGCGGCAAGTGGGTCACGCCGGGTCTGATCGACGTGCACTCGCACCTGGGCGTGTACCCCAGCCCCGGCGCCAGCGCGCACAGCGACGGCAACGAGGCGACCAGCCCGGTGACCGCCCAGGTCTGGGCCGAGCATTCGGTGTGGCCGCAGGATCCGGGCTTCGGCGCGGCGCTGGCCGGCGGCGTGACCGCGCTGCAGATCCTGCCCGGTTCGGCCAACCTGGTCGGCGGGCGCGGGGTGACGCTCAAGAACGTGGCTGCCACCACCGCGCAGGGCATGAAGTTCCCCGATGCGCCGCACGGGCTGAAGATGGCCTGCGGCGAGAACCCCAAGCGCGTCTACGGCCAGAAGGGCGGCCCGGCCACGCGCATGGGCAACGTGGCCGGCTACCGCGCGGCCTTCATCGACGCGCAGGACTACGCGCGCAAGCGCGAGAAGGACGGCTCGACCAAGCGCGACCTCAAGCTCGAGACCCTGGCCGGGGCGATGGCCGGCGACATCCTGGTGCACATCCACTGCTACCGCGCCGACGAGATGGCGCAGATGCTGGACCTGGCGAAGGAGTTCGACTTCAAGGTCGCCGCCTTCCACCACGGCGTGGAGGCCTACAAGCTGGCCGACCGGCTCGGCGCCGAGGGCGTGTGCGGCGCGCTGTGGGCGGACTGGTGGGGCTTCAAGATGGAGGCGTTCGACGGCATCCAGGAGAACATCGCCATCGTCGACCGCGCACCGGGCGGCTGCGCGATCGTGCATTCGGATTCGGACGAGGGCATCCAGCGGCTCAACCAGGAGGCGGCCAAGGTGATGGCGAACGCACGCCGCGTGGGCATCGAGATCGCGCCCGAGCGCGCGATCCGCTGGATCACGCAGAACGCCGCCAGGGCGCTGGGCGTGGACGATGTCACCGGGACGCTGGAAGCCGGCAAGATGGGCGACGTGGTGCTGTGGAGCGGCAATCCCTTCAGCGTGTACGCGCAGGCCGAGCAGGTGTTCGTCGACGGTGCGCGCGTGTACGACCGCAACGATCCTTCGCTGCGGCCGGTGACCGACTTCATGCTCGGGCAGCCGACGGCGCAGGGAGGTGTGCGATGAGCCGCCGTCAGGTCCGCCGCCGGACGCGTCCGGCATCCGCCACGGCGGCGCTGCTGCTGGCGGCGCTGCTGCCGGTGGCGGCGGCCGCTCAGGACGTGCTGATCCGCAACGCCACCGTGCACACCGCGACCGCGCGCGGCACCCTGCAGGGCGCCGACGTGCTGGTCCAGGACGGGCGCATCGCCGCGATCGGCAGCGGCCTGGCGGCCGGGTCGGCGCAGGTGGTCGATGCACAGGGCCAGCCGCTGACGCCGGCGTTCTTCGGCGGCATCACCGGGATCGGCATCGAGGAGGTTTCGGGCGAATCCTCGACCCGCGACGCCTCGCTGGCGCTGGGCGAGAACGCCAAGGACATCACCGTCCGCCCCGAGTTCGACGTGACCCTGGCCTACAACCCCGAGTCGATCCTGCTGCCGGTCGCGCGGGTGGAAGGCATCGGCTACACCCTGCTCAGCGCCGGCACCACCGCGGGCGGCTCGATCATCGGCGGCCAGGGCGCGCTGGTGCGCCTGGACGGCGGCCCGGACCCGGCCGGCCCGAAGGTGCTGTTCGTCGCGCTCGGCGCGGGCGCCTCGAACCTCAGCGGTTCCTCGCGCGCCGGGCAGTGGATGCTGCTGGAGCAGATGGTCGACGAGGCGCAGGGACGGATCCCGGCCGATTCGAACTTCGCCCTGCTGACCCCGGCCGGGCGCGCCACGCTCGGCCGATTCCTGGAGAACCGCGGACTGGTGGTGGTCGAGGTCGACCGCGCCGCCGACATCCGCCAGCTGCTGCGCTGGTCGCGCCGGCACCGGGTCCGGATCGCCATCTCCGGCGGCGCCGAAGCCTGGAAGCTGGCCAGCCAGCTGGCCGAGGCCGACGTGCCGGTGTTCGTCGATCCGCTGGCCAACCTCCCGGGCAACTTCGACCGCCTGGGCGCGACCCTGGACAACGCCGCCCGGCTGCATGCGGCGGGCGTGCGGGTGGGCTTCACCCAGGCCGGCGACGCTTCGCACAACGCGCGCAAGGTGCGCCAGCTGGCCGGCAACGCCGTCGCCAACGGCCTGCCCTGGGAGGCGGCGCTGGCCGGACTGACCCGGATCCCGGCGCAGGCGTTCGGCGGCGGCGAGCGGTTGGGCACGATCGCGGTGGGCCAGACGGCCGACCTGGTGCTGTGGAGCGGCGACCCGCTCGATGTCGCCCACACCGCGCGCCAGACCTGGCTGGGCGGGCGCGCGATGCCGATGCGCTCGCGCCAGACCGAGCTGCGCGACCGCTACCTGCGCGCCGAGCCGGCGCGCGAGGCGGGGGCGCTGCCGCGCGCCTATCCGGCCCGGGTCGACTGACCTGGCCCGGCTCCCGCGCCAGCCGGCGCGGGAGCCGGCGGCGCGTTCAGCCGCGCCAGCGGCAAGCGCGCGACAATGCGCGCTTCGCGTGGCGGGGCAAGACCCCACGGGAGCTGCAATGCGCATCGGAATCGTCGTCGACTCGACCTGCGATCTGCCGGTCGACTATCTCAAGGCCAATGAAGTCGAGATCCTGCCGATCTCGGTCCGGATCGGGAACGAGCTGCAGGTCGACTACCGTGGCGAGGCCGAGACCCTGGCCTTCCTGCACGCGCACATCGCCGAACGCGGCGCCAGCGCCGAGACCATCCCCTTCAGCGTCGAACAGATCCGCGACCTGTTCCTGCAGCGGCTGGTGGTCGACTACGACCACGTGTTCTGCATCACCGTCACCAGCACGCGCAGCCAGATCTTCGAGAACGCGCGCCAGGCCAGCTACGCGATCCTCAACGACTACCGGCCCACGCGCGCCGCGGCCGGCCACAACACGCCGTTCGCGCTGCGCGTGATCGACAGCCAGAACCTGTTCTCGGCGCAGGGCATCCTGCCGGTCGAGGCGGTGCGGCTGCGCGCGGCGGGCGAGGGGCCGGGCCGCATCCGCGGGCGGCTGGAACACCTGGCGCTGCACACCTACGGCTACCTGGTGCCGCGCGACCTGTACTACATCCGCAACCGCGCGCGCCACAAGGGCGACCGCAGCGTCAGCCTGTTCAGCGCCGCGCTGGGGACCGCGCTGGACATCAAGCCGGTGCTGCGCGGCTGGCGCGGCGACACCGCTCCGGTCGCCAAGATCAAGGGCTTCGATCCGGCGGTGCGCGCGCTGTTCGAGTTCGCCACGCGCCGCGTCGAGGCCGGCCTGCTCACTCCCACCCTGTGCCTGTGCTACGGCGGCGAGCTCGACGAGATGCGCGCCATGCCCGGCTACGACACGCTGCTCGGCGCCTGCGCCGAACGCGGCATCGAGGTGTTCGAAACGGTGATGAGCCTGACCGGCATGGTCAACGTCGGCAAGGGCGCGGTCTGCGTCGGCTTCGCGGCCGATCCGCACGAGTTCGCCTGACCGCGACGCATCGTCGACGCGGCGCTGCTACTCTGGCGGCCTCCGTCCACAGGCGCGTGCCCATGTCCGTCCGTTACCTGATCCGCCTGCCCGACCCCGAACGGGTCCGCGCGTCCGGCGAGTTCGCCTTCCGCTCGCAGAGCGCCGAAGGCATGGCATCCGAACTGCAGGACGCGCTGCGCGGCGACGCGCTGTTCCAGCGCTGGCGCGCGATCCAGGACGACCCGGATTCGGTCGATCCCGCGCTCGGCGTCACCGACGCCGCGGCGGTGGTGGAAGGCCGGCAGCACGACCTGCACATCGACCTGGTGGCGGACACCGCGATTGCCGGAACGGTGTTCAAGCACCGCATGCGCCTGCTCGCCGGCGCCACCTGGGAACTGCGCGACGTGCGCACCGGCTGAGTGCGCCCTCCCGTCCTGCTGTCGTGGAGCGGCGGCAAGGATGCGGCCTGGACGCTGCACCGTCTGCGCGCGGCCGGCGAGGTCGAGGTCGTGGGCCTGCTCGCGACGCTGGACGCGGACGCGCGCGCTTCGATGCAGGGCGTGCGGGCAAGCGTGCTGCGGGCGCAGGCGCGGGCGGCCGGCCTGCCGCTGCTCGAAGCGCCCCTGCCGCCGGCCGCTTCGAACGCAAGCTATGAGCAGGCGATGGCCGCCGCGCTGGACGAGGCGGCGCGACGCTGGCCGGGCCTGGAGACGCTCGCGACCGGCGACCTGCTGCTCGAGGACCTGCGCGAATGGCGCGAGGCGAGCCTGTCGCGGCTTGGCTGGCGGCTGTCCACGCCGCTGTTCGGCGAGGACACCGCCGCGCTCGCGGCCGGGATGCTGCACGGCGGCCTGCGCGCGTCGTTGTGCTGCGTGGATACGCAGCAGCTGGATGCCGCGTTCGCCGGTCGCGGCTTCGATGCGGCATTGCTGCAGGCGCTCCCGGACGGAATCGACGCCTGCGGCGAGCACGGCGAGTTCCACACCTGCGTGTACGCCGGGCCGATGTTCGGTGCGCCGCTGCCGCTGGCACGGGGCGACACCTGGTTGCGCGACGGCCGCTTCGCGATCACCGACTTCGCGCTGGCGGCGGCCGGGGACTGAGCCGGGCCTGCGCACGCGCCGCGCGGCCTGCACGCAGGACCCGTCAGTCCAGCGTGTAGCCCACGCGGAATCCGCCCCAGTGGCGACCGTGGACGAACACCGGCACCGACAGGTCGAACATGATCTGCCCGGTGTCGCGGCGGTAGACCTGCAGGCGGTAGGGGTCGGTATGCGCGCCGACGCTGCGGCCGACGCGGTCGGAGAAGATGCGCTTGGTGCGGTTGCCGACCAGGTCGCGCGCGCGGTCGCCGGTCAGCGGCTGGCAGAAGCGGTCGTTGTGGGTGGGCACGTAGCCGTCTGGATTGGCGCTGATCGCGAACACGATCCAAGGATGCGCGGCGGCCACCGGCTCCTGCAGCGGCGGCAGCAGTTCGTCGCACAGAGCGTCGAACGGGGTCTCGTACTTGGCCGGCTCCACGCCGGCGATGGCGGCGTAGTCGCGCGAGAACAGCGCTTCATCCTCGATCCAGCCCTGTGCCAGCGCCTCCTCGAAGGTGGCGCCGATCGACCGGGAGGTCTCGCTCGCCAGCTCCAGCACGCGCGCGTGGCGCGGCTCGCGCAGCGGATCGGCCGGCAGCCGGAACAGGCCGACGCAGTCGTGCAGTGCGTCGGCGCCGGCACCCAGCGCCTCGCTGCGCTCGGCCACCTTGGCGGCGTGTTCGAGGTTGCTGCGGCCCAGTTCGGCCACCTGCCCGACCGCGCGGTCGATGTCGGCGATCGCATCGCCCTGCTGGACAATGCCGCCGGCGACGGTCTCGATCGCCGCGCTGGCACGGCCCAGCAGGCCGCCGATGCCGCCCAGCACCTGCTCGGTGCGGGCGGCCGAAGCGGCGCCCTCGCCCAGCGCGTCGCTGTTCTCGCCGATGATCCGGCGCACGTCGCGCGCCGCTTCCGCGGCGCGCTCGGCCAGGCGCCGGATCTCGGTCGCCACCACCGCGAAACCGCGGCCGGCGGGTCCGGCATGCGCGGCTTCGATGCTGGCGTTGAGCGACAGGATGTTGGTCTGGAACGCGACCGAGTCGATCACCTCGATCACGTCGTTGGCGCGGGCCGAACTCTTCTGCACGGCGGCCATGGCCCCGGCCAGGGCGCGCGCGGCCGCGGCGCCCTCGCGCGCGCTGTCGTCGGCGCTGGCGGCGACTTCGGTCACCGTCCGCAGGTCGCCGCGCAGGCCTTCCAGGCCGGCGAGCAGCTGGCGGGTCGAGGCCACCACCGTCTCCAGCGCGTCCACCTGCGCCTGCGACTGGCGCACCAGTTCGTCGTTCTCCGCGACCACATGCGGCACCTCGGCCGCGACCTGCAGCGACAGGCCCACCGCCTGGCGGATCGCCTCGGCCAGGTTGCCGAAACCGGCGGCGAGGCGGCGGACCCCGGGCTGGTCCTCGTGGCCGGCATCCAGGCCCAGGTCGAGCTCGCAGGCGGCCAGGCGGTCGCCGACCATCGCCAGCAGTCGCGCGGCCTGGCCATCATCTTCGGGCGGTGCGGGAGCCGCGGCGGGCGCGGCCGCCCGCTCGCGCCACAACGCGGCGCTCTCGGCATCGGGCAGCGACAGCAGCCAGCCGCCGCCATCGCGGTCGAGCTGGTAGCACACCCGTCGCGCGGGATCGGCGCCAGGGGCCACCCAGACGCCTTCGTCGCCGGACAGGTTGCCCGGCGCGAGGCCCCAGACGCAGTCGCACGACAGCGTCGTCGGATCGGCGCCGGGCAGGTCGAGCAGGTCGACGGCGGCGCGGTTGAGCGCCAGCACGCGCCCGTCGGCGCCGAGCCGGATCAGCGCGACCGGCGCATCGGGCAGCGCCGGCAGGCAGGCAAGACTTGGATCCTCGAACGCTGGCATGACCCCTCCCCGGGGTTGTACCTGTCCTGTAACGGCCGCCGTCGAGGGTCCTTGAGCGGCGCCGGGGAAGGGCCGGCGCGCGCGGCTCAGCCGCGCAGCGCCCGGGCGTGATGGGCGATGTGCTCGCCGATGAAGCTGGCGATGAAGTAGTAGCTGTGGTCGTAGCCGGGGCGGATGCGCAGCTCGAGCGGATGGCCCGCCGCCTCGCACGCGGCCTGCAGCAGCTGCGGGCGCAGCTGGCCGTCGAGGAATTCGTCGTCGCCACCCTGGTCGACGAGCAGCGGCAGGCGCTCCGGGGCGGATTCCACCAGCTCCACCGCGTCGTAGCGCTTCCAGGTTTCGCGGTCGTCGCCCAGGTAGGCGGCAAAGGCCTTCTGGCCCCAGGGCACCTGGCTCGGCGCCACGATCGGGGAGAACGCCGACACGCTGCGGTAGCGGCCCGGATTGCCCAGCGCGATGGTCAGCGCGCCGTGGCCGCCCATCGAATGGCCGCTGATCGCGCGGCGGTCGCCGGCGGCCGGATCGGACTCCACCCAGGCCGGCAGCTCGTCGACGATGTAGTCGTACATGCGGTAGTGCTTCGCCCACGGATCCCGGGTGGCGTTGAGGTAGAAGCCCGCGCCCTTGCCCAGGTCATAGCCCTCGGCGTCGGCGACGTCGTCGCCGCGTGGACTGGTGTCGGGCGCGACCAGGATGATCCCGTGCTCGGCGGCGTAGCGCTGCGCGCCGGACTTGGTGATGAAGTTCTGCTCGTTGCAGGTCAGGCCCGAGAGCCAGTACAGCACCGGGCAGGGGCCCTGCTGCGCCTGCGGCGGGAAGTACACGCCGACGGTCATGTCGCAGCCGAGGACCTCGGAGCGGTGGCGGTAGACGTCCTGCCAGCCGCCGAAGCAGGCGCGGTGTTCGATGCGTTCCATGGGTTCCTCCTGAAGATCTGTCAGTGGGTGCGGGCTGCGCGGCTCACGCCGTGGCGGCGCCCTGCATGCGGGCCGAGTCGAGGACGAGGCGGCCGCTGGCGCATGGCACGGCCCTCGCCAGCGCGGCCGCCACGTCCGCCGCGGCGATGCCGCGCAGGCGTGCCGGGAGCAGCGGCCGCAGCCAGCGGTCGAACCCTGCGGCCAGGCGCTCGCCGCGGCGGCGCGGCTGGCCGAGGCGCTCGCGGTCGCCGAGCAGCAGCGACGGCCGGGCGATCACCAGCGCATCGAGCGGCAGCGACGCCAGCGCGTCCTCGAGCTCGCCCTTGGTCCGGCTGTAGAAGACGCGCGAGCCGGCATCCGCGCCCATCGCGCTGACCAGGCCGATGCGACGCGCCCCGGCGGCCAGCGCCGCGCGGGCGACGGCGAGGTTGGCGTCGAAGTCGACCGCGCGGAACGCGGCCCGGCTGCCCGCCACGGCGATCGTGGTGCCGAGCGCAAGGTAGGCCTCGTCCACTGCCGGCAGCGCCGACAGGCGGTCGAACGCGACCACGTGCGCCTGCAGCTTCGGCGCGTCGAAATCCAGCGGCCGGCGCACCAGCGCGTGCACCCGGGCCACGCCCGGATCAGAGCACAGGCGCGTCGCCAGCGCGCGTCCCACCAGTCCGCTGGCGCCGGCCAAGAGCGCGACGCGTCCGCGCGCGTCCTGGCCGTTGCCCTCGCCCGCGTGCATGGCTGCGACCTCAGTAATGGATGACGGTGCGGATCGACTTGCCCTCGTGCATCAGGTCGAAGGCCTCGTTGATGCGCTCCAGCGGCAGGGTGTGGGTGACGAAGGGCGCCAGCTGGATGTCGCCGCGCATCGCGTCCTCGACCATGCCCGGCAGCTGGCTGCGGCCCTTGACCCCGCCGAACGCGGTGCCCAGCCACTTGCGGCCGGTGACCAGCTGGAACGGACGCGTCGAGATCTCCTGCCCCGCGCCGGCCACGCCGATGATCACGCTCTGGCCCCAGCCGCGGTGCGCGCATTCGAGCGCGGCGCGCATCACGTTGACGTTGCCGATGCACTCGAAGCTGTGGTCCACGCCCCAGCCGGTCATTTCCACGATCACCTGCTGGATCGGCCGGTCGTGGTCCTTCGGGTTCACGCAGTCGGTCGCGCCCATCCCGCGCGCGAGTTCGAACTTGGACGGATTGGTGTCGATGGCGATGATGCGGCCGGCCTTCGCCTGCTTCGCGCCCTGGATCACCGCCAGGCCGATGGCGCCGAGGCCGAACACCGCGACGCTGTCGCCCGCCTGCACCTTGGCCGTGTTGTGCACCGCGCCGATGCCGGTGGTCACGCCGCAGCCGAGCAGGCAGGTGTGTTCGGGATTGGCCTCGGGGTTCACCTTCGCCAGCGACACCTCCGCCACCACCGTGTACTCGCTGAAGGTCGAGCAGCCCATGTAGTGGTAGACCGGCTGGCCGTTGTAGGAAAAGCGCGTGGTGCCGTCGGGCATCACGCCCTTGCCCTGGGTGGCGCGCACGGCGACGCAGAGATTGGTCTTGCCGGACTTGCAGAACAGGCACTCGCCGCACTCGGCGGTGTACAGCGGGATCACGTGGTCGCCGGGCTTCACGCTGGTGACGCCCTCGCCCACTTCCACCACGATGCCCGCGCCCTCGTGTCCCAGCACCGCCGGGAACACGCCTTCGGGATCCTCGCCCGACAGGGTGAAGGCATCGGTGTGGCAGAGCGCGGTGTGGGTGATCTTCACCAGCACCTCGCCGGCCTTCGGCCCTTCCAGGTCGAGTTCGACGATCTGCAGCGGCTGGCCTGCTTCGAAGGCGACGGCGGCACGGGTTTTCATGGTTTGGCTCCTGCGATGCGGTTGTTTCGGAAGGTCGCGGCACGGTCGCGGCCCTGAGGGGAATTCACTTCAGGTACGAGCGGATCAGCCCGGTCATCTCGGCCACGCGGGCGGCACGCTCGTCGTCGCCGTGCGCGGCCTGGCCGAACTGCTCGCGCAGGTGCGACTCGAGCACCTCGCTCATCAGCCCGTTGACCGCGCCGCGGATCGCGGCGATCTGCTGCAGCACCGGCGCGCAGTCGGCGCCGGCTTCCAGCGCGCGATCCAGCGCATCGCACTGGCCGCGGATGCGGCGGATGCGGGCGAGGACCTTCTTTTTCTCTTCCGGCGAGTGCGGCATGCGGGCACCGGCGTGAATAGTGGGGGGTAGTATACCAGCCTTGTCCGGAGGGGTCGGCCATCCCGGGCCTCCCTTGCGGCGCTTCCACGCAGCTGCGGCAGGCCGCCTCTCCGCGCATGGTGGGCGCTAGACTCCGGCACATGACCCGGACCCCGCTGCTGCCTGCCACGATCTTCCTGCTGGCCGGATGGCTGTCGTGCGCGCACGCGCAGGACCCGTCCGCCGCCGCAGGCCCCACCGCACCTGATCGCGGCGCGGTGCCGCTCGACCACCTGCCCGCGCTGCGCGGTGGCTACTTCCCGCTGGTGGATGAGGCCAGCGGTCGCAGCCACCACGTGTACGTGCGCCTGCCCGAAGGCTACGAGGCCGCGCCCGAGCGCCACTGGCCGGTGGTGGTCCTGCTCGATGGCGACAGCCTGTTTCCGCTGCTCGCGCCGACCCACCTGTTCCTGACCTATGACGAAGGCCTGCCAGAGGCCATCGTGGTGGGCATTGCCTACGGCAGCTTCGATCCGGCGATCAACCGGCGGAACCACGATTTCACCGCCGCGGGTACCGACACGGCGTCGGACCAGGGCGGCGCCGAGGCGTTCCACCGCTTCCTGGCCGGGCGCCTGCTGCCGGCGGTGGAATCGCGCTATCGCGCCGATCCGGCGCGGCGTGTCCTGCTCGGGCAGTCGCGCGCAGGCTACTTCGTGCTGTGGTCGGCGCTGCACGATCCAGACCTGTTCTGGGGCCGGATCGCCAGCAACCCGGCTCCGGCGCCGGCGCGCGAGCAGCTGTATCGCAATCCGGCGTCGCATCGTCGCGACGACCTGGGCGTCGTCGTGGCCAGCGGCGCACGCGACACCGCCGCCCGCGTGGCGCATGCGAGGGAGTGGGCGGCGACCTGGTCCGCACGGTCCGACGCACCCTGGCAGGTCGAGCTCAGCGTGCTGCCCGACGGCACCCACGCCGCCAGCATCGGCGAGGTGTACCGGCGGGCGATGCTGTGGCTGTTCGACGAGGCCCGCACGGAGGCCGTGCGAGCGCCCGTGCCTTGAAGGACGCGCGCGCGGGATTGCGATTTCCTGCTCGGCCACCTCAAGCAGCTGCCCCGGCATTCGCGCGCAAGCGCGCTTGTATGTTGGGCCTGTCGGGGTGGAGGGACCCTACGCGCATCTGGCAGCAGCACAGACTGTGGGAGACATCGTCCCGCCCCCTCACCACAAGCGCCGATCAGGAATCCAGCGGCTGGCGTCACCACACGCCCGACCGCCCATCTTGCAAGCCAGCGCCGGTGAGCCCCCGACAGGCCCTTGGATACATTAGTCGGGAGCAACGCACATGGCAAAACGCTATGAACCGGAACTGATCGGAATCGATACCGGCAAGTCGGAACTGGTGATCTGCCGACATGACGGGCAGATGCAGTCCCTGAACAACCGGGACACCGATATCAGGCGCTGGCTCAAATCCCTGCCCGGCCCGGCCTGCATCGCGATCGAGGCAACCGGAACCTACCACCTGCAGCTGCTGGAGCTGGCGCATGCCGCCGGCCATCACTTGTACGTTGTCGATGGCCTGCGCCTGAGCCGCTATCGCGAGAGTGTCGGGGGCCGGGCCAAAACCGACCTGGCCGATGCCCGGCTGCTGCAGCGCTATCTCCAGCGCGAGCGTGACCAGCTCCGGCTCTGGGAGCCGCCTCCGCCGGGCTACATCCGCCTGCAGCGCTTGCTGCACCGGCGCGCCCGCATGGTCAGGATGCGCACCGCACTGAACCAGAGCCTGGCCGAAGTTCCCGACCTGCGGAAGGCCTGCCGCGCCCTGCTGACCCAACTCGATATCGTGTTGCGACACTTCGACCGCGCCTTGCAACAGCTCGCCGTGCAGACCGGGCTGCACCAGGATCTGACCCGGCTACAGGCCGTGGAAGGACTCGGCCCGCTTACCTGCGTCGCCTTGGCCAACGTCTTCCGACGGGGCCACTTCCGCAACAGCGACGCCTTTATCGCCTTCCTCGGCATGGACGTGCGTGTGCGTGACTCCGGTGGCTCCCGCGGCCGGCGAAAACTGACCAAGCAAGGCGATCCCGAACTCCGGCGTCTGCTCCACAACGCTGCGATGGCCGCCGCACGCAGGGGCCGATGGAAAACCCTCTACGAGGCCTACCAGGCCCGTGGACTGAGCAAGACCCAAGCCCTCGTCATCCTCGCCCGAAAGCTGGCTCGCCTGGCCTTCTCGCTTCTCAAATTCCAATCCGACTACTGCTCGAACCGCCATTGCATGCAGACATAGAATCTCCCACAGGGCCACTCCCCTGCCCCTGTGGGAGCGAGCTTGGTCGCGAATGCCTTCTGGCGCAGGTGTGCTCCTTTTGTCTTGCAGGAGCGACCTTGGTGGTGAGTGCTTTCGGGCACGGGTGGCCTCCCCTGCCCTTGTGGGAGCGCCCTTGGTCGCGAATGCATTCGGGCGCAGGCGTGTTCCTTCCGTCCTTGTGGGAGCGACCTTATCGCGAGTGCTTTCGCGCGCAAGCGCGCTCCACGGGAGCACGGAAGTACTGGCGCCTCAGCGGTTGGCCAGTTCCAGCAGCACGTCCGCGTGGCAGGGGGCGTCCAGCGCGCACCAGCAGGCCAGGTCGCGGCCGCGCAGCGATGCACGTGCGGCGTCCACGCGGGCCGCCTCGGCCAGCATCCACTCGCGGAAATGCGCCACGCAAGCCGCCGCATCGCCGTCGACGCCGATGCGGAACGGATTGCCCCAGCGCGTGGGCCGGGCCACGCTCACCGCGTTGTCCGGCAGGCGCCAGCCACGCCGACGGCTGAGCTGGAGGCGAACCGGCAAGGCGCGGCCCTCAGCCTGCCGCGGGCATCAACGCATCATCGGCGGCCCTGGCACGACGATAGGCGTCGCGCGCGCGCAGCCGCTCGGCCCAGGCGGTGAACGCGGGACGTTCGGGGATGGACTTGAACGCCAGGCCGAAGTCGACCTGGCCGCCCACGTACACATCGGCGGCGCTGAAGCGCTCGCCCAGCAGCCACGGCGAAGCCGACGCGGCCGCCTGCTCGAGCACGTCCATCGCCTGTTCGTAGCTGCCGTAGCCGACGAAGCCCGCCTTCTCCGGCGGCGGCAGGCTGCCCAGCGCGCGTGCGGTGACCGCCGCTTCCACCGGTCCGGCGGCAAAGAACATCCAGCGCAGGTAGGGGCCACGCAGCGGGTCGCCGAGCGCCGGGGCCAGCCCCGCCTGCGGGCACGCATCGGCGAGGTAGGCGCAGATCGCCGCGGCCTCGGTCACGACCACACCGCGATGTTCGATCGCCGGCACCTTGCCCATCGGGTTGATCGCCAAGTACTCCGGCGACTTCATCTCCGCGCCGTAGCCGTGCACCACCGTGCGGTAGGCCACCCCGAGTTCCTCCAGCATCCAGCGCACGATCCGGCCGCGGGACATGGGGTTGGTATGGAACACGAGTTCGCTGCCGGCCATTGCGCTGCTCCGTCGGGAAAGCTGCCGACGATACGCCCTCGACCGTCGCGATGCGCGCCCGCGCCTCAGCCGGTGTTCTGGATCCCGGCCGAAATGCCGTTCACCGTCGACACCAGGGCGCGCAGCAGGTCCTCGTCCTCGCGCCCGCCGGCGCGCCAGCGCTGCAGCAACTCCACCTGCAGCAGGCTGAGCGGGTCGACGTAAGGATTGCGCAGGCGGATCGACAGGCGCAGGCGGTAGTCGTCGGCGAGGATGGCGTCGCGCTGCTTGAGCAGCAGGATCGCATCGCAGGTGCGCAGGAATTCCTCGGCGATGCCGGGGTGGAAGACGTCGTGCAGCGGGCCGGCCAGCTGCGAATAGCGCTCGAAGATGGCCAGGTCGGACTTGGCCAGCAGCATCTCCACGTCATCGAGCACCGCGGCGAAGAACGGCCAGTCGCGCGCCATCTCGGTCATCGCTTCCTGGCCATAGCGCTGCACGCCCGCGCACAGGGCATGGCCGATGCCGTACCAGCCGGTCAGGCCCGAGCGGTTCTGCGACCAGGAGAACACCCAGGGGATCGCGCGCAGGTTGTCGATGCCGCCCTCGCGCCGGCGCGAGGGGCGCGAGCCGATCTGCAGGCGCTCGATCACGTCCACCGGCGTGGCCGCGCGGAAGTAGTCGGGGAAGTCCGGATGCTCGTGCACCAGCGCGCGATAGTGGGCGCGCGAGGTCTCGGCCAGGGTCCTGGCGATGTCCTTCCAGCTGTCCTCGCGCGGATCGCGCGGGCGCGGGCGCAGCGTCGCGCGCAGCACCGCGCCGGTGGTCTGCTCGAGGTTGCGCAGCGCCAGCGCGCGGATGCCGTACTTGCGGTGGATCACCTCGCCCTGTTCGGTGACGCGCATCGAGCCGTTCACCGAGCCGCGCGGCGCGGCGATGATCGCGCGCTCGGTCTTGCCGCCGCCGCGGCTGACCGAGCCGCCGCGGCCGTGGAAGAACATGATGCGCACGCCATGGCGGTTGGCCAGGTCGGTCAGCTCGACCTGGGTGCGCTGCAGCGCCCAGCGCGAGGCGAACAGGCCACCGTCCTTGGCGCTGTCCGAATAGCCCAGCATCACCGTCTGCTCGTTGCCGCGCGCGGCCAGGTGGGCGCGGTAGGCCGGATCCTCGAACAGCGAACGCATCACTTCCGGCGCGGCCTGCAGGTCGTCGACGGTCTCGAACAGCGGCGAGATGTCCAGCGGCACCGCGTCCGATTCCACGCAGCCGGCCACGCGCGCCAGCGCCAGCACCGCCAGCGCGTCGGCGGCGCTGCGCGACATGCTGATGATGTACAGGCCGATCGCGTCGACGCCGTGGCTACGGCGCAGCGCGAGCACCGCGCGGAAGACGTCCAGGGTCGAGCCGAGCACGTCGCCGGGCGCGTCGGGCGCGGCCGGCGGCTCGCGCAGCAGCGCCTGCAGGCGTGCGTTGCGGTCCTCGGCCGGGCGCGCCGCCCAGCCCTCGTCGCCAAGCAGCGCGGCCAGCGCCGCGTCGTGGACCGCCGAATCCTGGCGCAGGTCGAGCGCGGCCAGGTGGAAACCGAAGGTGCGCGCGCGCCACAGCACGCGCTGCAGGGCGAAGCGGCCGGCGTGCTCGCCACGGTGCTCGCGCAGGCTGGCGTCGACCAGTTCGAGATCGGCGATCAGCCCGCCCGCGCCGGCATAGCCGCGCTCGTCGCCCTGGGCGGTCAGCGCCAGGCGCGCCTTGATCAGGTCGATCAGGCGCCGGTAGGGCATGTCGGCCAGGCGCGGCCGCAGCTTCCTGGCCGCCTGCGGCAACAGCGCCACGTACTCGTCGATGCGCGCGGTCACGGCCGGATCGACGTCGACGCGCCCCAGCGACTGGGTCAGCAGGTTGCTCAGTCCGCGCAGGTCGGCGCGGTAGCGCTCGATCGCCTGCGCGCGCTGCGCGTCCAGCGCCGCGCGCACGGTACCCGCGTTGACGTTGGGGTTGCCGTCCATGTCGCCGCCCACCCAGGTGCCGAAGCGCAGCACCTGCGGCAGCGAGATGCGGCGGCCGTACACCGCTTCGACCGCATCGGCGAAGGCCTCGTAGTACACCGGCACCACGCGGTAGAGCATGTGCGCCAGGTAGTAGCCGACGTGCTCGACCTCGTCGGCCACGGTGGGCTTGTGCGCCGGCGTGTCGCTGGTCTGCCAGCCCGCGGTGAGCGCGACGCGGATGCGCTCGATGTCGGCGCGGCGCTCCACCGGCGTGCGCGTGCGGTCGATGTCCTCGACCAGGCGCTCGACGATGTCGCGTTCCTTCTCCAGCATCACCCGCCGCACCGCCTCGGTGGGATGCGCGGTGAACACCGGCTCCACCCACAACCGCGGCAGCGTGGCCTCGAGCTCCTCGAAGCTCACGCCATCGTCGCGCAGGTCGCGCAGCACCGCCTCGAAGCCGCCGGGCTGCGGCAGCTCGCTGATGCGCTCGTAGTCGCGGCGGCGGCGGATGCGGTGCACGCGCTCGGCCAGGTTGATCGCGCCGAAGTAGGTGGAGAATGCGCGCACCACGGCCTCGGCGTCGGCCAGCGGCACCCGCGCCATCTCCGCGGCCAGCGCGTCGACCGGCAGGCCCTGCTCGCGACGCGCGATCGCGGCGCGGCGGATGGCTTCGACTTCGTCCAGCAGGGCGGGCGAACCCTGCTCGGCGAGCACCTCTCCCACCAGCGCGCCAAGCCGCCGCACGTCATCGCGCAACAGGGTGTCGGTCTGGGCGAATTCGAGCTGCTCGCGCAGCGGGCCGTCGGGGATATTCATCGCGGGAACGTTACACGGAATCCGTGCGGCGATGCAGCATCGGTTGCGGCGGCAACCGACCTCACGCCCTATAGTGCGCGGCGTTTTCACCCGCCATCGACAAGGAACATACGGAAATGAAGTCAACCCACCTGCCGCACGTCCGCCTGCCCCTCCTCGCCGCCGCGCTCACGCTGGCCCTGGCCGGCTGTGGCGATGGCGCCGCACCGCAGGCCACCGGCCCCGATGCAGGCAGCAGCGCCGCCCCCACCGCTCCCGAAGCCGCGCCCGCCGCGGCGATCCCGCGCTTCGCAGACGGCCACGACGCCTGCTTCCGCGCGGTCGCAGAGCAGCTCGGCGCCGACACCGAAGTGTCCGAGATCACCTCGACCTTCAGCGCCGACAGCGGCGAGCTGCAGGTGTGCACGGTGGACTACCGGAACCCGGCCGATCCCAGGAAGCTGGTCGGACAGCGGCTCGACCCGGCCACCGGCCGCTTCTCCGAACCCTACGACATCGAACTGTCGGTGTCCGGCAACGCCGCCGACTTCCGCCTGGACGACTACCTGATGCCGCTGTCGCAGGTCGACGCGGCCGCGCTGTCGGGCGTGATGGAAGCGCAGAAGCCGGCACTCGACGGCGTCTACAGCAGCTACAGCTGGACCGGCGTGCGGCTGGTGCCGCCGGGCGCATTCAGCGACGAGCACACCCTGCGCCTGGACCTGGAAGGCCGCCTGGCCGCCAACGACATCAAGAACGGCGGCTACCTGTCGGTCTCGGTCGATGGCGGCACCATCGCCGCCAACCACCTGCTGCCCTGAACGCGGGCGCGCCGCGGCTGGCCGGCCGCGGCGCGCTCAGTAGGCGAACTCGCGGAACACGCGGTCGATGTCGCCGTTCCACTCGCCGTGGAACAGCGCCAGTTTGTATTCCGCGGGCGTCTGCCCGGCTTCGACCGTCTCCAGCAGGGGCGAGAGGAAGTCGCGCTCGTCCTCGCCGCGGGCGTTGTGGCGCGCGCGGCGCTCCAGGCCGGCGGCGGCGATGCGCAAGGTCTCGCGCGCCAGGTCGCGCACGCTGCCGCCACGGAACGGCAGCTTCAGCGCATCGCGCGGCACGCCGTCGCGCAGGGCGTGGCGCTCCTGCCGGGTGAAGTCGCGGACCAGGTCCCAGGCCGCGTCCAGCGCGGCATCGTCGTACAGCAGTCCGACCCAGAACGCAGGCAGCGCGCACAGCCGGTTCCAGGGCCCGCCGTCGGCGCCGCGCATCTCCAGGAACTTCTTCAGCCGCACCTCGGGAAAGGCGGTGGTCATGTGGTCGTTCCAGTCCTGCAGGGTCGGCAGGACGCCGGGCAGCACATCGAGCCTGCCGGCCATGAAGTCGCGGAACGACTTGCCCGACGCATCGACGTACTCGCCATTGCGGTAGGAGAAGTACATCGGCACGTCGAGCAGGTAGTCGACGTAGCGCTCGTAGCCGAAGCCGTCCTCGAACACGAAATCGAGCATCCCGGTGCGGTCGGGATCGGTGTCGGTCCAGATGTGCGAGCGGTAGCTCAGGTAGCCGTTGGGCCTGCCTTCGGTGAACGGCGAATCGGCGAACAGCGCGGTCGCGATCGGCTGCAGCGCCAACGACACGCGGAACTTCTTCACCATGTCCGCTTCGGTGGCGTAGTCCAGGTTGACCTGCACCGTGCAGGTGCGGGTCATCATGTCCAGGCCCAGCTTGCCCACCTTCGGCATGTAGTCGCGCATGATCCGGTAGCGGCCCTTGGGCATCCACGGCATGTCCGCGCGTGCCCACTTGGGCTGGAAGCCCATGCCCAGGAAGCCGACCTGGAGCTCGTCGGCGACGGCCTTGACCTCGCGCAGGTGGCTGCCGACCTCGCGACAGGTCTGGTGGATGTCCTCCAGCGGCGCGCCCGACAGTTCCAGCTGCCCGGCCGGTTCGAGCGTGACCGAGGCACCATCCTTCTGCAGCGCGATGACCCGGCCATGCTCCTCCACGGCTTCCCAGCCGAAGCGGGTGAGGCCCTTGAGCAAGGCCTCGATGCCGCGCTCGCCGTCGAACGCCGGCGGCCGCAGGTCGTCCAGGCGGAAGCCGAACTTCTCGTGCTCGGTACCGATGCGCCAGTCGCCGCGCGGCTTCTCGCCCGAGGCGAGGACCGCGACCAGCTGGTCGCGACGGGTAACCGGGTTGTCGCCGGCGTGGCTCGGACTCGACATGCGCATCGCTCTTGGGAAGGGCGCGATCCGGGATCGTCCGGCGTTCGCGGGCGCATTATGGAACGCCGGAGCGGGCCACGGCATTCCGGCGCTGGAACGCAGGCACCCCACCGGTGCGGGGATGCGCAGCCCCGCAGCGGCCGCTGCATACGAATTCATCGCCTGGCGCATTGCCGCGGCGCCGGTGCGGCCGTTAGCCTCGGCCGCACCATTGCCCCCGGGGAACCCGCATGACGCGAGCGGTCTTGCTGCTGTGCCTGCTGCTGTCTTCGCTGCCGCTGCAGGCGGCCACCGTGGCGCGGGTGGAGCCGGCCAACTGGTGGATCGGCATGCAGCACCGCCAGGTCGAACTGCTGGTGTACGGACGCGACATCGCCGCGCTGCGCCCGCGCATCGCGCATCGCGGCGTGCGCGTGACAGGCGCGCAGGCGCTGGAGAATCCCAACTACCTGTTCGTCACCGTGGAGATCGACGACGACGCCGAGCCCGGGACGCTGGACATCGAGTTCCTCGACGGCGACGCGGTGGCCGCGCGCCATCCCTGGCGCATCGAGGCGCGCGCACCGGCGCCGCCCCGAGGCTTCGACGGCCGCGACGCGATCTACCTGGTCACGCCCGACCGCTTCGCCAACGGCGATCCGGGCAACGACAGCGTCGCCGGCATGCGCGAGGCCGCCGACCGCGCCGATCCCGACGGCCGCCACGGCGGCGACCTGGCCGGCATGCGCGCGCAGCTGGGCTACATCGCCGCGCTCGGCTTCACCCGGCTGTGGCCGACGCCGGTGCTGGAGAACGACCAGCCCAGCCACTCCTACCACGGCTACGCGATCACTGACCTGTACCGGGTCGATCCACGCATGGGCAGCAACGCGGACTTCCGCGCGCTGGCGCGCGAGGCCCGCGCGCACGGCATCGGCATCGTGATGGACGTGGTGCTCAACCACATCGGCTCGGAGCACTGGTGGATGCGCGACCTGCCCAGTCTCGACTGGATCCACCATGCAGCGCGCTTCACGCCCACCAACCACCGCCGCACCACGATCCAGGACCCCCACGCCGCGCCCGGCGACCGCACCGGCTTCACCGACGGCTGGTTCGTCGACACCATGCCCGACCTCAACCAGCGCAATCCGCAGCTGGCGCGCTACCTGATCCAGAACACGCTGTGGTGGATCGAGTACGCCGGCCTGGCCGGGATCCGCGAGGACACCTTCGGCTACGCCGACGCGGACTTCCTGTCGGCCTGGGCGCGGGCGGTGATGGCGGAGTACCCGGACTTCGACATGGTCGGCGAGGAGTGGAGCGCCAATCCCGCAGTGGTCGCGCACTGGCAGCGCGGCAAGGCCAACGCCAGCGGCCACGTGCCGCACATGACCAGCATGATGGACTTCCCGCTGCATATCGCGCTGCGCGATGCGCTGCTGCGGCCCGATACCTGGGAAAGCGGCTGGATGCCGCTGTACGAAGGACTGGCCAACGATTTCCTGTATCCGGATCCGGATGCGCTGGTGGTGTTCGCCGAGAACCACGACAGCACGCGCCTGCTCGCCCACGTCGGCGGCGACCCGGGCCTGTGGAAGCTGGCCCTGGCCTGGACCGCCACGGTGCGCGGCATCCCGCAGTTCTACTACGGCTCGGAAGTGCTGCTGCGCGGCCCGGCCGAGCGCCGCGACGGCGAACTGCGCGCCGACATGCCGGGCGGCTGGGCCGGCGATGCGGCCAACGCGTTCACCGGCCAGGGGCTGTCGCCCGCGCAGCGCGAGGCGCAGGACTTCGTGCGGCGGCTGTTCAACTGGCGCCGCGGCGCCACGCCCGTGCACGCCGGCACGCTGGTGCACTACGCGCCGGTCGACGGCGTGTACGTGTACTTCCGCGAGCACGCCGGGCAGCGGGTGATGGTCGCGCTTAACCGCAACGACGCCGACACGCCGCTCGCGCTGGCCCGCTTCGCCGCTTCGATCGGCGACGCGCGCACGGCCACCGACGTGCTGGGCGGCGGTCGCATCCGGCTCGGCGAGCGCCTGCTGCTGCCGGCGAAGGCGCCACTGATCCTCGAGCTGGAATAGCCGTATCGCAGGCTGCACACGGTGTGCGGCGACCTGCCGGACGTAGAACCCTGCGCGCGGAGCGCCGCCGCGGCGGTCCTCGCGCGCGACCGCGCAAACGCATGCGCGTCCCATTCCGCCGGTTCCCCGTGCGCGGCGCGACAATGCCCGCATCGACCGGACCGGAGTCCACGGATGAAGAAGGCCAGCGGCACGCACCACGAACAGCACCGCAGCCATCGCGCCGGCTGGCTGCGCGCGGCGGTCCTCGGCGCCAACGACGGCATCGTCTCGGTGGCCGGCGTCGTGGTCGGCATCGCCGCGGCCGGCGCGACCCAGGAGGCGGTCCTGGTCGCGGGCGTGGCCGCCACCGTCGCCGGCGCGATGTCGATGGCCGCCGGCGAGTACGTCTCGGTGCAGTCGCAGGCCGACACCGAGGCGGCCGACCTGGCGGTCGAGCGCCGCGAACTGCGCGAGGCGCCGGACGCCGAACTCGACGAACTGGCCGGGATCTATGCGCGCCGCGGCCTGGAGCCGGCGCTTGCGCGCCAGGTCGCCGAGCAGCTGACCCGGCACGACGCGCTCGGTGCGCACGCGCGCGACGAACTGGGCATCACCGAAGCACTGCGCGCCCGTCCGCTGCAGGCTTCGCTGTCGTCGGCGGCCGCGTTCTGCGCCGGGGCGGCGCTGCCGGTCCTGGCGGCGCTGCTGTCGCCGCCGGCGCGGGTGCAGGCGGTGGTCGCGGCCGCGACCCTGGCCGGCCTGCTGCTGTCCGGTGCGGTCGCCGCCCGGCTCGGCGGCGCGCCGGTGATGCGCGGCGCGCTGCGGGTCGGGTTCTGGGGCGTGCTGGCGATGGGCGCGGCCGCGCTGGTCGGGCAGCTGTTCGACGTGCGCGCCTGAGCCCTACAGCGGCCGCAGGAACACCTGGAACGCCAGGTCGCGGGTGCCGCCCGCGTCGAACAGTTCGATCCATCCGGGCGGGTTGTCCGCGGCGATGAACCAGGCCCTGGCCGCCGGGTAGGGATCGCCGTGCGGCCCGGCCACCACGCCGCAGTCGTATCGGCCCTTGACCCGCAGCGTGACCGCATAGGTTCCGGGACCGACCAGGGGCGGCGCGCCGAATTCGATCATGCGCATGCCGATCGCGGGCGTGGGCACCGAGTCGAACACGAAGCCGGGCAGTTCCTCGTAGGCCAGCACCGAGCCGTCGGGCATCCCGCCGCTGGTCTTTTCCAGGGTGACGCGCACGTCGGCCTTCGGCTGGCAGCTCATCGGCACCATGACGTGGCTGATGTAGCCCGCCTGCACCACCTCGAACGACTGCGCCAGCCGCTGCTGCACCGAACCGCCCAGGGCCAGCCAGGCGCCCGGATCGATGTTGACCTGTTCGGCCTCCAGTTCCGGTGGCGACGCCGCCACCGCGACGCCGGCCAGCAGCAGTGCCGGCACCATCGCCATCGCCCGTCCCGTCCGCTTGCGCATGGGTGTTCCTCCGCGGCGGCGACAGGCCGCCCTGCCAGCACATACGCAGCGCGGCGCGGCGGAGTGCCAGGGAGGTGGCGGTTACAGCTCCAGCCAGCCGGCGACCACCGCCCGCAGTTCCTCGACGCCGGCCTTGGTCTCGCCCGAGAAGGCCTGCACGCCGATGCTGTCGCCGTAGCTGGCCGACAGCTGGCGGCGCACCGCCTGGACGGTGTTGCCGGCGGCCCCGCGCGAGAGCTTGTCGGCCTTGGTCAGCAGCGCGTGCGCGGGCAGGCCCCGGCGCATGGCGTAGCCGAGCATCTGCAGGTCGTACTCCTTGAGCGGGTGGCGGATGTCCATCACCACCACCAGGCCGCGCAGCGCGAAGCGATCCTGGAACCACTGGTCGATGAAAGCCTGCCAGTGCTCGCGCAGGGCCAGCGGGACCTTGGCGTAGCCGTAGCCGGGCAGGTCGACCAGGTACTTGTTCTCGTGCGGCGGCAGGGAGAAATAGACCAGCTGCTGGGTCCGCCCCGGCGTCTTGGACACCCGCGCCAGCGCGTTCTGCTGGCACAAGGCATTGAGTGCGCTGGACTTGCCGGCGTTGGAGCGGCCGGCAAAGGCGACCTCGGCGCCGCCGTCGGGAGGCAGCTGCCTGGGGGTGTGGGCGGCGAGCAGGTAGCTGGCACGCGCGAACGGGCTGGCCATCGCGATCCTGGACTTCTGGGCCGGCATAGCTTCTCACGGCGCCGGCCCCGGGGCGCCGCGGCGGCGGCGGTTTGACCGTCCCTGCGGCGCACCGCGATAATCCCGGACCTTGCGGCCGGGGCAGCCCCTGCCGCGATCCATCGCTTTCGGAGTCCTGCAATGCGCCACGCCCGCGCCATCGGTGTCGCCGGTTTCGTCGCCCTCGTGGCCGGCGCCGTCGCGTTCGCCCAGTCCACCGTCGAACCGCTGGAAGAGACGCCGCCGGTGGAGGTCGTGTCGCTGGACGCCAGCGCCCTGGCGGCGCTCAAGCAGACCCGCGCCGGCGATCCCGAGAACGGCGCCACCCTGGCCGGCACCTGCGCCGCCTGCCACGGCCTGGACGGCAACCCGCCGGAGGGCATGCCCTATCCGCGCATTGCCGGCCAGAGCGAACGCTACATCTCCCAGCAGCTGGCCCTGTTCAAGAGCGGCGAGCGCAACACCGGCATGGCCGCGGTCATGATCCCGTTCGCCGCGCCGCTGAGTCCGCAGGACATGCGCGACCTGGGCGCGTTCTTCGCCACCAAGCAGGCCGGTGCCGGCATCGCGGACGACACCGTGGTCGAGGGCGGCGCCTACGCCGGCATGAAGTTCTACGAGATCGGCCAGCAGCTGTACCGGGCCGGCGACGCCGCGCGCGGCATCCCGGCCTGCATGGCCTGCCACGGCCCTTCCGGGCAGGGCAACCCGGGCCCGGCCTACCCGGCCGTGGCCGGGCAGGAGGCCAGCTATGTCGACCGTCGCCTGCAGGAATACCGCTCCGGCGAGACCAGCCTGGGCGACCGCCACCTGTTCGACATCATGGCCGAGGTCGCCGCGCCGCTGACCGACCAGGAAATCCAGGCCCTGGCCAGCTACCTGCAGGGCCTGCACCAGCGCCCCGACGCCGCCACGCTGGCCGCGATCGAGGCGGCCGGCCCGGTCGCCGCGCCGGCACCGGCACCGGCGCCTGCCGCGCCCGCCGCGGAGCCGGTCGACACCACCACCGAGCCGGCGGCCGACGCCGTCGACGCGCAGGGCTGATGCCGCTCCCGGACCCGGCCCTGGCCAGCCACGGCCGCACGCCGATGCGTGCGCGACTGTTCGCCCTGTGCCTGCTGTGGCTGCTGCCGCTGGCCGCGCTGGCGCAGGCGATGCCGCCGGGCATGGGGATCGAGTACATCCCGATCTCCGACGGCAAGCGCTGGAGCGAGGAGCCCGGCACGATCGAGGTGGCCGAAGTCTTCGCCTACGGCTGCAGCCACTGCGACGACTTCCATCCGATGCTGACCGCGTGGAAGCGCCGCGCCGGCGACGACCTGCGCCTGCGCTACGTGCCGGCCGTCTGGTCCACCGACGACGCCTACGGTCGTGGCTACTTCGCGATCGAGGCGCTCGGCCGCGTGGCCGAGCTCCATCCGCGCCTGTTCGATGCCGTCCACCGCGAAGGCAGCCTGCCCGGGCGTGGCGCCTCGCTGCAGGAGATGGCGACCTTCCTGGTCGCGCAGGGCCTGGACCCGGCGCAGGTGCGCACGGCGCTGACCTCGGCCGACACCACCGCGAAGATGAACGCCGCCAAGGCGTTCGCGGTGCACGCCGGGGTCCGTGGCACGCCGACCCTCATCATCAACGGCAAGTACCGCGTGCAGGGCGCCTCGCTGGAGGAGTCCCTGCGGATCGCCGACGCGCTGATCGCGGTCGAACGCGCCGCCGCGCGCTGACCCCGCCGGCCTCACGGCCGTCGCTGTACGCTTCGTCCCAACCAAGATCCAGGAACCCGTCGATGAACTTCCGCGCCGTCTCCCGCCTCGTCCTGGCGCCCGCCGCCCTTGCGCTGCTGCTGGCCGCCTGCCAGCCGTCCGAACCTGCCGCGCCGACGCCGGCGCCTGCGGCCGATGCGCCCGCCCCCGCCGCCGCGCCGGAGGCCGTGGGCGACGAACCCGCGCTGGACCCGGCGGCGCCGGCAGCCGACGCCGCCGGCAGCCCGGATGCGGCGCCCGCGCCGGCCGCAGGCGACAGCGCGGCACCGCAGGCCACGCCGGCTACCCCGGCCGCGACCTTCGCCGTGCAGGGCGAGCACTACGACCTGATCCAGGGGGGCCAGCCGTTCGAGCCGCTGGACGGCAAGATCGAGGTGGTCGAGGTGTTCAACTACGTCTGCCCGGCCTGCGCGATGTTCCAGCCGCTGGTCAACAACTGGAAGGCGCAGCTGCCCGCCGACGTGCGCTTCACCTACGTGCCCGCGCCGTTCGGCGGCAACTGGGATCCCTACGTGCGCGCCTACTACGCGGCCGAGGCGATGGGCATCGCCGACAAGGCCCACGACGGCATCTTCCAGGCGATCCACGTCGAGCGCAGCCTCAAGGGCGAGCGCGGCACCGATTCGCCGCAGGACATCGCCCGCGCCTACGCGAAGTTCGGCGCCGATCCGGCGCAGTTCGCCAGCACCATGGCCAGCTTCACGGTGAACGCGAAGTTCGGCCGCGCCAAGCAGTACATCGCCCAGCAGCGCGCCAACTCGACCCCGACCATGATCGTCAACGGCCGCTACCGGGTGAAGGGCCGGAATTTCGAGGACATGCTGCAGAACACCGACCGCGTGATCGCGCAGGTGCGGGCCGGCGGCTGATGCCCGAACGCGCATGTCCACGCAACGGCTGAGGCTGCTCAGCGCCAACATCCAGGCAGGCTCCAGCACCCGGCGCTACAGCGATTACGCCACCCGCAGCTGGTCGCACGTGCTGCCGGTGGGCAAGCGCACCTCGCTGGACGCGATCGCGCAGCTGGCCGGCGAGCACGACATCGTCGGCCTCCAGGAAAGCGACCCGGGCAGCTGGCGCTCGGGCTTCACCAACCAGACCCATTACCTGGCCGAACGCGCCGGATTCGACTACTGGACCCACCAGCCCAACCGGCGCGTGGGCAACGTGGCCTCCAGCGCCAACGGCCTGCTCAGCCGGCTCGAGCCGGTGGAAGTGGTGCACCACCCGCTGCCCGGCCGCATTTCCGGGCGCGGCGTGCTGCTGGGCCACTTCGGCAATGGTGCCGCCGGCCTGACCGTGGCGGTGGCGCACCTGTCGCTGGGCGCGCAGTCGCGCCGGCTGCAGCTCGACTTCATTGCCGAGCTGCTGCACGACTTCCCCAACGCGGTGCTGATGGGCGACTTCAACTGCGTGATCGACTGCCCGGAGATGGGCAGCCTGTTCCGCGCCACCCGCCTGCAGCCGCCGGCGTGCGCGGTGCATACCTTCCCCAGCTGGAAGCCGCAGCGCGCGATCGACCACATCCTGGTCACCGATACGCTGCGCTGCGAAGGGCTGCGCGCGGTGCCCGCCGCGTTCTCCGACCACCTCGCGCTGTCGGTCAACCTCGAGGTGCCGGAGTCCGCGCTGTTGCGCTGAGGCGCGGAAAACCGGGGCCGGAGGCCGGCCCCGTCCCCGCCCTTCCCTCAGAAGCCGAAGCCTACCCGCGCGTACCAGAAGCGGCCCGGCAGGTCGTAGGTCGAGGCGTCGTAGCCGTTGAGCGAACAGCTCAGGCAGATCGGCGGATCCTTGCCGAACACGTTGTTGAGTCCGAGCGTGATGCGGAAGTCCTTCATCCACGCATCCGTGCCCCAGGACAGCTGCGCGTCGTGGTAGGTGGTGGCGCCGAGATCGTTGCGGTCGTTGCTGCTGTCGTCGCAGATGTCGAAGCCGTTGGCACCGGCGCAGGATTCGCGCAGGCGGTCGATGTAGCGCGCCGTCCACGCCGCCTGCCAGCCGCCGCCACCGCGCCACACCGCCGACAGGGTGGAGGTGAGGTCGGGAATCGCGCTGTTGTTGATCTCCACGCCCGGCGCGCGCGGCTCGGCCTGGCCCGCTTCGTTGACCAGTTCGTAGCGCGTCACCCAGGTGGTCTTCCAGGCGAACGCGAGCTGCCCCCAGCCCTGCTCGGGCAGGCGCCAGTCGGCGCTGAAGTCCCAGCCGTCGGTGCGAATGGTGCCGACGTTGCCCAGGATGTTGTCGAAACGCACGATCTGGCCGCGCGCATTGCGCTCGTAGAACCCGCACGAGACCGGGTCACGCGTGGAGATGCAGCGCTCGAGGATGGTCTGCGCGTCCAGCGCCTGGATCGCGCCGTCAATGGTGTGGCGGTAGAACGTCATGCCCAGGTCGAGCCGGTCCGACCAGGCCGTGGCGTCGGCGAACGACGGGCTCCACACCGCCCCCAGCATCAGGCTGCGGCTGGTTTCCGGCTGCAGGTCGATGTTGCCCGAGGTCACCACCGAGATCTGCGGATTGGACTGCTCGTAGTCGGCCGGCACGCCTTCGGCCACGCAGGCCGGCGTGGTCGAGGCCGGCACGTTGCACGGATCGACCAGGGTCGCGTCGAAGCGGCTGAGCGTGCCGTACAGCTCCCCGATCGACGGCGCGCGGAAGCCCTCGGCGAACGAGCCACGCAGCAGGAACTCGTCGGCGACCTGCCAGCGCAGGCCGATCTTGCCGGTGTTGGTGCTGCCGAAGTTGGAGTAGTCCGACCAGCGCCCGGCGAGGCTGAGGTCGAGGCTCTTGCCGGCCCAGCCGTCCTTCATCAGCGGCACCAGGAATTCGGCGTAGGCCTCGCGCACGTCGTACTCGCCGCTGCTCGGCCCGGACGGCACGCCGTTGTACTCGCCGGCCACGGTCAGCGGATCGGGCTGGTACTCGCCCTCGTATTCGCGGTACTCCACGCCGGCCGCGAACGAGACCGGACCGGCCCAGCCGTCGAACAGGTCGCCGGTGATGTTGGCCGAGGCCAGGCTGATGCTGTTGTTGCTGCGGTCGCGCACCACCGGCTGGATCCAAGCCAGCATGGCGGGCGTGATCGAGCCGGGGCCGCCGAACAGGTCCAGGTCGACGCAGCCGGCGATCGCCGCGCACGCGGCCTCGCCGCTGAGCGCCTCGTTGATGCGGCGGATGTTGTAGCTGCCGCTGTTGGTCTGCTCGGCGGTGCTTTCGCTGCGCATCAGGTTCACGTCCCAGTTCCAGGTGCGCGCGCCGACGTCGAACAGGCCGTTGAGCCCGGCCGAGGCGTACCAGGTTTCCACCTCCTGCACGAAGCGGCGGGGTCCGCCCTCGACCGGACGTCGTCCGATCAGGAACAGGTTGGGGCTGTCGCCCATCGTGGTCAGGTCGAAGTCGAACGGGCTGTAGGGATTGGTGGCCGAAATCACCAGCCGGGTCTCGGCCCATTCGTTGTAGACGCCGGCGTCGGTGCCGAGGAAGAACGGCTCCGGCGCGGCCTGGTTGGCCGATTCGCGCTCGTTGTAGAGCACCCGCACGTAGCCGCCGAAGGTCGGGCTGAAGTCGAACTGCACCTGGCCGAACAGCGACTTGCGCTCCGAAGGCGTCAGCAGCAGGTTGTAGGGCGCGAAATTGAAGCGGTCGGGCGTGCCGAAGCAGTGGAAGCCGTCGCTGCGATCGCAGCCGGTCTGCGCCGGATCGAACGCCGGGCTGGTGTCGCCGGTATTGGGTGTCAGGTCGTAGACCACGCCGGTGTCCGGATCCTGGAACACGAAACGCCCGTGCGGCGTGGCCGAACTGCCGTTGGACAGGCCCGTGCCCGGCACCGGCACGCTGGCCGGGCCGTACTCGGTCGAGGCGATTTCCTTCTGCTTGAAGTAGGAGGCGCCGACGAACCAGCGGGCGCGCTCGCTGCTGCCGCCCCACCCCAGGTCCGCGCCCCAGGTCTCGCCGCCGGCCAGGTCGCTGTAGTCGCCGGTGTGCAGCTGCACGCTGGCGCCGTCGACGTCCTTGCGGGTGATGATGTTGACCACGCCGGCGATCGCGTCCGAGCCGTAGATCGACGAGGCGCCGTCCTCCAGCACCTCGATGCGCTCGATGATCGACAGCGGGATGGTGTTGAGGTCGACCGACGAACCCACGCCCGAGGCCGAGGATTCGTTGACCCAGCGCATGCCGTCCACCAGCACCAGCACGCGCTTGGCGCCGAGGTGGCGCAGGTCGACCGTGGCCGCGCCCGCGCCGACGCCGCCGCCGTCGGGCGGGAAGCCGAAGTTGCCGGAGGAATTGAACTTGGTGTTGAGCGCGGCGCCGCTGGCGGTGAGGTTCTGCACCACCTCGGCCACCGAGGTGAAGCCGCTGCGGTCGATGTCCTCGCGGCTCAGTACCTGCACCGGGACCTGGGTCTCCAGTTCGGCGCGGCGGATGCGCGATCCGGTCACCTGGACCGTGTCCAGGGTGCGGGCGCCGGGTTCGGGTTCGGGCGCCGCCGCCTGCTGGGCCAAGGCGACGGGACTGAGGATGGACAGCAGCAGGCCACGGCGCACGGCGGCGCCCAGGCGATGGGAACGGGGCAACATCGGGTCTCTCCTTGGAAGTGATGCAGCGGGAAATCCAGTTCCGCACGCCCCCTCGCGCGTTGCCTGTTTGTAAACAAGCTGTAAAGCCGCGCAAGCCTGTCCATCGGACAAGCGGCCTCGCGTCACAGTTTTCGCGCGACTGGGCGGAATTTGTTCAGCCAACCTTGACATTGCTGACTGGCGGCATCGTCCCAAGCGCGTCCGCGCGCTTGGGCATAATGCGCGGGATGCCAAGCCAGCCCACCCTCTTCCAGGCCGATCCGCCCGCCGGCCCGGGCGGCGATCGCCCGCCCACCGATCCCGACCGCGGCCCACCGCCGCCACGCGTGGCCGCGATGCGCAGCGGACGGCCGTGGTGGGCGACGCTGGCCGGGTGGGTGCTGCAGCCCTGGATCGGCTTGAAGATCGAACCACAGGCGCCGCCCGAACTGGTCGACGCGCGCCCGGTCTGCTACGTGCTCGAGGACTACGGCCTGTCCAACGCGCTGATCCTCGACCGCGCCTGCAGCGAGACCGGCATGCCGGCGCCGCTGCGCCCGCTGCCCGGCGATCCGCTGGGGCGCAAGCGCGCCTACGTGGCGCTGTCGCGACGCAACGCCGGCGGCACGCTGGCACTGGCGACCGGCCAGGCGCCGCCTAAGAAGACCCACTCCGAGTCGCTGGCCCGCCTGCTCGAGGCGCACCGGGAGGATCCGGCGCTGGACGTGCAGCTGGTGCCGGTGTCGATCTTCGTCGGACGCTCGCCCGACAAGGCCTCGGGCTGGTTCTCGGTGCTGTTCTCGGAGAACTGGGCCATCGTCGGCCGCTTCCGCCGGCTGCTGGCGATCCTGCTCAACGGCCGCGACACCCTGGTGCAGTTCGCCGCGCCGGTGAGCATCCGCGAGCTGCTGGCCGAGGACCTGCCGCCCGAGCGCAGCGTGCGCAAGCTCTCGCGCTTGCTGCGCACCCATTTCAACCGCCTGCGCGAAGCGATCATCGGCCCCGACCTGTCCACGCGCCGGCTGCTGATCGACAAGGTGCTCGCCTCGCCGCCGGTCAAGGAGGCGATCTCCGACCAGGCCCGGCGCGACAGCAGCTCGCCCGAGGACGCGTGGAAGAAGGCCCACGCGATGGCCTACGAGATCGCCGCCGACTATTCGCATCCGGTGGTGCGTTCGGCCTCGTTCCTGCTGACCTCGGTGTGGAACCGGATCTACCGCGGCGTGCTGGTGCACCACCTCGACGGCCTGAAGGCGGTGGCGCCGGGCAACGAAGTGATCTACGTGCCCAGCCACCGCAGCCACATGGACTACCTGCTGCTGAGCTACCTGCTCTACACCAAGGGCATCGTGCCGCCGCACATCGTCGCCGGCATCAACCTCAACCTGCCGGTGATCGGGCCGATCCTGCGCCGCGGCGGCGCGTTCTTCATCCGCCGCTCGATCCGCGGTTCGGCGCTGTATTCGGCGGTGCTGGCCGAATACGTGGCGCAGCTGATCGCCGGCGGTTACTCCATCGAATACTTCATCGAGGGCGGGCGCTCGCGCACCGGCCGGCTGCTGCAGCCCAAGGGCGGCATGATCTCGATGACCTTGCGCGCCTACCTGCGGCAACCCTCGCGCCCAGTGCTGTTCCAGCCGGTCTACATCGGCTACGAGAAGCTGATGGAGGGCGGCAGCTACCTGGACGAGCTGTCGGGCAAGCCCAAGGAAAAGGAATCGATCTGGGCCCTGCTGTGGAGCATCCCCAAGGTGCTGCGGCAGAACTACGGACAGGTCGTGGTGAATTTCGGCGAACCGATCCCGCTGTCCGAACTGCTCGCCGAGCACGCCACCGACTGGGACGGCCGCCCGCTCTCGGACGAGGACAAGCCCGACTGGCTGTCCGACACCGTGGACGCGGCCGCGCAGCGCATCCAGGTCAACATCAACCGCGCCGCCGACGTCAATCCGATCAACCTGCTGGCGCTGGCGCTGCTGTCCACGCCCAAGCACGCCATGGGCGAGGCCGACCTGCTGGCGCAGATCGCGCTGTCCAAGACCCTGCTGGCCGAGGTGCCGTACTCGGACCGGGTGACGGTCACCCCGCACTCGCCGCGCGAGATCGTGGCCCACGGCGAGGAGATCGGCGTGCTGCGCCGGATCGCGCATCCGCTGGGCGACGTGTTCAGCGTCGGCGACGACGACGCGGTGCTGCTGAGCTACTTCCGCAACAACGTGCTGCACCTGTTCACCGCCTCGGCGTGGATCGCCTGCTGCTTCCAGCACAACCGCCGCATGGCGCGCGACACCCTGATGCGCATCGGCCGGGCGGTGTATCCGTTCCTGCAGGGCGAGCTGTTCCTGGCCTGGGACGAAGACGGCTTCGCCGAGCGCATCGACCGCACCATCGACGTGTTCCTCCGCGAAGGGCTGCTGCAGCAGGTCGGCGAGGACGACGGCGGCATCCTCGCGCGCAACGCCGGGCAGTCGGACGAGGTGTTCCGCCTGCGCGCGATCGGCCATCCGCTGCAGCAGGCGTTCGAGCGCTACTACATCGCCATCTCGGTGCTGGCCAAGAACGGGCCCGGCACGCTGGGCGCCGGCGAACTCGAAAGCCTGTGCCAGCTCGCCGCGCAGCGCCTGAGCCTGCTGTACGCGCCTGCCGCGCCGGAGTTCTTCGACAAGAGCCTGTTCCGCGGCTTCATCCAGAAGCTGCGCGAACTGGGCCTGGTCAAGCTCGACCAGAACAGCAAGCTGGTGTTCGACCAGCGCCTGGAAACCTGGGCGCGCGACGCCAAGATCATCCTCGGCCGCGAGCTGCGGCACACCATCGAGAAGGTGAGCCCCGAAGCGGTACGGGCGGAGGAACCGGCGCCGCAGGCCTGAGCGTGGCCGAACATGGGATCGGCCGCCCGCGCCGGTCGTGCGCGATGGCGCCCGTGTCCGGGGATGTCGGCGGCGCTGCGCCGCCGCCCTAGGCCGGCTCGTCCGGGATCAGCGCGCTTTCCAGCCGCGCGATCTGGTCCTTGAGCATCAGCTTGCGCTTCTTCAGCCGCTTGATCGTCAGCTCGTCGTTGGCGATGTCGGCCTGCAATTGCGCGATCGCGGTGTCGAGGTCGCGATGCTGGAGCCGCAGTTCGGCCAGCTGGCGGGTGATCTCGGCGGAATCTGTGCTGTGCATTCCTGCGCCAGCTTACACGCCCGGACCGCCGCCGGCGCCTGTTCGGCCGCAACGCCGGCGGGCACAATGTTCCGGCGCGACGGGGGCAACGCGCACGGGGCCAGGCGGCTCCGGCAACTCGATCGCGGCGCGCCCGGCCGCCGGGGAAAGGAGCACGAGAAGATGGACAAGGTCGGAAAGGACGCGGCCGGCATGCGCCGGGGCCTGCGCACGCTGGGCATCGTCGCGGCGCTGGTGGCGGGGAGCGCCGGCGCGCAGGACAAGTACGACGGCTACCTGTGCTGCAACATGCGCAGCGACGGCAGCTGGATCAGCGACAGCAACTACGCCGAGGGCGGCAAGCGGGTGATCCCCGCGGGCACGCCGGCCAGGGTGACCGGCTACGGCCGCTACCGGGTCAAGGTGCTGATCGATGGGCAGAAGCAGGAGATCGGCAACGACTACAGCCGCGACCTGGACAATGCCGCGTTCGCCGCCCGCTACGTGGTGGCCGCGGACCCGAAGGCCGCCATCGCCGGCTGGCCGGCGAAGGTGCAGGAGGCGGTCCGCCAGGCGCGCGTGACGCCGGGCATGACCCGCGAACAGGTCATCACCGCGCTGGGCTACCCCATGAGCAGCGAGAACCCGGACCTGGACGCGCCCCTGTGGCGCTACTGGCTCGGCAGTTTCGCCGAGTTCCAGCTGCACTTCGACGCACGCGGCCGGGTGAGCGACATCACCACCGACCCCTCGACCCGCAACCGGGTGTGGACACCCTGATCCTGTAACCGGATGTGGCCGCCGCCCCTCTCGCGGGGGCGGCCGCCGTGCCACGACGGACGGATCAACCCGCCATGTCGAGCACGACGCGGCCCTCGATCGTCCCGGACTGCATGCGGGCGAAGATCTCGTTGATGTTCTCGAGCCGGTCGGTCGTGACGGTCGCGGCCACCTTGCCGGCGGCGGCGAATTCCAGCGATTCCTGCAGGTCGAGCCGGGTCCCCACGATCGAACCGCGCACGGTGATGCCGTTGAGCACCATGCCGAAGATGTCGAGGGGGAAATCGCCCGGCGGCAGCCCCACCAGCGACATCGTCCCACCCCGTCGCAGCATGCCGGTGGCCTGGGCGAAGGCCGATGGCGAGACCGCCGTCACCAGCACCCCGTGGGCACCGCCGATCTCCTTCCTGAGGTGGCCGGCCGGATCGGTGTCGCGCGCGTTGACCGTGATCGTGGCACCCAGGCGCCCCGCCAGGCGCAGCTTGGCATCGTCCACGTCCACGGCCGCGACGTTGAAGCCCATGGCGCGGGCGTACTGCACCGCCATGTGGCCGAGCCCGCCGACACCCGAGATCACCACCCAGTCGCCCGGCTTGGCCCCGATGACCTTCAGGCCCTTGTAGACGGTCACGCCCGCGCACAGCACCGGTGCGATCTCGACGAAGCCGATGCCCGGGGGCAGGTGGCCGACGTATCCGGCGTCGGCCAGCACGTACCGCGCGAAGCCGCCGTTGACCGAGTAGCCGGTGTTGCGCTGCGATTCGCACAGCGTTTCCCAGCCGCCCAGGCAGTGCGTGCAATAGCCGCAGGCCGAATACAGCCAGGGCACGCCGACCCGGTCGCCTTCCCGCACGTGGGCGACGCCGGTGCCGACGGCGACCACGTGGCCGACGCCCTCGTGACCGGGGATGAACGGCGGGGTGGGCCGGACCGGCCAGTCGCCGCGGGCCGCGTGCAGGTCGGTGTGGCATACCCCGCACGCCGCCACCTCCACCAGCACCTCGCCGGCGCCCGGGCGCGGCACCGCGACTTCCTCCATGACCAGCGGCTGGCCGAATGCACGCACCACCGCGGCCTGCATCGTCCTGTCCATCGGAGCCTCCTGCGCAGTTGAGAGAACACCAGCCCAGCCTACGCTTCCGCGCATGCACCCGGCCCCGTCCCGGACAAAACGCCTCCACAGCCCGCGCCGGACCGTCGCAACGGCCCCTGCCCGCGCGCAGCCGGTAAAATCGGCGCATGGAAACCGTCGTCCCCCTGCCCATGCCCACCCTGCGCCACGCCGACCGGCGCGGCGCGCACGAGGCCAACCGCCTGGCCAAGCGGCTGCGCCACCAGGTCGGCAAGGCGATCGCCGACTTCGGCATGATCGAGGAGGGCGACCGGGTGATGGTGTGCCTGTCCGGCGGCAAGGACAGCTACACGATGCTCGACGTGCTGCTGCAGCTGCAGAAGAAGGCGCCGGTCTCGTTCTCGATCACCGCGGTCAACCTCGACCAGAAGCAGCCCGGCTTCCCCGAGCACGTGCTGCCGGAATACCTGCGCTCGATCGGCGTGGATTTCCACATCATCGAGCAGGACACCTATTCGGTGGTCACGCGGGTGGTGCCCGAGGGCAAGACCATGTGCTCGCTGTGCTCGCGGCTGCGCCGCGGCGCGCTGTACACCTGGGCCGAAGAGCACGGCTACACCAAGATCGCGCTGGGCCACCATCGCGACGACCTGGTCGCCACCTTCTTCCTCAACCTGTTCTTCCACGCCAAGCTCAGCGGCATGCCGCCGAAGCTGCTGTCGGACGACGGCAGGCACGTGGTGATCCGGCCGCTGGCCTACGTGCGCGAGGACGACATCGCCGCCTACGCCGAAGCGAAAGCGTTCCCGATCATTCCCTGCAACCTGTGCGGTTCGCAGGAAAACCTGCAGCGCAAGCAGGTGCAGAAGATGATGGCGCAGTGGGAGCGCGAGTCGCCCGGCCGCATCGAGACCATCTCGCGCGCGCTCGGCGACATCCGTCCCTCGCAGCTGAGCGATCCGGCCCTGTTCGATTTCCTGTCGCTGGGCCACCGCGAAGGCGCCGCACTGCCCGACGCGCATGCCTGGCTCGCCGGCGATCCGGAGGCGGGCACGCCGGCGCCCGCCGGGAGCGGCCGCAGCTGAGGTGACGATCCGCTCCAGTCGTTGCACCCGCGCGCGCATCGTCCCGCGCGGCGGCGCACCCGGCATCCCGCACGCGTGACAATGACCGCCTTCCCGCGCCGGGCTGACGGCCCTCGTCCGCGCCTTGCACCATCATTCCCTATTCCCTTCTACGGTCCGCATTCCCCATGTTCTTCCGAAATCTCACCCTGTTCCGCTTTCCCACCACGCTCGACTTCTCCAGCCTCGAGGAACTGCTGGCCGGTCATCCGCTCAAGCCGGTCGGTCCGCTGGAACTGTTCTCGCGCGGCTTCATCTCGCCCTTCGGCCGCAACGGCGAGGCGCTCTCGCACCGCATCGGCGATGCGATCTGGCTCACCGTCGGCGGCGAGGACCGGCTGCTGCCCTCGTCGGTGGTCAACGAGATGCTGGCCGACCGCCTGGCGGAAATGGAACAGAAGCAGGGCCGCCGTCCCGGCAGCCGCATGCGCAAGCAGATGAAGGACGACCTCGTCCACGAGCTGCTGCCGCGCGCCTTCGTCCGCCCCTCGCGCACCGACGCGCTGATCGACCTGGAGCACGGCGTGATCGCGATCGACACCTCCAGCCGCAAGAGCGGCGAGGCGGTAGTCTCGGAAATCCGCAACGCGATGGGCAGTTTCCCGGCGCTGCCGCTGAACGCGGAAGTCGCGCCGCGCAGCGTGCTGACCGGCTGGATCGCCGGCGACCCGCTGCCCGAAGGCCTGTCGCTGGGCGAGGAGTGCGAGCTCAAGGATCCGGCCGAGCACGGCGCCATCGTCAAGTGCCAGCGCCAGGAACTGCAGTGCGACGAGATCACCAAGCACCTGGACTCGGGCAAGCAGGTGACGAGGCTGGCGCTGACCCTCGACGACCACGTCTCCTTCGTGCTCGGCGAGGACCTGGTGGTGCGCAAGTTCAAGCTGCTCGACGGTGCGGTGGACCAGCTCGAATCGAGCGAGCGCGACGACATCCGCGCCGAACTTGACGCGCGCTTCGCGCTGATGAGCGCCGAATTCTCGCGGCTGTTCACGGTGCTCGAGAAGGCGCTGAAGCTGTCCAGGGCCGACGCCTGATCCCCACTCCACGGGCCGCGCGTCGCGCGCGCCGCGACCATCGCGTCGATGCCGCGATCCGCGGCGTGGGCGATGCGGTCCACAGCAGTTAGCATTCCCCCCATGCCTTCCCTGTTCCGACTGTCGCCGACGGCGCCGGGCGTTTCCCGGTTGCAGCGCGACACGTTCGCCTTCGTGCTGTCCGACGGGCGGCGCATCGACGTGCTGCGCGTGCGCGACCCGCGCGCCAAGCGCCTGCGCCTGAGCGTGGGCGAGCGCGGCGCGCGCCTGACCCTGCCGCCGCGCACCAGCCTGGTCGCAGGCGAGCGCTTCGTGCACGAGCATCGCGACTGGCTCACCGACCAGTTGGCGCAGCAGCCCGGCGACGTGGTGCCGCTGGTGCCCGGCGAGCCCGCCCTCGTGCCGCTGCGCGGCCAGCTGCTGCCGCTGCACTGGGCGGAAGGCCGGGTCGCGCGCGTGGTCGGCGACGACCAGGGGCTGAGCCTGCAGCTGCCGCCACGCGCCGGGCAGGCGGCGATCGCGCGCGCGCTGCGCGATTTCTACGAGGCGCAGGCGCGCGCCGACATCGGCCGCTGGCTGCCGGCCTACCTGCCCGGCCTGCCGCGGCCGCCATCGCGGATCCGGCTGCGGGTGCTGTCCTCGCAGTGGGGCTCGCTGGCCCCCGACGGCACGCTCACCCTCGACCTGGCGCTGGTGCTGGGCCGGCCCGCCGCGTTCGAGTACGTGCTGGTGCACGAACTCTGCCACCTGCTCCACGCCGACCATTCGCGCCGGTTCTGGCGCGAGGTGGAGGCGCGCTGCCCGGACTGGCGCGCCTCGCGCGACTATTTCCGGGAGGAAGGCCGCCGACTCAAGGCCGGACTGCACGTCCTGCTGTCGGCCTGACCTGTTCCGGCACCGGTCCGCGTTATCCAGAACATCGACCACTCCACCAGACCGCCTCAGGGGATGCGATGAACGGTGTTGCCAAGCGCGTATCGCAGCTGTCGCTCGTCCTTGCCCTGGTGCTGGCCGCGGGCGCCTGCAAGAAGGTCGGCGAGAGCGCCGCCGACGCCGCCATCGAGCGCGCGACCGGGGTCAAGGTGGATCGCGACGGCGACCAGGTCACGCTGCATTCGAAGGATGGCGACCTCGCGATCCGCACCGGCGAGTCGGTGGCGCTGCCCGACGATTTCCCGGACGACATCTACCTGCCCGCCGATTACCAGGTCAACAGCGTGATGGACCTGCAGGGTGTCAGCATGATCAGCCTCACCGCACCCGGGCAGGTGTCGAGCCTGTTCGCCGCCGCGCGCGAGGCGATGCAGGCGCAGGGCTGGACGCAGTCGATGTCGGCCCAGCATTCGGCCGACACCGCGATCCTGGCCTTCGAGAAAGGCGAGGACGAGCAGCGCCGCAACGCCACGCTGTCGTTCAACCGCAACAACGGCGACGAGCGCGTGATCGTCGGCGTGCAGCTGCAGGGTCCGCGCCAGTAGCCGGGTCCCGGACGCCTCAGCGTCCGGCAGGGTCGCCATCCGCCCGCAGGAAGTCGCCGATCGCCGCGGCCACCGCGGCGGGCTGTTCCATGTGCAGGTGGTGGCCGCCGGGCAGCACCCGCAGCTCGCCATCGGGCAGCAGCGCCGCGTGTTCGCTGCGCCGCGGCTCGGGCAGGTAGGGCTGCGGCGGATCGGCGTGGATCACCCGCGTCGGGCACTGGATGCCGCGGATCAGCGCCTGCACCTGCCCGGGCGTCATGCGCACCAGGGTCGGCAGGGTCAGCCGCGGGTCGCTGCTCCACACCCAGCCGCGCCGGCCGTCGTCCGCCACCACTTCGCGCACGCCGCGCTCGACCAGCAGGCGCGCCGCGGCTTCCCCGATCGCGCCGGTGCGGGCCAGGGTGCGCGCGCGCACCGGCGTCTCCAGTTCCTCGAACATGCGCATGCGCTTGCCGCCGAGCGCGCGTCCGGCGCCGATCGCCTCGCGCAGCCGCGGCACGGTGTTGTCCTCGCTGTCGGGCAACGCGCCCAGCGCCTCGATCGCCACCAGCCGCGTCACCCGCGCAGGGCAGGCGGCGGCGAGCAGGCTGGCGATGCCCGCGCCCATCGAGTGCCCGAGCAGCGCGAACCGCCCCCAGTCCAGCGCATCGGCGATGTCGAGTACCGCATGCAGGGCGCCGGCGAAGGAGTAGTCGGCGCCCGGCGGCAGGTGCGCGCTGCGGCCATGCCCGGGCAGGTCGACCGCGACCAGTTCGATGCCGTCCAGGTGTCCGGCCAGCGGCACGAAGCTGGCGGCGTTGTCGAGCCAGCCGTGCAGGGCCAGCACCCGCGGCTGCCCGGCCCGGCCCTGGCGCAGGCCGTGGATGCGGCCCAGCGGGATATCGAGGTGGAACTCGCGCATCAGCCGGCGCCGTTCCAGCCGGCGAGTTCGCGCTGCGCCAGGGCGGCCAGCGCGTCGGCGTGGGCGGGCGCGTCGTTGAGGCAGGGGATGTAGCGCATCGCGCGGCCCCCGGCCTCGACGAAAAGCGAGGCGTTCTCCATCGCGATTTCCTCCAGCGTCTCCAGGCAATCGGCGGCGAAGCCCGGGCAGACCACGTCGACCTCGCGCACGCCCTCGCCGGCCAGCGCGCGCAGGGTGTCGTCGGTCGCCGGGCCCAGCCACCGTTCGCGGCCGAAGCGCGACTGGTAGGCAAGCAGGTATTCGTCGGGCTCCAACCCCAGCGCGCGCACGATTTCGGCGGTACTGGCCTCGCACTGCGCCTGGTAGGGGTCGCCCGCGTCCACCAGCCGCTGCGGCAGGCCGTGGAAGGAGAACAGCAGGCGTTCGCCCCGGCCGTTCGCCTGCCAGTGCGCTCGGATCGAGTCGGCCACCGCGGCCACCCAGCCCGGATCGGTGGCGTAGTCGTCCACGATGCGCAGCGACGGCGCGCCAGCCGTGCGCCGGGCCAGGTCGGACACGGTGCCGGTGGTGGTCGAGGAGTACTGCGGGTAGAGCGGCAGCACCAGCGCCCGCCGCACGCCGGCCGCGCGCAGTTCCCGCAGGCGCGCACCCAGCGCCGGTTCGCCGTAGCGCATTGCGTGCACGACGGCGATGCCCGGCAGGCGCGGCTGCAGCGCCTCGGCCAGCCGCCGCGTATGCACCGCCAGCGGCGACCCGCCCTCCATCCAGATCTCGGCGTACTTCTTCGCCACCCGCGGCGAGCGCAGCGGCAGGATCACCCCGTGCAGCAGCGGCCACCACAGCAGTTTCGGGATCTGCACCACGAACCGGTCGCCGAGGAATTCGCCCAGGTAGCGCTTCACCGCGGCTGCGGTGGGCGCCTCGGGCGTGCCGAGGTTGACCAGGATGACGGCGGTGTCTGGCATTGCGCCGCCGGGCGCAGGGGCTGGGGTCGTCATCGGCATAGGATGGCAGGCCGCACGGTGCTTTGGCACCGGCTGTTTTCTATCGCCGCGATAGGCCCGCTCAACTCATGCCCGATTCATCGCCCCGTCCCTAGCCTGAGCCGTCGCCGCGAGCGCGGTGCCCACTGTCTTTCCGGAGTCCGCGATGCCCGTTTCCCGCCCTTCGTTCCCCTTGCGCAAGGCGCTGCTCGCATCGCTGCTGGCCCTCTCGCTCGCCGGTGGCACGGCGGTCGCCGGTCCCGAGGAGGATGCGCGCGCGGCCAACGCGGTGCGCGTGCTCAACGAGGTCCAGGAAATCCCCGAATCGGCGATCCCGGACAAGCTGCTCGACGAGGCGCGCGCGATCGTCGTGATCCCCGACACGCTCAAGGTCGGCCTGGTGCTCGGCGGCCGTCGCGGCCACGGCCTGCTGTCGGTGAAGTCGCCCGACGGCACCTGGTCGAATCCGAGCTTCGTCAAGCTCACCGGCGGCAGCATCGGCTTCCAGGCCGGCGTGCAGTCCTCGGACGTGGTGCTGGTGTTCCGCAACGACCGCAGCCTCGAATCCATCGTCAACGGCAAGGTCACCCTGGGCGCCGATGCCGGCGTGGCCGCCGGCCCGGTCGGGCGCAATGCCTCCGCCGCCACCGACGGCCAGCTCAAGGCCGAGATCTGGTCGTGGTCGCGCGCGCGCGGCCTGTTCGCCGGCGTCGCGCTCGACGGCGCGGTGCTGCAGATCGACAACGACGCCAACCAGCTGGTCTATGGCGTGGGGACCACGCCGCGGATGATCTTCGAGGGCCGCGCCGGGCAGGCGCCGTCGAACGATGTGGTCGCCTTCCGCGACCAGCTCGAGGAGGCCACCGCCGCGGCCCGCGCCGCACGCGGCACCGGCGAGCGTCCCGCGCCCGCGGTGGCCATGCCGGCAGCGCCCGCAGAGCCCGCGGAGTCCGCCGGCGCCAGCACGGTGCCGCTCTCCGGGCAGCCGGTGGTGGATCCGCAGCCGCAGCCGCAGCCATTCGAGCCGGTGGACGACAACCCGGCGATGGTCGAGCCGCTGCCCGAGACGCCCTGAACCGGCAAGAGGGGCTGCGCTCACGGTCGCGCCGCGCGGCGTGGAGTATCCTGAGCGCTCCTCACCTGTTCCCGGAAGCATGCAATGGGTAGTTTCAGCATCTGGCATTGGCTGATCGTGCTGGTCGTGGTGCTGCTGGTGTTCGGCACCAAGCGCCTGCGTGGCGCCGGCCGCGACCTGGGCGAGGCGGTGAAGGGATTCAAGAAGGGCATGGCCGATGAGGACAAGCCCGCCGGTGAACTCGACCACCAGCCGCCGCAGCACGAACGCGACGGCACCGTGTCGGGCAAGGCCCGGCAGGACGACACCGTCTCGCGCTGAGCCGCGGGTCCGCGGCCGCCAACATGTTCGATATCGGCTTCACCGAACTGCTGCTGGTCGCAGTGGTCGCGCTGGTCGTGCTCGGCCCCGAGCGCCTGCCCAAGGCGGCGCGTTTCGCCGGGCTGTGGGTGCGTCGCGCGCGCGCGCAGTGGTACTCGGTGAAGTCCGAGCTGGAGCGCGAGCTGGCGGCCGACGAACTCAAGCGCAGCCTGCACGACGCCAGGACCGCGGCATCGGACCTGCACAGGACCATGCAGGAAACCGAGGCCGAAGTGCAGGCCAAGGTGCGCGCGGCCGAGGCCGAGGCACGGCGCGAGATCGAGAGCCTGCGCCGGGAAGTGACCGGCGGGCCGGACGCCGCGTCCAGCCCGCCCGCGATCCTGACCACGGACGCGGCCGACTACGTCTCGCCAGCACAGGGCTCCGACGCCGGACAGGGCGTGGAAACCCCGTCGCCTGCGTCCGAAGGCACGCCCGCGGGAGCCGTCGCGGACGCGGCGCAGCCTGTCCCCGGCGCCGCCACGCCTGCCCACCACGGCAATTCCAATGACGCGGACGGGGACGATGGCCGGCAGCGCTGAACACGACAGCGGCGAGAGCAGCCTGATCGAACATCTGGTCGAGCTGCGCACGCGCCTGCTGCGCGCGATGATCGGGCTGGGCATCGCCCTGGTCGCGCTGCTGCCGTTCGCCAACCGGCTGTACGGCTGGTTCGCCCAGCCGCTGCTGGACAAGCTGCCGCAGGGCGCGCACCTGATCGCGGTGGAGGTCGCTTCTCCGTTCTTCGCGCCGCTCAAGCTGGCGCTGTTCGCCGCGGTGCTGGTGACCATGCCCTGGCTGCTGTACCAGGCCTGGGCCTTCGTCGCACCGGGCCTGTACAGGCGCGAGAAGCGGCTGGCGCTGCCGCTGCTGGTGTCCGCGGTGGCGCTGTTCTATGCCGGCTGCGCGTTCGCGTTCTTCCTCGTGCTGCCGGCGGTGTTCGGCTTCCTCACCGCGGTGACGCCCGACGGCGTGGCGATGATGACCGACATCAACGCCTACCTGAATTTCGTGCTGGTGATCTTCCTGGCCTTCGGCATCAGCTTCGAGCTGCCGGTGGCGCTGGTGATCCTGGTCGCGCTGGGCTGGGTGACGCCCGGGCAGCTGCGCGAATGGCGCGGCTATTCGATCGTGGGCGTGTTCATCCTCGCCGCGGTCATCACCCCGCCCGACGTGGTGTCGCAGCTCATGCTGGCGATCCCGATGTGCCTGCTGTACGAGGCCGGCATCATCGCCGCGCGCATGATCGTGCCGCGCAGCGGGAACGGGGCCGCCGACGAGGCATGAGCGGCGCGCAGGCGGCGCCGGCCGGGCTGCTGCGGCGCTATGCGGCCTGGTCGCTGGACATGGCGGTGCCGGGCCTGGCCGTCCTGCTGGCGTGCGCGGCCCACCTGCGCGGCGGCATTGTGAGGATCGCCGCGGCATTCGACGCGGTGGTGCAGGCGATGGCGCGCTCGATGCTCGACCTGCTGCTGCAGGGGGGCTCGCCACTGGCACTCGCGCGCCAATGGCTGTCCGACCCCGACCAGCACGCACTGGTGCGCAGCCTGTCGCAGGCGATCGGAGACACCCTGCTGCCGCCGCTGCTGGCCTGGGGCGTGCTCGCCCTGCTCTGGTTTGCCGCCTGGGAGGCCTCGCCCTGCCAGGCCACGCCCGGCAAGCGCGCGCTGGGCCTGCGCACCTGCGCCGTGGACGGCGCCCGCATCGGCATCGCACGCGCGGCCGGGCGACACCTGGCCGGGATCCTGTCCTGGCTCACGCTCAACATCGGCCACCTGCTGGCGGCGACGCCGCCGCACTACCAGGCCCTGCACGACCGCATCGCCGGCACGCACGTGCGGCAGCCCGGCGGTCGCGCGGCGCTGCCGGCCTGGGCCAAAGCCTGGCTGGCGGCCCAGTGCGTGGCGACGCTCGCTGTCGCGATCTGGCTGTTCGTCGCGACCCAGGCGGCGATGCAGCGCGCGCTCGACGCCCTGCTGCTCTAGGCATGCACCGCGACGCGGACTGCGCGCCGGACGCGACCGCATCCGGCGCCATGTCGCTCGCGCAACGGTGCGCCGGCACTGCAACCACGACGCGCGGCTACGCGCGCCGCGGCGCAGGCCTTCAGAGTTCGACCTGGTTGTCCGGCAGCGGCGGCGGCGCCACCGGTTCGGCGCAGATGTCGCGCCACATGTGGTACATCACGCCGAACATGACCACGTACATCAGCATGATCATGCCCAGGTAGACCGGCGCGACCAGCAGCGCCGCCAGCCCCGGATGCACCAGGCCGCCGACCAGGGCCAGCACGCCGCCGATCAGGGTCACCACCAGGGTCAGCGCGAACAGCGCGACGATCGCAAGCACCGCCATCACCACGATCGGCAGCAGGTTCTTGAGCGCGCCGGCGAGGCCATCGCCCACCGCCGCGAATACCCCGCGTCCGCCCAGCGCGACCTGGCCGAAGCCGATCGCGTAGGCGCCGCCCAGGAACAGGCCGAACAGCAGGCCCAGCGCCATCACCATGCCCAGGCCGGACGGCGGCGACGGGATGTCGTCCGGCTGGACCGGCTTGCCGCCGGCTTCCATGGTCAGCTGCACCATCTGCATGTACCACTCCGGCAGGCCCTGGCCGAAGCTGCCGATGATCGTGCCGAAGACGAGCAGGTAGAGCGCGGTCATCAGCAGGCCGAAGCCGATCAGGCGGCCGCCGCCATGGCCGCCGCGGAAAGGTTCGAACACGCCGGTGGCGGAGGCCGGAAGGCCGCGCTCGGTCGCGTCGATCACGCGCAGCACGCCGCCGATCAGCAGCGGGAACACGATCAGCGACACCAGCGTGGTCAGGCCCGCCACCGTCAGCAGCGCATCGGGCTGCACGCCGACCGTCGACTGCAGCAGCATCTGCACCACGCTCGGCAGCACCGCCAGCAGCGCCACCAGCGCGATTCCTCCGATCACCGCCTTCGGATTGCCGCGCCCGAGGTTGACCGCCCGCGCCAGCCACGACCAACCGGTGGCCGGACCCATTGCCCGCGTCGACATGACTGCCCTGCTTCGCCTTCGATGTGGCTGCGCCACGATGGCGACATGCTACTGCATCGGCTGCGTGGGCCTCCGCCGCCCTATTCCGTCGGCGGCAGCACCGTCAGCACTTCTTCCACGGTCGTCAGCCCCTGCGCGACCTTCTCCGCGCCGGCCATGCGCAGCGTGCGCAGGCCCTCGCCCACCGCGGCGCGGGTGAACGCGGCCAGCTCCATGTCCGGGCGGATCAGGGCGCGCAGCCGGGGCGTGACCGGCATCAGCTCGTAGATGCCGACGCGGCCGAGGTAGCCGGTATTGCGGCATTCCAGGCAGCCGACCGGGCCATTGGCGGTGGTCGGCAGGGGCGGCGGGTTCGGGCCGGGCAGCAGCGCATGCCAGGCTTCGGGCGCGAGCGGCCTGGGCGCCCTGCAGTGCGGGCACAGGGTGCGCACCAGGCGCTGGGCGAGGATGCCGTTGAGGGTCGAGGCGATCAGGTAGTGCGGCAGGCCCAGGTCGAGCAGGCGGGTGATCGCCGAAGGCGCGTCGTTGGTGTGCAGGGTGGAGAGCACCAGGTGGCCGGTGAGCGATGCCTGCACCGCCATCTGCGCGGTGTCCAGGTCGCGGATCTCGCCGATCATGATGATGTCGGGGTCCTGGCGCAGCAGGGTGCGCACGCCCTGGGCGAAGCCCAGGTCGATCTGGTGGTGCACCTGCATCTGGTTGAGTTCGACCGCGATCATCTCGATCGGGTCCTCGACCGTGCATACGTTGACGTCGGACGTCGCCAGCCGCTTGAGGGTCGAATACAGTGTGGTGGTCTTGCCCGAACCGGTCGGCCCGGTGACCAGCACGATGCCGTGCGGGCGATTGGTCAGCTCCTGCCAGGTGGCGGCTTCGCGGGCATCGAAGCCCAGTTGCTCGATGCTCTTGAACGCGGTGTCCGGGTCGAAGATGCGCATCACGCACTTCTCGCCGAACGCGGTGGGCATGGTCGACAGGCGCATCTCGACCTCGCGACCGCCGGGCGAGCGGGTCTTGATGCGGCCATCCTGCGGGCGCCGGCGTTCGGCCAGGTCCATGCGCCCGAGCACCTTGATGCGCGAGACCACTGCGGTCATCACCGGCGGCGGCATCTCGAACACCTTGTGCAGCACGCCGTCGATGCGGAAGCGCACCCGGCCGACGTCGCGGCGCGGCTCCAGGTGGATGTCAGAGGCGCGCTGCTCGTAGGCGTACTGCAGCAGCCAGTCGACGATGTTGACGATGTGGTGGTCGTCGGCATTGACGTCGCCGGCGCGGCCGAGTTCGACCAGCTGCTCGAAGCTCGGCGCCGCCTGGCTGCCCTTCTCGCCACCGTCCTGGTGGGCGCCGCGCACCGAGCGCGTGACGCCGTAGAACTCCATGGTGTAGCGGTGCAGGTCGAGCGGATTGGCGACCACCAGCTCGATCTCGCGCCGCAGCAGACGCTGCACGTCGGGCAGCCAGTCCAGCGCCATCGGTTCGCTGGTGGCGATGCGCGCGCGGTCGGGCGTGACTTCCACCGGCAGGATGCGGTGCCGGCGCGCGTAGGCATGCGAGACCAGTTCGGTGACCTCGGCCACCACGATCTTCGTCGGGTCGATGCGCAGGTAGCGCCGGCCGCTGGCGCTGGCCAGCCATTCGGTCAGCGTTTCCAGGCCCAGTTCGCTGCCGGCGCGCTGCGCCGAAGGCAGCTTGAGGTTGGCCAGCAGCACCAGCGGATGCACCGCGTCCAGCCCGCGCACGTGGCGGGCGCTGGCGCGCGCGTGCTCGGCGTCCTTCGGCGCGAGCAGGCCGTCGGCGAGCAGGCCCGCGATCACCGGTTCCAGCGCCAGCCGGCCAGGCGGCAGGCGCGCGGGTGTCGGGGCGGGACGCAGCGCTTCGTTCAACGTGGCTCCGGTGCCGGAAAATCCGGGTGCAGCAGGGTCCGCCGCTATACTAGCGCGCCCCGCGAAAGCGCCGAATCGACGCGTGCCGATGACCGGACCCACGTTCCAGGAACTGATCACCCGCCTCAACGCCTACTGGGCGGCGCAGGGCTGCGTGCTGATCCAGCCGCTCGACCTCGAGGTCGGTGCCGGCACCTTCCATCCGGCCACCTTCCTGCGCGCGCTCGGCCCGGAGCCGTGGAACGCGGCCTATGTGCAGCCCTCGCGCCGCCCCACCGACGGCCGCTACGGCGAGAACCCCAACCGCCTGCAGCATTACTACCAGTACCAGGTGGTGATGAAGCCCAATCCGGACAACATCGTCGAGCTGTACTTCGGCTCGCTGAAGGAACTGGGCATCGACCCGCTGGTGCACGACCTGCGCCTGGTCGAGGACAACTGGGAATCGCCCACGCTCGGCGCCTGGGGCCTGGGCTGGGAGGTCTGGCTCAACGGCATGGAGGTGACCCAGTTCACCTACTTCCAGCAGGCCGGCGGACTCGAATGCAGGCCGGTGCTGGGCGAGATCACCTACGGCCTCGAACGCCTGTGCATGTACCTGCAGAACTGCGACAACGTCTACGACCTGGTGTGGACGCAGGGCCCGCAGGGCGTGGTCACCTATGGCGACGTGTTCCTGCAGAACGAGCGCGAGCAGAGCGCCTACAACTTCGAGCACGCCAACGTCGAGGAGCTGTTCCACCGCTTCGACGCCTGCGAGGCCGAGGCGATGAAACTGGTGGAAGCGGGGCTGCCGCTTCCGGCCTACGACCAGGTCACCAAGGCCAGCCACAGCTTCAACCTGCTCGACGCGCGGCGCGCGATCAGCGTCACCGAACGCCAGCGCTACATCCTGCGCGTGCGCAGGCTGGCGCAGGCGGTGGCGCAGGCCTACCACGCGCAGCGCGAGAAGCTCGGCTTCCCGGGCCTGAAGGTCCAGCCGGCCGCGCAGCAGGCTGCGCCGTGATCCTGATCGGCATGTACGACTCGTCCTACACGCGCCGGGTGGCGATCGCCATGGCGCTGTACGGCATCGACTTCGAGCACCGCGCGTGGTCGGTCGGGCGCGACTTCGACCGCATCCGCGAGTACAACCCGCTCGGCCGCGCGCCGACCCTGGTGCTCGACGACGGCGAGGTGCTGACCGAGTCGTCGATGATGCTCGACTACCTCGACGACCTGGTCGGCCCCGACCGCGCGCTGATGCCGGCCACCGGCCACGCGCGCCGCGATGCCCAGCGCCTGATCGCGCTGGCCACCGGCGCGATCGACAAGGCGATCCTGATCGCGCTCGAACGCATCTTCCGCCCCGTGGAGCAGCACAGCCAGGCCTGGCTGTCGCGCTGCCGGGTGCAGGTGGAGGGCGCGCTGGGCGAACTGGAGAAGGCCTGCGTCGCGCGCGGCGACGCGCCGTGGCTGGTCGGCGATGCGATGGGCCATGCCGACATCGCCGTGGCCTGCTATGCCACCCACCTGCGCGAGGCGATCCCGCTCGACCTGGCGCCCTGGCCGGCGCTGCGCGCGCGGGTGGACCGCTGCGAGGCGCTGGAGGTGTTCCGCAGCCACTACAGCCCGTTCTCCGCCCCCGCCCCAACCGCACAGGCCAATCCCGCATGAGCACCGTCCCGATGCCCTCCCTGCTGATCGAACTGGGCACCGAGGAACTGCCCGTGCAGGCGCTCCCGGGACTGGCGCAGGCGCTGTTCGACGGCGTGCTGTCGGCGCTCGAGCGTCGCGGGATCGCGGTCGAGCGCGACGGCGCCAGGCCGCTGTACACGCCGCGCCGGCTGGCCGTGCTGCTGCCTGGCGTGGCGGCCGAACAGCCGCAGCAGGCGTCCGAGGTGTTCGGACCGTACGTGAACATCGCGCTCGACGCCGACGGGCAGCCGACGAAGGCGCTGCAGGGCTTCGCCGCCAAGGCCGGTGTCGAGTGGACCGCGCTCGAGCGCGCCAGCGACGCCAAGGGCGAGCGCTTCGTGCATCGCTCGGTGACGCCCGGTGCGAAGACCGCCACGCTGCTGCCCGAGGTGCTGCGCGAATCGATCGCCGCGATGCCGATTCCCAAGCCGATGCGCTGGGGCGACCACGAGTACGCCTTCGCGCGCCCGGTGCTGTGGCTGGTGCTGTTGCTGGGCAAGGACGTGGTGGAGGCCGAGGTGTTTGGCGTGCGCGCCGACCGCATGAGCCGCGGCCATCGCTTCCTGCACGACAAGCAGGTGTGGCTGTCCACGCCCGCGGACTACATCGATTCGATGCGCGGCGCGAAGGTCCTGGTCGACCCGCAGGAGCGTCGCCAGCGCATCGTCGAGCAGGTCGAGTCCGCGGCGGCCGCGGCCGGTGGCCGGGCGCGCATCGATGCCGGCAACCTCGACCAGGTCGCCTGCCTGGTCGAATGGCCGCACGCGGTGTCGTGCACGTTCGAGGAGGAGTTCCTCGCGGTGCCGCAGGAAGCCTTGGTGGCGACGATGGAAGCCAACCAGAAGTTCTTCCCGGTGCTCGACGGCGACGGCCGCCTGGGTGCGCATTTCATCGGCATCGCGAACATCGAGCCGAAGGACGACAGCGAGATCCGCAAGGGCTACGAGCGGGTGATCCGTCCGCGCTTCGCCGACGCGAAGTTCTTCTTCGTCGAGGACATGAAGCAGGGCCTGGCGTCGATGAACGCCGGGCTTTCGACCGTGACCTACCAGGCGAAGCTGGGCACGGTGGCCGACAAGGTGGCGCGCGTGGCGGCCCTTGCCGAGGCGATCGCGCCGCAGGTGGGCGTGGATCCGGCGTTGGCGCGCCGCGCGGCGGAGCTGTCCAAGGCCGACCTGCAGTCGCGCCTGGTCAACGAGTTCCCGGAACTGCAGGGCATCGCCGGCCGCCATTACGCGATGCAGGACGCGGTGCTGGCCGACCTGGGCCACGAACAGCGGGTCGCCATCGCCGAGGCGATCGACCAGGCCTGGCAGCCGCGCTTCGCCGCCGACGCCATCGCGCCATCAAAGCTGGGCCGGGTGCTGGCGATCGCCGAACGCCTCGACACGCTGGCCGGCGGCTTCGCCGCAGGACTCAAGCCGACCGGCAACAAGGATCCATTCGCGCTGCGGCGCAATGCGCTGGGGCTGGCGCGGACGATGATCGAGGGCGATCTGCCGCTGTCGTTGCGCGGCCTTGTCGCGGCGGCGGTCGAGGGTGTCGGACCGGTGGCCGTCGGCAAGGGCGACGAGCGCGCCTGTGCCGATGCAGACGAGATCTACGACTTCATCATCGAGCGCCTGCGCAGCTACTACGCCGACAAGGACGTGCCGGTGCAGCACTTCAATGCCGTCGCGGAGCTGAAGCCGTCGTCGCTTGTCGACTTCGGCCGCCGCCTGGCGGCCATCGGCAGCTTCGCCTCGCTGCCCGGCGCCGAGGCGCTGGCCGCGGCCAACAAGCGCATCGGCAACATCCTGCGCAAGGTCGACGAGCCGGTGCCGGACGTCGTGGCAGGCGCGCTGCTGCACGAGCCGGCCGAGATCGCGCTGGCCGAGGCGGTCGAAGCCGCCTGCGCGGACACGGATGCGGCGCTCGCGCAGGGCGAGTACGCGGACGTGCTCGCGCGCCTGGCGCAGCTGCGTCCGCAGGTCGATGCGTTCTTCGACGGCGTGATGGTCAACGTCGATGATGAGGCGGTGCGTCGCAACCGCCTGGCCCTGCTCAAGCGCCTGGCAGCGCGGCTGGGCAGCGTGGCCGCGATCGAGCATCTGTCGGTCTGAGGGGCGGGAAGAGCTGTCGCTTCGGCGGCCCCCACCCAACCCTCCCCCGCAGGCGGGGGAGGGCTCGGAGCGATGCGTCGTCTTGCTCCCTCCCCGCGGGCGAGGGAATCGAAACGATACGTCGCCTTGCTCCCTCCCGCAGGCGGCAGGACTCGAAGCGATACGTCATCTTGCCCCTCCCCGCATGCGGAGGACTCGAAGCGATACGTCGTCTTGCCCCCTCCCCCGCCTGCGGGGGAGGGTTGGGGTGGGGGCAGGGCCGGAGCGACGCAGCCGGCGTCGCATCGTTCCGGCACGGATCGGCACGGATCCGTTAAACGTCCTTCAACTCCGCTTCGGTATCCTCCCGCGATGCGCCTCCCCCACCGCATTGCCGCCATCGCCGCGTTGTCTTTCCTGTTCGCCGGCGCCGCGCATGCGGTCACCGTGGGCGCGGTCGAGATCCTGGGCCTCGACGAGGACATGACCAACAACGTGCGCGTGTCGCTGTCGCTGGTCGACGCGGCCGGGCAGGAGGTCAGCGGCCGCCGCATGGGCTACCTGGTGCGCGCGGCCGAGGACGAGACGCGCGAGGCGCTGGAGCCGTTCGGCTTCTATTCGCCCGTCATCGAGGTCGAGCGCAGCCGCGAGAACGGCAGCGTCTCGGTGACGATCCGGGTCGATGCGGGCGAACCGGTGCGGGTGCGCAACGCCGACATCGCGATCATCGGCGAAGGCGGCCAGGACCGCTACCTGCAGTCCGACCTGGACGACTTCACCCCCTCGCCCGGCGCGATCTTCAACCACGCCGACTACGAGGACAGCAAGATCCGCATCAGCCGGCGCCTGACCGAGCGCGGCTACTTCGATGCCGACTTCTCCTCGCGCCGGGTCGAGGTCACGCGGGCGCAGAACGCCGCCGACATCGAGCTGGTGTGGACCAGCGGCAGGCGCTACGACATGGGCCCGACCCGCTTCGAGCAGACCCGTCCGATCATCCGCGACGAGCTGCTGGAGCGCCTGGTCTACTGGGACGAGGGCGACTACTACCACCAGGGCCGCATCGACCGCCTGCGCACCTCGCTGGCGCGGCTCGACTACTTCGGCGACATCGAGATCAGGCCCGAACCCGACGCGGCGATCGACGGCCGGGTACCGGTGAACGTGAAGCTCACCCCGGCCAAGCGCAACATCTACACCGCAGGCCTGAGCTACGGCACCGACAGCGGCGCAGGCGTGCGCCTGGGCGCGGAACGCCGCTACGTCAACAGCCGCGGGCACAAGGCGCTGGCACAGCTGGACTACGCGCAGAAGCGCAAGACCCTGACCCTGCAGTACCGGATCCCCGCCTTCGCCTGGCGCGACGGCTGGTACACGATCAGCGCGCAGGGCTACGACGAGCAGACCGACTACATCGACACCCGCCGCATCGAACTGGTCGGCAGCCGCAGCGGCCAGTACAGCCCGCAGGTGGACCTCGTCGCCTCGCTGCACGTGCTGCGCGAGCGCTGGGCCTATCCCACCCGCGACGAGGCCGCCGATCCGGCCACCCCGCTGGCCTACCGCTATGCGACCTTCACCTTTCCCTCGGTGCGCGCCGAATACGTCAACGTCGACGACCGCATCTTCCCCACCAGCGGCGCAGGCGGCTCGCTGGTGCTGCGCAGCGGCCTGGAAGGCGCGGGGTCGGACGCCAGCTTCGCGCAGCTGCATGCGCGCGCCAGCACGTTCAAGGGCATGGGCGAGAACGGCCGGCTGATCCTGCGCGCCGAGGCCGGCTACACCTGGACCAGCGCGCTGGTGGACATGCCGCCCAGCCTGCGCTTCTACGCCGGTGGCGACCGCAGCATCCGCGGCTACGAGTGGCGCGAGGTCGGACCGCGCATCACCCGCTACGAGGAAGACGAGGACGGCGTGCTGCGCGAGACCGGCTACCTCGCCACCGGCGCGCGCAACGTGGTGACGGCCAGCGTGGAGTACGAGCGCTACTTCTTCGGCGACTGGGGCGCGGCGGTCTTCGTCGACAGCGGCAGCGCCTTCGACAGCACATCGCCGGACTGGCATACCGGCGTGGGCATCGGCGCACGCTGGCGTTCGCCGGTGGGTCCGCTGAAGCTGGACATCGCGCGCGGCCTGGACGATCCGGACTCGCCGTTCACCGTCGGCCTGAGCATCGGGGCGGAATTCTGAGATGGCCTTCCGACGCCGCCCGCGGCTGCCCGACGACATCACCCCCGAGGAGCGCGAACGGCGCATCGCCGAACTGCGCGAGCGCAGGCGCCGGCGCCTGCGCGTGCTGGCGATCCGCAGCGCGCTCGTCTCGCTGGTCGTGCTGCTGCTGGCCGGCGCGCTGCTGTACTGGTTGCTGGCCACCTTCGGCGGGCGCGACTTCCTGCTCGCGCGCATCAGCGCCGCCCTGCCCGACGGCACCGAGCTGGCCTGGGACCGCGCGCAGGGCCCAGCCTCCGGCCCGCTGACCCTGCACGGCGTGCGCTACGTGCAGCGCGGCTGTCCCGACGTGGACGGCGAACCGGTGCCCTATGGCGAGTGCGCGGACCCGTCGGTGCTGACCTTCAGCGCAAGGCGGGTCGTGCTCGACCCGGCGATCATGCCCCTGGTCGGTCGCCGCCTGCGCCTGGACGCGCTGGACGTCGAAGGCGCCACGCTCGACCTGCCCGAGCCGGCGGACACGCCCTTCGAGCTGCCGACCTGGCCGGAGGTGCTGCCGCGCATCGACCTGCCGCTGTCGCTGCAGGCCGACCGCATCCGCGTGGACGGGCTGCGCGTGACCCGCTCGGGCGCGGCGCTGGTCGACATCGCCACGATCCGCGGCGGCCTCGACGCGCGCCAGGGCGAACTGCGCATCGCCGGGCTGGTGGTGGACAGCGACCGCGGACGCTTTGGCGTCGACGGCGTGTACGCGCCAGGCGACCACTACCGCACCGACCTGACCGCGAGCGCGCTGCTGCCGGCGGCGTTCCCGCGGCCGCGGCCTCGCATCGGCCTGGTTGCGCGCGGCGACCTCGACCACATGGACGTCGCCGTGGTCGGCCATGCGCCCGAGCCGCTGCGGCTGGCGCTGGCGCTGCGTGGCAAGGAGTGGAGCCTGCGTGCCTCGTCGGACGCGCTGGATCCCGCGCTGCTTGCCGGCGGCGACGCCGGCGAGCCGCTGTCGTTCACGCTGCTCGCCGATGGCCGCGGCGGCGCGGCCGACGTGCAGGGCGAGCTGCGTCGCGGCACGCTGCACGCGCTGCTCCAGCCCTCGAAGCTCAGGCTCGAGGAGCAGGTGCTGGAGCTGCAGCCGCTGGTCGTGGACGTCTTTGGTGGCCGCATCACCGCGCGCGGGCGCGGCGACTTCCGCGAGCCGCGCGCGGCCGGGTTCCGGTTCGCGGTCAATGCGCGCGGGCTGCGCCTGGCGGGCGATCCGCAGGCGCCCGATGCCGAGCCGGCCGATCCCCCCCCGGCAATCGACATCGACGCCGACCTGGGCATCGCCGGCACCTCCCGCGCCTGGGCGGTGATGGGCAAGGCCACGCTCGAACGCGACGCCCTGCGCGCCCGGGTCGACCTCGACGGCCGCGGCAATCTCGAGGCCCTGCGTCTGGTAAGCCTGTCCGCCACCACGCCCGGCGGCCGGCTGGATGCGACCGGGGACATCGGCTGGTCGCCCGCCCTGCACTGGGACCTGGACGCGACCCTGGCCGGCTTCGACCCGGGCTACTTCGCACCGGCCTGGAACGGCGCGGTCGACGGCCAGCTGGCCAGCCGCGGCAGCACCCGCGACGACGGCGGGCTCGACCTGCAGGTGCAGGCCAGCGAACTGGGCGGCAGCCTGCGCGGGCGCGCCATCGCCGGCCAGGCCTCGTTCGCCATGCGCGGGCCGGCGACCGGCCAGCTGCGCAGCGACTACGAGGGCGAGGTGGCCCTGCGCGTGGGCGACAGCCGCATCGACGCGCGCGGCACCCTGGCCGACCGCCTGCAGCTGGACGCGCGGCTGGCGCCGCTGGACCTGGCCGACCTGCTGCCCGGCGCCGCCGGCAGCCTGCGCGGCACCGTGCAGGCCGACGGCGCCCGCACCGCGCCGGACGTGGAGGCCGACCTGCAGGGCGCGGGCCTGCGCTGGAACGATTACGCCGCGGCGACCCTGCGCGTGCAGGGCAGGCTGCCGTGGTCGCGCGGCAGCGGCCAGCTCTTGGTCGAGGGCGAGGGTTTGAGTGCCGGGGTGGCGCTGGACCGGGTACGCGTCGAGGCGCGCGGTGCGGTCGAGGACCTGCGGCTGGACGCGCGCGCAGCCAGCGCGGAGTTCGGGACGCTGGCCGTGCAGGGCAGCGCCCGGCGCGGCAACCAAGGCTGGGGCGGCGAACTGGCAGACCTCCACCTGGTGCCGGCGCGCGGCGCGGACTGGCAGTTGCAGGCGCCGGCGCGCTGGAGCCAGCGCGGCACCGGCTGGACCCTGTCGCGCGCCTGCCTGGACGCCGCGGGCGGCGGCGGGCTGTGCATCGAGGCGGACTGGCCGCAGCGCGGCCTGTCGCTCGCGGGCAACGGGCTGCCGCTGGCCCTGGTCACGCCCTGGTTGCCCGAGCGCGAAGGCGGGCGACCGTGGACGCTGCGCGGCGAGGTCGATTTCGACGGCCAGCTGCGTCCGGCCGGCCGCGCCTGGCAGGGCCACCTGGACCTGCGCTCGGCCGAGGGCGGCCTGCGCAACAGCGCGCGTTCGCGCAGCGACCTGCTCGGCTACCGCGACCTGCGCCTGGAAGCCGACTTCAGTTCCGCGCGCATCGAGGCGACCCTGGCCACCGTCTTCAACGACGACGGCCACATCCGCGCCCGCGTCGCGACCGGCTGGGAGGCGGCCTCGCCGCTCTCGGGCGAGATCAGCGCCGACACCGACGAGCTGACCTGGCTGGAGCTGTTCTCGCCCGACATCGTCGAGCCCGCGGGCCGGCTCACCGCCGACCTCCAGCTGGGCGGGCGCCGCTCCGCACCCACCCTGGGCGGGCAGGCGCGCCTGAGCGGCTTCAGCACCGAACTGCCGGCACTGGGCATCCTGCTCGAGCAGGGCGAGGTCGCGCTGCGGGCGCAGGACGACGGCAGCGCGCTGATCGACGGCAGCGTCGTCTCCGGCGGCGGCACGCTCGCCGTCGACGGCAGCCTGAACTGGCGCGACAGCAGTGCCCCGCTGCTGCTGCGCCTGACCGGCCAGGACGTGGTGGCCTCCAACACGCGCGACCTGCGCATCGTCGCCGACCCCGACATCGAGGTGCGCTACAGCGCCGGCCAGCCGCTGTCGGTGTCCGGCACGGTCGCCGTGCCCAGCGCGCTGATCGACCTGGAGCGGCTCGACCGGGGCGTCTCGGCCTCACCCGACGTGGTGGTGCTGGATCCGGTCGACCCGGAAGCCGGCGCCGCCTCGCCGCTGCTGCTCGACCTGACCCTGGCCATGGGCGAGGACGTGCGCCTGCGCGGCTTCGGCCTGGATGGCACGCTCGGCGGCAGCATGCGCGTGCGCGCCTGGCCCGGGCGCGAGATGACCGGCAGCGGCACGCTCGAGGTCGGCGGCCGCTACACCGCCTATGGGCAGAAGCTGCAGGTCACGCGCGGACGGCTCACCTTCGACGGGCCGGTGTCCGACCCGAGGCTCGATATCCGCGCCGAGCGCCGGATCGAGGCCGAGGGAATCACCGCCGGCATCAGCGTCACCGGCCGCGCCTCGGCGCCGCAGGCCGACGTGTACACCGACCCGGCCAGCGACAACTCGCAGGCGCTGTCGTACCTGGCGCTGGGACGGCCGCTGTCGAACCTGTCCAGCGCCGAGGGCCGGCAGCTGGACGCGGCCTCGGCCGCGCTCACCGCCGGCGGCAGCATGCTGGCCGGACAGCTGGGCGCGCGCCTGGGCCTGGACGACGCGGGCGTGTCGGAGTCGCGCGCGCTCGGCGGCAGCGTGCTGGGCATCGGCAAGCAGCTCTCGCCGCGGCTCTACGTCGGTTTCGGCGTGTCGCTGCTGGGCACCGGCCAGGTGCTGACCCTGAAGTACCTGCTGCGGCGCGGCTTCGACATCGAGATCGAATCGAGCACGCGGGAAAGCCGCGGCTCGATCAACTACCGCATCGAGCGCGATTGACCGCGCGCGAGTTCGCCGTGTGGGAGCGCGCTCGCGCGCGAAAGCATTCGCGACCAGGGTCGCTCCCACACGGGCCGGGTGACGGGTTTCAGGCTACCGAGCGCTTCTGCCCGGCGTGGCGGCCCTCGTCGATTTCCTCGACCAGCTTGGCGCAGAAGGCCGGCAGGTCCTCGGGCGTGCGGCTGGTGATCAGGCCCTGGTCGACCACGACCGCCTCGTCGACCCACCTGGCGCCGGCGTTTTCCAGGTCGCGGCGGATGTTGGGCACCGAGGTGACGGTGCGGCCCTTGAGCACGTCGGCGTTGGCCAGCACCCAGGGGCCGTGGCAGATCGCGGCGACCGGCTTGGCCGCGGTGAAGAACGCGCGGGTGAACGCCAGCGCCTGTTCGTCCACGCGCAGCGCGTCGGGATTGAACAGGCCGCCGGGAATCACCAGGGCGTCGTAGCGCCCGGCATCGGCCTGCGCCAGTTCCACGTCGACCGGCACCTGTTCGCCCTTGTCGAAGTGCTGGAAACCCTGCAGCTGCCCGCCCTTGGGCGAAACGATGTCGACCTCGGCCTGGTGCTCCTTCAGTGCGCGCAACGGTTCCAGCAGTTCGGACTGCTCGAAACCGTCGATGGCGAGGATGGCGACGCGCTTTCCGGTGAGATGGCTCATGAGTGGCTCCTGTGGGGGTAGGAGCCGGTGACGCTAGCGCGCGTGGCGCTCATGCACCGCGAAGGAAACGTCCAGTGCGCGTCAACGCCGCGGCGCGACCACGATGCGGGCCGTCTGGAGCCGTCTGGAGCCGCCTGGGGCCGCGCTACGGCGCCTGCGCCGGCGCGGCGAGACGCTGCTGCACCTCTTCGCGCAGCTGGGCCAGTTCGACCTCGGCGTGGCGGCGCTGCTGCATGCCTTCGCGGTGGATCTCGCGCACCTCCTCCACGGTCTGGATCAGCTGTTCGTGCACGTGCCGCAGGGTGGCCACGTCGATCACCGCGCGCTGGTTGGCCTTCGCGGTCTCCACCGAGGTCTGGCGCATCAGTTCGGCGTTCCTGCGCATGATCTCGTTGGTGGCGTCGTCGATGGCGTTGGACAGCTCGACCGCGTTCTTCTGTTCGCTGAGCGAGAGCTGGATCGCGAACTGGCGCTTCCACGACGGGATGGTGATGTTGCGCACCGCGTTGAACTTCTCGATCAGCTGGATCGCGTTGGCCTGGATGATGCGGATCATCGGCAACGACTGGTCGGCCGCGTGCTGCATGACCGCCAGGTCGCCGACGCGCTTGTCGAGCAGGCGCATCGCGTTCTCGACCTCGGCGCGGCGGGTGCGCGACTGCGGATCCTCCAGGCCGGCCAGCGCCTGCTGCTCCCGTGCCAGTTCGGCCAGGCGCAGGCGGCCCGCGGCCACGTGCAGGCCCAGCGCACGACGCTCCTCGAGCACGATGTCGTACATGCGGTCGAACTCGCCCACGCGCTGGCCCTGCGTGCCCTGCTGCCGCGCCACGTCCTGCATCAGCTGCTCGATCTGCTGGTTGGTGTCGCTGAACTTCTGCACCAGCTCGCCCTTCGAGGCGCGCATGCGGTCGATCAGGCCGCCGATCACCGGCAGCTTCGACTTGCCGGCGAAGCCTTCCAGGTTGAGCGAGCGCGCGATCCGCACCACTTCGCCGAGCTTGTCGCCGGCGCCGTCGAGGTCGCGATTGCGCACCTGGTCGAGCAGCTGGCTGGAGAACGCGGCGGTTTTGCCGGCGGCCTCGCGGCCGAAGACGTGCAGGTTGCCGGGGGTGATGTCCTGCAGCGACCTGCCGATCTCGGCGATCGCGCCGCGGTCGGCCTCGGCCAGGCCCAGCGATGCGAGCGCGGCTTCGTCGAGCGTGCCGGAGGCGGAAACGACGGCGCTGCCGCCGGGGGTGTCCTGGGTCATGCGTCTACTCCGGTGCCTGCGGTGCGGGTCGGGGATCGAGTGTAGCGGCCATGGCGACGACTTCCGATTCGATCGCGGCATGGGCGCGGGCGGCCTCGCCGGCGCGCTGGCCGCCGGCTGCGGCGGCGTCGCCCAGCGCATGCTGGCGCCAGACCGGCAGCAGCACGTCGCGGATGCGCTGGTAGCGGGCCAGCAGGTCGAGCGATTGATCGCGCAGCAGGGCCAGCTGGGACGCGCCGATGGTCCAGGCGGCGCGCACGGTGTCGAGCTGGTCGAGCCGCTGCAGCAGGCGCTCGCGCGGCGACGCGACCAGGCCCGACCCCGTGCCGGCCTGCGGATGCGCGTCGAGCCAGTCGCGCGCCTGGCCGGTACGCGCTTCGATCGCGTGGATCGACCGCTCCACCTCGTCCAGCAGCGCCTGCTGCACGCGGGTGCGGGCGCGCACGCCCCCGGCATCGGCGTCGGCCCGCGCGATCAGCACGCCGAGCCGGTCGCGCAGGCGCAGTGCCTCGGCTTCCGCCTGCACGTCGCGACCCAGCAGCCGGCCGACCAGGCCCGCGCCACGGCGCGTAACACGCGGGCTGCCGGCCTGCAGCGCGCGCCGCAGCTCGTCCAGCCGCTGCACCAGCGCGGCCGCGGGCGCATGGTCGAGCGCCTCGGCCAGGCGTGCGTCCAGCGCCCCGTCGAGCGCGTCCGCGCCGTAGCCGACCACGGCCAGCGCGTCGTCCAGGTCGACCGGCGCCGGGTCGCGGCTCACGACTCGCCCGGCTTCCGGTCGGCGCGGAAGCGCAGCTGGCGCAGCAGTTCTTCCAGCTCGATCTCCTGCGCGCTCTTGGGCCGCGCGCGCCGGCCCGGCGCCTGCGCCGGCGCGACCGCTGCTTCGGACAGCTTCGTGCGCAGCAGGTCGAGGATCTGTACCAGCGCCGAGTTCAGCTGCGCCTGCCGCTCCTGGCCCTGTGCCAGGTGCGAGAGCACCGGATCGAAGGCGCCGCGCATGGCCTCCGGCAGCGACTGCAGCCACTGCGCCGCGCCATCGTCCTGGCCGCTTCGCGCGGCCATGGTCTGCTGCAGCGACGCCAGCAGGCGCTCCCAGGGCACGTCGGGCGCGGCCTGTACCGGCGCAGGCTGGGTGCGCAGCGAGGTCAGGCCTTCGGCGATGTCGGCCAGCTGCGCGACCACGCGCGCGCCGGTGTCGGCATCCTCGCCGCCCATCGCCTTGTTGCGCAGGAAGTCGCGCTTGATCTGCGCCCAGCGCGCGGCCCGCGCCTCGTCCAGCGTGCCGCGCAGCTCGGCCAGCTTGAGCAGGTTTTCCTCCGCGCCGGTGGTCAGCAGCTGCGCTTCGCCCAGGTAGTGGTCGGCGATCAGCTGCTGCAGCTCGGCCGGGTTCATCACCGGCGAGACCTTCTCCGCCAGCTTGTTCATGTTGCGGTAGCTGCCCTGCAGCCGGAACGGCGGCTCGGTGCGGTAGCGGTCGGCCTGGGCGGCGCTGGCGATGTACTGCTGGTTGACCCGGTAGACCACGTCGCGCACCTGCATCAGCCGCTGCAGCGTGGCCACGATCTCGTTGACCTCGGCGCCGCTGTAGGCGTGGCTGAGCGCATTGGTGGACACGTCCTTGCCCGACGCCCTGTCCACCAGCAGGTACAGGTCGGCCAGGTCGCGCGTGGCCAGCGGCGCCAGCACCGGATTGGAGGTCAGGCTGTTCTCGATGTAGCTGAGCTTGAAGGCGTCCTCCATTCCGCCGAGCACGTCGCCGAGGTTGTAGATGTCGGCACGGTTGGCCAGCATGTCGGGGATCCGGAACACCTCGCCCGACTCGGTGTAGGGGTTGCCCGCCATGACCACGCAGAACTTCTTGCCGCGCATGTCGTAGGTCCGGGTGCGGCCCTTCCACACGCCCTCGATGCGGCGGGTGCCGTCGCACAGCGAGATGAACTTCTGCAGGAACTCGGGGTGGGTGTGCTGGATGTCGTCGACATACAGCATGGTGTTGTTGCCCATCTCCAGCGCGAGGTTGAGCTTCTCCAGTTCCTGGCGCGAGGTGGCGTCGGGCGCCTGCGCCGGATCGAGCGAACGCACCTCGTGGCCCAGCGCCGGCCCGTTGATCTTCATGAACACCAGGCCCAGGCGGCTGGCGACGTACTCCATCAGGGTCGTCTTGCCGTAGCCCGGCGGCGAAATCATCATCAGCAGGCCCATCAGGTCGCTGCGCTTGTCCTCGCCGGCGGTGCCCATCTGCTTGGCGAGGTTGTCGCCGATCACCGCCAGGTAGACCTCGTTGATCAGCCGGTTGCGGACGAACGAGCTCAGCGGCCGGGCGCGGAACTCGGACAGCCGCAGCGTCTCGCGCTCGCGCGCGGCGATGCGCTGGCGCAGCGCCTGGTAGCGTTCGAAGCCGGGCACGAACCGCTCGCGATGGCTGCCGAAGCGGGCCAGGAAATCGTCGACCGACAGCGCCAGGCGGCCGCCGGCGATACGCGGATGCTCGCCGAGCAGGCCGTCCACCGCCGCCACCAGGGTGGCCTCGACGTTGCGATGGCGCAGCTCGCGCCCGGCCAGGCGCAGGGCGATCGCCTCGGGCACGTAACCGGCGAGGGTCGCCTGCGCCGGCTCGCGGGTCATCGCCCGCAGCCACTGCGCCAGCTGCGCCCACTGCGCGGCCGGCGACGGCGACTGGCGCAGCGAGCGCTCGAACCCCTCCGCCAGCCCGGCGGTGCGCAGCTGCGCGTCGAGCGCCTCGAGCAGGTCGCGCGCGTAGTGGCTGAAGCCGAAGGTCGGCTCGCCCTCGCGCAGTTCGGCAAACAGATAGAGGGCCGCGGCCTGCACCTGCGCGTCCTCGAACGGCAGCCCGCTCTCGCCGATGAATTCCGCCAGGGCCGCCGCCATCTCCGCCTGCAGCGCCTCGATGCCTTCGCGCGTGCCGAACAGGCCGCGCACCGCCTCCGCACCGAGCGCGCGTTCGGGCCAGGCCTGCACGTCCTGCCGCTGCTGGTGGCGCGCCCAGAACAGCAGCGCCAGCGCGCGGGCCGCGGGTGCATGCACCAGGGTGCCCGCGCCGCGGTACAGCGGCACCAGCGCCTGCAGCAGCCGCGCCGCATCGTGGTCGTGGATCCCCTTCTCGTAGCCGTCGCGATAGCGCGGCGCGGCGAACTCGCGCACCAGCCGATCGAGCGCGGCCGGGTCGGCCAGGGCATGTTCCAGCGTGTCCAGGTCCAGTCCATCGCGCCCGTGCACGGCGGCGTCGAGGATCAGCCCGGCCAGGTATTCGCCGCGGTAGAGCGCCGGCGATTCGGAATCCAGCGACACCTGCCACCAGTCGCGCAGCGCGTCGAGTTCGGGATCGTGGATGGCCTCGTAGTAGTCGGTGCCGGTCAGGTGCACGGCCAGGCCGTCGCCGCGCGGCAGGATGGTCAGGTCCAGCGGCTGCACGTTGACGCTGAACCGGTGGCGCGGACCCAGCCGGATGACGTGGCCGCCGTCCTCGAACAGGTCGCTGCGGTCGCGCAGGCTGCGCACCGCCTGGTCGCGCACGCCCTTCAGACGCGCCTCCAGGTCGTCGGCCTTGACGCTGTCGCGGTACTCGCGCAGGCGCCCGGCCAGCTCGCGCAGCTTGAGGATCAGCGGGTCGCCGGCGAAGAAGGCGTTGAGCTCGTCGAGCGTTACGAAGCGCTCGGTGCGCCGGACCAGGCCTTCGAGGATGCGCGCGGCCGCATCGAACACCGACTGCGCCTTGCGCTGGCGCTGGTCGAGCAGCGCCTGGCGGTGCGCCTCGAAGGTGTCGAGCAGTTCCTCGCGCTTGGCCAGGATGTCGCCGAGGAACTGTTCGTGCTCGCCGAACTGGCTCTCCAGCTCCTCCAGCTGCACCATCAGCCGCGACAGCTGCTCGTCGGCGCGCTCGGGATCGGTGGCCAGGCCCAGCGCACTGGAGACCGACTGCCCGAACAGCGCGAACTGCGCGCCGAACTGGGCCACGGCCTCGGCCGACCCGAGGCTGCGCCGCTTCTGCTCGGCGCGCGCGCGGGCCTGGTTGAGGCGCGCGTAGAGCGCCGAGATCGCCTCGACCACGCGGGTGCGCTGCGTGGCGTCGTCGACCTTCAGGCTGGCCATCAGCTCCGACAGCATGTCCAGTTCGGCCGACATGGCCTGCATCGCGGCCAGCTGTTCGGCCAGCGCGCGTGCGGTCCCGGCCTGCTGCGCGGCCGCGTCGAGCTCCTGCAGGCGCGCGTGCAGCGGCGCCAGCGCCTTCTCGCCGCCGAGGAATGCGCCGGTGGCCGCGCCCACCCGCTCCTGCGCCTGCTGCAGCGCCTGGCCCATCGCGTCGATCGCGCCAGTGTCGATGTAGCGGTAGTCGCGGATGGTGAGCAGGTGCCCGCGCTGGCGCGAGATCGCGCCCAGCGCCTCGACGAATTCGTCGATCGCGGTCCAGTTCTCCGGCTGCAGCTTCGCCAGCAGCGCGCGGTGCGCCGCGCTGGCCTCGGCCATGGCCGTGTCGGACTGGCGGCGGATGTCCTCGACCTTCTCGTACTCGTCGAGCACGGACTCGCCGGTGGCGCTGATCTCGTGCAGCAGCGAGGCCGCGCCGTCGCAGTGGGCATCGTCGAGCCAGTGATGCGCATCGAACATGCGCCGGGTGCCGTGCACCAGCAGCTGGTAGCGCTGCGCGGAGACGCGCGCGTCGTCGATGCCGCGGCCCAGTTCGAGCAGGTCGGAGATGCCGCGTACCAGCGCGGCATTGCCGATCCGGCCCATGAAGCTGTTGCCGGCCGGCCGCTGCGCGGCGAACTCCTCGCTGGTGAACGGGGTCTGCCAGACCTGCATCGGGTGGATGCGCGTGGGCGCGTCGCCCTCGGCGTGGAACAGCACCATGCGCCCGTCCTGCAGGAAGGCGTAGCCATGGCCGAACAGCGGATTCTGCAGCTCGCGGCGGATGGTGTTGTAGACGAACAGCGCCGAGCGGCCGCCGTCGCGCTCGTAGAATACGTACAGCACGTCCTCGCCATTGGGCGAACGCACGCTGCGCTTGTACTGCATGCCCTGCATGGCCGCGTCGAAGGCCTTGTGCTCGCCGCTCTGCAGGTAGTAGCCCCCGGGAAAGATGACCCCGTGGTCCTCGGGCAGCTGCACGCAGGCCTGCACGATGGCGTCGTTGCGCACCACCGATCCGGTGATGGTGTTGTAGATCAGGCCGCGCCACTGCTGCTCGCGATACGGCAGGATCTTCAGCAGCACCAGCGAGCCGACCCGGGCGTAGTCGATGGTGGCATCGTCCAGCGACTGGGTACTGTCCTCCACCGGCTCGCTGTACACGCCCTGGCCGGTGCCGGTGTTGTTCTCGACCTTGATCGTGAGGTCGCCGCCGGTGGTTTCGACGAACAGCGTGTCGAGGATGTTCAGGTGGGGATGGCGGCCGGCCACCATCAGGTCGCGGGTAGCGCGGGTCCATTCGAAGTCGAACGGCGGCGGCAGGGCGATGTCGCGTTCGCCGCGCGAGTCGATCCACGCCAGCGTGCCGTCGCTGCCGATCGCCCAGCGGAACACGCGCACGTCGCTGCTGCGCTCGCCGATCTGGAACGCGGCCAGCAGCTTGCCGTCGCGCTTGATCAGCTGCAGCAGGCGCGCATGGCGATAGTAGGCGTAGAGTTCGGTGAAGTCGTGGACGAAGCCCGGCTGCGCCAGGAAGCTGTCCTTCGGGTCGACCGGGGTCACGTCGTAACCGTCGGGCCCTTCGACCAGCCGGTACAGCCCGAACACGTCCTCGATCCGGGTCTGGGTCTTGAGTCCCAGGAACACGTTGTAGCCGAACAGCAGCAGGTCGTCGCCAACCTGGACGATGTCGCGGCCGACGCAGTTGTGCTCGGTGCGCACCCGGAACCGGCCCGCCACCTCGAGCCGGCTGTCGCCGAATTCCTGCAGTCGACGCGCGTTGAGGCCATCGGCCAGCGCGCGCAGGCGCGCGCCCTGCTCGACCAGCCGACGGCGCAGCACCTCGTACGCACCGCCCTGGGCGACGGCCTGGTCGACGGTGCTGGTGGCGCCGCTTTCAATCCCGCCGGTGTTGTCCTGCTTCGGATCGGTCATCGCCGCTCGTCATCCTGCTGGGCTGGTACTTCTTCCCCGCTTGCGGGAAGGCTGGGAGGGGACGCGCGCGAAGCGCGCTGGAAGGGACGTTGCGATCGTTGCCCCCACCCCAACCCTCCACCCGTAAAGGGCGCAATGCCCCGCAAGCGGAGGAGGGGGTTTGAAGCGTCAGCTTGCGGGCGCGTCGGCGTCCGCCTTCGGCAATCCCCGATTCAGGCCCACGCCCAGGTACTTCTGCATCAGCTCCTGCACCACCGGGCTCTTGTCGGCCAGGCCTTCGATCGACTTGCCCAGCGAGATCGCCCGCACCAGGCTGTCGAACATGCCGCCGTCGCCGCCGACCATGTCGATGTCGGCATTGCGCAGCGCGGTGGCGATGACCTCGGCGTTCTCCTTGGACACTTCCTTGCCGGCCTCGATCGAAGCCAACGCCTGCTTGAGGCTGGTGTCCAGCGCCATGCGGTACTCCTCGTGCACGCGCGCGTTCTCGCTGAGCGAATCGAGCGCCGCGAACTTGCGGGTCAGGCCTTCGGCCTCGGCGGCCAGCTTCCTGCCCACGACCTCGGCTTCGGCGGTGCCGATCGACTCGACCGCGGTCGCCCGCGCCCGACCCATCTGCTCCTCGCCCTGCGCCTGCGCGCCCAGCTTCTCGGCCAGCACCTTGGCTTCGGCCGCGCCCTGCTTGAGGTTGGCGTCGGCCATCGCGTCGACCACGCGCGCCTCGGCGATGCCGACCTTCTCGATCGCCACCGCGCCGGCCTCCTTGACCTGCGCCTCGGCCAGCCCCGGCGCGGCGCGCTCGGCGCGCACGCCATCGGCGATCACCTTCTTGGCCTCGGCCTGGCGGTTGGCGGCCTCGAGCTCGGCCTGCGCCAGGGTGGTGATCTCCACTGCACGGTGCTTGGCTGCGGTCTCGCCCGCCTCGGCCTTCTTCACCGCTTCGAGCAGCGCCTGCTGCGCGCGCGCCTCGGCGTCGAGGATCGCGATCTGCTTGAGCCGGTCGGCCTCGGACACCTCGCGCACCTCCTTGATGCGCTCCTCCTCCTGGGCCACGGTCTTGTCGATGGCGATGCGCTCGCGGGTGATGTTGGCCACGTCCATGCGGCCCTGCTCGACCACCTTGTCGCGCTCCACGCCCTGCAGCTGCACCTCGCGATCGGTGGTCACCTGCTCGAGCTGGCGCGCGCGCGCCACGCGTTCGGCCTCGATGGCCACGGCGCGCTGGCGGTTCTGTTCGGCCACTTCCACCTCGCGCATGCGGTTCTGGTCGCGGATGTCGATCAGCTGCTGCGCCTCGATGCGCGCGGCCTCGGCCAGCTGGCGCTGCTCCTCCTGGACGCGCAGGGTCTCTGCGGCCTCGCGTGCCTGGATGGTCTCGATCTCGCGCTTCTGCCGCGCCTCGGCCTCGGCCTGCTGGCGCTCCAGCGACAGCGTCGCCTCGCGCGTCTCGACGTTCTTCTTGGTGATCGCCAGGTGCTCGTTCTGCGAGAGCTCGTTGGTGATCACGTTCTGCGAGGCGGTCAGCTCGGTGATCTTGCGGATGCCCTCGGCGTCGAGGATGTTGTTCGGGTCAAGCACGTGCTTGGGCGTCTGCTCGAGGTAGTCGATCGCCACGTCCTCGAGCACGTAGCCGTTGAGGTCGTTGCCGATGACCTTGATGATCTCGTCGCGGAACTCCTGGCGCTTCTCGAACAGGTCGGTGAATTCGAACTTCTTGCCGACCGTCTTGAGCGCCTCCGAGAACTTGGCGTTGAACAGCTCGTCGACCGCGTTCTTGTCCGAGGCGCGGTCGGCACCCAGCGCCTTGGCCACGCGCAGCACGTCGGCCTGGGTCTCGTTGACGCGCAGGTAGAAGGCCACCGCGATGTCGGCGCGCATGTTGTCGCGGCAGATCAGGCCCTCCTTGCCGCGGCGGTCGATCTGCAGCGTGATCAGGCTGATCTTCATCAGCTCGGCGCGGTACAGTACCGGGATGATCAGCGCACCGGTGAAGTGCACCTTGGGCTGGGAGCTCATGTCGTTGACGATGAGCGCCGTGCCCTGGTCGACCTTCTTGTAGAAGGACTTGAAGACGATCGCCAGCACGACCAGCGCGAGTGCGACGCCGGCGGCACCGATGACGAAGGGGCCCAGCAGTGCGAGTTCCATGTAGCGGCTCCTGAAGAACGATCCGGTGAATCAGAGGGTGTGGTAATCGCGCTCGGCCATCACCCGCCAGGTGTTGGCCTGCGCATCGTGTTCGATCAGCACGACGCGGTCGCCGCGCGCGATCGCCGCGTCGCCGTCGTGGCGCACCTGCAGGATCAACCCGGCGCCGCCGTCATCGAGCTCGGCCATGCCGTGGCGCGCATCGACCAGCGGCGTGCGCACGGTCGCCACGCGTCCGAGCAGCGAGGCCACCGGCGCCGGACGCATGCGCAGCACCGCGCGACGCAGCGGCCGCAGCAGCGCCGCGGCGAGCAGGATGGCGGGAATCGGCGAGAGCAGCAGGACCAGCGTGCCGAAGGCGTAGCGCAGCAGCGCCGGCAGCGGCGCGAGCAGCAGCAGGTGGGTGAAGTAGGTCAGCATCCAGGCCAGGAACGCGACCACGCTCAGCACCAGCAGCGTGGGCAGCCCGTCCAGCCCCAGCCGCGACACCATGCCGCCCGCGTCGGCGCCGTCGGCCACGTCCAGGCCCGCCGCGTCGAGGCCGAGCATGCCCAGGGCCGCCACCAGCCAGAACAGCAGCAGCCCGCCCAGCACGATGCTCCATGCGAGCGTGGGATATCCCAGGCTGGTGGCCAGCAATAGCGTCATGTCCCCGTCCCTGTGCCGATGCGGCTGGCGCCGGCTCCCCTCCGGCCGCCTGTCATCGAAGACAACGCGGGCCGGGGGGGAATGATGCCAGTTTCCTGCTTCGTTCCGAACCCAGACGGCCGGGCGCGCGGGATGTGACCGGAGGACAAGGTCGCGCGAGCCGGGCGCGAGACCGGGTCGGCGCTAGCCGCGTCGCGGCAAGGCCGCCAGGATCGCCCACAGCCCGCCGACGCCGGCCACCCAGGCCGACAGCGGCACGCCGACGAAGGCCGGGCCGCCGGCCTCGAGCGCGTACAGCACCGCGGCGACCACCAGCAGGCCCACGCCGAGGATCGCGGCGACCATCCGCCGCTGCAGCGCCTTGAGCGTCTGCGTGATCTCGGCCACGTCGGTCGAGCGCATCCGCAGTTCGTGCCGGCCCTCGACCTGCTGCTGCAGCCAGGCGTGCAGCAGGCGCGGCATCTCCGGGGCCTGGGTGATGAGCTCGGGCAGCCGCTTGCGGAACTCCGATGCCAGCCTGCGCGGGCTGTAGCGCTCCACCAGGATGCGTTCGAGCACCGGCCGCGCCACCGCCCAGATGTCGATCTTCGGATCCAGCAGGCGCCCGATCCCCTCGATGGTCAGCAGGGTCTTCTGCAGCAGGATCAGCTGCGGCTGCAGGGTCAGTTCGTAGCGCTGCGCGGTGCGGAACAGCTTGCCCAGCACCTCGCCCAGCGAGATCTCCGACAGCGGCCGGGTGAAGTAGGGCTCGCACACCGAGCGCACCGCCGCCTCCAGCTCGTCGATACGGATGTGCGACGGCATCCAGCCGGCCTGCATGTGCAGCTCGGCGATGCGGCGGTAGTCCTTGTTGAAGATCGCCATGAAGTTCTCGGCGAGGTAGTACTGGTCCTCGCCGGAGAGCTGTCCCATGATCCCGAAGTCGAGCGCGATGAAGCGCGGGTCGGTCTTGCGGTCCGGGTCGACCCAGATGTTGCCGGCGTGCGCGTCGGCATGGAAGAAGTTGTCGCGGAAGACCTGGGTGTAGAACACCCGCACGCCCTTGGCCGCCAGCGCGCGGCGGTCGATCCCGGCCGCATCGAGCGCCCGGATGTCGTCGCTGTTGATGCCGCGCACGCGTTCGAGGGTGAGCACGTTGCCGGTGGTGTGGCTCCACACCGGCTCGGGCACGTACAGGTCCGGCGAGTGCAGCCAGAAGCGGCGCAGCACCGAGGCGTTGGCGCCCTCGCGCTGCAGGTCGATCTCCGCGGCCAGGGTGTTCTCGATCTCGGCCACCACTTCGCGCGGCCGGATCTTGTCGGCGTTGGGATGGGTGCGGTCGACCAGCCCGGCCAGGTTGTGCAGCAGGGCGGTGTCGCCGGCGATCTGCCGGGCGATGCCCGGGCGCAGCACCTTGACCACCACCTCGCGGCCCGGGCCGTCGCCGACCGGATGCATCCGCGCCGCGTGCACCTGGGCGATCGAGGCCGAGGCCAGCGGCACGGTGTCGAATTCGGCGAACAGCGCGTCGATCGGCGCGCCCAGCGCCTTCTCCACGATCTGGCGCGCGATGTCGCCGTCGAAGGGCGCGACCTGGTCCTGCAGCAGCGCCAGGTCGTCGACGATGTCGGGCGGCAGCAGGTCGCGGCGGGTCGAGAGGATCTGTCCGAACTTGACGAAGATCGGCCCCAGTTCCTGCAGCGCCAGGCGCAGCCGCGCGCCACGCGGCTGCGCGGCGATGGCGGCCGAGGCGCGCGGCACGAACGGCCGCATCAGCTTCAGCCAGCGCTCGGCCGGGGTGGCATCGAGCAGGGAATCGAGCCGGTAGCGCAGCAGCACGCGGCCGATGCGCGCGGCGCGCAGCAGGCTGCTCAAGCCACGCTCCCCGAAGACAGCCGCGACAGGCGCGCGGCGAGGCGGTCGACGTCCTCGCGCAGGCCGTCGACGTCGTCGAGGAAGGCCTCCAGTTCGGCGCGCGGCACCACGTCGCGCGATTCCTCGGTGACGTATTCGGCGGCGCTGCGCGCCAGGCCGCCACCGAGCGTGCGCGCCTGCGCCAGGGCGGTGCCGATCGCATTGGCGACCTGCACGCCGAGGATCTCGCCGAACACGCTCACCAACGGCTGCTGCCAGTCCGGGTCGAACCGCTCGGCCAGGCGCTGCAGGCTGCGCGCCAGCTCGGCGTCGCCGGACACGCGCACCCGGCCCACCGCAGGCGCGTCGTCCCGACGCAGGAACGGCAGCTGGGCCAGCAGGCCGCCCAACGTGGTCCGCACCGCCAGGTCCGGATCGCCCGCGGGCTCGACCGGACCGACCGCGAGGCGATCGCCCTGCACGCGCAGCTGCAGCGCCAGCGGCGGCGCGGCGAGCGTGAGCTCGACCACGCGCCCGTCCAGGCGCGCCAGCGCGGCGCGGGTGTCGGCGTCGAGTGCGATCGCGCGATTGAGCGCCATCTCCAGCGCGCGGCCGGCGACCGGTTTGAGGGCATCGAAGGGAAACGGAGGGACGCTGGCCATGCGCGGCATTGTAGCGGTGGCCCGGGTGGCGGCGTGTGGCCGTCGCGTCGCCATCCGTCGCCGGGTGGGCCGGCGTGCGCGGACGCAGCGCAAGGTCCCGGACACGCGAAAGGCCCGCCTCGCGGCGGGCCCTTCTGCGACGCGACTCAATCCCGGGTCAGACGCGTTTGCCGCGCAGCAGCGACACGATCGCCAGGATCACGAAGACCACGAACAGGATCCAGGCGATGTTGGTGGCGGCACCGGCGACGCCGGAGAAACCGAGGACCGCTGCGATGAGCGCGATGACGAAGAAGATGACGGCGTACCTGAGCATGGAGCGTCTCCGTGGCAATGGGCGCGTGGCCCGTGGAATGGATGCACGGCAGACGCTACGGCAGGCCCGGTCGCGGGCCAGTGAGAGCCGGGTGAGACCGTCGTGAAACCTGCGCCTCGCTCAGCCAGCCCCTGCGCCGCCGGACCACGCGGCCTGCAGTCGGCGCAGGCCCTCCTGGATCGACACGCGCGGCACGTAGCCGAAATCACGCCGCGCCGGCTCCATCGAATACCAGTGGGTGGTGCTGAGCTGCTCGGCCAGGAAACGCGTCATCGGCGGCTCGCCCTTCAGCCGCAGCAGCGGCCACAGCGTCTCGCAGGCCGCGCCGATCGCGTAGGCGGCCGCGAACGGGATCGTGCCCTCGACCTGCGGGGCGCCTGCGGCGGCCAGCAGCGCGTTGACGATCTCGCGCGTGGGCATCGGCTCGCCGTTACTGATGAAGTAGGCGCGGCCGGCGCAGGCCGCGCCCGGCGCGAGATGTTCGAAGGCATCGAAGTGCGCCTGCGCGGCGTTGTCGATGTAGGTGGTGTCGATGCGGTTGTGGCCGTCGCCAACGAAGCGCAGCCGTCCGGCCCGCGCGCGCTCGACCAGGCGCGGCAGGATCTGCTGGTCACCCGGACCCCAGATCAGGCGTGGACGCAGGGCGACGGTCGCCAGGGTCGCGCCGCCGGCCAGCGCGCTGCCGTTGGCGGCCAGCACCTCCTTCTCGGCGATGGTCTTGGTGGTCGCGTACGGCGCCTTGAAGCCTTCGCCATAGGGCACGGACTCGGCGGTACCGCCTTCGACCGGATGCGTCTTGCGATGGGTCACACTGGGCGTGGAGGTGTAGACCAGCCGGCCGATGCCGTGCGCCGCGCAGGCCTGGAGCACGTTGCGCGTACCGATGACGTTGGCCTGGTAATAGCTGTCGTAGCTGCCCCAGGCGCCGGCCTTGGCGGCGTTGTGGAAGATGGCGTCGATGCCTCCGGCCGCCGCGCGCACGGCATCGCCGTCGGCCAGGTCGCCCTGCACCTGGCGCACGCCCAGCGCGTCGAGCGCCGGATAGCGGCTCCGGTTGAAGCTGGTGACCTCATGCCCGCGTTCGACCAGGCCACGGCACAGGGCCTGGCCGAGGAAACCCCCACCCCCGGTGACGAGCAGCTTCATGCCTGGCTCCTGCGCGCGGCCCAGCGCGCGAGCGATTCGCGGCCGATCTTGGCGTTGTGGCGGATGTCCACCGGGAACTTCGGATGGAACACGATGCGGTCGATGCGCGCGGTATGCGCGAAGCGCGCCCCCAGCGCGCGCAGTTCCTGCGCGATCCGCGCGTGCTGCGCGGCGCCGGTGCCTGCCACGGTTTCCACGCACAGCACCGGCCGTTGCGCGCCGGCGGCGCCGATGCCGACCAGCGCGGTGCGACGCACCTCGGGATGGACGTTGAACACCGGCTCGACCTGTTCGGTGTAGAGCGGGCCGTCGGCGGTTTCCACCCGATGCGACTTGCGCCCGCAGAACCAGAGCCGTCCGTCGCCATCGAACCAGCCGACATCGCCCATCCGGTGGACGGTGCGCACGCCGTGTTCGCCGCGTTCCTCGATCTTCGCCAGCCGCGTCTGCGCCTCGCGGTTGAAGTAGGCATCGGTCGCGCTGGGCCCGGCCACCGTGATCTCGCCGACCTCGCCCGGCGCGACCAGCAGCTCGTCCGACCACTGCGCGATCGCCTCGTCGCCGATGCGGATGATGCGCACCTGGTTGGGCGCCACCGGACGCCCGACGCAGGTGCCGGCGCCCTGCTCGGTGCGCTCGCGCAGCGACAGCAGTTCGCGCCCTTCGATCACCGCCACGGGCAGGCACTCGGTGGCGCCGTAGGGCGTCCAGAACGATGCCTCGTCCGGCAGCAGCTCCAGCATCCTGGCCACCACCTCCGGCGGTACCGGCGCGCCGGCCGAGGTCACGCGCCTGACCGTCGGCAGCGGAGCGCCATGGTCGGCCAGCACCCGCATCAGCGCGGGCGAGCCGAACAGCTGGTCGACGCCGAAGCGCGCGATCGCCGCATGCAGCTTCACCGGATCGGCTTGGGCGGGCCGGGTCGGATCCATATCGGGAATGATCGAGGTCAGCCCCAGCGCCGGATCGAACAGCGCGAACGGCGGGAAGGTCGGGAAATCGACGCCGCCGCCGGCGATCCCGAACGCATCGCGCAGCATCGCGATCTGCGCGACGAAATGGCGGTGGCGGTAGACCACGCCCTTGGGCACGCCGGTCGAGCCGCTGGTGAACAGGATCGCGGCCACGTCGTCGGGCGCGGTGTCGCTCAGCTGCGGACCGGCGCCGGCGCCGTCGCGCTCGACCTGCGCCAGGGTCGCGTCGGCGAGCAGGGCGCGGCGCCCGGTGGTGACGCGCACCCGCGCCGACTTCGCCCAGCCCAGCAGCACCCGCGCGAACTGCGCCAGCGGGATGCCGATGAAGGCCTCCGGCTGCGCCTCGTCCAGGCACTGGCGCAGCGCGCGCCGGTCGATGCCCGGATCGACCAGCACCGGCACCGCGCCGGCCTTGAACAGCGCGAACATCAGCAGGAAGAACTCCGGCGTGGGCCGCACCATCAGCACCGTGCGGGTGCCGCGGACGATGCCGCGCCGGGCCAGGCCGGCGGCGATGGCGTCGCTGCGCGCGTCCAGTTCGCCGTAGCTGAGCGACATGGCGTAGTCGCCGCGCGGGCCGGGGCAGTGCATGGCGATGCGCGCAGGCGCCTCGGCGGCCAGCCGCGGCAGCGCGGCGGCGATGTTGCAGGGAGCGGTCATGCCGGGATTATCGCCGACCGTCCGCGTCGCGGGCCGGTGGCGCGCAGCGTGGCCGCGCTCCGCATGGACGGCGCCGCGCCGGTCCCGGACAATCGCGCCGGCCGCGCGCCGCGCCGCCACCACCAGGAGAAGCGCGATGTCCCCCCGTTTCAGCGAACACCTGCGCGCCGGCACCGAACCGGCCTGGACGCAGGCCGTGCAGCACCGCTTCGTGCAGGAGCTGTGCAGCGGCCGCATCGCCGACGCGGCCATGGCGCGCTACCTGGTGCAGGACCACCGCTTCATCGACGCCTTCGTGACCCTGCTCGGCGCGGCCATCGCCAGCGCCGACAGCTTCGAGGCGCGGCTGCGCCTGGGCCGGTTCGCCGGCATGGTCTACAGCGAGGAGAACGACTATTTCCTGCGCGCGTTCACGGCGCTTGGCGTGGATGCGTCCACGCGGGCGAACGCGCCCGATGCCGCGCCGACCGCCGGCTTCAAGGCGCTGATGCGCGAAGCCGCGGCGACCCGCTCGTACGCCGCCACGCTGGCCGTGCTCAACGTCGCCGAAGGCCTGTACCTGGACTGGGCCACGCGGGCACCGCAGCCGCGTCCGGGCAACTTCGTCCATGCCGAGTGGATCAGCCTGCACGACAACCCGTTCTTCGCCGGCTTCGTCGGCTTCCTGCGCGACGAGCTCGACCGCGTGGGGCCGGGCGAAGCAGCGCTGGCGCGCGACTTCTTCCAGCGCGCGGTGGCGCTGGAGCTGGCGTTCTTCGACGCCGTGTACGACGCGGAGGCTGCGTGATGTCGCTGCTGGAACGGCTCAAGGCGGCCGCGGCCGACGACTGGAGCGCCTATGTCGACCACGCCTTCGTGCGCGGCCTGGGCGACGGGAGCCTGCCCGCCGCCGCGTTCCGCCAGTACCTGGTGCAGGACTACCTGTTCCTGATCCAGTTCGCGCGCGCGCATGCGCTGGCCGCGTGCAAGGCGCGCACCCTGGCCGACATGCGCGCGGCCAAGGACGGGCTGGCCGCGATCGTGGACGTGGAGATGCAGCTGCACCTGCGCTTGTGCGAACGCTGGGGCCTGTCGCCGGCCGACGTCGAGGCCACGCCCGAACACGCCGCGACCGTGGCCTATACCCGCTGGGTGCTGGACATCGGCATGTCCGGCGACCTGCTCGACCTGCAGGTGGCGCTGACCCCGTGCACCCTGGGCTATGCCGAGATCGGGCGCACGCTGGCGCCGCGCGGCGTCGGCGCCCTGGACGACGCGCACCCCTACCGCGAATGGATCGGCGAGTACTCGGGCCCGGCTTTCCAGGCGGTGGCCGCGGACGCGCAGGCCTGGCTGGACGACCTCGACCGGCGCTACGGCAGCGCGGCGCGGTTCCCGGAACTGGTGGCGATCTTCGCCAAGGCGGCGCGGCTGGAAGCCGGCTTCTGGCAGGCCGGCCTGGACGCCGGAACCTGACCGCGGGCACCGCGCCGGCCGGTCCTGCGATCCCACTTGCGCGCGGCTGCGGCGCCCGGAAGAATCCGCCTCCCATCCTCGCGCCGCGCCCCGATGCCGCATCCCTGTCTGACCTGTGGCGCCTGCTGTACCCAGTACCGGGTCGCGTTCCACTGGATGGAGTCGGACGAGGCCACCCCGGGCGGCGTGCCGGCCGGGCTGACCGAGCGCCTGGACCCGCACCGGCTGTGCATGCGCGGCACCCACAGCGCGCCGGTGCATTGCGTCGCCCTGGATGCACGGATCGGCGAGTACTCGCGCTGCACGATCCACCCGCGCCGCCCGTCGGTGTGCCGCGAAGTGGACGCCTCGTGGGAGTACGGCGCCGCCAGCGCGCAGTGCGACAAGGCGCGGCTGGCCCACGGCCTGCCCCTGCTCACCCCCGCCGACTGGCGCTGGCGCGATGCGGCCGACAACGACGACCGGCCCGACGACAACGGCAACAGCCCGCCCACGCCGCGGCTGCCGCCGGTGGCGGCCTGAGCGTCCTGCTTCGATCCTGACGCCAGGACGATCGGGCGCCGCCAATCGGCGCGGCGCGGCGCTCCAGCCGGCTCCGATCGACCGGGACGCCCCGTGGCGAACGCCGCACGCCTACAGCGGATGGCGGTCCAGGAATTCCCGGATCGCCGGCACCAGCACCTCGTGCCGGTCCTCCAGCACGTAGTGGCCGGCGTCGTCGAAGGCCATCACCTGCGCATCGGGCAGGTCGCGGCGGAAGCGCGCCAGGAAATGATGGTCGAACACGAAATCCTTCAGGCCCCAGCCGATGAACGCCGGGCGGTCGGCGTAGCCGGGCAGGCGCTGGCCGGCCGCTTCGAGCAGCGGCCAGGCGCGGTCGTCCGGCGTCAGCGGGATGTCCTGCATGAAGCGCACGGTGGCAATGCGGTGCTTCCATGAATCGTAGGGCGCGACGTAGGCGCGGCGCACCGCGGCCGGCATGCGGCGCTCCACGCCCAGCCACGAAGCGCCGGCCGAGAATGCGTTGAACCCGCGGATCACCAGCTCTCCCACGGTGTAGTCGCGGCCCAGCGCGATCTGCCAGGGCATCGGCTTGTCGGCCGGCATCGGGAACGCCGCGGTATTGAGCACCACCAGCCGCTGCACCTGCGCCATGTGCGACAGCGCCCAGCCGAAACCGATCATCCCGCCCCAGTCGTGCACCGCCAGGGTCACCGGGCCGTCGATGCCCAGGCGGGCGAGCAGCGTCTCGAGGTCTTCGACGCGCGAGCGCAGGGTGTAGTCGTAGCGCGGCAGCGCACTGGCCGCGTCGTCGGGCTTGTCCGACAGGCCCATGCCGACATGGTCGGGCACGATGCAGCGGTAGCGGTCGCGCAGGCCGCGCACCAGGTGGCGCCAGTAGTAGCTCCACGAGGGATTGCCGTGGACCATGACCACGACTTCGCCCTCGCGCGGGCCCTCGTCGAGGTAGTGCATGCGGATGCCCGGCCGCACTTCCAGGTGGTGGCTGGCGAAGTCGTAGTCGGGAAAGCGCACGGGTTCTGCGTCGGACGAGCGGGACCGCATTGTAAGCGGCGGGCCTCGCACGCACCCGCCCTCACCTGGCTGAACACCCCGGTCGGCGACGTGCACAGGCGGTCGGTTATGCTGGCCCGCACATGACTCCCCCCTCCGGATCCTCTCCCGTGCCCCGCGTCGGCGCGGCGCATGCACGACTGCGCGCGGCCACCACCGACCTGCATGCGCAGGTGGACGGGCTGTTCGCCGACGGGCTCGACTCGGCCTGCGGATACCGCCGCTATGTGCTGGGCATGCACCGCTTCGCGGCGGACTACGAGGCCGCGGTCGGGATCGCACCGCGGCACTCGGCCTGGCTCGCCGAGGACCTCGACCTGCTGTCGCTGGCCCCGCTCGCCGCGCGGGACGCGCAGCACCTCCTGGCGGACGCGGCGACGCGGCTGGGCTGGCGCTACGTGATGGCCGGCAGCAGCCTGGGTGCGCGCGGCCTGCTGCGCGACGCGCATCGCCTGGGCCACGCCGACGGGCGCGGTGCCACGTTCCTGGCACGCCATGCCGCCTCGGACGAGTGGGCCGGGCTGCGCGCGCGCCTGCAGGCGTTCGATGCCGGCGACGCACCGCGCATGGCCCGCGCCGAAGCGGGCGCACGCGCGGCCTTCGCCCGGGTCCACGCCTGCCTGCAGCGCAGCTTCGATCGCCTTTCCGCCACTGCCGAGCCCGAACCCTGCCGATGACTCCCGAACTGCAACGCGCCCTGCAGACCTGCGCAAGCGAGCCGATCCACCTGTCCGGCGCGATCCAGCCGCACGGCTACCTGATCAGCTGCCGCCTGCCGGACTGGTCGATCCACCACGTCTCGGCCAACATCGAAGCGCTGACCGGCGCGCCACCCGAGGCCATGCTGCGCCAGCCGCTGCGCGAGTTCCTCACCGGCGACGTCATCCAGACGATCGCCGAGACGGTGGGGTTCAGCGATCCCGGCGGCCCGGCGCAGCGCGCGGCGGTGGCCAACATCGGGCCGCTGGCCGCCCTGTGCGAAGTCAGCGTGCACGCCGCCGATGGCCTGGTGCACATCGAGGTCGAGCCGCAGCAGCGCGGCGCCGGCGACCGTTCGCCCACCGTGGTGGCGCAGACGATGATCGCGCGCGTGGCCCAGGGCGAGGACGAAGAGGCCTTCCACGAACGCGTGGCCGAACAGGTGCGCCAGCTCACCGGCTACGACCGGGTGATGGTCTACCGCTTCCGCCACGACGACGCCGGCGAGGTGGTGGCCGAGGCGCGCGACGCCGACGTGCCGTCCTACCTCGGGCTGCGCTATCCGGCCTCGGACATCCCCGCCCAGGCGCGGCGGCTGTACCTGCACAACCGCATCCGGGTGATTCCCGACGCGTGCTATGCGCCGGTGCCGGTGCTGCCCGATCGCACCGCCGGCGGCCAGCCGCTGGACCTGAGCCAGATGTCGTTGCGCAGCGTCTCGCCGGTGCATCTGGAATACCTGGCCAACATGGGCGTGGCGGCATCGATGTCGATCTCGATCGTCGCCGGCGGACGCCTGTGGGGACTGATCGCCTGCCACCATCGCCAGGTGCGCCACGTGCCGCCGGGGGTGCGCGCGGCGGCGGACCTGTTCGGGCTGTTCGTGTCGATGCGCGTGGCCGCGCGCGAGCAGCAGCAGGCCGCGCGGATCGAGGACGATGCGCGCGGCGCGCGCGACGCGCTGGCGCTGCGGCTGTCGCAGTCCGGGAACGGGCGCGCGGCGCTGGCCGGCGAACTCGACGTGGTGCTGCGCACCCTGCCCGCCGATGGCGCGGCGCTGCTGCAGGCCGGCCGCTGGCAGGCCGCCGGACGCGCGCCAGCGGCGGCCGCCATTGCCGGCCTCGACGCCTGGCTGGCGCGCGCCGCGCACGGCGGCGCACCGGTCGCGACATCGCGTGCCGACGACTGGTGCGCACAGCCCGGATCCACCGACGGCATCGCCGGCGTGCTGGCGCTGCCGCTGGATCCGGCGCGCGGCGAGTGGCTGCTGTTCTTCCGCTGCGAACAGGTCGAGGACGTGCGCTGGGCCGGACGCCCGGACGAACCCTTCGTCATCGATGCCGACGGCACGCGCATCGGCCCGCGCGCGAGCTTCGCCGCCTGGAACGAAACCGTGCGCGGCGCCAGCGAACCCTGGAGCGATGCCGACCTGCGCATGGCGGCGCGGCTGCAGCTGGTGCTGCGCGACCATTACCGCACCGCGGACGCCCGCATCGCGCCGCACGAAGAACTGCGCGCGCGCCGCGGACGCCTGGAACTCGACGATCACCGCAGCCGGCTGCGGCAGATGTCCGAGCTGCTGGAAAGCCTGGTGCACGTGAGCCCGGCCGAAACCGAAGTGCTGGCCGAGCGGATCTCGCGGCTGGAGCAGGACCTGCAGCGGCTGGCGCTGGCCTCGGGCAGCGACCTCGGCGCGTTGGCGACGGTCTAGCAGCCAGGCAGCCGTTCGCCCCGGGACACCCGCTGGCGGCCACGCCGTGCCGCGCGGGGCGACTGCGAACGCCGCCGGTCAACCGCCGTCCGGCGCGATGCCCGGATGCAGTTCGCAGGGCCATGGCGATTGCCGCAGCGCCGCGGCGACCGCAGCGAAGGGCGCGACGCGGAAGCCGTCGCCGGGGCGCAGCCACACCGCGTGGCGCCCGTCGCGGGCATGGGCCAGTACCTGCGCCTGGGCGGCCGCCAGATCCGCCGGCGCCGGTTCGCGTTCGGCGTCCTTGCGCGCCAACGCCAGCACCGCGGCGCCCACGCCGGCGTCCACCAGCAGCACGTCGGCGAGGTTCATCGCGCGCAGCGCGGCCAGGCTGAGCTGGCCGGGGTCGCCCGGCCCGGTGCCGACCAGGCTGATGCGTCCGCCGGCGCCATCCAGGCCGCCGGGCTCGAGCATGCGCAGGAACGCCTCGGCCGCCTCGGCGTCGCGACCGGCGCGCAGCAGCGCCGGGACCGCGCCATCGATCACCGCATCGAACCAGCGGCGGCGCCGGGCCAGGTCCGGCAGGCGTTCGCGGATCGCCGCGCGGTGCGTGGCGAACAGCCGCGCCAGCGCGCCCAGCGCGGGATCCAGTTCGACTTCGAGCCGTTCGCGCAGGCGCCGCGCCAGCATCGGCGCCGCGCCGCCGGAGGAGATCGCCAGCTGCAGCGGCGCGCGGTCGATCACCGCCGGCACCTGGAAGCTCGACAGGCCCGCATCGTCGACCACGTTGACGAACACGCCGCGCGCCTCCGCCAGCGCCGCGAGCCGCGCGTTGACGCCGGCATCGTCGGTCGCCACCACCAGCAGCCGGCAGCGCGCCAGCCAGGCCTCGTCGAAGGCGCCGTCCAGCCGCTCCAGCCGCCCCTCCGCCCCCCATCGGGCCAGTTGCGGATGCAGTTCGCGGGCATGCACGCGCACCCGCGCATCGGCCTGCAGCAGCGCCTCGATCTTGCGCAGCGCCACCTCGCCGCCGCCCACCACCAGCACTTCGCGGCCGGACAGATCGGCGAACATCGGATAGAGCGGCATCGCGGCTCCCTTGGCAATCGACGCTGGTTGCGCTTATGTTGCAAGGCAACATAGCGCCGAACGCCCCTCCCCGCCAGCCGCCGAGCCGCGCATGCCGCGCATCCTGCTGATCAACGACACCGCCAAGCCCATCGGCGACCTGCGCGCGGCGCTGGTCGCGGCCGGGCACGAGGTGTTCGACGGGATCGAGGGTCCGACCGCGCTGCTGCGAGCGGTGGAAACCCACCGGCCGGACGTGGTGATCCTGGACGTCGATTCTCCCTCGCGCGACACCCTCGAACAGCTGGCGATGCTGCACCGGCACGCGCCGCGGCCGGTGGTGATGTTCTCGGCCAACGACGACGAACAGCTGATCCGCGCCGCGGTCGGCGCGGGCGTCGCGGCCTACGTGGTCGACGGCCTGGCGCCCTCGCGCCTGCGCCCGATCATCCAGCTGGCGCTGGCGCGCTTCGAGCAGGAAGCGCAACTGCGCCAGCAGCTCGAAGGCGTGCAGCAGCAGTTGCAGGACCGCAAGACGATCGAGCAGGCCAAGGGGCTTTTGATGGAGAAGCGCGGCATGAGCGAACGCGAGGCCTACGCGGCGCTGCGGCAGCAGGCGATGCGGCAGAACCTGAAGCTGGCCGAGCTGGCGCGGCGGATCGTGTCCATGGCGGACCTGCTCGGATGAGCCGCGATCCCGCCAGGCCCCGCGAGCTGCGCGTGGGCTACATGCCGCTGGTGGACTGCGCACCGCTGCTGGCGGCGGCCAGGCTCGGCCTGGACCGCCGCTACGGACTGCGCCTGGAGCTGCTGCGGCAGGGCTCGTGGGCGGCCGTGCGCGACAAGCTGCTGTCGGGCGAACTCGATGCCGCGCACGCGCTGGCCGGCATGGTCTACGGCATCGAGGCCGGCATCGGCGGCCCGGGCGGACAGATGGCGCTGCTGATGGTGCTCAACCAGAACGGCCAGGCCATCGTCCTGGCGCCCGGCGCCGCGCAGGCCCTGGGCGCTGGCGCGTCGCTGCGCGAGGCGCTGCAGGTGTCGACGGCGCATGCGCCGAGGCTGGCGCAGACCTTCCCCACCGGTACCCACGCGATGTGGCTGTACTACTGGCTCGCCGCGCAGGGCATCGATCCGCTGCACGAGGTGCAGGCGCTCACGCTGTCGCCGGCGGAGATGCCCGCGGCGCTCGCGCGCGGCGAGATCGACGGCTACTGCGCGGGCGAACCCTGGGCCGCGCGGGCCGAATCGCTCGGCGCGGGCGTGCGCGTGATCCGCAGCGACCAGATCTGGCCGGGCCACCCGGAGAAGGTGCTGGCCTGCCGGCGCAGCTTCGCCGCGCTCGAGCCGGACACCGCCACCGCCCTGACTGCGGCCGTGCTCGAGGCCTGCCGCTGGCTCGACGAGGATCCCGACCATCGCCGCCAGGCCGCCACCTGGCTGGCCGAGGGCGCGATCGACCTGCCCGCGGCGCAGCTCGCCGACTGCCTGCGGCCGGCCGGCGACAGCCGCCTGCGTTTCCACGGCGATGGCGCGGTCAACTTCCCCTGGCTGTCGGACGGGCGCTGGTTCCTGCACCAGTTCCGGCGCTGGGGCTGGCTGGGCCCCGATGCCGCCGGCGACGACGCGCTGCTGGCCGAGGTGCACCGCATCGACTCCTACCGGCTGGCGGCGCTGCAGGCCGGCGTGTCGCTGCCGCGCGGCGACTCGCGCACCAGCGTGCTGTTCGACGGCATGCGCTGGGAATGAGGCCGGCCCGGCGCGTGCCGGGCGCTCTGGATGGCGCAACGGGCCGGTGCCGCCCGGATGCGGGAGTTAGTCGCAAGAGACGCTGACGTTCCGCTCGCAGTTCGCCTTACTGCACCAATCGAGCGCAATGAGCGCACCACAATAGTGCAGTCCGGAAAGGACTTCCCGCCACCGCCGGGCCGCCCCGCGGTGCCGCCGGTTCGTCCAACTCGTTGATCCTGAGGTCTTTTGCCACCTGCGCCAACCGTCTTCCAGCGGTTGGCATGCATGTTGCGATGCAATAACCGTCGGGCGCAAAGCCGCTCCCGGCCACCATTCGACCGGCAGCCAACGACGGCAGCCCGGTCGCCGACAACGGCGTCTCTCCGGCCCACACCGGAGGACGCCGTTTTTCGTTCCGCCTTCCCCTTCCGGCCGCGCCCGCGGGCAGCGGCCCTCCTCCAAGGAGCGCGCACGGATGAACCGATCGTTCTGGCAGGCCGGCCACACGCCCACCCTGCTGTCGGCCTTTCTCTACTTCGACCTGAGCTTCATGGTCTGGTACCTGCTGGGACCGATGCAGGTCCAGATCGCCGAAGCCCTGCTGCTGGACACCCAGCAGCGTGCGTTGATGGTGGCGGTGCCGATCCTGTGCGGGGCCGTGCTGCGCCTGTTCCTGGGGCTGCTGGCCGACCGCATCGGTGCCAGGCGCACCGGGCTGCTCGCGCAGGTGCTGGTGATCGCCGCGCTGCTGGTGGCCTGGCGGCTGGGCGTGCACAGCTTCGGCCAGGTCCTGCTGCTGGGGCTGATGCTGGGCGTGGCCGGCGCCTCGTTCGCGGTGGCGCTGCCGCTGGCCTCGCGCTGGTATCCACCCGAGCACCAGGGGACGGCGCTCGGGATCGCGGGTGCCGGCAATTCCGGCACCGTGCTGGCCGCGCTGTTCGCGCCGCTGCTGGCGACGATGTTCGGCTTCCAGACGGTATTCGGCCTGGCCTGCATCCCGCTGGTCGCGGTGCTGGTGGTGTTCGCGCTGTGCGCGAAGGACGCGCCGGTGCCGGTGGCGCGCAAGAGCCTGCGCGACTATGCCGGCGTGCTGGTGGGCAACCGCGATTCGTGGTGGTTCATGGGCTTCTACGCGATCACCTTCGGCGGCTTCGCCGGGTTCGCCAGCGCCCTGCCCGGCTATTTCCACGACGAGTTCGGGCTGGTGCCGAAGATCGCCGGATGGGCAACCGCCGCCTGCGTGCTGGCCGGCTCGGTGATGCGCCCGATCGGCGGGGTGATCGCCGACCGCATCGGCGGCACGCGCACGCTGCAGATGGTCTACGTGGCGGTCACCGCGCTGGTCGCGGCGGCGGCCCTGGGCGTCGGCGGCGCCGGCGCGACGGTGGCGCTGTTCGTGCTCACCCTGCTGTGCCTGGGCGCGGGCAACGGTGCGGTCTTCCAGCTGGTGCCGCAACGCTTCGGCGCGGAAATCGGGCTGATGACCGGCCTGATCGGCATGGCCGGCGGCGTGGGCGGGTTCCTGCTCGCCGCCGGGCTGGGCGTGGTCAAGCAGCAGTCGGGCAGCTATGCGCCGGGCCTGTGGCTGTTCGCGGCGATCGCGCTGGCGGCCTCGCTGGGCCTGGTCGGGGTCAAGCAGCGCTGGCGGATGCACTGGTCGACGGTCGGTACGGCGCGCGTATGAACCTGCAGATCGCCATCGATCCACTCGAAGGGCCGCAGGTCGCCGCCCTGCTGCAGGCGCACCTGGACGAGATGCACCGCATCTCGCCGCCCGAAAGCGTGCATGCGCTCGACCTGTCGCGCCTGCGCGCGGCCGACATCACCTTCTGGAGCGCGTACCAGGGCGACACCCTGCTCGGTTGCGCCGCGCTGCGCGCGCTCGACGCGGCCCACGGCGAGGTCAAGTCGATGCGCACCACGCCGCAGGCGCGCCGTCGCGGCGTGGCCGCCGCATTGCTGGAGCAGGTGATGGCCGAGGCACGCCGCCGCGGCTACCGGCGGCTGAGCCTGGAAACCGGCAGCCAGCCGGAGTTCGCGCCGGCGCGCGCGCTGTACGCGCGCTTCGGCTTCGTCGAATGCGGCCCGTTCGGCGACTACCGCTTGGATCCCTGCAGCACCTTCATGACCCGCGCCCTGGCCGGCGCGCAAGACGAGGCATCGCGATGAAACAGCCACGACTGGTGGTGGTGGGCAACGGCATGGCCGGCATCCGCACGCTCGAGGAGCTGCTGAAGCTGGTGCCCGGGATGTACGACATCACCGTGTTCGGCGCCGAGCCGCATCCCAACTACAACCGCATCCTGCTCTCGCCAGTGCTGGCCGGCGAGCAGGACTTCGACGACATCGTGCTCAATCCGCTGTCCTGGTACGAAGACAACGGCATCCGCCTGCACCTGGGCAAACAGGTCACGCGCATCGACCGGGTGCATCGCCGCGTGATCGCGGCCGACGGCACGCAGGCCGAGTACGACCGCCTGCTGCTGGCCACCGGTTCGCTGCCCTTCATCCTGCCGGTGCCGGGCAAGGACCTGAAGGGCGTCATCGGCTACCGCGATATCCACGACACGCAGGCGATGATCGATGCGGCGAAGGTCAAGCGCCACGCGGTGGTGATCGGCGGCGGCCTGCTGGGGCTGGAGGCGGCCAACGGATTGATGCTGCGCGGGATGGACGTCACCGTCGTGCACCTGGCCGGCTGGCTGCTCGAGCGCCAGCTCGATCCGGTGGCCGGCGCGCTGCTGGAAAAATCCCTGGTCGAGCGCGGGCTGAAGTTCCGGCTCAACACCTCGACCAGCGAACTGCTCGGCAACGCCGCCGGCGAAGTCGTCGGCGTGCGCTTTTCCGACGGCAGCGAAGTACCGGCCGACCTGGTGGTCATGGCGGCCGGCATCCGCCCCAACACGGCGCTCGCACAGGAGGCCGGCATCCACTGCAACCGCGGCATCGTGGTCAACGATTCGCTGCAGACTTTCGACCCGCGCGTCTATGCGGTCGGCGAATGCGCAGCGCACCGCGGCATCGCCTACGGCCTGGTGGCGCCGCTGTTCGAGCAGGCCAAGGTCTGCGCCAACCACCTGGCCAGCTTCGGCATCGGCATCTACAAGGGGTCCGCGGTCTCGACCAAGCTCAAGGTCACCGGCATCGACCTGTTCTCGGCCGGCGAGTTCATGGGCGGCGAGGGCACCGAGGAGATCGTGCTCTCCGACCCGGCCGGCGGGCTGTACAAGAAGCTGGTGATCCGCGACGACCGGCTGGTCGGCGCCTGCCTGTACGGCGATACCGGCGATGGCGCCTGGTACTTCAGGCAGATCAAGGACGGCGCGGCGATCGGAGACCGCCGCGACACGCTCGCTTTCGGCGAGACCGCGATGGGCGATTCCGGCACCGGCGGCCAGGACCGGGTCGCGAACATGAGTGATGCCGACGAGGTCTGCGGCTGCAACGGCGTGTGCAAGGGCACGATAGTGAAGGCGGTGCGCGAGCAGGGCCTGTTCACCGTCGACGAGGTCAAGAAGCACACCAAGGCCGCCAGCTCCTGCGGCTCGTGCACGGGCCTGGTCGAACAGATCCTGATGAACTGCCTGGGCTCGAACTTCCAGGAAACGCCCAAGACCAAGGCGGTATGCGCCTGCACCGACCGCACCCACGGCGAAGTGCGCCAGGCGATCCGCGAGCACCACCTGGTCAGCCACGCCCAGGCCTACGCCTTCATGGAATGGCGCACGCCCAACGGCTGCGCCACCTGCCGGCCGGCGATCAACTACTACATGCTGTCCACCTGGCCGCGCGAGGCGATCGACGACCCGCAGAGCCGCTTCATCAACGAGCGCGCGCACGCCAACATCCAGAAGGACGGCACCTTCTCGGTGATCCCGCAGATGAAGGGCGGGGTGACCAACGCCAGCGAACTGCGCCGCATCGCCGATGTCGCCGACAAGTACGCCGTGCCGATGGTCAAGGTCACCGGCGGCCAGCGCATCGACCTGCTCGGGGTGAAGAAGGAGGACCTGGTCGACGTCTGGCGCGACCTCGGCATGCAGTCGGGCCACGCCTACGGCAAGTCGATCCGTACGGTGAAGACCTGCGTGGGCAGCGAGTTCTGCCGCTTCGGCACCCAGAACAGCACGCAGATGGGCATCGACCTGGAAACGATGCTGGCCAACATGTGGAGCCCGCACAAGGTCAAGCTGGCGGTGTCGGGCTGTCCGCGCAACTGCGCCGAAAGCGGGATCAAGGACGTGGGCATCATCGCGGTGGATTCGGGCTGGGAACTGCACGTCGGCGGCAACGGCGGCATCCGCACCGAGGTCGCGCGCTTCCTGTGCAAGGTGAAGACCGCCGAGGAGGTGAAGGAATACACCGGCGCGTTCCTGCAGCTGTACCGCGAGGAGGCGTACTACCTCGACCGCACCGTGCACTACATCGAGCGCGTCGGCCTGGACTACATCAAGCGCAAGGTGGTGGACGACGCCGACAGCCGCCGCGCCCTGTACGAACGGCTGCTGTTCGCGCTCTTAGGCCTGCCCGACCCCTGGGCCGCGCGCATCGCCGGCGCGCAGCCGCGCGAGTACGCGCCGCTGAAGCTCGCTGCGGTCGAGCCGGCGCGCCCCATCGCCCTTGCACTGGAGGACTGAGATGCGCGATGCCGACACCTGGGTGCGCGTCTGCGCGGTCGACGAGATCCCGCTGCTGGGCGCACGCGTGCTCGAATGCGGCGGCAGCGACAACATCGCGCTGTTCCGCCCCGCCGCCGACCGCGTGTTCGCGCTCACCGATCGTTGCCCGCACAAGGGCGGACCGCTGTCGCAGGGCATCGTGTCCGGCGACAGCGTGACCTGTCCGCTGCACGGCTGGAACATCGCGCTCGACAGCGGCCAGGCCTGCGCGCCGGACGTGGGCTGCGCGCGGCGCCATGCGGTGCAGTTGCGCGATGGCGAGGTCTGGCTGCTGCTTGCGCAGGCCGCCGATCCGGCGACCGAAACCGCCACCGCGGGCGCGATCGCCTGATGGACGGCGCCGGCGTCGCGCAGCCGCAGCAGCGCAGCACGCGCTCGACCTGCTGCTACTGCGGCGTCGGCTGCGGCTTGCTGGTCCACAGTGCGCACGAAGCCGATGGCCAGTCCCGCATCACCGGCGTCGAGGGCGATCCGCACCATCCCGCGAACGCCGGCCGGCTCTGCAGCAAGGGCCGCGCCCTGGCCGACAGCGCACGCAGCCTGCACGGGCGCGTGCTGCAGCCGGAACTGCGCGAACGCCGCGGCGATGCACGCCGCGCGGTCGACTGGGGACTGGCGCTGGACACGGTGGCCGAGCGCCTGGCTGGCATCGTCGAACGCCACGGCCCGGACTCGGTCGCGTTCTACCTCTCCGGCCAGCTGCTCACCGAGGACTACTACGTCTTCAACAAGCTGGCCAAGGGCCTGCTCGGCACCGCCAATATCGACACCAACTCTCGGCTGTGCATGTCCAGCGCGGTGAGCGGCTACAAGCTCGCCTTCGGTGCGGACGGCCCGCCCACCTGCTACGACGATCTGGAACACGCCAAGACGGTCCTGTTCGCCGGCAGCAATGCCGCATACGCGCACCCGGTGCTGTTCCGGCGGCTGGAGGAGGCGAAGGCGCGCGACCCGGGCGTGCGCTGGATCGTGGTGGACCCGCGCCGCACCGACACCGCCGCCATGGCCGACCTGCACCTGCAGATCCAGCCGGGCACCGACGTCGCGCTGTTCAACGGCATGCTCCACCACCTGGTGTGGGAAGGGCTGCTGGACGAGGACTTCATCGCCGCGCACACCACTGGCTTTGCCGGACTCAAGCAGCTGCTGCGCGAGTACACCCCGCGCATGTCGGCCGAGATCTGCGGCATCGCCGCGCAGGACCTGGTCACCGCCGCCGAATGGTTCGGCCGCAGCCCCGCGGCGCTGTCGCTGTATTGCATGGGCCTGAACCAGTCCGCGCACGGCACCGACAAGAACCTGGCCCTGATCCACCTGCACCTGGCGACGCGCCAGCTGGGGCGCCCCGGCGCCGGGCCGTTCTCCCTCACCGGCCAGCCCAATGCGATGGGCGGACGCGAAGTGGGCGGCATGGCGACCATGCTGGCCGCGCACCGCGAGCTCGACAACGACGCGCATCGCGCCGAGGTCGAAGCGCTGTGGAAGCTTGCGCCCGGCGCGTTGCCGGCACGGCCCGGCCTGGCCGCCGTGGAGCTGTTCGACGCGCTGCACAGCGGCAAGGTCAAGGCTGTGTGGATCGCCTGCACCAATCCCGCGCACTCGATGCCCGACATCGGCCGCGTGCGCGAGGCACTGCAGCGCGCCGAGTACGTGATCGTGCAGGAGTGCTTTGCCGGCACCGACACCGTGCCCTATGCCGACGCGCTGCTGCCGGCCGCCACCTGGGGCGAGAAGGAAGGCACGGTCACGAATTCCGAGCGCCGCATCTCGCGCGTGCGCGCCGCGGTGGCGCCCCCGGGGCAGGCGAAGCCCGACTGGTGGATCGCGCGCGAGATCGCGCGCAGGCTCGAGGCCCGCCTGGGCGCGCCGGGCGCCGCGCCGCTGTTCGCCGCCGAGACGCCAGCGGCGATCTTCGACGAGCACCGCAGGCTCACCGTCGGCCGCGACCTCGACATCGGCGGCCTCGACTACGACGTGCTGGAACGCGACGGCCCGCAGCAGTGGCCGTTCCCCGCCGGCAGTCGCTCCGGCCAGCCGCGTCGCTACGGGGACGGCGTGTTCGCCACCACCGACGGGCGCGCGCGCTTCCACCCCACGCCGTATCGCCCCGTTGCCGAGCCGACCTCGGCGCGCTTCCCCCTGCGCCTGCTCACGGGCCGCCTGCGCGACCAGTGGCATGGCATGTCGCGCAGCGGCCGCGTGCCGGAGCTGTTCGCGCACAGCCCCGAACCGGGCCTGCGCATGCACCCTGACGATGCCGCGCGACGCGGACTGCAAGCCGGCGACCTGGTGCGCGTGGCCAGCAAGCGCGGCGAACTGGTCCTGCCGCTGGAGCTGTCCGACGAGGTCGGCTCCGGCACCGTGTTCGCGGCCATGCACTGGGGCGGCCAGCACCTGTCCAGTGGCGGCATCAACGAACTCAGCCTGCCGGCGGTGGACGCGCGTTCGCAGCAGCCCGAACTCAAGCATGCGGCGGTGCGCGTGGAGAAGGCGGCGTTCGACTGGCATCTGCTGGCCGCGCGCCGTGGCGACGCGCTGTCGATGCGCGAGGCGCTGCAGCCGCTGCTGCGCGACTGCGGCTACGCCGGGCTTTCGCTGCACGCGGATGCCGGCACGCAGGCCGGCGACGCTGCCCCGGGGGAGACGGCGTGGGTGGTACTGCGCGCCGCCGCGCCGGCGCCGATGCCGCACGACTGGCTGGCCGCGCTCGATGACGCGCTCGCGCTGGCCGCGGGCGCCGATACGCTCGAATACCACGACGCGCGTCGCGGCCTGCGCAAGCGCGTGGCCTGGCGCGGCGCAGGCGACGCCAGCCGCATCGACGGCCTGCTGTGGAGCGATGTCGCGCCCGGCGGCGACGCGCTGCTGCGCATCGCGCTGTCGGGACAGCCCTGGCAGGGGCCGCGCCTGGGCGCGTTCTCGGCGCGGGCCGGGGCCGCGCGCGATGCGGTGGTGTGCAGCTGCCGCCACGTCACCGAATCGGCGATCCGCGCCGAGATCCGCAACGGCGCCGACCTGCCCGCGCTGCAGCAGGCACTCGGCTGCGGCAGCGTCTGCGGTTCCTGCATTCCCCAGCTGGTGCGCCTGTTGCGCCAGCCCGCCATCGCCTGAGTCCCACGGAGGTTCCGGTGTCCATGTCCGCGCATCCGCAGTCCGCTCGCCGCCCTCCGCAGGACGTGGTCCTGCTGTCCGCCGGCCCCGGCGATCTCGAGCTGCTCACGCTCAAGGCGGTGCGCGCGCTCGCGCAGGCCGAGGTGCTGCTGCTGGACGAACTGGTCGACCCGGCCATCGTCGAACTCGCGCCGCGCGCGCGCGTGGTCCGCGTCGGCAAGCGCGGCGGCTGCCGCTCCACTCCGCAGGATTTCATCTGCCGGCTGATGCGCCGCTGCGCACTGCAGGGCCAGCGGGTGGTGCGGGTGAAAGGCGGCGAGGCACTGCTGTTCGGCCGCGCCGGCGAGGAGATCGCCTTCCTGCGCGCGGCCGGCGTGGCGGTGCGCATCATCAACGGCGTCAGCGCCGCCTTCGCCGCGGCGGCTGCGCTCGGCGCCTCGCTCACCCACCGCGAGCACTGCCACGGCCTGACCCTGGTCACCGCACACACCGCCGACCACGGCGAGCCGGACTGGGCCGCGCTGTGCGCGACCGGCACCACGCTTGCGATCTACATGGGCATGCGCCGCATCGATTCGCTCACCCACGCGCTGCTGCGCCACCTGCCGGCAGACACACCGGCCGCGGTGGTGCAGGCCGCCAGCCAGCCGGGCGAGCAGCGACTGCTCACCACCCTGTCGGCGCTGGCCAGCGATGCCGCGGGCCTGTCGCCTGGCGCGCCCGGCGTGATCCTGGTCGGCAGGGCGCTGGGCGAAGCGCTGCAGACGCCGGTGCCCGCCGCCGCGGCACGCGCGCACGCCACATCGGTCGCCTAGGCGCGGGCGGGTCGACCCGCGTCAGCCGGCCAGGTGCTCCCGACGGATGCGGTCGATGCGCGCCTGCACGTCAACCGCCACGCCGCCGGCCTCGGCCCGGTCCATCACGTTGCCCAGCACGCGCTTCTCGTCGTCGTCGAGGCGATGGTCGGCTAGCGCCTTTGCCAGCAGCGACTCCAGTTCGGTCAGATCGAGTTTGCCGTCGTCGGTGAACACATCCACCGAGGCCAGGGCGAGCTGCAGATGCGAGGGAAGACGGTCGGGCATTCGGGCGTTCCTTGCAGATGCCGGTCGCGGGGACCCGACGATAGCATGCGCTTTCGCGGGCAGCGGGTGCCGCATTCCCGACCCGCTGATCGGGATCAACGCAGCCATCGCACTTCGTCGGCCCCGGCGCGGAGTCCGTGTCCGCGCCGAACGCGTGGACGGCGCCCGTGCCGCAGTCGACGGCGCAGCCAGGACGGGCCATTGGCGGCGGGCGCGGCTACCATGCACGCCTCCCCGCCGGATGCCGCCGCCATGTCCACGCCCCCGCCCTATCTCGACGACGCCCAGATCGAACGCCTGGCCGAGTTGCTGGAACAGCGCGCGGTGCCGTTCAAGGGCTTCAACCTGGAGGCGCTGGACGGCTTCCTGTCGGCGCTGGTGGTCTCGCCTTCGCTGGTGATGCCCAGCGAATGGCAGCCGCTGGTCTGGGGCGGCAAGCCGCCGCGCTGGGACAGCCCGGAGGAGGCGCTGGAGGTGCTGCAGCTGCTGATGGGCCACTGGAACATGTGCGCCGCGCGCGTGCGCCACGGCGAGGACGACCTGCCCGACCATCTCGCGCCGCTGATGTGGCTGCCCGAGGACCCGGAACTGACCGGCGAGGAAGCCCTGCACGAGGACGAACTCGACGTCGGCCACGACTGGGCCCTGGGCTTCTTCGACGGGGTGGCCCTGCGCGAGGCCGAATGGGATCGCTGGCTGGACGAGAACGACTGGATGGAGGAGATCTTCGACCACCTCGACCGGCTCGCCAGCGGCGAGGCCATCAACGGCGACGACCCGACCGCAGCCCCCACGCCCGTCGGTTACCGCGAGCGCCTCGCGGTCGTCCTGTCGCTGCCGGGCATGCTGGCCGACCTCCACCACCACCGCATCGACGCGCTCACCCCGCGCACCCCGATCCGCCGCGAGGACGGGCCCGGCCGCAACGACCCCTGCCCCTGCGGCAGCGGCAGGAAGCACAAGAAGTGCTGCGGGGCGCATTGATCGCGAACGCATCCGCCGCCTGGACCGGGCGGACGCTCACCTCACGCCGGGATCAACCGAAGCGCAACCGGTCGATACTGAACGCTCCGTCGCTTTGGAGCTTCCCGCCCAGTTCGCGCAGGAAGACGAACGCGCGCTCGCCGCGCTTGCGCCCCACCATGAACACGCGCCCATGCTCCGGATGCACGGCGGCGCTCTTGTCGACCTCGCTGTCCTTGCCCCACAGGTGTTCGCCCTTCGGCTCGAGCAGGGCGATGCCACTGCCCGGCCGCCCCTCGATGCAGACCACGAAGTCGGGATAGAAGCCCGCACCATCGTCCCAGCGGTACAGCCCCAGACCGCGTTGTGGCGTGTTGCGGTGCCACCAGCGCACCAGCGGACTCGAGTCGAGTTGCTCGGCGATGGCCAGCTCGTCCCCGTTCATCCCAGGCGGAAACACGCCATAGAGCGCACGGTTCGCCGGCCGCAGGCGCAGGTCGCTGTGCAGCTCGGCCGGCAGCGGCACGTCGATGTCCTGCACATGGTCCCGGCGCATGCTGCGGTAGGCGTCGCGCAACAATGACGGCCGCCGCACCAGTACCAGGTCGAGCTGCTGCATCCGCGCTTCCTCGTCATCGGGGACATCGGCGCCGGACTCCTCCACGGCCGCGACGAATCGCTCCAGCAGCCGGGCATACAGCTCGCGGTCGTTCGCATCCGGCAGCCGCAGGCGGATCTGCTCGGCGCGCTCTGCCACCGCCTCCGGGGACATCGTGGCCCAGATGTCCTGGCCATCCTCGGCGACGCCATCCTGCCCGTCGAACAATCCGCCCTCGATCCGCTGCACCTGGACGCGGCGCCGGGTACGCTCGTTCAGCACCTCGGCGGAGAAGTTGACGTGCGCGGCGATGCCGGCCTCGAAGTCCGCCGGCACGGGCGGCAGCTTCTCGCCACGCAACGATGCGGGCGCATCGGCGCGGCGCGGGTAGCGGTAGCTGCTCTCGCCCGCCAGGGCGAAGGCCGACAGCAGCGAGTCGGCCGCCGTGTCCATCGTCGCCTCGCCGCCGGCCATCTGCAGCAGCGCCTGCGTGGCCCCCGCGAGCGAAGCGAAGGGCGATTGCGACAGCGCACTCGTGGCCTGTGCGTCGGAGTCCAGATCCTGCCGCGTTGCATCGCTTCCCGACGTATCGACGATGCTGATCCGACCGTCGGCCACCAGCAGGCTGAGCGGTTCCCCACTGCGCACCACCTGCAGCCGGGAGGCATCGCCGACCACGGTCACTACCGTCTGGGTGCCCAGCTCCGGCGCCTGCGTGGTCAGGGTATTGATCTGCTCGCCGGCTTGCAGCAGGCCCGCCTGCGATTCGGAATTGGCCAGGAACACGTAGCCATTGTCGAGCAGCGGCGGGAGCGCCGTGCGCGACTGCAGCAGCGAATGGCGGCGCACGATACGGCCGATCACCTGCACCCCGAAGTCCACGTCGCGCGCGCCGCGCAGCGCCGCCAGGGTGAATGCGCGCGGGGCATCGAACCCGAGCGCGACCGCCATCTTGAACACCAGCACTTCCACGGTCGGGTCGTCAGCCAGCGACAGCAGGTCCGGGTCGGGCTCGTCGGCGGTGTGCACACGCACGGCCGCGGCATCGAAGCCCAGCTCCTCGACCAGGTGACGCCGCGCTTCCTCTTGCGCCGCCCGGCCGTCCGGTACCTGCACCAGCATCAGCGGGGTGAGCGCCACGCCCTGGGCGCGCAGTTCGCCCTGGATGCGACGGTGCATGGCCGCGCATTCGCGCAGGGCCAGGTGCTCGAAGTCCACGAGCTGGGCGGTATCGCCATCGCGCGCGATGAAGCGCACTATGCGCACGCCGCGCTTGAGCAGGCCCGCATCCACCGCGTCGGCCCGGCTCACCGAGGCCCAGTCCGCCGGCTCGCCGACGTTGTAGCCGGTGGCGCGCTCGAACGCAGCCATGTCGGCGTCGCGCGGAGTGGCGGTCATCAGCAGCGCATAATCCGGCTGCAGCACATCGGTGAAGAACGCACGCGCCTGCGCGGCGCGCTGGAAGCCGTGATGGGCCTCATCCACCACGCAGCCGATGCGCAAGCCCTGCTCGCGCGCCTGCGCGATCAGCGTATCGATGGCCAGGCCGGCATCGCCGGTCTGGCGCGCACGCCGGCTCTCGGCGCTGCGCGCCGCCAGCGAGGCCCAGGTGACCACGAACACGCCGCCGCCGCGCACGGCGTCGGGCTGGCGGTCGCTGACCAGGTCGAACAGCGACAGCTCGGGCGCCTGCGCCGCGATCACCCGGCGCGACTGCTCCACCAGGCCGGTGAACGGCGCAAACCAGAACCACAGCACCAGTTCCTTTGCCGACACGCGACGCATCGCCTCCACCGCGACCAGCGTCTTGCCGGCGCCGGTGGGGGCCTGCAGCACCAGCGCCGCATCGTTGCGGCGTGCCTCCTGCAGACGGTCCGGGTCGGCCTGCGACAGGCGGGCGTACAGTTCGCGCACATTGTCCAGGCGGGCGACGATGCCGGTGCACACCGTTTCCTGGAAGGGCTTGAGGGTGGCGGCCATGTCAGCGTCCGAACCGTTCGCGCAGGTGCTGCGGGATGGGGCGCCAGTCGTGCGGGGAGTCCACGCCGCGATAGCGCTCGGGCGACCAGCTGTAGACGGTGGCCGCCTGCGCGCCGCGCGCCGCCAGCCACGCCTCCATCCGGGTGCGGCTGGCGGGATAGGCGTCGGCCAGGTAGGCGATGGCGTCGCCATCGCCCTCGTCCACCGCGAAGCCGCCGCCCGGCCAAGGGGTGAGCGGCCGGTTGTGCAGCAGCTGCAGCGCGGTCCAGATCTCGGCGTGGTCGAGCTTCTGGCTCATGCGGTGCTTCGGCACGCGCCGTGCGCGCAGATAGGCGAAGCCGCCGCCTAGGTGTGATCTCTCAGTAGGTTGTTCATCCGGGGCATCTCTGGAAGATGGGGGTTACGAAGCCAACCCAACCCCCAGGAGCCCCGGATGAACCTGCATAAACATGCCCGTCTTACACCTCGCGGTCGAGCCCTGCTTGTCGAGCGGGTGATCGACCATGGCCTCCGGGTCGAGGAAGCCGCCCACGCAGCCGGGGTCAGCGTCAGGACCGCTTACAAGTGGTTGCGCCGCTTCCGTGAAGAAGGCCCGGGCGGCCTCCATGACCGCTCGTCCCGGCCTCTTCAATCGCCGTCGGCCACACCGCCGGAGCTGGTCGAACAGGCGGTCACACTGCGTCGCCAGCGCCAGCCCTATCGGCAGATCGCATTGGCCTTGCCCATCGGGTTGAGCACGATCGCCCGGTTGATGCGGCGTGCCGGACTGCACCGGCTGGCCGAACTTGAACCAGCGCGCCCGGATAACCGCTACGAGTACGCGCAGCCCGGTGACCTGCTGCACCTGGACATCAAGAAGCTGGGCCGGTTCTGGCGCCCCGGCCATCGGGTCACAGGCGATCGCCAAGGCGCTTCCGATGGCGCAGGCTGGGAGTTCGTCCACCTCGCCATCGACGATCACTCCCGGGTCGCCTTCGGCACCATCGAAAACGACGAACGTGGCTCCAGCGCCTGCCGCGCACTGTTGCAGGCACTACGCTACTACCGTTCTCTCGGCGTAGCCTTCCGCCGGGTGATGACCGACAACGGCGCCTGCTACAAAAGCCGGCGGTTCCGCCGGCTCCTGCGGCGGCTGGGCCTACGCCATCTGCGCACGCGGCCCTACACCCCGCGCACCAACGGCAAGGCCGAGCGACTGGTCCAGACCGCTTTGCGCGAATGGGCCTATGCCCGTTCCTACGACAACTCGGAGCAGCGCCGGCACGCTCTTCCTCGTTGGCTGCACCAGTACAACTGGCACCGGCCGCACGCCAGCCTTGGCTACCAACCCCCAATCAGCCGCATCCAGCTTCCACTGAACAACGTCTTGGGTTTACACACCTAGGCCCGCGACCACCTGGCCCCTGGCATTGGTGTAGCCACCCAGCACCCGGCGCACACGCTCTGCGCAGACATCGCGGCAGAGGTTCTTGCCCGGCTCGTCCTCGGTGGCTTCGGTGCTGCTGACGAGGATGAACTTGCGGTTGCCGCCGTCTTCGGCATTGAGCCTCGCAACCGCGTGGGCGGTCGTTCCCGAACCTGCGAAGAAGTCGAGCACGACACCATCCTGCATCCCTGTGGTCCTGAGGATCCGCTCGATCAGCTCTACCGGTTTTGGGGTGCTGAACAATTCCGATGTTTGAAAGATGTCCCTGAGAAGCGCCTTTGCCTGCCTCATGGTAGCGAGATCGTGCCAGATCGTTGGCCAAGGTCGCGTCGGAATCTGTGGCGCGTACTCCCGCGTGTACGGCTCCCACACCACCCTCCCCTGCTTCTCGCGCTGCTTCCAGACCAAAGTTCCATCAGCAATATGCACATCGACCGCGGCGCGTCCTTTTGCCCAGCACGCCTCTTGGCCGTTGTCATGCATAGGGTAGACGTCCACGCCGTCGGGACCAGAGATCGGAAAGTACATGCTGGGGCGGTCCCGCCTCAGACTATTGGCGCCGTTCTTCTTCAGGAGGCGGTCTCGGTACCTACGACCATCTGGTTCGACTTGACCGTATGCAGCGACAATCTCAGGCGCAGGCTTCTGGATGAACTTCGCTTCATCTAGCCGGCGCGCATAGCAGATCACGTATTCATGGTCTGGTGTGATTGCGACCTTGTTATCGTTCGGGCTATCAACTTTTCTCCAGATGAACTGCGCAACAAAGTTGTCCGGACCGAAGACTCGCTCCATCAACATCCCGAGCCGGAGCAACTCGTTGTCATCGATGCTGACGAAGATCACCCCATCGTCCGCCAGCAGGTCTTTCGCCAGCTGCAGGCGCCGGTACATGAACTCCAGCCACAGCGAGTGGCGGAAGCGGTGCGTGCGGTCGACGAAGCGGTCGTTGTAGACGAAATCCCGGTTTCCGGTGTTGTACGGCGGGTCGATGTAGATGCAGCGGATCGCACCCTTGTGGCTCATGCGCAGCGCGCGCAGGGCGTCGAAGTTGTCGCCCTCGATGATCAGGTTGTCCCACGGCGCATCGCCGTGGCTGAGCGCCGGATCGGGCTGCAGCGCCACGTAGTCGGTGTTGACCGCCGCGTCGGCCTCGATCTCGTCGCGCTCCCACACCAGCCCCAGCTGGCGCTCGGCATCGCGCCGCTGCAACAGGCGGATCAGCGTCGCGCGGTCCAGGTCGTCGTACTTTTGTGTCATTCCCGTCCGCTCCCCGTTGTCTCGATGGCCCGATAGGCCTGCTCGGGATCATTCGGTACCTCGGGGCGGGTCATGGCGATCCGCCCGGTCCGCATCAGCGGGCGCAGGTAGTTCTGGCGTACATACCTTGGGTGCCTGCCCAGCAGTTGGGCAAGTTCCTCCGCGGTCCACTTACGGATGCCGCATACCGCGACGATCAGATCCGCCACGTCTGCGGGCGTACTGCGCTGGCCCAGCGCGCCCACCTGCGCCGCCAGCTCACCAGGCAACTCGTTCAGCAACGCCACCCGGCGGGCCCGTGCGGGTGCGGGGAACGGCTCGGCGAACCCGCTTCCGGGCTCGGCAGACAGGCCGTCCAGCTGGGTAGACAAGGGGCCCTGGTTGGTAGACAACACGCCCGGGTTGGTAGACAACGCGCCCGGGTTGTCAGACAAGGCGCCTCCCAGGGCATCCTCCCCCAGCAAGATGCCGGTCGGGCGGTACCAGGTGGCCGATCCACGCCCCTGCTGCTCGAACAGGCCGGCATCGCGCATCCTGCGCAGCGCGGCGCTGGCTGCAAGCGTGTCCACCTTGTTCAGGTCCCGATAGGTGGCGTTGTCCATGGCGCCGGCCTCGCGGGCCACCACCAGCGCCCGGGCCTCGGCCTCGCTCAGGTGCAGGTCGCGGAACCGGGCCAGCCAGCGCAGGTCGTCCTCGCCGAGGAAGTGGTGGAAGAAGAAGCGGGCTACGAACTGGTCCCGCCCGCGGTCGGATTCGAACAGCGGCGGGGTCAAGCCGGCTTCCGCCGCCTTGTCGCGCATGACGCGGATGCCGCTGCCCTTGGTCTCGGCAAACCGGGTTTCGTGGAGCACGGCGGCAATCTTGGGGTTGCGCGGCGCGGACCCGGGTTCGCCCAGATGCTCCGGCGATTTCAGCGAGAACCCGGGATTGCGGATTTCCAGGCGGTTGGCATAGCGGATGATCTGGACAGGGACATGGCTGCGATAGTTGCGATGCATCACCGCGTTGACCAGGGCTTCGCGGATCACGACCTGCGGGATCAATGGCCGGTCCTGCCGCTGCAGCTCCCCTTCCTGCAGGCCGAAGGCCTTGGGTAGATCGTCGAGGATTGCGGCCTGGGCACGGCGGACAAGTCGGAACAGGGGGTCGCGCAGTTCAAGGGTGTCGAAGCGCCGCTCGGGGTCGGGCACCCAGTCCCGGCCGGGAACGCGGATGTAATCGACGCGTGTCATCGGGAAGCAACGCCGCAGCGCGGTCGGCTTGCCGAACAGAAGCAGGCCCGCCACCGTCGGCTGCCAGTCACCCCGCGGGTCGCGTCGCACGCAGCCCAGGGCCTGCAACAGCTCTTCGTCGCTCCAGCGAAGCGCTTCGGCATCCGGATTGGCTTCGGCAAGGGCGGTGCGATACTCGGCGATCGCCTCCGGCGAGAAGTCGTCCATGCTGGCGTCCGGCACTCGCCCGGCATCGAAGCTCTCGACCTGCCGGCCTTGGTACAGAAGCAGAAGGTCGTCCTCGGTGCAGCGCTGGTCGGTGCTTCCGATGCGACGGAACGCGCCGCGTGGCAAGCCTTGCGCCTTGAAGTAGATCGGCTTGTCCTGTGCTGCGGCCTCCGGCACGGATACCACGATGACCGGCTTGCCATCCAGCTGTTCGGTCGCAATCTGGATGCGCACCGGCTGGTTGAACGTGGCTGCACACTGGCTGGCGAGGTCTGCGCTGATCTTGTCGGGATGGTCGAGTCCCTCGACTTCGTAGCTGGGGAACAGCGCGAGTTCTTCTCGTGTGACGCCAAGCAGGATCCACCCCCCGCCCAATCCGGGTTCGTTGGCAAAGGCGCAAATCGTTTCCAGCAGCGACTTGCCGACTTCGTCGGAGCGCTTGGCCTCGATGCGCTCGTGCTCGTCGAGCAGATTCAGGCTCTGCAGCAGATCATACGCGCTCGTCATGCTCGATTACCTGCAAGACGGGCCATGGCGACGGCGTTGTTCGCAGCGTAAGACAGGAGGTGATGATCGGCATTGGACAGCAGCTGCAGGCAGGCCGTGTGCAGGAACAGCTTCCCCTTGCCCATGCGCTGCTCCTGCAGCATGCCGATGTCCACCAGCTCGCGCAGATAGCGCGCGGCGGTTCGCGCTTGGCGATCGAAGTCGTTCCAGAAGCTCTGCGCCTCGGCGCGCTCGGAGGTCTCGCCGTCCCATTCGCGCGCGAACGCGCGGGCGCGGTCCCGGATTTCGTTGAGGCTCAGCGACACTGGCCGTTCCCCCGGTTGCTCACAGCGGCTGTGCCCCTTCGCTGAGGATGTCCAGATAGCGACTGTAGGCGAAGACCCGGTGCCTTTGCTGGCCGGTGACCTCGTTGACGATCTCCAGATCCTGCAGCGCGCGCACGGCTGCGCGGATGGTGGGCGCGCTGAGCGGAATCTGCGGCGCGACCTGCGGCACACTCATGACGATCCGCCGCGCGAACTGGTCGAACACCAGTCCGATGTTGCCGGCACGACTGCCCAATGCACCGATCCGCGCCCGGTCCTCGGCCAGCAGCTTGAGCAGACGCTGCGCGGTATCCACCGCCTGCTGTGCGGTGTCGGCCACGCCGTCGAGGAAGAACCCCAGCCAGCCTTCCCAGTCGCCCTGCACGCGCACATTGTTCAAGTGCTCGTAGTACTCGGTGCGGCGGCGCTTGAAGTACAGGCTGAGGTAGAGGCTCGGGTCACGCAGCACGCCTTCGTTGCACAGGATGAGCGCGATCAGCAGGCGACCCAGCCGGCCGTTGCCGTCGCCGAACGGATGGATGGTCTCGAACTGAACGTGCGCCAGCGCCGCCTTCACGAGCGGCGGCATTCGGCCGGGGGGTTCATGCAGGAACCGCTCCAGCGCCGCCAGCGCATCGGGCAGGGCCTCCGGCGGTGGCGGCACGAAGTGCGCCAGGGCGGGCGACGGGCCACCGATCCAGACCTGTCCCTTGCGGAATTCCCCGGGCTGCTTCGTGGCACCGCGCCCGCCGCGCAGCAGCAGTGCGTGCATTTCACGGATCAGGCGCAGGGACAGCGGGAAGTCGTCCTCGCGCAGGCGACGCAGCCCGTGCTTGAGCGCGGCCACGTAGTTGGAGACTTCCTCGACATCGTCGACTGGTACGCCCGGCGCGGCATCCGCCTCGAACAGGAGCAGGTCGGACAGGGAAGACTGCGTACCCTCGATCTGCGAGGACAGCAGCGCCTCCTTGCGCACGTACTGGTACAGGAACAGTTCGGGGTCGGGCAGCATCAGGGTGATGCCGTCCAGCCGCCCCAGCGCCTGGTCGGCCCGTTCCTTGCGCGCCACCAGGTCCGCGGCCGAAAAGTCGAGCGGCGGCTGGGGCGGCAGCGGATCGGGGATGAAAGCCTGGTAGCGGCTTCCCGCGAGGGAACCGGGAACGTAGTGGCCCGTCGTCCTTTCAGGCATGTTCTTTCCTTGCAGCGGGAAGCCGCTGGACAAGGAAAACTATACCGCAGATTTTTTCCTTGCTTGCTGGGCTCGTCCTCGCAAGGGAAATGCTTCTTCCGCGTCAGCCCAAACGACAAAGGGCCGGACAAGCCGGCCCTCGTCTCAACCGCCTGCGGCGGGAATCACCAGACTACTTCTGCCATCGAGCAGTTCAGGCCGGAGCCGATGCCCAGCAGGGCCACGCGGTCGCCCTTCTTCAGGCGGCCCATCTCGCGCAGCTTGCTCAGCACGATCGGCACGGACGCCGGACCGATGTTGCCGTGTTCGCCGAAGATGGTCAGCACCTTCTTGGGATCGATGCCGATCGCCTTGGTGAACGCGGCGGTGTGCACCTTGCTGACCTGGTGGATGACGAACTGGTCCAGTTCCTCGGCCACCCAGCCCAGCGCCTGCTTGGCGGCGCCGAAGGTCTTCTGCGACAGCTTGATGCCCTCGATCAGCAGCATGCGGGTGTCGGTGACCATGCCGTCGAGATTGCCGCGGCACAGCTTGTTCCATTCGGTCGCGGCGCGGGTGACGCCGCCGCGGTAGCGCGGCGCGCCCGGTGCGAGTTCGGCGCGCGCCAGCACCATGGCCGCGGCGCCGGAACCCAGGGTCAGGGTCGCCAGTTCGTTGCGGAACTGTTCCTCGGTCGCATCGGCGCTGGTGAGGCGCTCGAGGGTCTTCTCGTAGGCCAGGTCGGCGGTCTCGCCGTCGACGATCAGGGCGTAGTCGATCTCGCCGCGCTCGATCATGCGGCTGGCGATGTCCATGCCGTTGATGAAGGCCAGGCAGGCGTTGGCGACGTCGAAGTTCTGGCAGGTGTCGGGGAGGCCGAGGTTGCCGGAGACGATGCTGGCCGTGGACGGTTCGAGGTAGTCGCGGCTGACCGAGGTGTTGACCAGCAGCCCGACCTTGTCCGGGTCGATGCCGGCATCGGCCAGCGCCTTGACGCCGGCCAGGGTGGCCACGTCGGAGGCCTGCACGTCGTCTTCCCACAGGTAGCGGGAGTGGATGCCGGCCACTTCGCCCAGCACGTCGATGCGGATGCCGAGCCGGTCGAGGGTCGGCCGCAGGCGCTCGTTGATCTCGGCCGAGGACAGGCGACGCGGCGCGTCGATGTGGGCCAGGCCGGCGATGGCGACGTGTTGGAAGAGCATGGGCTGGGCAGCCGGTGACGGATACGGAGCCGTATAGGGTACCGCCTTCGGGGCCGGCCCGCATGGAACTGGCTGAATCGCGGGCCGGCCGGGCGCCGGGAAACCGTGGCGTGGTGCGGTTTCCCCGAGGGCCTGTCGACGCGGCCGGGACGGCCGGACCCCCGTCGCCCGGGCCCGGAAGTGGGCGCCAGCTGCTGGATGCGGCCGGCGTGCCCACTGCCCGGCGCCCGGACGGGAGCGAAACGGGAGCGTGTGCGGCCTCGGGCAGCGCCTCAGCGGCCGCAGCGCCAGGCGGCGAAGCGCTGGCTGCCGCCGCTGGGGCCGGCGAGCGGGTGGATGGTGTCGGCCTGCAGGCCCGGGGCCTCGTTGCGGGCCAGGGTCTCGAGTTCGTCGCGGACCTTGATCGGGTTGCGGTCGATGAAGGCGATGGAGTGCTTGACCGACACCTCCACCTCGCCGCGCTTCTCGCAGCCGCCCGGGGGGCCGCTGACGACCTTCACGGCGCTGGCGCCGGGCGCCATGTGCACCCAGGTGCAGGCAGACAGGACCAGGGCCAGCGGAACGATCAGGATCATGCGCATCAGGGCTTCCTCGTGGATGTCGGGGCGCGGGCGCGGCCATTGTGGCGGGCATCGATCGCGCGGATGGGGACGCGGCAGGCGGCGATAGCGTGGCTGTTCATCCTGGCGGTGCTGCGCCGCGCCGGCACCGTTGATCTTCCGCGGCACCGCCAGGGCCGGGCTGGACGTGCTCCACGGGGACTTGCAGAAGCCTGCGCTGCCACCCGGCCTCGGCGGCAACCCTCGTGCGCAACGACCGGCCGGGCCCGGCGGCGCGGCTGGCCCGCACGGCGATCGCGCCGCCCCACCTGCATCCGGGGCGGCGGCGACGCGATCACTCGCGGACGGGCTGGCCGTCCGCGTCGATGACCTGCACCGGGCCCAGCTCCAGCGCGCGGACCGCCGCTTCGGTCTGGGCGAGGTCGCCGACCACCACCCAGGTCAGCGCCTCGGGACGGATGCTCGTGGCCGCTTCGGCCAGCTGCTGCGGGGTGGCGGCCTCGACCTCGGCCTTGCGCCGCAGCACGTAGTCGTCCGGACGGTCGAAGCGGACGATCCCGCCGATCGCGCCCATCACCGACCATGCCGTCTCGTAGGCGCCGGGCAGGCTCAGCGTCTGGATCGCCTTGACCCGCGCCACCTCGGCCTCGCTCGGCGGCTGCGCGCCGCTGGCGAACTGGCTGATCTCGCGCTGGATTTCGGCCATCGAATCGGCCGTGCGGTCGATCTGCACCGGCGCCGACACCATCCAGCGGCGCTGGCCCAGCGCGCCGCCCAGCGAGCTGTTGGCGCCGTAGGACCAGTGCTTGTCCTCGCGCAGGTTCATGTTCAGGCGCGCGGTGAAGTCGCCGCCGATCACGCCGTTGGCCAGTTCCAGCCACACCGCGCCCGGGTCGCGCGTGCCGGGCACCAGGTGCGCGGCGAAGATGTTGGCCTGGACCGCGCCGGGCTGGTCGATCAGGAACACGCGCGGCGCCTGCGGCAGCGCGACCTGCGGCACCTCCACCTGGGCCGGCGCCGCGCCCTGCCCGCGCCAGTCGCCGAAATGGCGCTCGAGCTGCGGCACGATCTCGTCCAGCGTGGTGTCGCCGACCACGATCAGGGTCGCGTTGCGCGGCTGCACCCAGCGCTGGTGGAAGGCGAGCAGGTCGTCGCGGTCGAGCGACGCGATCGAGGCCTCGGTGCCGCTGCCGGGCGCGCCGTAGGGGTGGCTGGCGCCGTAGAGCAGCGCCGGCAGCACGCGCATCGCCATGCCGGCGGGCTGCGCCTTCTGCTGGCGGATGCCGGCGATCCAGGTCGCCTGGACGCGGTCGATCTCGGCCTGGTCGTAGTTCGGGCGGCGCACCATGTCGGCGAACAGCGCCAGCGACGGATCGAGGTTCTCCTTCAGCGCCGACAGCCAGGCGTTGCCGCCGTCCTGCGAGGCGCCGGCGCCGAGGCTGGCGCCCAGCGCTTCGGCGCGGTTGGCGAATTCCAGCGAACCGATGCCGGCCGCGCCCTCGTCGAGCAGGTCCATGGCGAAATCGGCCACGCCCTCGCTGCCGTCCGGATCGCTGCTGTAGCCGCCGTGGAACTCGTAGCTCAGCTGCACCACCGGGATGTCGTGGCGCTCGGCCAGCACCACCTGCGTGCCGTTGCCCAGGGTGGCGCGCTGCAGCGCGGGGAACGTCAGCTCGGGGAAGCGGGTGGTCTTCGGCACGCCCAGGCTGCGGTCGACCGCGGCGGGCGTGGCGCTGAACTTCGGATCGGGCGCGGGCAGCTCGAACGGTGCCGGAACCGCCGCCGGAGCCTCGGCCAGCGCGGTGCGCTCGCCGGGTTCGACCACGATGGTGTGGCTGCCTGCGCCGAGCCATTTCGCGCCGACCGCCTGGATGTCGGCGGCGGTCGCGCCGGCGTAGTTGGCCAGCTGGGTGCGGAAGCAGCCCGGATCGCCCTCGAACACCGCGCATTCGGCCAGCACGTCGGCCTTGCCGCCGAAGCCGCCGATGCGCTCGACGCCGCGGATGAAGCCGGCGCGGATCATGGTGCGGGCGCGCTCGAGTTCTTCCGCGGTCGGGCCCTTCGCCACCAGCCGCGCGATCTCCTCGTCGATGATCGCCTCGACCCGGCGCGGATCGACACCCTGCTTGACCGTGGCCACGATGTAGAAATTGGAGCCCAGCTGCGAGGGGCCTGCCATCGCGCTGATGTTGTCGACCAGCTTCTCGCCGTGCAGCAGGCGCGTATCCAGGCGCGAGGACTTGGCCCCGCCCAGCACGTAGCCCAGCACCTGCAGCCGGTCGAGCTCGACGCTGCCGGTTTCCGGCACGTTCCAGACGCGGTAGATGCGCGGCTGCGGCACCTTGTCCTGCATCACCTCGCGCGTGGTCTGCGCGCGGCGCGCCACGTCCACCGCCGGCTGCGACATGGTCGGGCCGGCCGGGATGTGGCCGAAGTACTTCGCCACCTTCTCCTTCGCGGTCGCCACGTCGATGTCGCCGGCCAGCACCAGCACCGCGTTGTTGGGGCCGTACCAGGCGTGGAACCACTGCTTCACGTCGTCGAGCGAGGCGGCGTTGAGGTCGTTCATCGAACCGATGACGCTGTGGCCATAGGGATGGCCGGCGCCGTACAGCGCCTGGGTCATCTTTTCCCAGACCTGGCCGTAGGGCTGGTTTTCGCGCTGGCGCTTCTCGTTCTGCACCACGCCGCGCTGCTCGTCGAGCGCGGCCTGGTCGATCGCGCCAAGCAGGTGGCCCATGCGGTCCGATTCCATCCACAGCGCCATGTCCAGCGCGGTGGTCGGCACGTTCTGGAAATAGTTGGTGCGGTCGGTGTTGGTGGTGCCGTTCTGGCTGGTGGCGCCGACGGCGCGGAACGGATCGAAGAACTCGCCCGGATGGTGCTCGCTGGACTGGAACATCAGGTGCTCGAACAGGTGGGCGAAGCCGCTGCGCCCGGCCGGTTCGTCCTTGCTGCCGACGTGGTACCAGATGTTGACCGCGACGATCGGCGCCTTGCGGTCGGTGTGGACCACCACGCGCAGGCCGTTGGGCAGGGTGAAGCTGTCGTGGGCGATGTCGACGACCGGCACGGCCACGTCCGCCGCGGCGGCTGGCAGCCCGACCAGGCCGGTCCCCAGGGCCAGGCCGAGGGCGGCGGAAAGCAGCGCGCGGCGCGCGGGGTGGCGGTGGGGTGCGTTCGACGACATGCGGTGGCTCTTGGGTTCGGTGATTGCCCATCTTAGCCGCGGCCCCAGGGGCGCCTCGCGGGCCGGAAGTCCCCCACCACGCCCCATGCACCGGTGCGGGCGCACACTGGCGCCATGCCTGACCACCCTGCCCTCGTGACCGGCGCCAACCGCGGCCTCGGCCTGGAGTTCGTCCGCCAGCTGCTGGCCGCGGGCCGCCACGTGGTCGCCGCCTGCCGGCATCCGGGCAAGGCGACCGCTCTCAACCAGCTGGCCGGCGAGCATCCGGGGCGGCTGCACGTGCTGCCGCTGGACGTGGCGGCGCCACGCACGCATGCCGAACTCGCCCGCGAACTGCCGCTGGTGCTGGGCGACGAGGGACGCCTGGACCTGCTGATCAACAACGCCGGCGTGCTGCATTCTGGCGAACGCTTCGGCCACCTCACCCTGCCGAATTTCGAGGACAGCTTCCGCACCAACGCGGCCGGCCCGCTGCTGCTCACCCAGGCGCTGGCGCCGCTGCTCGCCGACGGCGCGCGCGTGGTCAACCTGTCCTCGGAACTGGGATCGATCGGCACGACCACGCGCTTCGGCACGCCCAGCTACAACATGGGCAAGGCCGCGCAGAACATGGCCACCGTGCTGCTGTCGCATGCGCTGGCCGATCGCGGCATCGTCGTGGCCGCGCTGCACCCGGGCTGGGTGCGCACCGACATGGGCGGCGAGAAAGCTTCGCTGGCGCCGGCCGACGCCGCCGCCGGGATCCTGCGCGTGGTCGCGGGCCTGAAGCCGGGCGACAGCGGGCAGTTCCTGGACTGGCAAGGGCGGGCCATGGCCTGGTGACGGCGGCGCCTGGGCGACAATGAGCGCCCTGCATCCGCGGCCCGACCCGTGTTCGACCTGCTGCTCTTCCAGCCCGAGATCCCGCCCAACACCGGCAACGTGATCCGGCTGTGCGCCAACACCGGCGCGCGCCTGCACCTGATCCGCCCGCTGGGCTTCGACCTGGACGACCGCAACCTGCGGCGCGCGGGCCTGGACTACCACGAGTACGCCACGCTGCGGGTGCACGATTCGCTCGACGCGGCGCTGGCGGCCATCGCGCCGCCGCGCCTGTTCGCGCTCAGCACGCGCAATAGCGTGCGTTACGACCAGCCACGCTACGCGGCGGGCGATGCCTTCCTCTTCGGACCCGAAACCCGCGGCCTGCCCGCGGAGGTGCTGTCGCGGGTGCCCGGGTCCCAGCGCCTGCGCCTGCCGATGCGGCCGGACAACCGCAGCCTCAACCTGTCCAACGCGGTGGCGGTGGTGGCGTTCGAGGCGTGGCGGCAGCTGGGCTTCGAAGGAGGCGGTTGAGGCTCGGCGACCGCGCCGGGTGTCACGGCGCCATCCCGCGGAGCGCGGGCGGGCCGCCTTCTTGCCATTGATCGCCGGTCACCAGCGCCGGATCCACCGCAGCGGATGCTGAAATCCGCACGTCGGCCGGTGCCCGCGGCGACCGCGCCCCCCGGCCGCGGCCATCGGCGGATCGGAGCCGCCAGCCCGTATCGGGCGTTCCGGTAAGCCATCGTCGAGGCAGGCAGCGACGAGCCGGCCTCGCGCGGCAACAGGCATAATGCCGGAGGCCGCGAGACGGCGCCGTCCGGTCCGTTCTCGCGCTGGCGCCATTGCCGCGTCGCCCGTCCGCGAGATCGCCGCCATCGACGTCCCCCTGCTTCCCCAGCAACTGCAGAGCCTGTTCGATCCGCTGCCGGACGTGGTGTTCTTCGTCAAGGACGCCGACTGCCGCTACGCGCACGTCAACCAGACCCTGATCCAGCGCCTGGGCCTGCCGCGGCGCGAGGACATCCTCGGCAAGAGCGTGCTGGAGCTGTACCCGGCCAGCCTCTCGGCCACCTACATCGCCCAGGACCGCCGCGTGCTGGCCGGCGAGGTGATCGAGAACCTGCTGGAACTGCAGCTCTATCCCAACCGCATGCGCGGCTGGTGCCTGACCTTCAAGCAGCCGCTCTACCAGGACGGGCGCATCGCCGGCCTGATCGGCATCTCCCGCGACCTGGGGCAGCCGGACAACCAGCATTCCTCGTACGCGCGCCTGCAGCAGGCGGTAAGCCACATGCAGGCCCATTTCCACGACCCGCTGCGGGTGCAGACCCTGGCCACGATCGCGGGCGTCTCGGTGTCGCAGCTGGAGCGGCTGTTCAAGCGCGTGTTCCAGATCACCCCCCAGCAGATGCTGACCAAGCTGCGGATCGAGACGGCGATGCGCCTGCTGCATACCGGGGCCAGCATCGCCGAGATCGGCCAGGCCTGCGGCTTCTCCGACCAGAGCGCGTTCGCGCGCCAGTTCAAGTGCACCGTGGGCATGCCGCCGCGCGATTACCGGGCACTGGCGCGGCGCTGAACCACTCCGTGCGGGGGTCCGCGGGCGCGTCGCGCGCCGTGGCCGGGATCGAAACGTAAGATTTCATGAACCGTCCAGTTCAGTATTCAGCCGGGGTTGCGCCGCGGTGACCAGAATCCGCTTGCCGCCCCGGGTGGAACCGTTTTCCCCGACGGTTGGCTCCCTCCCCCTCCCGCCCGGGGCGGCCCTTTTTCCCCGACTGCAGAACAAGAGGAAGCCGATGAAGCGTTCCCTGGTCGCCATGACCCTTGCCGCCGCGCTCCCGTTCGCGGCCACCGCCGCCGACGGCGTGTCCTACAACTACGTCGAGGCCGGCTACGCCGCCACCAACCTCAGCGACGGCCTGCCCGATGCCGACGGCTTCGGCACCCGCGCCTCGGTCGCGTTCCACCCCAATTTCCACGTGTTCGGCGATTACTCGAACCAGGAATTCGACGACACCGGCATCGACGCCGACCAGTGGCGCGTCGGCCTGGGCTACAACCACGAGATCTCCCCGCGCGCCGACCTGCTCACCCGCGTGGCGTACGAGAAGGTCGATTTCGGCAGCCTCGGCAGCGCCGACGGCTGGAGCGTGGAAGCCGGCGCGCGCGGCGCGCTTGCGAGCAATTTCGAAGGCTATGCGCTGGCCGGCTACCAGGATGGCGACGAGATCGACGGCGACTTCTACGGCCGCCTGGGCGCCACCGTACAGTTCAACCGGAACTGGGGCCTCAATGGCGACGTGAAAGTGAGCGACGGCGACACCGCCTGGTTCGTCGGACCGCGCTTTACCTGGTAAGGGCTGGAAAAGGGCGGCATCGCCCCCATCCAGTCAGCACGCGGCGTTGCCCTCCCTCTCTCCCGACGTCGCGCGTGGCCCGGCCGGAAACGGCCGGGCTTTTTTGTGGGCCGGTTCCCGTGGGGATCGTCGGGCCTGGCCGCCCGGACGCGCCGCGATGCGGCTCGATACGGGACTGCACCCGCCTGCGCGGCGGCATGCCTTGAATCCAGGGGACGTCGTCGGCACCAGGGCGCCCGGTGTGGCACCGGGACCGGTCCGGCGCGGTCAGCGCTCGGACTGTTCGAACAGCGCTTCGGCGTATTCGGGCTTGCGCTCGCGGGCCATCAGCCGGGCCAGGCCTTCGGCCGGGGTGATGTCGCCGTGCAGCACGTCGCGCACGTTGCTGGAAATCGGCAATTCCAGGCCGTAGCGGTCGGCCAGGCGCATGACTTCGTCGGCGGTCTGCACCGATTCGACCACCTGCCCGATCTCGCGCACCGCCTCGGCCACGCTCTTGCCGCGGCCCAGGGCCAGGCCCAGGCGGCGGTTGCGCGACAGGTCGCCGGTGCAGGTGAGCACCAGGTCGCCGAGGCCGGCCAGGCCCATCAGCGTTTCCGGGCGGCCGCCGATCGCGGCGTTGAGCCGCAGCATCTCGTTGAGGCCGCGGGTGACCAGGCCGGTGCGGGCGTTGAGGCCCAGTTCCATGCCGTCGGCCACGCCGGTGGCCACGGCCAGCACGTTCTTCATCGCGCCGCCGAGTTCGGCGCCGCGCATGTCGCTGCCGGTGTAGGCGCGGAACTCCGGGCCATGCAGCACGTCGGCCACCTGCTGCACGAACACCGCATCGTCGCCCTGCACGGTCACCGCGGTCGGCAGGCCGAGGGTGACTTCCTTCGCGAACGACGGTCCGGTGACCACCGCCAGCGGCACGTCCTCGCCCAGCACGTCGGCCGCGACCTCGTGCAGGAAGCGGCCCGAACCGGGCTCGAAGCCCTTCGCCGCCCAGGCCACACCGGCACGCGCCGGGCGCAGCGGCGCCAGCGCATGCAGGGTTTCGGTGAAGGCGTGCGAGGGCACGACCACGAGCACCAGGTCGGCCTCGCGCACCGTGGCGGCGAGGTCGGTGGTCGCGCGCAGCGAGGCCGGCAGCGGGATGCCGGGCAGGTAGCGCGGATTCTCGTGGCGCCGGTCGATCGCCTCGGCGACCGCCGCGTCACGGCCCCACAGGATCGTGGGATGGCCGTGGCGGGCGATCAGCGAAGCAAGCGCGGTACCCCATGAGCCCGCGCCAAGGACCGCGACCCGGACGGTCGGGCTGGACATCGATCAGGCGTTGCCGGCCGTCTCGCTGCTGGCCAGGTCGCCGCCGGGCTGCTGCGCCTGGCGCTGGCGCAGGCCTTCGGCATACAGCGCGTCGAAGTTGATCGGCTGCAGCAGGAACGGGGCGAAGCCGCCGGCCTGGATCAGTTCGCCGATCAGCTGGCGCGCGTAGGGATACAGCACGTTCGGGCACTGGGTGCCGAGCAGCGCGTCGAGCACGTTGGGTTCGAAGCCGGCCAGGCCGAACACGCCCGCCTGCTGCACCTCGACCATGTACACCGAATTGCCGTCGCCTTCGCCGGCGGTGCAGGTCAGGGTCACGCCCAGCACCACTTCGTAGGCGTTCTCGCCCAGGCGCTGGACGCGCTGGTTGAGGTTCATGTTGATCTGCGGCTGGGTCTGCTCGTTGAACACCAGCGGCGCCTTGGGCGACTCGAACGAGACGTCCTTGACGTAGATCTTCTCGACGCTGAACTGCGGGCCGGTGGGCTGCTGCGCGGGCTCGGCGCCGCCATTGAGGGCTTGGTCGGACATCCTGGTACTGCTCCGGTATCTGGGTCGGAAAGAGGGCGATTATCGCACTTCGAAACTCAGCCGCGGCCCTTGGCCAGCGGCAGGTCGGCCTGCAGCCAGCCGCCGATGCCGCCGTCGAGCACGAACACGCGCTCGAAGCCGGCCTTTTTCAGCCGCTTGGCGGCCTCGCCGGCGCTCTGCCCGGTCTTGCACACCAGCACCACCGGCAGGCCCTTGGCCGCGGCCAGGCGCTTGTTCTCCGGGTCGAACTGGCTCATCAGCACGTTCTTCGAGCCGGGGATGTGGCCCTTCTCGAAGTCCGCGATCGCGCGCAGGTCGACGACCAGGGCGTTGTCGCGGTTGACCAGCGCGGTTACCTCGGCCGGGCGCACCACCTTGAAGCTGCGCGTCAGGCGTGCGATTTCGGTGACGATGATCGCGCCCGTCAGGCCGGCGAAGGCCAGCGCGAGCATCTGGTTGCGGCCGGCGAAGGCCATCAATTCCTGGAAGTCCACGGCGGATCGGCTGTGCGGAAGGGGACGGGATTGTCGCACAGGGGCGCGGCGGCGGGCCGGCGCCCTTACAGGGGCCGCGCCTGCCGCCGGCGCACGGGACCGGCCGCGCGCCGGAGCGCTATTCGCCCGCCCAGAAGTCCGGCAGCCCGCCGGTGATCCACCAGGTTTCCTTCTCCGCGTCGTAGCGCCACTGCTCGGTGTAGCGCACGGTGCGTTCGGCCATGGTGTGGCGGTTGATCACGCCGATCTCGATCTCGCGCATCGCCTCGGATTCGCCGGGGCTGGAAGCCAGGTCGCGGTAGTGCGAGACCTGGATCTGCCGGTAGCGCTCGAGCTGCAGGTCGTCGAGCGGATGGGCCTCGCGCCAGTCGGGGTCGACCAGGTTCCAGGCGCCCTCGAAATCGTTCCAGCGGATCGCGGCCGACCACGAATACTGCGCGCGCTGCAGCGCGGACATCTCCTTGCCGGTGCTGGCGCAGCCGGCCAGCAGCAGCACCGCGCACGCCATCCACCACAGTCGCCATCCGCGCATCGCCACTCCCCCGCTGGTCGTCGCCGTCATGCTAGCAGCCGCCGGCGCGCCAACTGTCCGGATCAGCCGCGCCGCGGGATCGCCACGTAGCGCGACGACGCCTGCGCGGCGACGCCGCCGTCCGGCAGCAGCACCTGCGCCTGCAGCGTGGCGCGTGCGCGGCCACGGTTGCGCAGGGTGGACAGGAACACCGCCCAACCCCCGTCCGCCTCGATCCACGCTTCGGCGAGCAGGTCGGCGCGCAGCGGGGTCAGGTAGCGCAGCTGCGCGTCGGCGACGTAGACCTCGGCATCGAGTCCGGCCTGCTCCACCTGGAGCGCGGTCAGGCCCCAGGCCGCCAGCGTCATCAGCGACGCCAGGCTGCCGCCGAACGCGCTGCCCTTGTCGTTGACGTTGGCCGACAGCGGCGCGTGCAGCCGCAACCGCCCCTGCGCGTAGCCGTCCACGCGCGGCTGCAGCGCGCGCGCCGGCGGCATCGCCAGCAGTTGCGATTGGAGGCGGTGCAGGGCACCGTCGGACAGGTCGGTCATGCGCCAGGGAATCCGGAGAGAGGACGTCGGGTGCTTGCGACGCGCGGGAGCAGCGACCAAGCTGGCCAGCATGCCGCAGGACACCACCGCGCCGAAGCAGCGCGCATGCTACGTGATCTCGCTGCGCCCCGTCGGCGGCCACGCCCCGATGCGCCGCGCCGCCGCCGCGCACGGCATGCGCGTACTCGCATTGTCGCCATGGCGGATCGAAGCGCGCGACGACCGCGCGACGCGCGCCGCGCTCGCCGAGGCGCTGCAGGCCGATGTCGTGCTGTTCACCAGTCCGGCCGCCGTGCACGCGGCGGCCGCGCTGCGGCGGTTGCGCACCCGGCGCGAGCAGGCGTGGGTGGCGGTCGGCGCCGGCACCGCGGCGGCCCTGCGCCGCGCCGGCGTCGCGGAAGTGGCGGCGCCGTCGCGGATGGACAGCGAAGGGCTGCTGTCGCTGCCGGCGCTGCAGCAGCTGCGCGGGCGCAGCGTCGGCATGGTGACCGCACCCGGCGGTCGCGGCGTGATCGCACCGACGCTGGCGGCGCGCGGCGCGCGCGTGCTGCGCGCCGAGGTCTATGCGCGGATCCCGGTTGCGCCCTCGCCGGTGGCGCTGGCCCGGCTGCGCGCGCTGGACGGGCCGGCCTGCCTGGCCCTGAGCAGCGGCGAAGCGCTGCAGCGGCTGCTGCAGTCGCTGCCGGCCGGGCTGCTGTCGCGCCTGCGCCAGGCGCGGGTGCTGGCCGCGAGCCAGCGGCTCGCCGCGCTGGCGCGCGCGTCGGGCTTCACCGACGTGCACCTGGCCACCGATGCGCGGCCGGCCTCGCTGCTGGCCGCGGCCGCCGCGGCGTGCGACTGACGTTCCAGCTCCGATAGCATGCGCAGCCCCCCAAGTCCGCAATCCCGATGAGCGACAGCGCCCCCTCCCCCGACACGTCGCGGCCACGCCGCAGTGCCGGCCGCCCCTGGCTGTTGCTGGTCGTGGCCGCGCTGCTGGCGCTGGGCGCCTATGCGGCCTACCGGTGGAACGCGGCGCAGGCCGCGCAGGCCGAGATCGCGGCCGGCGACCGCCTGCGCATCGACGCGCTCGAACAGCGCGCCGACGCGCTGCGCCGCGACCAGCGCGCGCAGACCGCGCGCCTGCAGCAGGCCGAAGCCACCAACCGCCTGCTGCGCGAGGAACTGATCGGCCTCGGCCAGCGCGCCGCGCTGATGGAAGACAGCGTGCGCAAGCTCGCCGACCCCGCGCTGCATGCCGGCCAGGCGCTGCGCCTGGACGAGGTCGAACTGCTGCTCGCCCAAGGCCAGCAGCGGCTGCTGCTGGCGGGCGACCTGGACGGCGCGCGCCGCGCCTACGCGCTGGCGGCGCAATTGCTGGACGGCGTCGCCGACCATGCCCGGCTCGACCTTCGCCAGGCGCTGGCGCAGGAGCGCGCCGCGCTCGACGCGCTGGGAGAGGACCCCGGCGCCATCGCCGCCGGCCGCCTCGAGGCGTTCGCCGCCTCCCTCCCGGCGCTGCCCCGGCAGGCCGCGCCGGCCCGCGCACGGGCGTGGTGGGACCGGACCCTGTCGCGGCTGGTGGACGTGCGCCCCACCGCCTCGGCGGTGGCGAGCGATCCGGCCGACCGCGCCGCCGGGCTGGCCGCGCTGCAGCTCGAATTCGGGCTGGCGCGCGCCGCCATCGAGCGCCGCGACGAGGACGCCTACCGCGCCGCGCTGGCCCGCGCCGACGGCTGGGTCGTGCGACTATGGCCCGGATCGGCCGGGCGTGAGCGCCAGCGCGCCGCGCTGCAGGCCCTGCAGGCGCAGCCGCTGTCGCTGCAGTTGCCCACCCTGGGCAGCACGCTGGAGCAGCTGCGCCGGCAGCGCGGCGGCTGAGCGTGCATTCAGCGCGTCCACGCCACCTCAACACGCGGCACGCGAGTCTGGCCGCTGCCCGGAACGCCTGGACGACGAGGATGCTGCCATGAACCTGTTCCGCACCCTGCTGCTCTGGCTCGTGCTGGCCCTGGCCGGCGCCCTGGCCGCGCAACTGCTGCTGTCGCAGGACCCGGGCACCGTGCTGGTGCGCTGGCGCGGCTACGACTACACCACCACCGTGCTGGTCGCCGTGGCCCTGCTGTTCGCCGCCGCGTTCGCGCTGTGGTTGCTGTGGACGCTGCTGGCGCTGCCGTTCCGGGCCTGGGGCAGGCACCGCGACACCCGCGCCCGTGCGCGCATCGGCGACGGTCTTGACGCGCTGCACCAGGGCCACTGGTCGCGGGCCGAGAAGCTGCTGGCGCAGGCTGCCGAGGACGAACGCGTGGAATCGGCGGCCCGCCTGGGCGCCGCCGAAGCCGCGGTGGCGCGCGGCGACCACGCCGCCGCACGCACGCACCTGGCCGGCTTCGGCGAACGCCACCCGGCGCTGCGCGCGATCGCCACGGCCGAGCTGGCGCTGCGCGAACAGCGGCCGACCGATGCGCTGGTCGCGCTCGACGCCCCTGCGGCGCAGCCGCTGCCGCCGCGCGGCCTGGCGCTGCGCGCGGAAGCCCTGGCCGCCAACGGCCAGGCGGCCGAAGCCTGGGGTCTGCTCGGCGCGCTGCGCAAGCAGCACGCCTGGCCGGCGTCGATGCTGGACGAGCGCGAACTGGCCTGGGCCGAAGCCTCGCTGCGCGAGGCGCCCGACGCCAATGCGCTGGCGGAACGCTGGGATGCCCTGCCCAAGACCCTGAAGACCGAACCGGCCGTGGTCGACGCCTATGCCGGCCGCGCCGCCGCCTTCGGCTGGGAGGACGCGGCCACCCGCAGCATCGAGCACGCCCTGGACACGCGCTGGGACGAAGGCCTGGCCGGCCGCTACGCCCAGCTGCCGGTGGGACGCGTGGAGCATCGCCGCGCCCAGGTCGAGCGCTGGCTCAAGGCCCATCCGGGCAGCCCGGCGCTGCTGTCGGCCCTCGCCCGCCTCGCCCAGGACGGCGGCGACTGGCCGCAGGCCGAAGCCGCCCTGCACCGCGCCCTTGCCCAGGGCGGCGGCAGCGATGCCTGGGAGGCGCTGGGCGATGGTTACGCGCGCAGCGGCGATGAATACCGCGCGCGCCAGTGCTACGCCAACGCACTGGCCGCCAGCCGCGGCCAGGCGGTGGTGCCGCTGCCGCCGCGCGAACTGCACGAGCGGATCGCCGACGAGGCGCTGGTCGAGGACCGCGACGAGCACGGCCTGCCGCGCCTGCGCGAGTAGCCCTGCAGCGCCGGCCGGCGGCCGCACGCGTGGCATAGTGGACCGATGCCCGATGCGTCCGCGCTGCCCCTGCTGTCGCTGACCACCGCGCTCGGCGCCGGGCTGCTGATCGGCCTGCCCTACGAGCGCCGCAAACGCGACGACCCCGCCATTGCCGCGGGCCTGCGCACGCACACCCTGCTGGCCCTGGCCGGCGCGGTCTCGCTGTGGATCGGCGTCCCGGCCTTCATCGCCACCCTGCTGCTGGGTGGCAGCTTCGCGGCGCTGAGCTACCTGCGCACCAGCGCGCACGACACCGGCATCACCGCCGAGGTCGCGATGCTGTGCAGCACCCTGCTGGGCGGGCTTGCGATGCGCGCGCCGGGCGTGGCGGCTGCGCTGGCGGTGCTGGTCGCGATCCTGATCTACGCCAAGCCGCGCCTGCACCATTTCAGCCGCGAGCACCTCAGCGACCGCGAGATCGGCGACGGCCTGGTGCTGCTGGCCTTCGCGCTGATCGTGCTGCCGCTGCTGCCGGACGCACCGATCGGTCCGCACGGTGCGATCAACCTGGCCACGGTGTGGAAGCTGGTGGTGCTGGTGATGGCGATCGGCGCGCTTGGCCACATCGCGCTGCGCCTGGTCGGCGTCCGCTGGGGCCTGCTGCTGTCGGGCTTCTTCGCCGGCTACGTGTCCTCGACCGCGGCCACCGCCGGCTTCGGCCAACGCACCCGGGCGCAGCCGGCGCTGCTCACGTCCGCGGTGGGCGCCACGATGCTGTCCAACCTGGCCTCGCTGAGCCTGTTCGTGCCGGTGCTGCTGGCGGTCTCGCCGGCGCTGCTGCGCGCCGCCGCATGGCCGCTCGCGGCCGCGGCGGCGGTGCTGCTGGCCGGCGCGGGGCTGGGCCTGCATCGCGGTGGCCATGTCGACGTGCCGCCGCCCACGGCCGACACGCGCATGTTCCGCATCGGACAGGCGCTGGGCCTGGCGGCGCTGATCGCGGGAGTGCTGTTCCTCTCGCAGCTGGCGGCGCAGTGGCTGGGACCCGGCGCGGCGCTCGTCGCCGCCATGCTCACCGCGCTGGCCGAACTGCATGCCGCCGTGGCGGGCGTGGCCACGCTGTTCGCCAACGGCACCATCGACGTGGCGCAGGCGCGCTGGGCGCTGGTCGGCCTGCTCGCGGCGAGCACCGTGGCCAAGTCGGTGGTGGCGTTCGCCAGCGGCGGTCGCGCGTTCGGGCTGCGCGTGGCGCTCGGGCTGTCGGCGACCACGCTTGCCGCGGCGGCGGCCACCGGCGCAGGCTAGCGAGGACCATCGCAACGGAGCGCGCCATGTTCCAGAAGCTGATCCCGAAGATCTTCTACGACCGGCTGCAGGACGGCCTCGATTTCTTCGTCGAGGCGCTCGGCTTCGGTGTCGACTACCGCGACGCGACGATGGCCGTGGTCTCGCGCGATGGCGCCAAGGCCTATCTGGTCGAAAGCCCCGAGTACGCGGCGAAGGACCGGCCGGAACTGGCGATCGAGACCGACGATGTCGATGCGGTGTACCGCGAGATGGCGGCGCGCGCGCCGCAGCTGCTGCATCCCGATGCCAGCCGGGTGGAGCGCAAGCCCTGGGGTGCGCGCGAGTTCGCGATGCTCGACGGCACGACCGTCTGCGTGAACTTCCGCCAGTGGCCTGACGCGCCGCCGCCCGGGCACTGAACATGCACGCCAGCGCGCCCCGGCGAAACGCGCTGACGCGAAGCCAGCTCAGCCGGCGTCGAGTTCGGCCCAGCGCGCGTAGGCCGCGTCGAGTTCGGCCTGCAGGGTCGACAGCGCGTCGTTGGCCGCGGTGATCGCCGCGCTGTCCTGCTGGAAATAGGCCGGATCGTTCATCGCCTCGCCGCGCGCGGCGACCTCGGCCTCCAGCCGTTCGATCAGCGCCGGCAGCTGTTCGAGCTCGCGCGCTTCCTTGTAGCTGAGCTTGCGCCTGGGCGGCGGCGCCGCCGCTGGGGGCGCGGGCGCTGGTGCGGGCCTGGCGGCGACGGTGGCGACGGTGGTGGCGCCCGGCGCCGGCCGCTGCCGCAGCCAGTCGGTGTAACCGCCGACGTATTCGCCGAGCCGGCCGTCGCCTTCCAGCACCAGGGTGCTGGTGACCACGTTGTCGAGGAAGTCGCGGTCGTGGCTGACCAGCAGCAGCGTGCCCTTGTAGTCGAGCAGCAGCTCCTCCAGCAGCTCGAGCGTCTCCACGTCGAGATCGTTGGTCGGTTCGTCCATCACCAGCAGGTTGGACGGCTGCGCGAACAGGCGGGCCAGCAGCAGCCGGTTGCGTTCGCCACCGGAGAGGCGGGTGATCGGCGCACGCGCGCGCTCGGGCGTGAACAGGAAGTCCTGCAGGTAGCCGATCACGTGCTTGCGCGCGCCGTTGATCTCGACGAACTCGCGGCCCTCGGCCACGTTCTCCAGCGCGGTCAGCGACTCGTCGAGCTGGCTGCGGTGCTGGTCGAAGTAGGCGACCTGCAGGCCGGTGCCCTGCTTCACCTCGCCCCGCTGCGGCGCCAGTTCGCCCAGCAGGATCTTCAGCAGGGTCGACTTGCCGGCGCCATTGGGGCCGATCAGGCCGACCCGGTCACCGCGCATGATCGTGGTCGACACGTCGTCGAGCAGCACCCGGCCCGAATAGGCATGGTGGATGCCGGTCGCCTCGATGACCTTCCTGCCGGAGGATTGCGCCGCGGCCGCCTCCATCTTCACGTTGCCCGACAGCTCGCGCCGCTGCGCGCGCTCGCGGCGCAGCGCCTTGAGCGCGGTCACCCGGCCCTCGTTGCGGGTACGGCGCGCCTTGATGCCCTGGCGGATCCACACTTCCTCCTGCGCCAGCAGCTTGTCGAAGCGCGCGTTCTCCATCGCCTCGGCATGCAGGCGCTCCTCGCGCCGGCGCAGGTAGTTGTCGTAGTCGCCGGGCCAGCTGGTCAGCTGGCCGCGGTCGATCTCGACGATGCGCGTGGCCAGCGCGCGCAGGAAGCTGCGGTCGTGGGTGACGAACAGCAGGCTGCCGGCGAACGACCTGAGGAAGCCTTCCAGCCAGGCGATGGCCTCGATGTCGAGGTGGTTGGTGGGTTCGTCCAGCAGCAGGATGTCGGGCTTGCGCGCCAGCGCCTGGCCCAGCAGCACGCGCCGCTTCATGCCGCCCGAGAGCGCGGCGAAGTCGGCATCGCCGGGCAGTTCGAGCTGTTCGATCACCTGGTTGATGCGGCGGTCCAGGTCCCAGCCGTTGCGGGCCTCGATCCGGGTCTGCGCCTCGCCCATGGCCGCCATGTCGCCGGCGTCGAGCGCATGGTGGTAGCGCGCCAGCAGCTCGCCGAGCTCGCCCAGGCCCTGCGCGACCACGTCGAACACGGTGCCGTGCGCGTCGGCCGGCACTTCCTGCGCCATCCGCGCCACGACCACGCCCGACTGCAGGCGGACCTCGCCGTCGTCGGGCCTGAGCTCGCCGGCGATCAGGCGCATGAGGGTGGACTTGCCGGCGCCGTTGCGGCCGACGATGCAGACGCGCTCGCCCGATTCGATGGAGAGGTCGACGTGTTCGAGCAGCAGCGGACCGCCGACGCCATAGTCGACGCGCTGGAGTTGGAGTAGGGACATGGCGCAATTCTACCGGGGCGGCCGGTCGGCAGGCGCGCCGCGCCCGCCGTGGCGTCGCGTAGGCTATGGCCGACGCGACACGCGTTGCCGGCACACTTGCGCATGCTCCACACCGATCTCGCCACCCGCGCCTACAACCAGGGCTGGCGCCTGGACCCGATCGTCCGCAGCCTGCTGGACACGGACTTCTACAAGCTGCTGATGCTGCAGATGATCTGGCGGCGCCATCCGGACGTGCAGGCGACGTTCGAGCTGATCAACCGCAGCCGGAGCGTGCGCCTGGCCGACGACATCCCCGAGGAGGAGCTGCGCGCCCAGCTCGACCACGTGCGCAGCCTGCGTTTTTCCCGCGGCGAGCTGATCTGGCTGGCCGGCAACACCTTCTATGGCCGCCAGCACATGTTCGCGCCGGAATTCCTGGCGTGGCTGGCGCAGGTGCAGCTGCCCGAGTACGAGCTGTCCCGGCGCGACGGCCAATACCTGCTGCGTTTCCCCGGCCCGTGGATGCTGACCACGCTGTGGGAGATCCCGGCGCTGGCGATCGTCAACGAATTGCGCGTGCGCGCCGCGCTGCAGGGCCGCGGCCGCTTCGCGCTCGATGTCACCTACGCGCGCGCCAAGGCCAAGCTGTGGGCCAAGCTCGAACGGCTGCGCCAGCTGCCGGACCTGGTGCTCTCGGATTTCGGCACGCGCCGCCGGCATTCGTTCCTGTGGCAGCGCTGGTGCGTGGAAGCGCTGAAGGAAGGCCTGGGCGAGCGCTTCATCGGCACTTCCAACGTGCTGATCGCGATGGAAAGCGACCTGGAGGCGATCGGCACCAACGCGCACGAGCTGCCGATGGTGATGGCGGCGCTGGCCGACGGCGACGAGGCCCTGCGCGCCGCGCCCTACCGCGTGCTCGAGGAGTGGCGCGAGCTGTATTCGGGCAACCTGCTGATCGTGCTGCCCGACGCCTTCGGCACCGCCGCCTTCCTGCGCGACGCGCCGGACTGGGTGGCCGACTGGACCGGCTTCCGTCCCGACAGCCTGCCGCCGATCGCGGCCGGCGAGCAGGTGATGGCGTGGTGGCGCGAGCGCGGGCGCGATCCGCGCGACAAGCTGCTGATCTTCTCCGACGGCATGGACGTGGATTCGATCGAGCGCAGCTACCGGCATTTCCACGGGCGGGTGCGCATGAGCTTCGGCTGGGGCACCAACCTCACCAACGACTTCCGCGACTGCGCGCCGTTCGCCACCGCCGCGCTCGATCCGATCTCGCTGGTGTGCAAGGTCACCGAAGCCAATGGCCGCCCGGCGGTGAAGCTGTCCGACAATCCCGCCAAGGCGACCGGCGATCCGGACGAGATCAAGCGCTACCTGCGCGTGTTCGGCGGCGACGGCCGCAGCGAGGCACCGGTGCTGGTGTAGCGGCGCAGGCGTCGATCGAGGGCGCCCGCAACCGCGGATAACGCCCCGCGCCGCCGCATCCGCGGCCGGCGCCGGCCGCGCTCAGCGCTCGAGGATCGCCACCACGCCCATGCCGCCGGCGGTGCAGATCGAGACCAGGGCGCGGCCGCCGCCGCGTTCCTTCAGCTGCTTGGCGGCAGTGGCGACGATGCGCGCGCCGGTCGCGGCGAACGGATGGCCGGCGGCCAGCGAGGAGCCGACCGGGTTGATCCTGTCCGGATCGATGCGGCCCAGCGGCGCGTCCAGGTGCAGGCGGGCGCGGCAGTAGTCCTCGCTCTCCCAGGCGCGCAGCGTGCACAGTACCTGCGCGGCGAAGGCTTCGTGGATCTCATAGACATCGAAGTCCTGCAGGGCCAGGCCGTTGCGCGCCAGCATCTCCGCCACGGCGATGGTGGGCGCCATCAGCAGGCCTTCGCCATGGACGAAGTCCACCGCCGACACGTGCACGTCGCGGATGTGGCACAGCACCTCGTGGCCGTGCGCGGCGGCCCAGGCGTCGCTGGCCAGCAGGCAGGCGGCGGCGCCGTCGGTGAGCGGGGTGGAGTTGGCGGCCGTCAGCGTGCCGCGGCCGGACACCTTGTCGAAGGCCGGCTTGAGCGTGGCCAGCTTCTCCAGCGAGGTGTCGGGGCGCAGGATGTTGTCGCGCGCGACGCCGCGGAAGCTCACCACGAGGTCGTCGAAGAACCCGCGCTCGTAGGCCGCGGCCAGCTTGCGGTGCGAGGCGACCGCCAGCTCGTCCTGCGAGTCGCGCGAGATGTTCCATTCCTTGGCCATGTCCTCGCAGTGCTCGCCCATCGACTTGCCGGTGCGCGGCTCGGCCACGCCGGGGAAGTCGGGCTTGAGTTCGCGCAGGCGGAATCCCTTGAACGCGGCCAGCTTGCCCTGGGTGGTCTTGGCCGCGTTGGCGTCCAGCAGGCGCCGGCGCAGCGACTTGCCGTAGACGATCGGCACGTCGGACGTGGTGTCCGAGCCGCCGCCGATGCCCGACTCGATCTGGCCGGTGGCGATCTTCGTCGCGATCAGGTTGAGGCTGTCGAGCGAGGTGCCGCAGGCGCGCTGCAGGGTGATGCCGGGGGTCAGCGCCGACAGGCCGGAGGACAGCGCGGCCTCGCGGCCGAGGTTCCAGTCGGACGAATGCTTGATCACCGCGCCCATCGCCACTTCGCCGAGCTGCTGGCCGTGCAGGCCGAACTTCTCGACCAGGGCGCCCAGGGTGCGCACCGACATGCCCAGGTTGCCCACGTCCGCGTAGGCGGTGTTCTGGCGGCAGAACGGAATGCGGACGCCGCCCAGCACGGCGACGGGACGACCTTGCAGCATCGTGGGACCTCTCGGGTGCGGGCCCGCCGGCGGCGGCAGGCATAATCGGCGAGTCTAACGTACCGTGGCGAATGGGCCGATGAACGAGGATCACATTGGCGGCGCGCATGCTGCCGCGCGCCTGCCGGGCAACATCGTCGCCGGCCTGGTGGCGCTGGAGCTGGCGCCGGGCAGCCGCATCGGGCGCGCGGCGCTGGCCCAGGACCAGGGCGCGCGCCTGGCCGCGCTGCTCGGCCGCGACCTCGCCGCGCTGGTGCCGGACGTGCGCAGGCTCGACCTGTGCCTGGCTGCCGCGCACTTCGATCCGGCCGAAGCCCTGCGACCGGGCTGGCCGCTGCACCGGCGGCTGATGGAACTGCATGCGCGCGCGCCGCGTGGCGGTGGCGAGCCGCGCATCATCGCCTTCGGCGCGGATGCCGGGGGCGAGGTGCCGCAGCCGCTGGCCGACGAGCCCGCGCTGCGCGGCGGCAGCCTGCGCGTGCTGCCATTCCTGCTGCACGGCGACCCGGAGGTGGCCGGCGACGTGGCCGAGGCCTTCGAGATCCGCCTGCTCGACGCCGGCATGGCCCAGGCCGATACCGCCCTGCTGCTGCAGGACGCGTTCGAGGCCCGCATCGAGCATGCCCGCTGCCTGACCCTGCACGACCTGGCGGCCATGGTCGCGCTGCAGTACGAGCACCTCGGGCTGGCGCCGCTGTGGCCCTTGATCGAGACCGCATTGCTGTCGCCGCAGCACGAGGCGCTGCTGGATGCGGTACCCGAACCGGTGCTGCACTATGCGGGTGGCGAGGCGCGGATGGCGCTGTTCTCGCCAGCGGCGTGGCGCGAACGCTACCGCCCCGACAGCGACGACACGGAGCGGCTGCGGCGCATGTTCGGGCATTTCGAGACGCGCCAGCGCCAGCTGGCCGCGGTGCTCGGCGCGCACGGCATCGACGTGGTGTTCGTTGAGGCCGATGCCGCGGTGGACGCGCGGACGCTGTAGGAAAGCGACGCTACGGTCCCTCGACCCTCCCTCACGGACGGAGGGGGCCCAAAGGCGCAATCGTCGCGCACGACCCGTTCCACCCCGCCCCTTCCCCTGCGCGTCGCCCCTTGCGGGGCGAGTCGACGCGATGGCGGTAGCGGTCCGTCCCTCGCCCTCCCCCGCGCGCGAGGAAGGGTCGGGGGCCACCGCAGGAACGGAGACTACTGCGCCGCGATCACGCCGCAGGCCAGGCGTCCGCCGGCGTTGCCGGTTGGCTGGGTGGTGTAGTCGTCGGGATCGGCGTGCACGATCACGCCCTTGCCGACGATGTCGGTGCCGGACCCATCGCCCAGGGTCACGCCCTGCAGCAGGGTGTCGACGGTGGCCACGCCCTGCGCGTTGGCGCTGATGTTGTCGCTGTCGCCGGCATGGTGTTCGCCCTGGCCGACGCGGCCATGCGCGGTGGAGGCCGGGTTGAAATGGCCGCCGGCGCTGCTGGCGTCGGGCGCGCTGCAGTCGCCGTTCTCGTGCACGTGGAAGCCGTGCTCGCCGCCCTGCAGGCCGGTGACCTGGCCGGTCACCCGCACTCCGCCATCGACCGAGGTGAACTCCAGCGTCCCGGCGACGCTGTTGCCCTCGGTGGCCTGGAGCGTGGCGCTGGCACGGGCGGAAACCGCCTCGCGCATCATGTCGGCATTGCCGGTCGCGGCCGCGTCTTCCACAGACGCCGGTGCTTCGGCCGGTGCGGCAGGCGCGTCGACCGGGTCGGGTTCGGCCGGTGCCTGCGGCTGGCAGGCGGCAAGCAGCAGGGCGGCGGGCAACAGCAGCAGCCGGGCGTGGCGCATGGCGGGATCTCCTCGCGAATGGGGACGCGAGGGTAGCCCGATCGTCATTTGCCGGCAGTGATGACGCCGCAGGCCACGCGCGCGCTGATCGCGCCAGGGGTCGCGCCGAGCACCAGCAGCGCGCGGCCGAGGATGTCGTTGTCCGCGCCGCCGCCCAGCACCGCGCCGCGCAGCAGCAGGTCGACCGTGGCCACGCCCTCGGGATCTGCGACGATGCGGCCGGGACTGGTGCCGACCGCGCCATCCTGGCGTGCCCCCGCCAGTGGATCGTAGTAGCGGCCCGCGCTGCGCGCGTCGACCGCGCTGCAGTCGCCGCGCTCGTGCACCTGCAGGCCGTGCGCGCCGTTGCGCACCAGGCCACCGACCTGGCCGCGCACGCGCACGCCTTCGGCGGCCTGCACCATCACCATGCGCCCGCTCACCAGGCTGCCGGAGGCCGAGGCCAGGTTGGCGATGGCGCGCGTAACCGTACCCGCTTCGGCGATCTGCCGCGGCGGCGGCGGCGCCGGTCCGGCTGCGGGTCGGGGGGCGGAAGCGCAGGCGGCCAGCAGCGCGGCCGTGCAGGCGGCCAGCAACAGGCCGCGGGAATGGGGGGATCGGGACATGGATGGGGGCATGGCTCGGGACTGGCTGCGGAAGCGTTGGGACCATCCGCGCCGCGCGGGGTTCAACCGCGGCGCGGGCGACGGCTGGCGCCGAGTTTGCGCGTGACCGTGTTGCGACCGAGTCCAAGCCGGGTCGCAGCCTCGGTGCGGCGTCCGCCGGTGTGCTCGAGCGCGGCCTCGAGCAGGGCCCGGTCGAAGCGTTCGCGGGCGTGCGCATGCAGGTCGCTCGCGCCCGCGGCCAGCTGCTCGCGTGCCCAGGCGCGGAGCACGCCATCCCACTCGCTGCCGGCGCCGGGCCGGCCGGCCTGCAGCATGCCGTCGAGGTCGGCGGTGGTGATCGTGTCCGCCGGCGCCAGCGCGGCCAGGCGCCAGCACAGGTTTTCCAGTTCGCGCACGTTGCCCGGCCAGTCGTGCGCCAGCAGCCGCTCGGTCGCGGCCTTGGAGAAGCGCTTGGGCGCGGCGGCGAAGCGCTCGGCGGCGCCGTGCAGGAAGCGCTCGGCCAGCGCCGGCACGTCGCCGCGCCGCTCGCGCAGCGGCGGCAGGCGCAGGCGCACCACGTCCAGGCGGTGCAGCAGGTCGGCGCGGAATCGGCCTTCCTGCACCAGCGTCTCCAGGTCCTGGTGGGTGGCGGCGATCACGCGCACGTCCACGCGGATCAGCTCCCGCCCGCCGACGCGGAAGAATTCGCCCTCGGCCAACACCCGCAGCAGCCGGGTCTGCAGCGAGGCCGGCATGTCGCCGATCTCGTCCAGGAACAGGGTGCCGCCGTCGGCCTGCTCGAAACGGCCGATATGGCGGCGCGCGGCACCGGTGAACGCGCCCGCCTCGTGCCCGAACAGCTCGCTTTCCAACAGTTCGGCCGGGATCGCGGCGGTGTTGAGCGCGACGAACGGCTGGCGCGCACGCGGCGACTCGCGATGCAGCGCGCGCGCGACCAGTTCCTTGCCGGTGCCGGTCTCGCCGGTGACCAGCACGCTCAGCGGCGCCTGCGCCAGGCGCCCGATCGCGCGGAACAGCTGCCGCATCGCCGGCGAATCGCCGACCAGCACGTCGCCGGCCGGTTCCAAGTCGGGCGCCGCCTCGGCACCGGCTTCGGCGCGCTCGCCCAGCACGCGCGCCGCCAACCCAACCGCCTCGTCCAGGTCGAAGGGCTTGGACAGGAACTCGTAGGCGCCACCGCGGAACGCGCCCGCGGTGCTGGCCACGTCGGTATAGGCCGACATCACCACCACCGGCAGCTCCGGGTGCGCCTGCTTGATCTTCTCCAGCAGCTTCAGGCCGTCCTCGCCGGGCATGCGCACATCGGTGAACAGCAGCTGCGGCGTGGCGCGGGAATCGAGCGCGGACAGCGCCGCATCGGCCGAGTCGAAGCCGGAAACGGCGTAGCCGGCGTCGCTGAGCGCGGTCGCCAGCACGAAGCGCACCGAACGGTCGTCGTCGACCACCCACACGGATGCGGCTTCACCGCTCATGTTCGCCCCCTCGCTGCACGGCCACGTCGGTGGCGGAATCCGGATCGCCGTCGCCGTCGTCCGGGGACAGCGGCAACAGCAGCGTGAATACGGTATGGCCGGGGCGCGAACGGTAGGCCAGCGAGCCGCGATGCTCGCGCGCGACCTGCTGCGCCATCGCCAGGCCGAGCCCGCTGCCGTCGGCGCGGCCGGACACCAGCGGCAGGAAGATCTGCTCGGCCAGCGCCTCGGGCACGCCGCGGCCGTCGTCGACGATTTCCATGCGCAGCGCCAGCGGATGCACCTGCTCGCCGATGCGCACCCCGTACTCGGCGCGGGTGCGCAGGTTGACGTTGGCCGCGCCGGCCTGGATGGCGTTGCGCACCAGGTTCCAGACCGCCTGCACCAGCCGGTCCGGATCGCCGCGCAGCGGCGGCAGGCTGGGGTCGTAGTCGCGCGCCAGGCGCACCGCCCAGCCCGCTTCCTGCTCAGCCAGGCGCACCACCTGCTCGAGCACGCCGTGGATGTTGAGCGGCTCGTGCGGGCGCGGCGGCGCCGGCGAGAGCAGTTGCTCGACCAGCTGGGTCAGCCGCTGCACTTCCGAGGCGATCAGGTTGACCAGCTCGCGCGCGTCGGCATCCACCGTGCGCCGGCCCAGCAGCTGCGCCGCGCCCTTGAGCCCGGCCAGCGGGTTGCGCAGTTCGTGGGCCAGGCCCTTGAGCGCGGCCGACAGCGCCAGCGGCAGCGCGCGGGTCGGATCCTCGCCGGGGAACTCGTCGACCGGATGCGCCTCGAGCAGGGTGCCGCCGTCGGCTTCGCGGGTCAGCCAGACGTCGGCGAAGCGCGGCTCGCCGCCCAGGAAGGCCAGTGCCACGCGCCGCAGCCGGCGCGGGCCGTCGGCATCGTCCAGCGCCTGCAGCGCGCTGCGCAGGCTGTCGCCCTCGGCCTCCAGCGCCACCAGCGGCTGGTCGGGCAGGCGCTTCTGGCTGACGCCCAGCCAGCGCGCGAAGGCCTGGTTGCAGCGGGTGACGCGGCCATGCCGGTCGGCCAGCAGCACCGGGGTGACCAGCGTATCGAGTACGGCATCGGCAGGGACGGGTGGCGGCATTGCACCAATATAGTGCTTTGCGGGGACGCGGGGCCGACGCGCCGGCACTCAGAACGTCACGACAACCGTGATGGTGTCGCCGTGCGGGCCGATGTTCGGATCCTGTCCGGGGGGAATCCGCCCGAAGACAGGAAAGCTTCGCTGCCAGGGTTGCCCCGTCCACCACCCTCCCACCGTGCCACCCGCGATCTGCGTGCCGCCGGCGCCATTGCCCCACACGGTGGTGCGCGACGCATCGGTGTACAGGTTGTACTGCAGGATCGACGGACCCTGGCGGAGGGTGCGGGCGGCGTAGGTGCCCGAGCTGCCCTGTCCCAGGGCGATGTCGACATACACGCCGAAAATATCCTCCAGCCAGTACGTCGCCCTGCAATCCACGCGCACGCCGCCGGTGCTGTCCACCGGGCCGGTCCCGGTGACGGGGTCGTAGCTGCCGAAGTTGATGGAGGTGGCCGAGACCCGGCAGTCGCCGGCCTGCGCGAGCCCGCCGGCGGCGGCCAGCAGGCAGGCCAGGACGAGGCGCGCATGCCGCACGCGACGTGCCTGCGGCCGGACGGGGCGGCGGGATCGGGATGGCGCGCGGGTCATGGTTCCCCCTGTGGGGCGATGCATTCGACGATCCCCAGGTCATGGATGCCCGCAGCCTGCGCGGCGGGCACTTCGATCGCGCATTCGGCGATGGCGCCTTCGCTTTCCACGCGCGCCCGGTGGCGGCCGGGCGGCAGCTGTTCGAAGTAGAAGCGGCCACCCGCGCCGAGCGGGCTGGTGTAGGTGCTGCCGGCGTGCTCGAGGTGCAGCAGGCCGAACGCGGCCGGGCGCGTGCCGCCGGCATCGCGCAGGTGCAGCAGGCCCGACAGCGCGCGCAGCGGCTGCACGTCGAGCACGGCCACCGCGCCGGTGTTGCGGAACACCGACAGCTGCGTGGCGCCATTGATGATCTCGTGGTCCAGCGGCACCTGCGCCGGGTCGAGCGCGACCTGGTTGGCGTAATAGGGAATCAGGTCGCGCACCAGCAGGTCGCCGCGCGCGTCGGTGCGGCCGACGGCCTGGTTCTCGCGCAGGATCGGCACGCCGGCCACGCCGGGCACGCGCACCAGCGCAAAGCCGCTTTCCATCGGCGGGGTGGCGAACGCGCGACCGCCAACGCCGACCACGGCGCCGCTCAGCAGCAGGCGCGCATCGCTGCGGCCCCCGAAGTGGCTGCCCTGCAGCGCATATCGGCCATGCCGGCCCTGGTACTCGACCTGCCCGAAACCGCTGTTGCCGATGGCGTCGTGCTGCAGGCTCAGGTCGTAGCCCCAGCCGGTGCCGACCGGGCGCGAGCGTCGCGCGTCCACGCCGTAGCCGTGGCTGCGCGTCTCCGCCTGGCCCGGGGCGCGGAGGCGCTGTTCGCGGGCGCTGAACGAGACGCTGTGGCGGTCCAGCGCGACACTGAGGCTGAGCAGCGCCGACAGGTCCTCGTACAGGCCTTCACTGCGCTGCACGGCCAGCAGCAGCTGGCTGCCCGGCGACAGCCGCCAGGTGGAGGACAGGCTGGCGTTGCGCTCGGCCGCCAGGCCCTCGCGCCGCTGGCGACCGTAGCCCAGCTGCAGCGACATCCGGCTGGCCGGCGACCAGGACAGGGTGCCGTAGGCGTCCTCGCGCAGGCGCGCGCCGAAGAGGTCGAACGGCGAGCCCAGCAGCCGGTAGCCTTCGCTGAAGCGGCGCACGCCCAGCGACAGGCCCGCGCGCGGACCGCCGTAGCTGTAGCTGAGCGAGGTCGCATGGCCACTGCCGGCGTCGTCGTCGCGACTGCGCGCGAGCGCCGCGCCGAACTCGCCGATGTCGGTGCGCAGCGCGAGATCGAACCCGGCATTGGCGAAGGCGTCGTCGCCCTCGCCGCGCACGCCGAGCGTGAGGCGGTCGCTCAGCCCGCGCCGGTACCAGGCCTGCCAGGCCGCGGCATCGCCGTAGTCGTCATCGCGATCACCGCCGCGCACCGCGCCCACGCGCAGTGCGTAGTCCGACAGGCCCGGCGCCAGCAGCCCGGTGCCGCCGTAGTAGCTGGCGCTGGCCAGGTCCTGGCGGTTGCCGAAGGGGTCGCGGATCACCACGCGCACGTCGCTGCGGCCGGGCGGCACGCCGAGGTTGTCGAGGTTGATCGGCCCGGCCTCGACCGGGCGGCGCCCGATCAGGGCGCCATTGGCATAGACCTCGACCACGCCCGGCGTCTCGATCACGCCTTGGTAGAACGGCTGCGGGAAGGTCACCAGGTAGGGGTCCTGGTCGAAGGCGCGGGCCACGCCGACGCCGCCGAGCAGGGCGCCGCCGCCGAGCGGATCGCGCGCCACGGCGACCTGGTCGCCGATCGTCCAGCGCCGCAGGCTCGACGGCTGGTCGATCTCGATCCGGCTCAGCCCGCGGCGCCAGCCGAAGCTGCGGTCGCGGATCGCGGTGCTGCGCAGCGCCGCCGGGCCACGGCCGATGGCGGCGTCCACGAACAGGGTTTCGAGACCGGCGCGGGTGCCCTCGGCGCCGCCGTCGCCCAGGGTCGCGGCGTAGTTGGCGAAGGCGGTCCAGGACGGGGACGACGGCGCGGCGCGGCCGCGCGTGCGCAGGTCGATCGACTGCGCAGGCATGTCCGCCGGGCGCTGGCGCAGGTCCAGGCGCAGGTTGTCGCGGTCCACCACCACCTCGATGCCGCGCCCCAGCGCCGCGGCTTCGACGAAGTCGCGGCCCTGGATGCGCTCGGCCGGCAGCGCGGTGGGATCGAGGCCGGCGGCCAGCAGCGCCTCGCGGTCGACCAGTACCCGCTCCCCGCGCACCACCACCGCGGCGATGCCGCTGCAGCGTGCGTTGAGGCACAGGTCGAGCAGCAGCACCTCGTCGCGCACCTGCGCGAACGCGGTCGAGGCCAGCAGCAGGGCGACGGCAGCGGAAATCCGGAGCTGGCGGCGCCGCTTCAGCCGCCGCATGCGCGCGGATCGGCCGGCAGCGCGGCGGCGAGGGTCGCGCCGGTTTCGGGGAGTTCGAGTTCCACCCGCGCGGCTCGCGCGCAGGCACCGGCCGGCACGGCCTGCGCCGGCAGCGGCAGGCGCGCGCCCGCCAGCACGTAGCCCACCGTGACCGGCAGCTCGCGCAGGGTGTCGCCGTCCGCGTCCAGCAGGCGCAGGCGGGCCTCCTGGGGCGGCAGGTAGTGCGTGCCGGCGTTGGCGACGGTCAGCTGCAGGCCGTCCGCGCCGAGCGCGGCGGCGGCCAGGCCGGCCTCCGCGGCGGGGGCGGGCTCCGGCTGCGCGGCAGGCTGCACGAACACGGGCACGCTCAGGCGGGTGAGCACCTCGACCTGCACGCCATCGCCGCCGCCCGTAGGCAGCTGCTGCAGCTCGACGCGGTAGGCCCGCTCGGCGCTGACGGCCGGGGCGAGCGTACCCACGCGCAGCCGCGCCTGCTGCCCGGGCTGCACCGTGAACACCAGCGGATGCACCACCACCTCATCGCTGGGTTCGAGCTGCCAGCTGCCGTCGGCGGCCATGGTCCAGCGCTTGACCGACGCCTCGAAGCTGAGCGGGCGCTGGTCGGCATTGCCGAGCACCAGGGTCTCGATCGCGCGCGCCCGGTCCAGGTGGACCCGGGTCGGATTGAGGCTGAACTCGGCGGCGGTGGCGCTGCCGGCGGCCAGGGCGTTGAACGCCAGGCACGCGGCGACGACCGCGCGCCAGGCGCGTTGTCGTTCGACTTTCAAGGGAAATCCCCGCAGGAAGCGGGACTGCCGCGGCAGTCCCGCGGGCGATCAGAACGTGACCGAAACCTGCACGGTATCGGTGTAGCTGCCGATCGCGGCGTCCTGGCCGGCCGGGATGCGGCCGTAGGTGGTCAGCTGCACCGGCGTCAGCGACGTGGTGAAGGTCGGGATCGCCTGGGTGTTGGTCGCATCGCAGCCCCACGGGGTGGCGCGGCCGGCGTCCTGGTAGATGTCGTAGCGCAGGCGCAGGGCGGCGCCGCCGTCCATCTGGCGCAGCGGGTTGGCGCAGCTCGAACCGGTGGCCGGGTTGCTGCCCTGGTCGAGCGCGGCGACGGCGGTGGCGGTGCCGCGGGTGCAGCGCACGCTGACCGTGCCGCTGGCGTCCAGCGGCGCAGCCGCGTTGGCGTCGGCCGGATCGTACTGGCCGAAGGCGAGGTTGGTGGCGCTGACCGTGCAGCTCGAGGCGACGTTGGCGGTGACCTGGAAGCTCGTCTGCTGCGGCGACGGGCCGGCGAAGGCGCCGCCGGCGGCAAGGGAGGCGCACAGGGCGAGGAGCAGGCGGGACTTGGACAGGATCATGGCGTTGGTGTCTCCGGTACGGGATGGGATGCAGGCAGGTGCCGCGGGCCGCAACCTGGCCTTCGAAGCATATCGAATGCCAAACCTGACGGTAACGGCCCCGGGAAGCAGAAGCTGAGCATCAAATCCGTGACGCCGAGCGCACTTACGTTGTATCCGAAACACGTCACGACGGGAACCCCAAACCGGTCAATCTTTGGTAGGCATTTAGTCACAATTCCGGATGGCGTCCACAAGTGACGCATGGCGTCACCCCAAACCCGTCCAGCGCGCAGGGCGTGACCTCCGCCCCAGTTCCGGCATCTGCCTTGACGCAGGCCCAACAGTTGCAGGCGCAGGCTGCCGTTAGTCCGGTCATGCGCCCATACCTGCCCCTGGCGTTCGCCCTCGCCATTGTCTTGGCCGGGCCCGCCTCGGCCCGCGATTCCGCATTGACGGTCAGCGTGCAGGTGGTGGACCGCCGCCCCGCAACCGGACTGCTCGATGCAATCCCCGTGCCGCCGCAGGCCCGGGTGTTCGACCGGCGCGTCAGCAGCCGCAGCTATGCCTTCTCCGGGCCGGCTGCGGCGGCCGCGGCGTTCTACGCCGAGCGCATGCCGGCGCTGGGATACCACGCCCTGCACCGGCACGACGGCGCATCGGCCCGGCAACTGTGGAGCGACGGACGGTCGCGGGTGCGGCTGCAGATCGATCCGGCGCTGGGCGGCGAGCTCACCCGCATCCGCGTCGACGTCGGCCTCGCCACCGCATCGGCGGCCGCCCCCGGAGCGCCGGTCGCCGCGCGCTGACGCGGCCTGCAGCGTCGCCGGCTGGTCCGGCAGCCCACCGCCACGGTGGACAGCGCCGGTCGACGGGATACCCTTCGGCCATGAACCTCGGCTACCACGAAACCAGCGGCGTCCCGCTCGATCCGGTGACCTCGCTGTACCGGCTCGGCGCCGGCGGGCCCAGCCTCACCGCTGCGGTGGCCGGGGCCAGGGCCAGCCGCCGCAGCCTGGCCGTGCTGCATGTCGACATCGACATGCTGCAGCTGATCAACGCCAACATGGGCGAGGCGGTGGGCGACCAGGTGCTGGCCGCGGTCGCGCAGCGCCTGCGCAAGGCGATGCCGCACGGCGGCTCGCTGTGGCGGCTGTCGAGCGACGAGTTCATCGCCTGCGTCGCCTACCGCGAGGGCGAACCCAACGGCGAGGCGCTCGCCGACCTGTTCCGCGACGCGCTGGAAGCTCCGCTGTCGATCCCGCCGTTCACCCTGCCGGTGACGGTCTCGATCGGCATCGCGGTGTTCCCCGAACACGGCAGCGACGCCGCCGCGCTGCTGGCCAGCGCCGAGCGCGCGCTGCTGGAGATCAAGCGCGGCGGCCACAACAACGTGGGCCTGTACTCGGGCAGCGCGGTCAAGAGCACCTCCGAGGGCGGGTTCGCCGACCGTTTCGTCGAGGCGCTCGGCAACAACGAGATGCGGCTGTACTTCCAGCCGCAGGTGGCCGCGCAGGACGGCGGCCTGGTCGGCTTCAGCGCGCTGCTGCGCTGGGATTCGCCGCACCACGGGCTGCTGCGGCCCAACCGGTTCCTGGGACGGGTCGAGCGCGCCGGACTGTCGAGCCAGCTGGGCCTGTGGGTGATCGACGCGGCGATGCAGCAGCTGGTGCAGTGGCGCGAGCGCGGGATCGACTACCTCAGCCTGTCGGTGCATATCGACAGCCTGCTGCTGGCGCGCGCCGACTGCCTGGACGTGATCGGCGAACGCCTGCACCGGCACCAGCTGCGCGGCAGCGCCTTCGAGTTCGAACTGCCCGAAAGCGCGCTGGCGCTGGACGCGCACCGCATCCTCGACACCCTGGGCGGCCTGCGCGCGCTGGGCAGCACGCTGGCGGTGCAGGACTTCGGCACCGGCGGGCTGAGCTTCGCGGCACTGGCGCAGTACCCGCTGGACCGGCTCAAGATCGGCCGCAACTTCATCCGCAACGTCGACAGCGACCCGCGCAGCGCGGCGATCGTGCGCGGCATCATCGCCATGGGCCATCGGCTGGGCATGAAGCTCACCGCCAAGGGCGTGGAAACCGAGGCCGAGCTGGGCTTCCTGCGCCGCAACCACTGCGATTTCTTCCTCGGCCACCTGTTCAGCCCGCCGCTGCCGGCCGACCTGCTCGAGCCGCTGGTGCAGCGCCGCTTCCTGCTGCCCTCGGCCTTCGCCGCCACTCGCCCGGAGCGCACCCTGCTGCTGCTCGACGACGAGGAGAACATGCTGCGCTCGCTGGTACGCCTGTTCCGGCGCGACGGCTACAAGGTGCTGACCGCCAACACCGTGCGCGAGGCCCTCGACCTGCTCGCCAGCAACACCGTGCAGGTGATCGTCTCCGACCAGCGCATGCCCGACATGAGCGGCACCGAGTTCCTGGCCAAGGTGCGCGAGCTGTACCCGGACACGGTGCGCATGATCCTGTCGGGCTATACCGACCTCGCCACCATCACCGAGGCGATCAACCGCGGCTCGATCTACCGTTTCCTGACCAAGCCCTGGAACGACGACGAACTGCGCAGCCACATCGAGGAGGCGTTCCGCGCGCACGAGCGCCACGCCGACGGTACGTATCCGGGCTACTGAGCCTGCGCGGCAGGCGCGTCCTGTGCGTCCGTCCCTTCCGGCTGCACCACCGGCAGCACCAGGCGGAACGTCGAACCCGCGCCGAGCTCGCTGCTGACCTCGATGCGGCCGTGGTGCTTGGACACGATGCTGTAGGCGATCGCCAGACCCAGCCCGGTGCCGCGGCCGATCGGCTTGCTGGTGTAGAACGGGTCGAAGATGCGCGGCAGCGCCTCGGGCGGGATCCCGCAGCCGCTGTCGGCGATGCTGATCCAGGCCTCGCCGTCCTCGGCGCCGGTGGCGATGTCGATGGTGCCGCGGTGCTCGATCGCCTGGCCGGCATTGATCAGCAGGCACATCAGCACCTGGTTGATCTCCGACAGGTGGCATTCCACCAGCGGCAGCTCGCCGTAGTGCTTCTCCACCCGGACCTTGTACTTGAGGTCGTTCCAGACAATGTTGAGGGTCGATTCCAGGCCCTTGTGCAGGTCCGAGGGCCGCATCGGCTCGCCGCGGCCGACGTAGGAGAAATCCTTCAGGTCCTGCACGATCTTGGTCACGCGCTCGATGCCTTCGCGCGACTCGGCCAGCAGCTTGGGCAGGTCGCCGAGGATGAAGTCGATGTCCAGGCGCTCGCGCTGGGCGCGCACCTGGTCGCGCGCCTCGGCCGGATCGCCCGACTGCAGCGACTCGTCCTGGCATTCGATCAGCGCGAACAGCGCGCCCATGTACTCCTGCAGCGTGCCCAGGTTGGAGTGCACGTAGCCGATGGGGTTGTTGATCTCGTGGGCCACGCCGGCGGCGAGCAGGCCGATCGAGGCCATCTTCTCCGACTGCAGCAGCTGTTCCTGGGTACCGGCCAGGCGACGGTGCGCGGCCTGGAGTTCGTCATGCCTGCGCTGCAGTTCGGCCTGCCCCGCGTTGCGCTGGGAGACATCGTCCAGGGTGACGTAGTAGCAGTCCGGACCGTCGCCAAGCCCGAGTCCGTTGCGGACCACGATCTCCAGCACGATCCCGGCGGTCGTGGCGACCTCGCCTGCCCAGCGGCCCGCCGAGCGGGCATGCGTCCAGGCGTCGGCAGGGAGCAGGGCCAGGAGGTCGAGGGGCTCGTGGCCGGGGCGGACCCGTGCGGCCAGTGCCCGGGCCGATGCGTTGGCGCGGCGCAGCCTGCGCTCGCCATCCAGCAGCACGGCGGCGTTTTCCGAGGTTCCGAACGCCCACGCCAGCTCGCCGCCGTCGGGCGGGGCAGTGCGATCGTCCTGGATGTCGTGACCGTGTGCGCTCATCCGACTCCGAGACAGCGGGCCTGGGGTCTGGCGCCCGCCTGTCCACGCGAATCGTACACGCCGGTGGACTCGACGCGCCCGATATGGCGCAGCGCCCAGCCCACTTCGCGGCGACGGCGCGAGAGCAGCACGCCGTTGGCCTGGTTCTGCAGCCGCAGCGCTTCGATCCGCCCGGCGGCTTCCACGCCCGGCTGCGCCGACTCCGCGCGCCGCAGCGCGTCGAGCTTGGCCGCGGTGGAGGCCAGCAGGGCATCCACGTCGTTGTCCAGCAGCGCCCGGCGCTCGGCCTCCAGCGCGCGTTCGAGCGCTTCGAGCGGATGTTCGGCGGCGAACGCGGCGTCCATCGTCAGCCGCCCAGCTGGTGCTCGAGGTCGAGCATGCGCGAGGCCACGGCCTGCGCGTCGACGCGGTAGCTGCCGTCGGCGATCGCCGCACGCAGCGCGTTCACCCGCGCCACGTCGATGCCGGCCGGGCCTGCACCGAGCTCGCGCTCCAGCGCCTGCAGCCCTTCGGCCTCGCCGGTGAGGCGCACGCTTTCGGTGGCCGCGACCGGCGCATTGCGCTCGGCGCTGCTGGCGCGGGCCGTCGGCAACGGCCGGCCGGTGGCTTCGGATGGCCGCGCGATGGGCGCACTGCCGTCGATCTTGTGGGTCATGGCCCGCTCCTGGGGATGCCTGGTCGAGCACTGTAACGGCGCCCGTGCCGGGAACTTGAACCCGGGAGTGGAATCGGGGCACGGCCGGTCACGGCAGCAGCTCGACGATCCCCTCGGCGACCAGCCGCCCGCGCAGGACCCGGCGCGAGGAGGCGTTCTCCACGCCGATGCGGCCGCCGGGCTGGGCCGGCCCCAGCGCGCGCCCGGGCATCCGCACCTCGACCCCGCCGGTGCGCGAGACCAGCACCACCGGATCGCCGCGGCGCAGCGGGGCGCCCAGCGACAGGTCGTGCTCGGTCGGCACCACGCCCGGGGCCAGGGCGCGGCTCGGCACCCGCCCCACCAGCGCGGCCGGGTCCTCGAACGTCGCGCCGGCGGCGGCCCCCACGTCCCGGCGCTGCACCACCAGCTGGTCGGCGGTGATCGGCACCCCGCTCGCGGCCGGCGTCCGCAGCACCACCACCTCGGCCTCGCGGCGCACCCGCACCGGCACGTACAGCTTCCAGCCCGGGCTGTCGTCGCAGCGCACCTGGGCCGTGGTCGGCCCGGTGGCCACGGCCTGCAGCGGCTGGCTGCACTGCCGCAGCCGCAGCGAGTGCGCCAGCACCGCCTCGGCCGACTGGGCGTCGCCGGCGCCGAGCGCGGCGATCGCGGCCTCGGCGATGGTGTCCAGCGGCTGCATCGTGGTCGCCAGCGCCGGGCCGGCTGCTCCGACCAATGCCAGCAACAGCCCGAGCACGGCGCGATGGCGCAATCGCCGGGCGAGACGCAGTGCCTTGGGTTGGACAACGGGCACGGATTGCTCCTGTGTGGCGGATCTACTGGGTCGCTTGCTGCAAGTGCCGTGCCGGGGTTTTTCGGACCGAGCGCCCTTTTGCTGGAAAAGCGGGACTTCGGGTGGGCCGCAGCGACGCGGGGGGAGGTGGTGCACCGCTCGGGCAGACATCCATGTCCGCACTCGCGGCCGCGGCACATCCATGTGCCGCTTGCACCACCTCCCCCCGCGTCGCTGCGGCGTCGCTGGCGTTGGTTCAAGCCTTCGGGCAGGACAGCCCGACCAGCTCCGATCTCCAGAGACAGCACGCGCGCGTCGCCTTTCCCGTGGCCAACCAGCCGGCTCCGCAAGACGGGACGGCTGGCCGGAGTCCTCAAACACAATGGGCAGGCGAACCTCGTCCTGGCGGCCGGGGGTCGCGACGAGCGCGCCATGGATGGCGCGCGCCCGAGTCAGGGCAGGAAGCCCTGACCGAGGGAAAAGCGACCCCCGGCCGCCAGGGCGAGGCGTCCATCCGGAGGCGGGAGCCCGCTCTGGGGATATCACCCCTTGGCCAGCCAGCGGCTGTTGCGGCGCATTTCGCGGGGGGATGGCAGGGCTTCCCGTCAGGGCGTGACACGTCACCCGACCGAAGACCCGGGAGCCTCAAGATCCGCCCGGCGCGGCCGACACCCTGTTCCATGAGCCAGGACCTGCTTGACCGCATCGACCAGCGTACCCGCCTGGCCGGCCACAACCGGCTGGCGCTGCTGCTGTTCCGCCTGGGCAGCCGTCAGCTTTTTGGCGTCAATGTGTTCAAGGTCAAGGAAGTGCTGCAGCGGCCGCCGCTGTTCACCCTGCCGCAGCTGCCCAAGGCCTTCGCCGGCGCCGCCGACGTGCGCGGCCGCAGCGTGCCGGTGCTCGACCTGGCGCGCGCGATCGGCCACGGCGACGACGAGCCCGGCGAGCCCCGCTACCTGGTGGTGACCGAGTTCAACCGCACCGTGCAGGGCTTCCTGGTGGCCGGCGTGGACCGCATCGTCAACATCGCCGTCGAGCACATCCAGCCGCCGCCCGACCTGGGCGGGGAGCACCATTACCTGACCGGTGTGGCCCGCCACCAGGGCGAACTGATCCAGCTGATCGACGTGGAAAGCGTGCTGGCCGAGTCCGCCCCGCGCGGCAGCGACCTGGGCACGCTGGTGCCGATGGCCGCGAACGGCGCGCCGCGCCAGGTGCTGGTGGTGGACGACTCGCGCGTGGCGCGCAACCAGATCCGTGTCGTCCTCGAGCAGCTCGGGCTGGAGGCGGTGCTGCTGTCGGACGGCCGCCAGGCCCTGGACCACCTGCAGGCGCTGGCCCGCAACGGCGAACCGCCCGAAGAACGCTACGCGATGGTGATCTCCGACATCGAGATGCCGTCCATGGACGGCTACACGCTGACGACGGAAATCCGTCGCGACCCGGCCCTGCGCAGCCTGTTCGTGCTGCTGCACACCTCGCTGTCGGGCGTGTTCAACCACGCCATGGTCGAGCGCGTGGGCGCCGACGACTTCGTGCCGAAGTACTCGGAGAACGAGCTGGCACAGCGCGTGAGCGCGCGCATCAGCACCTTCGGCTGAGGCCGGCCACGGCCAACGAAGCGCCCAGGCTGTTGAATTAGAACGCGTTCTTTCGCCGCCTGCCGCACGAGGCGACGCCTCGACCGGGTCTCCGGCTGACGTACTTCGCCCGCATCCTGGATGCGCCCTCGCGCTCGGCCATCCCGTCGGGGCGCGCCCCTGGATGTCGCGGCCGGCCCCGGTCTTGACCGCCGCCACCCCCGCTTCTGGCACAGCGCTTGCCTGCCTTCCCGGGCGTATCCGCCCCCGGAGGGCCCATGTCCGACTTCCTAGGCATCCACGGCACCGCGCTCGCCCTGCGCGAGCAGCGCCTGCAGCTGCTCAGCGCCAACATCGCCAACGCCGACACCCCGGGCTACCAGGCCCAGGACCTGGATTTCAACAGCGCCCTGTCCGCGGCGCTGCATCCGGCGACCGCGGCCGGCGGCGATGCGATCACCGCCGCCAGCGAGGCCGCGCGCTTCGCACGCCCCTCCTCGCAGCCCAGCCTGGACGGCAACACCGTCGACGGCGACCGCGAGAACGCCACCTTCGCCCAGGCCACCCTCGAGTACCGCGCCTCGATGTCGTTCGTCGAATCCAAGGTGCGCTCGATGCTGACCGCGATCACCGGCCAGTGAGCGCCATGACCGGAGCCCGCCCATGAGCAACCTCCCGATCTTCGACGTCGCCGGTTCGGCGATGAACGCGCAGTCGGTGCGCCTTTCGACCATCGCCTCCAACCTGGCCAACGCCAATTCCGTCTCGGGCAACCCCGACGAGGTGTTCCGGGCCAAGCAGCCGGTGTTCTCGGCCACGCCGATCGACGGCAACCCGGCCCTGGCCGGCGTGCGCGTGGACGAGGTCCTCGACAGCGACGCCGCGCCGCTGCGCCGCTACGAGCCGGGCCATCCCCTCGCCGACGGCCAGGGCTACGTGTACGCGCCCGACATCGATCCGGTGGCGCAGATGGTCGACCTGATCTCCGCCTCGCGCAGCTACCAGGCCAACGTCGAGGTCTTCAACAGCGCCAAGGAACTCGCCATGGCCACCCTGAACATGGGCCGCTGAGCGCGCCCTTCCGAGGATTCCAGATGACCACGATCACCGGCAACGACTACGCCGCGCTCGGCCTCGGCCAGCAGCAGACCACGCGCAGTTCCGCGCTCGGCCAGGCCGATTTCCTGCACCTGATGACCGAACAGCTCAAGAACCAGGACCCGCTCAAGCCGCTGGACAACAACCAGTTCCTCGGCCAGCTGGCGCAATTCTCCACGGTGCAGGGCATCGAGGGCATGCAGGGCGCGATGACCGCCATGGCCAGCGTGATGGAGTCCGACCAGACCCTGCGCGCGGCCACCCTGGTCGGCCACGACGCCATGGTCTCGGTCGATACCGTGCCGCTGGCCCAGGGCGCCGGCCTGCGCGGCGAAGTCGTGGCGCAGGCGGCCGGGCCGGTCACCCTGGACGTGGTCGACGCCAACGGCGTGCGGGTGCGCCGGATGACGGTGGAAGCCACGGCCGACGGGATCGCCACCTTCGACTGGGACGGCCGCGACCAGGCCGGCAACACGGTGGCCGCCGGCAACTACAGCTTCCGCGCCGTGACCGGCACCGCCGATCCGTCGGCCGGGGACGCCAACCTGCTGCCCATCCGCGCCAGCGCGCGCGTCGACAGCGTGTCGATCGAACCCGGCGGCCTGTTCCTCAACCTCGCCGGCATGGGCAGCGTCCCGCTCTCGGCCGTCCACCGCATCGGCTGACCACCAAGCAGTCCGCCCCGCGCGGACCTTCCTTCCAAGGAGCACACCATGAGTTTCCTGATCTCGCTGAGCGGCATGAACGCAGCCTCGGCCGACCTCAACATCACCTCCAACAACATCGCCAACGCCAACAGCACCGGCTTCAAGCAGTCGCGCGGCGAGTTCGGCGACGTGTTCGCCGCCACGGCGCACGGCCTGTCCAACAACACCATCGGCGCCGGCGTGCGCCTGCAGCGCGTGGCGCAGCAGTTCGCCCAGGGCAACGTCGACTACACCGGCAAGTCGCTGGACATGGCCCTGACCGGCGAGGGCTTCTTCACCCTGGCCGGCAGCAATGGCGTCTCCTACAGCCGCGCCGGCAACTTCGGCGCCGACCGCGAGGGCTACGTGGTCAATCCCACCGGCCAGCGCCTGCAGGTGTTCCTGCCCAACGCCAGCGGCGACGGTTTCGACACCGGCCGCATGGCCGACCTGCGCCTGGCCACCGGCGATGCGCCGCCGCGCGCGACCAGCGAGGTGTCGCTGGGCCTGAACCTGCCGGGCAATGCCGCCCCGCCGACCGCGGCGCCGTTCGACGCCAACGACCCGGACAGCTACAACCACACCACCTCGGTCACGGTGTACGACTCGCTGGGCGCGCCGCATTCGCAGTCGATGTACTTCGTGCGCACCTCCAACCCGAACGAGTGGCAGGTGCATACCCGCATCGACGGCGTCGACGTGGGCGGCGCGCAGACCCTGGAGTACTCCAACACCGGCGCGCTGATCGCGCCCGCCAACGGCGAGATCACGCTGCCCACGCACACCATCCCCGGCGGCGCCGCGGCGCTGGACCTGACCCTGGACCTGGAGCGCTCGACCCAGTACGGCGACCGTTTCGGCGTCTCGGCGCTGATCCAGGATGGCCATTCGACCGGGCGCCTGAGCAGCATCGAGGTCTCGGCCGAGGGCGTGGTCGCCGCTCGCTACAGCAACGGCGTGTCGACGCCGCTGGGCCAGGTGGCGCTGACCAACTTCGCCAACCCGCAGGGCCTGCAGCCGATCGGCGACAACGCCTGGGCCGAGACCCATGACTCCGGCCTGGCCCGCCGCGGCGCGGCCGGCACCGCCGAGTTCGGCGCGGTCCAGGGCGGCGCGCTGGAAGCCTCCAACGTCAACCTGACCGAGCAGCTGGTGAACATGATCACCGCGCAGCGCAACTTCCAGGCCAACGCACAGATGATCCAGGCCCAGGACGCGCTGACCCAGACGGTCATCAATATCCGCTGACGCGGATGGGATTCGGAATTCGGGATTCGGGATTCGGAACAGCGCTACGACGCGACCGGATCCCACCCGAATCCCCAATCCCCAATCCCGAATCCCGGCTCCCATGGACAAATCCCTCTACATCGCGATGACCGGCGCCAGCGCCACGCTGCGCGGCCAGGCGACGGTCGCGCACAACCTGGCCAACGTCGACACCACCGGTTTCCAGGCCGCGCTGAGCGGTACCGTCGCCGCACCGGTCGAAGGCCCCGGCCTCGCCTCGCGGGTCGCGGTCAGCCAGCGCACGCTGGGCGTGAGCGACGCCGCGGGCGCGCGCACCACCACCGGCAATCCACTCGATGTCGCGCTCGCCCAGGGCCACTGGCTGGCGGTGCAGGACCGCAACGGCGGCGTGGCCTATACCCGCGCCGGCGACCTCCAGCTCAACGCCAACGGCCTGCTGACCACCGCCAGCGGGCTGCAGGTGCTGGACGAAGGCAGCGCGCCGATGGCGCTGCCGCCCAGCGATGCGATCGAGATCGGCGGTGACGGCACCGTCTCGGTGGTGCCGCAGGGCCAGCCGATGGCGACCATGGCCGCGGTCGGCCGCCTGCAGGTGGTCGCCATCGACACCCGCGCGCTGGCCCGCGGCGATGACGGCCTGATGCGTCTGCCGCCCGGCACCGAGCCGCCCCCGCCCGCTGCCGGCAGCGTGCTCGTCGCCGGCGTGCGCGAAGGCAGCAACGTCGATGCGGCCGGAATGCTGGTGTCGATGATCGAGCTGGCGCGCCAGTTCGAGATGCAGGTACGGGTCTTGCAGAGCGGTGATGAAACCGCCCGCAGCGCCAACACCCTGCTGTCCTCGCGCTGATCGCGCCCACCTTCACTGACGGAATTCCGCCATGACCCAGGCTCTATGGATCGCCAAGACCGGCCTCGACGCGCAGCAGACGCGCATGGCGGTCATCTCCAACAACCTCGCCAACACCAACACCACCGGCTTCAAGCGCGACCGCGCCAGCTTCGAGGACCTGCTGTACCAGACCACCCGCCAGCCCGGCGGCGCCACCTCCGAGCAGACCAGCCTGCCCACCGGCCTGCAGGTCGGCACCGGCGTGCGGGTGGCCGCGACGTCCAAGGAGTTCGCCCAGGGCAGCCTCGGCCAGACCGGCGGCGCGCTGGACGTGGCGATCAACGGCCGCGGCTTCTTCGAGGTGCTGCTGCCCGACGGCAGCACCGCCTACACCCGCGACGGCAGCTTCAAGATCAACGCCCAGGCCGAGCTGGTCACCAACTCCGGCTTCCCGGTGCAGCCCGGGCTGCAGCTGCCCGAGGGCGCGCAGTCGATCACCATCGGTGCCGACGGCACGGTCAGCGTGCAGCTGGCCGGCCAGGCCGAGCCGGTGCAGGTCGGCGCGCTGACCATCGCCGACTTCGTCAACCCGGCCGGCCTGCAGGCCAAGGGCGAGAACCTGTTCGTCGAAACCGGTGCCAGCGGCCCGGCGCAGAGCGGCGCGCCTGGCGAGAACGGCACCGGCCTGGTGGTGCAGGGCTCGCTGGAAGGCTCCAACGTCAACGTGGTCGAGGAGCTGGTGTCGATGATCGAAACCCAGCGCGCCTACGAAACCAATGCCAAGGCGATCTCGACCATCGATTCGATGCTCGCCTACCTGAGCAACAAGCTGTGAGCACGCCGATGAAAGCGATCCTCGCCTGCGCCCTCGTCCTGGTCCTGGGCGGCTGCGCCGCCACCCTGGGCGATGCGCGGCCCTTCGCCGCCGCGCCCGGCCCGGCCCGCGGCTACGCGGTGGCGCCGCCCGTCGCCGCCCCGGCGCAAGCCCCGGCGGCCGGCGGTGGCTCGATCTATGCCGCGGCCGGCGGCGGCAACCGCGGCATGTCGCTGTTCCAGGACAACAAGGCGCGCGGCGTCGGCGACCTGCTGACCATCGTGCTGGTCGAGAACACCCGCGCCAGGACCAATGCCCGCACCTCGGTCAGCAAGGAAAGCGGCGTGGACATCGCCGCCCCCACCATCTTCGGCCAGGACATCACCTACAACGGCCGCCCGCTGCTGCAGGCCGGGATCGAGGGTTCGCGCGACTTCGCCGGCGCCGGCGACAGCGCCCAGAGCAACCAGCTGGCCGGCAACATCACCGTCAGCGTCGTCGAGGACCTCGGCAACGGCAACCTGCGCGTGGCCGGCGAGAAGCAGATGCGCCTGAACCAGGGCGACGAGCTGGTGCAGATTCAAGGCCTGGTGCGGGTGGCCGATATCGGTCCCGACAACCGCATCAGCTCCGATCGCGTCGGCGAGGCCCAGATCCTCTACGGCGGGCGCGGCACGCTGGCGCGTTCGAACGCGATGGGCTGGCTGGGCCGGTTCTTCAACTCCGCCGCATTCCCCTACTGAGGCCGCGAACATGCAGACGACGATCGCGACCCGGACGATGCCCGCGCTGGCCTGCCTGCTGGCGGCCCTGCTGTGTGGCGCCGCCGCGCCGGTACAGGCCGAGCGAATCAAGGACCTGGCCCAGGTGGCCGGCGTGCGCGGCAACCCGCTGGTCGGCTACGGCCTGGTGGTGGGCCTGGACGGCAGCGGCGACCGCACCAGCCAGACGTCCTTCACCGTGCAGAGCCTGAAGACCATGCTCGACCAGCTCGGCGTGACCATCCCGCCGGGCGTCAACCCGCAGCTCAAGAACGTGGCGGCCGTGGCGATCCAGGCCGAACTGCCGCCGTTCGCCAAGCCCGGCCAGACCATCGACGTCACCGTGTCCTCGATCGGCAACGCCGGTTCGCTGCGCGGCGGCAGCCTGCTGATGGCGCCGCTCAAGGGCGCCGACGGCCAGGTCTACGCGATCGCCCAGGGCACCCTGGTGGTCAGCGGCTTCGGTGCCTCGGGTCGCGATGGCTCGCGCATCTCCACCAACGCGCCCAACGGCGGCAGCATCCCCAACGGCGCGATCGTCGAGCGCGCGGTGCCGGGTGCGGCGCCGAGCGACGTGGTCACGCTGAACCTGCACGAGTCCGACTTCACCACCGCTTCGCGCATCGTCTCGGCGATCGACGGCGCCTTCGGCCCGGGCCGCGCGCGCGCACTCGACGGCGTCACCATCGAGGTCACGCCCCCGGCCGGCGACCGCGTCGGCTTCCTGGCGCGGCTGGAAACGCTGGACATCACCCCCGGCGCCGCCGCCGCCAAGGTCATCGTCAACGCCCGCACCGGCACCGTGGTGATGGGCGGCGAAGTGTCCGTGCTGCCGGCAGCGGTCTCGCACGGCTCGCTCACCGTCTCGGTCACCGAGAGCGTGCAGGTCAGCCAGCCGGAGGCCTTCGGCCGCGGCGGCACGGTGGTCGCGCCGCAGTCCACGCTGGAGGTCAGCCAGGACGGCGGGCGCATGTTCCTGTTCGAAGGCGGCTCGTCGCTGGAGTCGATCGTGCGCGCGGTCAACGCCGTCGGCGCCGCGCCCGGCGACATCGTCGCGATCCTGGAAGCGCTCAAGCGCGCCGGTGCGCTGCGCGCCGAACTCGAGGTGATATGAGGGTGAAGCCGGGATTCGGGAATGGGGAATCGGGAATCGGCATGGCGCCGGTTCCCGTTGTCGTTTCCGGTCCCCGCAGGCACGGCGCTTGCATCGCCCTCCACATGCAAAGCAACGCTGCCCCAGCCACGCTGCATCCGCTTTTCCGATTCCCCATTCCCGATTCCCGATTCCCGGCCTTCTGATGCGCCTGCCCGCCACCAGCCCGTTCGACCTCAATCCCGCGCAGGCCACGCCGCGCGCGGACATCGAGAAGGCTGCGCGCGAGCTGGAAACGCAGTTCGCGCAGATGCTGATCAAGTCGATGCGCAGCGCGTCGCCCGGTGGCGGCCTGGGCGGCGACACGCGCTACCGCGACATGTACGACCAGCAGCTGGCGCGCGAGCTGGGCAAGGGGCGCGGCCTGGGCCTGGCACCGATGATCATGCGCCAGCTCGAGCGCAGCACGGGCGCCACCACCACCGGCGTCGGCGCTGGCGCCCTGCCGCTGCGGGCGACCGGCGCGCCCGCCGCGGCGATGCCGCTGGCGCCCGCGGCCGCGATGCCGGCGATGCTGCCGCTTGCGCCCACGCGATCGGGCGTGTCGATGCCGGGCATGGACCTGCAGGCCTTCGCCATGCCGGCGCCGGCGCTGCGCCCGCCGGATTTCGACAAGGCCGCGTTCGCCGGAGTCGAAGACGGAACGCTGGACGCGAGTTCGCCGGAAGCCTTCGTGCAGTCGATCTGGCCTCAGGCGCAGAAGGCCGCCGCCGAACTGGGCGTGCCGGCCAAGGCGCTGGTGGCCCAGGCCGCGCTGGAGACCGGCTGGGGCCGGCGCTTCGCCGGCCGCGAGAACACCTCGTCGCTGAACCTGTTCGGGATCAAGGCCACCGGCGGCTGGAAGGGCGAGCGCATGGGCGCGCGCACCCACGAATACGTCGGCGGCAAGCGCGTCGACGAACGCGCCGAATTCCGCGCCTATGGTTCGGTGTCCGAAAGCTTCGCCGACTACACCCGCCTGATCGGCAAGGACCGCTACGCCGCCGCGCGCGGCACCGGCAACGACGTGCACCGCTTCGCCAGCGCGCTGCAGAAGGCCGGCTACGCCACCGACCCGTCCTACGCGGCCAAGATCACCGCCATCGCCAACGGCGCCACGCTCAACCGCGCGCTCGCCGCGATGCCGGCGCGCAACGATGCCGGCGTGCAGTACGCGGCGGCACCGCCGGCCCCGGCCGCCACCACCACGGTCGCGGCGCTCGCCGCCGGCCCCAGGGGATAAGCCATGACCGGCATGCTCAGCTCCGGCACCTCCGCGCTGCTCGCGTTCCAGCGCGCGTTGGGCACCGTCAGTCACAACGTCGCCAACGCCACGACGCCCGGCTACAGCCGGCAGCGGGTCGACCTGGCCGCGCGCCCGAGCCAGGCGGAAGGCAGCAGCTGGGTCGGCCAGGGCGTGCAGGTGGCCGCGCTGCAGCGGCTGGCCGATGGCCTGGTGTTCGCGCGGCAGGTGGACAGCAGCGGCGAGCTGGGGCGGCTGCAGCAGCTGTCTTCGCTGTCGTCGCGGGTCGACAGCCTGATGTCGGACTCGGCCACCTCGCTCGGCGCGCCGTGGTCGGCGTTCTTCGCGGCCACCGAGGGCGTGGTGGCCGAGCCCACCTCGACATCCGCGCGCAGCCAGCTGCTGGCATCGGGCGAACAGCTCGCCTCGCGCTGGCGCTCGATGGACGCGCAGATGGCGACGATCGAGGGAGAGGTCGGCGCGCGCATGCAGGCGCAGGCCGCTGCCGCCAACGCGCTTGCCGGCGAGATCGCAGCGCTCAACGGCCAGATCGCCGCCGCCGGCAGCAGCGCTTCCCCGGACCTGCTGGACCAGCGCGCGCTGCGCGTCGACAAGCTCGTGTCGCTGGTCGGGGGCAGCACGGTCGAGCAGGACGACGGCTCGCTCAACGTGTTCACCCCCGGCGGCCAGGCGATGGTGCTGGGACAGGCCTCGATGGCGCTGTCGACGGTCGTCGACCCCTACCGCCCCGACCGCCTGCAGATCGCGCTGGACAGCCCCGGCGGCCCGATCCAGCTCCCCGCCTCGGCGATCAGCGGCGAGATCGGAGGCCTGGTCGAGTTCCGCGGGCGCGTGCTCGACCCCATGCGCGCCGAACTCGGCCGCCTGGCCGTCGCCTTCGCCGAGGGCTTCAACCAGACCCAGCGCGCCGGCGTGGACTACAACGGCGCGCCCGGCAGCGACATGTTCGCGCTGCCGCCGCCCCGCGTCGACCGCCATGCCGGCAACAGCGGCAGCGCCACGCTCACCGCGGCCATCGGCGACGTCGGCGCGCTCAAGGGCCATGACCTGGTGCTGCGCTTCGAGGCCGGCAGCTGGAGCGCAGCGCGCGCCAATGGCGGCGAACCCGTACCGGTGACCGGCAGCGGCAGCGCCGCCGATCCGCTGGTGGTCGACGGCGTCGAACTGGTGGTCGGCGGCACGCCGGCCAACGGCGACCGCTTCTCGCTGCGTCCCACCTCCGGCGCCGCCGGCGGCCTCGACGTGGTGCTCGACGATCCGCTCGGCATCGCCGCGGCGCGTCCGCTGCAGGCCAGCGCGGACCCGGCCAACCTCGGCGGCGCCAGCGCCGGTGCGTCGCGCATCACCGATCCGGCCGCGTTCGCCGGCTTCGCCGGAGCGAGCGTCGAGTTCATCGATGCCACCCAGTACATGGTCGACGGCGACGGTCCGTTCGCGTGGACGCCGGGCACGCCGGTCAGCGGCGAGGGCTGGTCGCTCGAACTGGCCGGCACGCCCGCCGCCGGCGACCGCTTCGATCTCGTCGCCACGCCGCCGCGTTCGTCCGACAACGGCAATGCACGCGCGCTGGCCGCGGTCGACACCGACGGCATCCTCGACGGCGGCAGCGTCGGCCTGACAGCGGGCCTGGCCCAGCTCACCGGCCGCGCCGGCAGCGAGGCGCGCCACGCCAACCTCAGTCTCGAGGCGCAGGGCGCGATCCACGCGCAGGTCGTCGCCGAACGCGAGTCGGTGTCGGGCGTCAACCTCGACGAGGAAGCCGCCGACCTGCTGCGCTACCAGCAGGCCTACCAGGCCGCCGCGCAGATCATCAAGGCCGCCGACGAGATGTTCCAGACCCTGCTCGGCGCGGTGCGCTGAGGCCGCATGAGGACCCCCGCATGAGACTGTCCACCGCGCAGATCCACAACCAGGGGCTGCAGGGCATGCTGCAGCGCCAGCAGGCCATCTCGAAGACGCAGCAGCAGATGGTCACCGGCAACAAGCTGGTCACCGCCGCCGACGACCCGTCCGCCTTCTCCAACGCACAGCGGCTCGACCACGCGGTCTCGCAGCTGGAGCAGTTCGGCAAGAATGCCGGCCACCTGGAGCGTCGCCTCGGGCTGCAGGAGCACGCGCTGTCGGATGCCGGCGACCACCTCATCCGCGCGCGCGAACTGGTGATCCGGGCCAACACGCCCACGATGTCGAACGAGGACCGCAGGGTCATCGCGGTCGAGATGCGGCAGCTGCGCGCCGAACTGATCTCGATCGGCAACCGCGACGACGGCGCCGGCCGCGCGCTGTTCGCCGGGACCCGCGACGGCGTGGTCCCGTTCGCCGACAACGCCGGCACCGTGAGCTACGCCGGCGACTCGGGGCGCAACGATGTCGACGTCGCGCCCGACCTGGCCGTGGCCGACGCCGACCCGGGCAGCGCGCTGTTCCTGCGCGTGCCGGTCGGCGACGGCATCGTCCGCGGCAGCGCCGACGCCGCCAACACCGGCAGCGGCGTGCTGGCCTCGGCCAGCGTGACCGACCACGGCAGCTGGAATGGCGCCGGCGTCACCGTCGAGTTCATCGACGGCGCGAACTACCGCGTGCTCGACGCGGGTGGCAGCGAGGTCGGCACCGGCACCTGGCAGACCGGCCAGACCATCGGCGCCGGCGGCGTGCAGATGCAGCTCAATGGCGCACCCGCCGCCGGCGACCGCTTCAGCGTCGAGCGCGCCGGCGAGCGCGACATCTTCGCCACCCTCGACGCGCTGGCTTCTGCAATGGAGACTCCAGGCAGCAGTCCGGCGGATAGCGCGCGCCGCACCAACGCACTGACCGCGGGACTGGGCGACCTGGCCACCGCGCAGGAGCACCTGCTCGCCGCGCGCGCCAGCACCGGCGCGCGCCTGTCCACGCTCGACCACGCCGCCGAGAGCCGCAGTGCGACTTCGCTGGCGCTGGAAAGCACGCTGTCGGACCTGCGCGACACCGACTACGCCGAGGCGGCCGGCCGCTTCGCGATGCAGATGACCGCGTTGCAGGCCGCCCAGCAGGTGACCGTGCGCATCCAGGGCATGTCGCTGTTCAACCTGTTGTGAGCCTGCCTTGCCGCGCCTAGCAAGAAAGGCCGGACAAATGCAAAGAATTTCCTAAAGCCCGGCAACCCCCCGCCGTTATCCATTTCAGCAGCGGACAGGACCGGATCACGGCAAGCCCCTGCAACGCCACCCGGCGCGAATCGCCGGACTTCCGAATCCAGGAGACCTACAAATGTCTGTCATCAACACCAACGTGATGTCGCTCAACGCGCAGCGCAACCTGAGCGCCAACAGCGCGGACCTCGGCACCACCATCCAGCGCCTGTCCTCGGGCCTGCGCATCAACAGCGCCAAGGACGACGCCGCCGGCCTCGCCATCTCCGAGCGCTTCACCACCCAGATCCGCGGCATGGACCAGGCCGCCCGCAACGCCAACGACGGCATCTCGCTCGCGCAGACCGCCGAAGGCGCGCTGGGCGAGATCGGCAACAACCTGCAGCGCATCCGCGAGCTGGCCGTGCAGTCGCGCAACGCCACCAACTCCAGCGACGACCGCGCCGCGCTGCAGAAGGAAGTCGACCAGCTGAAGTCGGAGATCGACCGCGTTGCCGACACCACCAACTTCAACGGCACCAAGCTGCTCGACGGCAGCTTCACCTCGCAGTCGTTCCAGGTCGGCGCCAACCAGGGCGAGACGATCGACATCGCCGCTCTTACCGATGCCAACATCGCCTCGCTGGGCAGCTACCAGTCGCTTTCGGTTGACGGTGCCGCGGCAACAGGGTTCACCGCCATCGATGCTGGCGATCTGACGATCAACGGTGTCGATATCGGTGCGGTCGCTGCCGGTACCGATGCTCCCAGCCAGGCCGCTGCATTGTCGACCGCAATCAACCTGCTCTCCTCCAAGACTGGAGTCACGGCCGAAGTGGCAGCCGGCGGGGTCAAGCTGAGCAACATCGACGGCTCCGACATCACTATCGCGTTTGAAGGAGCCAGCGCGACCACGGCCACCACCGGCTTCACCGAAGGCACGTTCAACACCGAATCCGCTACCGGCGTAACGGTTACTGACAACGTCGGCTTCGCTAGCCTGGACATCTCCACCGCCGACGGCGCCGACAAGGCCATGCTCGCAATGGACGCCGCCCTGAAGTCGGTCAACGACGCCCGCGCCGACCTCGGTGCCGTGCAGAACCGCTTCTCCTCGGTCGTGACCAACCTGCAGACCGGCTCGGAGAACCTGTCGGCCGCACGCAGCCGGATCATGGACGCCGACTACGCCAAGGAAACCGCCAACCTGTCGCGTACGCAGATCCTGCAGCAGGCCGGTACCGCCATGCTGGCGCAGGCCAACCAGTCGTCGCAGAGCGTGCTCAGCCTGCTGCGCTGATTCCTGCACCAACGGAGATCCATCTCTCCAGACCGGTCGGGGCTTCGCCCTGGCCGGTTTTTTTTACTCTGGCGATCGCGGACGGAAGATTGCCCGGGATCACCCGCCCGGTCCGGGTCGACCATGGGGGCGACGCTGGTCGCGAAGGGCTTTCGCGCGCAAGCGCGCTCCCACAGGGGTGAGGTGCGCGGTTGATGCGCCGGGCACAGCCACGTTCGCGTCGTCTCCCCGATCGGAATGCGACCCTTCCAACGGCTCCGCATCGCCGACGACGATCCAGTTTCGACAACTAAAGGCCGGCGGCCAGCGGCCGTTACCGGCAACAGGGAAGCGCGCACCGCCCGGTGTCGATTTTCCCGGCGGAACGATTCCTGACGGGGCTTTCCGAAGCGCCCGCTCCCCGCCCACCCGCTCCAGGAGGCAGCAGTGGCATCCCTTTCCAGCCCAGGCGTCGGTTCCGGCCTCGACGTAAGCACGATGGTGACCCAGCTGGTCGCCGCCGAGCGCGCGCCGACCGAGAACCGGATCAGCCGACTCGAGAGCACCACCAAGTCGCAGATCTCCGCCTTCGGCAAGATCAGCAGCGCGCTGTCGGGCTTGCAGGATGTGCTGGCCAAGTTCGCGGGCGACGGCGCCCTGCCCGGGCGCAAGGTCAGCGTATCCGACGACGCGGGCTTTTCCGCGACCGCGAATGCCAAGGCCGCGCTCGGCCGCTACGGCGTCACCGTCGAAACCCTCGCCAGCACCCACAAGCTGCAGTCCGCCGCGCTCGCCTCCGATGCGCAGCTCGGCCACGGCAGCCTCAGCATCAGCGTCGGCGACGGTGACCCGGTGACGGTCGAGATCGCCGAAGGCAAGGGCTCGCTGTCCGACATCCGCGACGCCATCAACAAGCAGGCCGGCAGCCTCGGCGTCAGCGCCACCCTGGTGCGCGGCGACAGCGGCGATGTGCTGGTGCTCGCGTCCACTACCACGGGCAGCGAAGGCCGCCTGACGGTGAGCGCCAGCGGCGGCGATGGCGGCCTGGCCGCGCTCGGCACCAGCGGCGGCACGATGACGGTGGTCGACCCGGGCAACGACGCGCTGGTGGTGGTCGACGGCATCAGCCGCACCAGCAGCAGCAACCGCATCGACGACCTGATCGACGGCCTCACCCTCGACCTGACCAAGGCCAAGCCGGGCGAGTCGTTCGACCTCGAACTCAAGTCCGACCCGAGCACGCTCAAGGCCGGACTGCTGAACTTCGTCAGCGCGTACAACACCGCGCTGTCGCAGCTGCGCACGCAGAGCGCGGCCGGCAGCGAAGGCACGCCGGGCGCGGCACTCAGCGGCGACGCGGCGCCACGCGGGATCACCCAGGCGTTGCGCGGCTTCATCAGCCAGGGCTACGCCGAGCTGGCCGCGCTGGGCCTGGAAACCAAGGTCGACGGCTCGCTGAGCCTCGACGGCGCCACCTTCGACAAGGCCGTGGCCGAAGACCCGGCAGCCTTGCAGCGCCTGCTCGGCGACGAGGGGTCGCTGCGCCAGCCGCTGGCGGGCGCGCTGAAGTCCTGGCTCGGCGACGACGGCATGATCAGCGACCGCACCAGTGCGCTGGAGACCCGCATGGACCGCCTCGAAAGCGATCGCGTCGCGCTCGACCGGCGCATGGACAAGGTCCAGGCCAACTATCTGCGCCAGTTCACCGCGCTCGACGCGATGGTCGCGCAGATGAGCTCGGTCAGCTCCTTCCTCACCCAGCAGCTGGCACGGCTGCCCAATTACTCGCAGAGTTGACGACATGAACGCGCGCACCCTCGCCAACCAGTACCGTCAGACCGGCGTGTCCAGCGCGGCGCTGGAAGCCAGCCCGCACCGGCTGATCGCGCTGATGCTCGCCGGCGCGCGTGAACGCGCGCGCCTGGCCGCCGCCTGCCTGCAGCGCGGCGACCTGCCGCGCAAGTCGCAGGCGATCAGCGATGCCAGCGCCATCATCGGCGGCCTCAACGGTGCGCTGAACATGGAAGCCGGCGGCGAGATTGCCGACGGCCTGCAGGCGCTGTACGACTATGCGCAGCGGCGTCTGCTCACCGCCAACGTCGACAACGATCCGGCGCCCCTGCACGAGGTCGACGACCTGCTCGGCGACATCGAATCGGCCTGGCTGGCGATCGCCCCGCCGGAGGCGGCGTGATCCCGGTGCTGCCCGCCGCCGAGGTCCGCGCCGCGATCGCGGTCGAGGACTGGGACCGGGCGGCCTCGCTGCTGCAGGACCATGGCGAGGCCGTGGCCGCGGCGCTGGCGACGGTCGATTTCGAGCGCACGCCGCGCCAGGCCTGGGTCGAGCTGCTCGACGCCCAGCACGCGCTCACCGAAGAGATCCGGCTGGCCCGCGACGAGGTCATGCGCGCCATCGACAAGCTCGGCCAGGACCAGCGCGGCGCCCGCGCCTGGGCGCAGGCCCTGGCATGACCACGCCCGCGGACGCGGCCCGGCTCCTGTTTGGCGAGACCCTCGCCTGCGAGGAACTGCGCCCGGCCGCCTTCGTGGCCGGATCGGCCCAGTCCGTGCCGGTGCTGGCCGCCAGCGGCGAAGCGCTGCTGCGCGCGCTGGCGGTGGTCGAGGACGGTCCGCGGCCGGAGGAACCCGAGTCGGGCGACCACGCCCTGCCGCGCATCGAAGCCAAGCTCGACCTGCTCACCACGCTGGTGGCCGGCCTGTGCCGGATGGACGAGGATCCGGTGCGATCCCTGCAATGGTCTGCGCGCGGCGCCTGCCTGGTGCTCGAGGCGGCCCCGCCGCCCGGCGGCGCCGGCCTGTTCCGGGTGCGCCCGGCGGACTGGCTGCCCTCGACCCTGATGCTGCCGGCGACCGAGATCGCGCGCGAGCCTGCGCCCGGCGGGACGCGCGTATGGCTGCGTTTCGACGCGGTGCCGGCGGCGCTGGAAGCCGCGCTGGAGCGGCACCTGTTCCGCATCCACCGCAGGGCCGTGGCGGAAAGCCGACGTCCCCGCCAGGACTACTGAGGCCGCGGTCACACATCCGCGCGTCCTGCACACCGCCGTGGCGCGACATCGCTATGGTGGCGGTGGCGAGGCAGGGGGTGCGTTGCGTTGCTGAAAGTCCTGATCTGCGATGACCACACGCTGGTGCGGGCCGGCCTGCGCAGGCTGCTCGATTCGTTCGGCGACATCGAAGTGGTGGCCGAGGCCAGCAGCGCCGACGAAGCGGTGCTTCGCGCCCGCGAATCCCTGCCGCACATCGTGCTGCTCGACCTGTCGATGCCCGGCCGCAGCGGCTTCGACGCCCTCGCCGAACTGCGCCGCACCTGCCCCGAGTGCGCGGTGGTGATCATGTCCATGCACGACGACGCGCTGCACGTGCGCGAGGCGCTGGCGCGCGGGGCGATCGGCTTCGTGGTCAAGGAAGCCGCGCCGGCCGAACTGGAAATCGCGGTGCGCGCGGCCGCCGCCGGGCGCACCTACCTCAGCCCGCAGGTGTCGGCACCGCAATTGCATGGCTACCGCAACGGCACCCGCGGCGAGGGCAACGTCGATGCGCTGCCGCGGCGCCAGCGCGAGATCCTCGATGCGCTGGGCGCCGGCCGCACCACCAAGCAGATCGCCGGCGACCTGGGCATCAGCGTCAAGACCGTGGAAACCCACCGGGCACGGATCATGGAGGCGCTGGGCTGCCGCAACGCCGGCGAGCTGCTGCGCATCGCCATGCGGCTGTACGACCGTCCCTGATCGGGCGGGCAGCTTCCGCCGCATCGCGTCACTTTCCGGTCCGGCCACGTCGGAAACATGACGCGATGTCGGGGAATCCCCCACATCGAGGCAGGAATTCCCCGATCCTGAGCCGGGTTCGCCCCGATTCGGATTCCGTCACGCGACGATCACGATGACCTCCATGGCCGGCGACATGCCGGCGCAGGGAGTCGACGGTGATGAAAGCCAACATGCGCGTCGGAATGAGCCAGGGCGTCAACCTGACGCCGCAGCTGCTGCAGTCGATCCGGCTGCTGCAGCTGACCGCGCCGCAGCTGGAACAGGAACTGCGCCAGGCGCTGGAACGCAACCCGCTGCTGGAGCAGGAAGAAAGCGACGACGAAGCCGCGGACGACACCGCAGCGGACGCCGCCGGACTCGAAGCGGCGGCCTGGGACGAACTGCCCGAGCCCGCCTTCCTGTCCGGCGGCAGCGCCGGCGTCGGCGGCGACGAGGACGGCGTCCTGCGCATCGCCGACGGCGAGTCCAGCGACCCGCGCCTCCGCCTGCTGCGGCTGCTGTCGCTGCACTGGGCGGCCCAGGATCTCCCCGTGGCGGCCTGGTGGCTCGACCACTGCGACGATCGCGGCTACCTGGAGCAGCCGCTCGACGCGCTGCTGGCCGAGGCCCGCGCCGCCTTCCCGGAGCGCGCCGACGAAGTCGGGCTGCTGCGCCTGCGCCTGCTGCACGGCGACTGGCCGGGCATGGCCGCCGCCGATGCCGGCGAATGCCTGTCCGCGCAGCTGCGCGCCCTGCCCGCCGACGCGACCCGTGCCTTGGCCCTGCGCATCCTGGCCGCGCACCTGGACCTGCTGGCCACGCACGACGAAGCCGCCCTCGCCGCCGCCACCGGCGCCGCGCCGGACGCCGTGCGCGCCGCGATGGGGATGATCCTGGGCCTGCGCCCGCATCCGGTGCAGGCGCCGGTGGCCGAAGTCCACGAGCACATCGTCCCGGACGTGGTCGCCTGGCATGCCGGCGGCGCCTGGCGGGTCGCGCTCAACCGCCGCGGCACGCCGCAGCTGCGGATCGCCGCGCACTGCGAACGCGCCCTGGCCGGCAGCCAGCACGCCGCGCTGCGCGGCCTGCTCGACGAGGCGCGCTGGCTGGTGCGCGGCGTGGCCATGCGCAACGACACCCTGCTGCGCACCGCCCAGGTGCTGGTCGAGCGCCAGAGCGGCTTCCTCGACCAGGGCCCGGAAGCGATCCTGCCGCTGACCCTGCGCGAGGTCGCCGACGCGATCGGCGTGCACGAGTCCACCGTCTCGCGCATCGTCAGCGGCAAGTACATCCAGACCCCGCGCGGCACCTTCGAACTCAAGCGCATGTTCGCCGTGCGCCTGGAAGGCGCCGGCATCGCCGGCTCCGCCGTCAAGGCCATGGTCAAGCGCCTGATCGATGCCGAGCCGGCCACCGCACCGCTGGCCGACGACGTGATCGCCGGCCTGCTGGCCCGCCAGGGCGTGCGCATCGCGCGCCGCACCGTGGCCAAGTACCGCGACCAGCTGGCGATCGGGCCGGCCCGGTCGCGCCAGCGCCTGGCGCCCCGCCAGGCCCGACAGGAGTGTGTGTGATGCGCCAGATTTCCGTGCTGCTGGTCGACGACCATGCCGGCTTCATCTCCGCGGCCATGCGCCACTTCCGGCGCCTGCCCTGGCTGGCCGTGGCCGGTACCGCCAGCAACGGCGTGGAGGCCATCGCCCAGTGCGAGGTGCTGCGCCCGGACGTGGTGCTGATGGACCTGGCCATGCCCGAGATGGGCGGCCTGCAGGCCACCCGCCTGATCAAGGCCCAGGACAACCCGCCCTACATCGTCATCGCCAGCCACTTCGACGACGGCGAGCACCGCGAGCACGCGCTGCGCGCGGGCGCCGACGCCTTCGTCAGCAAGCTGGCCTACATCCACGAGGTGCTGCCCCTGCTGGAGAAGCTCGCGGGCGTCGACGGCGCCGGCAACGACACGGAGGCCTCGGCATGAGCGAGTCCCGCATCCTGGTCCTGGATCGCGACGAGGCGCGCGCCGAACGCGTCGCGACCCTGCTCGAGTTCATGGACTTCAACCCGCGCATCGTCGACGACGCCGCCGACATCGACCTGTCGCGCGCGCGCGGCAGCGACTGGGTCGCGATCGTGGTCGGCGACGTCGGCGACGGCGCGGCCTGGCAGGCGTTCGCCACGTGGCTGGCCGCCCAGGCCCTGCACCCGCCGGTGCTGGAACTGCCCGGCCATGCGGCCGACGCCGCCTGGCGCGCCAGCCTGCACCCGCAGGCGGTATGGCCGCTGGCCTACCCGATCCGCCGCGCCCAGCTGCAGGAGGCGCTGCGCCGCGCGAGCCTCAAGCGCATCGACGACGACGCCCGCCGTGAAGTGCCGACGTTCGGCCCGACCGGCCGCAGCGCCAGCGTGCTGCAGCTCAACCGCATGATCGACCAGGTCGCCCCGCACGACACCACCGTGCTGGTGCTGGGCGAGTCCGGCACCGGCAAGGAGGTCGCCGCGCGCGCCCTGCACGCGCGCTCGGCGCGTCGCGACAAGCCGTTCGTGGCGATCAACTGCGGCGCGATCCCGCCCGACCTGCTCGAGAGCGAGCTGTTCGGGCACGAGAAGGGCGCGTTCACCGGCGCGCTGACCCAGCGCAAGGGCCGCTTCGAGATGGCCGAGGGCGGCACCCTGCTGCTCGACGAGATCGGCGACATGAGCCTGCCGATGCAGGTCAAGCTGCTGCGCGTGCTGCAGGAACGCTGCTTCGAGCGCGTCGGCGGCACCACCACCATCAAGTGCGACGTGCGGGTGATCGCCGCGACCCATCGCAACCTCGAGGACCGCATCGCCAACGGCGAGTTCCGCGAGGACCTGTTCTACCGGCTCAACGTGTTCCCGATCGAGATGCCGGCGCTGCGCGAGCGCGGTGAGGACCTGCCCGACCTGGTGGCCGCGATCACCCGCCAGCTGGCCGAGTCCGGCCGCGGCCAGGTGACCCTGGCCTCCGACGCCATCGCCGCGCTGCGCCACTACGCCTGGCCGGGCAACGTGCGCGAGCTGAGCAACCTGCTCGAGCGCCTGGCGGTGCTGCACCCGGGCGGCACCGTGCGCGCGGCCGACCTGCCGGCGCGCTACCGCGCCGCCGCCGCGGCGGTGGGCGAAGTGTTCGATCCACCGGCCGCGTCGGCGACGACGGACGCGCCGGCCGCCGCCGATCCGGCGCAGCTGTCGCCGACCACGACCCTGCCGCCGCAGGGCATCGACCTGCGCGGGCACATGGCCGGCATCGAACTGGAGCTGCTGCGCGCCGCGCTGGAACAGTCCGGCGGCGTGGTCGCGCATGCCGCGCCGCTGCTGGGCCTGCGCCGCACCACCCTGGTGGAGAAGCTGCGCAAGTACGGCATCGACCGCGACCAGGGCGGCGCAGACCGGCAGGCGGCGGGTTTCTGACGCCTCCGTGGCACGGGAATTGCCTGATTCGATGCAGACCGACCTGCAGCCCACGCGATGACCGACGCCATCTCATCGATCCTGTCCCAGATCCGCGCGCACGAGATGCGCGCGGCTCCGCTGCAAGGCGACGTCGCGCCCTCCAACGCGATCGACGTCGGCGGCGCGGGCAAGGCCCGGGTGCCCGGGTTCGCCGAGACCCTGTCCAACACCATCGACAAGGTCAGCGCGACCCAGGCCAACGCCGGCGCCCTGCAGCAGGCCTTCGAACTGGGCGACCCGCGCGCCGACCTCGCCCGGGTGATGATGGCGATGCAGCAGTCGCAGGTCGCGTTCCGGGCCACGGTCGAGGTGCGCAACCGCCTCGTCCAGGCCTACCAGGACGTCATGAACATGCCGATCTAAGCCGGGATTCGGGATTTGGGATTGGGGATTCGCGACATCGCATCCCGCTCCCGATCCGACTCCGGTGAGACACCGCTCCGAATCCCGAATCCCGAATCCCGAATCTCCGACATGAGCGTGATCGCACTTCCCAAGGCCACTGCCAACCTGAACGACCTGGTCCGCATTCCCGCGGTGCGCCAGCTCGGCCTGCTGGCGCTGCTGGCCGTAGCCATCGCGCTGGGGCTGTGGCTGTTCTTCTGGAGCCAGAAGCCGGACTTCGTGCCGGTCCAGGCCGGGCTCGATCCCAAGTCCACCGCCGAGGCCTCCGACCTGCTGCGCAGCGCGCGCATCCCGTTCAAGCTCGATCCGGCCACCGGCGCGCTGGCGGTGCCGCTCGACCAGGTCGGCGAGGCGCGCATGGCGCTGGCCGCGGCCGGGCTGCCGGCATCGCAGGGCAACGGCTTCGAGACCATCCAGGGCGACCAGGGCTTCGGCACCAGCCAGTTCATCGAGAGCGCGCGCTACCAGCATGCGCAGGAGATCGAACTGGCCCGCACCATCGCCAACCTGCGCCCGGTGCGCGAGGCGCGCGTGCACCTGGCGCTGCCCAAGCCCAGCGCATTCACCCGCCAGAAGGACCCGGCCAGCGCCTCGGTGGTGCTGCAGCTGCGCGCCGGCAGCACGCTCGAGCAGGGCCAGGTCAACGCCATCGTGCACCTGGTGGCCTCGAGCATCCCGGGACTGCCGCCGGAAGGCGTGACCGTGGTCGACCAGTTCGGCCGCATGCTCTCCAACGCCGATCCGCAGAGCGACGACGCGATCGGCGCCAAGCAGTTCGAGCAGCAGCGCCGGCAGGAGTCGGTGTACGTGCAGCGCATCGAGGAACTGCTCGAGCCGATGACCGGGCCGGGACGGATCAGCGCCAAGGTCAGCGTGGACATGGACTTCGCCCAGACCGAGGAGGCCAGCGAGCGCTACGGCCCGCAGCCGGCGATGGTGCGTAGCGAACAGATTTCCGAGTCGGGCGTGCTGGGCGCCGACGCCCCGCCCCAGGGCGTGCCCGGCGCCGCCAGCAACACCCCGGAAGCCGCGGCCGCGGCGGCCGCGGAACCCGCGCCGGCCACCGCCACCGCGAACGGCCCGGGCAGCCGCAGCGCGGTGCGCAACTACGAGATCGACCGCACCCTCACCCACACTCGCCAGGCGCCCGGTCGGATCCGCCGCGTCACCGCCGCGGTACTGGTGGACAACGCCGCGCAGGTCGCGGCCGACGGCAAGACCGCGCCCGCCCAGGGGCGGCCGCTGAGCGCCGAGGAGCTGGCCCGCATCGAAACCCTGGTGCAGCAGGCGATCGGCTTCGACGCCGCGCGCGGCGACGTGGTCTCGGTGGTCAACGCACCGTTCGCACGCGGGGCGACCGACGACCCGGTCGAAGGCCCGCCGCTGTGGGAGCACCCGCGCGCCCGTGAATTCGCCCGCCTGGTGTTCGGCGGCCTGGCGGTGCTGCTGCTGATCTTCACCGTGCTGCGTCCGGCCACGCGCCAGCTGCTGGCGCCGCGCACGACCACCGCGACCGTACTGCCTCCGGCCGAGGCCGACGAGGAACTGCCGGTGAGCCTGTCGGCGCCGCAGCCGGCGCAGGTCGCCGCGTCCGGGGGGCCGGCCCCGGCGGTGTCGATGAACCTCGACGACAAGCTCGAGATCGCCCGCACCGCGGTCAGCACCGACCCCAAGCGCGTCGCCCAGGTCGTGCGCGACATGGTGGCCTCCGATGGCTGACCCCACGATGTCGCTGACCGGCGTGCAGCGCGCCGCCATCGTCCTGCTTTCGCTCGGCGAGGCGCAGGCGGCCGAAGTGCTCAAGCACATGGGCGCCAAGGAAGTGCAGAAGCTCGGCGTGGCGATGACCTCGCTGGGCGAAGTCGGCCGCGAGGCGGTGGCGCGCGTGTTCGACGAGTTCATCGACGTGCTGGCCCGCCCCGGCGGGATCGGCAGCGGCGCCGACGACTACGTGCGCGCGGTGCTGACCCAGGCGCTGGGCGAGGACCGCGCCAGCGGCCTGATCGACCGCATCCTGCTGGGCCGCAACACCACCGGCCTGGACACGCTGAAGTGGATGGACCCGCGCGCGATCGCCGAACTTGTGCGCAACGAACATCCGCAGATCATCGCCATCGTCATGGCCCACCTCGACGGCGACCAGGCCGCCGAGGTGCTCAAGTGCCTGCCCGAGCGCGCGCGCGTGGACGTGCTGCTGCGCCTGGCCACGCTCGACGGCATCCCGCCGCACGCGCTCAACGAACTCAACGACGTGATGGCGCGGCAGTTCGCCGGCAGCCAGAACATCAAGTCCTCGTCGGTGGGCGGGGTCAAGGTCGCCGCCAACATCCTCAACTTCATGGACTCCGGACAGGACGAAGTGCTGCTGGGCGCGATCGGCGAGGTCGACAGCGAGCTGGGCACCCGCATCCGCGACCTGATGTTCGTGTTCGACAACCTCGCCGAGCTCGACGACCGCGCGATGCAGGCGGTGCTGCGCGAAATCTCCAGCGAACAGCTGGCGCTGGCGCTGCGCGGCGCCGACAACAAGGTCCGCGAGAAGATCACGGGCAACATGTCGCAGCGCGCAGCCGAGATCCTGGTCGAGGACATGGAGGCGCGCGGCCCGGTGCGCCTGGCCGAGGTGGAAGCGGCGCAGAAGGAGATCCTGGCGGTGGTGCGGCGCATGGCCGACAACGGTGACATCCAGCTCGCGGCCAAGGCCGAGGTGCTGATTTGAACGGCATGGCCGCGCTGTCAGCCGACGATCCGCGCCTGTCCGCCGGCGTGGTGCGCTGGAACGCGCCGGGCCTGGTCGCGTTGCGCCCGGAGCCGGAACCCGAGCCCGAACCGCCCGCGCCGGCCCTGCCAAGCGTGGAGGACCTGCAGGCGCTCGAGCGCGCCGCGCGCGAGGAGGGCTACGCCCGCGGCCACGCCGAGGGCCTGGCCGCCGGACAGGCCGAGGTGCGGCGCATGGTGGCGCAGATCGAAGGCGTGCTCGACGGCTTCACCCGTCCGCTCGCCCGGCTCGACGGCGAGGTCGCCGACGCCCTGGCCGACCTCGCCGTGCGCATCGCCGGCAGCCTGCTCGGGCGCGCCTACCAGATGGACCCGACCCTGCTGGCCGACCTGGTGCGCGAGGCGCTGGAAGCCGTGGGCAGCGACAGCCGCGAGCTGGAACTGCGCCTGCACGGCGACGATTTCGGCGTGCTCGCCCCGCACCTGGCCGGCCTGGACGGCGTGCGCCTGACCATCGACGGCGCGCTCGGCCGCGGCGAGCTGCGCCTGCACAGCGAGAGCGTGCGCATCGACGGCACCATCGCCTCGCGCCTGCAGTCGGTGCTCGAGGCCACCCTGGCCGCCAGCGAGGCCCGCGCATGAGCAGCGTCGCCGCCGCCCACTGGCAGGAGGCGCGCAACCTGCGCCTGGCCGCGCGCCTGCAGGCCGCCGATCCGCATCCGCCCTCGCTGGGCCTGGCCCGCGAGGGCGTGCTGCGCCGCGCGGTCGGCCTCACCCTCGAAGCCTCCGGCTGCAGTGCCCCGCTGGGTTCGCGCTGCAAGGTCGAAACCGCCGGCGGGCGCTGGGTCGATACCGAGGTGGTCGGCTTCGCCGGCGACCGCACCTTCCTGATGCCCACCGCCGACCTGGAGGGCCTGCTGCCGAACGCGCGCGTGGTGCCCTCGCGGCGGCGCGGCGAAGTCGCGGTCGGCGAGGGCCTGCTCGGCCGCGTCATCGACAGCGACGGCGTGCCGCTGGACGGGCGCGGCCCGATCCGCGCCGAGCAGTGGGTGGGCCTGGCGGGCGCGGCAATCAATCCGCTGATGCGCGAACCGATCACGCAGTCGCTGGACGTCGGCGTGCGCGCGATCAACGCCCTGCTGCCGATCGGCCGCGGCCAGCGCATCGGCCTGTTCGCCGGCTCCGGCGTGGGCAAGTCGACCCTGCTGGGGATGATGACCCGCTTCACCGCCGCCGACATCATCGTGGTCGGGCTGATCGGCGAACGCGGCCGCGAAGTGCGCGACTTCGTCGAGAGCACCCTGGGCGAGGAAGGCCTGCGCCGTTCGGTCGTGGTCGCCACACCCGCCGACCGGCCGCCGCTGGCGCGCCTGCACGGGGCGCTGCGCGCCACCGCGATCGCCGAGTACTACCGCGACCAGGGCCTGCACGTGCTGCTGCTGATGGATTCTCTGACCCGCTTCGCGCATGCGCAGCGCGAGATCGGCCTGTCGGTGGGCGAGCCGCCGACCACGCGCGGCTATCCGCCGAGCGTGTTCGCCAAGCTGCCGCAGCTGGTCGAGCGCGCCGGCAACGGCGCCGACGGCCGCGGCTCGATCACCGCGTTCTACACCGTGCTCACCGAGGGCGACGATCAGCAGGAGCCGATCGCCGACGCCGCGCGCGCGATCCTCGACGGCCACATCGTGCTCACCCGCCGCATCGCCGATGCCGGCCAGTACCCTGCGATCGACGTCGAGGTCTCGGTCAGCCGCGTCATGCAGGACATCACCGACGCACCCTGGCGCGAGCGCATCCGCAGGCTCAAGCGGCTGATGGCCGCACACTCGGCGCAGCGCGACCTGATCGCCATCGGCGCCTATCAGCGCGGCAGCGACCCGATGGTGGACGAGGCGGTCGCACGCTGGCCGGCGATCCAGGCCTTCCTCGGCCAGGACGTGGCCGAAGCCGCCGACGTGCAGTCCAGCCGCGACGCGCTCGCCGCGCTGCTCGACGACGGCAGCCCCGCCCATTCCATTCCCACCCAGGAACCCTGATCCAGATGCGCTCGCAACGGCTCGATCCCCTGCTCAAGATCATGCAGCAGCGCCAGGATGCGGTGGCACGCGAGGTCGCCGAACGCGACCGCGCGCTGGGCGAACAGGAGCAGCGCCTGGAGGCGCTGCGCCGCTACGCCGAGGAATACGCGGCAGCGCCGACGGAGGCCTCGATCTCGCCGGCGCTGCTGGTCAATCGCCTCGCCTTCCGCGAACGGCTCAACGCCGCGGTGGTGCAGCAGGCGGGCATCGTCGACCAGAGCCGCCAGCTCAGCGACGTCGAGCGCGCGCGGCTGATGCTGGCCAGCCGCGAGACCAAGGTGCTCGAGCAGCTGGCCGACAGCTACCGGGCGCAGGAATCGAAGGTCGCCGAACAGCGCGTGCAGCGCGAAATGGACGACCTGGGCGGCCGGCGCGCGCGCATCGCCGCGCTCGCGGCCGACGAAGGCAAGTCGTCGTGATCGGCGCCGCTCTCCCCGCGATGGGCGTGGCCGCCGCCGGCGCCGGCGGCGGGGGCCGCGTTGCGCCGCGTGGCGATTCCGCGCCGCGACTCGAGGCTGGCACGGCAACGCAGGCGGCCGCCGACACGCAGGCGCCGGCGCTCGACGCAGCCGACAAGGCCGGCGCACCGGCCGAGGACGCCGCGTCCACCGACGCGCAGGACTTCGCCGGACTGCTGGTGCAGGCCCCGCCACCGCCACCGCCACCGCCGCCGCCCGCGGCACCCGCGCCCGCCGAGGCGCCCGGCGCCAGTGCCGACGCGCCGTCTCCCGAACACCTGCTGGCCCTGCTCGACGGCGCCTGGTCGGGCCTGCGCCCGGCGACCGCCGCGCCGGCGGGCAGCCTGGCCAGCGGGCACGCCGCGCAGGCCCTCGCCGCGTCGCCGGCGTCGCCCGTCCTGGCCGCAGCCCAGCCGACGGCCGAAAGCCTGCGGCTGGACGCTGCGCCCACCAGCGCGCGGCCCGCCCTGGCTCCTGCCGATGCGGCGCCGCTCGCCTTTGCCGCGACCGCCGAAGGTCTCCACGCCTACCCTGCGATCGCAAGCGACCGGCTCAACCTGACCCCTGTCGACGCTGCCTCGCTCGCCTCCGCGACGGCTGAAGGCCTGCATGACCACCATGTGATCGCCAGCAAGCAGCTCAGCCTGGCCCCTGCCGATGCCGCGCCGACCGGCCCGACCCCTGCCGCCCTGGTCGAAGCCGCGGCCAGCGCGCGCGAGGGAGCGCCTGCCACGCAGCCCGGTTTCGCCCTGGACGCAGGCGCCGTCGCTGCGGCCGCGCCGCCGCCGGCCGCGCGGCCGCAGGCGGCACCGGCCCTGCCGCCGCTGCCGATGCCGGCCGATCCCGCCGCCGGGTTCGACGAAGGCTTCGGCACCCGCGTGGTGTGGATGGCCGAACAGCGCCTGGGCCATGCCGAGATCCGGCTCAACCCCGAACACGTCGGACCGATCGAGGTGCGCGTGCAGCTCGACGGCGAACAGGTCCGCGCCGAATTCCACAGCGCAAATATCGAGGTCCGCCAGGCGATCGAAGCGAGCCTGCCGCGCCTGCGCGAGCTGCTGGGCCAGCACGGCCTGCAGCTGGGCCAGGCCGACGTGGGCCAGGGCCAGGCCGGTCGCGAGGGCGGTGACGGCCGGACGGCCGCGGCCGGACGCAGCGGGGACGGCACCGGGACCCGCGAGGAGACGTCGCAGGACCCGTCACCGGTCCGCGTGCGGGGGCTGCTCGACGAATACGCCTGAAGGGCGGGGGCGCTGAGCCTGCGACGCCGCCGCAGCACCTCCTGATCACAGCGTCGCCACGCCCCCGTCGCCGTTGCCGCGACCTCCTGTCGCGGCCATGAGCCCGCCCGCCGACGCCGCCGCCAGCCTTGCGTCAACACACCGGCGTCCGCCCAGCCGCCACGCCGTCAAAACCCCGTCATCTCCGCGGCACGGCGATTGCATACCCACCGGCATCCACCGCCGGAGTCGAATTTCGTGGCCAGTCCCGCCCCCGCAATCCAGCCTGCAACGCCCAAGCGCCGCCTCTGGCCCTGGCTGCTGATCCTCGTCCTGCTCGCCGGCGCCGGCGGCGGCGGCTGGTGGTGGTGGCAGGGCCGGCAACAGGTGGCCGCCGACGCCGAGGCCAGCGAAACCAAACCGGCCCGCCTGCCGGCGCAGTACCTCGCGCTCGAACCCTCGTTCGTGGTCAACCTCGCCGACGTCGATGCAGCCCGCTACCTGCAGGCCGACGTGCAGGTGGTGACCCGCGATCCGGCCACCTTCACCGCGCTCGGCGCGCACCTGCCCTCGATCCGCAACCGCCTGCTGCTGCTGTTCGGCCAGCAGGAGGCGGCGCAGTTGGCCCAGCGCGCGGGCAAGGAACGCCTGCAGGCGGCCGCGCGCGATGAAGTGCGCGCCCTGCTCAAGGCCGAGGGCGCGCCCGACAAGGTCGAGGCGGTGATCTTCACCAGCCTGGTGACCCAGTAATGAGCGCCGACCTGCTCTCCCAGGACGAGATCGACGCCCTGCTGCACGGCGTCGACAGCGGCGCGGTCGAGACCGAGCCGCCGGCCGCGCCGGGCGAGGCGCGCAGCTACGACTTCGCCAGCCAGGACCGCATCGTCCGCGGCAAGCTGCCGACCCTGGAGATGATCAACGAACGCTTCGCGCGCACCTGGCGCGTGGGCCTGTTCAACCTGCTGCGGCGTTCGGCCGACCTGTCGGTGCGCGGCATCGACCTGGTCCGCTTCGGCGAATACATGCACTCGCTGCAGGTGCCGACCAACCTCAACCTGGTGAAGATGAAGCCGCTGCGCGGCACCGCCATCATCACCTTCGAGCCGCGGCTGGTGTTCACCGTGGTCGACAACTTCTTCGGCGGCAACGGCAAGTACCACACCCGCATCGAGGGCCGCGAGTTCACGCCCACCGAAATGCGCGTGATCCAGCTGCTGCTCAAGCAGACCTTCGCCGACCTGGTCGACGCCTGGGCGCCGGTGATGCCGGTGGAGTTCGAGTACCTCAACTCCGAGGTCAACCCGCACTTCGCCAACATCATCAGCCCGCGCGACTACATCGTGGTCAGCCGCTTCAACGTCGAGCTCGAGGGCGGCGGCGGCGAACTCCATGTCGCGCTGCCCTACGCGATGCTCGAGCCGATCCGCGAACAGCTCGACGCCGGCGTGCAGAGCGACCGCATCGAGAAGGACGAAGGCTGGACCCGCGCCATGCGCACCCAGCTGCAGGACGCCGAGGTCGAGCTGAGTTCGGCGATCGCGCACCGCCAGATCAGCCTGCGCGAACTGTCGCGGCTGCGGGTGGGCGACGTGATCCCGATCGAGCTGGCACGCCACGTGCAGCTGCAGGTCGAGCAGATGCCGCTGTTCACCGGCGAGTTCGGCATCCACAACGGCAAGAACGCCATCAAGGTCACGCAGGTGCACGCCGCGCGGACCGTTCCCACCCTCGACTCCCTGACCAGTACGCCATGACCAACCACGACGCCGCGGCCCTGGCCGCCTTCGACCCGCTCACCGCCGACGCCGGCCAGCCCGGCCCCGCGGGCGCCGACCTCAACCTGGACGTGATCCTGGACGTGCCGGTCTCGCTGTCGCTCGAGGTCGGGCGCGCGCGGATCCCGATCCGCAACCTGCTGCAGCTCAACCAGGGCTCGGTGGTCGAGCTCGAACGCGGCGCCGGCGAACCGCTGGACGTGTACGTCAACGGCACCCTGATCGCGCAGGGCGAGGTGGTGGTGGTCAACGACCGCTTCGGCGTGCGCCTGACCGACGTGGTCAGCCCGGCCGAACGGATCAAGAGACTGCGATGAGCGCACTTTCGCTGCCGCTGGCGGTGGCCGGTGCCGGCGGCGCGCTTGCGCCGGCCGGGCTCGCCGCCGCCACGCCGGACGTGGTGGTGGCGCCGCCCGCGGCCGTGGCTGCCGTGGCGGCGCCGACCGCTGCCGCGCCGGCCGGAGCCAGTGAGGACGCGGTCGTGACGACGGCGCCGGCCACCGCCGCCGAAGCCTTCGCCGCACGCACGCAGGCCCCCGCCGGTCCCGCACCCGCCACCACCACCGCGCAGACCGTCGCGCCGGCCCCGGCGCCGGCGCCGTCCGCCACCGCCGGCAGCCTCGGCGGCGCGGTGTTCGCCCTGGTGCTGGTGGTCGGCCTGATCCTGCTGCTGTCGTGGCTGGCCAAGCGCATGCCCGGCCTGGGCGGCGGTGGCCTCGCCAATCCGGCGCTGCGCATCGTCGGCTCGCTGGCGCTCGGCCCGCGCGACCGCCTGGTGGTGGTCGAGGTCGGCGAAACCCAGCTGCTGCTCGGCGTCGGCGCCGGCGGCACCCGCACCCTGCACACCCTCGAGCAGCCGCTGCCGGCCGCGGCCGCGAAAGCGACGCCCGCCTTCGCGCAGCTGCTGGCCCAGCATTTCGGAAAGAAGCCATGACCCTCCTGCGCGCGCTGCTTCGCGCCGCCGGCGCCTGCCGCGCCACGCTGCCGGCCTGGCTGCTGGGCGCCTGCCTGGCCTTCGCGCTGGTCCCGTCCGACGCCTTCGCCCAGGCCGCGCCGGCCGCCGCGCCCGTGAGCGCGCCCGCCGCGCCCGCGCAGCCGCTGCCCTCGGTCGAGGTCGGCAACATCGGCGGCCAGCCGGTGAGCATGCCGCTGCAGGTCCTGGCGCTGATGACCGGCATCACCCTGCTGCCGGCGGCGCTGCTGGGACTGACCGCGTTCACCCGCATCATCATCGTGCTGGCGCTGCTGCGGCAGGCGCTGGGCACCGGGCAGACGCCCAGCAACCAGGTGCTGCTGGCGCTGGCGCTGTTCCTCACCGCGATGGTGATGATGCCGGTGTTCGACCAGGCCTGGGCCACCGGCATCGCGCCCTACCTGGACGGCTCGCTCGACTTCCGCGCGGCCTGGGCTGCCGCATCCGAGCCGTTCCGCGGCTTCATGCTGGCGCAGGTGCGCGAGACCGACCTGATGACCTTCGCCGGGCTGTCGCAGACCGGCCCGTACGCCACGCCGCAGGACGTGCCGTTCAGCGTGCTGGCCGCGTCCTTCCTCACCAGCGAGCTCAAGACCGCGTTCGAGATCGCGTTCCTGGTCTACATCCCGTTCGTGATCATCGACCTGGTGGTCGCCAGCGTGCTGATGTCGATGGGCATGATGATGCTCTCGCCGATGCTGATCTCGGCGCCGTTCAAGATCCTGCTGTTCGTCCTGGTGGACGGCTGGATCCTGATCGTCGGCTCGCTCGCCGCCAGCTTCAATCCGGTCTGAGCCGCCATGACTCCCGAAACCGCCCTGGGCGAGATCTCCCGCGGACTGCAGATGGCGCTGACCCTCGGCGGCCCCGCGCTGATCGCGGTGCTGGTGGTCGGCGTCGCCGTCGGCGTGCTGCAGGCGGCCACCCAGATCAACGAGCCGACCATCCCGTTCGTGGTCAAGGTGGTCGGACTGGTGGTGGTGATGGCCGCCACCGGGCATTTCCTGCTCGGGCGCATGGTCGCCTTCACCATCGACCTGTTCCACCGCATCCCGCACCTGATCGGTTGAGGCCTGCTGGCGCGTGGACACCGTCTCGCTCGCATCGATGGCCGGCGTCGACCTGTTCGGCATGCTCTCGGCCGTGCTGTGGTACGCGCTGCGCATCGGCGCGGCGCTGCAGGTGCTGCCGGTCATCGCCGGACGCGGCATGCCGGCGCAGGCGCGGCTGATCGTGACCCTGGCCCTGTCGGCCGCGCTGTCGGCGGTGCTGCCGGCGCCGCCGCCGATGGCGGTGGACGCGGCGACCGCGCTGGGCGTGCTGCGCGAGTTCAGCGTCGGCATCGCCATCGGCATGATGCTGCGGATGGCGTTCGAGGCCGGTCGCCTGGCCGGCGAACTGGTCAGCCAGGGCATGGGCCTGTCGTTCGCGACCATGGCCGATCCGCTCAGCGGCGCCTCTTCGGCGGTGCTGTCGCAGTGGTTCTACCTGGCCTTCGCGCTGCTGTTCTTCGTCACCGATGGCCACCTGGCGCTGATCGGCCTGCTGGCCGACAGCTACGGCGGGCTGCCGATCGGCGCGGCGCTGCCGGACGTGCAGGCGCTGCTGTCCGCAGTGCCGGCCTTCTTCACCGCCTGCCTGCGCGCGGGTGCGTTGCTGGCACTGCCGGTGATGATGGCGCTGCTGGCGGTGAACATCGCCTTCGGCGTGCTGGCCCGCGCCGCCGCCCAGCTCAACCCGATCGCGATCGGCCTGCCGATGTCGCTGCTGGTCGGCCTGACCCTGCTGATGCTGCTGATGCGCGAGCTGGCCTCGCCGGTCGGGCAGCTGTTCGAAGATGCCTTCACCGCCGCGCGCGCACTGACCGGATGACACGGCGATGAGCGAGCAGGCTTCCAAGGAGGACCGGACCGAACAGCCCAGCGAAAAACGGCTGCGCGAGGCCCGCGAGAAAGGCCAGGTGCCGCGCTCGCGCGAGCTGGGCAACGTCGCCGTGCTGGGCTGCGCGGTGCTGGCGCTGAAGGCCACCGGCGGCAACGTCGGCGCGGCCTCGCGCGACTGGATGCGCGGTGCGCTGAGCTTCGACCGCACGCTGCTCGATTCGCCCGACCGCCTGCTGCCGCATGCCGGCGGCCTGCTGCTCGACCTGGTCGTGCCGTTGCTGCCGCTGATGCTCACCGCGCTGGCGGCCTGCGCGATCGCGCCGGCGGCGATGGGCGGGCTGCGTTTCGCCGGCAAGGCGCTGCAGCCCGACTTCGCCCGGCTCAACCCGGCCAAGGGCCTGGCCCGCGTGTACGGCAGCGAGAGCCTGGCCGAGCTGCTGCGCTCGCTGCTGCGCGTGGGCCTGATCGGCGGCATCGGCGGCTGGGTGGTGTGGCGCGCGTTCTCGACCCTGCTGACCATGCCGCAGGCTTCGCTGGAGGCCTCCGTCGCCGGCGGCGTGGACCTGGCGCTGACCGCGCTTTTGGCGATGGTCGGCGCGCTGGCCCTGCTGGCGGCGATCGACGTGCCCTGGCAGCACCACCAGCACCGCAGCAAGCTGAAGATGACCAAGCAGGAGCTGCGCGACGAGGCCAAGGAGGCCGAGGGCAACCCCGAGGTCAAGGCGCGGGTGCGCCAGATCGCGCGGCAGATGTCGCAGCGGCGGATGATGGAGGCCGTGCCCGAGGCCGACGTGGTGGTGATGAACCCCACCCACTACGCCGTGGCCATGAAGTACAAGCCGGGCATGCGCGCGCCCACCGTGGTGGCCAAGGGCGTCGACGAGATGGCGCTGGCGATCCGCGCGCTGGCCGAGAAGCACCGGGTCGCGATCGTCGAGGCGCCGCCGCTGGCACGCGCCTTGTATAGGCAGTCGCAGGTCGACCAGGAAATCCCGGTGAAACTGTACGCCGCCGTCGCGCAAGTGCTGTCCTACGTCTACCAGCTGCGGGCCTGGGTGCCCGGCCGCGGGCCGATGCCGGTGATGGCCGAGTTCGACGTGGGCGCCGACGGCGCGCCCGATCCGGTCGATGCCGCGCCGGCCGACGGCGACGGGCGCCCGGCACGATGAGCAGCGTGCCCGGCCGCGGCGCGGTGATCCTGTCCAGCCTGCGCAACGGCGCCGCCGCCCCGGTGGTGGTGCTGGCGATCCTGGCGATGGTGATCGTGCCGCTGGCGCCGATCGTGCTGGACGCGCTGTTCACCATCAACATCGCGCTGTCGCTGGTGGTGCTGCTGGCGGTGGTCTACGTGCGGCGGCCGCTGGAGTTCTCGATCTTCCCCAGCGTGCTGCTGATGGTCACCCTGCTGCGGCTGGCGCTCAACGTCGCCTCCACCCGCGTGGTGCTGATGCACGGCCACGAGGGCGAGGCCGCCGCCGGCCACGTGATCGAATCCTTCGCCCAGTTCGTGGTCGGCGGCAGCTATGCGGTCGGCATCGTGGTGTTCGCGATCCTGACCATCGTCAACTTCGTGGTGGTCACCAAGGGCGCCGGACGCATCTCCGAGGTGTCGGCGCGCTTCATCCTCGACGCCCTGCCCGGCAAGCAGATGGCGATCGACGCCGATCTCAACGCCGGCCTGCTCACCCGCGAGGACGCCAAGGCCCGGCGCCAGGAAGTGCGCGAGGAGGCCGACTTCTACGGCTCGATGGACGGCGCCAGCAAGTTCGTGCGCGGCGACGCGATCGCCGGCATCCTGATCCTGGTGATCAACCTGGTCGGCGGCATCCTGATCGGGCTGCTGTCGCACGGCATGTCCTTCGCCGACGCCGCGCAGACCTACACCACCCTGGCGATCGGCGACGGCCTGGTGGCGCAGCTGCCGGCGCTGCTGATCGCGGTCGCCACCGCCATGCTCGTCACCCGCTCGACCGGCGAGCAGGAGATGGGCGAGACGATGTCGAAGCAGGTCTTCGGCCACCAGCGCGCACTGACCGTGTCCGCGGTGCTGATGGGCCTGATCGGCATCGTGCCGGGCATGCCCAACGTGCCGTTCCTGCTGCTCGCGGCCATCCTCGGCTGGGCGGCATGGAAGCTGCGCAAGGCGCCGGCCGCCGACGCCGACGCGGGCGAGGCCGGGCGCGGCGGCGAAGCCGCGGGGTCCGCGCCGATGGCGGAGCTGAGCTGGGACGAGATCCGCCCGGTCGAACCGCTCGCGCTGGAGGTGGGCTACCGCCTGATCGCCCTGGTCGACCAGTCCCAGGGTGGACAGCTGCTGGCGCGGCTCAAGGGCGTGCGCCGCAAGCTCACCCAGGACCTGGGCTTCCTGATCCCGGCCGTGCACGTGCGCGACAACCTCGAACTGGCGCCCGGGCAGTACCGGCTGCTGGTGCACGGCGTGCCCGTCGCCAGCGGCGAACTGGTCCCCGATCGCGAGCTGGCGCTGGACCCGGGCCGGGTGTTCGGCCCGCTCGACGGCATCCCCGGCAAGGATCCGGCCTTCGGCCTGGACGCGGTGTGGATCGCCCCGGGCCAGCGCGCGCATGCCGAATCGCTGGGCTATACCGTGGTCGACGCGGCCACGGTCGCGGCCACCCACCTCTCGCACGTGGTGCGCGAGCGCGCCTCGGAGCTGCTGGGCCACGACGAGGTGCAGAACCTGCTGTCGGCGTTGGGCCGCAGCGTGCCAAAGCTGGTCGAGGACCTGGTGCCGAAACTGCTGCCGCTGTCGGTGGTGGTCAAGGTACTGCAGTCGCTGCTGGCCGACCGGGTGCCGGTGCGGCAGATGCGGCAGATCGTCGAGACCCTGCTCGAGCACGGCGCGCAGACCCAGGACCCGGCCGCGCTGACCGCGGCGGTGCGGGTGTCGCTGGGCCGCTTCATCGTGCAGGAACTCAACGGCATGGCGCCGGAGCTGCCGGTCTACACGCTGGCGCCGGCGCTGGAGCGGGTGCTGCAGGATTCGGTGAGCGGCCAGGGCGCCGCGCTCGAACCGGGCCTGGCCGAACGCCTGCACCAGAACCTGGGCGACTGCGTCAGCCGCCAGGAAAGCCGCGGCGAGCCGGCGGTGCTGCTGGTGCCCGGCGGCGTGCGCGCCTCGGTCGCGCGACTGGTCCGCCACAGCGTGCCGTCGCTGGCCGTGCTGGCCTACGCCGAAGTGCCGGAAGACAAGCGGCTGCGGCTGGTGGGCTCGGTGGGCTGAGCCCGGCGCCGCGCGCCGCGGCGGCGTTTAGGCGGTGAGGGTGGGACGGGGTTCCTGGCCGTGCGGACGGGTGGTGCGCCGGCGTGCCCCCACCCCAACCCTCCCCCGCGCGCGGGGGAGGGTTGGGGTGGGGGCCGGTTATCCCCGCGCAACCCGCCTTCGCCCAAGCGACCGCATCCCGCCGCGCCACCCGCGCCCGGGCGGAGCCGGTTTCCCGTCGCCGCGGCAGCGCCAAGCTTCCGACATCGCCGCGCGGCGATTCAGGCCCGGCTCTTGCAGGGACAGGGGCGAGCACTCCCAACGCACTCCGAACCGGGCTCTCCGATATGCGAATCAAGCGCTTTACCGCTCCCGACATGCGCACCGCCCTGCGCATGGTCCGCGACGAGCAGGGTCCCGACGCGGTGATCCTGTCCACCCGTCCCGGTGCCGGCGGCGCCGGCATCGAGGTGGTGGCCGCCACCGACTACGACGAAGCCTTGGTAGCGCAGGCGCTGCGCGCCGCGGCCCCGGCCGCCGAGGCGGTGCCGGCACGGCAGCCCGCCGCGCCCGCGCCGGCCGCGACGCGCGACCCGTCGCCGGCATCCGCGGAAGGCGCTGCCCCGCGCGAGTCGCTGATGTCCCGTGCCCGCGCCGTGTTCCGGATCGGTGAAGGCCCGACCCTGGCCGAGCTGACCGCCGGGCAGGCGTCGGCGCAGGAGCCGGCCCGTCTTCCCGCCGCAGCGCAGCCGGTCGCGCCCGCTCCCGTCTCCGTGCCCGCACCGGTCAGTGTCCCGGTTGCGCCGGCTGCCCCGGTTGCGCCGGCTGCCCCGGTTGCCCGGACCCCGCAGCCTGCGGCCGCGGCTCCGGCACCCGTCGTAGCTCCCGCACCCGCCGCCGCGCCTGCGTCCGCGCAGGCACCGAGCCGCTTCGACGCGATGATGGCGGCGCTCGATGCCGCGCCGCGGCGCGCGGCGGTCGCCGGCGACGCCCGCCCGGCCGCCGAGGCCGAGGACTTCGTCCCGCTGCTGCCCGACAACATCCCGATGCCGCGCCGCCCCGGCGCCGACGACGAGGCGCCGGCCACTCCGCTGCCGGCCGCCCTGCCCGATTCGATCTTCGCCCAGGACCTGCCTGCCGCGATGCACGCCCCCGTCGTGCCGGTCGCCGCCGCGACCGCGGAGGCCGACACCGCAGCCGCAGCTGCGCCGCGCGCCCTGCAGATGGTCGCCACGCCCGACACCGATCCGGCCATCGCCGCCATGCGCGAGGAGATGGCACGCATGCGGCAGCTGATGGAAACGCAGATGGAGCAGCTCTCGCTCGAGCGCCTGCGCGGCTCGCCCGCGCGCGCCGCCGTGCTCGAGGCGCTGGCCGGCTACGGCTGCGAGGAATCGCTGGCGCGGGCCGTGGCCGAGCGCATCGACCCGCGCCTGCCCGTCGACGAAGTGCAGGCGCCGATGTTGGCCGAACTGGCGCGCATGCTCACCGTGCTGCGCAGCGAGCCGCTGGAAGAAGGCGGCGTGATCGCCCTGGTCGGCCCGACCGGCGCCGGCAAGACCACCACCGCGGCCAAGCTGGCCGCGCGCTTCGCCGCCCGCCACCGCGCCCGCGACGTGGCCCTGGTCACCACCGACTGCCAGCGTCCCGGCGCGCGCGAGCAGCTGCAGGCCCATGGCCGTCGCCTGGGCATCACCGTATGCGAGGCCGAAGGCCCGGAGCGGCTGCAGGACACGCTCGCCCAGCTGGTCGACTACCCGCTGGTGCTGGTCGACACCACCGGCCATGCCCCGCGCGACCGCGCGGTGTTCAGCCAGATCCTGTGGCTGCGCGCGGCCAAGCGCGTGCGCAGCCTGCTGGTGCTGCCGGCGAATGCCCATCCGCACGACCTCGGCGAAGTGATCCGCCGCTACCGCCCGGCCAAGCCCGAGGGCGTGGTGCTGACCAAGCTCGACGAGGCCGGCCAGCTGGGCTCGGCGCTGTCGGTCCTGGCCCGCCATGGCCTGGGACTTGCCTATACCGCACAGGGCCAGCAGGTGCCGTCGGATCTCGACGCCGCCGATGCCAGCCGCCTCGTCCAGTCACTGGAGAAATCCCGCCGTGCTGCCGATAACCCCCTCGCCACCGAGGACCGCCATGCAGTCGCCTGACCCCATCGTGCCCGTTTTTCCCGCAGACAAGGCCCCCGGCCCGGTGCGGGTGATCGCCGTCGCCAGCGGCAAGGGCGGCGTCGGCAAGACCTCGGTCTCGGTCAACCTCGCCACCGCCCTGGTCAACGCCGGCCAGCGCACCCTGCTGCTGGACACCGACCTGGGCCTGGCCAACGTCGACGTGATGCTCGGCCTGGCTCCGCGCCACACCCTGGCCGACGTGTTCGCCGACCGCTGCGAGCTGCGCGACACCATCATCGAAACCCCCAGCGGCCTGCTGGTGGTGCCGGCCGCCTCGGGCAAGCGCCACATGACCGAGCTCAGCCCCGCCCAGCACGTCGGCCTGGTGCACGCCTTCTCGCAGCTCGACCTCGACCTGGACGCGATGGTGGTCGACAACGCCGCCGGCATCGCCGATGGCGTGCTCACCTTCTGCCAGGCCGCGCAGGACGTGATCGTGGTGGTCTGCGACGAACCGGCCTCGGTCACCGACGCCTACGCCTTGATCAAGGTGCTCAGCCGCGACCGCGGCGTGAGCCGGGTGCAGGTGCTGGCCAACCAGGTGCAGGATCCGGCCGAGGGCCGCCAGCTGTTCGAGAAGCTGCAGCGGGTGAGCGCGCGCTTCCTCGACGTCACCCTCAACTACCTCGGCGCGATCCCGCGCGACGAATGGCTGCGGCGCGCGGTGCAGCGCCAGGAAGCGGTGGTCGACGCGTTCCCGTCGGCGCCCTCCTCGGTCGCCTTCCGCGACATCGCCCGGCGCTCGCGCCAGTGGCAGTCGCCGCCGGGCGCGCGCGGCCACGTCGAGTTCTTCCTCGAGCGCCTAGTGTCGGCACCGTCCGCCGCCGCAGCGCGGGGAGCGGCCGCATGAACGCCATCGCGACCGCGCGTTACCGCGCCAACCAGCAGGGTTCCACCGCCGAGGTCGTCGAGAAGCACGGCGAACTCGTGCGCCGCATCGCCCACCACCTCGCCGCGCGCCTGCCGGCCAGCGTCGAGATCGACGACCTGGTGCAGGCCGGCATGCTCGGCCTGATCGACGCGGCCCGGAATTTCCAGTCCGACCAGGGCGCGGCCTTCGAGACCTACGCCTCGATCCGCATCCGCGGCGCGATGATCGACGAGATCCGCCGCGGCGACTGGGTGCCGCGCTCGGTGCACCGGCGCTACCGCGACATCGTCGCCGCCACCCGCGAGGTCGAACAGCGCACCGGCCAGGCCGCGACCGCGCAGCAGGTGGCCGAAACGATGGGCGTGCCGCTGGACGAGTACCACGCCATGGTCGAGAACGCCGCGCGCGGGCAGCTGGTGAGCCTGGACGCGCACATGGACGAACACGACGGCGAGCCGCGCCTGGCCGGCGACAGCAACGCCAATCCCGCACGCGAGTTCGAGCAGGGCGCGTTCCGCGATGCGCTGGCCGCGGCCATCGACGGCCTGCCCGAACGCGAACGCCTGGTGCTGTCGCTGTACTACGAGCAGGAACTGAACCTGCGCGAGATCGGCGCGGTGCTGGGCGTGAGCGAGTCGCGTGCCTGCCAGATCCACGGCCAGGCCGCGGTACGCCTGCGCGCGCGGCTGGCCGACTGGCGCCGCGACGACGGCGAAGACGACGACTACCTGCCCTGAGCACAACCGGTGCGGCCCCCGCACGCAACCAAGAGGTCCGCATGGACAAGAACATCCGCATCCTGATCGTCGACGACTTTTCGACCATGCGTCGCATCGTCAAGAACCTGCTCAACGACCTGGGCTTCTTCAACACCACCGAAGCCGACGACGGCTCCACCGCGCTGGTCGAACTGCGCAAGGGCCCGTTCGACCTGGTGATCACCGACTGGAACATGCCCGGCATGCCCGGCATCGACCTGCTCAAGGCGATCCGCGCCGACGCCGCGCTGGCGAAGACGCCGGTGCTGATGGTCACCGCCGAGGCCAAGCGCGAGCAGATCATCGAAGCCGCGCAGGCCGGCGTGAACGGCTACGTGATCAAGCCCTTCACCGCGGCCACGCTCGGCGACAAGCTGGGCAAGGTGTTCGAACGCCTCGGGGCCGCGGCGTGACCGCGGCGCCCGCCGCCACCGCGCCGGGCGCCGGCGTGGCCGAGGAACGCGCCGCGCTGATCGAGTGCCTGCACGCCGCGCTGGCAGCGCTCGAGGACGAGGACGACGATGCCTGGCGCAGCAATGTCGACGAGCTGATCCATTGGCGCAGCCAGCCGCTGGTGCAGGGGCTGGTCAAGCTCGCGCGCGAACTGGAGCAGGCGCTCGGCACCGGCAGCGGCGGCGGTTCGCTGGCCGAGGCCTGCCTGCGCCTGGAGCACGTGGTCAAGGTCAGCGAGGACGCCAGCCACCACACCCTGGACCTGATCCAGGAGTGCGCGGGCCTGCTCGCCACCCTTCCCGGCGCGGAAGCCGAGGCGCACGCCGCGACGGTGGCCGGCATCCGCAGCCGGCTGTCGGAGATGACCGCGGCCCAGGGCTACCAGGACCTCACCGGCCAGATCATCCGCCGCGTGGTCGAGCTGGTGCGCACGGTCGACGAAGGCCTGGGCGACTACGCGCCCGCCGGCGACCGCCCGCTGCAGCTGTCCAGCCACGGCTACGGCCCGTCGATCCAGGGCCTGGACGCGCCCGCGGCCAGCCAGGACGACGCCAACAGCCTGCTGTCGTCGCTGGGGCTGTAGCGCGATGTCCTCGCCCGCCTCCGACATCTGCGCCGACTTCCTGGTCGAGGTCGGCGAGATCCTCGACCAGCTCGGCGAGCAGATGGTCGCGCTCGAGCGCGCGCCTGCCGACCGCGAATGCCTCAATGCCGTGTTCCGCGGCTTCCACACCATCAAGGGCGGTGCCGGCTTCCTCGACTTCACCACGATGGTGTCGGTCTGCCACGCGGTCGAGGACCGCCTCAACGCCGCGCGCGACGGCAGCGCGCCGCTCGACCCGCCCGCCTTCGATGGCGTGCAGCAGGGCATCGACCTGCTGATCGACATGCTCCACGCCATCTCCAGTGGCGTCGAACCCGAACCCGCGCCCGAGGCGCTGCTGGCCGCGCTGCGCGCGGGTGCGGCGCCCGTGGCCGCGCCTGCCCCGGCTGCGGCGCCCGTTTCCGCCGTGGCGACGCAGGCCGGCGCCGGCGATTCGCTCGACGACCTCGATTTCGAAGCGCTGCTCGACAGCCTGCACGGCAGCGGCGGCATCCCCGGCGAGCCTGCGGCGCCGGCACCGGCACCGGCGGCAGTGCCCGTGCCCGCGGCCGCACCGCCACCGCCCCCGCGCCCGGCGCCTGCACCACGCGCAGCCGCGGCCGCGGCACCCGAACCGGCCGACGTCACCGTGCGCGTGGACGTGCGCCGGCTCGATGCCATGGTCAACCTGGTCGGCGAACTGGTGCTGGCGCGCAACCGCCTCAAGACCCTGCGCCCGCGCCTGCGCGACGACGACCTCGACCGCGCCGTGGCCGCGCTCGACGTCGCGACCTCGCGTCTGCAGGGTGCGGTGATGACCGCGCGCATGCAGCCGGTGGGACGCGTGTTCGCGCGCTTTCCCAAGCTCGCCCGCGATGTCGCCCGACAGCTCGACAAGCAGGTGAACCTCGAAGTCACCGGCGCCGAGACCGAACTCGACCGCAACCTGGTCGAGGCCCTGGCCGATCCGCTGGTGCACCTGGTGCGCAACGCGATCGACCACGGCATCGAGATGCCCGAGGCGCGCCGCCGCGCTGGCAAGCCCGAGCTCGGCACCGTGCGCATCAGCGCGCAGCAGGAAGGCGACCACGTCGCCATCGAGGTGCGCGACGACGGCGCCGGCATCGATCCCGACCGGATCCGCCGCAAGGCGGTGGAGAAGGAGCTGATCGACGACGATGCGGCCGCGCGGCTGTCGGCCGACGAGTGCCTGCAGCTGCTGTTCCTGCCCGGCTTCTCCACCCGCGACGCGGTCAGCGACCTGTCCGGCCGCGGCGTGGGCATGGACGTGGTGCAGTCGCGCATCCGCGAACTCTCCGGCACGGTGCAGATCCATTCCGAGATCGGCGCCGGCTCGCGCTTCGCGATCCGGGTGCCGCTGACCCTGGCGATCCTGCCCACCCTGCTGGTGGAGGTGGAGGGCGACGTGTACGCGCTGCCGCTGGTGCGGGTGGTCGAAGTGCTCTCGCACGACCCGGGCCGGGCGCTGTGGATCGACGGCCAGCGCGTGCTCGACCTGCGCCAGCAGCCGCTGCCGCTGCTGGGCCTGCGCGAATGGCTGGGCATGGCGCCGGCGCCGCTGCCCGACTCGACCTGCGTGGTGCTGCAGTCGGGCGAGGCGCGCTACTGCCTGGCCGTGGACCGCGTGCGCGGCCGCGAGGAGGTCGTGATCAAGGCGCTGCCGCCGACCCTGCGCGGGCTGCCCGGCTACGCCGGCGCGAGCCTGATCGGCGACGGCCGCATGGCCCTGATCCTGGACGTGGACGCGCTGCTGGGCAGCAGCATGCGCACGCCCGGCCTGCGTTCAAGTAACCCCGGCAAGGACCGTTAAACAGGCAATGGACAGACTCAGCGTCATCGGCACCGTGCTCGCGCTCGTCGCGCTGATCGGCGGCAGCGTGCTCAAGGGCGCGGGGCTGTCGGGATTGTGGTCGCCGGCCGCCTTCGTGATCGTGATCCTCGGCACCCTGGCCGCGATCCTGCTGCAGACGTCGCTGCCGACCTTCATGCGCGCGATGAAGATGGTCGCCTGGGTGTTCAAGCCGCCGGCGCACGACCAGGCCGCGGTGATCGCGCAGATCGTCGAATGGTCCACCACCGCGCGCAAGCAGGGGCTGCTGGGGCTGGAGGCGCAGGTGGCGCAGCAGTCCGACCCGTTCCTGGGCAAGGGCCTGCAGATGGTGGTCGACGGCGTCGAGCCCGAGTCGATCCGGCAGATGCTGGAGATCGAACTGCACGGGCAGAGCGCGCGCGACCTGGCCGCGGCCAAGGTGTTCGAGGGCATGGGCATCTACGCGCCCACACTGGGCATCGTCGGCGCCGTGCTCGGCCTGATGGCGGTGATGAAGAACCTCGCCGATCCGAGCAAGCTCGGCCACGGCATCGCCGCGGCGTTCACCGCCACCATCTACGGCATCGGCTCGGCCAACCTGGCGCTGCTGCCGATCGGCAACAAGCTCAAGAACCTGGTCAACGCGCAGACGGTGGAGCGCGAGATGATCATCGAGGGCCTGATCGCGATCGCGCAGGGCGAGAACCCGCGCAACATCGAAGCCCGCCTCAGCGGCTACGTGCACTGACGCCATGGCACGCCGGCACCATCACGAGGAGCACCAGAACCATGAGGCCTGGGCCGTGCCCTACGGCGACCTCATGACCCTGCTGCTCGCCTTCTTCGTGGTGATGTACGCGATCTCCTCGATCAACGAGGGCAAGTACCGCGCGGTCTCCGACGCGCTCTCCTCGGCCTTCGGCGGGCCGCCGCGCTCGATCACCCCGATCCAGCTCGGCCAGACCCAGCTGCGCGGCTCCTCGTTCGACCGCCCCTCGCTGCTCACCCCCGGCGCCAAGACCGGCCCGACCGCGACCAGCCCGGTGAGCAACGTGCGCGTGCGGCAGATGCTCGACGCGCCCATGGGTGGACAGAGCGCGCTGGCGGCGCGGCAGGCGGCCGAGGCCGCGGCGATGGACGCCAGCCTGCGCGGCCAGTCGCAGCTCAGCACCCTGGGCCGGCGCATCCAGGAGGCGCTGTCGGAACTGGTCCGCCAGCAGCTGGTCGCGGTACGCCGCGGCCGCACCTTCCTCGAGGTCGAGATCCAGAGCGACATCCTGTTCGCCAGCGGCGTGGCCGTGCCCAGCGACGTGGCCACCTCCACCGTGCGCAAGCTCGGCCAGGTGCTGCGCGCCGAGCCCAACGCCGTGCGCGTGGAGGGCTATACCGACGATGTGCCGATCCAGACGGCGGTGTTCCCGTCCAACTGGGAGCTGTCCACGGCGCGCGCGGCCAGCGTGGTGCACCTGCTCGCCGAAGAGGGCGTGAACCCCGGCCGCCTGGCCGTGGTGGGCTACGGCGAGCACCAGCCGGTGGCCGACAACGCCACCGTCGAGGGCCGCAACGCCAACCGCCGCGTGCTGCTGGTGATCCTGGCCGCGCCCGACGGCCCCGACGCGGTCCCCGAAAACGGGCCGACGATCGCCCTGCAGCCCGCGCCCGCGGCGCCGTCGCCGGAACCGGCGACAGCGCCGTCCACAGCGTCCGCGCCCGCCCTGCTGGGTTCCGCCGCCACCCACCTCACGCCATCCAACACCTACCCGGGAGCCGACTGACATGCAGGTCTGGGCCATCGCCAACCAGAAAGGTGGAGTCGGCAAGACCACCACCAGCCTGTGCCTGGCGCGCGGACTGGCGCAGGACGGCGGCCGCGTGCTGCTGGTCGACCTGGATCCGCATGCCTCGCTGACGCGGGCGTTCTCGGTGCCGACCGATCCGCCGCCGGCGGGCACCCACGACCTGTTCGTCGGCAGCGGTGCCTCGCTGGCGGCGCTGGCGCGCGCGACCGACGTGCCCGGCCTGCAGCTGGTCGCCGCGCAGCCGGCCCTGGCCACGCTGGAGCGGCGCAGCGCAGGCGCGCCGGGCCTGGGCCTGGCGCTGGGCCGCGCCCTGCACGCGGTCCACGCCAGCTACGACCACGTCCTGCTCGACTGCCCGCCGACGCTGGGCCTGCTGATGGTCAACGCGCTCGCCGCCGCCGACCGCCTGGTGGTGCCGACCCAGACCGATCCGCTGGCGCTGCACGGCCTGGCCGACATGCTGCGCACCGCCAGCATGGTGGAGCGTTCGCGGCGGCGCCCGTTGCCGCAGCACGTGTTGCCGACCCTGTACGACAAGCGCACCCGCTCGGGCGTGCAGAGCCTCGAACAGCTGCACGCGCAGTACGAGGGCCGGGTCTGGCCGGACGCCGTGCCGATGGATACGCGCCTGCGCGATGCCCAGGGCCTGACCAGCGAAGCCGGCAGCAGTGGCCGCGGGGCCGAAGCCTATGCGCGCGCCCTGTCCTGGCTGCTGGAGCAGGGGCAGCCGGCGCAGAGGCGCGCGGCATGAACCCGGTTGGCGCCAGCGACGTGATCGACTACGTCGATGCCCTGCTCGACGATTCCCAGCCGGTGGCGATGATCGCCGCCGACGATTCCGGCGCGCCCGTACGGGCAGTGCCCATGGCCACGCCCGATCCCATGCAACCCCCCGGATTCGTCTCCGCACCGGAACCGGAGCCTGCTCCCGCACCGGACCCCGTGCCTGCCCCCGTGCCGCCACCCACGGCCGTACCGGCCGCCGCCAGACCGGCTCCCGCACCCGCGACTTTCCTGGCGCCGGCGCCCGCCCAGGCGCTGGCCGCAACGCCGCCGCCGGCCAGCGCGATCACGCAGACCTCGCGCTGGCTGCGGGTCGTGGTCGGCCGCGACAGCTACGCGCTGGAGCTGCTGCGCGTGCAGGAAGTGGTGCGCGTGGTCCCGATCGTGCCGATGCGCGGCGCGCGGGCCGCGGTGCTCGGGGTGATGAACCTGCGCGGCCGCATCGTGCCGGTGTTCGACCTGGGCCTGTGGCTGGACGCCGGGCACGTCGACGCCGACGAACACAGCCGGATCGTGGTGGTCGAGCGCGACGACGAGCTGATCGGGGTACTGGTCAGCGCGGTCGAGGACGTGGTGACCCTGGGCCGCGACCGCATCGAGCCGCCGCTGCACGGCAGCGCGACGGGCGTGATCCTCGGCGTCGCCCGCGTCGGCGCCGCACCGACGGTGCTGTTCGACGCCTACGCGCTGTACGGCTGACGCGCGCTCAAGTCGCGGTTGCGGACGCCGTTAATCCTCAGGACTGCATCCACGTGGCCACGCCCATGACCCATCTGACGCTCCAAACCGATCTCGGGATCGAGCGCGTCGCCGAACTGCAGGCGGCGCTGCAGCCCCACCTCGAAGCCGACGCTCCGCTCGAACTCGCCGGCGACCGCGTCGAGCGCGTGCACGCCGCCGGGCTGCAGCTGCTGCACGCCTTCGTCCGCGACCGCGCCGCGCGCGGCCAGCGCACCACCATCACCCAGGCCTCGCCCACCCTGGCCGCGGCCGCGCGCCAGCTCGCGCTCGCCGTCAGCCTCGGCGTCGACGATGCGCCGGCCGACCCCATTCCTTCCAACGGAGCAACTGCATGAGCGCCAAGCAACTGCTCGTCGTCGACGACTCGACCTCGATGCGCCAGATGGTCGCCTTCGCCCTGACCTCGGGCGGTTTCGAGGTCAGCGAAGCCGAGGACGGCCAGGCCGCACTGGAGATCGCGCGCACGCGCTCGTTCCACGCCGTGGTCACCGACGTCAACATGCCGCGCATGGACGGCATCTCGCTGATCCGCGAGCTGCGCCAGCTGCCCGACTACCGCTTCACCCCGCTGCTGATGCTGACCACCGAGTCCGGCGGCGACAAGAAGATGGAAGGCAAGGCCGCCGGCGCCACCGGCTGGCTGGTCAAGCCCTTCGATCCCGAGCAGCTGCTCGCCACCGTGCGCAAGGTCCTGAGCTGAGCCATGGACATCACCCGCTTCCATGCCGCGTTCTTCGAAGAAAGCCGGGAAGGCCTCGACGCCATGGAGCGCGGGCTGCTGTCGCTCGAATCCGGCGCCGGCACCGCGGATGCCGAGACGATCAACGTCATCTTCCGCGCCGCGCACTCGATCAAGGGCGGCGCGGCGACGTTCGGGTTCTCCAGCGTCACCGACCTGACCCACCTGCTCGAAACCCTGCTCGACGAAGCCCGCGCCGGGCGCCGCGTCCTCGACCAGGCCGCCATCGGCGCGCTGCTGGTCTCGGTGGACGTGCTGCGCAGCCTGCTGGCCGCGTGCGAGCACGGCAGCCCGATCGACGCCCAGGCGCTGGCCGCCGCGCGCGACGCGCTCGACGCCCTGCTCGCCGGCGAGGCCCCGGTCGCGGCTGCCGCCGCCGAGGCAGCGCCCGCGGCCGCCGGCGACTGGCGCATCGCCTTCGCCCCGGCGCCGTCGATGTTCCTCAGCGGCAACGATCCGCTGCGGATCCTGCGCGAGCTCGCCGGCCACGGCGAACTGGGCGTGGAATGCATCGACGCCCGCCTGCCACCGTTCACCGACATGGATCCGTTCGAGGCCTACCTGGCCTGGAACCTGACCCTGCCCGGCAGCGTGCCGCGCGCGGCGATCGACGAAGCCTTCGCCTGGGTCTCGGACGAATGCGACCTGGGCATCGAGGCCAGCGCACTCGCGCCGGCGGCCGAACCCGCGCCGCTCTCGCTGGGCAACACGCCCACGCCCGTCTCCGCGCCCGCGGCCACGGCCGCGCCCGAGGCGGTCGCCGCCACCGCGCGCCGCGGCGGCGACGCCGACAACTCGATCCGCGTGGCGGTCGCCAAGGTCGACGCGCTGATCAACCTGGTCGGCGAACTGGTGATCACCCAGGCGATGCTGCGCCAGCGCTCCGAGCACCTGGATCCGGTCGCCAACGAGGCGCTGATGTCGGGCCTGGTGCAGCTCGAGCGCAATACCCGCGACCTGCAGGAGTCGGTGATGGGCGTGCGCATGCTCCCCGTCGACTTCGCCTTCAGCCGCTTCCCGCGCATGGTCCGCGACATCGCCACGCGCCTGGGCAAGAAGGTGCAGCTGCGCACCCACGGCGAGGCCACCGAACTGGACAAGGGCGTGATCGAGAAGATCGTCGATCCGCTGGTGCACCTGGTGCGCAACGCCATCGACCACGGCCTGGAACTGCCCGACGAGCGTCGTGCCGCAGGCAAGGACGAAACCGGCACGCTGAGCCTGAGCGCCGCCCACCAGGGCGCGAACATCGTCATCGAGATCGGCGACGACGGCCGCGGCCTCGACCGCGAGCGCATCCTGCGCAAGGCCGCCGAACGCGGCATCGCCATGCCCGACAACCCGACCGACGCCCAGGTCTGGGACCTCGTGTTCGCGCCAGGCTTCTCCACCGCCGACACGCTCACCGACCTGTCCGGCCGCGGCGTGGGCATGGACGTGGTGCGCAAGAACATCGCCGCGCTCGGCGGCCAGGTCGAAATCCGCAGCCGCGCCGGCCACGGCACCACGGTGGTCATCCGGCTGCCGCTGACCATGGCCATCGTCGACGGCATGTCGGTGGCGGTGGGCGAGGAAGTGTTCATCGTGCCGCTGAGCATGGTGGTCGAATCGCTGCTGCCCACGCCCGCCGACGTGCGCACCATCGCCGGCGAGGCGCGGGTGCTGCGGGTGCGCGAGGACTACCTGCCGCTGCTCGACCTAGCTTCCCAGTACGGCCTGCCCGCGGCCGCGCGCGGCCAGGGCGAGGACGCGCCGCCGCGCATCGCGGTGGTGGTCGAGGCCGACGGCCGCCGGCTGGCGCTGGAGGTCGACGAACTGCTCGGCCAGCAGCAGGTCGTGGTCAAGAACCTCGAAAGCAACTACAAGCGCGTCGCCGGCGTGTCCGGGGCCACCATCCTCGGCGACGGCCGCGTCGCGCTGATCGTCGACGCCGGCGGCCTGGCCCAGGCCACGCCGCTGCCGGTCGCCGCCTGACCGCGGCCGCCGCCCGCCGGGACCGACAGGGATTTCCATCCGTTGCGGGCATCCGCCCGCGACGGCCCCCGGATCCCACCCCAGCGCGTTGACTGGCTGACCCGTCGGGACGCACCCGCACGCAAAGGCGGTCTCGCCCGGGCCGCGCCCACCGCGTGGATCCACCGCTGCCTGTAGGAGCGCGCGCTCGCGCGAAAGGGGTCCGACCCAGGGTCGCCACCCGCTACTGCCTATGGGAGCGCGCTCGCGCGCGAAGAGCGTCCGGACCCGGCTCACTCCTGCAGCATGGCCCGCTGCCCCCTGTGGGAGCGCGCTCGCGCGCGAAGAGCGCCCGGTCCCGGGCCACTCCTGCAGCACGGCCCGCTGCCGCCTGTGGGAGCGCGCTCGCGCGCGAAGAGCGTCCGAACCCGGCTCACTCCTGCAGCATCGCCCGCTGCTGCCTGTGGGAGCGCGCTCGCGCGCGAAGAGCTTCGGACTCCTCTCACTCCTCCAGCATGACCGCTGCCATCTGTGGGAGCGCGCTCGCGCGCGAAGAGTGCCCGGTCCCGGCTCACTCCTGCAGCATGACCGCTGCCATCTGTGGGAGCGCGCTCGCGCGCGAAGAGCTTTCGATCCCGGGTCGCTCCAGCGGCATGGACCGCCTTCCCCCTGCAGGAGCGTGCCTGCACGCGCAAGGCTGGGACAAACGCGGCGCATGGAGGCATGCACCGCACGGCCCGCCCGCTCGATCTAGGCCCCGGCGTCGACGCTGGCCGCGATGCGTTCTGCGGCATCGCTCAGGACCACGATGCTGATCCGTCGGTTGACCGGGTTGTCCGGATCGGTGCGGTCGAACGGCACCGAGGACGACAGGCCGACGACGCGCGAAAGCTTGTCTTCCGACAGACCGCCGGCCACCAGGGCGCGCCGCGCCGCGTTGGCGCGCTCGGCCGACAGTTCCCAGTTGCTGTAGCCGGTGCGCCGGGTGTACGGCGCGGTATCGGTATGGCCGGAAATCGCGATCCGGTTGTCGACCTGCTCGAAATACCCTGCCAGCTCGAACAGGATATCGCGCGTGTAGTCCCTGAGCGTGGGCGAGCCGAGATCGAACATCGGGCGGTTGTGGGCATCGACGATCTGGATGCGCAGGCCCTCGGGCGTGATGTCGATCAGCAGCTGGTCCTTGAACGGGGCCAACGCCTGGCTGCTGGCGACGGCTTTCTCGAGCGCCCGCTTGAGCGCCTCCAGCTCGCGCCGGTCGGCCGCGTCCCCGGCCTTCTGTGCCCCGCCCGACGACTGCGGCGTGGCGCCCGGGGTGCGGATCGGGCTCGCGTCCGGCGACTTGCGGGCATGGTCGAACATCCGGATCGGGGCTTCACCCGCGCCGCCCGGCCCGGCGCGGCCCGGCGCCATGGTCGCCGCCTTGCCCGCCACCGCGCTCGGGTTCTTGAAGTAGTCGGCGATGCCACCGAGCTGCTCCTGGGGCATGGTGGCCACCAGCCACATCACCAGGAAGAAGGCCATCATCGCGGTGACGAAATCGGCGTACGCGACCTTCCATGCGCCACCGTGGTGGGGATGCGCGCCGCGCTTCCTCTTGCGGACGACGATGATCGGTTGCAGTGGCGTGGCCATGGCGGCCCGTCAACCCTTCGCGGCCTTGAGGTCGGCTTCCAGGTCCTGGAAACTCGGACGCACGTCGGAGAACAGCAGCTTGCGCGCGAACTCGATCGCCACCGCCGGCGCGTATCCGCGCAGCGATGCCACCAGCGCCATCTTCACCACCTCGAAGGCCTTGCCCTCCTCCTCCGCGCGTTTCTCCATGGCCGAGGCGATCGGCCCCACGTAGCCATAGGCGAGGAAGATGCCGAGGAAGGTGCCCACCAGCGCGGAGGCGACCTTCTGGCCGATCTCGGCGGGCGCCGCGCTGCCGACGATGGACATCGTGTTGATGATGCCCAGCACCGCGGCCACGATGCCGAAGCCCGGCAGCGCATCGGCCACCTTCTGCACCGACTGGGACGGCCCGAGCGCCTCGTGGTGGTGGGTCTCGAGCTCGTACTCGAGCAGCGATTCGAGCTCGTGCGGCGTCATGCTGCCGCCGACGATCAGGCGCAGGCAGTCGGTGATGAAATCGAGGATATGGTGGTCGGCCAGGATCTTCGGGTACTTCTGGAAGATCGCGCTCTCGGTCGGGCGCTCGATGTGGTTCTCGATCGCCATCATGCCCTCGCGCCGCATCTTCTGCAGCAGCGCGTAGATCAGCTTCAGTAGTTCGACATAGTCCACGCGCTGGTACTTCGGCCCCTTGACCAGGGCCACAGTGCCGGCCAGCGCGGCCTTCATCACCTTCGGCGGCGTGGCGATCACGTAGGCGCCCAGGGCCGCCCCGCAGATCACGACGATCTCGTTGAGATGCCAGAGCGCCAGCAGCTTGCCGCCGACCATCATGAAGCCGCCGAGCACGCTCGCGATGACCACGAGGGCTCCGATGATCGGGTACATGCCGGGCTGTCCGTAAGGGAGGGGGAATTGCGACGGGTAACGGCGCGCGCCGCTCCGGCTTGAGCCGGATGCGACGGGCGGTACACGGTGCGCATGAAGAATCCGCATGCCCGGCCGACATCGGGGACAGGATCGCGGTCTGCACGGGCGACGGTCCGACAGGACCGCCCCGTCCACGCCGAACCCCGTCTCGCGCCTGGCGCGGATCGCACCACCGCTGGCCGCGACCCGGCGCAATGGTGATGCAGCGCCCGGTTCCCGCCGGAGATCCGCGTTGGCAGCCCAGTGCTTGACATGGATCAAGCAGCGGGCCGGGTGCGGGCCGATACGGACGATTCCTCCCTCGCGCAGCAAGCCCCACATGAAATCGCTCCTGCACCACTATCGCATCGGCACGCGCCTGTCCTGGGCCTTCGGCATCCTCTTGGTGACGATGGTGTGCCTGGCCGCGACCGCACTGGTCGGCATGTCCCGCATCCAGGCGAGCCTGGACGAGATCGTCCAGGACAACAACCTCAAGACCACGCAGCTCGAGATCATGCTCGACGCGTCGCAGGCGGTCATTGCCCTGGTACGGGGCGCGATCATCGAGAACGATCCCGCGGCGATCCCCGGGACCATCGACGCCCTGGCTCAGCAGCGCAGGAAGTTCGACGACGCGTTCCAGGCATTGTCGGCGTTGCCGGCGTCCGCCGAAGGACAGCGTCTGCGCGACGAGACGACCGCGGCGCGCAACCTGGCCAAGCCGATCAACGACCGGACCCTGCAACTGCTCATGGACGGCGACGTCGATGCGGCCCGCGCGTTGCTCCTCGCCGAGGGCAACCCGGCGATGGAAGCCTGGCACGCGCCGCTTCGCGCCAACCTCATGCTGCAGGTCCAGGCCAACGAGAGGGATTACGCGGTCGCCACGGCAAACTACCGGGTCGCCCGCGGCATGGCGATGGGCATCGCCCTGGCCGCGCTCGCGATCGGCGTGCTGCTGTCGTGGATCATCACCCGCAGCCTGACCGGCCCGCTGGCACAGGCGACCCGCGTTGCCGATGCGATCGCCAAGGGCGAGCTCGACGGCGAGATCGTGGTCCGCGGGCGAGACGAGGTGGCGCTGCTCCTGGGCTCGATGCGGACCATGCAGCAGGCACTACAGCACTTCTCCGCTGCGCAGGCCGACATCGCGCATCAGCACGCGGACGGCGAGATCGACCATCGCATCCCCGCCAGCGAATTCCCGGGCGCGTTCGGCAGGATGGCCGAAGCGGTCAATGCGCTGGTGGATGCGCACCTGCAGACGGTCGTGGAGATCAACGGCCTGGTGGACGAGTACGCCCGTGGCGACCTGTCCCGCGATTTTCCGCCGATGCCCGGCAAACAGGCGCGGATCAAGCAGGCGATGGACGCCGTCAAGGCGAACATGGTGTCGGTGACCGGCGAGATCCAGCGCCTGGTCGATGCGGCGATGCGCGGCGACTTTTCCCAGCGCGGCGACGCGCAGCACTTCGCGTTCGTGTACCGCGACATGCTCACCAGCCTCAACGGCCTGATGGCCAGCGCCGACCGCGGCATCGAGGAAGTCGGCGAGGTGCTCACCGCCATGGCGCGCGGCGATCTCGGGCGGCGCGCCGACATCGATCTGCCCGGCCGCTTCGGCCAGCTGGCCATCGACTGCAACCGCACGGCGGAGCAGATCACCGGCATCGTCGACCAGATCCGCAGCGGCAGCGACGCGATCAATTCGGCCGCCAGCGAGATCGCCGCCGGCAACGACGACCTCTCGCGCCGCACCGAGCAGCAGGCCGCATCCCTGGAGGAAACCGCCTCGTCGATGGAGGAGCTCACCTCCACCGTGCGCCAGAACGCCGACAACGCCCGCCAGGCCAACCAGCTCGCGATCGGCGCGGTCGACGTCGCCTCGCAGGGCGGCGAAGTCGTCGACAAAGTCGTGCACACCATGTCCGCGATCTCCGAGTCCTCCAACCGCATCGCCGACATCATCGGCGTGATCGACGGCATCGCCTTCCAGACCAACATCCTGGCGCTCAATGCCGCGGTGGAAGCCGCGCGCGCCGGCGAACAGGGCCGCGGCTTCGCGGTGGTCGCAGCCGAGGTGCGGTCGCTGGCGCAGCGTTCGGCCGGGGCTGCGAAGGAGATCAAAACCCTGATCACCGATTCGACCGACAAGGTCCGCCACGGCAACGACCTGGTCGGCCAGGCCGGCAGGACCATGGGCGAGATCGTGACCAGCGTCAAACGCGTCACCGACATCATCGCCGACATCTCGGCCGCTTCGCAGGAGCAGAGCGCGGGCATCGAGCAGGTCAACCAGGCGATCACGCAGATGGACGAGAGCACCCAGCAGAACGCCGCGCTGGTCGAGGAAGCCACGGCGGCTGCGCGCAGCATGGAGCAGCAGGCCGGACAGCTGGTGCAGGCCGTGGCCGCGTTCCGGCTGGAGGGCGCATCCGGCGGCAACGGCCGGAGCCTGCGCCCCGATGCGGCCATCGCGGCGTCGCGCCGCCCCCTCCCGGCGCCCGGCGAAGGCCGGAAACCGCTCCTGCCGGCGGAGAACGACGCCGATCACCGGCTCCGTGCCTCCTGAGCCCTAAAGAATCCAGCGACCGGGCCGATCCCACCAACATGCATCCGAAAATCGAGCAGACCATGTCCCAAGCCACCACAACCCCCGTCCCCGCCGCCAACGGCGACGCCGATACCGGCGAGTTCCTCACCTTCGTGCTCGGCGAGGAGGAGTACGGGGTCGACATCCTGCGCGTGCAGGAGATCCGCAGCTACGACGCGGTCACCCGCCTGCCCGACGCGCCGGACTACATCAAGGGCGTGATCAACCTGCGCGGCATCATCGTGCCGGTGGTCGACATGCGCCTGAAGTTCCGCCTGGCCAAGGCCGAGTACAACGCGCTCACGGTGATGATCGTGCTGAGCGTGGGCGGCCGCGTGGTCGGCATGGTGGTCGACAGCGTCTCGGACGTGGTGCGCCTGTCGGGCGAGCAGGTCCGCGCGGTGCCGGAGATCGGCGCCACCATCGACCGCCAGTTCCTCACCGGCATCGGCACGCTCGACGAGCGCATGCTGATCCTGCTCGACATCGAGCGCCTGATGGGGCACGAAACGATGGGGCTGGTGGCCGCCGAAGCCGCCTGATCGAGCCCGCGCAAGTCCCCCGCGGCGCGTCGACGCCGCGGGTTTGTCTCCCCGCCGGAAGTCGAAATGCGCAACAACCTCCCTGTCACCCGGCGCGAATTCGCGCTCGAGGACGACGAACCCCTCGTCTCGCGCACCGACCGGCGCGGCCTCATCGTCTACGTCAACGCCGCGTTCGTGCGCGTCAGCGGCTTCGGCGAAGCCGAACTGCTCGGCCAGCCGCACAACCTCATCCGCCATCCGGACATGCCGCCCGCCGCCTTCGCCGATTTCTGGCGCACGCTGCAGGCCGGTCGCCCCTGGGTGGGCATGGTCAAGAACCGGCGCAAGGACGGCGACCATTACTGGGTCCGCGCGCACGTCACGCCCTACTACGAGGGCGATACGCACGTGGGCTACATGTCGGTGCGGCGCAAGGCCAGCCGCGCCGAGATCGACGCGGCCGAGCGCGACTATGCCGCGATGCGCGCCGGTACCAGCCGGCTGCGCGTGCGCCATGGCGCGCGCGTGGCGCCGGACCTGCTGCGCACGCTCAATCCGCTTTGGCGCCTCAGCCTGCGCCAGCGCCTGCTGCTGTCCGCCGCCGGGGTCGGAGGCCTGTGCGCCGCCCTGGTGCTGCTGGCATCCGCGGGCGTGTCGTTGCCGCTGCTGCTCGGACTGGTGGCCGCGGCCACCGCGGCGGCGTTCTACTCGGCCTGGTGGCTGTGCCGGGACGTGGTCGGGCGGCTGGAGACGGCCGTGTCGCACCTGCGCGACTTCGCCACCGGCCACTACAACCGCGACATCGCCATCGACCGCAACGACGAAGTGGGCGGCGTGCTGCTGGGCCTGAAATCGATGCAGGTGCGCCTGGGCTTCGAGATCGAGGACCGCCGCCGCGAGGCGGCGGAGATGGCGCGGGTGCGCTGCGCGCTGGACGCCGCGTCCACCAGCGTGCTGGTGGCCGACCACGACCACGCGATCGTGTACGCCAACCCGGCGGCGCGCACGATGCTCGCGGTCGCCGCGGCCGACCTGGGCGAAGCCTGTCCCGGCTTCGTGCCCGACGCCCTGGACGGCAGTCCGCTGCATGTCCTAGATCCCGACCCGCAGGCGCAGCGCGCCAGGCTGGAGACCCTGGCGGCGACGCATCCCTACCGCATCACCTGTGGCGCCCGCACCTTCGACATCACCATGACCCCGGTGCTGGGCGACTCGGGCGCGCGCCTGGGCACGGTGGCCGAGTGGCGCGACCGCACCGTCGAACTGGCGCTGGAGCAGCAGCTGGAGACGGTGGTCGCCGCCGCCGCCGACGGCGACTTCAGCCAGCGCCTCGACCTGCGCGGGGCCAGCGGCTTCGTGCACACGGTCGGCACTGGCCTGGCGCGGCTGATGCAGGCCACCGAGCTGAGCCTGCGCGAGACCGCGGGCGTGCTCGACGCGCTCTCGCACGGCGACCTGCGCCAGCGCATCACCAGCGACATGCACGGCCTGTTCGGCGAGATGAAGGCGAGCACCAATGCCGCTGTCGAGCAGCTCGCGCAGCTGGTCGCCGACATCCAGGCCGCCACGCGCACCATCGGCCAGGCGGCCGCCGAGATCTCGACCGGCAACATCGACCTGTCCACCCGCACCGGCCAGCAGGCCGCGAACCTGCAGGAAACCGCCAGCTCGATGGAGCAGCTGACCGCAGCCGTGCGCCGCAACGCCGACAGCGCGCTGCAGGCCAACGAACTCGCGCGCGGCGCCGGCGACGTGGCCGAGGACGGTGGACGGGTGGTCGCCGACGTGGTGGCGACGATGGCGCAGATCAGCGAATCCTCGCGCCGCATCACCGACATCGTCGGCGTGATCGACGGCATCGCCTTCCAGACCAACATCCTCGCGCTCAACGCCGCGGTCGAAGCCGCGCGCGCCGGCGAGGAAGGCCGCGGCTTCGCTGTGGTCGCCGCCGAAGTGCGCAACCTGGCCCTGCGTTCGGCCGAGGCCGCGCGCGAGATCAAGGCGCTGATTTCGGATTCTTCGGCGAAGGTCGGCGAGGGTGCCGAGCGCGTCGATCGGGCCGGCCGCACGATGGCCGAAATCGTCGATGCCGTGCAGCGGGTGACCGCGATCATGGGCGGGATCACCTCCGCCTCCAGCGAGCAGTCGGCCGGCATCGGCCAGGTCAACCGCGCGGTCATGCAGCTCGACGAAGCGACGCAGCAGAACGCCGCGCTGGTCGAGGAAGCCTCCGCCGCGGCGCGCAGCCTGCAGGACCAGGCCAACGGCCTGGCGGCCGCGGCCGCCGCCTTCCGCATCGATGGCGCCGGCCAGGCGCAAGCGACCCGGCCCGACAGCGGCGCCGCCGGTGCTTCGTGCCCGCCGCGTCCCGCCCGGGTCCTGGCGACGGCGGCAGGCTGACCGGCGCTCACGGGCGGTCGCGACCGCGCCCGCCCCGTATCGGCAGTCCTGCATTCCTGCCGCAGGGAAGGATCCATCTCGCCATCGGCGTGCACCCGCCCGCGCAGGCGGATGCCCGGACTTGCCTGCGCGCGCTCCCTTGTCTGCAGGGCGCGCGGGACCTGGGACGCGGCGCACGCGCCCATTGCAGGACGGCGCTGCGTCGCAGGGATGAGCGGAACGTCGCGCGGATCGCCCCTCAAGCCCGCTGCGGCACCGCCGACAACGTTCCCAGGCCGGCATCGCGTCGCCCGGGGTGGCGGTCGCGAACGCGCCGCCCGCCTGCGGCGCGTTGCCTTCGATCGTCCACGTCCGCCGGGCCCCAGTGCGCCCGCCAGGAGCTGCCATGCGCATCCAGATGTTCCTCTTCGTGTCGTCCTTCGCCCTCGCCGCCGGCGCCCACGCCGCGGACTGGCGGGACATCTCGTTCAAGGCGCCGGTCGGCGAGCGCGACGAGCTCGTGTTTACCGGCAACTGGGCCTGGGACCACAACGGCTTCGGCCATCTTGGCCAGGGGATCGATGCGGCGGCATTCGATGACGACAGCCGGTTCCGCCGCCGCGAGGTGGGCGTGGCACTGCGTCGCAAGGGCAGCTACGAGCTGGCCGTGCAGCGCGATCTCGAGGCCGGGGTCTGGATGGACGTGGCGCTGAAGCTCGATTCGAAAGGCCTGCTCGGCCACGATGCCGGCACGCTGCGCCTGGGCCAGTTCAAGACGCCGGTAGGCTTCGACGGGGTGGGCGCATCGCGCAACACGCCGTTCCTCGAATCGGCGCTGCCGGTGCAGGTGGCCTATGCCGGGCGCCGCATCGGCGCGGAGTGGTCGCTGCAGCGTCCGGCCTGGCTGGCCAGCGTGGGCTGGTTCGACGGCGGCGACCTGGAAGGCGCCAATGAAGGCAGCACCGTGGCCGCGCGCGCCGCCTGGGCGCCACGCAAGTCCGCGGGCGACGTGCTGCACCTGGGCATCGCCGGCAGCCGCGAACGTCCCGACAGCAGCACGGCGCGAATGCGCGCGCGCCCGGAAGTCGGGCTCACCGACGTGCGCCTGGTGGACACGGGTACGCTGGCGGGCGTGGACGCGATCCGCCGCGTGGGCCTCGAGGGGTTGTGGATCCACGGCCCCTGGTCGCTGCAGGGCGAACTGCTCGACGTGCGCGCGCAGCGCGATGCCGGGCTGGCCGATGTGGCGGGACAGGGCGGCTACCTGTTCGGCAGCTGGGTGGTCACCGGCGAATCGCGTGGCTACAACGGTTACGCGACCAACGTGGTGCCCGCTTCGACCGCGGCGCTTGAGCTGCTGCTGCGCTACAGCCAGCTCGACCTGGACGACGGCCAGGTCCGTGGCGGGCGCCAGTCCGACTGGACGGTCGGCGCCAACTGGTACCTCGGCCGCAACTTCAAGCTGCAGGCCAACTACGTGTTCGCCCACGCGCGGCGCGGTGGTGTGCTGCGCGATCCGGAAGCCTTCGGCCTGCGCGCGCAGTTCCACTTCTGACCATCGCGTCCAGCGCAAGGGCTGGACGGTCACACCTTGCAGGCGCCGCGCAGGCCGGCGGAGCCGGCCGGGGGCGCGTGCATCGCGTCACCGCCGCCGGCGCCCGCTGCGGCCGCGTCATTCGCAGCGGGCTGCTCTCGGTTACACCGCCAGCCTGCCTCAAGCACATCCGGGCGGCGCCGTTACTACAGCATCCGTCATCACACCGGGACACCGCACATGTTCAGTTCGTTCAGCATCGGCAAGCGTCTCGGCATCGGCTTTGCCGCCCTCGCGCTCCTGATCCTCGTCATGGGCGGCTTCGCCGCCGACCGCATGGGGAGGGCACAGGACATGGTGCTCGACCTCACCCACGAATCTGTCCCCGCCGTGCGCGAGCTGGGCGCGATGGCCACCGCATTGGCCGAGTACCGCGTCAGCGAGCGCGGCCTGGTCAGCAGCGTCGGCGACACGGCGAAGATGGAGGAGTACGGCAGCGAACTCGTCGCCGGACGCCAGGCCTTCGAGGCGATGACCAGCGCCTTCGCCGCACGGGTGCAGGGCGATGGCGAGCGCGCGGCCTACGAGGACGTGCTGGCGAAGGCCGCGGCCTATTTCGACAACAGCGCCGGACTGATGGCGGCGCTGGAAACCGGCGATCCGGGCCCCGCATCCGCCGCCGGCGACCTGCGCCAGGCCACGGCCGACGCCGTCGCCGCGCTGCTGCAGCAGAACCTCGCCGACCTCGACGCCGCGGTCGCGCGCCAGGAAGCGGCCCACGTCTCCAACCTGTGGGCGATCGCGGTGCTGCTGGGCGTCGCCCTGCTGCTCGCGGTCGGTGCCGCGCTGCTCATCAGCCGCTCGATCGTGCGGCCGCTGGCCGAGGTCATGGCGGCGGCCGATGCGGTCGCGCGCGGCGACCTCGATCGCCCGGTCACCGTGTCCGAGCGCAGTGAACTGGGCGCGCTGGCCGAGTCGATGCGCGCGATGGTCGCAACGCTCAAGCGCTATGTTGCCGCGCAGCGCGAGATGCACCAGGCGCACGACGCCGGCACGATCAGCCACGTGATGCCGGCCGCCGAGTTCCCGGGCGCCTACGGCACGATGGCGACCGGCCTCAACGACCTGGTCGCCGCGCACATCGCGGTGAAGATGCACGTGGTCGATACCGTCGCCCTCTATGCGCGCGGTGATCTCTCCCGCGACCTCGACCGCCTGCCGGGCGAGAAGGCGAAGATCAGCGCCATCATCGACGCGGTGAAGCAGTCGATGCTCGACAGCAACGCCGAAGTGCGGCGCCTGGTCGAAGCCGCGGTGGCGGGCGATTTCTCGCAGCGCGGCGATGCCGGGCGCTTCGAGTTCGCCTACCGCGAGCTGATCGAGGAACTCAACCGGCTGATGGCCGCGACCGACGAAGGTCTCGGCCAGATCGGCGCCCTGCTCTCGGCCGTGGCCGATGGCGACCTCTCGCGCCGCGTCGATGCCGGCCTGCCCGGCCGCTTCGGCGAGGTGGCCGGGGATGCCAACCGCACGGTCGAGCGCCTGGCCGAGATCGTCGGCCAGATCCGCAGCGGCAGCGATGCGATCAATTCGGCCGCTGGCGAGATCGCCGCCGGCAACGACGACCTCTCCCGGCGCACCGAGCAGCAGGCCGCATCGCTTGAGGAAACCGCCTCGTCGATGGAAGAACTCACCTCCACCGTTCGCCAGAACGCCGACAACGCCCGCCAGGCCAACCAGCTGGCGATCGGCGCGGTCGATGTCGCCTCGCTGGGCGGCGAAGTGGTCGACAAGGTGGTCGAGACGATGTCGGCCATCTCCGAATCGTCCAACCGCATCGCCGACATCATCGGCGTGATCGACGGCATCGCCTTCCAGACCAACATCCTGGCGCTCAACGCCGCGGTGGAAGCCGCGCGTGCGGGCGAGCAGGGCCGTGGCTTCGCGGTGGTCGCGGCCGAGGTGCGCTCGCTGGCGCAGCGTTCGGCTGGCGCGGCCAAGGAGATCAAGACCCTGATCACCGATTCGACCGACAAGGTGCGCCACGGCAACGACCTGGTCGGCGAGGCCGGCAGGACCATGGGCGAGATCGTGACCAGCGTCAAACGCGTCACCGACATCATCGCCGACATCTCGGCGGCCTCGCAGGAACAGAGCGCGGGCATCGAGCAGGTGAACCAGGCGATCACGCAGATGGACGAGAGCACGCAGCAGAACGCCGCGCTGGTCGAGGAAGCCACGGCGGCTGCGCGCAGCATGGAGCAGCAGGCCGGGCAGCTGGTGCAGACGGTGGCGGTGTTCCAGGTGCAGGGCGGCCAGCCGACGCCAGCCGCGAAGTCCGAGCCGGCTGTTGCGACGCGGGCCGGTGTGGCCAGGCTGTCCAGCCACAGGCCGGTCCCGGCTCGCTCCAGGCCGGGTCCACGCGCCGCGGCGCCAGCTGCGGCTGCAGCTGCCGGGGTGTCGGAGGATTGGCAGGAGTTCTGAGCGCGCGTTGGCGGGGGGATGGAAAGGGCGGCTACGGCCGCCCTTTGCATTTGTCCGCGCCGCGGCCAGATTCGGCGCGGCGGCGACCGGCGACTCAACTCCCCGGCCGCGCGGCCGTTACCGGCTTGACGGACCCTGCTGCCCGGACGATGCCTGTCGCCGACGAACACGAATCCTCGCACCTGCTGGACGACGAAGAACAGTCGCCGTTCGCCCTGCGTGAACCGGGCGAGATCGCGGCCGTCCTGCGTGCGCTGGTCGAGGCACGGGCGCTGATCAGCGCCAGCCTGGTCCCGGGCGGCCATGCCTGCCCGACCGCGCTGCTGGCGGTGCACGACGACGGCACCCTGGTGTTCGACGGCAACCGCGACGAGGCGATGAACCAGCGCATGGCAGCGGCCAGCCGCATGGTCTGCAGCGCACAGCTGGACCTGGTGCCGATCCGCTTCCGCGTCTCCGAGCCGGCGCGGATCGTGCACGAGGACTACGTGGCGTTCGCCACGCCATGGCCGCAGGCGTTGCTGCGCATGCAGCGGCGCGAGATGTACCGGCTGCAGTCCCCGGCGTCCGCGCCGGTGACCGTGCACCTGGGCGATGCCGACCGCGCGCCCGATCCGGCCGCGCCGGGCCTGCGCGTGCTCGACATCAGCGGCAGCGGGCTCGCCATCGCGATCCCGGAAGGCGCGCAGGCGCGGTTCCAGCCCGACGCGCGACTCGCGCCCTGCCTGCTGCGCCTGGGCGATGCGGCGCCGGTGGCGGTCGTGATCGAGGTCATCTACACCCGCCCCCACGAGGTGCGCGGCGTCGCCCAGTGGCGTGCCGGCTGCCGCTTCGTGGACCTGCCGGCGGCCGTCGAGCAGCAGCTCATGCAGTACATCTTCCAGGTCGAGCGCCAGCGCAACGCGCGGCTGCGCCGCGGCGGCTGACGGCCGCGCAACCGGTGACGGAACGGGCCTCAAGTTCCGGTCCGCGATGCCGCTATCGGGTCGACGGGCGTGCGCGACGGCATGCCTCCAGCATCCCCACCGGAGTAGACAGATGACCGCAAGGACCCCCCGTTTCATCGCCGCCGTGCTGCTTGGCGGCTGCGCGTTCGCCAGCTTCGCCCAGGACGTGATCCGCCCCGAACAGGCCTCGCGCCACGTCGGCCAGAGCGGCATGGTCTGCGGCAAGGTCGAGAAGACCCGCTACGCCGAGAACTCCGAAGGCCAGCCCACCTTCCTGCACATGGGCGGCGCGTTCCCGCGCCACACCTTCTCGGCGCGCATCCCGCAGGACCAGCGCGGGAAGTTCCGCCCGACCCCGGAAGAACTCGAGGGCCGCGACGTCTGCGTGGTGGGCACCATCGAGCGCGATGCCAGCCGCGCGGAGATCGCGGTGCGCTCGCCCGGCGACGTCAAGCTCGCCACGATCAAGTGATCCAGCGGCCCGGCGCGCAAGCGACCGGGCCGCTCTCGTTTACGTCACAGGGGAGTGACCCAATGCAGTGGTTCTCGAATCTCAAGCTCGCGCCCAAGCTGATGCTGGCCTTCGGGCTGGTCCTGGTGCTCATGCTCGTGCAGGGCATCGGCGCCTACATCGGCATGCGCTCGATGGAACGCGTCACCGGCGAACTGGCGCAGGATGTCCTGCCCAGCGTCACCCTGGTGGGCGACACACGCGCCCTGCTGGGCGAGTACCGCACCGCGTCCTACCGCGGCCTCGTCCGCGCCAGCGACGCCGTCAAACGGGAAGCACGCGAGCGCACGGTCCAGATCGACGCGCAGCTGGCCGAGAACCTCAAGGCCTACGGGAAGTTCGCGACCACGCCGGACGAACAGCGCCTGCTCGCCGAACTCGCCGCCGCGTGGGAGTCCGCGCGCGCCTCGTATGCGTCGGTCAACGAGATGCTCGACCTCGAACTGCCCGACGACGCCACCGATACCTTCATCGGCGAGACCAGCCGCCTGCACGACGCCACCAGCGCCGCGCTCGCCGCGCTCGCCGACGAGGCCAACCGCGCCGCCGCCGCGTCCACCGGGCGCGCGCAGAGCACCTATACGGCCTCCAGCCTGATGCTGGTGAGCCTGCTGCTGGCCGGCATCGTCGCCGGCCTGGCGGTGGCCTGGCTGATGGCCCGCAGCCTGACCCGCGCCGCGCGCGAGGCCGCGAGCGTCGCCAACGACGTGGCCGGAGGGAAGCTCGACAGCCACATCGACACCACCCGCGCCGACGAGATCGGCGACCTGCTCAAGTCCATGCGCCGCATGCAGCACGACCTGCGCGAGCGCATCGAACGCGATCAGGCGATCGCCGGCGAGAACCTGCGCATCCGCACCGCGCTGGACAGCTCCGGCACCAGCGTGATGATCACCGACCCGCAGCGCACGATCATCTATGCCAACGCCGCGGTCACCGCACTGCTGCAGGAGCACGAGGACGAGATCCGTTCGGCGCTGCCGGAGTTCCAGCTCGACCAGCTCGTCGGCACCCGGGTCGATGCCTACCAGGCCAAGCCGGAACAGTTCGGCCAGGCCCTGGTCGAAACCAGCGGCGTCCACCAGTGCGAGATCTCGATGGGCGCCGCACACTTCGGCCAGAGCGTGGCGCGCGTCGAGGACGGCGACGGCCACCTGCTGGGCTATGTGGTCGAACTGCGCGACCGCACCCAGCAGGTGCACGTGGAGGTCGAACTGGGCCGCGTGGTCCAGGCGGCCGCCGGTGGCGATCTGTCCCAGCGCATCGGCCTCGACGGCAAGCAGGGGTTCTACCTGCAGCTCGCCGAACAGCTCAACGGCCTGCTCGACGCCAATGCGACGAGCCTGGAGCAGGTATCGCAGGTACTGACCGCGCTGGCCGACGGCAACCTGACCGCGCGCATGGACGGCGATTACCACGGCGTGTTCGCCACCATGCGCGACGACGCCAACCGCACCGTCGAGCGCCTGGCCGAGATCGTCAACCAGATCCGCAGCGGCAGCGATGCCATCAATGCCTCGGCCTCCGAAATCGCCGCCGGCAACGACGACCTCTCCCGGCGCACCGAGCAGCAGGCCGCATCGCTGGAGGAAACCGCTTCGTCGATGGAGGAACTCACCTCCACCGTGCGCCAGAACGCCGACAACGCCCGCCAGGCCAACCAGCTCGCGATCGGCGCGGTCGATGTCGCCTCGCAGGGTGGGGAAGTGGTCGGCAAGGTGGTCGAGACGATGTCCGCGATCTCCGAGTCGTCCAGCCGCATCGCCGACATCATCGGCGTGATCGACGGCATCGCCTTCCAGACCAACATCCTGGCGCTCAACGCCGCGGTCGAAGCCGCGCGCGCCGGTGAACAGGGGCGCGGTTTCGCGGTCGTAGCAGCGGAGGTGCGCTCGCTGGCGCAGCGTTCGGCCGGCGCGGCCAAGGAGATCAAGACCCTGATCACCGATTCGGCCGACAAGGTCCGCCACGGCAACGACCTGGTCGGCCAGGCCGGCAGGACCATGGGCGAGATCGTGACCAGCGTCAAACGCGTCACCGACATCATCGCCGACATCTCGGCGGCCTCGCAGGAGCAGAGCGCGGGCATCGAGCAGGTCAACCAGGCGATCACGCAGATGGACGAGAGCACCCAGCAGAACGCCGCGCTGGTCGAGGAAGCCACGGCGGCGGCGCGCAGCATGGAGCAGCAGGCCGGGCAGCTGGTGCAGACGGTGGCGGTGTTCCGGGTGCAGGAAGACAGGCCGGCACGAGCAGCCAAGCCAGCGGCGACGCCCGCGTCCGCCACCGCCGCTCCTTCGGCCAACGTGGCCAGGCTCAAGCCGGCCGCGCCACGGGGCAAGCCCGCCCCGCGCCCCGTGGCGGCCACGGCCGGGAACGGCGGGGACTGGCAGGAGTTCTAGGGCCGGCGCACCGGGTGTGGCTCGGGAACGGGGCGCTCTGGCGCCCCGTTCCGCTTTGCCCGCCCGCTTTCCCCTTCCATCGCCCGGCGCACTGCGTCCGCCCCGCCGGCGCGTGACCCGGTGCGGGTCCGACGCATGTTCGAACTTGGACGTTATGTCCCAGTTCGCGGCTGGATCGCGGCGGGCGCCAGCCGATAACAACGGCACAGACCTACTGTGCCCCGGGTCCGGGGCATCACCGCACACCTGACCACAGGATTTCCGCACCATGTCCGTTCGCACCACGTCCCTTTCGCTCGCGCTCCTGCTTGCGCTGCCGCTCACGGCCGCTGCGCAGGACGCCGACTCCATGTTCTCCTTCAGCGGCTTCGGCACCGTGGGCGTCGTCCACAGCAGCGAGGACCAGGCCGACTTCGCCACCGATTTCCAGCCTGACGGCGCGGGGTACTCCGACAGCTGGTCGGCCAACCCCGACAGCCGCCTGGGCTTCCAGGTCGATGCGCGGTTCACCGAGCGGTTCTCGGCCGTCGTGCAGCTGATGAGCGAGTACGACTACGAGGGTTCGCACGAACCGGAGCTGACCCTGGCCCACCTGCGCTATGACTTCACCCCGGCGCTGTCGCTGCGTCTCGGGCGCCTGGCCCCGCCGACGTTCATGCTCTCGGACTATCGCAAGGTCGGCTACGCGATGCCCTGGGTGCGCCCGCCGGTGGAGGTCTACAACACCTCGCTCGCGATCGATGGCGCCGAAATCGCCTACAAGTTCAACGTCGGCACCACCGCCATGACCCTGCAGCTGGTCGGCGGCGACACCGATGCCGGTGTCATCAAGCTGGACGACACCATCGGCCTGGTGGGACGCGCCGAGTTCGGCAGCTCGACGATCTTCGCCGGCTACAACCGGACCACGCTTTCGCTGGAGGCCGACCCGTCGGTCGAAGCCCTGCTTGCGCTCTACACCCAGGTCGCCCCCCAGCTGGCGTCGCGCTTCCGTTTCGCCGACAACGACGTGACCTTCTCGTCGCTGGGCTACGCCTACGACCCGGGCGCCTGGTTCGCGCGCGCCGAAGTCACCCGCCTCGGCACCGACGACGGCATGATCGCCGGGACCACCAACATGTATGCAAGCGCCGGCTGGCGCGTTGGCGCGTTCACGCCGTACCTCACGCTGGGCAAGGTCAAGGTCGACAGCGACACCAGCGTGGGCGCCGTCGATCCGATCGGCGTGGTCAACGCCATCCTGGCCGGCCACAACGAAAACCGCCGCAGCCTCACCGTCGGCACCCGCTGGGACTTCCGCGAGAACTTCGCGCTGAAGCTCGAGGCCTCGCATGTCGATGCCGGCGCCGGCTCCAACGGCGGCCTGACCAACCTGCAGCCCGGTTTCGAGCGCGGCGGCAGCTACAACCTGCTGTCGGCCTCCGTCGACTTCGTGTTCTGAGGACCCCGCCGATGAAGTTCCGCAACGCTTTCCTGTGTCTCGCCCTCGCCGCGCTGCTGCCGGCCGCCGCCCACGCCGAAGTGGTGGTGGTGGTATCCGCCAACAGCCCGGTCACCAGCCTCACCGCGGCCCAGGCCTCGCAGATCTTCCTGGCCAAGTCGGTCAGCCTGCCCGGTGGCGGCGCGGCCACGCCGATCGATATCGCCAGCGGTCCGGTGCGCGACGAGTTCTACACCAAGGTGACCGGCAAGGACGCCGCGCAGCTGAAGTCCTACTGGGCGCAGCTCACGTTCACCGGCAAGGCCAAACCGTTCCGGCAGGCGCCGAGCGCGGCCGAGGCGAAGAAGCTGATCGCCGCCTCGCCATCGGCGATCGGCTACCTGGCCCCCGCCGACGTCGACTCCAGCGTCCGCGTCGTGCTCAAGCCGTGACCCGTCCCGGCCCCGGTGGCAGCCGCCACCGGGGCCGGCATGTCCCCGGCGTCCGTGGCTACCCGCCGCTCGCGCCTGATGTCTTTCGCGAGGCAACTCCATGTTTGCGTTCCTCAACAATCTGAATGTCGGCAAGCGCCTCGGGGCAGGCTTCGGCCTGCTCGTGGCGCTGTTGGCCCTGCTCGCCGGCATCGCGTTCTTCGAGATGCGGGCGATCCAGGACCGGCTGGTCGAGATCGTCGACACCTACAACGTCAAATCGCGCCACCTCAACGAGATGCATCGGGCCAGCGCGGCCACCTCGATGTCGGTACGCAATCTCCTGATCCTCGACGATCTGGAGATCATCGAGATGGAGCGCGAGTCGTTGAGCGCGGCGCGCCAGCAGTACGACACGGCGCGAGATGCCCTGTATGCGCTCCCGGCCGAGGGCGCGGCGCTGGAACTGCGCGAGAAGACCGACGCCGCGCGCGCGGTCAGCCGCGAGGCCAATGACCGCATCGTGGCGCTCGTGCTGGCGCAGGACAAGGCCGGCGCACGCGACGTGCTCATGGCCGAGGGCGGTCCGGCCGCCCGCGACTGGCGGCTGCTGCTGGAAGAGAACCTCCAGCAGCAGGAATCGGCGACGAGCCAGGCGCACGCGAGCGCGCTCGCCGCCTACGACATCGCCCGCCTGCTGCTGCTCCTTGTGGCCTGCGCTGCACTGGGCATCGCCGTCGGATCTGGCTGGCTGCTCACCCGCAGCATCGTGCGTCCCTTGAACGAGGCCACGCGCGTGGCCCGCGACATCGCGCGCGGCAGGCTCGACGGCGACATCCGGGCCACCGGCCGCGACGAGCTGTCCGCACTGCTCGGCTCGATGTCCGAGATGCAGGCCGGGCTGCAGCGCTTCGCGCAGGCGCAGGGCGAGATCAGCCAGCGCCACGAGGCCGGCGAAATCGACCATCGCATGCCGGAGGAAGAGTTCCAGGGTGCGTTCGCCGAGATGGCTGCGCAGATCAACGGCCTGGTTGCGTCCCACCTGGCGGTGCAGATGCAGGTGGTGGACATGGTGGGCGCCTATGCACGCGGCGACCTGTCCGGCGACCTGGAGCGCCTGCCCGGGCAGAAGGCGCGGTTCACCGAGGCGGTGGATGGCGTCAAGGCAGGGCTGGAATCGGTGATGGCGGAGATTGGCGGGCTGGTCGATGCGGCCGTGGCCGGCGATTTCAGCCGCCGCGGCGACAGCGAGGTGTTCGAGTTCGCCTACCGCGACATGATCGCCAACCTCAACCTGCTGATGGAAAGCGCCGACCGCGGCCTGAGCGACGTGGGCAGCCTGCTGGAAGCGGTCGCCGCCGGCGACCTCAGCCGCCAGGCGGACGCCTCGCTGCCGGGCCAGTTCGGCAAGCTCGCCGCGGACGCCAACGGCACCGTGCGCAAGCTGGCCGAGGTGGTCACCCAGATCCGCGGCGGCAGCGACGCGATCAATTCGGCCGCCGGCGAGATCGCCGCCGGCAACGACGACCTCTCGCGCCGCACCGAGCAGCAGGCCGCATCCCTGGAGGAAACCGCCTCGTCGATGGAGGAACTCACCTCCACCGTTCGCCAGAACGCCGACAACGCCCGCCAGGCCAACCAGCTCGCGATCGGCGCGGTCGATGTCGCCTCCCAGGGTGGGGAAGTAGTCGGCAAGGTGGTCGAGACCATGTCCGCGATCTCCGAATCGTCCAACCGCATCGCCGACATCATCGGCGTGATCGACGGCATCGCCTTCCAGACCAACATCCTGGCGCTCAACGCCGCGGTCGAAGCCGCGCGCGCCGGCGAACAGGGCCGCGGTTTTGCGGTCGTGGCAGCGGAGGTGCGCTCGCTGGCGCAGCGTTCGGCCGGGGCTGCGAAGGAGATCAAGACCCTGATCACCGATTCGACCGACAAGGTCCGCCACGGCAACGACCTGGTCGACCAGGCCGGCAAGACCATGGGCGAGATCGTGACCAGCGTCAAACGCGTCACCGACATCATCGCCGACATCTCGGCAGCCTCGCAGGAACAGAGCGCGGGCATCGAGCAGGTGAACCAGGCGATCACGCAGATGGACGAGAGCACGCAGCAGAACGCCGCGCTCGTCGAAGAAGCCACGGCGGCTGCGCGCAGCATGGAGCAGCAGGCCGGGCAGCTGGTGCAGACGGTGGCGGTGTTCCGGGTGCAGGATGGCGACGCTTCGCGCGTGACGCGGGTGGCATCGCCCGTAGTGGTCCCCGCCCCGCGGCAGGTCCACACGCTGCCGGCGACCAGGCGCGCGGCGCCCGCTCTGCGCGGCCCCGGCAGGCCGTCTGCCGCGCTGCCCGTCGAGGCCGCCGGCGAGTGGCAGGAGTTCTGAGCGACCGGCTCCCGGCCAGGCAGGAGGCGGCTGCGGCCGCCGGCCTGGACCCCGGGCGGGGGCGCCACACGCCTCCGCCCGCAGGTTGCCGTCAGCCTCCGTGACCGCAGGGGCGCATGGTCCGTCCCGCCAGCGTCCAATGACCAGGCCGCGGGCCGGCCCGCCGATGGACGGTCTCACGATTCCGCGGTCACCGCCGATAAGACCTTCAACTCAGATCGAAGGCGCGACGGCCAATGTCCGGACTCCTCTCCCGAATCGGGATTTCCCGCAAGCTTGGACTCCTCACCCTGCTCGGCGTGCTTGCCGTGCTGGTCGTGATGTCGCTCGAGCTGGTCAGCGAACGCCGCCTGCTGCTCGCCGAGAAGGAATCGGCCACGCGCGGCCTGGTGCAGACGGCGGTGAGCCTGGCCGGCCACTACCACGCCCGCGTCCAGTCCGGTGAACTGACCGACGATGAAGCGCGTGCCGGCGCGATGGGCGCGATCAAGGCCCTGCGTTTCGGCGACGACGACTATTTCTGGATCAACGACATGCATCCGCGGATGGTGATGCATCCGTTCAAGCCCGAGATGGACGGCACCGACCTGTCGGGCTTCGCCGATCCGAACGGCGTGCACCTGTTCGTCGAAGCGGTGGAGCGGGTCCGGGACGGCGGCGGCGGCTTCGTGCACTACGCCTGGCCCAAGCCCGGTGCCGATGCGCCCGTGCCGAAAATCTCCTTCGTCCAGGAGTTCGCGCCCTGGGGCTGGGTGATCGGCTCGGGCATCTACATCGACGACGTACAGGCGGCGGTCTGGGCCTCGGCGCGTGCGGCCGTGGTCAAGTTCCTGGTCGTGCTGGCGCTCCTGCTCGCCGCATCCTGGACCCTGTCGCGTTCGATCATCCGGCCGATCGCGCGGGCGCTGGAGGCCTCCGATGCGATGGCGCAGGGCCGTCTCGATGCCGACATCCAGGCCAGCGGCAGCGACGAAACCGCGCGTATGCTCGGATCGCTGCGGCAGATGCAGCAGGTGCTCAGGCGTTTCGCCACCGCGCAGCAGGACATGCACCAGGCGCACGGACGTGGCGAGACCAGCCACCGCATGCCGGCAGCCGAGTTCCCGGGGGCCTACGGCACGATGGCCACGGGCACCAACGACCTGGTGGCCTCACATATCGCGCTCAATGCCCAGGTGGTGGACACCGTGGCGCATTACGCACGCGGCGATCTCTCCCGCGACCTCGACCGCCTGCCGGGCGAGCAGGCGAAGATCACCGAGGCGATCGACGCGGTGAAGCAGTCGATGCTCGACAGCAACGCCGAGGTGCGGCGCCTGGTCGAAGCCGCGGTGGCGGGCGACTTCTCGCAGCGCGGCGATGCCGGTCGCTTCGAGTTCGCCTACCGCGAACTGATCGAGGAACTCAACCGGCTGATGGCCGCCACCGACGAGGGCCTGGGCCAGATCGGCAGCCTGCTCTCGGCCGTGGCCGATGGCGACCTCTCGCGCCGCGTCGATGCCGGCCTGCCCGGCCGCTTCGGCGAGGTCGCCGGGGATGCCAACCGCACCGTGCGCAAGCTGGCCGAGGTGGTCACCCAGATCCGCGGCGGCAGCGACGCGATCAACTCGGCCGCCAGCGAGATCGCCGCCGGCAACGACGACCTCTCGCGCCGCACCGAGCAGCAGGCCGCCTCGCTCGAGGAAACCGCCTCCTCGATGGAGGAACTCACCTCCACCGTGCGCCAGAACGCCGACAACGCCCGCCAGGCCAACCAGCTGGCCATCGGTGCGGTCGACGTCGCCTCGCAGGGTGGCGAAGTGGTCGGCAAGGTGGTCGAGACGATGTCGGCGATCTCCGAGTCGTCCAGCCGCATCGCCGACATCATCGGCGTGATCGACGGCATCGCCTTCCAGACCAACATCCTGGCGCTCAACGCCGCGGTGGAAGCCGCGCGTGCGGGCGAGCAGGGCCGTGGCTTCGCGGTGGTCGCGGCCGAGGTGCGCTCGCTGGCGCAGCGTTCGGCTGGCGCGGCCAAGGAGATCAAGACCCTGATCACCGATTCGACCGACAAGGTGCGCCACGGCAACGACCTGGTCGGCGAGGCCGGCAGGACCATGGGCGAGATCGTGACCAGCGTCAAACGCGTCACCGACATCATCGCCGACATCTCGGCGGCCTCGCAGGAACAGAGCGCGGGCATCGAGCAGGTGAACCAGGCGATCACGCAGATGGACGAGAGCACGCAGCAGAACGCCGCGCTGGTCGAGGAAGCTACGGCGGCTGCGCGCAGCATGGAGCAGCAGGCCGGGCAGCTGGTGCAGACGGTGGCGGTGTTCCGGGTGCAGGAAGACAAGCCGGCACGAGCAGCCAAGCCAGCGCCGACGCCCGCACCCGCCACTGCCGCTCCTTCGGCCAACGTGGCCAGGCCCAAGCAGGCCGCGCCACGGGGCAAGCCCACCCCGCGCCCGGTAGTGGCCACGGCCGAGACCGGCGAGGACTGGCAGGAGTTCTGAGACCCCACCGGTCCAGCCCGCCTGGGCAGCACCCCTACACCCCCCGGAACCCCCGCACATGTCCTCCCCTTCCGCCGACCGCGCCTTTGCACGGACAGGCATGCCGGTCGCCTCCGGCACGCCTGCGCGCACGCACGCAGGACCGCGGCCGCTCGACGCCGTGGCCGACGCGGGGTTCTCCGCGGTGCTCGCCGTGGCCGCCGAACTGCTGGATTGCCCTAGCACGCTGCTGTGGGCGGCGCAGGACGGCCGGCTGCAGCTGGTCGCCCGACACGGTCCGCTGCCTGGCGCGGTAGAGCGCAGCCGCCTGGCTGCCACGGTGTCGCACGACCATCCACTGGCCGTGATCGCCGACGCCAGCGCCGATCCGCGCTTGGCCTACGACGCCCTCGTGGCCGGCCGTGACGGCCTGCGCTTCTTCGTCGCCACCGTGCTGTACAGCCCTGCCGGCGAACTCCTCGGGGTGCTCGGCGCCGGCGACCATCGCCCGCGCGACGTGCCGCGGGAGGCCCTGGCCGGCCCGGTTTCGACGCTGGCCACGCTGGCCACGCGCATGTTCGGCGGCAACGTGCTGGCGCGCTGCCTGCAGGTCGCCGAGGCCGCCTTCAGCGCCGTGATCCTGGCCGACGACCAGGGCAGGATCATCTCCGCCAATGGCGCCGCGCGCGATCTGCTCGGCAGCGTGGCCGTGCCGGGGCAGTCGCTGGACCAGCTGGTGCCGGCCGCGCTCCAGGTGGACCCGGAGGCGGTGTCTGACTGGCTGCATGCGCCGCCCGTCAGCGGCGGCAGCGTGCGGACCCAGCGCGAGCTGCGGATTCGCGACACGCAGGGCGAACTCCGTACCGTGCAGGCGGTCCGGACCGACTGGTACGACGGCAACGCGCGCGGCCTCGTGCTGGTGATGCGCGACGCCACCGAAGGCGGCCCGCGCCGCGAACCGCGCCCGGCGCGCCGCGACCCGCTCACCGGCCTGCCCAATCGCGAGGCCCTGTTCGCCACCGTCGACTCGCTGCGCGGTCGCGGCGCGCGACTGGGCGTGGCGCTGCTGGGCCTGGACCACTTCCGCGCGGTCAACGAAGCGCTCGGCCATGTCATCGGCGACACCGTGCTGCAGGTCGTGGCGTCACGGCTGATGGCCTGGCTGCCCGCCAACGCGCACCTGGCGCGCTTTGGCGGAGACGAGTTCGTGATCCTGTTCCCGTCGGTCGAAGACACCGGTGAACTCGAACGGCGCCTGCTGGGCCTGCTGGGCGAGATCGGCCGCCCCTGCGAGATCGAACACCAGCGCGTGCACGTGGAAGCCTGCATCGGCCTGGCATTCGACGACGGCGACGGCAGCGCGGGTGGGTACGACGACGGCGGCAGCAGCGGCCTGCTCGCGCTCGCCGCCCTGGCCCTGCGCCATGCCAAGCGCGGCGGCAGCATGAAGCTGCGGCACTTCTCGGCGTCGATGCGCGAAGAGGCGGTGGACCGCAGGCAACTCGACCTCGAGCTGCGGCGCGCCTTCCGCGATGGCGAGTTCGAACTGCACTACCAGCCGCAGATCGGCCTCGCCAGCGGCCAGCCCTCGGGCGCCGAGGCGTTGCTGCGCTGGCGGCATCCCGAGCGCGGCCTGCTGATGCCCGGCGCCTTCATCGACGCGCTGGGGCGCAGCGCGATCGCGCCGCAGGTCGGCACCTGGATCCTGCAGCAGGCCTGCCGCGACGCCGCCAGCTGGCCGCAGGTCGGAGGACGCGGGCTCAAGGTCGGGGTGAACCTCTTCCCCGCCCAGTTCAACGACGAGACGCTGGTCGAGAAGATCGATGCGGCCCTCGCCGCCAGCGGCCTGCCGGCCGGGCAGCTGGAGATCGAGCTCACCGAGACGATCGCATTGCGCGAAGACGGCGTGGCCGAGCGCACCCTGTTGCAGCTGCGCAGGCGCGGCATCCGCGTGTCCTACGACGATTTCGGCACCGGCCACGCCTCCCTGTCGATGCTGCACCGGCTGCCGGTGGACCGGGTCAAGATCGACCGGTCGTTCGTCCGCGACCTGGTCGGAAGCCGTGGCGACAAGGCCATCGTGCGCTCGATCACCCTGATCGCCAGGAACTTCGACATGGAGGTGATCGCCGAGGGCGTGGAGACGCCGGACCAGGCGGCGCTGCTGCGCGAGTTCGGCTGCCAGGAAGTGCAGGGGTTCCTGTACTCGCACGCACTCCCGCAGCCGGTGTTCGATTGCTGGCTGCACGACCGGCTCGCCGCACCCGCGCCGGTGTCGGCACCCTCCCCTGCGACCGCCGCCACGGAACATGACCATGCCTGAGTTCCTCCGCGACGAGGCGCAGGTGGCGGACGGGCGTCCGTTCGCCTTCGACGACCGCGACTTCCGCCGCGTCTGCCGCATGATCCACGCCCGCGCCGGCATCCACCTGGGCGCGCACAAGCGCGACATGGTCTACAGCCGGCTGGTGCGGCGGCTGCGCGCGCGCGGCGTCGAGCGCTTCAGCGACTACCTGGACATGGTCGAGGACGGCGTCGTCGACGAAGGCCAGCATTTCGTCAACGCGCTGACCACCAACCTGACCTCGTTCTTCCGCGAGGCGCACCACTTCCCGCTGCTGGCGTCCCAGCTGCAGGCGGCGCAGCGCGACGGCCAGCCGCTGCGGATCTGGTGCTGCGCGGCGTCCACCGGCGAGGAACCCTATTCGCTGGCGATCACCGCCTGCGAGGCGTTCGACACGCTGACGCCGCCGGTGCGGATCCTGGCCACCGACATCGACACCACGGTACTGCAGTCGGCAGCGCGCGGCGTGTATCCGCTCGAGCGCATCGACTCGATCGACGCCGCGCGCAAGCGCCGCTTCTTCCAGCGCGGCGGCGGCGCCAACGCCGGCCTGTGCCGGGTGCGGCCGGAGCTGCGGGCGCTGGTCGAGTTCCGTCCGCTGAACCTGCTCGACGCCGACTACGGCCTCAAGCGCGGTGCCTTCATCGCGGTGTTCTGCCGCAATGTCATGATCTATTTCGACAAGCCCACCCAATACGGGGTGCTGCAGCGCATCGCCCCCCTGCTGTCGGCCGAGGGCAGGATGTACGCCGGCCATTCGGAAAGCTTCAACCACGCCACCGACCTGGTGACGCCCTGCGGACGCACGGTGTACCGGGCCGCGGCCGGCGCGGGTGCGGCATGAGTACCGCCATCGCCACCCCGCCGGGCAGCTATTACGACGCCACGCTGAAGACGCAGGCCATCCGGCTGCTGCCGGCCGACTACCTGGCCACCGACGAACCGGTGGCGCTGGTGACCCTGCTGGGCTCCTGCGTGGCGGCCTGCCTCTACGACCCGGTGCTGGGCCTGGGCGGCATGAACCATTTCATGCTGCCCGGCGGCGACGTCAACGACGCCACCTCGGCGCGCTACGGCGCCAACGCGATGGAACTGCTGATCAACGACCTGCTCAAGCGCGGCGCGCGACGCCAGCGCCTGCAGGCCAAGGTGTTCGGCGGCGGCAACGTGCTGAGCGGATTCCACAGCGATCCGATCGGCACCCGCAACGCGGGTTTCGTCGTCGACTACCTGGCGGCCGAGAAGATCCCGGTCGTGGCCAGCGACCTGGGCGACAACCAGGCGCGCAAGGTCTGCTTCTTCGTGCAGAACGGCCGCAGCCTGGTCAAGCGCCTGCCCGCGACCCGCGACGGCGTGGTGGACACCGAGCGCGCGCTGTACGGCCGCCTGGCCCGCGCGCCGGCCGCCGGCTCCGTCGAGCTGTTCTGACATGGGCAGGCGACCGGTCCGCGTGCTGGTGGTGGACGACTCGGCGCTGGTGCGGGCGCTGATGACCGAGCTGCTGGGTGCCGACCCGGGCATCGAGGTGGTCGGCACCGCATCCGATCCCTACATCGCCCGCGAGAAGATCAAGCAGCTGTCGCCCGACGTGCTGACGCTCGACATCGAGATGCCGCGCATGGACGGGCTGACGTTCCTGCGCAACCTGATGCGGCTGCGGCCGATGCCGGTGCTGATGGTGTCCTCGCTGACAGAATCCGGCGCGAAGGTGACGCTCGAGGCGCTGGCCCTGGGCGCGGTGGACTTCATCGCCAAGCCCCGCATCGACGTCGCACGCGGCCTGGCCGAGTACGGCTCGGTGCTGGTGGAAAAGGTGAAACAGGCCGCGCTGGCGCAGGTCGCGCGCATCGCGCCGGCGCCGTCGACGCACTCCGAAGGGCCCATCGGCTACCGCACCACCGAACGCCTGCTGGCGATCGGCGCATCCACCGGCGGCACCGAGGCGATCCGCGAGGTGCTGGAACAGATGCCGGCCGACGCACCGGCCACGGTCATCGTCCAGCACATCCCCGCCGCGTTCAGTCGCGCCTTCGCCGAACGGCTCGACCGCCACAGCCGCATGACCGTGATGGAGGCCACCGACCGGCAGCCGCTGCTGGCCGGGCACGCCTACGTCGCCCCCGGCGGGCACCACCTGCGCGTGGTGCGCAGCGGCGCGCGCTGGATGTGCCGGCTCGGCGAGGACGACCCGGTGCGCCGCCACCGGCCCAGCGTCGACGTGCTGTTCCAGTCGGTGGCCGAGCACGCCGGCCGCAACGCCAGCGCCGCCCTGCTCACCGGCATGGGCGACGACGGCGCGGCGGGACTGCTGTCGCTGCGCCGCGCCGGTGCGCACACCATCGCCCAGGACGAGGCCAGCAGCGTGGTCTGGGGCATGCCGGGCGCCGCGGTCGCCAACGGCGCGGCCGAAGACGTGGTGCCGCTGCAACACGTGGCGCAACGGCTGCTGGCGGTTTCCCGCGGCGGCTAAAGCACGACCGCCCACGGCCGTTATCAGGGGCAGACCGTTTCGACACACATTACGGGACAGACAATGGATTCGCGCCTACTGCTTCGCCTGGCACCGCCCCTGGTGCTCACACTGGTCCTGGTCCTGGCTCAGGCGCTCGACCTTGCCCCCGCAGTGCGCTGGGGCGCGCTCGCGGCCATGACCCTGGCCTGGCTGGTCTTCGCCTGGACCGTGCTTCGCCCCACCGCCAGCGACGCCGCGCTGCTCGGCGAGCAGAGCCGCCTGCTGGAGGAGCTGCGCAACTTCATCGGCGCCGAGGTGGAGGGGTCGCGCGGCGAGATCGAGCGCACCCGCGAGCTGATCCGCGAATCGGTGGCCAAGCTCGGCACCAGCTTCGATGCGGTCAACCGCCGCTCGCGCCAGCAGAGCGAAGTGGCCTCGCGCATCATCGACCGCCGCAACGACGGCGACGGCAGCGGCTCGGACGTGCACCGCTTCGCGCTGCAGGCCAGCCAGCAGATGGAACAGCTGGTCGAGGCGCTGGAAGCGGTGAGCGGCCAGAGCGGCGCCACCGTGACCCACATCGACGCGATGGCCGAGCACCTGGACGGCATCTTCTCGCTGCTCGAGGACGTCAAGTCGATCGCCGACCAGACCAACCTGCTGGCGCTCAACGCCGCGATCGAGGCGGCACGCGCCGGCGAGGCCGGCCGCGGCTTCGCGGTGGTGGCCGACGAGGTGCGCAACCTGTCGGAGCGCTCGACCGCGTTCAACGAACAGATCCGCAAGCTCGCCCACAGCTCCAAGGATTCGATCGCACGGGTCCGCGACACGGTCAGCACGATGGCCTCGCGCGACCTCGACCGCAGCCGGCTGGCGCGGATCGAAGCGGCGGCGATGCTCGAGCGCGTCGACGGCATCAACCGCAACCTGGGCACCGGCATGCGCGAGATCGCCGAATGCAGCAAGGCCATCGACGGCTCGGTCGCCGAAGCGGTGCGCTCGCTGCAGTTCGAGGACATCGCCACCCAGGCGCTGGGTGCGGCCAACGTGCACCTCGACCGCCTCGGCGCGATCAACCGCGAGGCCACGGTGCTGCAGGACCTGCTGCATCGCAGCGGCGGCCAGGCCGGCGCCGAGCTGCACCGGGCACTGGGCCAGATCGGCCAGCGCATCGCGCAGATGCGCGGCGAATGGGAGCGCCCGCCGCACAAGCCGGTGACCCAGCAGTCCATGGATGCCGGCAGCGTCGAGCTGTTCTGACCCCGCGATTCCGGACCACGGCTGCAGGCCCGCAGTTGCGGGCCTGCAGCTTCGGCCGGTAGCGTGGCCGACATGCCGACCGACCGCACCGCCCCGCCAACACCCGGCCGCAGCCTGCTCGGCCAGTTCACCGCACTGGTGCTCCTCGCGGTCTTCCTGCCGGTGCTGGTATTGGCCGGCGTCCTGCTCTGGCAGTCCTCGATGTCGGTGCGCAGCCAGGGCGCCACCCGGCTGGCGGCGACCGCCGACGCCAGCGCTCGCGAGCTCGACAGCTTCCTGCGTGCGCACCTGGCCGCCCTGCAGGTGCTGGCCGACCGCCGCAACGCCGCCGGCGACATCGGCGACCTGGCGCGCTGGGACGCCGACCTCGCCCGGGTGAACCACTACTACCCCGCCTTCGCCCACCTGCTGGTCACCGATGCCGACGCCCGCGTGCTGACCAGCGCGCCGCCGCTGCCGGTGGACGCCGTCGCCTCGGTGGCCGACCGCGAGTACTTCCGGATGCCACGTCGTACCGGCCAGGGACACGTGTCCAGCGTCTACCGGGGACGCGGGCCCGACAATGGTGCGCGCATCGCCATTTCCGTGCCCCTGTACCGCGACGGGCAGTTCGCCGGCGTGCTGGTGGGCTCGATGCAGGCGGACGCGCTGGTGCCCGTGCGCGGACTGGAAGAGAACGGATTCGAACTGCTGCTGCTCGACCGTGGCCTGACCGTGGTGCAGGCCAGCGCGGGCCTGCAGAAACGCCCGCTCGACCAACTCGCTGCCGGCCCGGACCCGGGCCTGGCGCGCGTGGCGCGCACCCTCGACGGCGTCCAGGAGCTCGACGCGGTGCTGCGCGGGGGAGAGGACGCGCTCGCCGTCGCCGCACCCGTGGACAACGGCTGGCGCCTGCTGCTGCTGCAGCCCAGCGGGGTGGTCGAGGCCGAATTGCGGCGCACCGCCGCGGCCGTTCTGGCCCTGCTGGTGCTGGTGCTGACCGGGGTGCTGGCGGTGGTGGTGGCGAAGATGCGCCGGCTCGGCGGCAGCGTCCGCGGACTGCTCAGGCGCATGCGCCAGTTCGCACTGGATGGCGATACGACGCAGCTGGCGCCGGCCAACCTGCCGCGCGAGCTGCTGCCGCTGGCCGACGCCATGAACGGGCTGGCCACGCGCGCGCGCGCGTCCTTCGACGAGGTCAACCTGAGCCTGCAGGAGCAGCGGCGCCTGCGCGAGGAGCTGCAGTCGGTGGCGCAGCGCCTGCTCACGGTGCAGGAGGACGAGCGGCGCACGCTCTCGCGCGAGTTGCACGACGACATCGGCCAGTCGATCACCGCGATCAAGCTGGCCGCGACCTCGCTCACCGACGATGCGCTCGCCGACGAACCGGCGGTGCGGCGCGAGATCCTCGACGAGATCATCGCCATCGCCGACCAGACGGTGCTCAAGCTGCGCAACCTGTCGCTGCTGCTGCGCCCGCCGCAGCTCGATTCGCTGGGCCTGGAGGCGGCGCTGCGCGGCCAGGTGGCGCTGCTCTCGCGCAACAGCGCACTCGAGATCCGCCTCGAGGTCGCACCGCTGGAAGCACGGCTTCCACCCGATGCCGAGCTGGCGTGTTTCCGCATCGCCCAGGAGGCGCTGACCAACGTCGCCCGCCATGCGGGCGCGACGCGGGTCGAGGTCGAGGTCGAAGTCGAGGACGGCGACCGCGGCCCGCTGCTGGTGCTGCGGGTGTCCGACGACGGCCGCGGCTTCGATGCGGCCCATCCGGCCGGCCTGGGACTGGTGACGATGCGCGAGCGGGCGACCCAGCTCGGCGGCAGCGTGACCATCGCCAGCCGCGCCGGCGGCGGCACCGTGGTGCGCGCGGTGCTGCCGTTGGCGGCAGGCAAGCGAGCTCCACGCACGTGAACTGTGCGCATGGTGGAAGAACGCGCAGCGCAGGCTACGACCGCCCGTCGCGGCGGGGTATCTTGCGCAGCGAACGGATATCGAAGGGGGAAATGCCGTGCAGATCGTGGTGGTAGGGGGCGACGCCGGTCATGTCGCGGGCGTCGGGCGCGAACTGCTCGAGCACGACCCGGGCTGGCAGCTGCAGCACGTGGCGAACGCGGACGACGTGCCGCCGGCCGATGGCGACCGTGCCCCGGACGTGCTGGTCTGCGCATCGCGCGTGGGGGCCAGCGGCGGCCTGGCCGTACTCGCCGGGCTGCGCAAGCGCCATCCGGGCGCCGTGCGCATCCTGCTGCTGGCGCCGGATGCCGAGCACGACCTGCTCGAAGCGCTGACGGTCAGCCACCGCATCCTCAACGAGCCGCTGGATTCGCTGGCGCTCATCGACGCCATCGAAAGCGTGGTCGAGCTGCGCGAGCTGCTCCACGACCCGGCGCTCAAGCATGCGATCGAGCGCGTCGGCACCCTGCCGGCCGCGCCGCGCCAGTACCTGGCCCTGACCGCGCTGTTGCGTGATCCGGACAGCACCGCGGCGAAGATCGCCGAGGTGGTGGCGCAGGATCCGACGGTCGCCGCGCGGGTGCTGCGGCTGTCCAACTCGGCCTACTACTCCGGTGGCCGGGAGATCACCGACCTGCGCTCGGCGGTGACCCGCCTGGGCCACAACACGTTGCGGCAGCTGGTGCTCGCCAGCGAGGTGTTCTCGGCGGGCGCGGAAGCCGACGAACTGCGCGACCGGGCGCTGCGCATCTCGCAGCTGGCCGGCAAGCTGCTGGCCGGGCCCAGCGCGGACCTGGCCTCCACCGCCGGCCTGCTGGCCGAGGTCGGCCTGCTGCTGCCGCGCTCGGCCGGGCTGGACCCGGCCACCACGCCTTACAGCACCACCGGCGCCTACCTGCTGGGCCTGTGGGGCCTGCCCGGCCCGATCGTCGAGGCCGTGGCCTTCCACGATCGTCCCGCGCGCGTACGCGGCAGCTTCTGGGTGACCGGCGCGGTGCACGTGGCCGCGGCCCTGGTCAACGGCCGCGAACCCGACCAGGCCTACCTGGCCTCGGTCGGCCAGCTCGACCGCCTGCCGCGCTGGCGGGCGATGGCCGAAGCGGCCGCCGACGCCAGCTGATCCGCGGCCACCCGGCCACGTCCGTGGCGGGCGGTGCCGGTGCCTGCGGTCGCCCGGCCGCGGTCACGGCCGCCGGCTTGCACAGGGCCACCACATCGGCAGGGGCAGGCTGTCGTTCCGATTCCACCCGCGAGCGACGGCATGGCACGACCGATCTGGACCGGCAACCTCAGTTTCGGACTGCTCAACGTGCCCGTCTCGCTGATGTCGGGCGCGCGCAGCAACGACATCTCGTTCCGCATGCTCGATGCGCGCGACCGCAAGCCGATCCGCTTCGAGCGGGTCAACGCCGAGACCGGCGAGGAAGTGCCGTGGAAGGAGATCGTCAAGGCCTTCGAGTACGACAAGGGCAGCTACGTGGTGATCGAAAAGGCCGACATTGCCGCGGCCTCGCCGGAGACGCACGAGTCGGTCGAGATCGAGGCCTTCGTCGATGCCGACGCGATCGACATCCGCTATTTCGAGAAGCCTTACGTGCTGGTCCCGGGCAAGAAGGCCGAGAAGGGCTACGTGCTGCTGCGCGAGACCCTGCGCAAGTCCGGCAAGATCGGCGTGGCGCGGGTGGTGATCCGCACCCGCGAATACCTGTCGGCGGTGATGCCGCTGGGCGACGCGCTGGTGCTGATGATGATGCGCTATCCGCAGGAGCTGGTGGATCCGGCCGAGTACAAGCTGCCCGAGGGCAACACCGGCGACTACCGGATCAGTCCGAAGGAGCTGGAGATGGCCACCCAGCTGGTGGATTCCATGGCAACGGAATGGAATCCGGACGCGTACCGCAACGAGTTCCGCGAGCGCCTGTCCGAGATCATCCGCAAGCGCATCAAGGACAAGGGCGCGACGACCCAGGTACTGGAGGAACCGGCCACCAGCGAGGACGCGACCACCAACGTGGTGGACTTCGTGGCGCTGCTGCAGAAGAGTCTGGGCGACAAGACCCGCACCCCGGCCAGGAAGGCGGCGAAGAAGGCGACCGGGAAGGCCGCGACCAAGAAGAAGACCGCCAAGAAGGCGGCCAAGTCCGGATCGCGGACGCGCAAGGCCGGCTGACGGGCCGGCGCGGGCGATACGTTCCGCTGCCGGCGACGTTCGCGGGCGCCGGTATCGGGTGGTGCGCCGCGCGCCAGCGCCCGAGCGCAGTCCAGCGCTGGCCGACGTTCCGTCAGCGCCAGCGGGTCTTCAGGCAGTCGCTTGCATCCGCCGTCGCGGGCGTCGCGATCAGGGCGCGCCCGCCTCCACCGGCGCCGCGGCCGGCGACGGGCGCCAGGTCAGCGCATGCAGGATCCGCAGGTCTTCGTCGTCGAGCGCCTTGCCGTTGTCGCCGCGAAAGCGCATGCGATAGGAATGGATCGCCGCTTCGGGCCGGTCCACCGGATAGCCGATCAGGCGCAGCGCCTCGATGGGATCGAAGCCGGGCGGCGGCGGCGGCGCATCGGGATCGGGCCAGATGCCGAAGCCGGCCTGGTGCAGGCGCTGCCAGGGAAACAGCGGGCCCGGGTCGATCTTGCGGCCGGGCGCCAGGTCCGAATGGCCGATCACCGCCGTCTTCGGAATGCGATGGCGCGCGGTGAGGTCTTCCAGCAGGCGCAGGATCGCGGCGACCTGCGGTTCGCTGAAGGGTTCCACGCCGTCGTTGTCGATCTCGATCCCGATCGAGGCCGAGTTGAGTTCGTGAATGGTGCCCCAGCTGCCGGCACCGGCATGCCAGGCGCGATGGTCGTCGGAGACCAGCTGGTAGATGCGTCCGTCGTCGCCGACCAGGTAATGCGAGCTCACCCGCCCGCCGCTGTTGCGCGTGCGCAACGTGCGCAGGCTCTGCGCGACCGAATCCTGTTCGGTGTAGTGCAGCACGATCACCTGCGGCCGGCGCATGTCGTGGTTCTTCGACGGCACCCAGGTGGCCATCGGATTGCGCGGCGCGGTGTGCTGGCAGCCCGCCAGCGCCAGCGCGCAGGCAGCGGCGGCAAGGAGACGAAGACTTGGTTTCATGCCCCGCATTGCAGCCGTTGCCCGCGCCGAATGCAAGCGCCGCACTTTGCCGGAAGCACGGCGACGCCCCTGCTTTTGCACGATGTCATCGACCGTACTGCCCCCTGACGGCGCCGGCGGGCCTTCGCAGCGAATCAGCGAGGAGGCATGCGCGACGCGACCCCCCCGGCACGCGAATGCCACCCGTCCGCACGGCTCGCAAGGACGCATTGTCCGGACAGAAAAAAGGCGGGCAGCCTGCGCTGCCCGCCTGCACCTCGTGGGGGAGGTGTGTCACTGCATGATCAGCTCTCGTAGGCGGACTCGCCGTGTGCGCTGATGTCGAGGCCGTTGCGCTCGGCTTCCTCGCTCACGCGCAGGCCGAACACCAGCTTGGCCACCGTGAACCCGATGACGGACACGATGCCGATCCAGGCGATGGTCAGCGCCACGCCCAGCGCCTGCGTGCCGACCTGGGCCGCCATGTTGAAGTCCTCGCCACCCTGCCCGCCCAGTCCTGGCGCGTAGAACACGCCGGTCAGGATCGCGCCCACGATGCCGCCGATCGCGTGCACGCCGAACACGTCGGCAGTGTCGTCGACCTTGAGCAGCTTCTTCAGCCCGGTCACGCCCCAGACGCAGATCACGCCGGCGGCAAGGCCGATCGCGATCGCACCCAGCGGACCGACCAGGCCTGCGGCTGGGGTGATGCCGACCAGGCCGGCGACGGCACCGGAGGCCACGCCGAGCGCCGAGGCCTTGCCCTTGGTCAGCTTCTCGGTCAGCGCCCACGCCAGCACCGCTGCGGCGGTCGCCACCAAGGTGTTGATGAAGGCCAGCGCCGCGCCGGCGGTGGCTTCCAGGTTGGAACCTGCGTTGAAGCCGAACCAGCCCACCCACAGCAGCGACGCACCGACGAAGGTCAGGGTGACGTTGTGCGGCTTGAGCGCCTCGCGCCCGTAGCCCACGCGCTTGCCGACGAAGTAGGCGCCCACCAGGCCGGCGATGCCCGCGTTGATGTGCACCACCGTGCCGCCGGCGAAGTCGAGCGCGCCGTGCTCGAACAGGTAGCCGCCGGTCGCCCACACCATGTGCGCGATCGGCAGGTAGCCGAGCGTGAACCAGATCACCGAGAACAGCAGCACCGCCGAGAACTTCACCCGCTCGGCAAACGCACCGACGATCAGCGCGCCGGTGATGCCGGCGAAGGTCGACTGGAACGCGACGAACACGTATTCCGGCAGGCTGACGCCCTCGGTGAACGTGGCCGCGAGCGTGTCGACCGTCACCCCCTTCAGGAACAGCTTGTCGAGGTTGCCGATCCAGGGCCCTTCGCCGGAGAACGCCAGCGAGTAGCCGTAGACGATCCACAGCACCACCAGCAGCGAGAACACCGAGATCACATGGATCAGGACCGACAGTACGTTCTTGGATCGCACCATGCCGCCGTAGAACAGCGCCAGGCCCGGCACCACCATCAGCAACACCAGCAGGGTCGAGGTCAGCATCCAGGCGACGTCGCCCTTGTCGACGGTCGGTTCGGCGGCGGCTTCGGCGACCGCTTCGGCCACCGGTGCGGTCGCATCCTGCGCGAGCACGTCGAACGTGCCGGTCAGTCCGGCCACGCCCACCAGCAGGGCCAGTCCCAGCACCTGCACACGGGTCTTCCACCCGGAGAACGAAAGCAATTTCATTGAATGAGCCTCCACAGGTGGTTTAAAGCGCGTCGGCGCCGATCTCGCCGGTACGGATGCGGATGACCTGGTCGAGTCCGACCACGAACACCTTGCCGTCGCCGACCTTGCCGGTGCCCGCGGAGCGGTTGATCGCCTCGAGCGCCGCCTCGAAGGTCTCGTCGGACACGGCGGCCTCGATCTTGAGCTTGGGCAGGAAATCCACGACGTACTCGGCGCCGCGGTACAGCTCGGTATGGCCTTTCTGCCGGCCGAAGCCCTTGACCTCGGTGACGGTCAGTCCGTTCACGCCCGCTTCGGCGAGCGCTTCGCGCACCTCGTCGAGCTTGAACGGGCGGATGATGGCGATGATCAGTTTCATGCGGTGCTCCTGTTGCAGGTGGGCGCTCAGAACGACTTGGACAGCGACACCAGCACGGTGTCGTCGACACCGGCCAGATCGGTGTCGTGCCATTCCAGTCCGATGCCGAAGCCGTTCTCGAAGCTCTTGCCGCCGGTGAGCTTCCAGTAGTCGTAGTCGAGTTCGCCGCCGTAGCCGCTCACCCACTGGCGGCCGTAGCCGGCGCCGACGCTCCAGCCGCCGTCGAACTCCCAGCCCGCGCCCAGGTCGAGCGCGGCGCTGCCATCGGAATCGGGGATGCCGAACAGGTCGGTGGTGGCGTAGGAGTACTTGGCGCTGAGCACGTTCCAGCTCAGCCCGAAGTACAGCTCGACCGTATCGGCCTCGTTGAAGCCGGCGGGGTAGTCGCCCGGATACCAGTAGTAGGTGGCGCCGACGTCGTAGCCGAAGCCGCTTTCGCCGAAATCACCGGCGAAACCGATGAAGCCGTCGAGTTCGACCTGGCTGGAGATCTCCGGATCGGAGTCGGACAGCCAGCTGATGCTGCTGCCCCAGGCGCCGGCATAGAAGCCGCTCTCGTGGTTCCAGGTCACGCCGCCCTGCAGGGCGGGGTTCTCGTTGGTCTGGGTGACGCCGCGGAACAGGTAGTCGCTGACCACCGCGACGGAACCCGACACCTCGGCCGAAGCATTGCCGGCGAGCATCAGCCCGGCGGACAGGAGTGTGGCAACTGCGATCTTGCGAGACGACATGACAGGCTCCTCGTTGATGGAAGGCCCTCCCCGGTCTTGCCTACTTCTGGATCCGCCCGGCCCGGCATCCCCATGCCCGGCGCGGACGCCGGCGAGGCACTCTGCGGCGCCCGCGACCGGTCATCTGCCTTTCCTGTCGGTGTTGCTTCCTGCCTCTGGCGTTGCGTGTCCTCGTCTGGAAAGTCCGCGGCCCGGGTATGGGGAGGGCCGCATGCCCGGCTCGCCGCCGGGCACGAATCACTGGTTTGCCGGTGATTGCAGGGGTTCGGCCGAGGCTGCGCGCCCGCCCCCTTCGCGCCCTTCCCCGCGGGCGGGGAAGGGCACAGGGCATCACACCCCGTAGTACATCTGGTATTCGAGCGGGTGGGTCGCCGCGCGGAAGCGGGTGACTTCCTGCATCTTCAGGTCGATGTAGGCATCGATGAAGTCGTCGCTCATCACGCCGCCGGCCTTGAGGAAGTCGCGGTCGGCGTCGAGCGCGGCCAGGGCCTGGTCGAGGCTCGAGCACACCTGCGGGATCTTCTTCTCCTCTTCCGGCGGCAGGTCGTACAGGTCCTTGTCGCTGGGGCCACCCGGATCGATCTGGTTCTTGATGCCGTCCAGGCCCGCCATCATCAGCGCGGTGAAGGTCAGGTATCCCGACTGCAGCGGATCGGGGAAGCGAACCTCGATGCGGCGTGCCTTGGGGTTGGAGACCCACGGAATGCGGCAGCTCGCCGAACGGTTGCGCGCCGAGTAGGCCAGCATCACCGGCGCCTCGAAGCCCGGCACCAGGCGCTTGTAGCTGTTGGTGCCGGAGTTGGCGAAGGCGTTGATCGCGCGCGCGTGCTTGAACACGCCGCCGATGTACCACAGCGCCATCTGCGACAGGCCGCCGTAGCCGTCGCCGGAGAACAGGTTCTGCCCGCCCTTGGCCAGCGACATGTGCACGTGCATGCCGCTGCCGTTGTCGCCGACGATCGGCTTGGGCATGAAGGTCGCGGTCTTGCCGTTGCGGAAGGCGACGTTGCGGATCACGTACTTGGTCGCCAGCAGCTCGTCGGCCTTCTTGACCATCGAGTTGAACTTGGTGCCGATCTCGCACTGGCCGGCGGTCGCGACCTCGTGGTGGTGCACTTCGGTCTCGATGCCGATCTGCTCGAGCGTCTTGACCATCTCCGCGCGCAGGTCGTGCAGCGAGTCGGTCGGCGGGACCGGGAAGTAGCCGCCCTTGACGCCGGGGCGATAGCCGCTGTTGCCGCCCTCGTATTCCTTGCCCGTGTTCCAGGCCGCTTCCTCGGACTCGACGTGGAAGAAGGTGTTGCCCATCTCGTTGGCGAAGCGCACCGAGTCGAAGATGAAGTACTCGGGCTCGGGGCCGAAGAAGGCCTGGTCGGCGATGCCGCTGGACTTGAGGTAGGCCTCGGCACGGCGCGCGATGCCGCGCGGGTCGCGCGAGTAGTCCTGCATCGTCGCCGGATCGAGGATGTCGCAGGTCAGGTTGAGGGTCGGGTCCGCGTAGAACGGATCCAGGTAGGCGGTGGACGCATCGGGCAGCAGGATCATGTCCGACTCGTTGATGCCCTTCCAGCCGCTGATCGACGAGCCGTCGAACATCTTGCCGTCCTCGAAAAGCGACGGCTCGATGATGCTGGCCGGGAAGGTGACGTGCTGCTGCACGCCGCGCATGTCGACGAAGCGCAGGTCGACGAATTCGACCTTGTGGTCCTTGATCAGCTTTTCCACGTTCTCGAGCGACATCGGTGACTGCCTCTGGGTTTGCGAAAGGTTGTCCATGTTGGAGCAAACCGCGTGCCAAGCCAGCCATCAGTGCAAGTGATTGTTTTGCATGGGACAGGAGCGCGTGCGCCCGTCTCACCGCACGCAAATGGTGAAGAATTTGTGATGATTGCACCATTGTGGGGAGCATCCTTTCGGGGTGCCGCCATCGAGCGCGCGTACCGGATCCGCGAAGCCTGATCGCGCATGCCGGCGCGCCGCTGGAGTCTCCCGGGCCGGTGCCGGACGGGGTTTTCGTTATCCTGCCCACCCCTGGCCGCGCCGAACCCATGTCCGATCCGCTGTCCGCCCTCCTGCTGGGCATCCTCGAAGGGCTGACCGAGTTCCTGCCGGTGTCCAGCACCGGGCACCTGCTGATCGCGCAGCACTGGCTGGGCGCGCGCTCGGACTTCTTCAACATCGTGATCCAGGCCGGGGCGATCCTGGCGATCACGCTGGTGTTCCGCCAGCGCATCTGGCAGCTCGCCACGGGCCTGGGCGAGCGCGACAACCGCGACTACGCGATGAAGCTGGCGGTGGCGTTCCTGGTCACCGCGCTGGTCGGCCTGCCGGTGCGGCTGGCCGGCTGGGAGCTGCCCGAGACGGTCACCCCGGTGGCGTGGGCGCTGATCCTGGGCGGGATCTGGATGATCCTGGCCGAACGCATCGCCGAGCGCCGCGGCGATGCCACACACGTGACCTGGACAGTGGCGGTGCTGGTGGGGCTGGCGCAGGTGGTGGCGGGCGTGTTCCCGGGCACCTCGCGCTCGGCCGCGGCGATCTTCATGGCGATGCTGGCCGGACTGGGCCGGCGCTCGTCGGCGACCGAGTTCGTGTTCCTGGTCGGCATCCCCACCATGTTCGCGGCCAGCGCCTACGCCTTCCTCGAGCTGTGGAAGGACGGCGGCCTGGGCGGCGAGGCCTGGGGCGACGTGGCCCTGGCCTTCGCCGCTGCCACGGCCACCGGCTTCGTGGTGGTGAAGTGGCTGCTGGGCTACATCAAGCGCCACCGTTTCACCGGCTTCGCCGTGTACCGCATCGTGCTGGGCGCGGCGCTGCTGCTGTGGCTGCCCGCCGGCGACTGAGGGGGATCCGCCGCTGCGGCCGCGCCCGGGCTGTCCCCCGGCCCGCCACCCGACGACCGGCGAACGCCTGCCCCGGCGGCCGCTGGCCGACCGGCGGCGCTCCTCTGTCGAATTTCCGCGCCATGCTTCGTCGCTGACCCGATCCGGCGGTGCCGCAGCATTCCGCCCGCCCTGTCGCCACCACCACGAGCAGACCACGGCAAGGAGTCCCGATGTCTTCAGCGAACAGCGTCAACTGGTTCGAACTCTACGTGCAGGACATGGCGCGCGCCCGCGCGTTCTACGAGGCCCTGCTGGGCATCACCCTGGAACCGCTGAAGCTGCCGGAGGGCAGCGACGACGGGCTGGAGATGTGGTCGTTCCCGGGCGACATGGAGCGCTACGGCGCCAACGGCGCGCTGTGCCGGATGCCGGGCGTTCCCTCCGGTCCCGGCGGGACGCTGGTGTACTTCGCCTGCGACGACTGCGGCGTCACCGCGGCGCGCGCCGCGCAGGCCGGTGGCCGCATCCATCGCGACAAGATGTCGATCGGCGAATACGGGCAGATCGCCCTGGTCTTCGACACCGAAGGCAACATGATCGGCCTGCACTCGATGCACTGACAACGCATGCCGCGGCGCGTCCTGCCACGGCGATGGCAGACGCGTTCGCGGCCCACGACGAGGTGATGCAGATGCCCCACCGCATGGCCGCCATCCCGCTGCTGCTGGCGGCGCTGGCCGCCAGCGCCGGCGCGCCGGCCGCCGAGGTCGCCTACGAGCTCGATCCCGCCCACACCTTCCCCAGCTTCGAGGCCGACCACCTGGGCGGGCTGTCGGTCTGGCGCGGCAAGTTCAACGCCAGCCGCGGCACCGTGTACCTGGACCGCGAGGCCGGGACCGGCCGGCTGGAAGTGGTGGTGGACACCGCCAGTATCGATTACGGCCTGGAGGCGATGAACGAACAGGCGCGCGGCGCGGAGCTGTTCGACAGCGCACGCTGGCCACAGGCGCGCTACAGCGGGCGCCTGGTGGACTTCGTCGACGGCAGGCCGACCCGGGTCGAAGGCGACCTGACCCTGCGCGGGGTCACCCGGCCGCTGCCGCTGGAGATCCGCAGCTTCAAGTGCATGCCGCATCCGCAGCATGGGCGCGAGCTGTGCGGCGCCGATGCGCTGGCCACGTTCGACCGCGACGACTTCGGCATGGACGCCGGCAAGGACCATGGTTTCGACATGGCGGTGACGCTGCGCATCCAGGCCGAGGCGGTCGCGGTCGCCGCACCGGCGCCGTAGCGACGCGGCGCGTGGGTCGCGCCCTCCGGCGCGCATGCCATCGGGACCGCTTCGCGGCACCGGGCCTGGCGCCGGCACGCGTCAGCCGCCAGCCGATGCCTCCGCGCGCGCCAGCAGCAGCGCGCGCTCGCGCGTGTTGCGGGCCATGTCCGCGGCGCGCAGGAACTCGGCGCGCGCTTCCGCGCCGCGCCCGAGCTTGTGCAGCAGGTCGCCGCGCACCGCCGGCAGCAGGTGGTAGCCGCGCAGCGCGGGCACGTCGGCCAGCGCATCGACCAGGACCAGACCTTCGCCCGGCCCCGAACGCATCGACACGGCCACCGCGCGGTTGAGCGCGACGACCGGCGAAGGCGCGACTTCGCCCAGCAGGTCGTACAGCGCGACGATGCGCGCCCAGTCGGTGCTGTCGACGTCCGCGGCACGCGCGTGGCAGGCCGCGATCGCGGCCTGCAGGGTGTACGGCCCCGGCGCGGCCGACAGGCGTTCGGCCTGGACCAGCGCGCGCAGGCCGCGGTCGATCGCCTCGTGGTCCCAGCGGCTCCGGTCCTGGTCCTGCAGCAGGACCGGCTCGCCCGAAGGCCCGGTGCGCGCGGACGCGCGCGAGGCCTGCAGTTCCATCAGCGCCAGCAGGCCGAAGGCCTCCGCTTCGTCCGGCGCCAGTCCCACCAGCAGCCGTCCCAGGCGCAGCGCCTCGGCGCACAGCGCCGGCCGCATCCAGTCCTCGCCCGCGGTGGCGGCATAGCCCTCGTTGAACACCAGGTACACCACGCCCAGCACCGCCGAGAGCCGCTCGGGCAGCTCGTCGCGGCGCGGCACCTCGAACGGCACGTTGGCCTCGCCGAGCGTGCGCTTGGCGCGCACGATGCGCTGCGCGACGGTGGCCTCGGGCACCAGGAACGCGCGCGCGATCTCGTCGGTGGTCAGGCCGCACAGCAGGCGCAGGGTCAGGGCCACCTGCGCTTCGCGCGAGAGCAGCGGATGGCAGGCGACGAAGATCAGCCGCAGCAGGTCGTCGCCGATGTCGTCCTCGAGCGCGGCCTCGCGCGCCGCGTGCAGCTCGTCGTGCAGGCCATCGAGTTCCTGCGCGATCTGCGCGTGCTTGCGCACCAGCATGGTTTCACGGCGAAGGTGGTCGAGTGCGCGGTTCTTCGCGGCGGCCATGAGCCATGCGCCCGGGTTGTCAGGCACGCCGCTGGCGGGCCAGCGCTCCAGCGCGGTCACCAGGGCGTCCTGGGCCAGTTCCTCGGCGAGATCGAGGTTGCGCACCAGGCGCATCAGCGCGGCGATGATCCGCGGTGATTCGGTGCGCCAGACGGCGTCGATGCTGCGGTGCAGGTCGGCGGGCATGGGCCCGCATCAGACCATCGCGCGGCGGCACCGTGCAAGCGGCCATTTCAATCGGCCCGGTCCCGCGCGGGCGGGCGTGGCGGACCGGCCGGACGCCGCCGCGCCGGTCGCGCACTCTCGGCTGCCGGTGCAAGCGACGACGGTCGCCCGGCGCATTCGGGGGCCCGTGCGGCGGGCGCGGTCGCCGCACGCCGCAACAGCAGCGCGAACAGGCTCATCCCCTTCCCTCCCTGAAGCCGCTGCCGGCACCTGCGCTCATGCCGGCATCGACCGCATGTGCGCCAGCTCCCAGAGGTGTCCGTCGGGATCCTCGAAGCCGTGCGCGTACATGAAACCGTGGTCCTGCGGCGTGCGGTGCGCCCGGCCGCCCGCGGCCACGGCCCGGTCCACCAGGTCGTCGACTTCGGCATCGCTGTCGCAGGACAGGCACACCAGCACTTCGGTCCGGGTGCGCGCGTCGGCGATGCGGCGGTCGGTGAAGGTCTGGAAGAACGGCTCGACCAGCAGCATCACGTGGATGCCCTCGGCGACCACCATGCTGGTGGCGTTCTCGTCGGTGAACCGGGGATCGAATGTAAAGCCGAGCGCGGTGAAGAATTCCACGGAGCGGGGAAGGTGCCTGACCGGAAGGTTGACGAAGATCTGGCGTGACATGGGCATTCCTGCGAAGGGGCGACGAGGCCGGGCGCCGAGAGGACGGCTGCGCTGCCGCCCTGTCCGGACGACGAGCGGCGGCGACGCGGATCGACAAGGATTCACGCCAGCGCCGGACGGGCGCGCGTAGGCTGCGCGGGCCAGGCATGCCGGAAGCGCGCTGCGACCGCGCGCATGCCGGACAGCCTCGCGACACATCACGGGTCCGACCCGCCAAGGAGAGCGACATGCGCCACACCCTTCTGTTGCCCTTGTGCCTCGCGCTGGCCGCATGCGCCTCGCCGCCGCCGGAAGCCACGGCATCGCCGCCGGGCGGCGCAGCCGCAGGCGAGCCGGTGAGCGCGCAGACGCTCGCCGCGCATGGCTGGCGCCTGGTCGAAGCCAGCGACGCCTCGGGCAAGCGCATTGATGCCCTGTTTCCCAAGTCCGACGCCGCGCTGCGCTTCGAGTTCGCCGATGGCCGCCTCGCGGTCGGCGGCGGCTGCAACCGCATGAGCGCGGCCTACACGTTCGACCGCGGCAGGCTCAGCGTGGGACCGGTGGCGCAGACCAAGATGTTCTGCGGCGGCGGCGCGCTGATGGCGGCGGACGAGGCCATCGCCGCACGGCTGTCGGGGCCGCTGACGGTCTCGGCGCAGGGCGACGCGGTGGTGCTGGCCACCGCCGACGGAGACAGGCTGGTGCTGCACGGCGAGGCGCGCGCGCAGCCGTGATGCTGGCGGCGCTCCGCCACGTCCTCGCTTGCGCACGCAGGTGATGCCGGCACGGTCGCGCCCAAGCGCCGTGCGCATGCCTCAGGTGGCCATCGCGCGCCGCCGGGCTGGCCGTGTCGATTGCCGCGCCTCGCCGCGCGGCGGTGCGCTCAGCCGCCGGCCTTGGCGTTGAGCGAATAGGTGCCGTAGATCGCGGCCTCGTCGAGCACGTGGCCCTGCATCGCGCGCAGCACGTCGCCGGCGCCGAACGTCGCGGGCAGCTCGAGCGCGTCGACGTCGAGCGCGAACACGCGGAAGAAGTAGCGGTGCACGCGCAGGTCGTTGGGCGGCGGATAGGGACCGTCGTAGCCGAGGTAGTCGCCGCCCATGTCGGCGTCGCCGGCAAACCAGCCGGTGTAGTCGTTCCGCCCCTGGCGCGCACCGGCCGGTCCGCGCGGATCGGCCTTGCCGCGCTTGTCGATGCCGTCGCTGCAGCTGCCGGCGGCGATCGCGCGCACGTCCGCGGGGATGTCGGCCATCGCCCAGTGAACGAAGTCGCCGCGCGGATGCGCGACCGGGATCGCCGCGTCCTGGCCGGCCAGCGACGGATCGGTGGGCGCGTCGGTGTCGATGCACAGCAGCGCGAACGAGCGCGTGCCTTCGGGTACGCCGTCCCAGGCCAGGTGCGGATTGCGGTTGCCACCGAAGCCGTCGGCGGCGCCCATCGCGAACTCGGCCGGGATCGGGCCGCGGTGCTGGAAGCTGTCGCTGCGGATCTGCATCGCAAGCGCTCCGGAGGGGTCAGTCCTCAGGATAGCCCAGCGCCCTGGCCACCGGCGTCAGCAGCGCGAACGGCTCCGCCAGCACCTCGGCATAGCGGCGCCAGTGGCCCGGCGCGAAATGCATGCGCGAGAGCGGGCGGCCGCTCGCCGCGACCGGCATCCCAAGCACCTGCGACAGCAGTCCGGCCAGGGCCGCCTCGTCGCTCTCGCTGCCGTCGATGCGCAGCAGCGCGACGCGGTACAGCGAAGATGCCTCGATCACCTGCGCCAGGCGGCGCTCCAGCCACCAGGCCGCTTCCATCAGCGAGGGCACGGCGAACTGCATCGGCGAACCGAACGCCACCCACTGCAGCAGCATGTCGCGCGGATCGCGCAGCACGAACAGCAGCGCACCGGCCGGCACCTGCGGACGCAGCACGCGCAGCAGGGCGTTGTCCCACCACACCAGCCATTCGATGGCGTGCGCGCCCTCGGCGCCGCGCGCCTGCAGGGTGGCCCGCCAGTCCTGCGCGGCCTGCGCCGGATCGAGTTCGCCGCCGCTCAGGGCGGGAATGCTGTCGAAGCGCTGGAACACGTCGCCGGGCGCCGCGGACGTCAGCCGGTCGCTGCGGAAGCCGCGCACGCTCGACAGCATCGTGGCCACGTTCTCCACGCACGAACCCGGCGGTCCCCACAGGAACAGGGTTTCGACGCGGCCATCGGCCTGCGCCTGCGCCGGCTCCGGCCATGGCCCGGCCGCGGTCTGTTCGGCAGGCAGGCTGACCGGCGGCAGCGGCAGCTGCGAGGGCGCGCGTCGCGCGCCGAGGGCTTCCCAGCGGGCCGCGGCCTCGCTGCAGCGCCCGGCCGCGTCCTCGAGCAGGGCCAGCCAGGCGTCCAGCGCATCGCGCGCCCGCTCGTCGGTGGCCTCCTGCAGCAGGCCGGCCACGTGCGCGACCGCGTCGGCCGGGTCGCGGCGCTGCAGCACCTGCACGATCACCGCGTGCGCCGCTCCACTGCCGGGCACGCGCGCGGCAAGCTCGCGCGCCAGCGCCAGTGCGGCGTCCTCGTCGCCGGCCTGCAGGGCCACGCCCATGCGCGCTTCCAGGGCCTCGGGCGCTTCGGGCATCGCCTCGCCCCAGCGCGCCGCCACTTCGCGCGCGCGCGCCGCATCGTCGGGTTCGAGCGCCAGCCGCGCCCGCCACAGCGCCGACGACTGCGGCGTGGCGGCCAGCAGTTCCTCGAGCGCGGCGCGCGCCTCGTCGCGATCGCCAAGGCGTTGCCACGCCGCCATCGCGGCGGCCAGCGCGCGGGCGTCGTGCGGCATCGTCGCCAGTGCCCGGCGCAGCCAGGGCAGGGCTTCGCCCGGCCGGCCCGCGGCCAGTTCGAGTTCGCCGGCCAGGCGCAGCACCGGTGGCGCGACGGTCTCCACGTCCACAAGCACGGGCGCCAGGGCCTCCAGGCCTTCGGCCGCCCTGCCCTGCCGCGCCAGGGTTTCGGCCAGCAGCAGGCGCCAGGGCAGCGCGCCGCCGTGCCCGTCGACCAGCTTGCGCAGCGCCTGTTCGGCGAAGGCGTGGTGGCCCTTGGCGTTGTAGGCGAGCGCCAGCGGCAGCAGCACCTGCGGATCGTCGGGCGCCTGCCCGGCGGCCTGCGACAGCAGCGCCAGCGCCTCGTCGGCCTGGCCGCGGCCGAGCGCGGCCATGCCCTGCACGGCGCCCAGCCAGGGATGGCCGGGCTGCAGGCGGTTGGCCAGCGTCGCCAGCCGCGTGGCTTCGTCGAGGTCGCCGCGGCCAAGCGCGAACTGGGCCTGCAGGATGTAGGCGCTGAACTGGTTGGGATCGAGGCGGATCGCCTCGTTCAGCGCTGCCTGCGCGGTGGCCATGTCGCGCGCACCGCCGAGGATCACGCCGCGCTGGAAATGCGCGTCGGCGTCTTCGGGATCGATCCCCAGCGCGGTTTCCACCGCCGCCAGGGCGGCATCGCGCTCGCCGCGGACCTGCAGCACCATGGCCAGCAGCCGGTGCGACCGCGAGGCGCCGGGTTCGGCCTCGAGCAGCGTCCGCGCGAGCGCCAGCGCCTCGTCGGCGTCGCCACGGCGCAACGCCGCGAGTATCTGTTCCTGCATGGGGATCCGGCCGCGCGGGCCTCCGGAAAACGGGCCGCCATTGTAGCGGCGCGCCCGGTTCAGCCCGCCGCCAGCCGCGCCGCCGTCCAGCGCTCGGCATAGCCGCTGCCGTGCAGGCCGTCGAGGAAGCCGCAGTGGCCGCCCCAGGGCAGGATGTCCACCGCGGCGGTGCCAGGCAGCGCCAGCGCGTGGAATTCGTCGACCGGGATCACCGGGTCGTCGGCGGCCATCAGCACGTGCGCCGGCACCTGCAGCGCGCGCAGGCGCTCGCCGGCGATGGAATAGCCGTCGAAGTAGGCGTCCAGCGAGCCCAGGTCGGTATGCCGCCGCACCAGCCAGTCGGTGAGCTCGCGCATGCCCAGGCGCAGGGTGGCGTCGTCGATGTCGAGGCGCTCGGGGAACAGGGCGCGTTTGCGCAGCAGGGAGCCGCGCCACTTGCGCTGGAAATAGTGCATGTACAGCCACAGCCCGCTTTCCATCCGCTGCATGGTGCGGGCCGGGTCGATCACCGGGCACACCGCGGCCACCCGCGCCAGCGGCAGGCCGGCGGCCGGCGCGCGCAGCGCCAGGCGCAGGGCGAAGTTGCCGCCCAGCGAGTAGCCGGCCGCCACCATCGGCCGCGCCGGGAACATCCGCGCCACGTCGCAGGCCGCGTGCACCACTTCCTCGATCCGGCAGGAATGGAAGATGTCGGGGTTGAGGTGGTGGGTGTCGCCGTGGTCGCGGAAATTGAGCCGGAACACCTCGAAGCCTCGCGCCAGCAGCTGCGCCGCGGCCAGCCGCATGTAGCTCGATTCCGCGCTGCCCTCCCAGCCGTGCAGCAGCAGGGCCAGGCCACGCGATGGCACCCCGGGCACCGCGCTGTGCAGGCCGAGCAGGCGCACCCCGTCGCCGCCGTCGACCAGGTGCGGCCGGGTCACCGCACCGGTGGCCGCCAGCGCCTGCGCGCCGCGGTGGCGTCGCCATGCGCTGGTGCCCAGGACGGTCTGCAGGTGCGGACTGCGCAGCCAGCGCGGCGGTGCGAAAGCCGCCAGGCCGCCGCCCCCGTCGCCGCCGGCCGGGCTCATGTGCGCATCGCCGCGACGATCCGCTCGCGCGCGATCTCCGCGATGCGGCGGCGGCCCTCGGCGTCGCCCGGCACCACCGGCTCCAGGAACGCCACTTCGGCCGGACGCGCCGGCTCGCCGAGCAGGCGCAGGAAGTTGCCGAAGAAGCTCTCGCCGGGCGCGAACGCGACCACCGGTTGCGCGCTGCCGCCCTCGCCGTAGCGCAGCGCCACCGGCTGCACCGGGGCGCCGGCCTCCACGGCGGCCAGGAAGATGCGCGCGTGGAACGGCCCGACCGCGCGCCCGTCGCGGGTCCGGCCTTCGGGGAATACGCCCACCGCCCGGCCCTCGCGCAGGCGCGCCAGCATCTCGTGGAGCACCCCGCCCAGCGATTCCTGGCTGCCGCGCTGGTGGAAGATCGTCTCGCCGCGCGCCACCACCCAGCCCACCACGGGCCAGCCGGCGATCTCGCGCTTGGCGACGAAGCCCATCATCCGCTGGCTGTGCAGCGCCACGATGTCGATCCAGCTGACGTGGTTGGCCACGAACAGCACCGCGCCCGGCATCGGCTCGCCGGTGCGGCGCACGCGCATGCCGAACACGCGCAGCAGCCCGCCCGACCACCAGCGCACCATGCGATGGTCGAGGCGGTCGCCGCCCGCCAGCCGGATGTCCGCGAACGGCGGCGTCAACAGCAACAGCGTGAGCGGCAGGTGCACCAGCAGGTGCCACAACAGGAAGGGGAGACGCACCGCGAAACGGAGGACACGCACGACAGGGTCAGCCAGCAGGACAGGGGGCGTCCGAAGCCGCCCACGATACCCAATGCCGGCCACGCGCGGCCAGTGACGTCTTGCCCGGGGTGCGGCCGGGGCCGATGGGAAGTCCAACGCGAAGGCGTGGCCGGAATACCCGGCTGCGCCGGAACTTCCACGTTGTCCGACCAGCCGGGACGCAGGCCATGTGCCGGCGCCGGTGGCGGCAGCAGGGATGTGGATCGTGCCGACGCCGCGATCCAGGCTTGCATCGACGAGTGCCGGCATCAGTCGGCGAGCGCCACGAGGCCGCCGCCACCCTCAAGTCTTCCTGGGACAGGCCGAGCGGATGTCCGCGCTGCTGGACCAGACCAGTGCGCTTCCGCCTGCCGGTCCGACCCCTTGCGGCCCCTTCGCGCAAAGCAGGACGACCCGTGGCCGATCGCGCACCGGGCCAGGGACGACATGGCCCCGTCCTCGCCAGGCGTCGCGCGCGGGCTCCCCGCGCGGCACGCGGGATCAGGGCCTGGCCACCACCGCCAGGGTCAGGCGCGAGATGCAGACCAGCCGGCCGGCCGCGTCCTCGATCCGGATCTCCCACACCTGCGTGCTGCGTCCGACGTGCAGCGGGCGCGCGGTGCCGGTGACCATGCCTTCGCGCACGCCACGCAGATGGTTGGCGTTGATCTCGATGCCGACCACGCCGCAACCCTCCGGCGCGCACAGGCCGCCGGCGCTGCTGCCCAGCGTTTCGGCCAGCAGCACCGAAGCGCCGCCGTGCAGCAGGCCATAGGGCTGGTGGGTGCGCGCATCCACCGGCATCGTGGCGCGCAGCCAGTCGCTGCCGATGCCGGTGAACACGATGCCCAGCGACTGGATCGCGGTATCCCGCGACATCGCGTTGAGCTGCTCGAGATCGACGTCCGCGCGGAACATCCGCGCGTCGCTCACTTGAAGCGGAACAGGCTCGGGCGCCAGGCGCGGGAGTAGGCGGCGCGACCGTAGCCGCTGCTGCTGCCGTAGCCGATGCCGAACTCGCCGTTGCCGCTGCGTTCGCGGCGCGCGTGCATGCGCTCGACCAGTTCGTCGCGGCGGCTGTCGAGCCAGTCGGTGCGGCCCACTTCGGACGGCTGCACGCCACGCTTGGTGGCTTCGCGCTCGCGGTACTCGCAGAAGTCGTCGTAGGCCTCGAGCTCGTGGCGCAGTTCACGCACGCACAGCTCGATCATGATCGCGTCGTCGAGGTAACCGAGCACCTGCACGTGGTCCGGGATCACGTCCTTGGGATCGGCGAAGTAGACCAGTGCCGACAGCACGTGCTGCAGGTCGGCGTCGTCCAGGTGCCAGCCTTCGTCCCGGACCATGGCGATCATGTCGTCGAGCCGCTCGAGCCGCTCACGGATGAAGTCGGGCGTCTTGACCTGCTGCGCGCCTTCCAGCAGCGCAGCGGCCGCCTGCACGATCTGCTCGGGACTCTTGTCCTCAGCGGCCTTGCGTGCGGCCTTGAGCGCACTGGTGAAGTGCTCGAGGTCCTGGTCGTTGAGATCGATGGTCAGCGAAAGCGACATAGCCGGTCCAGTGTCGGAAAGATGCGCAGCCTAGGCTCGGCGGCGCGCGCGCGTCAATGCTGGACGACTGCCGCCCGCCGCATTGGAATCAGGCGAAACGGAATGGCGTGGTCACCGGCTTGGGGGCGTAGTTGCGGCCGCTGGCATAGCCGCTGCTGTTGCCGTAGCCGACGCCAAAGCCGCGCTCGCGGCGTTCGAAGGCCGGCCGCGGACGCAGGCCGCCGGGACTCGGGGAAGCGGTGCGAAGCGTGGAGACGGAGGTGGTGGTGAAGTGGTTCATGGCGCGTCCTCGTGGGGGAATGTGTTTTGGTGTGTTGGTAGAGTAGTACACCAGACCGGTTCGGTCATGGGCCGGAAGTCACGGTTCCGCAAATGGGGTGCGGATTGCCGGAACTCGTTGATTGGGATGGGATCGGGAGGCCGCGGGTTGCGGCGGCGAGGCATGACTGACGACACCCCGCCCTTGGGAGCGTCGCCGCCGGCTCAGAGGATCGGGGCCAGTCCGGCGCCGAAGGCGGTGAAGATGCGCGTGAGCAGGGTGCGGAAGCCGAGGTTGACCTCGGGAAAGTCGCCGACCGGGTCGTAGCAGGCACGGAAGCCCGGATCGAAGGGCGACAGCGGCTCCGGGCAGGCGGGCCCGGGCCGGAACTCGTAGCTGGTCGCGTAGCGCACCGGCCACAGGTCGAACACCGGCAGGTGCTCGGACACCTTGGTCAACGAGTATTCGAGTCCGGAGAACACCGGCGGCCGGTCGCGCCTGGCGATGGTCCAGGCGTTCTCCGGCGCCAAGTCGCGGCGGATGCTGTCGCCCAGCGCGCGCGCGAACGCGGGGTCGTCGATGATCACCGCGCTTTCGGTGTTGTAGTCGTCGCCGCGCGGGTCGAAGTTGTGGGTGCCGACCACGCCGATGCGCCCGTCGATCACCAGCGACTTGGCGTGCAGGCCGAAGCGCACGCCGGCGCGCTTGAGCGGCACGCGCTGGTGCACGCCGATGCCGGCGTAGCGCAGCGCGGCGTACTCGCGCTCCAGCGGCGGGGTGCGGCGCTGGGTTTCCTCCGGTTCCGGCGCGATCCGGCCGATGTTGGCGCTGCCGTCGCGGTTCCAGGAGATGTCGACCGCGCCGGTGGCGTCCAGGTCGATCGGCGCATCCTCCGGGAACGGCTTGAACTCGTGGATCTCGAAGCCGAAGTCGCGCAGGTGCCGGCGCTTGTACTTGTACGACAGCGCATAGGTGATGAACGAATCGGTCGCGGCCAGGCTGTTGGTGGACACGATCACGCGCGGCGACGAGGGCCGCTCGTGCATGCGTCCGAACATGGCCTGCGCCTGCCCGGACAGCACCAGGTACGGCGTCTGCAGCAGCACCTCGTGCTGCGCCGATTCGATCAGCTCGTTGAGCAGCGGCGAGGCGTGCACCGCGTTCGCGGCCAGTTCGCGGTCGCGGCGGTGCTTCTGCGGCAGGTCGGCGATGAACACCACCTCGCCCACCGGGATCGCGGCCTCGACCAGCCGTTCGCGCACCAGGTCCGCGTTCGCGGCCGCGCGCGACACCGCCTCCACCCGCGCGGGCCGCTCGTAGGGCCATTCGGGCAGCGGCGGCGCGCCCTTGCGCAGCAGGTGCCGGCCGACGTCGTTGAGCCGCGCCACCGGCACGCTCAACCGCGCATTCCAGAACGCCTCGAAATTGGCCGCCATGTCGGCCGTCACCGGGCCGCTGACCAGCACGTCGCGGTCGCGGAAGTTGTACTCGGCGCTCCAGTCGTAGTAGTCGTCCTGGTAGTTGCGCCCGCCGGTGATGCCGACCAGCCCGTCGACCAGCAGCAGCTTGCTGTGCATGCGCTGGTTGAGCCGGCGCCAGCAGCAGGCCGCGGCCCAGGCGTACATCGGATAGGTGATGCGCGCGCGGTCGAGCACCGGGTTGTAGATGCGGATCTCGAAGTTGACGTGGGCCGAGGCCAGCGCCGCCAGGGTGTCGACCTGCTTGAGCGCGGACAGCTGGTCGACCAGCACCCGCACGCGCACCCCGCGCCGCGCCGCCGCCATCAGCTCGTCGAGCACCAGGTGGCCGGCGTCGTCCTCGTCGAAGATGTAGGTCTGCAGGTCGATGCTGTGGCGGGCGCCGCGGATCAGGTCCAGGCGCGAGACCAGCGCGTCCTGGCCGTAGTCGAGCAGCAGCGCGTAGTGGCGCGGTTGCGCCGGCGCGCTTTCGGCCATCGCCCGTTCGCCCAGTTCGCGCAGCGGCGAGGGCCGCGCGCAGGCGTCGGCGGCCTCGCAGGTGACCAGGGGCGAACGCGCCTGCGCGGCGATCGCCGCGGCCTGGTCGCGCTGCAGCGCCGACAGGCCGCCGCAACCGCTGCAGGCCAGGGCCAGCAGCGCCAGGAGCGCCCGCAGTGCGGTCATGGCGCCGGCGCGGGCCGGGTGCGGATGCGCAGGTTGAACACCACCCGGTCGGACAGGGCGAAGCCCCAGCGGTCCATCGCGTAGTCGCTGCGGTAGACCACGCCGCTGGCCACCACGTCGCAGTCGATGGTCGGACGCGCGCAGGTGGCCGGCTCGAGCGTGAACACCTCGCGCCGGCGCACGCCGCGGATCGTCAGCGCGCCGCCCAGCAGCCCGCCCTCCTGCAGCAGGTCGCCGGTGTAGGGATCGGACACGAACTCCACCCAGGGGTGGTGGTCGGCATCGAAGAAGCCGTTGCCGCGGGTGATCTTCGAATAGCGCGGATGGTCGAGGATCTCGACCTCGCGCGTGGGCAGGCGCAGGCGCACCTGGCGGCGCTGCTCCGACACCTCGACGATCTCGCCCTGCCAGTCCGGGAACCGGCCCTCGAGCGACTGGCCCCAGCGCGTCTTCAGGGTGAAGCCGATACGCGAGAGCGCGGTATCGATTTCAGACGCGGGCGCCGACAGCGCGGCCGCCAGTCCCAGCAACGCCAGCCAACGCAGCCGCTGGCAGGTCCGGCGCATCGTCCCAGTCCTCACGGCCACCAGAAGGCGGAGACCGAGGCGATGCCCGGCTCGATCGGCGTGTCCTCCTGCAGGTGCAGGACCGCCACCGCCGCCGGGGGCATGCCGCGGTAATCGCCCGACTGGCCGCTGTGGAGCAGCGCCAGCAGCCGCTCCAGGCCGGGGTTGTGGCCGACCAGCAGCAGCCGGTCGACGTCGCGGTGGCTGTCGACCAGGCCCGCCAGGGTCCCGGCGGTCGCCTCGTAGATCGACGCCTCCAGGCGCTTGTCCAGCTCGCCCACCACCTGGGTGACCGCGTCCAGGGTCTCGCGCGTGCGCCGCGACGGCGAACACAGGACCAGGTCGGGCAACAGCGACTTGTCGCGCATCCACGCGGCCACCGCCTCGGCTTCGGCCAGGCCTTCGGCCGAGAGCGGCCGGTCGAAGTCGGCCTGCCCGGTGCGCGGCAGCTCGGCATGGGCATGCCGCAACAGGATCAGTTCACGCATGGCGGGCGTACTCCGGAAGGTGCGGGCTCAGGCGCGCTTGAGCCATTTGAGCAGGGGCTGCCAGTCGGCCTGGTGATCGCGCACCTGGGCCGAGTTGTAGTCGAACAGGCTCTTGCCGAAGCCCACCAGCATCACGTAGGCCTGGCTGTCGCGCAGCTGCGCCACCAGCGGGTACGGCCATTGGCCCAGCAGCTCCATGGCCTGCTGCGAGGCATTGGTCCAGGGCCGCAGGCGGTTGCCGACCAGGCCCACCGGCAGCGCGCCGCTGCGCACCCGCGGGTGCTTGGCCAGGGCATTGAGGAAGGGCACGGTGGCATCGATGTCGAGCGCCGACGGCAGCACCGGCACCACCAGCGCATCGGCGTGCTCGAGGTAGACCTCCAGCGCGTCGGCGTGGGCGCCGGCCGGGGCATCGACCACCACCCGGTCGGTGCCCTCGGGGATCGACTTCCATGCGGTCTTGTGGCGACTGCTGCCGTCGATCGGCAGGACCGCGCTCTCCAGCCCGGCGCGACGTTCGGCCCAACGCGTGGACGAGCCCTGTGGATCGGCATCGATGATCACCGTGCTGCGCCCCGCCAGGGCCGATTCGGCCGCCAGATGGGTGGCGATCGTGGTCTTGCCGACACCGCCCTTGGAACTGGCCACCAGCACGGTCTTCATGCATTGCCTCCGCCACGGGAACGAGCCGCGAGCGTACACCGGCGGCGTGGTCGTCGCGACCACATGGCCGCGGAACCCGCGCGGGGTCCGCGCGCTTGACGCAACTTTTACAAACTGGCGGATGCGGATGTCGTGATGATCGCGCTCGCCTGTTGCGGCAGGCGCTTCCCGCGCGTCACGGGACCGGGACCCAGGCGCGGCCGCGCGGCCGCCCGCGTCTGCTATCGTCGCCCGGCCCGCCACCACCCCCCGAACATGAGCGACCTGCAGGACCTCGTGGCGCTGATCCGCGCCGACACGCCGCTCATCGTGGTCGAGACACCCGACGAGATGCGGGCCGTGCAGCTGTTCCAGCAGTCGCTGACCCGGGTCTGGCGTGCGCTGTACCGCTGGTCGATCACCGAAGGACTGCGTCGCATCGACCTGGACGGCGAGGATCCGGCACAGGTGCCGCCCGATGCGGGCAGCACCCTGTCCGCGATCCGCAACGCCGGCCAGCGCGGCGTCTACCTGCTGCTCGATTTCCATCCCTACCTGGGCTATGCCGGCACCCAGCGGCAGCTGCGCGAGATCCTGCAGCGGCGCGGCTGCCTGGCCCATACCGTGGTGCTGGTGGGGCACAAGGTCGAACTGCCGGGCGAACTCGAGGCCAAGGCCGCGCGCCTGCGCCTGCGGCTGCCCGACGCCAACGCACTGCTCAAGCTGGTGCGCGAGGAGATCGCCGCCTGGCAGCGCGAGAACGAGGGCCGGCGGCTCGAAGCCGACGAGGCGGTGGTGCGCCGGGTCGTGCGCAACCTGCAGGGCCTGGACGCGATGGACGCACGCCGGATCGCGCGCCACCTGATCCACGACGACGGCGCACTGGGCCCGGACGACCTGCCGGAACTGGCGCGGCTGAAGTTCGAGCTGCTCAACCGCAGCGGCCACCTGCATTACGAGTACGACACCGCGCGCTTCGCCGACGTGGCCGGCGCGCGCCGGCTCAAGCGCTGGATCGAGCAGCGCCGGCGCGTGTTCGCCGAGGGCGAGGCGCCACCGGGCCTCGATCCGCCCAAGGGCATCCTGCTGCTGGGCGTGCAGGGCTGCGGCAAGTCGCTGCTGGCCAAGGCGGTGGCCGGCGGCTTCGGCGTGCCGCTGGTGCGGCTGGACTTCGGCACGCTCTACGCCAAGTACCACGGCGAGACCGAGGCCAACCTGCGAGCGGCGCTGGCCCAGGCCGAGCAGCTGGCGCCGTGCGTGCTGTGGATCGACGAGATCGAGAAGGGCCTGGCCGCGGGCAGCGCCGATGGCGATGGCGGCGTGTCGCGGCGCGTGCTGGGCTATCTGCTGACCTGGATGGCCGAGCGCCGCTCGAGCGTGTTCCTGGTCGCCACCGCCAACCAGGTGCAGGAGCTCCCGGCCGAACTGCTGCGCAAGGGCCGCTTCGACGAGATCTTCTTCGTCGACCTGCCCGATGCCGACACCCGCGCGCACGTGTTCGAGCTGCACCTGCGCCGGCGCGAACTGCCGGCCGACCGCTTCGACCTGCCCGCCCTGGCGCAGGCCTCGCAGGGTTTCTCCGGCGCCGAGATCGAGCAGGCCATCGTCGCGGCCCTGTACACCGCCCACGCCGATGGCCGCGCGGTCGACAACGTCCTGCTGCTGGAAGAGATCGGCGCCACCCGCCCGCTGTCGGTGGTGATGCGCGAACAGGTCGAGGCGCTGCGCGCCTGGGCCGCCAGCCGGACGGTGCCGGCCGACTGAGGCGGCTCAGCCGGCCCGGCGCGCGCGCACCCGCGCCTTGCCGCCGCTGCGCTCGAAGGCGAAGGCGTACATCAGGCGGATCGGCACCGCGCGCACCATCACGCCCTCGCCGCTGCAGTCCTCGGTCACCGGCTGTTCCCCGGGAAACTCGCACAGCGCGGCCGCGAAGAACGTCCATTGCCGCACCGCGGCCAGCGCCGCCGCCACGTACCCCGCGTCGGGCTGCGCATCGCAGGCATCGACCCCGGGCATGTGCCGCGCTTCCGACACCTGGCCTTCGACATCGATGACGATCTCCACGCACACCTCGGTGCGTCCGTCCGGGCCGCGGGCCTCGTCCGCCAGCACGGGCAGCGGCTCGTGGATCGGCACCGCCATGAGGAAGCCCTGCCGCGTCTCCAGCGTCATGGTAGCGGCGCCCGGCGGCAGCACCATCCGCTTGTCGATCGCGGTGCCGCGGCTGGCGCAGCCGGCAAGTCCGACGACAGCGGCGGCCATGACCAGGCCGTCCCTCACCCGCCGGCGGCCCCTGGTCCGGGCGGGCGCGAACGCCACGCGCGGATCGTCCGACCCCCCAAGGCGCGGGCCTTTCATCGACGCGGCGGCATCCAGCCATGGGGTGGATCGGACGGCACCCCGGCCTCGGCCAGCACGCGCGCCACCAGCTGCTGCTCGGTGCGGATGTCCGGGTCCGACAGCAGTCGGACGAACTGCGCCGCGCCGCCACGCGGCTGCTGCTGGGCGATCCGCCCCCACTGCAGCATCCGCCAGTCCAGCGCGCGCTGCCGCTCCTCCACCTGGGCGCGTTCCGCCGTGGTGGTCGCCAGCGCCCGCAGCATCGCCAGGCCGGCGTGCTCGTCGCCGACCCGGCCGGAGCCGTCGGCCAGCAGGCCTGCCGCGTGGCGGCAGTCGTCGCGACGCGCGGGACGTGCGCGCAGCATCGGCTCGCTGCAGGCCTCGAGCAGGGTCGCCAGTCCCGGAACCGCGGCCGCCGTCCACAGCCCCATCGCCGAGACCGCTGCCGCCTCGTCGACGCGGTACTCACCGTCGCCGGCCATCGCGGCCTGTTCGGAAGCCGATGGCGGGGACCGGCGGTACGCCGCCATGATCCAGCGCACGCCCTCGTACATGTGGGCATCGGCGTGCGTGGCCTCGCGCGCGGCGGACAGCAGCGCCTCGGCGTCGAGGTCCAGGTGCAGCAGCGGATACAGGTTGCCCGGATCCGCCGCCTGCCAGCGGCCTGCCGCGGCGCGGCGCATTGCGTTGTCCGCAGCCGCGCCGGAGCCCGCCAGCAGCTGGTTGGCCAGAATGTCCTGGCCGGCCTTCGCCGCGGCTGCGCGTCGCCAGGCCTGCGCCTGCGGATCGGCCGGTGCCGCGCCCGGCGCAGCGTCGTCCGTGGCGGGACTGCGCCGAGCAGCCTCCGCCATGTCGCGCAACACCGCGGCCAGGGCCAGTTCGCGCGCCGAACCCGAACCTGCGAGCGATCCGGCCAGGCGCGTGGTGTAGGCCTCGACGGCCGTCGCCTGCGCCAGTGCGGTGGGGTCGGCATCGTTCCAGTCCTGCGCCCGCGCGCCGGGGGCGAGCAGCAGGGCGCTCATTGCAAGACGCGTGAGGATCGACTTGATCATGCGCAGACCGGGAGTGGTGGAGACGCGCAGAATAGCGCCCGCGCGGCCGGCCGCCTGCTCCGGCGCCGCCATGGCGACGCCGCCCCGTCTTCGTCAGTACCCGGCCGCCTGCCCGTCCTTGCGCGACTCGCTGGCGCCGGTCCAGCCGCCGTGCGGGTTGGCCATGATCGCCTGGTAGCCGCCGTAGGGGCCGTCGGCGAAGCGCACGCTGTGGCCCTTGCGCATCAGCGCACGCACGGTCTCGTAGGGAAAGCCGGTTTCCAGTTCGACCCGGCCGCCGTCTGCCATGGCCTCGGCCTGGCCCGCCGGATCGGTGGAGCCGTCGTGCTGGATGCGCGGCGCGTCGCCGGCTTCCTGCAGGTTCATGCCGAAGTCGATCAGGTTGAGCAGGATCTGCACGTGGCCCTGCGGCTGCATCGCGCCGCCCATCACGCCATAGCTCAGCCAGGGCTTGCCGCCCTTCGTCACGAACGCCGGGATGATGGTGTGGAACGGACGCTTGCCCGGCGCGAAGCTGTTGGGATGGCCTGGCTTGAGCACGAACTGCTCGCCGCGATCCTGCAGGATGAAGCCCAGCCCCGGCGGCGCCATGCCGCTGCCCATGCCGCGGTAGTTGGACTGGATCAGCGACACCATCATGCCGTCGGCATCGGCGGTGGTGAGATAGATGGTGTCGCCCTCGTTGAGCTGCGGGATCACCCCAGGCTCGGCCGCCTGCATGGCGCGATCCATCGAGATCAGGCGGCCGCGTTCGCGCGCATAGTCCTTCGAGACCAGGCGCGCGACGGGGGTACGGTAGAAGTCCGGATCGGCGTAGGAGGCGGCGCGGTCGGCGAACGCCAGCTTCTTGGCCTCGACGAACAGGTGCACGTGCTCGGGGCTGCCGAAGCCGTAGGCCTTGAGGTCGTAGGGTTCGAGCAGGTTGAGGATCTGCAGCGCGGCGATGCCCTGGCCGCTGGGCGGCAGCTCCCAGACGTCGTAGCCGCGATAGTTGGTGGAGACCGGATCGACCCACTCGCCCTGGTGCGCGGCCAGGTCGTCATAGGACAGGAAGCCGTCGTGGGCCTTGAAGTAGGCGTCGATGGTGCGGGCGATGTCGCCCTTGTAGAACGCGTCGCGGCCGCCGTCGGCGATCCGCTGCAGGGTGTCGGCGAGGTGGGGGTTCTTCCAGGTCTCGCCGCTGCGCGGCGCGCGCCCGTCGATGGTGAACTGCTCGGAAAATCCCGGCCACTTCGACAGCCGCGGCACCGAGCGGTCCCAGTAGTAGGCGATCACCTCGTGCACGGGATGGCCGTCGCGCGCGTAGCCGATCGCCGGGGCCAGGTTCTGCGCCATGGTGCGCTTGCCGAAGCGCCCGTGCAGGGCGAACCAGCCGTCGACCGTGCCCGGCACCGTCACCGGCAGCGGCCCGTGCGACGGCACCTCGGTCAGGCCGCGGCGTTCGAACTCGGCCAGCGTGAGCGAGCGCGGCGAACGACCCGAGCCGTTGTAACCATGCAGTTTCTGCGTCTTCGGATCCCAGACGATGGCGAACAGGTCGCCGCCGATGCCGTTGCCGGTGGGCTCCATCAGGCCCAGCGCGGCGTTGGCGGCGATGGCCGCGTCGACCGCGCTGCCGCCGGCCTTCATCACGTCGAGCGCGATCTGCGTGGCCAGCGGATGCGAGGTCGCCGCCATCGCGTGCGGCGCATGCACCTCGCTGCGGGTGGCGAAGGTGTGCCCGGTGATGCGGTCGGCGGCCCCGGCCGCCGCGACGCCGCCGAGGGCGGCGGCGAGCGTGATGATCCTGGCGGTGGTGCGCATGCGGAAGCCCGTCAACTGCGATGCGCGCACCTTAACGCGGAAGCCGGGCTGCCGCGCGTGGGCCTATGGCCAGGCCGGCGGATCCTCGCGCCAGGCGGCGAGCACCTGGGCCAGGGTGGCGCGATCCTCGTCGCTCCAGTCCGGCAGCAGGCCCGGCAGCGCATCGGGACTGGACCAGCGGTCGGGCCAGGTGCGGACTGCCGCGGCGTACCAGGCCACGGCCTCTTCGCGGCGGTCGAGCTTCCACAGCGCCAACGCCAGGGTCGGCGGGACCCAGGCATATCGCACCACCGGATTGCTGCCGGCCTCGGCCCACAGCGACAGTGCCGCTTCGACATCGCCGCTGCGGTACAGGTCCCAGGCCTGGTTCCACTGCAGCGAGCGGCGGCGCTGGCTGCCCGGCGAGGTCTCCTGGATGGCCTGCGCGTACAGGGCCATGCCGGTATCGGTGCGGCCGGCGGCCATCGACAGGTGCGCCAGCTGCGCCACCGCCTGCTCGGCGTTGCGGCCGCCGCGGTCCCGCAGGCGCAGCAGCTGCGCCACGGTCGCATCGTCGCTGCCCTCGATCGCGACGATCGGGCGCGCGGCGCTGTCTTCCTCGAAATAGAACTCGGCCGGCCTGGGCAACGATTGCGCCAGCGCGGCCGGAACCGGCGCGGCCAGCAGGATGCACAGGCCAAGCAGGCCTGCATGCGCGAGCGCACGTGTCTTGGATTGCATTGTGTTTCCCCCTGTCGGACTTCGACAGCTCCGTGCCGCCATTCTAGCCGCCTGCCGGTCCGGGTGCCGCGGCCCCGCCTGCCTGGGGCCGCTTGCGGCCGCAGCGGAAACCCGCCCCACCACGGATCGGGGGTGCTCCCTAGGACACGCCCTAGCTGTCACGGCACGCCGGGCCCGGGCTAGGGTGGCCGTACCAGCTGGTATGGAGACCGTCATGGTCAGCGGGATTTCACCGGTCCTCGATTCGGGCACGCGCGCGCAATGGCTGTCGTCCGCGCCGTCCTCCCCGGCAACGTCGACCTTCATCAGCCCGGGCCCGTGGCGTCCGGAGGCCAGCTACCACCCGCAGCTGCAGGCACCGGGCCCCTCCGCCACCGGCGCGCATCCATCTCAAGCGGGCGGCCCGTACGCGATTCCGGCCGGACAGACCCTCGCCGACGTGGCCAGCGGCACCCGGGCGCAGCCGTTCGACGTGACCCTGTCGCAGCTGGCCACCGCCGTGTACGGCACGCGCGGCGCGCCGCCGGCCGGCTGGAGCGCGGTCAGCGACCAGCAGCTGCAGGACCTTGGCGTCGCCGATCCGCAGGCCTGGCGGCTGCAGTACCTGGGCGCGAACGACAGCGTGCCGACCAACGCGCAGGAGTTCCGCGCCGAGATCTACACCGACGGCGCCGGCAACTACGTCCTGTCCTATCGCGGCACCGCCGAGGGCGCGGACGACTGGGACAACAACTTCCGGCAGGGCCTGGGCTACGAGACCCGCGACGGCGACAAGTTCAGCGGCACCGCGGTCAACTCCGCGGTGGAATTCGCGCGGGTGTTCGGCGACAACCCGGGCGGCGAATCGACCAACCTCGCCATCACCGGCCATTCGCAGGGCGGCGGTCTGGCGTCGGTGGGCGCGCTGGCCAGCGGCGTGCCGGCGGTCACCTTCGACGCCTCCGGCATCCATCCCAACACCCTGGACCGCCTCGGCATCGATCCGCAGCGCGCGCGGGACCTGGCCGAAGGCGGGCAGATCCGCGCCTATTCGCTGCAGGACGATGCCCTGACCAAGGCCCAGGACAGCTGGATCACCGGACTCGCCGCGCCGGACGCGATCGGCACCCAGATCGTGGTCAAGCCGGCCAGCGCCGACGAGCACAACATGTTCAACCACTACGGGCCGATGGAGCTGGAGGGCATGACGCCGCAGCAGCTGGCGCTGGTCAACGCCGGCGTCGAGGCCGCGCGCCACACGCCGTTCCTGCCGCTCAACCCGGTCACCGGCGTGCTCACCGGTGGCGCCAACCTGGCCGGCAACGTCGCCTACAGCGCGATGAGCCACAGCCCCAACGCGCTGACCGCCGGCATCATCGAGCACCAGCCCTGGCAGGCGGGCTACGAGAACCCGTCCAACCTGGGCCGCGACCTGCAGAACCTGCTGCCCGACGTGGCCAAGGACGACTACGCGCGCAACGTGCACGATTTCGCCACCGACGTCGACGCGGTCAGGGCCGACGAGTTCGCCGATGGCCGCTTCGTGCAGGGCGGCGTGCGCCTGGCCGGCGACTTTGCCGAAGGCGCGTTCAACTCGGTCGGCGATACCGTGGACGGCTACGCCGACACCCTGGCCGCGAAGATCGACGAACAGGTCGACGGCTGGATCGGCGACGTGCTGTCGGGCGCGGTCGACGGTGGCGGCGACGCGATCGAGTTCGTGGCCGATGTCGGCGGCCAGGCCGTCGAGACCGTTGCCGACGGCGCCGGCTGGGTGGCGCAGGGCGTGACCGATCTCGCCCAGGGTGCGGCCAGCTTCGTCGGCGGCCTCTTCGGCCGATAGTCGTTGGTGCCGCTCCCGGAACGCGGCCGCTTGCGCGGCGCTATGATCGGGGCTCCAATGCCGCGCATGCGCCGCCCTGCCGCGATCGCGTCCGCCCTTCTCCTATGCCTTGCCGCGGGGTGCGCCCGGCCGTCCATGAGCAACGACGCCTTCTCCAGTCCGGAACTCTCGCCGCTGTCGGACGCGGTCGCGCGTGGGGATGCAGCCGAGATCCGCCGCCAGCTCGGGCACGTGGACGTCGATGCGCCCGGCAGCGACGGCAGCACCCTGCTGCTGGCGGCGATCGCCAAAGACCAGCAGGCCAGCGTCGAAGCGCTGCTGCAGGGCGGCGCCGATCCCAACCGGGCCGGCCCGCGTGGCGATACGGCCGTCCACGCGGCGGCATTCTCGGGCAAGCCCGAACTGCTGCGGCTGGTGCTCGAACACGGCGGCGACGCCAACGCGCGCAACCCGCATACCGGCACCACGCCGCTGGTGCAGGCCCTGCTCTCGCCGCGCGCCGACCAGTACCAGGTGCTGCTGGACGCCGGCGCGGACCCGGGCATCGCCGACCGCAACGGCGACACTCCCCTGCACGTCGCGGCGCGCACCAACAACGGCGGCGCGATCCTGGCGCTGCTGGCCAAGGGCGCCCCGCCCATGGCGGAGAACTCGGGCGGCGCCAGCTTCCAGTCGTACTACTTCGGCTACAACCGCGCCCTCCTCGCCGACCGCGCCCTGGCCGAGCGCAGGGCGGTGGCGGAGTGGCTCAAGGCCAACGGCGTGCCGCTGGAGGCGGCGGTGGAGGCGGCGGACCAGCGCTAGCCGGGACCGGGGACTCGTCGCTGCGTTGACCCCCACCCCAGCCCTCCCCCGCAGGCGGGGGAGGGCGCGAGGCCATTGCGGCGCCCCTGGGTCCGCGGTCGCCTTGTCCCTCGTCGCCACTACACCGCGAGGGTTCACCTCGATCGTGCTGCCCGCCCCCCCGCCTGCGGGCGCTGCGCCCTTCGCGGGTGCCGGTTCGGATAGTGGGGGCCACCGAAGCACCGCTCGCGTGCCCCCCCGCCCAGCCCGAAGCCCGCTGATCAGAAAAACGAACGGCCGGGCATCAGGCCCGGCCGTCCGATCCTCCCACCGCGTCCTGTTCCGGTCAGGCGGCGACCGCGTGCGACCGCGCGAACTGCTCTTCTTCCGTCGAGCCGGTGAGCGCGGTCACGCTCGAGGCGCCACCCTGGATCACCGTGGTCACGTCGTCGAAATAGCCAGCGCCCACTTCCTGCTGGTGCGAGACGAAGGTGTAGCCCTTGTCGCGCGCGGCGAACTCCGGTTCCTGCACCTGCTCCACGTAGTGGCGCATGCCCTCGCCGCGCGCGTAGTCGTGCGCGAACTTGAAGGTGTTGAACCAGTTGATGTGGATGCCGGCCAGGGTGATGAACTGGTACCTGTAGCCCAGCGCCGCCAGCTCGTCCTGGAACCTGGCGATGGTGGCGTCGTCGAGGTTCTTCTTCCAGTTGAAGCTGGGCGAGCAGTTGTAGCTCAGCAGCTTGCCCGGGTGCCTGGCGTGCACCGCCTGCGCGAACTCGCGGGCGAAGCCCAGGTCCGGGGTGCCGGTCTCGCACCACACCAGGTCGGCGTAGGGGGCGTAGGCCACGCCGCGACTGATCGCCTGCTCCAGGCCGTTCCTGACCTTGTAGAAGCCTTCGGCCGTGCGGCTGCCGGTGACGAAGGGTTTGTCGTTGGCGTCGAAGTCCGAGGTCAGCAGGTTCGCCGCTTCCGCGTCGGTACGCGCCAGCACCACCGTCGGCACGCCCAGCACGTCGGCGGCCAGGCGCGCGGCCACCAGCTTCTGCACCGCTTCCTGGGTCGGCACCAGCACCTTGCCGCCCATGTGGCCGCACTTCTTCACCGCGGCCAGCTGGTCCTCGAAGTGGACCGCGGCGGCGCCGGCGCCGATCATGTTCTTCATCAGCTCGTAGGCGTTGAGCACGCCGCCGAAGCCGGCCTCGCCGTCGGCGACGATCGGCAGGAAGAAGTCGATCGCGTCCTCCTCCTTCATCTTGCCGTCGCAGATGTTCTTCCACTGGATCTCGTCGGCGCGCTGGAAGGTGTTGTTGATCCGGCGCACCATCGTCGGCACCGAGTCGTAGGCATACAGCGACTGGTCCGGATACATGGTCTCGGAGGTGTTGCCGTCCGCGGCGACCTGCCAACCCGACAGGTACACCGCCTCCAGCCCGGCCTTGGCCTGCTGCATGGCCTGGCCGGCCGAGATCGCGCCGAAGGCGTTGACGTAGCCCTTCTTCGCGCCGCCGTTGACCAGCTTCCACAGCTTCTCGGCGCCGCGCTTGGCGAGCGTGTACTCGGGCTGCAGGCTGCCGCGCAGGCGCACCACGTCGGCGGCCGAATAGGGGCGCTGGATGCCGGTCCAGCGCGGGTCGTTGTCCCACTGCTGCTGCAGCGCGTCGATCTGTCGGGTGCGGGGCTCGGTGTTCATGCGGATGTCCTCGATTCGAAAGGGGGTGCAGGCGCGCGCGGCAGGCGCGGCACGCGGGGCGGCAAGGCGGCGGGTCAGATGCGCTCGTAGGCGGGCAGGGTCAGGAAGTCCTCGAGCGTGGCGCGATGGGTCAGCTCCTCGAGCATCGCGATCGCCTCGGGCACGCGCGCCGCGCCGATCACCGGCTGCCCGGCCAGGCGCGAAGGCAGGCACAGCAGCACGCGGTCGAACAGGGCCTCGTCGATCACCGTGCCGTCGTCCAGGTGCAGCGGGCAGCACCCGCCGTCGGCGGCATGCAGCCACTGCCACAGCTGCGCCCGCGCGATCTCGGCGGTGGCGGCGTCCTCCATCAGCCAGTGGATCGGCACGCAGCCGTTGCCGTCGAGCCAGGCGGCGAGGTAGCGCACGCAGACCTCGACGTTGTTCTCGAAGCCGATCCGCGTGATCGTGCCCAGCGAAGGCGCCAGCAGGTCGCGCGCGGTGACGATCACCTCCTCGCGCCCGATGTGCTGCTGGTGCAGGGTCGGCATGCGCTCGTCGAACACCTCGCGCGCCAGCGGGATCAGCGCCGGATGCGCGACCCAGGTGCCGTCGTGGCCGGCGGTGACCTCGCGCAGCTTGTCGGCGCGCACGCGGGCCAGCGCGCGCTCGTTCGCTTCTTCGTCGTTGTTGATCGGGATCTGCGCGGCCATGCCGCCCATGGCGTGCGCGCCGCGGCGATGGCAGGTCTGGATCAACAGCTCCGAGTAGGCCTTGAGGAAGGGCTGGGTCATCGTCACCTGGCTGCGCTCGGGCAGCACCCGCGAGCGGTGCCCGCGCAGGGTCTTGATGTAGGAGAAGATGTAGTCCCAGCGGCCGCAGTTGAGGCCGACGATGCGCTCGCGCAGCGCATGCAGGATCTCGTCCATCTCGAACGCGGCCGGCAGGGTCTCGATCAGCACGGTGACCTTCATCTGCCCCTGCGGCAGGCCCAGCTCGCGCTCGATGTGCGAAAGCGCCCGCTGCCACAGCGCGGCCTCCTCCATCGACTGCAGCTTGGGGAGGTAGAAGTACGGGCCGCGGTCCTTGGCGGCCAGCGCGGCGGCGTTGTGCCAGGCGAACAGGCCCGCGTCGAACAGCGAGGCGGACATGCGCTGGCCGTCGACCAGCACGTGCTTCTCGTCCAGGTGCCAGCCGCGCGGCCGCACGATCAGCACCGCCTGCTCGCCTTCGGGCCGGAGCGCATAGCGCTTGCCGCCGGCGGCGAAGGTCAGGGTGCCGGCGACCGCCTCGCGCAGGGCGCGCTGGCCGGTGGTGATGTTGGCCCAGGTCGGGGCGGTGGAATCCTCGAAGTCGGCCATGTAGCAGTTCGCGCCCGAGTTCAGGGCGTTGATGACCATCTTCGGGTCGACCGGGCCGGTGATCTCGACCCGGCGGTCGAGCAGCGCCTCGGGGATCGGCGCCACCTGCCAGTCGCCTTCGCGGATCGCGCGGGTGTCGTCGCGGAAGTCCGGCAGGGCGCCCGCGTCGAACCCGGCCTGGCGGCGGCGTCGCGCGGCGAGCAGGGCCTGACGCTCCGGTTCGAACTGGCGATGCAGCTCGGCCAGGAACGCCTGGGCGCGCGCGTCGACGAGGTCGGCGACGGCGGCGGACTCGGGCATTTCGATGCCGGAGGCGATCTGCGAGGGCTTCAGGACGGCGGACATGGCGGACTCCGGTGGATGTTGCGGTGCAGCGCCACCCTCCGCCCCATGGAATTATTTGACAACTGAGTTTTCTCAATGTAATTGATAAGTTTTCCAAATAGATGCGTCGAATCAATGCCTTCGGCCGGGAATCCGACCCCCAGGTTCGCCTACAAGGCCGATCGGCTGAAGCCGCTGCGGGCCTTCTGCCAGACCGTGCGACTGGGATCGGTGTCGCGCGCGGCCGAAGCGCTGTACGTCAGCCAGCCGGCGATCACCCTGCAGCTGCAGGCGCTGGAGCGGGAGCTGGGGCAGAAACTGTTCGAGCGCAGTGGCCGGCGCCTGGTGCCGACCCGCGCCGGCGAGGCGCTGTACGAACTGGCGCGCCCACTGGTGGACGGCATCGATACGCTGCCGACCGCCTTCCGCGACGCGCTGCGGGGCATGGACGCGGGCGACCTCAACATCGCCGCCAACAGCTCGACCATCCTCTACCTGCTGCCGCGGATCGTGGAGCGATTCCGCCAGCACCATCCAGACGTGCGCCTGAGCCTGCACAACACGGTCAGCGCCGACGGCACCGACCTGCTGCGCGCCGATTCGGTCGACCTGGTGGTCGGCTCCATGCACGACGTGCCCGGCGACCTGGTCTACGAGCCGCTGCACCGCTTCGAGCAGCGGCTGGTGATGCCGCCGGGCCACCCGCTGGCCGACAAGGACGACCTGACCCTGGCCGACATCGGCCAGTACGGGCTGATCCTGCCGCCCAAGCGCCAGATCACCTGGCGCCTGGTGGACCTGGTGTTCCAGCAGAACCGCGTGCCCTACACCGTGGCGCTGGAGGTCGGCGGCTGGGAGGTGATCAAGCAGTACGTGGCGATGGGCATGGGCATCAGCATCCTGTCCTCGATCTGCCTGACCGATGCCGACCGCGGGCGCCTGGTCACCCGCCCGCTCGACCGCTTCTTCCCCGCGCGCAGCTACGGCGTGGTGATGCGCAAGGGCCGCCTGCCCTCACCGCAGGCACGCGCGTTCATGGACCTGATCCAGCCCGACCTGTTCCTGCGCCGCGACTACTACGAGAGCGGGCACTCGGAGCGGTGAGGCCGGCGCCCACCCTCGCTCAGCCCCCGCCATGCCGGCCGGGTTGCTGGTCGCAGTCGTTCCGGTCCACGTCGAGCAGGCCGCCGTTCGGGAACAGCTGCGGCAGCTGATCGGCGCTGCCATCCATTGGGGGCCGGTAGCCTGCCAACGCCGCTTCGGCCCGCCGGAGCTCGTCGGGCGGCACCAGTCGCGACAGCGAGGACAGGTATCCCTCGATTTCCAGCCGCACCACATGGGTCTCGGGCAGCCGCTGCACGGTCGGGGTCGCCTGCAGTCGCCGGAACCAGACCAGCGCGCGCCCCGCATCGGGCGGGAGCGTCTGCGCGAGGAACGGCCGGTACCGGCCATCCGACCCTTCGGCGTGGGCCATGGCCAGCGCATACATCATTGCCGGGTCGCCGGCATTGGCCGAGCGCAGGGCCAGCGCACCGGCTTCGCGCCGGTAGCGCTCCAGCTCCGGCAGGGCGTCGAGCAGGTCATTGAACCGGAACGCATTGCCGATCGCGTAATGCCGTAGTGCCGCAGGATGTCCCCGCAGCGCGGCCTGGCGCCAGTAACCCACCCGGCGCGCCGCGTGCAGGGGCGGCGCATCGGCGCAGTGCTGGCTGAACCGCCCTTCGGCGGAGTCAAGCGCGACCTCGGCCGCCTGGCGCTGGTCCGCCAGGAGATCGGGGCCGCGCCGACCGGCTTCGAGTGGGGGCAGCTGCGCCACCCGGGCCGCCGCCATCGACCGCGCCCTGCCCAGGGCGTCGCACCATTCGTACTCCGCGGCGAGCCTGCAGGCCGCCCGCGCATCGCCCCGGGCAGCGCGGGACGCCAGTTCCGATGCGACCACGCGCAGCGGAGCATCGAGCGGCGGCAGGGGCCGCGCCAGATCCCGCATGCCTGGCGCGGGCAGGGGAGGTTCACGCGGCCGGGCGTCCTTTGCCGCAGTGGCGACGAAACGCTGATCGTTCGCCGCGCCCTCCTTCCGCGAACCGTCTCCGGGCGGCGCCAGCCAGCGCCCCGCGCTGAACGCCACTCCGAGCAGGGCCAGGGCGCCGAGGGCCCAGATCCATCGACGCGTGCGAACAGTCGGCAAGGCAAGTCATCCATGAGGCCAGGCGACAGCACAGCCCAACCACGGGGCCGGGTCAAGCCGGTTGGCGTTATGGGGCTTCCAGCGTTTCGTGCGGCCAGATCGCCACGTGCGGCACGCCGTCGGCGCCGATCCAGCCGCGGTACATGCCGCCGGTGTTGAACGGGAACGACACGCTGCCGTCGGCACCGAGCGCGATTGCGCCACCGTCGCCGCCGGCCGCCGGAATCAGCTCGTTGATCACCGCCTCGCCGGCGCGCGCGATGCTGTCGCCGGACAGGCGCACGCGCGCGCAGATCTCGTGCGCGGCAGCGGTGCGGATGTAGAACTCGCCCCAGCCGGTGCCCGAGACCGCACAGCGGTCGTCGGCCCAGGTGCCGGCGCCGATGATCGGCGCGTCGCCGACGCGGCCGTAGCGCTTGTTGGTCATGCCGCCGGTCGAGGTGCCCGCGGCCAGCAGGCCCTGCGCGTCCAGCGCCACCGCGCCGACGGTGCCGAAGTAGGCCTTCGGCGGCGCATCCGAGAACAGCGCGTGCGGCTTGCTGTCGTCGCGCAGCGCCTTCTGCAGCTGTTGCCATCGCTTGTCGGTGCGGAAATACGCCGGATCGACCAGGGCGATGCCCTGCTCCTTCGCGAAGCGCTCCGCGCCCTCGCCCACCATCATCACGTGGCGCGAGCGCTCCATGATCGCGCGCGCCAGGGTGATCGGGTTGCGCACGCGATGCAGGGCGGCGGCAGCGCCGGCCCGGCCGGTGGCGCCGTCCATGATCGAGGTGTCGAGCTCGTTGGTGCCGTCGTGGGTGAACACCGCGCCGCGACCGGCGTTGAACATCGGCGCGTCCTCGAGCGCGACGATCGCCGCGGTCACCGCGTCCAGCGCCGGCTTGCCGGCGGCGAGTTCGGCATGGCCGGCGCGCAGCGCGGCCGCGAGCGCGGCGCGCGCGGCGGCTTCCTCTTCCGGCGTCAGGTCGCCCGGCTCGACGCCGGCACCGCCATGGATCACCAGGCGCGGCGCGTCCTGCGCCAGCAGCACGCCGCCGCGCACCGCGTGGCGGCGCGTCCACATCGGTCGCTCGACCTCGCCCGAGGGCAGGTGCAGCACCGAGTCGACACCGACCCCGACCACCTCGACCCGGTCGAGCTGCATCGGTCGATCCTCCTGCTGCGGCGCGAAGCCGCCCCGGACCACGGTCGCGCCCGCGCCCGGCGCGGTCGCATGCACGCGCGCGCGACCATCGGCCTCGACCGCCAGCGCGGCGTCCTCGTCCACGCCCAGGCCCAGCACCGGGCGACCGCCCGACAGCGTCTCGGCCTTGGCCACGAAGGCCAGCAGACGGCCGAGGCGGTTGCGCTCGCGGAAGTGCGAGTCGGTGAGCACGCCGCGCATCACGTCGAAGTCGAGGAAGCCGGTCTCGATGGTGTTCTCCGGGCCCAGCGGATCGGCCAGCGCGCGCGGGCTGCTCTGGCTGCCGCCGTCCATCGCGCCGTAAACGAACTCGCCCAGGATCGCCAGGCCCGCGCTGGTGCCGCCCAGCGGCTTGCCGGCGCGCACGTGCGCCTCCAGCGCCTGCTCGACCGGGGTGCCCTTCCAGTAACGCAGGTAGCGCGACTGGTCGCCGCCGGCGATGAAGATGCCGTCGGCCTTGCGCAGGCTGGCCAGCAGCCTGCGATCGTGCGCGGCCTGGCGGTTGGCGAAGACGAAGGTCTCCACCGAGGCCACGCCGCCTACCTCGTCATGGAATTCCTGCCCGATCTCGCCGCCCAGCGAAGCGCGCAGCACCACCACGTGGCCATTGCCGGCCTTGCCCAGGAACCAGCTCAGCGCGGCGGTGTTGCGGTCGCCGCCGCCCATCAGCAGCAGTCCGGGCGCCGGCGTGCCCGGCGTGGCCAGGGCGCGATCGCCGATGAAGTGCCGCTCGTAGTCCGCGGCCAGCGCATGGGCCGCGGGCAGCGCCAGCAAGGCCACCACCAGCCACGCCGATCGAATCGCGCCTGCTCTGATCATCCGTCGTTCCTTTCGCCCCGGGTACGGGCCGTCCACACAGGAGACGAACCTTGGCGCCATTTCCCCCGCCGGGCAACGACCGTGCCCGCATCGGCTATGGTGCGCCCCATGCCCGATCGCCTCGACGACTGGTTCATCCGCGAGATCCTCGTCCACGAGGAAGCGCTGATGCACTACCTGGTCCGCAACGGCGCGCGCGGCGACGATCCGGCCGACCTGCGCCAGGAGGTCTATGCGCGGATCTACGAGGCGGCGGGCAAGGCGCGCCCGCTGCAGCCGCGGGCCTTCCTGTTCACCACCGCGCGCCACCTGCTGACCGACCGCCTGCGCCGCAGCAAGGTGGTGTCGATCGAGCCAGTGGGTGATTTCGAGCCCTTGCACGTCTTGGTGGATGAGGTGTCGCCGGAACGCTGGTGCGGCGGCCGCCAGGTGCTCAAGCGCCTGGCCGAGGCCTTCGACCGCCTGCCCGACCGTTGCCGGGAGGTGGTCTGGCTGCGCCGCGTCCAGCACCTGTCGCAGCGGGAAGTGGCCCAGCAGCTCGGGATCAGCGAGAAGACCGTGGAAAAGCACATCGCCAAGGGAATGCGACTGATGGCCGACCATTTCCATGGCGGCGACGGCGCCGTGCGCGCCCCGTCCGCGGCAGACGCGGCCACGCCGGCCGACGGGCGCCGGCGGGCCGACTGAGATGGACCCGCGTCCGGAGCAGATCGAGGCCACGGCCGCCGCCTGGCTCGCCCGTCGCGACCGCGCGGACTGGGTCGAGGAGGACGAACAGGCGCTGGCCGACTGGCTGCGCCGCGATACCCGTCACCGCGTCGCCTACCTGCGCCTGCGCGCGGCCTGGGACGAGGCCGGCCGGCTCGAGGCGCTGGGCGCCGGCCGGCACGAGGCCGGGCCGCCACCCCGCGGCCTGTGGCCGGCCGCCGTCGGCGACACCGCGACACGGCCGCCGCACGCGCCGCCGCCACGCTTCGACGGCGTGGTGTTCGCGCCGCGCGCGCCGCGACGCCGCAGCGTCCTGCCACGCGTGGCGGCCGGGGCGTTGATGGTGGGCGCGCTCGCCCTGGGCTGGGCCTGGTACAGCTTCGCGCCGCTGGAAACGGCCGCCCACCAGACCGCGCTGGGCGAACTGGGGACGGTCCCGCTCGCCGACGGCACCCGCGCCACCCTGGCCAGCGACAGCCGCATCGAGGTGCGCCTGACCCGGCGCGAGCGCCGCGTCACGCTGCGCCGGGGCGAGGCCTATTTCGACGCCGCCCGCGACCCCGGCCGGCCGCTGGTGATCGCCGCCGGCGAGCGCCGCGTCGTGGCCGTGGGCACGCGTTTCTCGGTGCGTCGCGACGGCCCCGACCTGCGCGTGGTGGTGACCGAGGGCAGCGTCCGCCTCGAATCCGATCCGGTCGACGGCAAGGCGCGGCCGGCGGCGCTGCTGCCGGCCGGCAGCGTCGCCCTCGCCCGCCGCGACGGCACCCTGGTGCGCTCGATGCCGCTGGCCGATGCCGCGCAGCTGGTCGACTGGCGCAGCGGCCTGCTGGTGTTCCGGGATACCACGCTGGCCGAGGCGGCCGACGAGTTCAACCGCTACAACCGCCGCAAGATCGTGATCGTCGACGACGAGATCGCCGGCCTGCGCATCGGCGGCAGCTTCCGCTGGGCCAATGCCGAAGGCTTCGTGCGCCTGCTCGAGCAGGGCTTCCCGGTGCGCGCCGACTACGGCGCCGAGCGGATCGTGCTGCGCAGCCCCTGAGTGCAGCGGGGGATTTGCGGACCTCGTTCGTCCTCAGATCAGGAACGGCGCCGTCCGCCACCACCACCCGGGGAATCCTCTTGAAACCGTCCCGCCCGCTGCGCGTCCTGCTCCTGTCCCTGGCCTGCTCCACCGCGCTCGCCGCGCAGGCGCAGGCGCCGATCGGCGTCCGCGTCGACGTCCCCGCCGGCGACCTGGCCACCGCCCTCGATACCTGGTCGCGCCAGTCGGGGACCCAGCTGGTCTACCGCGCCGACCTGGTGCGCGGCGCGCGCAGCGCCGGCGTCCGCGACCTGCCCGCCGACCAGGCGCTGGACAGGCTGCTGCGCGGCAGCGGCTTTTCCGCGCGCCGCGACGGCTCCGGCGCGGTGCTGATCGTGCAGCAGGAGGTGCTGGCGCAGGCCACGGGCACGCCGGCGCCCGCCTCCATGCCGGCCAGGCCACCTGCGCCCGCCCCGGCCGCCGCGCCGCAGGTGTCCAACCTGGAAGCGATCCAGGTCACCGGCTCGCGCATCGCCCGCGCCCAGATCGAGGGCCCGGCGCCGATCACCGTGATCAGCGCCGAGCAGATCCAGGCCGCCGGCCTGACCAGCGTGCCCGACGTGCTGCGATCGCTCAGCCAGAACAGCGGCAGCGTGCAGGGCCAGCAGAACACCACCAGCGCCCAGTCCACGCCCGGCGCACAGGCGGTCGACCTGCGCGGCCTCGGTCCCAACCACACCCTGGTCCTGATCAACGGCCGCCGCATCGCCGACTTCCCGCTGCCGCTCAACGGCCGCAGCAACTTCACCGACATCGGCAACATCCCGCTCGGCATGATCGACCGCATCGAGGTGCTCACCGGCAGCGCCTCCGCGGTCTACGGTTCCGACGCGATGGCCGGCGTGATCAACTTCATCCTCAGGAAGTCGACCGACGGCACCACGCTCGACTACCGCTACGGCGACACCGACCGCGGCGGCGGCGAATCGCATTCGCTGACCCTGACCTCGGGCTTCGACCGCGGCGACTTCACCGGCATCGTCGGGATCGAGCTGATCGACAAGCGTCCGCTCTGGGGCTTCGAACGCGACCTCCAGGACTCGACCCTGGACGCGCCGACCGAACGTCGCCGCCTGCCGCGCCTGATCGCCCAGGTCTACGACTGGGACGAGGACGTCAACATCGCGCCGGCCGATGGCTGCGCCGCGCTGGGCGGACTCAACGAGGGCACGACGGACCTGGCCGAGGACCGCTTCGGCGAACCCTACTGCGGCAGCGACCGCGCCATCGCGTACCGGACCATCACCAACCAGCGCACCGGCTACAACGCCTACGGCTCGTTCGAGTACCGGTTCTCCGACGCGCTGCGCTGGTTCGCCGACGTGCAGCTCGGACGCCAGGAAGTGAAGCTGCTCACCGGCACCAATGGCAACGACGTGGCCAGCGACCACATGGGCTGGGAGTTCCACGACCCGGCCTCGGAGAGCAACTACCGCAACAAGATGTTCTACAACGCCGGCACCGGCACCTACCAGATCTGGTCTCGCCAGTTCACGCCCGAGGAAACGGGCGGCCTGCGCAACCGCATGAACACCACCACCCAGAAGACCTTCGCCCTCACCACCGGCCTGGCCGGCACGCTGGGCGAACAGTGGGACTGGGAGGCGGCGTACAACCACTCGCAGTACAAGGCGCAGGTGCAGATGCCGCGCATCCGCGCCGCCGCCGCGAACCGCCTGTTCCTCGGCGAGCGCCTGGGCTACGACGACGATGGCTATGCGATCTACAACCCGGATCCCGAACGCCTGTTCCGCCCGCTGACGCCGCAGGAGTTCGATTCGATCGCGGCGATGTCGACCTGGCAGCCCGAAGCGGAGAACGACAACCTCGGCTTCACCGCCACCACGCCTGCCCTGTTCACGATGCCGGCCGGCGATGCCGGCTTCGCCGGCGCGCTGGAATACGGCCGCCAGTCCTACGAGATCAACCCCGACCCGCTGGCGCTGACCGAAGACGCCTACTACGGCCCGCGCTATGGCGACGGCAGCGGCGACCGCGACCGCTGGAGCGCGGCGGGCGAGTTGCGCCTGCCGCTGTTGTCCACGCTGCAGGCGAGCTTCGCCGGCCGTTACGACCGCTACAGCTACGCCGACAAGGATCCGGGCAAGTTCACCTGGAGCACCGGCCTGGAATGGCGTCCGCTCGACTCGCTGCTGGTGCGCGGCTCCTACGGCACCGGCTTCCGCGCCCCCGACATGCACTACCTGTTCGCCAGCGAGGACTACTACCGCACCCGCTTCGCCACCGACTACTACGACTGCCGCACCGCCGAGCCCGGCATGAGCAACGGCGACTGCTACGACGACGGCAGCTACGACGTCAGCACCTTCGACGTGTACACCGGCAACATGCAGCTCGACGTGGAGACCAGCACATCCGCGTCGGCGGGCCTGGTGTGGTCGCCTTCGGCGGACTTCGACCTGGCCCTGGACTACTACAGGATCCGCGTGTCCAACCAGGTGCAGACCCAGGACCGCGAGCTGCTGCGCCAGACCGAAGCGGACTGCCGCCTGGGCGCGACCGACAGCGGCACGAGCGTCGACCCGTCCTCGCCGACCTGCCTGGACGCGCTCGCGCGCGTGGTCCGCGATGCCGACGGCGTGATCACCAGCGTGCACTTCGCACCCGTCAACATCGCCAACGAGGAAACCTCGGGACTGGACCTGGCTGCCAACTATCGCCTGCGTACCGATATGGCGGGCGACTTCCGCTTCAGCGCCAGCTACAACTGGACCCATCGCCACAGCCGCCAGCTGTACCCGGGCGATCCGCGCGAGGACATGCTGGACGTGGGCTTCAGTGCCACCACCCTGCCACGCAGCAAGGGCAATCTCGGCGCCAGCTGGGAACGCGGCGCCTGGGGCGGCAGCCTGTTCGGCACCTATGTCGGGCGCGTGGCCAACTACGACAACGACGCCTGGACGCCGGCGACCTGGCGCTTCAACGCCGGTGCCGCCTATCGCGTCACCGACCACCTGCGTGTCTCGCTGACGGTCAACAACCTGTTCGACAGGATGCCGCCCAGGGACGCGACCTGGGCCAACTATCCCTACTACGACACCTCGTGGTTCGACTCGCTGGGCCGCAGCTATTTCGTCCAGATGACCTGGAAGCTGGGCGGCGCGGGGCTGTAGGCACGCAGGTCCGGAACGGCCAAGGTGGGACCCGCCGAAAGGCGGGCTTTCCGTCCGGAGGGGTTGGCGGCGGCGTGGCTGGCGCGGGCCGGGCGTCGCGCTTCATCGGCCGCGGCTGGGGCGGAGCCCACCGCCGCGGGATTGCCGCCGGAGCGTCCCCCAGGCGGCGCACTCGCAACGCGCCTCACACCGTGCCGCGGTTCCGGCCCTGCCAGGGCCTGTACCAGGCGCGCAGCGCTTCGAGGTCGGCCTCCATGTCGTCGCTGGTGTGGAACGGTTCGCCGATGCCGATGATCCGCTCGGGATAGTGGAAGTACGCCGGCAGGATCGGCACCTGCGCGCCGTGCGCGATCTTCCAGAAGCCGGTCTTCCAGCGCTCCACGCGCTTGCGTGTGCCTTCCGGCGCCAGCGCGTACCAGACGCGCGGGCTGTCGCCGATCAGCGCCACCGCCTGGCCGACCGTGCCCTGCGGCGCACTGCGGTCGATCGGGATCACCCCCAGCCTGCGCATCAGCGGCGCCAGCGGCCGGCGGAACAGCTGCGCCTTGCCCAGCACGCGGATCTCCAGGCCCAGCGCGAGCTTGGCCGCGAAGCCCCAGATGCCGTCCCAGTTGGACGAGTGCGGCGCGGCGATCAGCACCAGCTTCGGCAGGTCGGGGAACTGCCCGACCACGCGCCAGCCGCCCAGCCGCAGCACGCTGCGCCCGATCCAGCGGGTCAGGCGATTGGCCCTGACCCGCGGCGCGGCAGGCGGCAGCGGCGGCACGATCGCGGCGGTCCCGCTCATGCCCCTGCGCGCCCCGTGCGGTGCGGCCCCATCAATCCCAGTCCCAGCGTCCACGCGTGCTCTTGATCGTACTGCGCTGGCGCTTGTCGCCGAGGCGGCGCTCCTTCGATGCGCGTGTGGGCCTTGTCGCCACCCGCGGCACCGGTGCACGCAATCCGCTCTCGATGAAGGCCGCCAGCCGCTCGCGCGCATCCTGGCGGTTGCGGTCCTGGGTGCGGAAGCGCTGCGCCTGCAGCACCAGCACGCCATCGTCGGTGACGCGGCGGTCGCGCTTGGCCAGCAGCCGTTCGCGCACCGCTTCGGGCAGCGACGGCGAGCGCGCCACGTCGAAGCGCAGCTCCACCGCGGTGGCGACCTTGTTGACGTTCTGACCGCCCGCGCCGCTGGCGCGGACGAAGCGTTCGACGAGTTCGTTTTCCGGAATCTGGATGTTCATGCCAATGCGTCGCGCCCTGCCCGTGCGCGTAGAATCCGCGGCTCACACCAGACAGGGACGCCGCAAATGTCGCACAGAATCCTCCTCGCCGTGCTGTTGGCCGTGCTCGCCGCATTCCCCGCGCATGCGCAGCAGGCGCCCGCCGACGATGCCCGCATCGACCGACTGCTCGAGGTGACCCGCGCGCGCCAGATGCTCGATGCCATGCTGCCGCAGATCGAGGCCTCGCAGCGGCAGATGGTGGCGCAGATGACCGGCGGCCGCACGCTGGACGCGAGCCAGCAGCAGCGGCTGGACGCGATCCTGGCCAGCAGCTCCTCCGCGGTCCGCAAGGCCCTGGCCTGGGAGAACCTGGAGCCGATCTACCGCGACATCTACCGCCAGACCTTCACCGGCGAGGACATCGACGCGATCGTCGCGTTCTACGAAAGCCCGGCCGGCCAGCGCATGCTGGAGAAGATGCCCGAGCTGATGCAGAACACGATGACGGCGATGCAGCGGCTGGTCGTGCCGATGCTGCAGCAGATGGAGCAGGATCTGGCGGCAGAAGTCTCCGCCGCGCAGTAACCGCGTCGCATCGCCCGGCGCGCTGGCCCGGCGCGCTGGCGCCGGCCGCTATTCCGGCTGGGCAGCGGCGCAGGTGCCTGCCTCTGCAAACAGCGCCAGCGCTTTCGCGAACTCCGCATCCGGCGGCGCCTCCACCACCAGGCGTTCGCCGCTGCCCGGATGCGGGAACGCCAGGCGCGAGGCGTGCAGCAGCATGCGGTGGATGCCGAGCATGCGGAAATGCCGGTTGTGGCGCCCGTCGCCATGGCTGGTGTCGCCGATCAGGTGGTGCGAGGCGTGCTTGAGGTGGCGGCGGATCTGGCGGAAGCGCCCGGTCTGCGGCATCGCCTGCAGCAGCGCGTAGCGCGAGGTCGGGAAGCCGGCCGAGGCCAGTTCCAGCTCGCAGGTCGCCAGCCGCTCGAACCGCGTGACCGCCGGCTTCTTGAGCGGCTTGCCGGGGCCGCCGTCGAGCGCGTGGTCGATGGTGAAACGTTCCTCCGGCCAGCCGCGGCAGACGGCGAGGTAATGCTTGTCGACCTCGCCGGCCATCAGCACCTTGCCCAGCGCCGAAGCGGTGTCGCGATCGAAGGCCAGCAGCAGGCAGCCGCTGGTGGCGCGATCGAGCCGGTGCACCAGGAACACCGGGCGGCCGAACTGCGCGCGCAGGCGGTCGGCCAGGAAATCGTCCTCGCCGCGGGCCAGCGCACTGTCGTGCACCATCAGCCCGGCAGGCTTATCGACCACCGCCAGCCAGGCATCGGCGTGCAGCACCGCGACCGGCGCCACCGCGTCCGCCGCCTCCACCGTGGACAGGTCGCCCTGCGCGTCGACGATGGACGCCGCGACCGGCGCTGCACCATTCATCGCGACACGCGCAGGCCCTTGAGGTTGGGCCTGCCTCCGGCCACTTCGGTCCAGGCGACGTAGGCCGCGCCGCCGGCCAGCGCCAGCTGCGGGAAGCCGGTCGCGCGACCCTCGCCGGCGATCTTCGCCAGCTCCAGGCGCTCATGCTCGGTCGCCAGGTCGTGGCTGCGGCGCGACAGCCACAGCGACTGCCGTCCACCTTCCTCGCGCACCCACAGTACCCAGGCCTGCCGCGCATCCATGGCCACCGCCACGCGGCCCAGCACCGCGGGGCCGCGGTCGAGCGTGAGCGGCGCGGCGAAGGCGTCGCCGGCGTCGGCGCTGGCCGCCAGCCGCAGCTCCGGCTCGCCATCGGCCTCGGTATACCAGCCGACCACGACCGCATCGCCGACGGCGGCCACGTCCGGGCCGTTCACCGGGCAGGCCGGCATCGTCCAGCCATCCGCATGCACTGGCGCCGGTGCGCGCCACCGGCTGCCGTCGAAGCGCGTGGCCAGGATGTCGCGCACCTCGGTTTCGCTGCGCCCGCGATAGACCAGCAGCGGACCCTTGCCAGTTACCGCCACCGCGGTCTGGCAGCAGTCGCACACGCGCGCGTCGATCTCCACCTCGGCGCTGCGCTGCAGGTTGGCGTCGAACACCGCCGCGCGCAGCGTCATCGCGCCGGCGCCCGCGGCGTGGCCGGCATGCGCGTCGCCGCGATCGCCCGCGCGCGTCGCGGCCGCGGCCGTGTTGCGCCCGTCGAGCCAGGCGACGCCGAGCGCGTCGCTGCCCTGCGCCCACATCGAGACGAAGCCATGCTCGCTGCGGGTGCCATCGTCGTGCGCCAGCACCGGCGCGGCCCAGTTGGCGCCGCCGTCGCGCGAACGGGTCAGCACCACGTCGTAGGCATACGGCGCATCGCTGCTCTTCTGCAGCCAGTGCGCCCACAGCGCGCCGTCGGGCGTGGCGGCCAGGTGCGGGATGTCGGCCCAGTTCACGAACATGCTGTTGCCGACCGCCACGGTGGTCATCGCATGCATCCAGCGTCCCCAGTCCGGCGCATAGCTGCTGAACTGGAAGATGTGGCGACGGCCCTTCTGCGAGTTGATCCAGCCCAGCAGCAGCTTGCCGTCGGGCGTGGCCGCCAGGCTGGGCGAGGCCGATCCGGGCAGCGTGCTGGGCAGCGGCCAGTCCTCGATCCGGCTGGGCGCGTCCAGCGCCGCCGCGGCGACCGCCGGCTGCGGCGCGGCGTCCTTGTCGCCGCAGCCGGAGGCGAGCAGGACGGCGAACAGCGCGGTGGCGAGGGCGGGCCGGATCATGGCGATGACTCCTGTTGGGGAATGCGCGGACCAGCCGCCATGGCAGGCGAAATGAGAACCTCGCGGCGCCCGCGTGCCTGCATTCTCGGGAATGCGGGGGCCGATGGCCAGTGCGCGACACCGGCGCGGCGCCGCTGGCGTACGCTGCAGGCCACGCCCGCCGCCAGCCCCGCGCATGTTCACCACCGTCGCCAGCTACCTCGATCCGATCCAGGCCCAGATCGCCCGCGGCCTGCTGCTGGCCGAAGGCATCGAGGCCCAGCTCGGCGACGAGCACCTGGCGCTGGCCAACTGGGAATGGCGGCTGGCGATCGGCGGCACGCGCCTGCGCGTGGCCGACGCGGACGCAGCGCGCGCACGCGCGATCCTGCACGCGCTCGAGGCCGGCGAATACGCGATCGACGACGACGCGGCGCCGGCCGATCCGCAGCTGCGCGCGCCCGACCGCGAGTCGGCCTCCAGCCGGCTGGCGTGGCTGGCGCTGGTGCTGTTCAACCTCCCGCTGCCGTGGCGCCGCCGCACGCGTGCCGATACGGTGGAGCGCGACGCCTGAGACGGGGTGGCGGCACTGCCCCGCGCGCGGATTGTCAACGGGTTCCTGCGCGCCGCCGCGGTTGCCACAATCGCCGTTCCGCGGCCCGACGCCGCCAGCAGCACCGACGACATGCCCGAGATTTCCCCGGCGCTCGCGCGCAAGATTTCGCACACCATCGCCGAGGAGATCGGCGCGAAGGCCGAACAGGCCAGCGCCGCGATCGCCCTGCTCGACGAGGGCGCGACCGTGCCGTTCATCGCGCGCTACCGCAAGGAGGTCACCGGCGGCCTCGACGACACCCAGCTGCGCAACCTCGAGGTGCGCCTGGTCTACCTGCGCGAGATGGAGGAGCGCCGCGCCACGATCCTGTCCAGCATCGAGGAACAGGGCAAGCTCACCGACGCGCTGCGCGCGGACATCGAGGCGGCCGACAGCAAGGCGCGGCTGGAAGACCTGTACCTGCCCTACAAGCAGAAGCGCCGCACCCGCGCCCAGATCGCGCGCGAGGCCGGCCTGGAACCGCTGGCCGACGGCCTGATCGAGGATCCCACGCGCGTGCCGGAAGAATTCGCCGCGCAGTTCGTCGATGCCGAACAGGGCGTCGCCGACGCGAAGGCCGCGCTGGAAGGCGCGCGCGCGATCCTGATCGAACGCTGGGGCGAGGACGCGGCGCTGATCGGCGAACTGCGCGAGTGGCTGTGGAACAGCGGCGTGATCCGCGCGAAGGTCGTGGAAGGCAAGGAGGCGGCCGGTGAGAAGTTCCGCGACTACTTCGACCACGCCGAGCCGCTGGCGAAGATCCCCTCGCACCGGCTGCTGGCGCTGATGCGCGGCCGTCGCGAGGAGTTCCTCAGCCTCGACCTGGAGCCGGGCGGCGATCCCGACGCCGGCCACCTCTACGCCGAAGGCCGGGTGGCGCTGCATGCCGGCATCCGCGACCAGGGCCGCGCCGCCGACCCTTGGCTGCGCAACGCCTGCCGCCTGGCCTGGAAGGCCAAGTTGCACCTGCACCTGCTGATCGACCTGTTCGCGCAGGCGCGCGAGCAGGCCGAGGCCGAGGCGATCGCGGTGTTCGGCGACAACCTCAAGGACCTGCTGCTGGCCGCCCCGGCCGGCCCGAAGTCGGTGCTGGGCCTGGACCCCGGCCTGCGCACGGGCGTCAAGGTGGCGGTGGTCGATGCCACCGGCAAGCTGGTGGCCACCGACACCGTCTATCCGCATGAGCCGCGCCGGCAATGGGACCAGTCGCTGGCCTCGTTGCGCAAGCTGTGCCTTGCCCACGGCGTGCAGCTGGTGGCGATCGGCAACGGCACCGCCAGCCGCGAGACCGACAGGCTCGCCGGCGACCTGCTCAAGCTCTGCCCCGAACTGAAGATGCAGAAGATCGTGGTCAGCGAGGCCGGCGCCTCGGTGTACTCGGCCTCGGAGCTGGCGGCGAAGGAATTCCCCGGCCTGGACGTGTCGCTGCGCGGCGCGGTGTCGATCGCGCGGCGGCTGCAGGATCCGCTGGCCGAACTGGTCAAGATCGAGCCCAAGGCGATCGGCGTGGGCCAGTACCAGCACGACGTCGACCAGTACAAGCTGGCGCGCGCGCTCGATGCGCGCGTGGAGGACTGCGTGAACGCGGTCGGCGTGCACGTCAACACCGCCTCCAGCGCGCTGCTGGCGCGCGTGGCCGGGCTGTCGACCTCGGTGGCCGAGAACATCGTCGTGCATCGCGACGCCAACGGACCGTTCAGGCGCCGCCGCGACCTGCTCAAGGTGCCGCGCCTGGGCGAGAAGACCTTCGAGCAGTGCGCCGGCTTCCTGCGCATCGCCGATGGCGACGAACCGCTCGATGCTTCTTCCGTGCACCCGGAAGCCTATCCGGTGGTCGAGCGCATCGTGCAGGCGACCGGCAAGCCGATCCAGGCGATGATCGGCGACAGCGGCTTCGTGCGCACGCTGAAAGCCGCGCAGTTCACCGACGAGCGCTTCGGCGAACCGACCGTGCGCGACATCCTGAAGGAACTGGAAAAGCCCGGCCGCGACCCGCGCCCGGAGTTCAAGGCCGCGGTGTTCGCCGACGGCGTCGAGGACATCAAGGACCTGCGCGAGGGCATGATCCTGGAAGGGGTGGTGAGCAACGTCGCCGCCTTCGGCGCCTTCGTCGACATCGGCGTGCACCAGGACGGGCTGATCCACATCTCGGCGCTGTCGGACCGGTTCGTCAAGGATCCGCGCGAGGTGGTCAAGGCCGGCGACATCGTCAAGGTCAAGGTGCTGGAGGTGGACGTGGCGCGCAAGCGCATCGCCCTGACGCGTCGCCTCGACGACGCGCCCGCGCCGCGCCAGGAGCGCGGCGGCGAACGCAACGCCGCCGGTGCGCGCGATTCCGCCCGGCGCAATCCGCGCGGCGGCGGCGCGCCGAAGCCGTCCGCACCGCCGGCCGACAACGCGCTGGCCCAGGCGTTCGCGCGCGCAAAACGCAGCTGACGGCGGCGCCTGCCCGGCGCAGGCGCGCGGCGCAGCGTCAGCCGGCGACGATGCGGTCGCGGCCCTGGCGCTTGGCTTCGTACAGCGCCGCGTCGGCGCGCTGCAGCAGCGCGTCGGCGCCCTCGCGACCGCTGCGCTCGACCACGCCGGCACTGATGGTGCAGGCGATGCTGTCGTCGCTGTCCGGCGCGATCGCCAGCGCCGCCACGTCGTGGCGTGCGCGTTCGAGCAGCGACAGCGCTCCGGCCAGCGCGGTCTGGCGCAGCACCACCAGGAATTCCTCGCCGCCCAGGCGCGCCACGAACAGCGACGGCTCGCGCAGCGACGCCTGCAGCTGCCCGGCCACGTGCGCCAGCACGCGATCGCCGCCCTGGTGCCCATAGCGGTCGTTGATGTGCTTGAAGCGGTCCAGGTCGACGATCGCCACGCACAGCGGGGTGTGCGCGGCGTCGGCCTGCTGCAGCGCCATCGCCAGCTGCTGGTCGCCGGCGCGGCGGTTGGGCAGGCCGGTCAGGCTGTCGTGGCTGGCTTGGTGGGCCAGCTGCTCCACCAGCCGCTCGCGCTGGCGCGAGGCTTCCTCCAGTTCCTGGTTCTTCTCCCGCAGCTGCGCGGTGCGCTGCGCCACTTCGGCTTCCAGCTGGCGCGCATGCCGCCGCTGGCGGCGGCCCAGGACGTGGTGCAGCAGGATGAACAGGAGCAGCAGCGTCCCGATTGCCGGCAGCACGGCCCAGGGTCGCGCCCACCACGGGGCCGCGACCTGCAGCTCGAAGCCGGTCGAGGCCGCCGGCCTGCTCCAGTCGGCGGGCGCGTGCGCCACCTGTACCTCGAAGCGCAGCCGGCCGGCGGGCAGGTTGGTGTAGGTCACCTCGCGCGCCGTGCCGGCGTCGATCCAGTGCGCGTCCACGCCCTGCATGCGGTAGCGGTAGCGCAGGGCGTTGGGCTGGCGCAGGCTCAGGCCCGCGTAGCGGATCTGCACGCGCGAACCCGGCTGCAGCACGCCCGCATCCGCAGGCGCCAGCTCGCGGCCGTCGACCTGCAGCGTGTCGATCACCAGCGGCACGTCGCCGCGCCCCCGCTCCATCACCAGCCCCGGGTCGAACACCGCCACGCCGCTGGCGGTGGGCAGCCATACCTCCCCGTCGGCCAGGCGCCAGCCCGCCGGTGCGCTGCCGCCGTTGGCCTGCCGGCTCGGCATGCCGTCGTCGCGGTCGAAAACCTGCACGTCCAGGCGCGCGCGATCGCCACGGTCCACCGCCTGGAACGAGCGCCGCGGCACTCGCGCCACGCCATGGTTGCCGCTCAACCACAGGTTGCCGTAGGCGTCGTCGAGCAGGCGGAACACGCTGCTGCCGCGCAGGCCCTGCGCCGCGCCGTACTGGCGCCAGCCACCGTCGCGCAGGTGGAGCACGCCGCGGTTGCTGGCCACCCAGGTGCCGCCATCGGCGTCGTGCAGGAAGTCGAAGACCGACTGCGCCGGGAATCCCTGGCCCGGACGCAGCACCACCAGGTGTCCGTCGGGCTCGCGCCAGGCCATGCCGCCCAGCTGGCCGATCCACAGCCGGCCGCCCTCGCTGCGCTGCAGGGCGCGCACCGGCAGTGCCGGCAAGCCAGGCAGCGGCTGCGGATCGAAGCGGCCGTCGCGCCAGGCCACCAGGCCGCGCTCGGTGCCGATCCACAGCGTGCCGTCGGGATCCTCCAGCAGCGCGCGCACCTGTTCGGCGGCCAGCGGGTGGTCGCCGGTCGCCAGTGGCCGAACCGGCGCGGGAACACCCGGCCCGACGCGCAGCACGCCGCGGTTGTAGGTGCCGGCCCAGACGCCGCCTCCGGCCGCCGGGGCCAGCGCCAGCACGCTCGACGGCTGTGTGCCCGGCTGCGGGAACAGCAGCTCCGGCCGCGTATCGCGGATGCGGCTCAGGCCCAGCGAGTGGCCGATCCAGACCTGGCCGTCCGCGGTCTGCAGCACGCTGCGGATGTAGTCCGACGGCAGCCCGGGCTGGCGCGCGATACCGCGGACCGGGCCGTCGGCGATCCGGAACAGGCCGTGCGTGGTACCGAACCAGACCAGGCCCTCGCGATCCTGGAACAGCGCGCCGGTGGCATAACCCACCACGCCCTCGCCCTCGCCCCAGCGGTGCCAGCGGCCATCGCGATGGCGCAGCACGACGCTGTCGGTGCCGGCGACCCACAGCGCTCCCGAATCGTCCAGCAGCAGGCCTTCGGCGCGCTCGGGGCGCACCGCCTGCAGGCGGCCCCCGCGGTAGCGCCAGACGCCCTGCTCGCTGGCGATCCAGATGTCCCCGCCAGCGTCGCGCACCAGTCCCCGCACCTCGCCGGCGGGCAGCCCGAGCCGCTCGCCCAGCGCCTCGAGGCGGCCGCCTTGCCAGCGGAACAGGCCGCCGCGCAGGCCGAGCCAGAGGCTGCCGTCGGCCTGGGCAAGCATGCCGTTGACGGTGCGCCCGGCCAGCGACTGGCCACCGGCCACCCGCGTGCAGCGGCCGTCGGACTGCAGGCGATAGAGCCCGTCGCGCGCGGCCAGCCAGGGCAGGCCGTCGACGCCCGGCGCGAGCTGGCTGACCTGGAGCGCGTCGATGTCCCGGCAGGCCGGCCGGGCCGCGCCCACCGCCGGCACCCGCAGCAGCCCGGGACCATCCACCGCCACCAGCATGCTGCCGTCCGCATCCCGCCACAGCCGCCGCGACGGGCGCCGACCCCCGGTGGGATCGTTCAGGCGCGCGACTTCGGAAAAGTCCAGCCCGTCGAAGCGGGCGGTGCCCTCCCAGGTGGTGACCCACAGGAAGCCGTCCGGGCTCTGCCCGATGTCGTGGATCTGGCTGTGCGGCAGGCCGTCGTCGGCGCTCCAGCGGGTGATGGTGTAGCGCTCGGGCGGCAGCTCGGGATCGAGCGCGCACGCCGGCCCGGCCAGCGCCAGCCAGGCGCCGGCCATCGCACAAGCGAGCCGGGCCCGCCATGCGCGCATGGCGGGAATGGATGCAGCCGGTCCTGGCATGCCGCGTACGTGCCCCTGTTCACGTTCCCGCCATTTTACGGCGGGACTGCGCGGCGGCGGCGAGACGCGCGCCGCGTTCCGGTTCACGCCGACGCGCGGTCGGGCGACCATAGGCGCATGTCCAGCGCCTCCGATCCCGCCCGCCGCGCCACGTCGACTCCGCCCGCCGATCCGCGCCCGTTGCCGCCGGAGCCGCCACTGCCGGGCGACTGCTGCGACAGCGGCTGCGATCCCTGCGTGCACGACAGCTACAGCGAAGCGTTGCAGCATTACCGCGAGCAACTGGCGCAGTGGCGCAGGCGCAATCCGGACGCGGACTGACGCGCGCGGCGCAGCGTCGTCCGGATCAGGCCGGATTCGACGCCGCGCCGAATTCCTCGAAGGCGGCCAGCGCGTTGGCCGCGTACATCAGCGACGGCCCGCCGCCCATGTAGACGGCCACGCCCAGCATCTCGCGGAACTCCTCCGGCGTCGCGCCCAGGCGCACCAGGGCCTTGGCGTGGAAGCCCAGGCAGGCATCGCAGCGGCTGGCCACGCCGATCGCCATGGCGATCAGTTCCTTGGTCTTCTCGTCGAGCGCGCCGGGCGCGAGCGCGGCACGGCTCAGCGCGCCGAAGCCCTGCATCAGCTCGGCATTGTGGGTGCGCAGCGGGGTCAGGTTCTTCGAGACGGCGCGGGTGAGATCGGTGTAGGAGTCGATGGCGGACATGGAATTCTCCGTGGGTTTTCGTTCGGGTCGGGTGTCGGCACCGCACGCGGCGGGAGCGGGCGCGTGGCGCGGTCGCGATCAGGCGCGGCGCCTGCGTGCCGACGCTGGGCTGCAGTAGATGCCGTGCAGCGTCTCCATGACCGCGGCGGCCGGGCCCGGGGCCAGCGCGTAGTAGATCGTCTGCGCCTCGCGCCGCGTGCGCACCAGGCCTTCCTCGCGCAGCACGGCCAGGTGCTGGGACAGGGCCGACTGGCTCAGGTCGAGCAGCGCGTTGAGCTCGCCGACCGAGCGTTCCCCGCCCGCCAACAGGCACAGCACCTGCAGCCGGCGCTCGTTGGCCAGGGCCTTGAGCAGCTGCGCGGCATCGCCGGCATGGGCCTGCATGGCGGCGAGGTCGAAGTCGGGGCCGGGATTGCGTGCAGGCATGGTCAGGCGTTCGCGGAGGGCCGGGCATTGCGCCATGCCCACGGGCGGACGGCAAGCCGGGAGGCGTGGGCGAAGCGTGGCATCCCAACCGCGGCAGGGGATGGAAACGCGGGATCGGGACGCATGGGCGAGGTCTTCATTTATCAGTTGCATCTAATATAAGCGTTTGCTAATGTGACTGCAAGCCGGGGCTGGTCCTCGACATCGACCGGTTCGAAGGAGGCTGTGTCATGACCCACATCGTGGTGCTGGGCGCGGGCATCGGCGGCATGAGCGTCGCCTACGAACTGCGTGGTGCGCTGGGCAAGGGTCCGGCGATCACCGTGGTCGGCGAAGGCGAGCTGTTCTCGTTCACCCCGTCCAATCCCTGGGTCGCCGTCGGCCGGCGCACGCCGGCCGAGGTGCAGCTGCAGGTGCCGGCGTACCTGGCGCGCCACGGCATCGACTTCGAGCCGGCCGGCGCCGAGCGGGTGGAGCCGGCGCACAACCGCGTCCGCCTGCGCGACGGCCGCGAACTCGGCTACGACCACCTGGTCGTCGCCACCGGCCCGCGGCTGGCGTTCGACGAGGTCCCGGGCCTGGGTCCCGACGGCGGCCACACCCATTCGATCTGCACCACCGCCCACGCCGCGGCCGCCTGGGAGGCCTACCAGGCCTTCCTCGAGGCGCCGGGCCCGGTGGTGATCGGCGCAGCCGCCGGGGCCAGCTGCTTCGGTCCGGCCTACGAGTTCGCGATGATCCTCGACCACGACCTGCGCAAGCGCAGGCTGCGCGACAGGGTGCCGATCACCTATGTCACCCCGGAACCCTATGCCGGGCACATGGGCCTGGGCGGCGTCGGCGATTCGAAGGGGCTGATGGAATCGGAATTCCGCCAGCGCCACATCCAGTGGATCACCAACGCGAAGATCACCGAAGTGCGCGACGGTGCGATGGACGTCGTCGAGATGGACGTCGACGGCAAGCCGGCCAGGCAGCACACGCTGCCGTTCCGCTACGCGATGGTGCTGCCCGCGTTCACCGGCGTGGACGCCGTGCGCGGGATCGAGGGGCTGTGCAATCCGCGCGGCTTCGTGCTGATCGACCCGCACCAGCGCAACCCCGCCTTCCCCAACGTGCACGCGCTGGGCGTGTGCGTGGCGATCCCGCCGGTGGAGGCCACGCCGGTACCGACCGGCGCGCCCAAGACCGGGTTCATGATCGAGTCGATGGTCACCGCCATCGCACAGAACATCCGCGCCGAACTGGCCGGGGAACCGGCCACCGCGCAGGCCACCTGGAACGCCATCTGCCTGGCCGACATGGGCGATACCGGCATCGCCTTCGTCGCGCTGCCGCAGATGCCGCCGCGCAACGTGACCTGGAGCCGCGCCGGCAAGTGGGTGCACCTGGCCAAGGTCGCGTTCGAAAAATATTTCCTGATGAAGATGAAGTCCGGCCACACCGAGCCGGTGTACGAGAAGTACGTGCTCATGCTGCTGGGCATCGACCGCACCCGCTGAGCGCCACCCGACCCCACGGAGAACACCCATGAACCTCGATCGCGCCATCTTCGCCTTCGCCGGCGTGATGATCCTCGGCAGCCTGCTGCTGGCCCACTTCGTCTCGCCGCTGTGGCTGTGGCTGACCGCCTTCGTCGGCGCCAACCTGCTGCAATCCAGCATCACCGGCTTCTGCCCCGCCGCCATCGTGTTCCGCAGGTTCGGCGTGCGCAGCGGCTGCGCGTTCCGCTAGGGCTGCGCCATGACCCTGCGCGTTCCCCCTGTCCTGCGCCTGGCGGCGGCGTCGCTGCTGGCGTTCGCGCTCGCCTCCTGTGGGGGCGGCGACGCCGGGTTGCCGCCGCCGCCCGCCATCGACGGCCTGGACACCGTGGTGGTCGAGGGCGGCGACAGCGCCGGCAGCCGCGCCTGGGACGGCGTGGTCGAGGCCGTGCGCCACGCCACGCTCGCGGCGCAGACCAGCGGCCGCGTGGCCGAGGTGCGCCGCGACGTCGGCGACCGTGTCGCCGAGGGCGAGCTGCTGGTGCGCCTGACCGCGGTGGAGCAGCAGGCCGGCGTCAACGCCGCGCGCGCGCAGCTGCAGGCCGCCGAGGCCGCGGCCCGCGAGGCCGACGCCAGCCATGCGCGCTACCTGGCGCTGTCGCAGGGCGACTATGTCTCGCGCGCGCAGCTCGACCAGGCGCGTGCGGTCCGCGATTCGGCGCGCGCCGCGCGCGACGCCGCGCGCGCGCAGCTGGCCAACGTCGGCCAGCAGGCCGCCTACACCAGCATCCGCGCACCCTATGCCGGCATCGTCGCCTCGCGCGAGGTCGATCCGGGCGAGAGCGTGGGCATCGGCGCGGTCCTGATGTCGGTGTTCGCGCCCGATGCCCTGCGGATCGAGGTCAGCGTGCCGCAGTCGACGGCGGACGCGATCCGCGCCGAGCCGGTGGCCAGCGTGCACCTGCCCGATGGCCGCAGCGCGGAAGCGGCCGACGTGACCGTGTTCCCGGCCGGCGATGCCGCCAGCCACGCCGTGCGCGTGCGCGTGCAGCTGCCGCAGCTCGATCCGGTTCCGTCGCCCGGCAGTACCGCCAAGGTCGCGTTCCCGGCCGTGCCGGGCGCCGCTCATCCGCGCATCCCGGCCGGCGCGGTGCTGCGCCGTGGCGAGGTCACCGCCGCCTACGTGCTGGCCGACGGGCAGCTGACGCTGCGCCAGCTGCGCCTGGGCGCGCAGGTGGGCGACCGGGTCGAGGTGATCGCCGGGCTGGCGGAGGGCGAATCGATCGCCGCCGACCCCGTGGCCGCGATGCAGGCGCTGGCGGCCGCGCGCGGAGCCGGGGACTGACATGGCGGCCCACGACAGCGCACGCCTGGGGCTTGCCGGACGCCTGGCCGCGACCTTCCAGGCCAACCCGCTCACGCCGGTCCTGGCCCTGCTGGGGCTGTTGCTGGGCATCGTCGCGGTGCTGGTCACGCCGCAGGAGGAAGAGCCGCAGATCGACGTGACCATGGCCAACGTGATCGTGCCCTTCCCCGGCGCCGACGCGCGCCACGTGGAGCAGATGGTCGCCTGGCCGCTGGAGCAGGTGCTCTCGGAGATCGAACAGGTCAAGCACACCTACTCGGTGAGCCGTCCCGGCATGGCGGTGCTGACCGTGGAATTCGAGGTTGGCGTGGCGCGCCAGCCTGCGCTGGTGCGCTTGTACGACAAGGTCTTCTCCAACCAGGACTGGATGCCGCAGGGCCTGGGCATCGGCCAGCCCGTGGTCAAGCCCAAGGGCATCGACGACGTGCCGGTGATGGCGCTGACGTTGTGGACCGACGACCCGGCGCGCTCGGCGCGCGATCTTGCCGCGGTCGCGCACACGCTGGAAACCGAACTCAAGCGCATCCCCGGCACCCGCGACGTGTTCACCATCGGCGCACCCGAGCGGGCGGTGATGGTGGAACTCGATGCCGCGCGCCTGGCCAGCCACGGCCTGGCCGTGACCGACCTCGCCGGCACGCTGCAGGCGGCCAACCTCGCACGCCAGGCCGGCGAGCGCATCGGCGTCGACGGCGTGGTCCAGGTCACCTCGGGCAGTTTCCTGGCCGACCGCGACGAAGTCGCCGGCCTGGTGCTGGGCGTCGCCGGCGGCCAGCCGGTGCGGCTCGAGGACGTCGCCCGGGTCAGCGATGCCGCCGACGCGCCGGCGAGCTACGTCTGGCATGGCGCCCCGGCGGGGCGCGACGGTCCGGCCACGGGCACGGCCCCCGCGGTCACGCTGGCGATCGCCAAGAAGCCGGGCAGCAACGCCGCCGACATCACCCGCGCCGCGCGCGAGCGCGTGCAGGCGCTGCGCGGGCAGCTGATCCCCGACGGCATCGAGGTGCAGGTCACCCGCGACTACGGCGCCACCGCCAGCGACAAGGCGCACACCCTGATCAAGAAGCTGGTGTTCGCCACCGGCTCGGTGGTGCTGCTGGTGCTGTTCGCGCTGGGCCGGCGCGAGGCGCTGGTGATCGGCAGCGCGGTGGTGCTGACCCTGGCCACCACCCTGTTCGCCTCCTGGGCGATGGGCTTCACCCTCAACCGCGTCTCGCTGTTCGCGCTGATCTTCTCGATCGGCATCCTGGTCGACGACGCCATCGTGGTGGTGGAGAACATCCACCGGCACATGGCCCACGGCGGAAAGACCCTGCGCGAGGCGATCCCGCCGGCCGTGGACGAGGTCGGCGGCCCGACCATCCTGGCCACCTTCACCGTGATCGCGGCGCTGATGCCGATGGCCTTCGTCAGCGGCCTGATGGGACCGTACATGCGGCCGATCCCGATCAACGCCTCGGTGGGCATGCTGCTGTCGCTGGCGATCGCGCTGGTGGTCACGCCGTGGCTGTCGCTGAAGCTGCTCAAGGGCCACGTGGCCGCCGGCGCCGGCCAGCACGACGGCCACGCCGAAGGCACGATGGCCGCGCGCCTGCACCGCCTGTTCGAGCGGCTGATGACGCCCTTCCTGTCCGCCGATCGCGGCGCGCGCCGGCGCCGCTGGCTGTTCGCGGCGATGGCCCTGCTCGTGGTGCTGGCCGCGAGCCTGGCCGGCTTCCGGCTGGTGGTGATGAAGATGCTGCCGTTCGACAACAAGTCCGAACTGCAGATCGTGGTCGACCTGCCCGAAGGCCGCACCCTGGAAGACACCAGCGCGCTGCTGTCGGAGCTGTCGGCGGTGATCGGGCGCGTGCCCGAGGTGCGCGACTGGCAGGCCTATGCCGGCACCGCGGCGCCGATCAACTTCAACGGCCTGGTGCGCCAGTACGACCTGCGCGCCGGCGCCAACGTCGGCGACCTGCAGGTGAACCTGGTCGACCGTCGCGAGCGCGACCGCAAGAGCCACGACATCGCCGTGGCGCTGCGCCCGCAGGTCGCCGGGGTCGGGCGCCGCCACGGGGCGTCGGTGAAGGTGGTGGAAGTGCCGCCGGGCCCGCCGGTGCTCTCGCCGATCGTGGCCGAAGTGTATGGGCCCGACTACGCGCGACAGCGCGAGATCGGCCGCGCGCTGGAGCAGCGCTTCCTCGCCACCGACGGCATCGTCGACGTCGACAGCAGCGTCGAGGCCGACGCCGCGCGCGAAGTGCTGGCGATCGACCGCGTGCGCGCCGCGCGCCTGGGCGTGTCGCAGGCCGATATCGCCGACACCATCGCTGCCGGCCTGTCCGGCCTGGACGCGAGCCACCTCATCGACGGCAGCTCGAAGTACCCGCGCCCGATCCGGCTGCGCCTGCCGGTGGCCGACCAGGCCACGCTCGACGGCGTGCTGGCGCTGCGCGTGCGCGGCGGCGACGGCCAGCTGGTGCCGCTGTCGGAGCTGGTGCAGCCGCGCACGCAGGCCTGGGACGGCGCCATCCACCACAAGGACCTGCTGCCCGTGGTCTACGTGATGGGCGACGAGAGCAGCGCGACCGACAGTCCGCTGTACGGCATGTTCGAGCTGGTCGGACAGCTCGACGAACACGCCGTCGCGGGCCAGCGGCTGTCGCAGCACTACATCGCCCAGCCGGCCGACACCGCCGGCTATGCGGTCAAGTGGGACGGCGAGTGGCAGATCACCTACGAGACCTTCCGCGACATGGGCATCGCCTATGCGGCGGGCATGGTGCTGATCTACCTGCTGGTGGTGGCCTGGTTCCGCAACTACGCGGTGCCGCTGGTGATCATGGCGCCGATCCCGCTGACCGTGATCGGGGTGATGCCGGGACACGCGCTGCTGGGCATGCAGTTCACCGCCACCAGCATGATCGGCATGATCGCGCTGGCCGGCATCATCGTGCGCAACTCGATCCTGCTGGTGGACTTCATCAACCACGAACTGGCGCGCGGGCGCACGCCGGCGCAGGCGGTGGTCGACGCCTGCGCGGTGCGCGCGCAGCCGATCGCGCTGACCGCGCTGGCGGCGATGGGCGGTGCGTTCTTCATCCTCGACGACCCGATCTTCAACGGCCTGGCGATCTCGCTGATCTTCGGCATCCTGGTCTCGACCGTGCTCACGCTGCTTGTCATTCCCCTGCTGTACTACTCGCTGCTCACGCGCAGCCGCCCGACCAAGGCCACGCCATGACACTGCACCTGCCGCTCCGCGCACTCCTGCCCCTGCTCGCCGCGACGGCACTCGCCGCCTGCGCGCACGAGCCGGCGCCCGCCGCATCCACCGCCAGCGCTGCCGCCGCGCCCGCGCAGGCGGCCGGCGATGCGGACGCGACCCGCGCGCGCGCGGCCGCGATGGCGTTCAGTACGCGCCTGCGCGAGCGGCTGCAGGGCGCGATGCAGGCGGGCGGGCCGGTCGCCGCGATCGGGGTCTGCCACGACGACGCGCCACGCATCGCCGCCGACGTGATGGCCACGCACGACGTGCGCCTGGGCCGCGTCGCCGTGCCGGGCCGCAACCGCAATCCCGGCCACGTCGCCGCGGACTGGCAGCGCGCGCCGCTGGACGCGTTCGCACGGGCGGTGGCCGACAGCGCCCCGGCCGGCGAGCAGGTCGCGGTGATCCGCGACGGCCTGCCAGACGGCGTCGCGCTGCGCATGATGCGCGGCATCGCCACCGAACCCGGCTGCCTGGCCTGCCACGGCAGCCATCTCGCGCCGGACGTGCAGGCGGCCCTCGCCGCCCGCTACCCGGACGACGCCGCCACCGGCTTCTCGGTCGGCGACCTGCGCGGCGCGCTGTGGGTCGAAGTCCCGGCCGCGGCGCGCTGACCGGCGGCCACAGGAGGACGCATGAGCATCGACAGCCCCATCCGCATCAGCCTCGCGCAGGACGGCGACTACGCCTTCCGCGTGCAGTTCCACGACACCGCGCTCGAGCCGCTGCTCACCGACGAGTCGCCGCCGCTGGGGCAGGACCAGGGGCCCAACCCCTCGCGCATGCTGCTGGCCGCGGTCGCCAACTGCCTGGTCGCCAGCCTGCTGTTCGCGCTGCGCAAGCAGCGCAACACGCCCGGGCCGCTGACCGCCGAAATCACCGCTGTGCCGCAGCGCAACGCCGAGGGGCGCTGGCGGATCCCGTCGGCGGCCGTGACCCTGCACCTGCCCGGGCACAACGCCGACTACCGCGCGCTGGACCGGGTGCTGGCCCAGTTCGAGGAGTTCTGCGTGGTCACCCAGAGCGTGCGCCAGGGCATCGACGTCGCGGTCACCGTGGTCGACGGCGAGGGCCGCGTGCTGCTGGGCGACAAGAGCTTCGAGGCCGGGTCGTGAGCGCCGCGCTCAAGATCCCCTGCGTCCACTGCGGCGCGCTCAACCAGGTGCCCGAAGCGCGGCTTGGCGACGCTCCCGGCTGCGGCCGTTGCCACCAGCGGCTGTTCGCCGCGCGCCCGGTCGTACTGCACCGCGGCAACTTCGACCTGCACGCCAGCCGTTCGGACCTGCCGCTGCTCGTGGACTTCTGGGCGCCATGGTGCGGCCCCTGCCGGGTGATGGCGCCACACTTCGAAACCGCCGCCGCGCAGCTGGAGCCGCGGATGCGCCTGGGCAAGCTCGACACCCAGGCCGAGCCCGACCTGGGCGCGCGCTTCGACATCCGCAGCATTCCGACGCTGGCGCTGTTCCGCGGCGGCCGCGAGCTGGCACGCGTGTCGGGCGCGCTGCCGGCGGCGGAGATCGTGCGCTGGGCGCGGGAACACGCCGCATGACGCGGATCGTCATCCTCGGCAGCGGCTTCGCCGCGCTCACCACGATCCGCCGCCTGCGAGCGCTCGGCGTGCGCGAACCGGTGACCGTGGTGTCGCCGCGCAACGAGCTGGTCTACCTGCCGAGCCTGATCTGGCTGCCCTCGGGCGAGCGCAGCGGCGAAGACCTGCGCATCCCGCTGGCGCGCTTCTTCGAGCGCCACGCGGTGCACTGGCATCGCGGCAGCGTGCTCGAAGTGGCCGACGGCGGGCGCCGCGTGATGACCGATACCGGGGAAGTGCACGGCGACGTGCTGGTCATCGCCACCGGCGGACGCTACCTGCGCAAGCTGCCGGGCATCGAGCACGCCATCATTCCCTGCGAGGGCGTCGAGGCGGCCGAGTCGATCCGCGACCGCCTTGCGGCGATGGACGGCGGCACGATCGCCATCGGCTTCGTCAGCAATCCGGACGAGCCGGGTGCCGTGCGCGGCGGGCCGATGTTCGAGTTCCTGTTCGGCATCGACACCCTGCTGCGCCGGCAGGGCCGGCGCGAGCGGTTCCGGCTGGTGTTCTTCAACCCGGCGACGCAGCCCGGCCAGCGCCTGGGCGCCGCCGCCGTGGCGAAAATGCTCTCGCGGATGCGGGCGCTGGGCATCGAGACCCACCTGGGCCACAAGCCGCTGCGCTTCGAACCCGGCAGGGTCGTGACGGAAGGCGGCGGATTCGATGCCGACCTGATCCTGTTCATGCCCGGACTCACCGGCCCGGCCTGGCTCGACGGCAGCGCGCTGCCGCGCTCGGCGGGCGGGTTCGTCGCCGCCGATGCGTCGTGCCGGGTGCCGGCCCTGGAGCAGGTGTACGTCGCCGGCGACGCCGGCAGCTACCCGGGACCGGACTGGATGGCCAAGCAGGCGCACCAGGCCGACCTGCAGGCCGACGCGGTCGCCCGCAACATCGCCGCGGAACTGCGCGGCGAGACAGCCGCGCACGGCTTCCGCACCGAACTGGTCTGCATCGTCGATGCGCTCGACAGCGGCATGCTCGTGTACCGCAGCGGCAGGCGCAACCTGGCGCTGCCGCGCATGCGCGTCTTCCACTGGCTCAAGCAGCGCTTCGAGGCCCGCTACCTGAAAGCCTACCGGTGAGCGGCCTGGGTCCGTTCCCGATGCACGCGGTGATCGCCGCGGCGGCCACCATCGTCGGCTGGCTGGTGGTGCGCGCCTGGGCACGGCGACTGCCCGATGCGGCGGCGGCCTGTCCGCACCGGATCGCGGTGGCGCTGTTCGTCGATGCGGTGCTGGTCGGCCTGCTCGCCGCGCGACTGGGCTACGTGCTGCTGTGGTGGCCGGAATACATGGCAGCGCCCAGGTCGATCATCGCCATCGGCGACGGTGGCTTCCTGTGGTGGGCGGGTCTGCCTGCGGCGGCGGCCTTCGCCTGGTGGCGGACCGGGAAGCGGCGACCGCTGCGGCGCCCGCTGCTGGCCGGCATCGCCGCAGGCATGCTGGCCTGGGCCGTGTTCGGCGGCCTGCTGGCGATGATGCAGCGCGCCGCGCCGCCGCTGCCCGCCTTCGAACTGGCGACGCTCGACGGGGAACCGACCACGCTCGCCGCGCTCTCGGGTCGGCCGATGGTGCTGAACCTGTGGGCGACCTGGTGCCCGCCCTGCCGGCGCGAGATGCCGGTGCTGGCCGATGCGCAGCGGCGCTGGCCGGACGTCGTCTTCGTGCTGGCCAACCAGGGCGAGGACCGCGGCACCATCGGCGACTACCTCGATGCCGCCGGGCTGGAACTCGACCATGTCCTGCTCGATCCGCAATCGCAGGCGATGCTGGAAACGGGCACCCGCGGCCTGCCGACGACGCTGTTCTTCGACGCCGACGGCCGCCTGGTCGATACCCACATGGGCGAACTCACCCGGGCCAGCCTGGCCAGCACGCTGCAGAAGCGCTTTGGCATGGCGGCCGGCGCGGCCGCCGCGCCACGGAGCCACTGAAACAACGGCCTTCGGACAAGCCGACGGCGCGGTGCCGCGCGACGGGCCCGCCGGCGTGCGTCATGTCCGCGCCCCCGAATCATCGAGTGCGGTGGCAGGCCGCGGGCCGGCAGGGGTTGATCGGGGTCAAGGACATGCCTCGTGTCGGCGCGCACACTGGCGCGCATGATCCGGCCCGAAGGAGGCTTGCCATGCGTACCCGTCGCGCCAATCCCGGGTCGCGGTCCATGACCCGCGCCCGTCACCCGCTTGCCGCAGCGATGGTGCTGGTACTGGCGGCCGGCGGCGTCCACGCCGAGGAGTCCTGGAAGACCAGCGGCGACGTGCGCTTCGGTTACGTCGCTTCGGAAACCCGTGCCCGCAGCGGCGCCGAGTCCGACGCCGACAGCCTGCGCGCCCGCCTGCGCCTGCGCCTGCGCGGCGACCTCGGCGGCGGCTGGCACGTCAGCGGCCGCGTCGCGGCCCGGCTCGACAGCGACCAGGACGACGAAGCGTTCTGGATGCGCACCTACGCGCCCGGGCCCGCCGGCCTCGAGGACGGCCAGGCCACGATCGACGAGGCCTACCTCGAATACCGCCCGGCGCAATCGCCCTGGAGCTTCCGCGTCGGACGCTTCCAGGCCGCCTGGGGCCTGGACGACGTGATGAAGAAGTCGCTCGACCAGAACGACAGCCCCAACTTCGACGTCACCTGGACCGACGGCGCCTGGCTGCAGTGGCGCGCCAGCGACGACTGGACCACGCACCTGGTGCTGCGCCACAACGATCGCCGCGGTCCGACCGGCACCCTGCGCCGCCCGCTGGCATTCGATGACGGCGACTCGCACGTTGGCGTGCTGGCGGTGGCCGAATCGAAGACCGCGATCGGCCCGCTGGTGCAGCGCGTGCTCACGCTCAACTGGCTGCCTTCGGCGCTGCATCCCGACGGCGTCGCGGATCCGCGCACGCAGGACTACCTGGCCGTCACCGCCAAGGCCACCGCGCAGTGGCCGCTGGGCGCGGGCGGCACGAAGCTGCGATTGGGCGGCGAACTGGGCTACGCACCGGACACGCCACGCCGCGAAGCGGTGAATTCCGGTACCGGCAGCGCCGACGGCCTCTCATGGCAGGCCTCGCTCAACTTCATGGACCTCCTGCCCGACCACGACCTCGGGATCGTCTACGGGCGCGTCGCCGACGGCTGGCTGATCTCCAGCGATTTCCGGCCCAACGACGAGCTGCTGGAGGCGCGTTGGGTGTGGCAGCCGTCGAAGGAATGGCAGTTCGACGCGCGCTACCGGCAGCGCGAGGAGATCGACCTGCCGGCGACCGCCGTGCGACCGCGCCGCGACAACGACCTCTACGTGCGCGCGACCTGGAAATTCTGAGCGGCGCCGGCTGCTTGCGCCGTTGCGACTTCGCTGGTGGCACGGGCAACACCCGCCCCCGCACTCGCCACGCGCGGCAGGTGCATCGCAGCGCCGCGCTGGGCGTCGGCGATCAGGCGCAGGTCATCGGCAGCGACAGGCAACCGTGACGCACGGCAAGGCCACGCGCCGCGGGCGGGGTAGATCGCAATCCGGCGTCGATCCTGGCAAGAGGCGTTTGCCGCTTCCTAGCCCCGATGCAGAACGCGCGACGGTTCAGCGCCCCGCCGCCGTCGGAACGGATCCAACCTCGGCGACCCGCGCACCGGGCCTGCGTCGCGCCAGGTGCACCAGCAGCAGCGAGATCGCCGCCGGCGTCATGCCGGGAATGCGCTGCGCCTGGCCCACCGTCTGCGGGCGCACCCGCGACAGCTTCTGCATGGCCTCGGCCGACAGGCCGCGCACCTGGGTGTAGTCGAAGCCATCGGGAATGGCCGTGGATTCGTTGCGCTGCGCGCGCGCGATCTCCTCGCGCTGGCGCTGCAGGTAGCCGGCGTACTTGGTCTCGATCTCGACCTGTTCGGCGACCTCGGGCGCGACCGGCATCTCCGGCGCGAACGCATCCAGCGCCGCCAGTTTCGCGTAGTCGAGTTCGGGCCGCCGCAGCAGGTCGAGCGCGCTGCCCTCGCGGCTCAGTTCGATGCCCAGCGTCGCGGCCGCCTCGCGCGATGCGGCGTTGCCGGGCGAGGCGCGCAGCGCACCCAGGCGCCGCGTCTCGCCCTCGATTGCCTCGCGCTTGGCCTCGAACCGGGTCCAGCGCGCATCGTCCACCAGTCCGAGCTCGCGACCGACCGGCGTCAGCCGCAGGTCGGCATTGTCTTCGCGCAGCTGCAGGCGGTACTCGGCGCGCGAGGTGAACATCCGGTAGGGCTCGGAGGTGCCGTGCGTGATCAGGTCGTCGACCAGCACGCCCAGGTAGGCCTGGTCGCGGCGCGGCGACCACGGCGCCAGGTCGCGCGCGAAGCGTGCGGCGTTGACGCCGGCCAGCAGGCCCTGCGCCGCGGCCTCCTCGTAGCCGGTAGTGCCGTTGATCTGGCCGGCGAAGAACAGGCCTTCGATCGCCTTGGTCTCGAGCGAGGTCTTCAGCCCGCGCGGGTCGAAGAAGTCGTACTCGATCGCGTAGCCGGGACGGGTGATGTGGGCGTGTTCGAAGCCGGCGATCGAGCGCACCAGTTCCAGCTGCACGTCGAACGGCAGCGAGGTGGAGATCCCGTTGGGATAGATCTCCACCACGTCCAGCCCCTCGGGCTCGACGAAGATCTGGTGGCTCGCCTTCTCCGCGAAGCGCACCACCTTGTCCTCGATGCTCGGGCAATAGCGCGGGCCGATGCCCTCGATCTGGCCCGAGTACAGCGGCGAGCGGTGCAGCGCGCCGCGGATGATGTCGTGGGTGCGCTCGCTGGTGTGGGTGATCCAGCACGAGACCTGGCGCGGCTGGTCGGCATGCGAGCCCATGAACGAGAACACCGGGCGCGGGTCGTCGCCGGGCTGCGCCTGCATCACCGTGTAGTCCAGCGTGCGCCCGTCGATGCGCGGCGGCGTACCGGTCTTGAGCCGGTCGACCACGAGCGGGCGTTCGCGCAGACGCGCGGCCAGGGTCGCCGCCGGCGGATCGCCCATGCGGCCGGCCGCGTACTGCGTTTCGCCGATGTGCACCTTGCCGGCGAGGAAGGTGCCGGCAGTGAGCACCACGGCCGGCGCGTCGAAACGCAGGCCGGTGTTGGTGATCGCACCGCGCACCGCGTCGCCTTCGATCACCAGGTCGTCGACCGCCGCCTGGAACACGGTCAGGTTCGGCTGGTGCTCGACCGCGCGGCGGACGAAGGCGCGGTACAGCGCGCGGTCGGCCTGGGCGCGGGTGGCGCGCACCGCCGGGCCCTTGGAGGCATTGAGGCGGCGCCACTGGATGCCGGCGGCGTCCGCGGCCCTGGCCATGATCCCGCCGAGCGCGTCGATCTCGCGCACCAGGTGGCCCTTGCCGATCCCGCCGATCGCCGGATTGCAGCTCATCGCGCCGACCGTATCGATGCTGTGGGTGAGCAGCAGGGTGCGCGCACCGGCGCGCGCCGACGCCAGCGCGGCCTCGGTGCCGGCATGGCCGCCGCCGATCACGATGACGTCGTAGCGATGGAAGTCTCGGTTCATGGGGTCGATGGCGCCGGCAGGCGCGGAAAGCTGCGGCATGTTCCGGCCCGCTGGCGGGCGCTGCAAGTGGGCCCGCCTGCACAGGTGGCGGGCGGCCGGGCCGTCGCCGCGCCGGGCGAGGCAGGTCGTGGCCGGAGGTTGGCACGCTTCCTGCGACCCTGTTTCCTGCACCCGGGCTGGCAAGCGTCTTGGGGGGCGCGGCCGGAGATTGGAACAGGGCTGGCCAAGCACAACCCGGGGAAGCAAAGGGGCCGGATGTCGGGGGACATCCGGCCCCATTCTTTTTGTGGCCTGCCCTGCGTCTGCAGGAGAGACCTGGCGCCCCGGGAAGAGGCGCCGACGCCCGGCGGGAGCGGAACAGGGGGGATCCGGTATCCCCCGCCGGGAGTCGACTCGGAAATTTTGTCGCTCTGGACCTGATTACGTCGTAATCCGACGCAACCGGTCAGTGCGGCTAGCTTGAACCGCCCTTGCGCGCGGTGCAAGGGGTATCCGACCTACGGTTCGGCACGGCGGTCGCGGTCCGTCGGGGTCCTGCGCTCCATGCGCGGGGCCGGGCGCGGGGTCGCGCGCACCGGGGCCGACTGCATGCGCGGTGCCGGCCGATCCATCCGCGGCACGCTGGCGGGCGCGGGGGCACGCATCGACGGCGCGGGCGCCAGCGGCTGGGCACTACGGCGCTGCTGCATGCGCGGCTGCGGCGCGGCCATGGGCGCGACCGGCATCGACGGCCGCCGCAGCGGCTGGCTCTGCATGCGCCGCTGCGGGCCCAGGCTCGGCGCCGCATGCTGCGGCTGGGGGGCGACCTGGCGCCGCGGCGGCAGGTTGCCGCCGGTACCGCGCTCGACCGTCGGCGGCGGCGGCTCGTGGTCCGGACGCGGCCGCGGACGCGGATAGTAGGGGTAGTAGTAGGACGGCCATGGCGAATAGCCGTAGAACGGAGAGCCATACCAGCCGCCGTAGCCGTAGTGGCGCCGGTAGGGCGCGTATCGGCCGTAGCCATGGCCGTAGCCCACGCCGCCATACCAGCCGTCGTAGCCATAGCCCAGCGAACTGTAGGGCGCGCCGTAGTAGCCCGAGTAGCCCGGACTGCCGTAGTAGTAGTCGCCACCGCCGCCGCCGCGATGGTAGTAATCGCTGACGCAGCCCGACAGCGCCACTGCGGCGAGCAGTGGGATCAAAAGCTTGCGGATCATGGCGAACCCCCGTTCCTGCGAATCCGCAGCATCGGCCCGGCGCTTTGAATCCGTGCTTAATCCGGCCGGCGCCGCGTTGGGCTTGCTGAACACGTCCGGCGGCGATCGGCTAGTCTGTGCCCGATGCCTGCCGTCCCGCTTCCGCAGTTCGACGACGTGCTGGACGCGGCGGCACGGATCGCGCCCTACGCGAAAGTGACGCCGGTCCTGCGCGCCAGCGCGCTCGACGCGCGCGCCGGATGCCAGCTGCTGTTCAAGGCCGAGTGCCTGCAGCGCGGCGGCGCCTTCAAGTTCCGCGGCGCGTGCAACGCGGTATTCGCCCTGGCCGACGACGAGGCCGCGCGCGGCGTGGTCGCGCATTCCTCCGGCAACCATGGCGCGGCGCTGGCGCAGGCGGCGCGGCTGCGCGGGATTCCCTGCCACGTGGTGGTCCCGGACGGCGCGGTCGGCATCAAGCTGGCCCGGATCGCCAGCCTCGGCGCGGTGCTGCACCGCTGCGCGGCGACCATCGAGGCGCGCGAGGCGATGTGCGCCCAGGTCCAGGCGGCCACCGGCGCGGCCCTGGTCCATCCCTACGCCGATGCGCGGGTGATGGCCGGCCAGGGCACGGCCGCGCTCGAACTGCTGGGCCAGGCGCCGGACCTGGACGTGGTGGTGGTCCCGGTCGGCGGCGGCGGCCTCGCCAGCGGCACGGCGATCGCTCTGGCCGGCCTCGCCCCCGGCGTCGAACTGGTGCTGGCCGAGCCGGCCGGCGCGGCCGACACGCTCGAATCGCTGCGCCGCGGCGTGCGCTGCACGGAGCTGGTGCCCGACACCGTCTGCGATGGCCTGCGTGCGGTGCTGGGCGAACCCAATTTCCGCATCCTGCAGGCGCACCCCGTGCAGGTGCTGGCGGTCGAGGACGCGGAGACGGTCGCGGCCATGCGCATGCTGCTGGCCGCCCTGAAGCTGCTGGTCGAGCCGTCCTCGGCGGTCGCCCTGGCCGCGGTGCTGGCGCAGCCGGCGCGGTTCGCCGGGCGCCGCGTGGGCATCGTGCTGACCGGCGGCAACGCCGATCCCGACCACCTGCCGTGGGTGGCGGCATGAAGCGGCAGGCCCCACGCCGGCGCCTGCCGCGCCTGCTGCTGCGGCTGCTGCTGCTGGGCGCGCTGTGGCTGGGCGGGGTGGCCGGCTGGATCCACTGGGTCGGCGAACGCGACCAGGCCGCGCCGGCCGACGCGATCATCGTGCTGGGCGCGGCCGCCTACGACGCGGTGCCCTCGCCGGTATTCAAGGCCCGGATCGAACACGGCCTGGACCTGTTCGGCGAGGGCCTGGCGCAGACGCTGATCTTCACCGGCGGCTACGGCGGAGGCGGCGCGCGCTTCGCCGAGTCGCAGGTCGCGCGCCGCTACGCCATCCGCAGCGGCGTGCCGGAGTCGGCGATCCTGATCGAATCGACCTCGCAGACCACCTACCAGAACCTGCTGGAAGCGCGCCGGCTGATGCAGGAGCACGGCCTGCACCGCGCGATCGTGGTCAGCGATCCGCTGCACATGGCGCGCGCGCTGCGCCTGTGCCGCGGCCTCGGCATCGACGCGCTGGGATCGCCGACGCCGAGCACGCGCTTCCGTTCGTTCCGCACGCGCTGGGAATTCCTCGCCCGCGAGGTCTACTTCTTCCACCGCGACCTGTTCGTCAAGCCGCGCTAGCGCCCGCGCTATCATCGCCTCGCGCCGACCTGCGCGCGTTTCCCGGTCCGAACGATGCACATCGACGGCAACCGCCAGCACGATCGCGGCACCGAGCTGGTGCTGGCCTACTACGCCGCGTTCAACCGCGGCGATCGCGAGGCGATGCTGGCGCTGCTGGCCGACGAAGTGGTGCACGACCTCAACCAGGGCCCGCGCGAGACCGGGCGCGAGGCTTTCGCGGCCTTCATGGCGCGGATGGACCGCTGCTACCGCGAACAGCTGCGCGACATCGTGGTGATGTCGGCCGCGGACGGCGAGCGGCTCGCGGCCGAGTACGTGGTCCACGGCGAATACCTGGCCGACGACGAGGGACTGCCACCCGCCCGCGGACAGCGCTACACGCTGCCGGGCGGCGCGTTCTTCGAGATCCGAGATGGCCGCATCGCGCGGGTGAGCAACCACTACAACCTGGCCGACTGGCTGGCGCAGGTGCGCTGACCGCGGTCGCTGCCACGGGGGAGTCGTGCGCATGAGGATTCCGGACCTGTCCCGGCGCGTGCTGGCCGGTTGCGCCGCGCTGCTGATGGCGTCGCTGTTGCCCGGCTGCGCCTCGGGCGCCGGCCCGACGGCCGCCAGCCTGGTGTGGTCGGACGAATTCGAGACGATCGATGCCGGCAGCTGGCGGTTCGAGACCGGTGGCCACGGCTGGGGCAACCAGGAACTCCAGTACTACACCGACGGCGGCAACGCCTTCATCCAGTACGACCCGCTGGCCGGCAGCCGGGTGCTGGTGATCGAGGCGCGCCGCGGCGCGCCCGCCGCCGCGGCGTGCTGGTACGGGGCCTGCCAGTACAGTTCCAGCCGCATGGTCACGCGCGGCCGCCGCGAGTTCCGCCACGGCCGCATCGAGGCGCGCATGCGCCTGCCGCAGACGCAGGGTATCTGGCCGGCGTTCTGGATGCTGGGCGGCAATTTCGCCGAGGCCGGATGGCCGCACAGCGGCGAGATCGACATCATGGAGCACGTGGGATCCGAGCCCACGCTCACCCACGGCGCGCTGCACGGGCCGGGCTATTCGGGCAACACGCCGTTCTCCGGCACCCACGACCTGCGACAGCGCGTCGATGCGGCCTACCACGTGTACGCGGTGGAATGGGATGCGACGGGCATCCGCTGGTTCGTCGACGGGCAGCAGTTCCACGCGATCACGCGGGCGCAGGTGGAAGCCCGCGGCCCGTGGGTGTTCGACCAGCCCTTCTTCCTGCTGCTCAACGTCGCCGTCGGCGGCAGCTGGCCCGGCAGCCCGGACGCGACCAGCCTGTTTCCGCAGCGGCTGTACGTGGACTGGGTGCGCGTGCACCAGCAGGTCGAACGGCGCCGCGGCGTCGGCAGCCAGCCGCTGGCGCCGGCGCGCCCGGCCGCGCCGGCGACGACGCGGCGGCAGGGCGCGAAACCGGCGATGGCGCCTGCGCCGCATCGCGCGCGCGATGCGGCGCGACCGGAACGTCCGCGCTCCGCGCAGCCGTAGGCGCGTTGCCGGCGACGGTCTCGGCTAGTCGCCGGTCGCCGCGATCGACTGGAAGCCAGGCCGTTTGCCGTTGACGCGTCAGATGTGGACGAGCCGACGCGACATCCCCACGCCACGCGGCGCAGATCTTTCAGGCGCCGTCCGCGCCAGCTGCCTTCTGCCCGGCGGATCGCGTGAAGGCTGCCGCACGACGCCTTCCAACGGTCTCCCAGCGCGCGTACGCCACGCGCGCCCCGATCAGAGGTCGCCGCCGTAGCGCGACAGCCCTTCGCTGAGCAGGTAGCGGGTCGCGGCGACGCGTTCGCCGAGGCTGAAGCCGTCGAGCACGTCGACCATCTGCCGGAACGCGGTGCAGCGCGCGTCGCGGCTGGCGGCGTCGCGGCCGGTGCTGGACAGCCCGAGCAGGAAGCCGTCGTGCAGCATCATCCCGGTGACCGTCGCGGCCTTGAGCGCCTGCTCGCCGACGGCCGGATCGTAGGCGGTCGGCTGCCCCTGCAGGCCGCCGACCGCGACCGCGGTGACCGCGTCGATGAAGCGCAGGCGGCTGCGCTCGCCCAGGGCGTTGGCGGCGCGCTGCAGGCCGGGCAGGCTGCGGTCGGCATCGGGCTCGAACAGCGCGCACAGGCCGCGCGCTTCGCGTTCGTCGCGCGAGGCCGCGTGCACGGCCTGGAACAGCCGGTCGATGTCGGTATCGGGCGCGCGCAGCAGCACGTCGTTGGCACCGGCGATGACCTGCATCGGATCGATGCCGGACAGGTCGACGCGCGAGGACTGCGCGTGCGCGGCGAGGGCGGGGACCAGCGAGAGGCACAGGGCGGCAAGCAGCGGTTTCATGGGCGCGACCGGGGCGGGAACCGGGCCGAGTCTAGGACGCGCGGCGTGAATCGGCGCCGTCGCCGCGGACCCGCCCCCACCCCAACCCTCCCCCGCAAGCGGAGGAGGGAGCAGGGCGGTCCCGCGCTCAGCTGCGCCGCCGCACCGGAATGCGGTTGGCCGGGAAACTCGCGATCTCGTTGCCGCCCTCGCGGATCGGCGCGCCCGGCGCGGGCGCCCAGGCCATCGCGGTGACCACCTCCCAGCTCGCCGGCAGCAGGCCGTCGGGTCCGCGCAGCGGTTCGTAGGCCTCGGCCGCCGCGGCGAAGCGGGCGCGCCCGGTCAGCGTGTGGCGACGCGCGTGCAGCGCATTGGTGGCGCCGATCGCGCGCAGTTCGCGCATCAGCGCCGGCAGGTCGGCGTGGCCGCGCTCGAACACGTCGCGGTCGAGCACCGGATCGCGGAAGCCGGCGTGCATCAACGCATCGCCGAACTGCGCGATCGTGGCGAAGGGACTCACGTGCGGCGTGTCGTCGGCGCGGGCGAAGGCCTCGCGCAGCTCCCACAGCGTGTCCGGGCCGAAGGTCGAACACAGCAGCACGCCGCCGGGCCGCAGCACGCGACGGAAGCCGGCGAACGCCGCCGGCAGGTCGGCGATCCACTGCAGGCACAGGTTGGAGAACAGCACGTCGACGCTGCCGTCGGCCAGCGGCAGCGCGCGCAGGTCGGCGCAGACGCGGTCCACCGGACGGCGCAGCGGATTCCAGCCGGCGCGCGCGGGCATCGCGCGCAGCATCGGCAGGGCCAGGTCGAGCGCGACGATGCGCGCCTTGGGCCAACGCTGGCGCATCGCCTGCGCGGCGTGGCCGGGGCCGCTGCCGACGTCCAGCACCAGCTGCGGTTGCCAGTCGCGCTCGCGTTCGGGATCGAGCGCCAGCAGCTCGAGCGATTCCAGCAGGCGCGCCTCGACCTCGCGCTGCAGGGTCGCGGCGGAGGCATAGCTGGCCGACGCGCGCGAGAATGCGCGCCGCACCTGGCGCGCATCGAACAGCGGATCGCGCACGCCGCTCATCGGCCGGCGCCATCGACGGCGTCGGCGAAGCGTCCGATCGCCGCCGCCACTTCGTCGCCATGGGTCAGGAACGGCGCGTGCCCGGCGTGCTCGACCACCACGACCTCCGCCTGCGGGACCTGCGCGGCCGCGGCGTGCATCGCGCGCGGATCGACCAGGCGGTCGCGGCGCCCGGCCAGCCACAGCGTCGGCATCGACAGCGCCGGCAGCGCGCGCCGCAGGTCCGCGGTTTCCAGCAGGTCCAGCCCATCGGCCAGCACGTGCGCAGCCGGCTCGCCGCGTGCGAACACCTCGCCGCGCAACATGCGCATCTCGTGGCGGGCATCGTCCGACCCGAACGCCTCCAGCGCGATGAAGCGCTCCAGGGTGGCGCGGTAGTCGGCGCGCAGGCCCAGCGCAAAACCGCGGAAGATCTCCGGCGACATCCCCAGCAGCCAGTCGTCGCCGCGCACGAAGCGCGGGCTGGCGCAGACCATGGCCAGGCCGCGTACCCGCGCCGGGCGCGTGGCCGCGGCATGCAGCGCGAACAGCCCGCCCAGCGACCAGCCCGCCCACAGCGCCGGCGGCAGCCGGTCGGCCAGCGCATCGACCACCGGTTCGAGCGCGAGCGGCAGCGTGCTGTCGCGGCTGCCGCCGTGGCCGGGCAGGTCGACCAGGTGCACGGTGAAGCGCGCCGCGAGGCGTTCGGCCAGCCCGGCGAACACGCCGGCGTGCATCGCCCAGCCGTGCAGCAGCACCAGGTCCGGCCCCTGGCCGAGCGTATCGATCCGCAGATTCCCGTTCATGCACCCTTGTCCGTGCGCAGCGCGCGCGTTTCGCCCCGCACCGCCGCGGGCCGTGCCACCACCCAAGCAAAGGCGACGATGCCCGCGACCACCACCGCCGCGCCCAGCAGCGCGGTGCCGGCGGGCCAGTCCTCGCCCAGCAGCAGCACGCCCAGCAGCACCGCGAACACCACCTCGGCGCCCTGCATCGCCTCCACCGCGCCGAGCGCCAGCGGCTGGTCGCGGACCATGCCGGTGGCCTGGAAGAACAGGATGGTCGCGATCACCCCGGCCGACAGCGCCACGCCCGCCGCCAGCCCGACCTGGGCGAGCGTGGGCGGGCCGGCCTGCAGCGCGGCGTACGCGGCCAGCAACAGCCACATCGGCTGGCTGGCCAGGGTCAGGCCGAACACGCGCTGGGTGGCGTCGAGCGGCTCGCCGCTGCGCTCCAGGTGCAGCAGCAGCAGGCGGTTGCCCAGCGGATAGGCCACCGCCGAGACCAGCACGCAGGCCAGCGCGATCCAGGCGGCGCGGTCGAGCGCGCCGCTGGCGTGGCCGAACTGCATCAGCAGCACGCCGGCCAGGATCAGCCCGGCCACCGCCAGTCCCGCCGGCGGGATGCGGCGCCGCGCGTCGCGGTACAGCAGCGGCGCGCACAGCATCCCGGCGATCACGGTGAACTGGAACGAGCCGGCCACCAGCCACGAGGGGCCGCTGGCGGCGGCGTACGAGAGCAGCACGTAGAACAGCACGAAACCGATGCCGGCGCAGCGCAGCCAGGCCCAAGGATGCGTCGCGATCGCGCGCAGCACCGGCGCCATCGCGCCACGCCGCGCCAGCAGCGGCAGCATCAGCGGCAGGGTGATCAGGTAGCGCAGGCAGGCCAGCCAGGCCCAGTGGCCGCCGCCGCTGGCGCTGGCGCGGTTGAGCACGTAGGTCATGGTGAAGAACAGCGCGGACAGCAGCGCCAGGCCGATCGCCGCAAGCGCGACGCGGCCGTTTGCATCCGCGCCGGTCATGCCGTTCGGCTGGCGGCGACGTCGGCGCGGTCGCGGGCCAGCGCCAGCGCATCGGCCAGCGCATCGGCCTGCGCCGGTTCGTGGGCGGCGCTGAAAGCCACGCGCAGCCGCGCCTGGCCCTCGGGCACGGTCGGCGGACGGATCGCGGCGACCCAGTAGCCGGCCTGCTCCAGCGATTCGGCCATCTCCAGCGCGCGTGCGTTGTCGCCGCACAGCACCGGCTGGATCGGGGTCTCGGACGCCAGCAGCTCCAGGCCGTGGCGGCTGGCGGTCGCGCGGAAGCGCTGCACCAGCTCGTGCAGGCGCTCGCGACGCCAGTGCTCGCGCCGCGCCAGCTTGACCGCCGCCAGCGCCGCGGCCGCCTGCGCCGGCGGCATGGCGGTGGTGTAGAGGTAGGGACGCGCGGTTTCGGCCAGGTGGTCGACCAGGTCGGCGTCGCCGGCCACCACCGCGCCGCAGCTGCCCAGCGCCTTGCCGAGCGTGGCCAGGCGCAGCGGCACCGTGGCCACGTCCAGGCCGGCCGCCGCCACCGAACCGCGACCCTCGGGCCCCAGCACGCCGACGCCGTGCGCATCGTCCACGTACAGCAGCGCCTGCTGCACGCGTGCGGCGATCGCCAGTTCGCGCAGCGGGGCGATGTCGCCGTCCATGCTGAACACGCCATCGGTCGCCAGCATCGCCGCGCCTTCGGGCGCGCCGCGCAGCTGGCGCAGCGCGCCCTCCACGTCGACGTGCGGATAGCGGCGCAGGCGGCAGCCGGCCAGGCGCGCACCGTCGATCAGGCTGGCGTGGTTAAGCCGGTCCTGGACGCAGACGTCCTCGTCGCCCAGCAGCGCCTGCAGCACCGCGAGGTTGGCCGCGAAGCCGCTGCCGAACAGCAGCGCGCGCGGCACCTGCAGCCAGTCGGCCATTTCGCGTTCAAGCGCGCCGTGGAGGGCGTGGTGGCCGCAGACCAGGTGCGAGGCGACGCCGCCGGCGCCGTCGCGCGCGGCCGCGTCCTGCAGCGCGTTGACCACGGCGAAGTGCTGCGACAGGCCCAGGTAGTCGTTGCTGCAGAAATTGAGCAGGCTGCGGCTGCCGCCGTGGCCGTCGGACACCTCGCAGCGCGCACCGTCACGGCGCAGCACCTCGCGGCGCACGCGGCGCGCCGATCCGGCGCTGCGCTGCGTGCGCGAGGCCGCCACGCGGGCGTGCAGGTCCGGGCGTTCGATCGGCATGGCGGCGCTTCCTGTCAGACGCGGCCCCCCGCCGCGCAGGATCCCGGGCCGGGGCCGGCGGCGTGCGCGCCCGGTCCGGCCGAGATGTCCGCGTGTACGGTACCACCATGGTCATGGCCTGGCGCGTCCACCGCGACCTGCATCGCGCGCAGCCCGAGCCGCTGGAACAGGGCCTGGTCGTGGGCGACGTCCGGGTTGCCGGTGGTCAGCAGCTTCTCGCCGTGGAAGATCGAGTTGGCACCGGCGGCGAAGCACAGCGCCTGCAGTTCGTCGGACATCTGCTCGCGCCCGGCCGACAGCCGCACCATCGAGGCGGGCATCAGGATCCGCGCGACGGCAATGGTGCGCACGAATTCGAACGGATCGAGCTCGGCGGTGCCGTGCAGCGGCGTGCCTTCGACCTGCACCAGTCGGTTGATCGGCACCGAGTCCGGGTGCGCCGGCAGGTTGGCCAGGGTGCGCAGGAAGCCGGCGCGCTGGCGCCGGGTCTCGCCCATGCCGACGATGCCGCCGCAGCAGGTCTTCATGCCGGCGTCGCGCACGTGTTCGAGGGTGTCGAGCCGGTCCTGGATCTCGCGGGTGCGGATCACCGCGTCGTAGAACTCCGGATCGGTGTCGATGTTGTGGTTGTAGTAGTCCAGGCCCGCGCCCTTGAGCGCTTGCGCCTGCGGGCCGCTGAGCATCCCCAGCGTGGCGCAGGTCTCCAGGCCCAGCGCCTTCACCTCGCGGATCATCTCGGCCACCTTCGGGATGTCGCGGTCCTTGGGCGAACGCCAGGCCGCGCCCATGCAGAAGCGCGAGGCGCCCGCGTCCTTCGCCGCGCGAGCCTTTTCCAGCACCGCTTCGGTCGACATCAGCTTGGTGGCCTCGACCCCCGTGTGGTAGCGCTGGGCCTGCGGGCAGTAGGCGCAGTCCTCGGGGCAGCCGCCGGTCTTGACCGACAGCAGGGTGCTGACCTGGACCTCGGTGGGATCGAAATGCTGGCGGTGCACCCCCGCGGCGCGAAACAGCAGCTCGGTGAACGGCAGGTCCAGCAGGGCCTCGACCTCGTCGGTGGTCCAGTCGTGGCGGATCGGCGCAGCGCCCGGAACGGCGGCGGGGCGGAGCGGGCTGACGGCAGGCATCGGCATTCCCTGACAGACATGGCGGAGGCGGGCCGGCAGTCTGGAAAGCATGCCGGGGCCTGTCAACCGAATCCAGGGCGCGCAGGTTGACGGCTGGTGGGCCTGTCTCGGCGCGCGCCTGTGCCCGTCGCGCTGCCTGGTGTGTGGCGAGGCGGCCGCGCGCGGGACCGATCTATGTGCCGCCTGCGCGGCCGGCCTGCCGTGGAACGACGCCGCGTGTCCGCGCTGCGCCCTGCCCGTGCCGGCCCCGGCGGGCCCGTGCGGCGCCTGCCTGCAGCGCCCGCCGCCCTTGCAGGCGGCGCACGCCGCATTCCGCTACGCCGCGCCGCTGGACCGGCTGCTGCCGCGCTTCAAGTTCCATCGGGATCTGGCCGCTGGCCGATTGCTGTCCACCGCGATGGCCATCCGCTTCGCCGCGCTCGGGCGTCCCGACGCACTGCTGGCGGTGCCCCTGCACCACGCCCGCCTGCGCCAGCGCGGCTACGACCAGGCGCTGGAGCTGGCCCGTCCGCTGGCGCGCGCGCTGCAGCTGCCGCTGCTGGCGGGGGCGCTGGTCCGGCAGCGCGCGACGCGGGCGCAGTCGGAGCTGGATGCGGCCGCGCGGCGGCGCAACCTGCGCGGGGCGTTCGCGGTGCCCGAGGGCGGAGCGCTGCCGGCGCACGTGGTGCTGGTCGACGACGTGATGACCACCGGGGCCACGCTCCATGCCGCGGCCATCGCGCTGCGCCGTGCGGGCGTGGCGCGGGTGGACGCCTGGGTGTGCGCGCGGGTGCCGTGAGCGTGCCGCCTCGGCACCTACCCCGCCCTTCCCCGCAAGCGGAGGAGGGAGCAGGGCGGTTCGCGGCCGCGTCGCTGGTCGATGTCGCCCGCTTTCCCTCCTCCCCTTGCGGAACGGCCGGCGGGGGGCTGTCCCCGACGCAACGCCAGTCAACGCAGCGCGTAATCGAGCGCGATTCCGGCGAAGATCGCCAGCCCCACCCAATGGTTGTGGAGGAAGGCGCGGAAACAGGCCGCGCGGTCGCGATAGCGCGCGAGCAGGAATTCCCAGCCCACCAGCAGCGCGGCGACCCCGAGCCCGGCCCAGTAGTACGCGCCCAGCCCCGCCTGGCGCCCGGCCAGGGCCAGCGCCAGGAACGTCATCGCGTACAGCACGCCCTGCGCCACCAGGTCGAGTTCGCCGAACAGGATCGCGGTTGATTTCGAGCCCATGCGGATGTCGTCGTCGCGGTCGACCATCGCATACCAGGTGTCGTAGGCCGTGGCCCAGAAGATGTTGGCCACGTACAGCACCCACGCCACCGGCGGCACCTCGCCCTGCACCGCGGCGAAGCCCATCGGGATGCCCCAGCCGAACGCCATGCCCAGGTACACCTGCGGCAGGTAGGTGTAGCGCTTGAGGTAGGGATAGGTCGCCGCCAGCAGCACCCCGACGATACTCATCAGCACCGTCAGCCGGTTGAGCGTGAGCACCAGCGCGAACGCGACCAGCATCAGCACCGCGAACACCGCCAGCGCCTCGCGCCCGGACACCGCGCCGGTCGCCAGCGGCCGCTCCTTCGTGCGCTCGACCGAACCGTCCAGCCAGCGGTCGGCGTAGTCGTTGATCACGCAGCCGCCCGAGCGCGTCAGCCACACCCCGGCGCTGAACACGAACAGGATCCACGGCGGCGGCACGCCGTCGGCGGCGATCCACAGGCCCCACCACGTCGGCCACAGCAGCAGCAGCCAGCCGATCGGCCGGTCGCCGCGCACCAGGGTCCAGTACAGCGCCAGGCGCCGGCGCCACTGCGGGACCGTCGCGAGCGGATCGTCCTGGTGCTGGTCCTGGTGCTGCCCGTGCATCGCGCCAGCCTACCAAGCCCGTCAAGGCTCGCGCCGCGGCGCCGTCCATGGGAGAATCCCCGGCCACGCGCCTGTAGCTCAGCCGGATAGAGTAGTGGCTTCCGAAGCCGCTACTCATTGGTCGGCAACAGGCTCCAGGGTGTCACCGGGCCACTACTCGAAAGTGGCTGGCCCGAAGAAGAAAGTCCTTACAAAACGCGCCTGTAGCTCAGCCGGATAGAGTAGTGGCTTCCGAAGCCATTGGTCGGGGGTTCGAATCCCTCCAGGCGCGCCATCTCCCCTGTGACGATAATGGGACGCTGCTGGGACAGCGTTCGCATGGCGCTGTACGCGGCTTGAGTACAAGCCTCCGGGACAGCGGCGCGCCTCCCGCCCTCCTTCTCTTTCATTGACTGTCGGCCTTGGCGAGCGCCTTGAGCCATGTCGGGCTGCGCCCGCCACGTTGTGATTTCGTGATCGAACACTTGCACAATCACCAGCAAGTGATATTGTGTCGTCACGCAATCACATGAGAAGCCCAATGACCTACTCGCCCGACCTCCTCGACCGCGAGGTCCGCCTCGCCATCACCCATCTCGCCCTCCTGACTGAATGGACCATCGGCGAAGACGCCAGTCTCCGCATGCTTGACCTGCCTGGGGACAGCCACTTCCCCGATTCGCGCCACCCGGACGAGCTTCCGCCGGTCACCGACTACGAGATCGGCCGCCGGGTATCCACGCTCGAGTCCTATGTGCACGCACAGCGCTGGGCCGATACCGTCGCCGCCGACATCCAGCAGCTCCGCTTCGTGGTCGAGGGTGTGTTCCCGCCCTCCGTCGTGGCCGAGTACGAGGCCGAGAAGGCGGACGGCGAGTGGGAGCACGTGCCTGCGCCCTTCGAGGAAGGTGCAGGTGACGTTCCGCTGGGCTATTTCCACAACGGGCTGATGAGCCAGCTGGTCGACCTCGCCGCCGCCCGACTCAAGGTCGACCAGGACGAGCCACTGACGATGGGCGAGATCGCCCTGCTCACCGGCAAGCGCGACGCCACGGTGACGACCACCGCGTACAGGAAGGTGTTCCCGACGTACGAGCACGACGGGAAGCGCTATGCCGCAACCGCCGACGTCCTTCCCTGGCTGGTCCAGAACGGCTACCTGCCGACACAGGGCAGGGACGAACCGATGGACTCCGCACCCATCCCGGAGCACATCGAGGACTACCTGTTCGTTCCCGTGGCCCGCGATGGCTCGATCTTCGCCCCCTCCTGCGCGTCGGGTGGCCGGTTCACGATCGGCGAGAAAGGCAGCGAGACCAGGTTCGACAGCTACACGGATGCCCTGGAGGCACTGCAGCGGATGCCCACGCCGCGCTGGCGCAGGCCCGGACCGAAGGGCGTTGCCGGAACCGTCGCCGGCGTGCGCTTCGAACGGCTCGCACGCAGCCGCGTCGAAGCCGCCTGACCCTTTTCCCAAGATTACGAGACAGATCCGATCATGAGCACCACCGACCTGTTCCACCGCTACGCCGCAACCATCGCGAACCTTCCGTCCAACTTCGACATCGAGCAACCGCTTCCCGCTTCGCTCCGGATCACCGGCGATGCCCGCCACGGGATCTACTACGCGCCCTTCGACCATGTGAACACCGGCGCCAAGGTCGCCCTGGTGGGCATCACCCCCGGGCGCGTGCAGGCGATCGAAGCCATCAGGACGGCAGCGCGCTGCCTGCAGGATGGCCTGGGTGAGGCGGAGGCGCGCGACCGGGCCAAGACGGCCGCGAGCTTCGCGGGACCGATGCGGAGCAACCTGGTGAACCTGCTCGACCATGTCGGACTGGCGGAACGCCTGGGCCTGCAGTCGACCGCTGAGCTCTGGACGAATCGGACCGATCTGGTGCATTTCACATCGGCGCTGCGCTACTCCGTCTTCGAAGGCGCGAAGAACTTCAGCGGCTCGGGCCTGCTGCGCAGCCCGCTCCTGCGCGAGCAGCTCGAAACCTGGTTCGCATCGGAGTGCGAGGCCCTGCCGAACGCGCTCTTTGTACCGCTGGGCTCGGCTGTGGAGGCGGCCTGCCAGCACCTGGTCAGCCTGGGCAGGCTCGACGGCCAGCAGGTCCTCAGCGGCCTGCCGCATCCCTCGGGCGCGAACGCGGAGCGCATCGCCTACTTCCTTGGGCGCAAGGCGCGTGGACTGCTGTCGTCCAAGACGCGTCCGGAACCGCTGGACGCGGGGCGGGAACGCGCAACGGCTATTGTTGCTGCCTGGAACGCATAGGGTCCGGGGGAAGGGGGGGAACCATGCCTGTCATCACGTCCGACGCACTCAAAGCCCGGCACCAGCAGGTGCGCGACGACCAGCCTGAAGGCCTTCGCGTGCGCATCCATCGCGCCATCAGCTGGCTGGCACGCGCCGAACGGGAGGCCGAGGACCCGGACGCCGCCTTCATCTTCCTCTGGATCGCGCTCAACGCAGCCTATGCCCACGAGTTCGGCTTCGAGGAGCGGGAGCTGGTCCAGATCAGGCGCTTCATCGCCGTGCTGGTGGAGCATGACCTCGAGCAGCGCCTGCACGCGGTCCTGTTCCGCCAGTTCTCCGGACCGATCCGGACGCTGATCGACAACAGGTTCGTGTACGAGCCGTTCTGGCGCGCGCTGCGTGAGCACGATGGCAGCGGCAGGTGGGAGCGGCAGTTCAGCGACAGCCGGGAAATCGCAATGCGCACGGTCCTGGAGAAGCGCGTCGACGTGTTGCTGCAGGTGATCCTTGACCGGCTCTACATGCTGCGCAACCAGCTGGTGCATGGAGGAACGACATGGGCCAGCAGCGTGAATCGGGCCCAGCTGCGGGATGGTGTCGCCATCCTGGGTACGCTGGTGCCGGTCATCCTGGCGTTGATGGTGGAGATGAAGGACGTCGATCTGGGCCAGGAGATCTTCCCGGCCCTCCACATCTGATCAGAGCTTCTCGCCCTCACAAGCCGCTTTCGACCCGAAGCGGCCAGTCGGACAGTATGCGTACCCACCCGCCCCCCCCGGGGGCAGTTGTTCGTCAATTGAAACTGGGTATAGCCTGTTCAAAGTCAAATCTCCTTCCAACAAGCAGCACCACTCAATTATGGAACATTCGATTGCATCGCGCATCGGGCTCGCTGTCATTCACGATGATGGCGATGCAGGTGTAATCACCGGATTTGCCGATGGAAGATGGCAAATTCTCTTTTGCAGCGGCTACAGGGGAAATTTCCCAATTGAGAGCGTTCAGGACAAAGACACATTCGCTTGGTTCCCTTTAGAGCAGTCAGAAGCTCTCGCGCACCCCCATCTTGGTGAGCAGCTCACGCTCCTTTCTAAACTGGTTGCTTTGATCAAATGCGATAAATTCGACGAGGCACGCAAGGAATACATACTTGCGAGGTGCTCTTCATGGCTGCCTTCGCTCGCTTTGGAGGCATTGATTGGGCTGAGAGAGGCTCCGCGACGCGAAGAGATAAAAGCAAAGATAAGCCGCCTACTTGAAGCCCTTGAAATCGATAGTGCGCGTCGGCTATACGACGAGGCGAGTGCATCTAAATGGTGGTCAGAGTCCGGGTACCTCGCGCTAGAGGCAAGAGCGCTCACTACGAAGGCGTTTGTGGAGACCTACCCAAGCGCCACACTGTCGGAGCTCGATCGTTTCTATACAGAGACGCTGACCGATTATCTGACTCACGATGATTTTGCACGCCTAAAGCTACCTAAGCTGATGCTGCGATTGGCCCGCTTGGGTATGCCGCTTGATCAAGATCAGCTAATCTCCTGTGCGCGCCCAGAACGTAATCGTCTGATTCGTGCGCGAGCCGGATCAGGCAAGACTAGAACTTTGGCCGCGCTGGCGGCGTTGACTATTCATGATGAGACACTCGACCCTGATCAGGTGCTCATCTTGGCGTTCAATAAGAAGGCCGCGAACGAGATTGGCAATCGTATTCGAGGCGCGGCAGGGATCGACGACTTTCGCAACGCTAGGACGTTCCACAGCCTCGCCTGGCAGCTTGCGGATCATGCCGGCCGAGAGCTGATCTTTGACGATGGCGACCTAGCCCCCTCCCGCCGTAAACAGACCGGTTTCATGGAGCGGCTCATTGGGTCGATTATGAATCCTGCCTTTCGCGAGCGGCTCTACGAATTCTTTCGCCTTGAGCTGGAGCAGCTGGATCGACTTGGATCAAACCTGTCAAAGGAAGAGTACGTCGCCTTCCGGCGTTCCATGGCGGACTATACGCTGGGGGGAGAGACGGTCAAGTCCAATGGCGAGAAGTTCATCGCGGACTTCCTGTTCGAACACGGAATCACATACAAATACGAGAAGGTCTGGTCTTGGGACAAGCAGGATCGCTTGCGGGGCACCGTCTATCGACCTGACTTCTCCATTATCAATGGCGGCCGCGATGTCATCCTCGAGCATTGGGCAATCGATCCGGAGGACCCTTCCGCGCATGTGCCGGACTGGTGGGCTACCGAGACGCAAGACTACCTGGATCAGATCCAAGCCAAGCGTGAGTTCTGGGCGAAGCGCGGTGTTGTTCTGCTGGAAACCCATGCCGGCATGCTGGTCGGTGGCCGCCAGGCGTTCGAGGGTTCGCTGGGGTTGCTGCTTGAGCGCGCTAATGTTCGCTGCCGCAAGCTTGAATATGACGAGCTGATCCGCCGTGTCGCGGAGGCCCCGAGAACCGTTTCGAGGATCGCAGAGCTGTTCTTGCAGTTCATATCTCGAGCAAAGAAACGCGGTTTGGCAGTTGATGATATGGCTCGGATCATCCGGGACGCCCCGGACCCGGAGCCGCGTAACCGCGCCTTCCATGAACTCGCTGTCCGTGCATATGCCGCTTACGAGCGGCAACTGGTCGTACAGTCGGCCATGGACTTCGACGATCTGTTGATCTCCGCTGCTGAAGTTGTGAGAGAGGACGGCGGTGCGGCACGCCTGCAACTGGATCGAAAAGATTCCATCGCAATCCGTGACCTGCGTTGGATCCTGATTGACGAGTTCCAGGACTTTTCCGAGTTGTATTACCGGGTCGTGGACGCGATCCTCGAGACGAATCCCTCGATAAGGGTGGTCGCAGTAGGTGACGACTGGCAGGCCATCAACGGCTTCGCCGGTGCGCAGCTGGACTTCTTCAACCGTTTCGGCGAGTACTTCTCTGGCGCAGGCGAAGCAACCATCGCAAAGAATCGCCGTTCCGGCAGAGCCATTGTGGGCGCGGGGAATAAGCTCATGGAAGGGCGAGGAGAGCCGGCGCTCACTCATCACGATTTTGACGGCGACATCGATATCGTGGCTATCGACAAGATCTGGCTTGAGGATGGGACGCCTTATCCCGAAATTGCAACGAGTGTTCGCGATGATGGTCGCAAGAGCGTCAATTGGGAATTGGCCCGAGCACTAAAGGCATGCGTTGACTACGTCGTGGCTTCAGTGTTTACCAGTACGGCACAAGGGTCGCGTTGGATGCCTTCCGTACTGATTCTTGCGCGCACTGGCCGTGCATACGGCGAGACCTTGGCCGGACTCGGCGAATGCCTAGAGCAGGCCCTGCACCGACATCCTGAACTGCAGGATCTTGCAAACGATTTTGCCGTGGTTAGTGGACGGCGTAAGTCGGTACAGGATGATGCTGTGCTAATCGAGGTCATGACGGCCCACAAGGCCAAAGGAAAAGAAGCCGACACGGTTATCGTGCTGGATTCCGTGTTACGGCAATTCCCTAAAGTGCACGCCGACAATCAGCTCTTTAGCCCGCTCGGCGTCACAGCTGAGGACGTGCTAGCTGAGGAGCGGCGATTGTTCTATGTCGCCGCCACTCGGGCTGAGCATCGTTTGATGTTTCTCACCGAGACAGGAAAGGAGTCGCCGTATCTTGGCGCCATGATGGGGCGGCGCCCGGTTGGCAACAGGGCCGAAAGCAATGATGTTCGGTTAGGCAACGAAGCACAGGCGATCAAGGAGCATCTGGACGGCATCGACCGGGCGTTACTGATTCGGAAGAATGTCTCGCAACAAGCAGCAACCGCATGGGATCGCCTAGCGGGGCAATCAAAGGACTTGCCCGAGGTGGGGTACTCACTTTCCAAAGATTTGTACGCTGAACTGGCGTGGCCTCAGAACACCCCCCCAATTGCAATCCTTACTGCTCAGCATCGCGCCAAAGCTAACGCTTGGAAGCAGCAGGGTTGGAATGTGTACTAAGCAGGCTTCGATACGTGTCTGCGCCTCACCGGCTTGCGACCCAAAGCAGACGTCGGTTGAGTATCGGCCATGGGGTCTGCTGGGTGGGTCAATAACTCTCAGCCAAACTTATCTCGGACGGGTTCTACCCCGAAATCACGGATGGTTGTGAAAGAGCTGATAACTTCTGATCTTGCCTGGCGACCCTCCGCCGCATCCTCGGATTGTGGAACCGCTCGATGTCTTCGAACACATCGGATCTTGCGGCATCGAGTGTCGGATACGTCGTGCGGTAGACCCGCTCGCGCTTGAGGAGGCCGAAGAAGCCTTCGCAAGCCGCGTTGTCACCGCAATGGCCCACCGCACTCATCGAGCACACCAGTTCGTTGGCTGCCAGGTAACGCTGGTAGTCGCCGCTCCGGAACTGGCTGCCGTGATCGGAATGCAGGATCACCGGATCGCTGCCCTGACGCTGCCAGACCGCCATCTGCACGGCCCGGATCACCATCTGCCGATCCTGCCGATGGTGCATTGACCAGCCCACCACGCGCTGGTCGAACAGGTCCAGCACGATGCACAGGTACAGCTTGCCTTGCCGGGTCTTGAGTTCGGTGATGTCGGTGACCCACTTGATCTCCGGCTCCAGCGCGGTGAAGTCCCGTTCCAGCAGGTTGCGCACGCCCGGCGGCGTCAGCGCGGGCCGGCCACGCTGGCCACGCCGCTTCGGCCGCGGCCAGCCCTGCAGGCCATCTTCAGCCATCAGGCGCGCCACCCGGTTCAGGCTGACAGGTTCGCCGGCATCGGCCAGATCTTCCTGCATCCGACCGGCGCCCAGCGTGCCCCGGCTGTCTTCATGCAGCTCACGGATGCGGTTGAGCAAGCGTTCGTTGTTGAGCTGGCGGGTGCTTGGCAGGCGCTTGCTCCAGTCGTAGTAACCACTGGCCGAGACCCGCAGGCAGCGGCACATCAGCCGAACCGGGAACTCATCGCGGCAACGTTCGATCGCCTGATACCTCAGGACGATCCCTTGGCAAAGAACGTCGCCGCTTCGCGTAAAAAATCCCGTTCCTTCTTGACCCTGGCCAGTTCGCGCTTGAGGCGCGCCAGTTCCTCGTCCCGCGGCGTTCCGGTGCCGCCGAAGGCCACCTGGCCCTGGCTCTGCGCCTCTCGCTTCCAGCGGGTCAGCAGGGTGTCCCGAATCCCCACTTCCCGGGCCACCTGGGCACAGCTGACACCCGGCTGGCTGGCCTGCTCAACCGCACCACGCTTGAACTCCGCACTGAACTTCCTTCGCTTCGACATGAACACTCCTCATGGCCTTGATCGACCTTCTCGTAAGTGTCCGTGAAAACGGGGGTGAACCCCATCGTCCACCCAGGCCTTGGTGGTGATAAGAAGCTCCTCGCGTGGCACCCCGCTCGATCTGAGCGCCCGTCCGACGGCTTGCTCATTGCCATAGATGGCCGCGGTATCGAAAAGCCGATATCCGATCCGCAAAGCCTCGAGGACGCTGGCTTCGCATTCCTCTTCGCTCATCTGGTAGACACCAAAGCCGAGGAGCGGCATCCGCACGCCATTGTTGAGGGTCACCGTCTGCATGAGCTCGTCCGGCCGGTAGGGGGCACCAATGTTCCTCCGCGCACCTATGCGGGTAAAGTGGTAAAAGGCGATTGTGCCTATGCCTGAGATTCATCAATGGAGCGACAGAACCTCTCGGACCTCGTAGCGTTCCTGACTGTCGCTGAAGAGCGCAGCTTCACCAAGGCCGCGGCGAAACTCGGGACGTCGCAGTCGTCGATCAGCCACACTATCCGCCGGCTTGAGACCCGCCTGGGCGTTCGGCTGTTGGCACGGAGCACGCGGAGCGTGTCACCCACGACCGCTGGCGAAGATCTCATCTCTACGCTGAAGCCCGCGCTTGAAGACATCGACACTAAGCTGGGGGCATTGGGCGAGCTTCGCGAAAAGCCGGCGGGTTTGGTTCGCATCACGACCAGTCGCCATGCGGCCCAGACCGTAATGCTTTCGCGACTGTCGGCGCTAATGGCGCAGTACCCGGACATCCACGTCGAACTGGATCTGTCCGGCGCACTGGTCGACATCGTCGCTGATCGCTTTGACGCAGGTGTTCGTCTCGGTGAGCAACTCGCCAACGAGATGATAGGGGTTCGTATCGGTCCAGACCTTCGACTGGCGGTCGTCGGTTCCCCTGAATACTTCGAACGTCACCCGATGCCACAGACACCCCAGGACCTCACTGCACATCGATGCATCAACTTGCGCCTTTGGACGCATGGGGGGCTGTATGCGTGGGAGTTTTCCCGCGACGGACGCGAGCTCAATGTGCGGGTCGAAGGCCCGATGGTCGTGAACGACTCGATCGTTGCCCTCGACGCCGCCGTACAAGGCGTTGGCCTGGCGTGCCTGATGGAGGACATCGTCGCGCCGGCAGTCGAGGACGGTCGGCTGATCCGGGTACTTGAGGACTGGTGCGAACCGTTTTCCGGTTATCACCTCTATTACAGCAGCCGTCGTCAGCCCAGCCTGGCCTTTTCGCTCGTGGTGGACGCTCTACGTTTTCAGCCCTGAGTAGCCAAGGCCTCGGCAGTGCTCGCGCGGGCCTCTTGGCGGGGCCTTGCATGCGCGGCCTCAAGGAGGTCAGAACGGGTGCCATCACGGCACGACCTGACGGCCGTGCGGCGCAACAGGCCGCCAATGCTACCGAGCCGCGCTACCCGAAGCACTGGGCTACTCGGGTCGCCGCTATGCGCCAGTTTCATTAGTTCCCCGTGAGGGCCAGCTTCAACCGGGCACAATCTTCCCAGATCCTGCAAGATTAATGCGTTCAGTTCATAGGAGCATCCGGTTGTGGCCCGATGATCCGCCCGCGTCGTCTCCCTACTATCGACTCCGCGCAGCCCGTAGCTGCGGTCACTCGCGTCCCGCCCAGCGGGACCTCTACTAGGGAGTCGGTATGAAGAACGCTGGACTCAAGACAGGCCTTCTCGCTGCCATGGCAGGACTGACTGCCGGCAATGTGGCCGCAGCCGACTATCGGAGCAACCCGTTCACGTTGGCCTATGAAGGCGCGATCACCCGGAACGCGCCCGGCAAGGTGAACATCCGTGCGGTCACCTACAAGCTCAACGGCTTGGACATCGCGGCCAACGTGTACACGCCGGCCGATTTCGATCCAGCCGGGAAGTACCGGGCGATCGTGGTGGCGCACCCGAACGGAGGCGTCAAGGAGCAGGTCGCAGGGCTCTATGCGCAACACCTCGCCGAACAGGGCTATGTCGCCATCGCAGCGGATGCGGCGTATCAGGGTGCGAGCGGCGGGCAGCCACGCAACGTCGACAAGCCCGCGTATCGCATCGAAGACATCCATGGGATGGCGGACTTCGTTACGAGCTTTGCAGGCGTGGATACGGCCCGACTTGGGTTGCTCGGTCTATGTGGAGGCGGCGGCTACTCGCTGGCGGCTGCCGCGACGGACAAGCGCTTCAAGTCGGTCGCAACACTGAGCATGTTCAATTCTGGTCGGGTGCGCCGGAACGGGTACGCCGACTCGCAGCTGGATACCATCCAGGAGCGCCTTGCACAAGCCTCGCAGGCGCGCGCCGAGGAGATGGCGGGCGGCCCCGTGCGCTACTCCGGCGATGCCGACCTGACCGCCGAGCAGATCGCGGCGTTGCCGTACGCGCTGTACCGGCAAGGCTATGAGTACTACTGGAAGACCCACGCCCATCCGGGCTCGACCTTCAAGTACACCACCAGCAGCCTGCTCGATCTGATGCGCTTTGATGCGACAGACCAGATCGAGCTGATCAAGACGCCCCTCCTGATGATCGCTGGGACCGAAGCGGACAGCCTGTACATGACCGAGGCCGCGTTCGCGAAGGCGACGGGAACTACCGACAAGGAGTTGTTCAAGATCCCGGGTGCCACCCACATCGAGACGTACTGGAAGCCAGACTACGTCGCGGCTGCCTCGGGAAAGCTGACGGCGTTCTTCAACCGCACGCTTTGAGCGAGCAAATCGAATTGACCCCCACGGGAGATCGCACATGCGAAGCACACGACAGCAGGTATCTGCACGGCTCGCGATCATGATCGCGACTTGCATGGCGGCGTTCACCGCTATGGCAGCCGGGCCTCAACCTTCGAGCCCTGTTACCCAGAGGGTCGTACTCGCTGGCTCCCAGCCCTCGACCTTCGGCTCTGCCGGCAACTTTACCGGCCGCGCGCGTGTGGATCCGCTCTTCAGCCCCGAGTTCGGTCTCTCGGCATCAGCTGCCTATGTCACGTTCGAACCGGGCGCGCGCTCTGCCTGGCACACCCATCCGGGTGGCCAGCGGCTCGTGGTCGTATCGGGGGTGGGCCTGACCCAATACTGGGGCGGTCCTGTCCAGGAAGTCCGGCCGGGTGACGTCGTCATCTGCCCGCCGGATGTAAAGCACTGGCATGGGGCAGCTGCAACAACCGCAATGACCCACCTTGCCGTCAGCGGCGTGGTGGGCGACAACACCGTTCAGTGGATGGAGAAGGTCAGTGACGATCAATACAACGCTCGCTAAGGGCCTCATCCTCGCCAGCGCCCCCTTCCTGGGCCTCGCGATGGCCGCGGCACCCGATGCAGCCAGTGCCGCTGGGCAAAACGCCACCGGCACTCTGACCCACGACGCGCCTCCTGACGCCCGGACCCTGACAGCGAAACAGCAGTCGATTCCGCTGATCGCGGCTGCGATGGCAACGAGCGACATGCCGCAGCTTCGGAATGCGCTCGCCCGAGGGCTGGACGCGGGGCTCACGATCAAGGAGGCCAGGGAAGTCCTCGTGCATCTCTATGCGTACGTGGGTTTTCCCCGCAGCCTCAATGCCCTCGGCGAACTCATCAAGGTGGTCGATGAGCGCAAGCAGCGCGGGATGGTCGACGTTGCAGGTAGTGAGCCATCCAGGCCAGTCCCGACTGGTGAGGCGCTGCTTGCGGCCGGCAAGGCGAACCAGACGAAGATCTCAGGGGCGCCGGTCTCGGGTCCCGTGTTCGAGTTCGCACCGGTCATCAATGAATACCTTCAAGGTCATCTCTTCGGCGCGATCTTCGAGCGCGACGTCATTGATTGGCAGAGCCGCGAGCTCGCCACGGTCGGTGCGTTGGCGGCCACCCCTGGCGTTGAAGCCCAGTTGCGCTCCCACATGGCCGCGAGCATGCGCGTAGGCCTGAGTCCGGCCCAGCTGCAGCAGGTTGTCGAACTGATCGCGAAGCACGACAACGACGCCGGCGAGCGTGCCCGCAGCGCGCTCGCCCAGGCCCGCACCGCATTCAGCGCGGCCAAGTAAGCCTCCCTGAGCGACTGAAGCCCCGTGCGCGCACGGTGACTTGTGCCTCTTCTGTCCATGCGACCGGTGCACAGCTTCTAAACTGGACTTCCTACTTAAGACATGACCAGAAAGCGAACAATCGAGTGTTCGCTTGAACCCGCTTCCCAACAAGGAACCAGACATGGACAACAGCTCAGCTGATCATCGCCGCCGGCAGCTACTGAAGGGTGCGGCAGGGTTCGCCGCGGCGCCGCTCGTTGCCGGTCTGGCAGGTTGCAGCACGCTCGCAGCGACGACTGGGTCCGAAGGAGCCGCCGCGGGCAGTGGGCGGAACGCCGGTCTGTCCACGGACAACACATCCGTTCACGGTCGCCGCCGCCTCGGCAACCTCGAGGTCTCCAGCGTCGGGCTTGGCGTGCAGAACATGAGCCGCACGTACCAGACCACGATTCCGCATCGCCCCGAGATGATCAACATCATCCGTACGGCCTTTGATCGCGGCGTCACCTTCTTCGATGCCGCGGAAGCCTACGGCCCCCACGAGGTAGAGCGCATACTCGGCGAGGCGGTGCAGCCTTTTCGCGACAAAGTCGTCATCGCGACCAAGTTTGGCTGGAACATTGATCAGGAAACGGGTCAGCGGCGCCCGGGCCTCAACAGCCAACCTGCTCACATCCGCATCGTCGTGGACAACATGCTGCGCCGCCTGCGCACCGATTACATCGACCTACTCTATCAACACCGTGTCGACCCGAAGGTGCCGATCGAAGACGTGGCTGCGGCCATCAAAGAGCTGATGGACCAGGGCAAGGTCCGCCACTGGGGTCTGTCAGAAATGGGTTTGAAGACCCTGCGACGTGCCCATGCAGCCCTGCCGGTGACCGCCGTGCAGAACGAGTATTCGATGCTGTGGCGGGGCCCGGAGCGCGAAGTGATCCCGACCTGCGAAGAGCTCGGAATCGGGTTCGTCCCGTGGAGCCCACTGGGCGTGCAGTTCCTCACCGGTGCGATCGACGAGAGCACGCGCTTTGCCGAAGGCGACATTCGCAAGGTCGAGTCGCGGTTCTCAACGGAGAACATCAAGCACAACCTGGCGCTCGTCCGTCTCATTGATCAGTGGGCTGAGCGAAAGGAGGCGACCCGCGCGCAGATCGCGCTGGCGTGGCTCATGGCGCGGAAGCCGTGGATTGTCCCGATCCCCGGGACGACGCAGATGAGCCACATGCTCGATGACATCGGCGCCGCCCATGTCACCTTGAGTGCTGCTGAGGCTCGGGAGTTGGACGCGGCGGTCCATGCGATTGAAGTTCGGGGCGAACGCCTTCCAGAGGCAGTCCTGCAGTTCAGCGGCGTCGAAGCCCCGCCTGTTTGAGCAAGCCGAGATGCGCCAGGCAGCGCGCACAACCATTACAAGCAAGATTTCGAGGATCGCGCCATGAGTACTCCGATGCAAACGACGAACCCGATACGGGTGGCCGCCGCTTCTTTCGCCTTGATCGCGGGCTTGGCAGGTGTGCAGACGGCAGACGCCCAGCAGTTGGGCGACCTCAAGCCTCCGCAGAGCCCTCTCGTGCTGCAATCACGGGGCAGCTTCTACGTGGGCGGCGAGCAGGTCGAGCGGACTGCAGTCGAACTCGGAGGTCTCGGACCGGCCGACAGGATCACGGCTAACCAGATGTATGTTGAGTTCATGGTGCCGCCCGGCGCAAGGAAGGTGCCGCTGGTCATGGTCCACGGCGCCACCCTGAGCGGTAAAACCTACGACACCACTCCGGACGGCCGCATGGGGTGGTTTGAATATTTTGTGCGTCAAGGTTACCCGGCGTACGTCGTGGACCAGATCGGCCGCGCGCGTTCGGGCTTCGACCAGTCGGTATTCAACAACGTCCGTGCAGGTAAGGTGGCGCCCGACCAGCAGCCGAGCATGCTGCGGCTGGGCGACCGGTTCGGCTCCTGGACCAATTTCCGGTTCGGGCCCGAGCCTGGTACGCCCTTCCCGGGAGTGCAGTTCCCGGTCGAGGCCGCTGACGAGATGTCCAAGCAGAGTGTTCCTGATCTCCTCGGGACCTCTCGCGAGGACAACCCGAACTGGAAGGCGCTTTCAGACCTCGCAGTGCAACTCGACGGCGCCGTGTTGATTACGCACTCCCAGTCGGGGCCATATCCCTTGAGGTCCGCACTCATCAATGCCGAGGGCATACGCGGCATCGTGATGGTCGAGCCCGGCACGTGCCATGCGAAGAACTTCACGGATGAGCAACTCGCAAAGCTGGCGAAGACACCGATCTTCATCCTGTTCGGCGACAACCTTGCAGCCGACACGAAGCTCGACCTGCCGAACTGGCAGGAGAGACGCGACGATTGCGCCGCTTTCAAGAAGCGTCTCGATGCCGCCAATGGGGACGCCCGCTTGATGTCGACTGCAGAAACCGGCACAGGTGGTAGCACGCACATGATGATGATGGACAAGAACAACCTGCAGATAGCGGACTTGATCCTTTCCTGGATCGGAGAATCGGTCCGTTAGTCGATCGAGGGCGCGACAGTTTTCCGCGAGGCCGTTTGCAGGTTGCCGAAAGCCAAGGTTCCCCATAGTCCTGCTTACCGAGTCCGACGTCACAGCACCTGTGGCGCTGTCGTTGTCCGCTTTGGGTCGAAAGCGGACATCAGTAGCGCCTTTCTCCCGGGTAAGCATCATGGACGCCATTCCTACATAGACGTTGGGACGCTGGCGGCGTGGCCGCGACGGTGCTATCTTTTGGCTTGGCGCCTGGCAGGCGCCTGACACCCGTCTGAGCGAAGCTGGAAACGGCACTGCCTGTAAACGATGACCGATCATGGCCTTGTTCGGTCCTCAGCGGTGGTTACGGGTGACGCTGCGCTTACGGACCGTGGAGCAAAGTCATGCATAGCGTCGCCGTGCCTCCGTCCTCCGTGGACGGCATCAAGCGTCTCGCCAAAACACTCAAGCGCGAGCGCTTCATTCCCCACCACCAAGCCCTTGAAGAAGCTGCGCGCATTGCCGGCTTCGAGAACCTGCGTCATGCGCAGCGCCAACTTGAACGTGGAGTTCGTCCAACCCTGCACCCCGTTTTTCTCACTGCCTACTGGCGTGAGAAGGGTCGCGGAGGGCGGGAAACCCTGCGGATCGAGCTGGCAAAGCCCTTGCTCCAGATCGTCCGCCGGAACCAGCTAAACGCCGTGCGCCAACTTGCTGGCTTCCGGCTCGACGCAGATGACCATCTCGAGCGGGAGCTCGACGTTGAGCGTCAGGACGCAGCCCAGCTCTATCTGCATGCCGCCGCCGATGCCTTGCGGTTCATGGTCGCCACGGGGCTCGTTCCCGTGACCACCCAGGCCATGCATCGCAAGTTGCGTTTCTTGCAGGAGATGCCGGGCCGCGACCATCCGAGCGAGTGGCTCGACCCGGCAAGCGGGTCGTGGCTCTACATGGACGAGCCCTACGATCACCACGGCCCGGAACTGCTGGATCGCCGGCGGTTCTGGCTGCGCGATTCGAACGTGTCCGTAGTCGCGCCGGAGTGGAAAGGCCTCTACGTCCCCGGGCGCTCGGTCCCGTATTTCGTCTCCGCCGATGCAGCGCTCCTGGCGCACCTCTCGCGCCAAGTAGCTACCTTGTCGGGAGAAGCACCGCCACAACCCTGGACCGGCGAGTCGGACCGTTACGGCACGGCTTTCCTGAGCCCGGCGCGGGAGGCCGCGGGCCTCAAGCCGCGGCGGCGTCCGATGCCCGCGTGGCGGGGTGAGGTACGTCGTGGTGCCACGCCCTACAGCAGGCCCATTGGCGGCGCCGCCTCGCGGTGGCGCCCGGCGGTCGCGATGCCCATCGAAATGCACCTGAAGGTGGGGCCGTTGCTACACGGTCTGTGTAATTCGAGGCTGCCCAAGCGCGTGCATGACGCGCTCGGTGTCGTACGGTCCGAGCTGGACAGCTGGGTGATGGCGGAGTATCCGGGCGATGCCATGAGCCAGGAGCAGTTCCTGGCCATGTACTACGGCGAGTATGTCGGTCCTATCGAAGGTGCCGCCGCGCAACTCCGGACCATCTGCGAGGTGTACGCCCTGCTCAGGCAAGGATATGCGGATTGCCCACCCCTGAACTCGCTGCTCAAGCACTTGGAGAAGGCCAGGATCGGGCTCGAGAAGTCGGGCTGAGCGGACCAGCACCCACACGCCCCATGGCTTCCCCTGCCGCCGCGAGGCAGGGGAAGCTCTACCAGGCCGTTTGCCGATGGTCGCCGCTAGTCCGACGCAGACCCGTTCCACCGTGCCAGGCAAGCAATCTGAAAGACGAGAGCCCCGCAGTATGACGACATTCTCGACCAGGCATGGCCTCTCCCGCCCCGACGCGGAGATCACCATCCGACAGGACGCCCCCAGCGAAGTGCGGGACGCGCTTGCCACCATCGCCTATCAATGCGGATTCAGGCCAAGCGCTTTGCGCGAAGTATTGTGCCAAATCCTGTACCGCGCGCCCGACAGGGGAAACTGGTCGGAGTTCCCGAACATCGACGAAGAGGTTCGAGGCCTGCTGGCGGATTGCGAGTGGTTTGAGGTCTACGACTTCGTTGAAGCGATCGCTTCCCGCCTTGCAGGGACATCGGCGTCGTTCGGCGAAGAGGTCAACCGCTACTTCCGGGTGGCAGGGGTCGGGTGGCAGCTCGTCCATGGCCGGCTCGAGATGCGCGGTGCCGAGGTGTTCGAGCAGGCGATTCGCCAGGGACAGCAAGAGTTGCATCGCCAAGGCAAGCTCACGGCGGCCGGCGAACTGCACGAGGCCATCCAGGATCTTTCCCGACGTCCGGTTCCCGAGATTACGGGTGCGATACAGCACGCAATGGCCGCGCTCGAGTGTGTGGCGCGCGACGCCTGTGCAAGCAAAGACACCTTGGGGGACCTGATTCGGCGGAATCCGGATATCTTCCCCAAGCCGGTCGACCAGATCGTCGACAAGGCTTGGGGCTATACGTCCAACTTCGGTCGTCACCTGCAAGAGGGAAAACCGCCGGAGTTCGAAGAGGCCGAGTTGATGGTGGGCATCAGCGGCGTGCTATGCCGCTATCTCGCCAGGCGCACAGCCGGCCGCGGCTAGGATGGAATGAAGATGACGGACGCCGCCACGATCGAACTCTATGTCGGCAATGCCATAGAGCACGCGTCGGAGCGGGACGTGCTGGCCACGCTCGTCGAGCACCTTTCGAATATCGGCGGATGGGCGACCATCTTCGCCAATGTTCACATCGGTGGCCGTCAGATTGATTTCCTGGTCGCCACCGATTCGCTGACGCTGGTTGTCGAAGCGAAGCATTTCTCACGCCGTGTCCGTGGCAAGGTCAATGGACTTTGGCAGATGCATGGTTCAGGAGGCATTTGGAGAAATGTTGGAAACCCATACGGCCAGGCATTGGAGGCAAAGAATGCGTTGAGGGACCAGCTCTGCGCGTTTCACGGCGAGCTTACTGGCTATCCGGATGCTTGTGTTGTCTTCGCCCCGGCGTTGCCAGCGGAATCGGATGTGCCGGCGTCCGACTTCAAGGTCTCGATTATAGGCGCAGACGCTCTTGCGGACGTCACAGCGAAGCGGTCCGGGCTGCTGCTTTCCAGGGAGCACTGGGCGGCCTTCGCGCAGGAGCTCCGTCTTCAGCGTGTGCAAACGCTGGGCGCCGCGTGCGATCCCAAGTTGCTGGAACAGGAAGAGCTGCTGACGGCCTACGCGTCGGAGTTCCTCCGTACCTACGCTCCAGACGTCGGGTCGCTGAAGAGTGACCGCTATGAGCTCGGGGCAGAAGAGCTCGATGCGACTGGCGTGGCAGACCGCGTTGCGCATGATGATGACGACCTGCTGATTCTCGGGCCATCCGGCTGCGGGAAAACCTTGCTCGCAAAGAAAATCGCCATCCACTGCCTGGAGCATGGCCACGTTCCGATATTCCTGCAGGGGAAGTACTTCGCCGGAAAACTGGGCGAGAGCATCGAGCGGGAAGCCGGCCTGCTCGGTGCACCCTCGGCGACTCGCCTGATCTCGGCGGCCAATGCGAACGGCCGCCCGCTGGTGCTGATCCTGGACGGATACAACGAATGTCCCGCGGCCGAGCAACTGGTGCTCACCAGGAGCTTGGCGGCGGCTGCGCGGCGCTACCATGCGCGGCTGATCGTGAGCGCGCAGACCGACATTGTTCGTCCAGATCTCATTGATGCCAGCCGTGTCGTCGTAAGCGAGCCTGACAAGGCGTTGAAGCTGGCGATTGCGGAATCGACCGCCGGTCAGGCGGGGCATCGATTGGCCTATCTTCTGGATTCTGTATCGAGCGGGCTCGAGGCCGACCTGGTCGGCCGGGTCGGGGCGACATTGGCTGACGGGGCAAGTCGTTTTGCCCTGTTCGACGCCTATGCACGGCATAAGCTGGGAGGCGACGCATCCGACGGGATTCGATTCCTGGCGGCAGTTGCAGGGCAGCTAATCGATCGCATGTCGTTCAGCCTGTCGATCAGGGACTTCGACCGTCTGGCGGCTGCCGAGCGTATCCATGGCGACGTGCTCGGCAGGATAGTCGCCGCCGGCCTTGTGATAAGGCGCTCGGACAGGATCAGTTTCCGTCATGAGCTAATCTTCTCGGCATTCGCGGCCGAGTCCGTTGTTCGCCAGAGCGACCAAGATGTCGAGAAGGTGCTGCAGACGCTGGTCGCGCCCAAGTATCGAAACAGCCGCGCATTGATCCTAGGCGCCTACGATGATGATCGTTTCGTCGCTAACGTGCTTGCGAGGGTTGAGGATGCTGACCTCCTGCGGACCGCATCGAATGGCGAGTGCGGAGTAGTGGCGCGCAACTGGGTCGTGGCCCGGTCCAAACAGGTGCTTGAGAAGTTGACGGGGGAAGCCGCGGCAGTCCAGTACTCACTGCGGGATGACACCTGGGCTGGGGCCGGGGTGTGCGAAGACAGTCTGTGCGACTGGACTCCCGCCGAACGCGCGCTTATGACGACAATTTCAAACGGCGTTTGGCGCGGAACCTATCTGAATCAAGTCCTGCATGCGGTCGCTGAGATGGATCGATCACTGAGCCGAGCGTTCGATGCGCTGAAGGAAGAGGCAAGGGAAAAGAAGGTCAGGCTCCGCACCGCATTGTTCGCCGATGCCTACGTGATGTCGGGGCGCGCCGGGGTATCACAGCTGATGAATCGCATCTGCCACGGTGATTTTCCATCCAGAGCAGCCGAGAGCGAAGTTGCGGACAGTCTGAAAGGTGCGTGGGAACGGCCTCGCACGCCCGGTCAGACGCATCTTCTGTTGACCTTGGTCAGGTTCGCGGAGGACAAGGGCTACGTCGTCCCGCATATCCTGCCGCTGCTTGGCGAGCAGTGGAGGTATCAGCCCTATCATCTGCAGCTTGCACTGCTGGACTCCGTGCATTCTCTTAGTCTGGCTGATGAGAGGCTGAAACGACAGCTTGTCGAGGTGCTGGAAGCCTTGCTTCCGACCTTGGGGCCAATGGTGTCCGGGGTGGTGGTCGAAGCGCTTGAGTACATGGGTGCCCTCGAGCAGGAGGTCGACCAGCATGTCGGTTCGGTCAGGGAGGATCTTCAGAATCTGCTGTCGGGCCCCGTGGACGAGGCGGATGCGAAGGCTTGGGCAGCGTACTCCTGCCAGTTCGATCACCCGTTCTCGTCGGCGTACTGCGAGGTCATACAGGAGTTGAGCCCGGACCAGCGCAAGCGCCTGTTGACCATGGCCTGTCGAGGCGCCGGGTACGCAGGACTGTTCGTCTCTCCCTTGATTCAGGAGCTGACCGAGTATCAGGATCCTACGGTTGCGCCGGCTCTCACGAAATGGACAGCGCTGCCGGAACTAAACAGCTTCATGCCGCAAGAATCGATCTCGGTGTTTGTGTGGGCCCACATCGCGCTTGGAATGTTCAGTTCTCCGCTGCCAGCGGACCGAGGGGATATGGACTCCCCGGCGAAGGATGCCTTGGTCGCCTTCGGGGACATGTACTACTGGATTCATCGCGCGGATCTCGACGCCGAACGTATCAATCAGCGCTGCTCGCCGGCGCTGGACGTCTTGTTGCGGCCGGATCAGCTCGGAGCGGCATCTACCCTGTACCTGGTGGCAAAGTCGCTCTCGTACGAGAACGGAGTCCGGGAATCGGTCATGCGGAGATTCCCGGACAAGATGGCGTGCATATGCCGGAATGCGCTGCTACGGCGAGACGACCAGGTTGGCTACTTTCCCCATTTCGCCTATGACAGCCTCGATGTGCTTCGATTTTCGGTTGGGGTGATTGGCTGTCTCGGCGGCATTGAAGATCTACCCCTCCTGCGCAGCTTGAGCGATGACCTGGCGCTCGGTGAATCGGCTATCAAGGCGATCCAACTGATCGAAGGACGCGTTGGCAATGTGGGCAGCCTAATTCAGTTCTTGGCATAGAGGAGATCGCCGGTAAGCGAGGAGTTGACTTAGGCACTGCGAAAGTCCGCTCTTGGCCGAAAGCGACCATGTCCGCTTTCGGCCAGAAGCGGACGTTGACGCCTAGGGCACGGCTAGCTCGAACGTTCAGCACGTAAGGCTACGGCTGAAAAGGGATGGATTCGATCCACTGAGGTTCCGCGGCTGCTGCTGGACCCAAGTAGTACCTCTCAGAATCGATGACCTATTGCGTCTCCTAGACCGATCCGAACCATAATTAGCGGTAGCTCCTTCCTCTCGAGTCGTTTACCCATGCATCCGATGAGCCGCGCACGCTTCGAGGCCCTGGCTGCCTACTGCCGCGTCGGGCCGGCGATGAACCTGGTCGACGAGCACGCCTGGTACGAATCGGACGATGGTCGGCTGCTCGGCGTCGTGCTGCGTGAGCTCGTCGACGGCGAGTACCAAGCCATCTTTCTCGCACGCGATCTGGTCGAGCGCTTTCGCTGGATTTACGGCACGAAGTTCTTCGACAACCCGGAGGCCGCTGCAGCCGCGATGACCGAGAAGGCGCCTGGGCTGCTGGCTGGGCTGGACGAGGCGCGGGGGCAGGGCGACGAGCCGCGCCACGCGGTGGACTTCTTCGCCCCGCGCGTGCCCGAGGCGCGCACCGATCCGAGCTTCGTGAATTTGCGCGACCTCGAAGGCTACAGCCCGGCACGCGAGCTCATCAGCGCGATGATGCGCTGGCACGAGGACATCGACGGCAACTACGTTGAGCAGTTTCAGTCCGCTGCCTTCGATGCCCGGCTAATGGAACTGTACGTGTTCGCGCTATTGGTCGAGAACGGCTTCGTCGTTCGCCACGAGGGTGCCGCGCCGGATTACCTTGCCGACGATGGCAACGGCGAACTTGCAATCGAGGTGACCACAGTCAACCCCACACTGGATGCGCAGGGCCAACGCGTGCCACCTCCGCCGGTCGACACCGAGGAGGAGATCGCGGCGTACCTGAAGCAGTGGATGCCGATCAAGTTCGGCGGTCCGCTAACGGCGAAACTGAGTAAGCGTTATTGGACCTTGCCGCACGTCGCGGGTAAGCCCCTAGTTTTCGCGATCCAGGACTTCCACGCGCCACAGTCGATGATCCGGGCCCGCGCGGGCTTGGGCATCTACCTCTATGGCTACGAACACGCCTGGCAGTACGACGCCGAAGGTCGCCTGATTATTGAGCCGCAACGCGTCACCGACCATCGGTGGGGAGAGAAGGTCATTCCGACCGGCCTCTTCGACCAGCCCGAGGCCGAGAATGTTAGCGCCGTGCTGTTCAACAACAGCGCGACCTTGTCCAAGTTCAACCGCATGGGTTACGTCGCTGGCTTCGGATCGCGGCACGTGCAAATGATCCGAAACGGCTTCGCCTTGAACCCGGACCCCAATGCTGCCGCGCCAACGCCTTTCGTGCATAACGTTGACGAGGAGTATTGGGAAACGTGGTCGGAGGGTTTGGATATCTTCCACAACCCGCGCGCACTGCATCCGCTCGATCCCCGCCACTTCCCCTCGGCGGTACACCACACTCTGCAGGCCGACGGGCAGGTCAGCACGCTGCGGCTGACCGACGAGTTCCACCCGCTAGCATCGATCACCCACATTCTGGTCCCCGACCACGCGGCGCACTGAGGGCCTCAGTTTCTCCTACTACAAAGCACCTGGCTTCGCTGATTCCGAATCCAAAAGCGGAGTTGCCTCTGTGCGCGTGCTGCGGAGGGCACCCCTGCACCTTGCACCCTGCTTGTCACGCGCAGAGGGTTGACCTAAGCCGAATGTAGGAAGCGGACGACCGATGGCGTGCTAGAACCGTCGAGGCAAGTCGATAATAGCCTCGTGCATCTCAGAATTGGCGCGTACCCAAGCATGATCTGGCGGAAGTGCGGCGATCGCATCAATCGCACGCACGTACTTCTGCCGCAGCCATTCGTACTTGAGCCGGACATCTGGCGCTTTAGCCGCGATGCCCTTCTTCAGGATTTTCGCAACGGAGCCGAGGTAGCTGCCATACATGTCGTTATCGCCGCCAATCACTTCGATTACGGCTTTCCAAGAGACGTACTCGAGATAGCGGCAGCCGTCAGTATCTGTTGACAGGTAGCCCTCGACATACGCGCACTCGTCCTCGCCATCGTGATGCTCGGCTGGAGCAGCGTGTGCAACATCGAGCACGCTGTTGCTGACGAGCACGCGCGGGTAGATGGCGCACTTGCTTTCTAGCTCATAGGCTTCGACCATCGCCGCCCCAAGGAGATACCGATCGGTATGGATCAAGTTCCCGACGGTGACCGCGCCTCGAACGAGGAATCCGAGTTCTACCAGTCTGGTGAGTGCAAATCCGAGTTCGCTGATGAGGTCGAACACCGCAGATCGCTCATCGCACCGGTAGGAAACCACCACGCAATCAGAAAACTGTGTGACCTGCTGGGTCTTGAAGAACTCCTGCTGCCGGCCAATCGAGCGCAATGTTTCGATTGCTTCGATGACGCGAGAAAGCATCTGCGGATCACTTTCAGTGGCGCGCGTTATTTCCTTGAACCCTAAAAAATCTAGAAAGAGAACTATGCGCCGCTCGGATGGTGCTTCAAATTCACTTTTTGACATGCGGCCCTCCTCGGGCTCAATAAGAATGCATTTAGCCACACTGGCTTGAGCGCAGTTGGAAACGTCCGCTTCTCAGCCAGACGCGGAAACTGAATGAGCTCCGGCAGTATCGCTTGGCGAGCACTCGGGAATCAGTAACAGGTGGACTCCGCCTCCCGCATCGCGAGTTCATTGTCTCCGACCCATTGCAGGCGCAGTCCTCAAATGCTCAATGAAGGAAAGTTGCGGCTTAAATCCATGTCGGCATACCCGATTGAAGCGAAGCCCCCGAATTCCCGATCGAAGTCATTCTGGGCGGCACGATCTATGGCCGCTGCGCACAGCGGCGGTCGTTAAGGACCAAACGCCTTGCTGACTCATCAGTGCTGCGCGCAACCGGTCTTGGATGGTGAGCGCGTCCGGGCGGCCCGCGGACGCCAAGGCCGCAGCAATGTCGAGCAGCGCGGTGCGTGCGTCCACGCGTTTTCGCATGGCAGCCACATCGTTCTGCAAGATCGTGAGTATCAGGTCGACGAGCGCGTCGCCGCTGCCGTTGCGATGAAATCCAATGGCGGCATTTGGTGCTTCAAGTGCGGCTTTGATCCACAGCAGGCCGTCAGATCGGAGCGGGGCACCGAAGGGCGACGCCAAAAAGTGGCACAAGCCCGCCAGATTATCTGCGCGCTTGAGGTGGGCCTTCGCCCAGGTCGCGAGCTTGCCCCGCATCCGTAGCGCCGCTCCCGCCGGGACGCTGCGACCTGCGCCTGAAGCGTCAAACCTCGACCGCAAATGGCCGGCACCGGTTCGCCCACCAGCATCTTCATCAGCAGCCAGGCGCCAACGCGATCTTCGAAGTCGAACCCCGCTCCGCTCGTGATGCGGAGCGGGGGAGCGGAACGATCCGGATCAGGCTCGCTGGACATATGCATTCATTCTAGGGTCGCCAGGGTGTCCAACGTAGTTCGTCGGGCCGGATCGGGCGGCCTGCCAGCCCGTCGGTTTCGGCGAAGGCCGCAATAGCGGAGGCCGGGACATCGGAGCAGATGTCCACGCAGTCGAGGCCCGAGGCCATGCGATAGCGGGTGCGGTCCAAGCGCGCAGAAATGAGGCTGGTGGTGAGCGCGTGCTGCGCGATCAACCGCTGGATGTTGCCCGAACACCGCCGCCAGGGAATGTCCAGCGCGAACAAGTAGCCGGTCGTGGGGGCCACGGCGACGTCGGCGTCCAGATGCCTGGCCACCGCCCGCAACCATTCGCCGCCCGCCGCCGAAAAGGCCGGGATTGCCCCCACGGGATCGTCATCATCGTGCACGTCCAGCGCAATACTTAGAGCCGAGAAGGTGTACACCGCCCCCGCCCGCACGTCCGGGCGAGCCTGGGCGATCGCGCGCTCGAGCGCCTGCGCTTGGACGACACCTCCGAAGCGCGCCCGCGCCGCCTGCACCAGGGAGGCTTTATCCCACGCGACGAAGCCGCGTGCGGCGACGTCCTCCAGAGACTTCAAGCGCGTGCCGTGGAATACGCGAATGCCGGCGAAGTGAACCCGCAGCGCTGCACTGATACTCTCAACGAGGTCGCACGCGCGGCCTGTAGCGCGAAAGGTTTCCCGGTGGAGCCACTCGATCCAGCCTGGCTCGACCTCATCAGAGAAGCGCGCCAGAACCTCCGCCGGCACGTGGGTTTCGACCACGTGGTACAGCATCGGCGACCACGCTCGCCACGCGTCGCGATCGAAGAAGGGCAAAGGATCAGGGCGGACTTCAGCCAAGGCGATAGTCCACCGGCCATTTTAGATGGCCGGTGAGTTCTTCGAAGCGCGGATCTTCGAACGCGATCACGTCAATCACTTCGGACGGGTCCAAGTCGCGCGGCACCTTCCAATCGAACGACGGCGACGGCTCGGGGTGCGCGATCTGCGCACGTACCGCATTGGACAGCAACTCGGCGGTACGGCATCCGTACAAGTCGTCGACAGGTAGGGGAACGGCACATTTGACGATCGCCGGCTGACCCAGTCCCCCGAACACGTCGGTGACGGCCGCGTCGTCTCCGAAGCCGGCGTACAGCACTTCGCCGCCCCAAGAGCGAAAGAGCCTGTAGACGGCCGAGGCGTAGCGCAGGCTCGACCGGTTCGGGCACAGCCACACCTTGCCAGTTCGGTGGCCATGGCGATTGGCGAGGTGCGCCTGAACCATGGGGCTGTCCACAAAAAACCGATACTGCGCCGGCGTCATGAGCCCGGCCTGCACCACCGCTTCCAGTCGCGCCTGCACCAAGCCCGGCGACAAGGCACGCAAGCCGTCGGTGCGAATTTGAAGCGCTTCAGGCGGTGTGAGGCGCGTGCAGTGGTAGCCCACCAGCCGATGGCCACGCAGCAGCGTCTCGATGCGCTCGACCAGGGCGTCGTATGCCGGTCGGTACGCGTTAGCGGGCGGGCCGATGCGCACTCGGACATCGGTGCTGCCGAGACGATCGATGCGCTGACGTTCGTGGTGGTAGGCCACCGCAGCGTCGCGCCCATCCTCGACCACACGACGCACGTCTTCCGGCCACGATTCCGGCAATTCGAGTTCGAAGTCTTTGCGGTCCAACGCCCCCATGCCCTCGCCGAAAAACGCATTACCAGATTATCTCCGGAATCCCCTTCGAAGGTGCGCGCTACGACGCGGTTGATCCTTGCGCGCTTTGCGCAGACACACCTACGGGTCAGCGGCCTGCGGTGGCAGCGGCTGCGCTACATAGACGGCCGACGAGGACCACCAGGCCCGTACGATGTCGCCGCTGTCGGGATGACGAAACCACGCCTGTCCGACGCGTCGACTCATGTCGTGTCCGCCACGCAGCGGTAATTGGTCGCCGACGCGATACTCGATGCCAGCGCAGGCGGGCGTCACGCGCCCCGGTTCGGCGGGATAGCCACCATGGCCAAAATCCATTCGAATGCCCTGAATTCCGCCGATCGGCACCCGGCATTGTTCGTCCGAGAACAAGGCAATGCCGGCTTGCCCCACTACGACAAACCGATCCAGAATTGCCGTATGGGTCAGCTGCACGAGCTGCTTGGCGTCGTCGAGCAAGGCCCGGCAGGACGCCTCGACCAGCGTTGCGAACTCCACGCAAAGGCCTTCCAGTGTCTGCAGGTCTTCGTGTTTGACCTGGGGCCGGGGAAAACTTCCGGGACGTTTGGGATCGGGATCCAAGATGACTTCAGCCATCGGTGCGAAATCGAATCGCCGGGGATGGTCATCGGATAAACCGAGCCGTGCATAGAAGCCGGGAGGAGGATCCATGCGCGATTGTCCGCCGCGGTAGATGGACGAGCGATGCTTGGAGACATCGTGCTGGCGCTGGACTTCCTCGATCACGTCGCGATGTTGGTGCCACACCGAACTCACGCGCGAAAAGTACAACGAAAACGCCGGGTGCGCCGATCGGTTGGAACTACCAAGCACCAACCATGGTGCGATCGATCGAAGGCCCTTTTCCGTGGTGATGTCCTGGAAGTCGTTCGGGCGGGCCCCGAATCCCAAGGCGTTCATCGCATACAAGAAGCATTGGATCTCGAGTACGACCAGACCGCAGCCAACCTCCAGATCGCCGGCCTCGAGATTCCGGTGCGGGGCATGGCGACCGACGCGGTTGAGGTCGGCCAGATCCCCCTGAATGACCGGATCGCCTGGGGCAGCTACTGGACTCGATGGTTCCCGGATTGACCCGAGGAAGGCTCTCGATGTCGCGTTGCGACAAGGGAGCCATCAACGTTACGGATTGAGTTCCGTTGCAGGGGGCAAAGTCCGGCCGTCGCAGCCTGCGAGAAAACGGCAGGCCATACTCGAACCTCCAGCCTCAGGAGCCAACTCCATGAAGTATGGATTGATTTCCCTTCTCCCCCTCCAGCTGGCACGACTGTTCCGGCTCGTGCACAGCGTCGAGCCAGTCCTGCTGGACGAGTCCCCGCGAAAGTCCTGGGTCCTGCTGGTCCGCGGCCGGGGGTTCACCCGGATCCTGCGCGACGAGCCGCTGGTGTCCCCCAGCCTGCTCCGCACCGCCGATCCGCACCTGCCCCGTCCCATGTGTTTTCCATCAAGCCGTGGCGCGGTGGGGTATGCGCAAAGCGTGGGGCTGATACCGCACCAAGCCTCCTGGCGGGTGCGCGAGTCCTGAGCGGGTGCGGGTGATGTGTCAGGGAACCCTGCCGAAATTGTCGTCCGTTGCCCCTATCGCTTGAAGGGATTGGTCGCATGCACACCTTTTCGACCTTGGTGCTTTACGAACGCCATGGGCGGGCAGCCATCGGCTACCGTGCCGAGATGATCGACCAGATCGCCCGCGGCGACATCGCCGAAGGAAGCCGCGGTGCCTGGGAGTTGCGTTGCTGGACACCGGCCAATGAATCACCTCGCCATGGTGTGACTGCGGACGAACTCACCGCCCTCGTAAACGCCGTTTTCCGGACGACCAGCTACTGCGTTGGAAATAGCCGTCCATCGAATGTTGTCCAGCGATTCCATTGCGGCCATAGCGGGTTCGTCGTCGATCTTCCTGACAGCCTCCCCCTTGCCGAGCATTTGGCGCTTTGGAGCAATGAGGCAAAGTTGAATGATGCGTTCCTGCAGGCTCGCCACCTCGACACTGACCAGCTTTTTGCTGTCCGGCACGAGCTACAGCAAGAGATCGAGGCGATGGTGAGCGTCAAAGACGAGTTGTGCGGGCAATTCCCAACCCGCTAGTCCTTTGGGCGAGAGGCAGATTCCAGCCCGGAAAGAGTATTCCGTGTCTACAGAAGGCTGGGCGGTCCATCCTGGAGCTGATCGAAACCATCGACACACCTCCGCTGCACCGGATGCTGTGGCGGATCTTCCGTGAGCGAGAGGTCGTTGCCCGTTTCTGGACGATGCCGGCGTCCGCGCGCCACCACCACGCGCTTCCGGGAGGTCTCGCCGTCCACAGCCTCGAGGTTGCACGCGACCTTGCAGGGCAAGCAGCCGTAGGTGGCCACGAACGCGACCTCTGCATTGCAGCCGGCTTGCTGCACGACATCGGCAAGGTGTGGTCCTACACGCCGGACATGTTCCTCAACACCGCGGCACGCGCGATGGGACATGAACTTGTCGGCCTGTCGCGGCTCGAGCGGGAACTGAAGATTCTCGAAGGCGAGTGGCCGGACGGTGCCTATGCCATGCGCGTCCTGCTCAGCGGCTGCGGTCGCATGCGGCAGGACGGCTCGATGCCCTCGGCACTCGTCGCGAGGCTGAAGGCGGCTGACCAGCGCAGCTGCGAGCTGGAACGCAACGGCAGGGATCCCAAGCAGGCGTGGAAACCAAACCAGTGGCTGCCGCCTCCGCCGCCAGACATCGATCCGGCAATTCGGACTGACTAACGTCCTGTTTCCGCGTCCCTGAAGACCTCCCAGATCGACGTCTGCAGTCCCTCACAGACCTTCTGCAGGGTGTCCAGCTGCAGGTTCTTCTCCCCACGCTCGATCGCGCTGTAGTACGTGCGGTGCATGCCGATCTCGTCGGCATAGCTTTCCTGGCTGAAGCCCAGCGCCTCCCGGCGCTTGCGGAAGGCCTTGCCCAGGCGATGGGGGAGGGTCTCGGTCATGGCCGACACCCTAGAAACCCGCCACCTAAAGCTCTACAGTCTTATATGTAGGCTACTTATAGATTTCATGACAAGGACTGCTCATGCCATACGAATCCAAGCAAATCCTCTCCGTCGCCTGCGGCATTCTTCTGGCGCTTCCGTTGGCCGCACAGGACAACACCGGCACGGACGTCGGCCTCGGCCCGTGAGGATCATTAAAATTGTTGAAAATTAAATTGTGAGCAATATAATTGCTTCGCCCAATATGGCTTGGGTCAAATATGAGGAGCCCCCATGAGTGCGCTGTATACCGCCAAGGCCACCGCGATCGGTGGACGCAATGGAACCGTGCGTAGCGACGACGGCCTGATCGACCTGCAGCTCGCCCTGCCCGCCGGCCTCGGCGGCAAGGGCGATGCGACCAATCCCGAGCAACTGTTCGCCGCCGGCTACGCGGCCTGCTTCGGCAATGCCGTCATCCATGCGACCCGCAACAAGGAAACGAAGATCAGCGACAATGACGTGGAAGTGACCGCTACCGTCGGCATCGGGCCGGGGGCTACCGGCGGCTTCGGGCTGACGGTCACCCTGGACGTGACCCTGGCCGGCGTCGACCAGGCCAAGGCCGAGGAAATCGTTGCCGAGGCGCACAAGGTGTGCCCGTACTCCAACGCGACGCGCGGCAACGTCGACGTAACGCTGTCGACTCACACGCGCTGACAGTACTGCATGGCCCGTTGGCGATGAAGGCATCGACACACTCAAGGAAGTCCGCGATACGCGGCGCGGGAAACGATCCGCTGCTGCTGGATCGGCAGGTCTGCTTCCCGCTCTATGCCGCATCCAACCTGTTGACGCGGCTCTATCGCCCGGTGCTGGAGCCGCTCGGCCTCACCTACCCGCAGTACCTGGTCATGCTGGTGCTGTGGGAACGATCGCCGGCCAGTGTCGGCGATCTCGGTGAACGCCTGCACCTGGATTCGGGCACGCTGACGCCCTTGCTCAAGCGCATGGAACAGGCCGGGTTCATCAGCCGACGACGGGATCCCGAGGACGAGCGGCGGGTGCTCGTCACCCTGACGGCGCATGGATGCAACCTGCGCACGGCTGCCCTGGCCGTTCCAGAAATGCTTTCCCTTCGACTGGGCCTCGAACCGACTGCCGTCGATGAACTGCGCGATTCGGTGAAAGCGTTGGTGCAGATCCTGGGCAGCGACGCAAAGTGACCACACGTGTCCGGTTCGTCGGCCGATCGGGCGCGGTCCGGTGATAGGCGAGTGGCTGATCGCGTTCCCGGCCTCATTCCGCAAGGGGTTCGTCGAATATCTGGTTGGTTAGAGGCGCATGACGGCTGCACGAGTCCGGACGCGCTTCACCCAGCCTCCGGAACGAACTGCGCAGTCAGCCTGCCGTGCCTGGCTCAGAAGTGCCTGCCGATGGTGAACGTACCGTAGACCGGGATGTCCTCCTGGCCGTCGAATTCCCGCGTCCGGTGGTAGCGCGCCAGCGCGAACCGCCAGTGCCCCCGGTGCAGCGCGACACCGTAACCGATGTCGGCCACCATGGGCCGCTTGTCGACGCTGTGGCTGGACTTGAAGGTGTTGCCGTCCAGAGTGATGTCGTGCAGCACCCAGCGTGCGTCGACGGCGACGAAGACGTGGCCGTGCCAGCGTCTATCGGCGACCTCCTTCACCGGCGACGTGTTCTCGCCGGCCGGGCGCAGCGGCGCCGTGCCGAAATCGTCAGGCAGGCGCGCGCCGAAGCGCCATTCGCCGCCGACATTGGCATAGGTGGCGAAGTTGCCCAGGCTCCCGCCCCAGTGTCGGGTAAGATCCCAGCCCCAGCCGCCGGGGGTCTCGCGCCGGCCGAGCCGCTTGCGGCGTTCGTGGATCAGCTGCAGCACCGGCTCGTCGCGCAGTTGATGATCCCATCCATCGAATCGGTCGGAGCCGATCACGTCGTGCCACCGGTTCTGGACCTGTTCACCGAACGCCGAAGGCCCGACCATCCCCAGCCGCAGTTGGGTGGTGCGCAGCCGGTCGCCCTTGCGCGCGTTGTAGCCGAAGCTCAGCAGCAGCGCGGCGGCGTAGGGGCGGTCGTCGGCGATCAGGTCCGTGCGGTTCCTGTCGGTCGGGGTGTACAGGAGCTGGCCGACGCCGAAGATCATGTTCTGCTCGTCGAAGCCGTCGGGCTGCAGCCACGCCAGGTGGCGGTTCAGGCGACGTGCCGGGCGCGGCAGGCAGGGGTCGTCGGTGTAGTCGGCCAGGTTGGGCGAAACCGCGCTGACCAGGAAGCCGTTGGAGTAGCCCTGGTCCTGGCCCATGCCGCCGAACATGTCGTTGTCGATGCGAACATTGACGGTCGCCCGGGTGGAGAGCCGGGTCGTATCCGAACGACAGCCGTCCTCCGCGGACACGGGTCCGGCCAACAGGCACATCGACAGCCAGCAGGCGGCGCCGGCCGCCACGGGGCGTGACCGGTTCAGAGGCGGACCTTGTCGAAGATCACCAGCACCGCCATCACTCCGGCCAATGCCACCACCAGCGCGCCGCCCCAGCCGGCGCCGATGCCGCCGCGCTTGCGAAGAACCACGTTGAGCAGCGCCACCGTGATCACCGGAAACAGCAGCACCACCAGCAGCAGTTTCCAGATCTATGCATCGAGTCCCAGCAACATCGTCGTCTCCTCTCGTCTCGTTCGTGTGAATCCGGTCAGGCTGCGGTACACGTGGCAAGCAGCGCGCACGTGTCGCGCGCGGCCACCCATTCCTCGTTGGTCGGTTCGACGCCCACCAGCACCCGGCTGTCGGCAACCGACACGATTGGCGCATCGCCGGCGTTGGCGGCGGCATCCAGGCGCACGCCGAGGAACGCCAGCCCGGCGCAGACCCGCTCCCGGATGAAGTCGTTGTGCTCGCCGACGCCGGCGGTGAACACCAGCATGTCGAGGCCGCCGAGCACCGCCACGAGCGCGCCGATTTCGCGCACGATGCGGCGCACGTACAGTTCCAGCGCGAGGCGCGCGCGTTCGCCGGCTTCGCCTTCGTCGGCTTCGTGCTCGACGATCCGTCGCGGCTCCGGCGAGATCCCGGACACGCCCAGCAGGCCGGAACGGTGGTAGAGGAGCTGCCCGACCTCGTCCAGCGACAGCTTCTCGATCTCCATCAGGTACAGCACCGCACCGGGGTCGAGCGCGCCGGTGCGGGTGCCCATCATCAAGCCATCCAGCGCCGAGAAGCCCATCGTGGTGGCAACGCTCTCCAGATCCCGCATCGCGCACAGGCTGGCGCCGCTGCCCAGGTGGGCGACGATGGTGCGCCCGCGCGCGGCATCGCCGTGGCGCTCGGGCAAGGCGGTGGCTATGTAGTCGTAGGACAGGCCGTGAAAGCCATAGCGGCGCAGGCCGCGCTGGCGCCATTCGGTGGGCAACGGCAGGACCTGCTCGACCTCGGGCAAGGTGTGGTGGAAGCCGGTGTCGAAGCAGGCCACCTGCACCATGTGCGGGTATTGCTCCAGCAGCAACGACATGGCCTTGAGCGGGAACGGCTGGTGCAAGGGCGCGAGCGGGATCAGTTCGCGCAACTCGGCAATCAGTGCGGCATCGACCCGGGTCGGCGCGAAGTACTTGCTGCCGCCGTGCACGACCCGGTGCGCGACCGCCGCGAGTTCGCGACCGTCCAGCCGCGCCCGCACGCGCCCGAGGATCAGCGCCAGCGCATCGGTATGCGGATGCTCGGGATCGAGTTGCACCGCGAACGGCCGCACGCCGGTTTCTCCGAGATCCGGCATCGGCCCACCGATGCCCTGCACCTTGCCGTTCCACAGCGGCGTGCGCGGCAACGGGGCGGCATCCGCGTCGAACAGCGCGAACTTGATGCTGGACGAACCGCAGTTGAGGACGAGGATCAAGCGGTTCGGGGACGGCGTGGACATCTGGGGGACTCCGGCGGCGACAGGTTCAAGTGGGCGTCCGCAACGAAACTTTCGTTCGTCATCGCCGCGCGGGCTCCTAGCGCGCGGTGTAGCCGCCATCGACCGTCAGCGCGGTGCCGGTGACGAAGCTGGCGGCGTCGGACAGCAGGAAGGCGATGGCGTGGGCGATTTCCTCCGGGCGCCCGAGCCGGCCGATCGGGTGCAGGCCGACCGATGCCGCGCGCGCTTCGGCGTCGAGGTTGTCGAGGATCGGCGTTTCCACGTAGCCGGGATGGATCGAGTTGATGCGGATGCCCCGGGCCGAGTAGGCCAGCGCCGCGGAACGGCTCAGTCCGGTGACCCCGTGCTTGGAGGCGACGTAGGCCGGGCTGCCGGCGTCGCCGACCAGGCCGAGGATGGAGGACATGTTGACGATGGCGCCGCCGCCGGCGGCGAGGATGGCCGGGATCTGGTAGCGCAGGCCGTACGCCACGCCGCTGAGGTTGACGTCGATGAGGCGCTGCCAGGCCTCCAGCGACAGTTCGCCGGCGGGACCGGAATCGCCGCCGATGCCGGCATTGTTGACCGCCAGGTGCAGCGCGCCGAAATGGGTGACGGCGCAGGCGACCGCGGCTTCCACCTGGGCGGCGTCGGCGACGTCGCAGACGTTGGCCACCGCCTTGCCGCCGTCGGCGACGATCGCGTCGACGACACGCTGCACGGCATCGGCCTGGAGGTCGGACACCACCACCGATGCGCCGTTGGCGGCCAGCAGGCGGGCGGTGGCTTCGCCGATGCCGGAGGCGGCGCCGGTGACGAGGGCGGACTGGCCGGGGAAGGAGTATTTCATGGGGAGTTTGTCCTTGGACAAGTGGAAGACGTGAAGTGCGCGATGGCCGCGGTCATGGCGGCGCGGCGCGGTAGCGGTGCGCCAGCATCAGCGCGATGGCGCAGGAGGCGATGCGCGATTGGCGGCTGTCGGCGCGGCTGGTCAGTACGATCGGCACCTTCGCCCCGAGCACGATGCCCGCGCTCGCCGCCTCGCCCATGTAAATGAGCTGCTTGGCCAGCATGTTGCCGCTTTCCAGGTCGGGCACGACCAGGACGTCGGCCTGCCCGGCCACGTCGGAGGCGATGCCCTTGGTGCGCGCGGCGGCTATGGACACCGCGTTGTCGAAGGCCAGCGGGCCGTCGAGCACGCCGCCTGCGATCTGGCCGCGATCGGCCATCTTGCACAGTGCAGCGGCGTCGAGCGTGGCCGGCATCGTCGGGCTGACCGTCTCCACCGCGGCGAGGATCGCGACCTTCGGCATCTCCACGCCGATCGCGTGGGCAAGGTCGATGGCATTGCGCACGATGTCGGCCTTCTGTTCCAGGTCCGGGGCGAGGTTGATCGCCGCGTCGGTGACGATGAACGGACGCGGATAGTACGGGGTCTGCAGCACGAAGCAGTGGCTGACGCGACGCTTGGTGCGCAGGCCGGCGTCGCGCGCGACCACCGCGGCCATCAGCTCGTCGGTGTGCAGGCTGCCCTTCATCAGCGCCTCGACCTTGCCGTCGCGGGCGAGCTCGGCCGCACGCGTGGCGGCGGCGTGGCTGTGCGGCACGTCCTCGACGGCGAGCCCGGACAGGTCGAGCCCGGCCTCGGTGGCCGTCGCTTCGAGCTTGTCGCGTGGCGCCACCAATACCGGCTCGATCAGCCCCGCATCGCGTGCGTCCAGCGCCGCCGACAGGCTGGCCTCGTCGCAGGGGTGGACCACCGCCACCCGGATCGCCTGCATCGGCGCGACCCGCGCGAGCAGGCGTTCCAGGCCGTCGTTGCCGGCCACGTCCAGGCGGATTTCCGGCAGGGTGGCGCGGCTGCACTCGATGCGCTCGTCAGGGGCGATCACCTCGGCCTCGCCCTCGATCACCACGTCGCCGTCCTGGTTGGTGCAGGTGCAGGCCAGCGTCACGCCACGGGTCGCCGGGTCCGTGGCGACCACCGTGACCTGGATCGCCAGCCGGTCGCCGATCCGCACCGGCGCCAGGAAGCGCAGGGTCTGGCTGCGGTAGATCGTGCCCGCGCCGGGCAGGCGCGTACCGAGCACGCCCGAGATCAACGCACCGCCCCACATGCCGTGGGCGATCACGCCCTCGAACCGGCTCGACGCGGCAAATTCCGGGTCAACGTGGGCGGGGTCGATGTCGCCCGACAGCAGGGCGAACAACTGGATGTCCTGTATCCCCAGCACGCGTTCGATGCTGGCACTGTCGCCGGGCGCGAGCTCGTCGAAGGTGCGGTTGCGCAGGATGTGCAGGTCGGGTTCGGGTGCGGTCATGGCGAGGCTCCGGTCGCTGCGGTCGGGTGCGCCGGCATCACGATTCCGGGCGGCGCGGCCTGGCCGCGCCCGTCGTGCTGCGACGGCCGGCCGCGGCCTTCTTCGTCGCGGCTTTTTTCGCGACGTTCCCGGCGGTCTTTTTCACGGCTTTGCTGGCGGCCTTCCTGGCGGCGGCCCTGTTCGGCGCAGACGGCGCCTTCACCGGGGTGGTCCCGGACTTCGCATCGTTGTCCGCATCCGCCGCTTCCCGGCACGCGGCCGCGAACACGCCAAGCATCCGGTCCAGGCGCTTGCGTTCGTCGGCCGACAGCGCGCCTGCGCTCCCGGCAATCTCGCGCAGGCTGGTGGCGACGGCGCGGATCTGCGTCGCCGCCACGCCATCAAGCAACCGTGGCAGGGCAGCGATGGCCGCTTCGGTATCCAGGCGCATCAGCAATGCCTGGGTGCGTACCAGCGCGCGCGCCTGTCCGCGATGGATACCGCTGCCGCCACGGCTGCGGACCAGATTGCGGGCATACAGGAACAGGCGCTCGTCAGCCTCGCCACGCGCCGCCAGCACGAACAGCAGCGCGCGCAGGCCGGCCTCGACCAGCCCACCCTGCGCGATCGCCGCACGCTGCTGCGCGAGACTGTGCTCGACGAAGGCGCGGTGCTCGGGCGAATCGCCCGGGTGCGGGCGCGGCGGCGCGTCGTCGTCCATGCCCTGCCCGGCCAGCGCCTGCATCCACGGCGAGCCGTAGATCGTCTCGAAGGCGATCCGGTAGATCTCGTCGCGGTGGTCGCGGTAGCGATCCAGGGCGTCCGTGATCGCATCCGACAGTGCGCCCTGGGCCTGCAGGAAGGGGTTGTCCGCAACGACCGGGTCGCGGTGCCCGCGCACCTGCTGCGCCAGCGTGGCCACCGTCTCCGCCAGCGGATGCCCGTCCGACCAGTATTCGTAGCCGGTGCGCATCGGGTGCAGTGTTTGCAGCCAGTGCGCCGACCACGGCGTGGAGACCGCACGCACCCACGGTTGCATGAGGTTGCGATACAGCGCGAGGTTGATCTCCGAGGCCCGTGCAGCCGCGGCGAAACGGCGTTCCGAGGCCTGGTCCGGCTTCACGATGGCGCGCACGTCGTCGATGCCGCGCGGGCGGATCGACAGCAGGAAGGGATCTTCGCCCAGTTCGCCTCCGGTGCCCGACGGGGTCTCGCCGACCACGGCCTGGAACACGCCCGCCGGCAGCATGTCGATGATGTCGATGTTGCTGGCGAACTTGCGGTGTTCCTTGCGGCCCACGCTGCCGGATACGAAGATGCCCAGGTGGCCGATGTTGTCGTGGGTGGCGTAGACGATGGTCTGGTCGTGCGAGAGCAGGTCGTTGTCGTCGCGGTAGAGGTCGGTGATCCAGCCCAGGGCCTGCCCGGGCGGGGTGATGTTGTCGCCGTAGGAACAGAACACCACGATCGGCGAACGGATGTTGCGCAGGTCGATGCGCACGCCGTCGGAGGTGACCAGCTCGGCGGTGGCCAGCTTGTTGCCGATGAACAGGTTGTCGACGATGTACTGCATCTCCACGTCGTTGAGGAAGACGTAGCCGCCCCAGTACTTCTCGAAGCCCAGGTAGCGGTCGGCCTCGGTGTCGATGTTGGCGTACAGGTGGTACTGCTTCTTCCACAGGGTGTTGGCCGGGTCCAGGTGCTCGAAGTTCTGCACCAGCCAGGCGCCGTCGAAGCGCCCGGCGCCGATGTCGCTGGTCAGTGCGGTCAACCAGCTGCCGCCGGTCAGGCCGCCGCCGTAGCGCATCGGGTTGTCGCCGGCCCAGTACGAGACCGGCGCGCCGGCCAGGATGATCGGCCCGAACAGCTCCGGCCAGACCGCGGCCGCCATCAGGATCTGCCAGCCGGCCTGGCAGTTGCCGATCACGACCGGCTTGCCGGCGCCGTCCGGGTGCAACTGCCCGACCTTGCGCACGAACTCGGCCTCGGCGCGCATCACGTCCTCGACCGTCTGCCCGGGCACCGGGTCGGGCAGGAAGCCGACGAAGTAGCAGGGATGGCCGGCGGCCAGCGCCGAGCCGATCTCGCTGTCGGGCTTGAAGCCGCCGATGCCGGGGCCGTGGCCGGCGCGCGGATCGACCACGATGAAGGGGCGCCTGGCCGGATCGGTCGGTGTATCGGCCGGCGGCAGGATGCGCACCAGGCCGTAGTTCACCGGGCGCGGCAGGTCCAGGCCGGACAGGACCGGCTCGGCCGGGAAGTCCAGCACGTTGGGCACCTGTTCCCGCAGATGCGCGCGGTACTGGTTGCCGCGTTCGCGGCGCACGTCGGCGTACAGCAGTGTGCGCTGCCAGGCGTCGACGCCGTAGTCGACGGCTGCGGCGCCCAGCGCGGCCGGGTCGGACAGCCAGCGGCTCCAGTCCTGGCCGGGTGTTCCAGAGTGCTTGGCCATCACGGTCTCCTTCAGCGTTCGATGGCGATGCCCACGCCCTGGCCGCCGCCGATGCACAGCGTGGCCAGGCCCTTGTGCGCGTCGCGCCGGATCAACTCATGGATCAGCGTCACCAGCACGCGCGCGCCGGACGCGCCGATCGGGTGCCCCAGCGCGATCGCGCCGCCGTTGACGTTGACCTTGTCCATGTCCCACTGCAGGTCTTTCGCCACTGCCAGCGACTGCGCGGCGAAGGCCTCGTTGGCCTCGATCAGGTCGAGGTCGGCCAGGGTCCAGCCGGCCTTCTCCAGGGTCTTGCGGGTGGCCGGCACCGGGCCGATGCCCATGATCGCCGGATCGACGCCGGCACTGGCCCAGGATTTCACCCAGGCCAGCACCGGCAGGCCGAGCGCCTTGGCCTTGTCGGCGCTGGCCAGCAGCAGCACGGCGGCGCCGTCGTTGATGGTCGAGGCATTGCCGGCGGTGACGGTGCCGTCCTTCCTGAACGCGGGTTTGAGCTTGGCCAGCGCATCGGCGGTGGTGCCGGCGCGCGGCTGCTCGTCGGTATCGACCACCACCGGGTCGCCCTTGCGCTGCGGGATCTCGATGGGGGTGATCTCGTCGCGGAAGCGGCCGGTGGCCACCGCGTCGATCGCCTTCTCCTGCGAGGCGGCGGCGAAGGCGTCCTGTTGCTCGCGGGTGATGGCGTACTTCTCCGCCAGGTTTTCGGCGGTGATGCCCATGTGGTAGTCGTGGAAGGCGTCGGTCAGGCCGTCGCGGATCAGGCTGTCCTCCAGTTGCGCATGGCCCAGGCGCAGGCCGGTGCGCGCCTTCGGCAGCACGTAGGGGGCCAGGCTCATGCTTTCCTGGCCGCCGGCCAGGACCAGGTCGGCATCGCCCAGTGCGATCGCCTGTGCAGCCAGGTGCACGGCCTTGAGGCCGGAGCCGCACAGCTTGTTGATGGCCATCGACGGCACGTCGTAGGGCAGGCCTGCCTGCACCGCCGCCTGCCGGGCCGGGTTCTGGCCGCTGCCGGCGGTGAGGATCTGGCCCAGGATCACCTCGTCGATCTGCTCCGGCGCCACGCCGGTGTCGCGCAGGATCGCGCCGATCAGGTGGGCGCCCAGGGCTTGGGCGGGCAGGCTGGACAGGCCGCCCTGGAACGCACCGATGGCGGTGCGGGTGGCGGCGAGGATGGCGATGTCGCGCATGATGCAACCTCGGATGTGGTGGGGGGAGAAGCCGCGGCCACAGTGGCGCGGCGCGCGGTCAACGCATGTGCTGGCCGCCGTTCATCGAGATGTTGCTGCCGGTCAGGAAGCCGGCCGCATCGCTGGCGACGAAGCCGACCAGCGCGGCGATTTCCTCCGGGCGGCCGAGCCGGCCGACCGGAATCCCGGCGATGATCTGGTTGCGCACCTCCTCGGGCACGGCCATCACCATCTGCGTGGCCAGGTAGCCCGGCGACACGGTGTTCACCGTCACCCCCTTGCGCGCGACCTCCTGGGCCAGCGCCTTGGTGAAGCCGTGGATGCCGGCCTTGGCGGCCGAGTAGTTGGTTTGCCCGAACTGTCCCTTGTCCCCGTTGATCGACGAGATGTTGACGACCCGTCCCCAGCCGCGTTCGAGCATGCCGTCGATGAACGGCTTGGTGACGTTGAACATCGAGTCCAGGTTGACCCGCAGCACCGCGTCCCAGTTGTCCTTGGTCAGCTTGCGGAAGCTGGCGTCGCGGGTGATGCCGGCGTTGTTGACCAGGATGTCCACGGCATGGCCGTCGGCGGCGATGCGTTCGGCCATGCGCTGGCAGGAGGCGTAGTCGCCCACGTCCACGTCGTAGGAGGCGAACGTGTAGCCGGCGTCGGCCTGCTGCTTCAGCCAGGTGGAGGCGGCCTCGTCGCTGCGCGAGTGGGTGACCAGGACGGTGTGGCCTGCGTCATGCAGGACCCGGGCGATCGCCTCGCCCAGCCCCCCCATGCCGCCCGTGACCAGGGCGGTGCGTTTCGGGTTCGCAGCCATTACTTGCGCCCTTTCGCGGCCGGCCCGACGGCTGCCGGCGTGTCCGTGGCGGCGGCCTGCAGCAGCTGCTGCCATGGCTTGAACAGGTTGGCCCACGGCGAATCGCCGCCGGACAGTGCGGCCGGGGCCACCTCGCCCAGGACCCCGGCAGTCTGCTGCTGCCATGCCTGGACGGCTTCCTGCAGGCCGTGGGCAAACCCGGTCTGCGCGGTGATGGCGATCTGCGCGGCCGCCTGGCTGTCGCCGAAGCGCTGTTGCAGCTGTCGCCAGAACGCTTCGGCCGGCAGCGTCGCCAGCTTCTGCCAGTCCTCGGACTGCAGCAGTTGCGCGATCTCGGCATCGGACTCGGCGATGCCGTCGCTGGCCAGGCGGTAGCCGTAGTCCAGCCATTGCTTGCCGCCTTCCTGGAACAGCTTGCCGATCCTGACCTGCAATTCCAGGTTGGCCTTGTACAGGTCCAGCGGGAGGGTGTTTGCGTTGCTCATGTCGGTTACCTCGGGGTTGGGGGGGCATCCGTGCAGGGGGACCATCAGGCCATCTGGCTGATGGTCTTGCGGAAGCGGGCCAGCGACAGCGCGAACAGCACGCCGCCGATCACCGCCAGCCACAGGAACGGTTTCCACACCACCTCGATGCCGGCGCCGCGATACAGGATCGCCTGGCCGATCTCGACGAAGTGGGTGGTGGGCGCGGCGAGCATGATGTTCTGCACCAGCGCGGGCATGCTCTCGCGCGGGGTCATGCCGCCGGACAGCATCATCAGCGGCATGATGGTCAGCATCATCAACATGCCGAACTGCGGCATGTTGCGCGCCACGGTGGCCATGAAGATACCCATCGAGGTGGTGGCGAACAGGCACAGCGCGGCACCGGCGAAGAACAGCGGCAGCGAGCCCTCGATCGGCACGCCGATCAGGCCGCGCACCACCAGGTTCACCGACAGCGCCGAGGCCAGCAGCACCACCAGCCCCATCGACCAGACCTTGGACAGCATGATCTCGGCCGGGGTGACCGGCATCACCAGCAGGTGTTCGATGGTGCCGTGCTCGCGCTCGCGGATCAGCGCCGCGCCGGTGAGGATGATCGAGAGCATGGTGACGTTGTTGATGATCCGCATCACCCCGCCGAACCAGCTCTTTTCCAGCGCCGGGTTGAAGCGCGCGCGCAGCGCCAGGTCCACCGGCAATGCGCTGCCACCACGCTGGCGCTGGACGAATTCGTTGACCTCGCCGATGACGATCTGCTGCACCGCGCCGCTGCCGGAAAAGGCCTGGCTCATGCGGGTGGCATCGACGTTGAGCTGCAGGTCCGGCGCGCGCCCGGCCAGCACGTCGCGCTGGAAGCCCTGCGGGATGTACAGCGCGAAGGTGAAACGGCCATCGTCCATGCCTTCGTCCATCTCCGACATCGAGATCATCTGCGGCATGATGAACTGCGGCGGATAGAAGGCCGAGACGATGCGCTGCGACAACGGTGAGTCGTCCTCGTCGACGATCGCGATCGGCGCCTTGTGCAGGGTCTCGGGCATCGCCGTGGCGGCGGTGTACACCGCTGCCGTGAACACGTAGACGATCAGCAATATCATCATCGGGTCGCGCCACAGGCTCCACAGCTCCTTGACACCCAGCCGGTAGATGTTGGCGAGATGACGGGCTCTTGTGCGCTGCTTGTTCACGGGCTCACTTCTCCTGCTTCTTCAGCAGCGCGATGGCGACGCCCAGGATCACCGGCACCGACAGCAGCATCGGCCAGAACGCGGCGGTGACGTCGCCGAAGCCCAGCGCCTTGCTGAACACGCCACGGCTGATGGTGACGAAGTGGGTGGCCGGGTAGATCTGGCCGATCAGCTTGCCACTGCCTTCCAGCGAGGACACCGGATCGATCAGGCCGGAGAACTGGGTGGCCGGGACGACGGTACCGATCATCGCGATGAACATCGCCGCGATCTGGCTGCGGGTCACGGTCGAGGCCAGCAGACCCATGCCGGTGGAGGCGAAGCTGAATACCAGCGCGGCCAGCGCCAGGGTCAGGAAGCTGCCGGTCACCGACACGCCGAACACGGTCACCGCCAGCAGGCTCATCAGCCCGAAGTTGACCATCGCCAGGCCCACGTAAGGCAGCTGCTTGCCGAGCAGGAACTCGCTGCGGGTGACCGGGGTGACGTAGAAGTTGTTGATCGAGCCGGTTTCCTTTTCGCGTACCACCGCCAGCGCGGTCAGCATCGCCGGCAGCATCAGCAGCAGGATCGGGATCACCGCCGGCACCATCGCCGGCAGGCTCTTCACGTCCGGGTTGTAGCGGAACCGGGTCTGTACGCTGGCGCTGGCAGGCATGGCGATGCCGCGCTCGGCCAGCTGCTGCACCAGCCAGGTCTGGTGCATGCCCTGCACGTAACCGTTGACGGTTTCGGCGCGCGTCGGCATCGCGCCATCGACCCAGGCACCGATCTGCACGTTGCGCCCGGCCAGCACGTCACGCATGAAGCCGTGCGGGATCTCGATCGCCAGCGACAATTCGCCGCTGCGCATGCGGGTATCGAGCTGGTCGTAATCGCTGATCGCCGGGCGCTCGACGAAGTAGCGCGACCCCGACAGCTGCAATGCATAGTCGCGACTGAGCGTGGACTGGTCGCGGTCGAGCACCGCGAAGCGCAGGTCCTCGACGTCCATGGTGATGCCGAAGCCCATCACGAACATCAGCAGGATCGATCCACCCAGTGCCAGCGCGGCGCGGATCGGATCGCGTTGCAGCTCCAGCGCCTCGCGCCACAGGTAGGCGACCATGCGCTGCGGGCTGAAGCCCTTCAGCCGATTCCACTTCTGTTTTTGCTCGTCATGACCGGACGTGCGTCCGTTGGAAGCCCTGCGAAGGCGGGAATCCAGTGTCTTTCGTTCCGATGACGCAGAAGCAACGGCAACGGCACTGGATTCCCGCCTTCGCGGGAATGACGGAGACGTGTCGGTGGGCGTTGTCGTGGTGGTTTCGCCCGACGCCTCGATCAGATAGCCGATGAAGGCATCTTCCAGATCCTTTGCCCCGCGCTTTTCCACCAGCTTCGCGGGCGCGTCGCTGTCGAGCACCTTGCCGGCGTGCATCATCGACATGCGGTCGCAGCGCCCGGCCTCGTTCATGAAATGGGTGGAGATGAAGATCGTCACCTTGTCGCGGCGCGACAGTTCCACCAGCAGCCGCCAGAAGGCGTCGCGCGCCACCGGATCCACGCCCGAGGTCGGCTCGTCGAGGATCAGCAGCTCCGGTTCGTGCACCATCGCCACCGCCAGCGACAGGCGCTGGCGCATGCCCAGCGGCAGGCTCTCGGGCAGGCTGTCCAGCACCTCGCGCAGTCCGAAGCGTTCGACCATCCCGTCCACCCGTCCCGGGATCCCGTCTTCCGGTACGTTGAACAGCTGCGCGTGCAGGATCAGGTTCTGACTGACGGTCAACTCGCCGTACAGCGAGAACGCCTGCGACATGTAGCCCACGCGCCTGCGCGTGTCGATGTCCTTGGGATCCACTTCATGCCCGAACAGCCAGGCCTGGCCCTCGCTGGCCTCCAGCAGGCCGGTCAGCATCTTCATCGTGGTCGACTTGCCGCAGCCGTTGGAGCCGAGGAAGCCGAAGATCTCGCCGCGGCGGATGCGGAAGCTGACGCTGTCCACGGCGACGAAATCGCCGAAGCGCATGGTCAGGTCTTTCGCCTCGATGGCGATGTCGTCCTGATCCGCTTCCAGCGGCGGGATCACCACCTCGGCATGATCGCGGGTCTTTTCCTCGGGCAGCAGGCCGACGAAGGCCGCCTCCAGCGAATCGGCGCCGGTGCGTTCGAGCAGTTCGGCGGGCGTCCCGGTGGCCAGCACCCGGCCCTCGTCCATCGCCACCAGCCAGTCGAAGCCCTGGGCCTCGTCCATGTAGGCGGTGGCGACGATCACGCTCATGCCCGGGCGGTCGGCGCGGATGTCGTCGATCAGCTCCCAGAACTGCGCACGCGCCAGCGGATCGACGCCGGTGGTCGGCTCGTCGAGGATCAGCAGGTCGGGGTCGTGGATCAGCGCGCAGCACAGGCCCAGCTTCTGCTTCATGCCGCCCGAAAGCTTGCCGGCAGGGCGCGACAGGAACGGATGCAGGCCGGTGGCAGTGGTCAGCTCGTCGATGCGGCGGCGGCGCTCGTCCGGGCCGTGGCCGAACAGGCGGGCGAAGAACTGCAGGTTCTCCTCCACGCTCAGGGTCGGATACAGGTTCTTGCCCAGCCCCTGCGGCATGTAGGCGATGCGCGGACAGACCCGGTTGCGGTGCCTGCGCTCGCGCATGTCGCCGCCAAGCACCTCGACCGTGCCTTCCTGGATCACCCGCGCGCCGGCTACCAGCGACAGCAGGCTGGACTTGCCGACGCCGTCGGGACCGATCATGCCGATCATGCGACCTGCGGGAATGTCCAGGTCGATGCCGGCCAGCGCCTCGACCTTCTTGTAGTGCAGGCGCACGCCCGACAGGCGCACCACCGACGGCAGGGCATTGGAATCCGGCGACATCGGATCAGTCCGTCGTGCGGGCCATCAGCGCAGGGTCGACCGCCAGCGACGCCGGCCATTCGGCCTGCGGATCGACCTTCAGCCAGGCCACGCCGGGCACCCCGGTCTTGACCTGGTCCAGGTACTGGCGCAGCAGCTCCGGCGCGATCTGCGCACGCACCCGGAACATCAGCTTCTGGCGCTCGCTCTCGGTCTCCACCGTCTTCGGCGTGAACTGCGCCTGGCTGGCGACGAACGACACCGAGGCCGGGATCACCGCGCCCTGCGCGGCATCCAGCACGATCCGCACCTCGCTGCCGAGGGCAACGCGGCCGGCCACGGTCTCGGGCACGAAGAAGGTCATGTAGACGTCGGACAGATCCAGCAGGTTGAGCACCCGGCCGCCGCCGCCCAGCACTTCGCCCGGTTGCGCCACGCGCACCTGCACGCGGCCGTCGCGCGGGGCCTTGAGCACGCTGTCGGCGATGTCGGCCTCGATCCGCGCGACCGTGGCGGCGGCGGCATCCACGCTGGAGCGGGCGCCGACCACCTGCGCCTGCGCCGCCGCGACCGCGGCCTCGGCGGCGGCCACCTGGGCACGGGTCGCGGCCAGCGCCGCTTCGGCGCCGCGGACGCGGGCGCGATCGTCGTCCAGTTCCTGGACCGAGGCGGCGCCTTCGGCGGCGAGGGTCTCGGAACGGGCGAAGCGGCGCCTGGCCGCGTCCAGTTCGGTCTCGCGCTGGGCGACCTGGGCCCTGGCGGCGGCGACATCGCTCTGGCGCAGGACCACCTGGGCTTCGGCAGCGGTGGCGCCGTGTTCGGCCTGCTGGCGTCCGGCCTCGGCCTCGGCGCGCTGGGCATCGAGGGTATCGAGCTGCATCCGCGCCAGCGGCTGGCCGGCGGTCACGAAGTCGCCTTCGCGCACGAGGATGTCCTCGATGCGGCCCGGCAGCTTGGTGGCCACGTCGATCTCGGTGGCCTCGATGCGGCCGTTGCCACTGACGAAACCTTCGCCCGGCCCGCTGTCGAGCAGACTGTTCCAGGCCCACCAGGCCAGCAGTGCCACGACGACGACGACGGCCGCCGCGACCAGGGGCTTCTTCTTGAGGGTTGCGAGCATGTCCATGTGGCCTACCTGGCGCTGTTGGAATCGGAGGGGGAATCGGTGGCGGCCGGCACGCGGCCGGCGCTGCCGCCACCGAGCGCCGCGTACAGCGCGACCTGGCTGGACAGCAGGGCGCGCCGCGCCTGCACCAGTTGCTGCTCGGCGGCCAGCAAATCGCGCTGGGCGTCGAGCACTTCGAGGTAGGCGGCCGAGCCGTGGTCGTAGCGCAGCTGCGCCAGCCGCGCGCGCTCTGCCGCCGCGTCCAGCGCCACCCGCTGCACGTCGCGCTGCTCGCCCAGCCAGCGGCGCGCCGCCAACGCGTCGGCGACCTCGCGGAAGGCGGTCTGGATGCTCTTTTCGTACTCGGCCACCGCGATGTCCTCGCGCACCTCGCTCAGCGCCAGGTTGGCGCGGCGGCGGCCGCCGTCGAAGATCGGCAGCGACAGCACTGGAGCGAAGGTCCAGGCGCGGCTGCCGGAGTCGAACAGGCCGTCGAGTTCGGCGCTGGCGCTGCCCCAGCCGCCGGTCAGCGCGATGCGCGGGAAGAAGGCCGCGCGCGCCGCGCCGATGTTGGCGTTGGCGGCACGCAGCCGGTGCTCTGCGGCGATGATGTCCGGACGCGCGATCAGCAGGTCGGACGGCAGGGCCGGCGACAGTTCGGACAGCACCAGGGCCTCGTCGAACGGGGCCGCCTCGGGCAGCGGGCCGGGATGGGCACCGACCAGTTGCCCCAGCGCATGCGCTTGCTGGGCGCGCGCCAGCTCCAACTGCGCCAGCAGCGCCTGGGCCTGGGTCAGCAGGGTCTGAACCTGGGTCAGTTCCAGCTTCGAGGCCGCGCCAACCTCGAAGCGGCGGCTGAAGATGCGGAACGATTCGGCGCGCGTGTCCACTGTGCGCCGGGCCAGCGCGACCCGCTCGTCCAGTTCGCGCAGGCCCAGGTAGCCGTCGGCGACCTGGGCCACCAGCGCCAGTTCGACCGCGTGGCGCCCGGCCTCGCTGGCCAGCCACTGTTCCAGCGCGGACGTCTTGAGGTGATGCACCCTGCCCCACAGGTCCAGTTCCCAACTGCTCAGGCCGACCTCGGCGCGGTACTCGCCGCCGACCACGGAAACGCCGCTGGCGTTGAGGCCGCCGGGCACCCGTGCCCGCGCCCCCTGGGCGTTGACGCCCAGCGCAGGGAACTGCTCGGAGCGCTGGATCCGGAACGCCGCGCGCGCTTCCTCGGCGCGCAGCGCGGCGATGCGCAGGTCGCGGTTGTTGTCCAGCGTGATCCGGATCAGTCGCTGCAGCAGCGGATCGCGGAAATAGGCCTCCCAGCCGACGACGGCCGCGGGGGTTGCGGCCGCATCCGCTTCGGCCAGGCCGATCCAGTCGGCGGGAATCGGCGGGGCGACCTCGGCCGGGCGCGGCGCCAGCGTGCCGCAGCCGGCCAGGGCCGCCGTCAGCAGGCCGGCGGCGACACCATGGCGAAGTCTCGTCCGGGACGCGTTGGGGATGGCAGTTGCATGCTCGGCCACGTGCGGGATGTCCTTGGGCGCAATCAATTGAGGATGTGGTAGCCGCCGTCCACGTACAGCGTGGAACCGGTCATGGCGCGGGCACCGTCGCTGGCCAGGAAGGCGCACAGCGGACCGACGTCATCGATGCTCAGCGTGCCGCGCATCGGCGCGCGCGCCGCGCTGTCTGCGATCAGTGCGTCGAAATTGCTCAATCCCGATGCAGCGCGGGTCGGGATGGGTCCGGGAGAGACGGCGTTGACACGAATGCCGGCCGGGCCGAGTTCGGCGGCGAGATAGCGCGTGGCCGATTCCAGCGCGGCCTTGACCGGTCCCATGATCCCGTAGTGGGGGACGACTTCGGCACCGCCCAGGTAGCTCATCGTGATCAGGCTGCCGCCATGGGGCATCAGCGGCTCGGCCAGCCGCGCCAGGCGGATGAAGGAATGGCAGGACGCGTCCATGGCCTGGCAGAAGCCTTCGCGCGAGCTGTCGGTGACGCGACCCTGCAGATCCTGCCGGGGGGCGTAGGCGACGGCGTGGAGGATGAAGTCGAGGTATCCCCAGCGTTCGGCGACCGCGTCGAACAGCGCCTGCATCTGGGCGTCTTCGAACACGTCCAGCGGCCGCCGGATGTCCGCGCCCAGCGCGTCGAGCAGCGGCTCGACGTGCGGTCGCGACTTTTCCGTGTGCCAGGTGGCCCCGAGCGTGGCGCCGGCGGCGTCCATGGCCTTGGCGCAGGCCCAGGCGATGCTGCGATTGTTGGCGATGCCGATGATCAGCCCTTTCTTGCCGTCCAGGATGCCCATGTCACCGCTCCAGGACGTATCGGCCCGGCGCATCGTCCAGGGGCTTGCAGCCCTTGCGCGGCGCGCCGATGGAGGGAGGGGCCACCGGCGCTGCGGAGCGTTCGCGCAGCCAAGCCGCCCACGCCGGCCACCACGAGCCTGCCTGCGGCGCGGTGGCTTCGATCCACGGGTCGGGGGGCACGTAGTTGCCGCCAGCCGGCCGCGTGGCGATGCGGAAGCTGCGCCGAGGCCGTCCCGGCTCGCTGACGATGCCGGCGTTGTGGCCGCCGCTGGTCAGCACGAAGGTGATCTCGGCCGGCGACAGGTAGTGCAGCTTGTAGACCGAGCGCCAGGGCGCGACGTGGTCGGTGATCGTGCCGACGCTGAATACCGGCAGGGCGATGTCGCCCAGCGACACCGGCCGCCCGTCCACCGGATAGCGCCCCTCGCTGAGATCGTCGTCGAGGAACAGCCGGCGCAGATACTGCGCGTGCATCTTCGCCGGCATCCGCGTGGCGTCGGCGTTCCAGGCCATCAGGTCGTTCATCGGCCTGCGTTCGCCGAGCAGGTACTCGCTGACCCGGCGCGACCACATCAGGTCATAGGAGCGCAGCATCTGGAAGGCGCCGGCCATCTGTTCGGCCCCCAGATAGCCCTTCACCTGCATCTGCGCTTCCAGCAGGGTGACCTGGCTCTCGTCGACGAACAGGCCCAGCTCGCCCGGCTCGCTGAAGTCGGTCTGCGCGCAGAACAGGGTCATCGAGGCCAGCCGGTCGTCGCCGTCGCGGGCCATCGCCGCCGCGGCCACCGCCAGCAGCGTGCCGCCCAGGCAGTAGCCGGTGGCGTGCACCTTGCGGTTGGGCACGATCGCGTTGACCGCATCGAGCGCGGCGTGGAAGCCCAAATCCAGGTACTCGTCCATGCCGAGGTCGCGATCTTCCGCGCCGGGGTTCTTCCAGGAAAGGCAGAACACCGTGTGGCCTTGATCCACTAGGTACTTCACCAGCGAGTTGGACGGCGACAGGTCGAGGATGTAGTACTTCATGATCCAGGCCGGCACGATCAGGACCGGCTCGGGATGCACCTTCGCCGTGGTCGGCGCGTACTGGATCAGCTCGATCAGGCGGTTGCGCAGCACCACCCTGCCGGGCGTCGCCGCCACGTCGCGGCCGACCACGAAATCCTCCGTGCCCGCCGGCGGCGACCCGGCGAGCGTGCGCTGCAGGTTGTCCGCGAGGATGGCCTGGCCGCGCGCCAGGTTCGCTCCCGACTCCTCGACCGTGCGCTTGAGCGCCACGGGATTGGTCGCCAGCTGGTTGCCCGGGGAGAACAGGTCCAGCCACTGCCGCGCGGCGAAGCCGACGACGTTCTCGTGGTGCCGCTCCACTCCGGGCACGTCGCGGGTGGCCGCTTCCCACCAGCGCTGGTTGAGCAGGAACGCCTGGTGCCACAGGTTGAACGGCCAGCGGCGCCATTCCAGGTCGGAGAAACGGCGATCCTGCGCCGGGGGCTCGATGCAGCCGTGGGCCTTGCCAGGGCCTTCCAGCAGGCATTCGCGCAGATAGCCGGCCAGCGACGCGGCCTGCTCCAGCCCCAGCGTCAGCAGTTCGGATTGCTTGCCCGGCGAAGCGGCCAGGTGCGTGGCCCAGTCCGTCCAGGCGAGCACGGCCGATTGCGGCGACATCGAGGCCGTAAGCCCGGCGAGGGCGGCGCTCGCCTTGACGTCCAGCGGATGGGGGCCGTGCGATGGGGGGGGGCATGTCCGTCCCGGCATGAGAATGGATGCTGTAGTGCAGCATGACGGTCCTGGCTGGGCCGCGCATTGATCTGGATCAATTGGCGACCGTTATTCGTTAAATCATGTCATGATGTCGCACAACAATCAACCGCGTGCTGGAACCACCACTCCTGCCCGTCAGCCGTTCTGCTTCCCGAGGACCCCAGGGATGAGCCCGATCCCCCCGCCTTCGACTTCTTCATCCGAACCCCCTTCGCCCGACAGCACGACGTCCTCCGCCACGGACGCCGGTCCCCAGCGGAATCCGGCCAGGATGGTCGCGTTCATCGTGGCCATCCTGGTGGTCGTGCTGATGACCTGGTACGTGCTGACCGACCGCCACGCTCCCTATACCTCGCGCGGCACGGTCTCGACCTGGGTGACCCTGATCGGTCCACGCGTGGGCGGCCAGGTCGGCGAGGTGTTCGTCCACGACAATCAGCAAGTGCGCCAGGGCACGCCCCTGTTCGCGCTGGATCCGCGTCCGTTCGAGGTCGCGGTACAGCAAGCCGAGGCGACGCTGGCGCAGGCGACCCAGGGCATCGACGCATCTTCGGCGGCGCTGGCGGCCTCGCAGGCGGACGTCGCCCAGGCCCGGGTCAATCTCGCCAACACCCGCCTCGCCACCGCCCGCACGCTGGAACTGGAGCAGCACCAGCTGGTGTCGCGCGCCGACGGCGACAATGCGCGCGCCTCCGTGAAAACGGCCGAAGCGCAGCTGCGGGCGGCGCTGGCCGGGCTGCGCAGCGCCGAGCTGCAGCTGGGCGCGGGAGGCGCGGACAACCCGCAGATCCGCCAGGCGCAGGCGCAGCTCGAGCAGGCGCAGCTCAACCTGCTGTACGCCACCGTCGAGGCGCCGCGCGACGGGCTTGTCACCAACCTGCAGCTCGCCGTGGGGCAGTACGCGAGCGCGGGCGCCCAGGTGCTGACCTTCGTGGACAGCGACGGCGCGTGGGTCGTGGCCGACATGCGCGAGAACCAGCTGGGCAACATCAGGCCCGGCGACCGGGCCGGGATCCTGTTCGATGCGGTTCCAGGCACCATCTTCGAAGGCCGGGTGCACAGCATCGCCGGGGCGATCGATCCTGGCCGCACGTTTTCCGGCGGGCTGCTGCAGAACGCGCCGGAGACGCGCTGGTTCGAGCCGGCGCGGCGGATTCCGGTACGCATCGAGCTTGCGCCGGACCAGGCGTGGCCCGAACAGGTGCGCTCTGGCGCAAAGGTCAGCGTGGTCGTCTACACCGGTGGGCACGGCGGCCCGGTGGGCTGGATCGCGGCATTGCTGCATCGCATCCAGGCCATCTCCTCCTACCTCTATTGACTTCCCGCCGGCATGTACGTCGCCCCCCGCCCCCTGCTTGCCGACGATCCGCTGTTCGCGATCCGGCTGGCTTTTGCCGCCGCACTGGGTTTCGTGCTGGCACCGCTGCTGCAGTCCTCGATCCCGGCGCTGATGGCGGCGCTGCCGGTCGGGCTGATGGCAGGCAACCGCAAGGCCTTCGATCCCAGGAAGGTGTTCGGCGCGCCGATCGCGTTTCTGGTGATGGTGTGGTTGATGTCGTCGCTGGTGTCGTTGACCCGGCCGATGCCGATGGTGCTGATCGTGCTGATGGGCGTGCTGCTGTTCCTCGGCTTCCTGGTGATCCAGCGCACCGGCAATCCTCTGGGGATGCTGATCGTCATCGTCACCGTGCTGATGTCGGTGATGGGCATGAGCTCAATCGCCGCGATGGAGATGCTGCGCGACGCCATGTCCGAGGCCTGCATCGCCTCGCTGTTCATCATTCCGGCGATGTATCTGCTGTTCCCGGTGCGCACGCGGGAAAAGGCGGTGGAGCACTATGTCCCGGCACCAGGACATCACGTCAAGGCGGCGGCGATCCGTGCCGGCGTGCAACTGCTGCTGTGTTTCTGGCTGTACGCCTTCATCGAACCGGGCAATATCATCCTCGCCGTCGTGGCCACCTTCGTCCTGGTCTTTCCTTCGCAGCAGCGCTCCCTGGAAGAGGCCAGGCAGCGCATGGTGGCCACGCTGCTGGGCGCGGCGATGGCGTTGCTCCTGCTGTTCTGCTTCACCATCGTCGGGCACCTGTCGGTGATGGTGCTGCTGCTGTTCCTGGCCGGGCTGTACTTCGGCACACGGATGATGACCGGGCGCGAGCCGCCAATGGTGTACCAGTTCGGCTTCTCGGCCATGCTGGCGCTGGTGGGCGGTTCGCTGACCTCCAGCGAGCCCGGCTACGCGGTGCTGACCCGGGTCGTGCTGACCCTGGCCGGGGCGATGGCAGCGGTGCTGCTGACCGCGCTGCTCGAAGCGCTGTTCGTGCCGGAGGTGGCGCGCAGGACGTCGCATGGGCAGACGGGCCAGACGCTTGGTCAGCCGTAGCGCCGGTCCACGATGCGCGAGTCCGTACAATGCGGCGGCGCCCGGCGGTGGATTCCTGTCCGCATGTCCTTCGCCTGCGGCCGCGTAGCGGCCCCCCCCCCCCCCCCCCCCCCCCCCCCCCCCCCCCCCCCCCCCCCCCCCCCCCCCCCCCCCCCCCGCCCCCCCCCCCCCCCCCCCCCCCCGCCGCCCCCCCCCC
>NZ_CANLNF010000003.1:0-548640 GCF_947492465.1 uncultured Luteimonas sp.
CTTGGCGGGCTTCTTGGCGGGCTTCTTGGCGGGCTTCTTGGCGGGCTTCTTGGCGGGCTTCTTGGCGGGCTTCTTGGCGGGCTTCTTGGTGGCCTTCTTGGTGGCCTTCTTGGTGGCCTTCTTGGTGGCCTTCTTGGTGGCCTTCTTGGTGGCCTTCTTGGTCGCCTTCTTGGTCGCCTTCTTGGTGGCCTTCTTCGTAGCCTTCTTGGTCGACTTCCTTGTGGCCTTCTTCGTTGGCTTCTTCGTCGACTTGTTGGCAGCCTTCTTGGTCGCCTTCTTCGCAGCCTTCTTCGTCGACTTGCGCCCGCCCTTCTTCCCGCCGCCATCCTGCTTGTTGACGGTTGCCCAGGCGATCCGTTCGGCCGTCTCGCTCGAGCGGCCGCGCTCCTTCTCGCTGTCCTCGATGTGTTCGGCCTGGCGCTTCTGCTTGTCGGTATAGCTGGACTTGTCTCCGCGTGGCATTGCCTCGTCTCCAGTGATCCAACCCGCGCGACTGTCCCACCCACTGCGTGAAACGCATGCCAACGTTCCATGCTGCCAGAGGCAGCCGCACGCAGCGGTTCCGGACCGGTTGCGGCGCCAGCATCACCCGCGCCTGTCGCGCGATATTCAGTTCGCCTGCATCGCCGCGCCACTACACTCCGCCGCTCAACCGATCCCGCCGTTCCCGCCGATGCCCCGCTGCAGCCGACACATCCTCGTCGCGATCGCCGTCCTTGCGCTGGCTGCCTGCGGCACGAACCGATCGCGCACGCAGGCCCCGCCGCTGGGCGAAGTCTTCGGCGCCGAGGACACGTATTCGCGCAGCTATCCGGTGGCGCCGGACGTGGCCTGCGAGGCGACGCGGCGCGCGCTGCTCGGGCAGGGATACATCATCAAGCGGATGGCCGCCGATTCGCTGGAGGCGGCCAAGCACTTCCAGCCCGAGTCGGACATCCACACCCAGCTCGACGTGCGCGCGACCTGCGTGCCGCAGGTCGGCGGCAGCGCCATCGTGTTCATCAACGCGGTACAGGAGCGCTACGCGCTCAAGAGCCAGTCCAGTTCGGCCAGCGTCGGCGTGAGCATGATCGGGTCGGTGTCGGTACCGGTGCCGATCGGCGGCGGCAATGCCAACCTGGTGCGGGTCGGCAGCAACACCGTGCAGAACCAGGAGTTCTACACCCGCCTGTTCGACCGCGTGGGCTTCTACCTGCCGGGCACCCCGACCGGATTGCCGGCCGCAGTTCCGCCGCCGCCGGAACCCGACAGCCCGCCGGACCCCCTCCCGCCCGAATCGAACTGAGCTGCCGCCGGCGAAAGCGCTGCTGTGTCCGCGGCACCGCGCAGCACTGGACCGGTGCGCTCCTACGCGGCCTCGATCGATGGCGGCGGCGGCGCGACCTGCAGGCTGACCGCGATGCCCGCGCGGCGTGCGCGCTGGGCGCAGGCGCTGGCGTAGTCGTTGGCCGCGCCGACATCGACGAAATAGCCGTCGATGATGCAGTCGCGGGTCACCGCCCAGCCGCCCTCGATGTCGGGCTTCACTTCGATCCTGATGCTTGCAGGCGCGGTGCTTGCAGCACTCATCGGCACACCTCTCACGGATGCTTCCGCCGTTTGCGGGCGGCGCATCGTAGGCAGCGCAACGTCAACATCGCGTTGCCGATTCGCGTACATCGGGTGACAACGTGCCGGCGCGCACGGATCAGGCGGGGCGGCGACCGATGCGCGCCCCCAGGCCGGCCGCGGCCGCCAGCGCGCAGGCCACCAGCAGCAGCGCCGCGGTGAGCGAGGCGCCCTGCGCCACGAAGCCGATCAGGGCCGGGCCGGCCAGCACACCGGCATAGCCCATCGTGGTGACGGCCGGGATTGCGAGGTGCTCGGGCATGCGCGTCTGCCCGCCGGCCAGCGTGAACATCACCGGCACGATATTGGCGCAGCCCACCCCCAGCAGCGCATAGCCGGCCAGGCCCATGCCCAGACCGGGCGCCAGCATCGCCAGCGCCAGGCCCGAGGCGCCCACCAGTCCGCCGGCCAGCACGGTGCGGGCACGGCCGACGCCCGCCACCACCCGGTCGCCGGCCAGGCGCGTGGCGGTCATCGCCAGGTTGAACACGACGAAGGCCCAGCCGGCGCGCTCGAGCTCGACCCCCTTGACCTCGTGCAGGAACACCGCGCTCCAGTCGAGCATGGCGCCTTCGGCCAGGAAGCTCACGAAGCACACCAGGCCGATGCCCAGCACCACGCCGCGCGGCAGGGCAAACGCCGCCGCGCCACCGGCCGCGCGCTCCGCGCGCCAGGCGCGGGCCGAAACCGCGGCCAACAGCAGTACCACCGCAGACACGGCCACCGTTGCCGCCAGCACCGGCACGCCGACGCCCAGCATCAGGGTGACCACCACCGCGCCGGCAAGGCTGCCGATGCTGTAGTAGGCGTGGAAGCCGGACATCATCGGCCGTCCCGCCTCGCGTTCGACCAGCACCGCCTGGATGTTCATGGTGCAGTCCATCGCGCCCATCGCCGCGCCGAGCAGCAGCAGCACGCCGCCCAGCAGCCAGGCATCGGAGACGACCGCCAGCAGCGGCAGCAGGACCAGCATCAGCAGCGCCGCGGCCAGCATCACCCGCCGGCAGCCCTGGCGCGCGGCCAGCGCCCCGGCCAGCGGCATCGCCACCAGAGAGCCCAACCCCAGGCACAGCAGCACCAGGCCCAGTTGCGCATCGTCCAGGCCGGCGCGCAGCTTGGCGAAGGGCACGATCGGCGCCCAGGTGGCGATGACGAAGCCGGGAATGAAGAACGCGGCGCGGGTTGCGCGCTGCTGCGCGGAGCGTGGATCGGCGGGCAAGCGGGGCACCGGATGAGGGGGAACCGGCCACGATAACCGCGCGTCCCGGCGCGCGGAACGCCTGCGCGCGCGACGCAGTGGTCCGCCCGCGCTTCCGGACGGCGGCCGGCGAACCCGGCGCGCAGCCTGCGGCCATCTGCGGCACCATGCGCCCTTCGGGACGGAAAAGGGGAAGGTGATGCATCCAGCAGCCGGAATGGGCGTGGCCTGCGCGGCCCTGGCGCTGGCGCTGGCCGGCAGCGACGCGATGGCGGCCGATGAGGCCTTCCCGTGGCCGCAGGGCCAGCGCGCGGCGGTGAGCCTGGCCTACGACGACGCGGTGCCCACCCATCTGGACGTCGCGATTCCGGCGCTGGACCGGCATGGGCTCAAGGGCAGCTTCTACCTCATCCTCGCCGCCGAGCCGGTCCGCGCGCGGCTGCCGGAATGGCGCGCCGCGGCGCGCAATGGCCATGAGCTCGGCAACCACAGCCTGTTCCACCAGTGCTCGGCCCGCGGCGCGGGACGCGAATGGGTGCAGCCGGCGCAGGACCTGGACGCCACCAGCGTGGCGCAGATGCGTGCCCAGGTGGAGGTGGCCAACACCATGCTGCACGCCATCGACGGCAGCAGCGAGTTCACCTTCACCGCGCCCTGCGGCGACCGCATGGCGCGCGACGGCGACTACATCGGCGAGGTGGCCGGCCTGTTCCTCGGCGTCAAGCTGGTCGGCGGCACGGTGGTGCCGGACATGTGGACGCTGGATCCGGCCGCGGTACCGGTCACTGTGCCGGTCGATGCCAGCGGCGCCGAACTCATCGCGCTGGTCGAGGACGCCGGACGCCGCGGGACCATGGTCAACTTCACCTTCCACGGCATCGGCGGCGACCACCTGTCGGTCGGCCGCGAGGCGCACGAACAGCTGCTCGCCTTCCTTGCCGAGCACCGCGACGTGTACTGGACCGACACCTTCCGCAACCAGATGCGCTGGATCAGGGAACGCCAGGCGGCGCGGGTCGGCCAGGCGCCCTGACGCGACGGCGGGTCTTCGCGGCGTCTTCGCACGGCGCTGCCATGATCATGCGCCCTGCCCGGCCCATCCCCATGACCCGTCCCCGCCGGCGCCACGCCGCCACTGGCACCTCCACCCGGCTCCTCGAACTGGCCACGCTCGCACCGGCCGTGGCCGGCGCGCGGCTCGCGCGGATGGCGCTGGAGGGTGCCGCGCCCTCCACACGGGGCCGCAGCGACATGGTTGCCATGGTGCTGGAAAAGCAGGTGGCCTTCGCCCAGGCCTGGTCTGCGATGTGGGCCGAAGCCTGGCGGCAGCAGATGCGCCTGGGCCTGGCCTGGATGACGACCGCGCCGACGGCGGGGCAGGCCGCACGCATGGTCGACAGCGGCGTGCGGCGGATCGCCGCGAAGGGCCTGGCGCCGGTGCATCGCCGGGTGGTGGCCAACGCCCGGCGCCTGCGCTGATCCTGCCTCAGGCGATCTCGACGCGATCACGGCCGCCGCGCTTGGCGGCGTACAGCGCGCGATCGGCCCGTTGCATCACCCCGGCCAGGCCATCGCCCGGCCGTACCGCGGTGAGTCCGATGCTCGCCGTCACCGGCATCTGCGGCGAGGCCATGGCGGCGGCGCGACGCATGTCCTCGCAGCGCAGTCGCGCCGCCTCGATGCCGCCGTCGAGCAGCCACGCGAACTCCTCGCCACCGTAGCGCGCCAGCACGCCGTCGCCGTCGGCCGAAGAGGCGAGTGCGCGCGCGACCGCGACCAGCACCTCGTCGCCGGCGACATGGCCATGGGTGTCGTTGACCGCCTTGAAGTGGTCGATGTCCAGCAGGGCCAGGCAATACCGGCCACCATCGGCGATCGCGCGTTCGAGCGCCGCGCCCAGCGCGCGCCGGTTGGCCAACCCGGTCAGCGCGTCCTGCAGGACCTGTTCGCCCAGGTCGGCGTTGCGCAGCGCCAGCTCGGCGTTGAGGCTGCGCAGCTGCGCTTCGTACCAGTGGCGCTCCTGCAGCTGGAGCTGCAGTTCGCGCGTCACCCGGCGCAGCTCGAGTTGCGCCGACACCTGGCGCGAAAGCGCTTCGAGCGCCTGCAGCTGGTAGACCGCCAGCCGTCGCGGGACCCGGTCCATCACGCACAGCGCGCCCACCGCCAAGCCGTCGGCATCGAGCAGGGGCGCCCCGGCGTAGAAGCGCACGCCGGGCTCGCCGGTGACGAAGGGATTGTCGCGGAACCGGGCGTCCTCGAGCGCGTCGGGCACCACGAACACGCCACCTCCGAGGATCGCATGGCCGCAGAAGGACAGCTCACGCGGGGTCTCGGCGACCTCCAGCCCATGGTGCGCCTTGAACCACTGGCGTTCGGCATCGATGAGGGAGACCGCCCCCATCGGCACTCCGCACACCGCCGCCGCGATCGCGACCAGGTCGTCGAAGGTGGATTCCGGGCCGGTATCGAGGATGCCAAGGGCCTGCACGGCCGCGAGCCGCTGCTGCTCGTTCTGCGGTATGGCCGGTCGCTGCATGCGCCTTCCCTCACGGGTCACGTGGACAGCCTACGGCAGTGCGGCGGCAGGCCGCGTGCAGGCCGGTGGCGTCCGGATCCCGCCCGGCTCGCCGTTACAATACCGATCCGCATGGAACAAGCGTGCGCGGCGGTGGTCGAAGGTGCCGCACACAGGGGGAATGCAGTGAACGCGGGCAAGGTCCATTGGGTGGTCACGCTCAACCGGCGCAACAGGTCGCTGTTCTTCGCGCTGGGCCTGTTCGTGCTGGGCACGCATCTTGCCTACCTGCAGGCCGGCCCTCTGATGTGGACGCTGCTGGCGCTGCATCTGCTGGTGTATCCGCAGCTGGTGTACTGGCGTGCCGCGCGCTCCCCCGATCCGCTGCGTGCCGAACTGCAGAACCTGCTGATCGATGGCGTGCTGCTGGGCGCCTGGATCGCGGTGATGGGCCTGCCGCTGTGGATCAGCTTCGTGCTGTTCGTCGGGGTCTGCCTGAACGTGGTGATCTTCATGGGCATGCCCGGGCTGTGGAAGGGCGTGGCCTCGCTGGCGGCGGGCGTGGCGGCGGTCGCCGCGGTGCACGGGCTGGAGTTGCGCCCGCACACCGAACTGCACACCTCGCTGCTGTGCATCGTGCTGCTCACCGCCTACCTGCTGTTTTTCGCCAACGCCGCCTATCGTCGCGGCGTCAAACTGCGCGACAGCCGGCGCGAGCTGGGCGAGCGGCTGGAGCAGATCACCGCGCTGCAGTCGCAGCTGCAGGAACAGGCGCAACGCGACCCGCTCACCGGCCTGCACAACCGCCGCTTCCTGGACGAGGCGCTGGAGCGCGAACTGGCCCAGTGCATGCAGTCGGGGCTGCCGCTGACCCTGGTGCTGATCGACATCGACCGCTTCAAGCGCATCAACGACACCTATGGCCATCCGGCCGGCGACGAGATGATCCGTCGCCTGGCCGACCTGCTGCGCGACCGCGTGCGCGACGCCGGCCTGATCGCCTGCCGCTACGGCGGCGAGGAATTCCTGATGATGCTGCCCGGCACGCCGGTGGCCGAGGCCATCGACATGGCCGAGGACCTGCGCGCGACCTTCGAATCGCTGCAGGTGGTCTCGGCCGGACAGGTGATGCGCACCACGCTCTCGATCGGCGTGGCCGGCTGCCCCGAGCATGGACTGGACGCGCAGCCGCTGGTGCTGCGCGCCGACCAGGCGCTGTACGAAGCCAAGCTGCGCGGCCGCAACCGCGTGGTGCGCGCAAGCGACGCGCGCGCACCCACGCGCGCGCTCGCCGACCCGGCCTGAGCCGCGCGGGCGGCGCGGCTCAGGGCACCAGCACCGCGCGTCCCTTGACCTTGCCCGCGTGCAGGCGCTCGTAGACCTGCGGCGCGTCCTCCAGCCGATGGCGTTCGACCAGCGCGCGGATCGCGCCCTGCTGGGCCAGCGCGATCACCTCCATCAGTTCGGTGCGCGTGCCCCAGTACGGCACGCTCACCTGGCAGCCGTAGGGCGGCTGGTTGGCCGCGTAGTGCAGCACGCCCCCGCCCAGGCCGATGATGCTGATGCGGCTGTCGCGGCCGACCACGCGCGCGGCCAGGTCCACGGTCGGCTGCGCGCCGACGATGTCCAGCACCACGCGCGCGCCGCGGGCGCCGGTGATTTCGCGGATCCGTTCGAAGGCCGCATCGGCGTCGCGCGTGTCGACGGTATGGCGCACGCCCAGGGCGCGGGCATGCTCGAGCTTGTCCGCATCCAGGTCGCAGGCGATCACCTCGGCCGCACAGGTGGCCTGCAGCAGTTGCACCGCCATGTGGCCGAGGCCGCCGATGCCGATCACCACCACGTGCGCGCCCGGCGTGAGCATCGGCAGCGCCTGCTTGATCGCATGGTAGGGCGTGAGCGCGGCGTCGCTCAGCGGGGCGGCTTCGGCCGGGTCCAGTCCGCCCAGCGGCACCAGCAGCCGCGGCGAGGGCACCAGCATGTACTCGGCCATGCCGCCATCGGACCCCAGCCCGCCGCCGTAGCCCGGGATCGACACGTGGTTCTCGCAGTAGTTTTCCGCCGAGCCCTGGCAGGTGCGGCAGCGGCCGCAGCCCCAGGGGCCGTACACGGCGACCGCATCGCCTTCCTTCCAGCCTTGTACGCCGCTGCCCAGGGCGGCGATCCAGCCGGCGTTCTCGTGGCCCAGGGTGAACGGCCCCTCGAAACCCAGGCCCTGCTCGAGTACGTGCAGGTCGGAATGGCAGACGCCGGCGCCGCCGATCTTCAGCAGCACCTCGCCCGGACCCGGCCGCGGCTCGGGCAGATCGACCACTTCGGCAGGCCTGCCGGCGGCGATGAAGCGGACGGCTTTCATGGGGACTCCCGGCGCAGGAAAGGTGTCCCACTATGCGCCAGTGCACGGGACGCCGGCGCAACGGCGCCGGCCTGCATCGCGCAAAGGTTGCAGCTGCATCGACGCTGCGCTGCAGCGGGAGCCCGATCCCGCGCGACGGCATACTCGCGCGTCGATCGCCGCGTGCGTTCGCCACGTCCTGTCCGGGAGCCCACATGAGAATCCGCCTGGCGGCCGTCCTCGGCCTGCTGCTGGCCGCCTGCCAGCCTGCTTCGAACACCGGCCTCGCCGCGCCCGGCGATGTCCCGGCCGGCGCCGCGCCGCAGCCGACCGTCGTCGATGCCGCGCACATCGACCAGGTGCTGCAGGGCATCGTCGACGAAGGTCGCGCCGTGGGCGTGTCGGCCCTGGTCCACGAGCGCGGCCGCGAAGCCTACTTCGGCGCGTTCGGCATGGCCGACCGGGAGGCCGCCCGGCCGATGGCGCGCGACACGCTCGCCCAGGTCTATTCGATGACCAAGCCGGTCACCGGCGTGGTGCTGATGTCGCTGTACGAGCAAGGCCTGTTCGAACTCGACGAGCCGCTGGCGACCTACCTGCCCGAGTACGCCAACGTGCGCGTGCATGCGGGCGAGGATGCCGACGGCGAGCCGATCCTGGTCGCGCCCGAACGGCCGATTCTGGTGCGCGACATCCTGCGCCACACCGCCGGCTTCGCCGCGGCGTTCGAGGACAATCCGGCGGCGGCGCTGTATCGCGAGGCCGACGTGGACTCGCGCGCGATCACCCTGGCGCAGATGTCCGAACGCCTGGCCGCGCTGCCGCTGGCCTACCAGCCCGGCACGCGCTGGCTGTACGGCATCTCGGTGGACGTGCAGGCGCGGCTGGCCGAGGTGCTGGCCGGCAGGCCTTTCGAACAGCTGGTGCGCGAACGCGTGCTCGAGCCGCTGCGCATGGCCGACACCAGCTACCACGTCGCGGAAGACCGGCGCGGACGCATGGCGGCGATGTACGAGTACGCCGACGGCGCGTTCACCCGGCTGCCCGACTCGCCGGCGCTCGACAACGCCTATCGCGAGTGGACCCTGGCTGCGCCCGGCGGCTACGGCCTGGTCTCGACCCTGGACGACTACATGCGCTTCGGCCGCATGCTGCTCGACGGCGGCAGCTTCGACGGCGCGCGCGTGCTCCATGCCGACACGGTGCGGCTGATGGCCACCGACATGCTGCCGGCCGGGGTCACCGACCGCTCCTGGCTTCCCGGCAAGGGCCAGGTCGGCTTCGGCATCGATTTCGCGGTGCGCCACTCGCCGCCGGCCAACGCGGAGGAGGCGTCCGGCGCTGTGGGCGAGTTCTTCTGGGACGGCTACGCCAACACGCTGTTCTGGGTGGATCCGGCCAACGACATCGTCGCGGTGTTGTTCACGCAGTCGATCCCGCCGGGCGGCACCGACCTGCACAAGCGCTTCCGCGACGCGGTCTACCACGGCCACCCCGACGCCTCGGCGGCGACCCGGGCAGCGGCGACGCCATAGCCGCGCCGGTGCACGGAGGTGCCCGGCGTCGATCCTCGATGCGCCCGTTCGTCGTCGCGGAGTGACCCCGCACACGAGGCATCGCATGATCCAGCCACGCTCGGGCAGCTGCCATTGCGGCAGCGTCCGCTTCCGCTGCCAGGTCGACCTGGCGCCGCACGGGGAGCGCTCGCCGCAGCCGCGCCCCGGCCCGTGGTACGCGTCGACCCTGCGCTGCAACTGCAGCTACTGCCGCAAGACGCGCATCTGGAAGGCGCACGTGCCGGCAGAGGCGTTCGCGCTGCGCAGCGACGAGGCCACGCTGGGCCGCTATCGGTTCGGCGCGTGCGCGATCGAGCACTGCTTCTGTCCGCAATGCGGGGTGAACACCTTCAGCCGCGCCGACTTCGAGGTGATGGGCGGACCCTTCGTCTGCGTCAACCTGGCCTGTCTCGACGACGCCACGCCGGCCGAACTGGCCGCGGCGCCGCTGCGCTACGAGGACGGCGCCGGCGACGACTGGGATTCGCCACCGGCGGTCACGGCGCATCTCTAGCCGCCTGTTGGCCGGGGCCTGCAACGGCCTGCCTCGTCGCCCGGTGCCCGGCATGGCGATCCAGCGCGCGCGTGCATCTCGCACGGCGGACTTAACGCGCGCGCGGTATTTTCTTCACGGGGTTCTTCCGGCACGACGCTAGCGTGGGGTTCCCCCCGCCGGATGGAGGATCGCGCATGACGCAGACGCTCTACGCCCAGGACGAAGCAGGCAACCGCCACAAGGTGATCCAGCGGCTGGAAGCACCGGAGGAAGGCAAGGACTCTCCGGACCACGGCGCGGCCCGCTTCGTGTACACCCTCTCGGACGGCACCCCGGTGCGGCGCGTGGACAACGACACCTTCCAGATCGTGGGCACCGGCGCCTACATCACGGCGGTGCAGGACTGAGGACGTCCCCTCCCGCCCCGGCTCGCCCGGCGGCAGATGCAGTGCGCGTCGCGTGCAGCGGGGTCCGCTAGATCGTGATCGCCTGGCTCAGCTCGCGCCAGCTCGGCGGATGGGGCCAGTCGGCATCGAGGTTGCCTTCGATCACGCGGCGCAGGTCGCGGCGGTCGAGCTGGGGGGCCACCCCATGCAGCAGCGCCAGCGCGTAGTCGCGCAGCACCCGCCCGCGCGGGATCACCGCCCAGGTGATGCACTCGGGGATTTCCGCCGGCGCTTCCAGGATCCGCAGGTCGTCGTCCTCGCGCGGACCCACCGCCATTTCCGCCAGCAGGCCGGCGCCGAGGCCGGCGCGCACGTAGGTCTTGATCAGGTTGGCGTCGCGCGCGGTCATCGCGATCTGCGGCTCGACCCCGGCCGCGGCGAAGGCGCGCCGCATCGAGGAATCGCCGCGCGTGGACGACTCGTAGCTGATCAGCGGATGGCGCGCGAGTTCGGCCAGCGTGGGCGCGCGCTGCAGCCCTGCCAGCGGGTGCGAAAGCGGGACCAGCAGCACGCGCCGCCAGCGGTACAGCGGCACCGGCAGCCCGCCCGAGGGCGTGGCGCCGGCGGTGCTGATCAGCGCCACGTCCGCCCCGTCGTGGAGCTGCTGCAGCACCTCGGCATCGCTCGCGGCCTGCAGGTCGACGTCCACCCGCGGGAACTCGCGCCGGATCGCGGCGATCACCGGCGGCAGCACGTAGCGCGCCTGGGTGTGGGTGGTGGCCAGCAGCAGGCGGCCGCTGTACTCGCCGCGCTCGTTGGCGGCATAGCTGCGGATGTTGGCGGCCTCGGCCAGGATCCGCCGCGCATGCTCCAGCACGCGCTCGCCGGCCGGGGCGATCGCATCCAGGCTGCGGCCCTTGCGGACGAACAGCTGGAAGCCCAGCTCGTCCTCCAGCTGCTTGAGCTGCTTGGAGAGGCCGGGCTGGGTGGCGTGCACGCGCTCGGCCGCCAGGGTGATGTTGAGTCCCGAATCGGCGATCGCGACCAGGTAGCGCAGTTGGGTGAGGGTCATGGCTCCAGTCCGCGCGGCGCTGGTTTCGGCCGCAACCTCCATCCTTTCATCATGATGGAAAGATGGAGCGCTGGATCATAGTCGCGCCTGGCCGGGCTGTCCACGCGGCGCCGGCACAGGCTTATGCCTTACGGGAATAAGCGCAGCACGCGTCGCCATTTCCTCCTGCGCCCCCGCAGTCGCTAGCGTCGCCCCATCGCCACGCGCCCGTCCCGATGCCCGACGCCCCTGCCACCACCCGGCTGTTCCCCCTGTTCGCGGACCTGCGCGGCCGCGCCGTGCTGGTCGTGGGCGGCGGCGCGGTGGCGGCCCGCAAGGTCGAGGCGCTGGCCGGCACCGGCGCGCGCGTCCGGGTCGCCGCGCCGGCGCTGGTACCTACACTGGCGACCCTGGCCGCCGAGGGCGCGATCGAACACCTCCCCGGCCGCTTCCATCCGGACTGGCTGGACGGCGCCTGGCTGGCGATCGCCGCCACCGACGATGCGCAGGTGAACCGGGCCGTCGCCGAAGCCGGCGAAGCGCGCGGGATCTGGGTCAACGTGGTCGACGACGCGGACCTGGCGCGCGTGCACCTGCCCGCCCGGGTCGAGCGCGGCCCGCTGCAGATCGCGATTTCCAGCGGCGGCGGCGCGCCGATGCTGGCGCGGCTGGTGCGCGAGCGGCTGGAGGCGCAGTTCGACGAATCCTTTGGCGCGCTCGCCGGCCTGCTGGCGCGCCATCGCCACCGCATCGTCGCGCGCTGGCCGGAGCCGGGTGCGCGCCGGCGCGCGTTCGGGCGCCTGCTCTCCGGCCCGCTGCAGGGCCTGCTGCGCAGGCGCCGCCACATCGAGGCCGAGCGCCTGCTCGATGCGACGCTGGCGTCGTCGAAGGATCCCGCCAGCGTGCGCGGCTCGGTGGCCCTGGTCGGCGCCGGGCCCGGCGATGCCGGCCTGCTCACCCTGCGCGCGCTGCGCCTGCTGGGCGAGGCCGACGTGATCCTGCACGACCGCCTGGTCAGCGCCGAGGTGCTGGCGCTCGCGCGACGCGACGCCGAGCGCATCGAGGTCGGCAAGCGTGCCGGCCACCATGCGGTGCCGCAGGACGGCATCAACGCCCTGCTGGTCGAGCATGCCGCCGCCGGCAGGCGCGTGGTCCGGCTCAAGGGCGGCGATCCGTTCGTGTTCGGCCGCGGCGGCGAGGAACTCGAGGCGCTGCGCGCGGCCGGCATCGACTACGAGGTCGTCCCGGGCATCACCGCCGCGGCCGCCTGCGCCGCCTATGCCGGGATCCCCCTGACCCATCGCGACCACGCGCAGTCGGTGCGCCTGGTCACCGCGCACGCCCAGGAGGGTCCGGACACCCTGGACTGGCCCGCGCTGGCGCAGGAGCGGCAGACGCTGGCGTTCTACATGGGCGTGTCGCGGCTGGACACGGTGCAGGCGCAGCTGATCGCGCACGGGCGCGCGCCGGACACGCCGTTTGCGCTGGTCGAGAACGGCACGCGCGCCGACCAGCGCGTGGTCAACGGCCGCCTAACCGATCTGTCACGCCTGGCGCGGCACCACGCCGTACAGTCGCCTGCGCTGCTGATCGTCGGCGAGGTGGCCGCGCTGGCCGGCGCCCTGCACTGGTTCGGCGCCGCTCCGCTCGGCACTTCCGACGTTCCGCTCGCGGACGCCGCCTGATCGTCCACCCCGCATCGAGACCGCACCATGGCCATCTACGACAGCATCATCGACACCATCGGCAACACGCCGATCGTCAAGCTGCACCGCATCGCGCCCAAGCACGTCACCGTCTACGCCAAGGCGGAGTCGTTCAACCCCGGTGGCTCGGTCAAGGACCGCCTGGCGATCGCGATCGTGCTCGATGCCGAACAGCGCGGCCTGCTCAAGCCCGGCGACACCATCGTCGAGGCCACCTCCGGCAATACCGGCGTGGCGCTGGCGCAGGTGGCCGCGGCCCGCGGCTACCGCTTCGTGGCGGTGATGACCGAGACCTTCTCGGTCGAGCGCCGCAAGCTGATGCGCGCCTATGGCGCCAAGGTGATCCTCACCGCCGCCGCCGAGCGCGGCACCGGCATGGTGAAGAAGGCCAAGGAGCTGGCCGACAAGCACGGCTGGTTCCTGGCCTCGCAGTTCACCAACCCGGCCAACCCCGCCTACCACCGCCAGACCACGGCCGCCGAGATCCTGCGCGACTTCGCCGGCCGCCGGCTGGACTACTTCGTCAGCGGCTGGGGCACCGGCGGCACGCTCACCGGCGTGGGCGAGGTGCTCAAGGTTGCGCGGCCGGAGACCAGGATCATCGCCACCGAGCCGGTCGGCGCGTCGCTGCTGGGCGGCAAGGACTGGGCGCCGCACAAGATCCAGGGCTGGACCCCGGACTTCCTGCCCGAGGTGCTCAGCCGCACCGTGCACGACGAGCTGGTGAACGTGACCGACGACGAGGCGATCGGCACCGCCCGCCGCCTGGCCGCCGAGGAAGGCCTGTTCGTCGGCATCTCCTCCGGCGCCACCGTGGCCGCCGCGCTCAAGGTGGCCGAGTCCGCGCCGGAAGGTTCGGTGCTGCTGGCGACCATGCCCGACACCGGCGAGCGCTACTTCTCCACGCCGCTGTTCGCCGGCGTCAACGAAGGCTCGGACGACGAGTGGCTGGCCAGCCTCGACGGCGAGCGCAGCGCGGCCTGACGCCATCCCCCAACCCACGGGCATCGTCGCCATGAGCCGATCCCCCACGTCCCCACCGGCACCCGCCGAGCCCGCCGCCGCGCAACGCGGCGACGGGCCCGGGATCAGCGAAGCCGAGCGCGCCGTGCTCGAGGCGGTCCGCGACCTGGCCTATGGCCAGGTCGAGGTGATCGTCCACTCCTCGCGCATCGTGCAGATCACGCGCAGCCAGAAGCTGCGGCTGGCCGACTGATGCCGGCCGCCTGCGTTCCACACACCCATCCCATCCACGGTGCCGACCGGACGACCGGAGGCGCTTCCCAAGCGACATACGAGGAAACGCCATGCAACTGTCCGAACCCGCCTTCCTAGGCGCCCGGCGACCCCGCCCTCCGCGCCGCGGCCTGCTCACGCTGGCCCTGCTGGCCCTGCTCCCGGCCACGGCCGCCGCGCAGGACGCCGCCCCCACTCCCGAACAGGTCGCCGAGCGCCTGCGCATCGTCGAACGCCGGCTGGGCATCGCTCCGTCCGACGGCGTCGCACCAGGCGACTTGGCCGAACTCGACCGCCGCCTGCGCGCGATCGAGCTGGGCCTGGACGAACGCGACCGCCAGGGCGCGCTCGCCGCCGCCCCTGCGGCGCCCGCCGCCGAGGCCAGGCCACAGCCCACCGTCACCCTGGCCGCCGACAAGGGCGCCTCGATCCGCAGCGCCGACGGCTCGGTGCAGCTCAAGCTCGGCGTGCTGGCCCAGGCCGACCACCGCCTCTTCATCGACGACGATCAGCGCCCGCAGAACGACACCTTCCTGTGGCGCCGCATCCGCCCGACCCTGGAAGGCAGCTGGGGCGAGCTGGTGGGCTTCCGCGTCACCCCGGAGTTCGCCGGCGACAGCGCCTCGATCGTCGACGCCTACGTCGACCTGAAGTTCAGCCCGGCCGCCACGTTGCGCGTGGGCAAGGTCAAGGGGCCGGTGGCGCTCGAGCGCCTGCAGAGCGGTTCCGCGACCGCCTTCATCGAGCGCGGCTTCCCGACCGAGCTGGCGCCCAACCGCGACATCGGCCTGCAGCTGCAGGGCGCGCTGGCGACGTCGAAGGTCAATTACGTCGTCGGCGTGTACAACGGCGCGCCGGACGGCCGCGACAGCCCGACCACGAATCCGGACGACGACTTCGAATTCGCCGGGCGCGTGTTCTTCGAACCGTGGAAGGGCGGCGACGGCGCGCTGTCCAGCCTGGGCTTCGGCATCGCCGCCAGCGCCGGCGACAAGCACGGCGCCGGCAACAGCTTCCTGCCGCGCTACCGCTCGCCCGGCCAGTCCACGTTCTTCAGCTACCTGGCCAGCGTCGCCGCCGACGGCGAACACACGCGCTGGTCGCCGCAGGCCTACTGGTACGCCGGCCCGGTGGGCGTGCTGGGCGAATACATCCGCTCGGGGCAGGAAGTGGTGGAGACCACGTCCGGCGGTCGCGCCTCGCTCGACCACAGCGCCTGGCAGCTCACCGGCAGCTGGGTGCTGACGGGCGAGAAGGCCGGCTACCGCGGAGTCAAGCCCGACAACCCGTTCGCCCCCGGCAAGGGCGGCTGGGGCGCGTTCGAGCTGGTCGCCCGCTACGGCGAGCTGGACGTGGACGACGCCGCCTTCCCGCTGTTCGCGTCGCCCTCGGCCTCCGCCTCGGAGGCCACCGCCTGGACCCTCGGCCTCAACTGGTACCCGACCGGCAACCTCAAGCTGGTGGCCAACTATGCGCACGCCAGCTTCGACGGCGGCGCCGCCGGCGGCGACCGCGAGGACGAGACGACCTTCTTCACGCGCGCCCAGTTCTCCTTCTGACCTTCCCCCATTCGAGAGCCCACGCCATGAACACCAGGATCCGCAACGTGCTGTTGGCCACCCTGCTGCTCGGACTCGCCGCCACCGGCAGCGCTGCCGCGCAGGACGTCGAACTGCTCAACGTCTCCTACGACCCCACGCGCGAGCTGTACGCCGAGTTCAACGACGCGTTCGCCAGGAAGTGGAAGGCGGACACCGGCCAGACCCTGACCGTCCGCGCCTCGCACGGCGGCTCGGGCAAGCAGGCGCGCTCGGTGATCGACGGCCTGGAGGCCGACGTCGTCACCCTCGCCCTGTCCGGCGACATCGACGCGATCGCGCAGAACACCAGCCTGCTGGCGAAGGACTGGCAGTCGCGCCTGCCCAACAACAGCTCGCCCTACACCTCCACCATCGTGTTCCTGGTGCGCAAGGGCAATCCGAAGAACATCCAGGACTGGGGCGACCTGGCCAAGCCCGGCATCGGCGTGATTACGCCCAACCCCAAGACCTCGGGCGGCGCGCGCTGGAACTACCTGGCCGCCTGGGCCTGGGCCTCGCGCGAGTACCGCAAGGGCGACCTGGTGGTGGACTACCTGAAGAAGCTGTTCGCCAACGTGCCGGTGCTCGACACCGGCGCGCGGGGCTCCACCACCACCTTCGTCGAGCGCGGCATCGGCGACGTGCTGCTGGCCTGGGAGAACGAGGCCCTGCTGACCCTGGCCGACGGCGACACCGCGGCGAAGTTCGAGATCGTCTTTCCCAGTCTCAGCATCAAGGCCGAGCCGCCGGTGGCCGTGGTCGACGGCAACGTCGCCAGGCGCGGCACCCGCGAGGTGGCCGAGGCCTATCTGCAGCACCTGTACTCGCCCGAGGGCCAGCGCCTGGCCGCCAAGCACCACTACCGCCCGTCGCGGCCGGAGTCGGTGCCGGCAAGCGCGATCGCGCACTTCAAGCCGATCCCCCTGGTGACGATCGACGAGGCCTTCGGCGGCTGGGCCAAGGCGCAGCAGCTGCACTTCGCCGACGGCGGCTTCTTCGACCAGATCTACCGCCCCCGCCCGTGAGCCGGTTCGCGCCGGCCGGACATGATGCGGCGGGGACCTCCCCGCCGCATCCGTGCCGGAGGCCCCGCCGCATCGCGACTCCTTCCCCACGACGTTCCCCACGATGAGCACCCTGACCCTTCCCTCCCTGTCGCGACCCCGCTGGCGCCGCCCGTTGCCCGGCCTGGGCCTGAGCCTGGGGCTGGGCATGGCCTGGCTGGGCGTGGTGGTGCTGCTGCCGCTGGCCGCGCTGACCTTCCGCGCGGCGGGGCTGGGCGGCGACGGCTGGCTGCGCGCGATCCAGGACGAGCGCGTGCAGGCGGCGCTGAAGGTGAGCTTCGGCACCGCCTTCGCCGCCGCGCTGATCGCCTCGCTGGCCGGCGCGCTGGTGGCCTGGGTGCTGGTGCGCTACCGGTTCCCGGGCCGGCGCCTGCTCGACGCGCTGGTCGACCTCCCGTTCGCATTGCCGACCGCGGTCGCCGGCATCGCATTGACCGCGATCTACGCGCCCAACGGCTGGCTCGGCCGGTACCTGGAGCCGCTGGGCATCCAGGTCGCCTACCAGCCGGCCGGCATCGTGATCGCGCTGGTGTTCATCGGCCTGCCGTTCGCGGTGCGCACGGTACAGCCGATCCTCGAATCGCTGGGCCATGAGCAGGAGCAGGCCGCCGCCTCGCTGGGCGCCTCGCGCCTGACCACGCTGCGCCGGGTGGTGCTGCCGGAGCTGCTGCCGGCGCTGCTGACCGGGTTCTCGCTGGCCTTCGCAAGGGCGCTGGGCGAGTACGGCTCGGTGATCTTCATCGCCGGCAACAAGCCCTACGAGACCGAGATCGCGCCGCTGCTGATCACCATCCGGCTGGAGGAGTACGACTACAACGGCGCGATCGCGCTGGCGGCGCTGATGCTGGCCGCCTCGTTCGCCTGCCTGCTGGCGATCAACCTGATCCCGCTGCTGTTCCGCCACGAGCGCAGGAGCCGCCGCGATGACTGACGCACACGCTGGACACGGGCTGGAGACACCGCCCTGGCTGCGCCGGCTGCTGATCGGCGGCGCGGTCGCGGTGATGGCGCTGCTGGTGGTGCTGCCGCTGCTGATGGTGCTGCTGTCGGCCTTCGGCAAGGGCTTTGCGACCTGGTGGGCCGCACTGACCACGCCCGACGCGATCTCCGCGCTCAACCTGACCCTACTGACCGCGGCGATCGTGATCCCGGTCAACGCGGTGTTCGGCGTGTTCGCGGCCTGGGCGCTGACCCGCTTCGAGTTCGCCGGCAAGCGCGTGCTGCTGGCGCTGGTGGACCTGCCGTTCGCCGTCTCGCCGGTGGTCGCGGGCCTGTGCCTGGTGCTGCTGTTCGGTTCCCAGGGCTGGTTCGCCGACTTCCTGCGCGAGCACGAGATCAGGATCCTGTTCGCGCGCCCGGGCATCGTGCTGGCGACGCTGTTCATCACCTTCCCGTTCGTGGTCCGCGAACTGGTGCCGCTGATGCAGCAGCAGGGCCACGAGGAGGAGGTCGTGGCGCGATCGCTGGGCGCCAATGCCTGGACCATGTTCTTCCGCGTCACCCTGCCCAACATCAAGTGGGGCCTGCTGTACGGCGTGCTGCTGTGCGGCGCGCGCGCGATGGGCGAGTTCGGCGCGGTGTCGGTGGTGTCCGGGCACATCCGCGGACTGACCAACACCCTGCCGCTGCACATCGAGATCCTCTACAACGAGTTCGACAGCACCGGCGCGTTCGCCGTGTCCTCGCTGCTGGCGGGGCTGGCGCTGGTGACGCTGGTGCTGAAGTTCTGGCTGGAGGCGCGCCACGGCGACGCGCTGGCCAAGGCGCACCGGAGGCATGGATGAGCCTGTTCATCCACACGGGCCGTGGCGACGGCGCCAACCCGCACCACAGTCGATGGAGACCATGAACGTGCTGCTGACCCAGGACGACACCCTGCAATCCGCGCGCCGCGGCGCCGAGCCCGAGCCGGTCGATGCGCCGGGCCCCCGAATCGGCGATGATCCGGCCATGAAGTCCCACGGCCACGGCGTCGACCTGCGGATCGAAGGCGTGGCCAAGCGCTACGGCGTGACCGCCGCGCTCGACCATGTCGACCTGCACATCGGCGCCGGTGAACTTGTCGCGCTGCTGGGCCCGTCGGGCTCTGGCAAGACCACCCTGCTGCGCGTGATCGCCGGCCTGCTGCCGGCCGACAGCGGGCGGGTGCTGTTCGGCGAGACCGACGCCACGGAACTGAGCCTGCGCGAGCGCAACGTCGGCTTCGTGTTCCAGCAGTACGCGCTGTTCCGGCACATGACCGTGGCCGAGAACATCGCCTTCGGCCTGCGCAGCCGGCCGCGCTCGAAGCGGCCCGACAAGGCCGCGATCCGCCGCCGCGTCGACGAGCTGCTGGCGCTGATCCAGCTGCCCGAGCACGGCCAGCGCTATCCCGAACAGCTCTCGGGCGGGCAGAAGCAGCGCGTGGCGCTGGCGCGCGCGCTGGCGATCGACCCGACCGTGCTGCTGCTCGACGAGCCCTTCGGCGCGCTCGATGCCAAGGTGCGCGTGGAGCTGCGCCGCTGGCTGCGCCGCCTGCACGACCAGACCGGCCAGACCACGGTGTTCGTCACCCACGACCAGGACGAGGCGCTGGAACTGGCCGACCGCGTGGTGGTGCTGCGCGCCGGCCGCATCGAGCAGGTCGGCACGCCGCGCGAGATCTACGATGCGCCGGCCTCGGCCTACGTGTTCGACTTCATCGGCCGGGCCAGCGTGCTCGAAGGCGCGGTGGCCGGCGGGCGCTTCGGCCCGTCCGGGCTTGCGGCCGGTTTCGAAGCCGGCGACGTCGCCGACGGCCCGGCCAGCCTGTACCTGCGCCCGCACGATGCCCTCATCGGCGCCCCGGGCGAGGGCCTGGACGCGCGCGTGGCGGCGGTGCACCGCAATGCCGACCGGGTCACGGTGGAACTCGAACTGTCCGGACAGCCGCGAGCGCTCGAAGTGGACCTGGTCGCCACTCCCGGCGTGCAGGTGCCCGCGCCGGGCGACGCCGTCGGCGTGCGCCTGCTGCGGTATCGCGTCTACCCGGCGTAAGCCCTGCCCGGCGCCCGCGCGCGCCGCACCCGCCGCTGCAAGGAGCGGTCGGCCGGGCGACGGGCCCGGCCTCGGCTAGCGCATCCGCACCGGCCGGGTGGCGGGCGCCACCTGCGGCGCGGCAAGCGCGCCCGGCCGCGGTTCCGACAGCAGGCGCGCTGCCAGCACGGCCGCCGCGGCCCGCAGTTCGGGCACCGCGGTGATCTCCCACAGCCGGCCGCGCAGCAGCGGGCCCAGGCAGTACAGCCCGCGCACCGCGCTGCCGCTGGCGTCGACCACTTCGAAATCGGCGCTCGCCTCCACCCCCAGCCCCAGCGGATCGGCGCGGACCAGGCCGGCCTCGCGCAGCTGGGTCATGAGCGGATGCGTGGTGCGCTCGACGTCGGTGTCCAGGCCGGTGGCGCGGATCAGGCAGTCGAAGCGCTCCACCTGCGCCTGCGGCTGGCCGCGCTCGCGCAGGACCACGTCGATCGCATCGGCATCGGAGGCCACGCCGGCGCGCAGCAGGCGCGCCGCCCGCACCTGCAGCAGCCCGGACGCCAGCAGGGCCTCCAGTTTGTCCGCGGTCCGCGGCGCCAGCCGGTGACGCAGGACTTCCCAGTACGAGCGCAGGTGGCGCGCGAACCGGCCCCGCTGCACCGGCGAGAGCTGCCGCCAGAACGCCTGCGTGTGCGGGCGCAGGGCGTCAACCAGGGCGCGCCAGTCCGGGACCGCCGCCGCCAGCGGGCGCAGCGCCGCGACCAGCGCGTGCAGGTCGCCCGCGCGCAGCGCATACAGCACCCGCGGCGGCAGCTCCACCGGATCGGACGGACGCGGCAGCTGCGATTGCGGCAGCAGCCCGCGTCGCGAGATCGCGACGATGTCGCCGCGGTGGCCGCGGCGACGCAGGCTCACCACCACGTCCGCCATGGTCAGGCCGGTGCCCACCAGCAGCACGCGCGCCGTCGCCGGAATGCGGTCGATGCCGTCTTCCTGCCAGGGCCAGCCGATGTAGCGCGGGCTGCGCGCCAGGCGCGGGCCCACGCCGCCCAGCCGCTGCGGCGGCAGCGCGCCCGGCGCCAGCACCACGCGGTCGCTGTCGAACCGGCCGCCGTCGCCGAGGTGGACGCGGAAGCCGGCGGGCAGGCGCTCGAGCGCGACGGCCTCCTGGTCGATGCAGGTGAGGTTGGCCGACTCCTCCATCGCCTGCCGGAGCCGCTCGCGCAGGTATTCGCCATAGGCGATCCGCGGCATGAAGCCGTCGCGGCCGCGCTCGCCCAGGCTCAGCCAGTCGGCGAAATCCTGCGGGTTGTCCGGGTCGATGCCGAGATGGCGCGCGCGCACGTTGAGCAGGTGCTCCGGCCGCGCCTCGCCGTAGGCGACGCCGCTGCCGAAGGTGGCGGCCGCGCCGACCAGGCAGACCTCGTGCGCGTCGTCGCGGGTCGAGGCCAGGAGCTGCGCGAGCGCGTTTCCGCTGAAGCCCGCGCCGATGATGGTGATGCGCATGCGCCGTTCCCGGATGGTCCGCGCCAGTTCTAGCAGCCCGCCCGCGCATGTTTGCAAGCGAACGGTTAAGCCGCGCGCGCGATCGCCACGGCGCCCCGGTCGAAGCGCGCAACCGGTTGATCCAACGGGAAAATTCCGCCGCCCCTCCACACATGACGGCGCGGCATGTCGGCATTCGGATCGGATATCGACGCCGATGGCGGCGGAGCGCCGCCGGCGGGGCTAGGAACGGCCGTACACGTCCTCGTAGCGGACGATGTCGTCCTCGCCCAGGTAGTCGCCCGACTGCACCTCGATCAGCTCCAGCATCTCGCTGCCGGGATTCTCCAGCCGGTGCTTGGCGCCCAGCGGGATATAGGTCGACTGGTTGGCGTACAGCTCGAACACGTCGTTGTCGCGGGTGATGCGCGCGGTGCCGCGCACCACGATCCAGTGTTCGGCGCGGTGCTTGTGCGACTGCAGCGACAGCCGCGCGCCCGGCTTGACCTTGATGCGCTTGACCTGGAAGCAGCCGTCCTCCTGGTCGATCGAGTCGTAGCTGCCCCAGGGCCGGTGCACCTCGCGGTGCAGCACCGCGTGGCTGCGCTGGTCGGCCTTGAGCTGCGCGACCACCTCCTTAACCTGCTGCACCCGGTCCTTGCGCGCGACCAGCACCGCATCGTCGGTCTCGACCACCACCAGGTCGTCGACCCCGACCAGGGCCACCAGGCGCCGGGCGTAGGCATAGCTGTTGCGCGAATCGACCGCGATCACGTCGCCGTGGTGGGCGTTGCCATCGCCATCGTGTTCGCTCACCTCCCACAGCGCCGACCAGGAACCCACGTCGTTCCAGCCAATGTCCACCGGCAGCACGCGCGCCCCGGCGGTGTGCTCCATCACCGCATAGTCGATCGAGTCCGAGGGACAGGCGGCAAAGGCCTCGCGGTCGAGACGGATGAAGTCGCCGTCGCGCGCGGCGGCCGAAAAGGCCTGGCGCACGGCGGCCAACATGTCGGGACGCAGGCGTTCGAGCTCGGCGAGATAGCGCGAGGCGCGGAACAGGAACATGCCGCTGTTCCAGAAGTAGCCGCCGCTTTCCAGGTAGGCCTGGGCGGTGGCCGCGTCGGGCTTCTCGACGAAGCGCAGCACCTCGCGCACGCCCTCGCCTTCGGCGGCCTGGATGTAGCCGAAACCGGTTTCCGGCGCGGCGGGCACGATGCCGAACGTGACCAGCGCGCCATTTTCGGCCGCGCCCATTGCTGTGCGCACCGCGGCACGGAAGCCTTCCGCATCGCGGACCACGTGGTCCGAAGGCAGCACCAGCAGCAGCGGATCCTCGCCGCCCGCCATCGCCTGCAGCGCGGCCGCGGCGATCGCCGGAGCGGTATTGCGTCCGACCGGCTCGAGCACGATGTCGGCGCGGTCCACCCCGACCAGCCGCAGCTGCTCGGCGGCCAGGAAGCGGTGTTCCTCGTTGGCCACCACGATCGGCGCCGACGAGGCCAACGGCGCGACGCGGCGCCAGGTCTCCTGCAGCATGGTGTGCTCGCCGGCCAGGGCCAGGAACTGCTTGGGATAGGCCTCGCGCGACAGGGGCCACAAGCGCGTCCCGGACCCGCCCGACAACAACACCGGCTGCAACTTCATCCTGATGATTCTCTCGCCCGAAGATGACGGGCAGTTTACCCTTTGCCCGCCCGGCAGCCGCCGGGAGGAGAGAGCATGATTCAGCCCAGCGCCACGCCAGACCGAGACCAGCAACGCATCGACTGGGTGCGGACCGCGTTGTCCGACCCGCAGGTCTGCCTGGAGCGCGCATCCTTCGATGCGGACTTCCGCAGCTACTGGCGCACCACCGGCCGCACGCCGAGCCTGGTGCTGATGGACGCGCCGCCCGAACTGATGGACGTGCGCCCCTGGCTGGCGATCCGCGACCTGCTGCAGGCCGGCGGCCTGCGCGTGCCTGCGGTGGTGGCGCAGGACCTCGCCCTGGGCTTCCTGCTGCTCGAGGACCTGGGCGTGCAGACCTACCTGCATGCGATCGACGAAGACTGCGCCGATGCGCTGTTCGACACCGCGATGACGCGCCTGGTCGAACTGCAGTCGATCGCGCTGCCGGCGGACTTCCCCGCCTACGACGAGGCGCTGCTGCTGCGCGAGCTGCGGCTGTTCGACGAGTGGTTCCTGGGCGTGCACCTGGGCATCGAACTGGACGAGGCCGAACGCGCGCGCCTGCACGGGGTATACCGCGCGCTGGTCGAGTCCGCGCTCGCCCAGCCGCAGGTGCTGGTGCACCGCGACTACATGCCGCGCAACCTGATGCCCTGTGGCGAGGACGTCGCCATCCTCGATTTCCAGGACGCGGTGCGCGGGCCGATCGCCTACGACCCGGCCTGCCTGTTCAAGGACGCCTTCCTGAGCTGGCCCGAGCCGCGCGTGGCCAACTGGCACGCGCGCTACCACGCCCTGGCCACGCGCGCGGGATTGCCGGTGCCGCCACTCGCGCAGTGGCGCACCGACCTGGACCTGATCGGCGTGCACCGCCACCTCAAGGTGCTGGGCATCTTCGCGCGGCTGAAGCATCGCGACGGCAAGCCCAAGTACCTCGAGGACGCGCCGCGCTTCATCGCCTACCTCGATGCGGTCGTGCCGCGACATCCGCAACTGGCGCCGCTGGCCGACCTCATCGACGCGCGCGTGCGGCCGGCCATGGCACGCCTCGCCGGCGCCATCGCCTGACCCGGCGGCATGAAGGCCCTGATCTTCGCCGCCGGACTGGGCGAGCGCATGCGCCCGCTCACCGACAGCACGCCCAAGCCGCTGTTGCGCGCCGGCGGCAAGCCGCTGATCGCCTGGCATCTCGAGCGCCTGGCCGCGATCGGCGTGCGCGAGGTGGTGGTCAACACCTCGTGGCTGGCGGCGCAGTTCCCCGCCGCGCTGGGCGACGGCGCGGCGTTCGGCCTGCGCATCGCGTACTCCGACGAAGGCCCGGTACCGCTGGAGACCGGCGGCGGCATGCTGCAGGCCCTCGACTGGCTGGGCGAGGCGCCGTTCCTCGCGGTCAACGGCGACATCTGGACCGACTTCGACTTCGCCCGCCTGCCGCGCGAACCCGACGGCGACGTGCACCTGGTGATGGTCGACAACCCGTCGCACCATCCGCAGGGCGATTTCGTGCTGCAGCCGGACGGCCGGCTGCGCGAGGACGGCGGCGAACGCCTGACCTTCTCCGGCATCGGCCTCTACCGGCCGACGCTGCTGGACGACTGGCGCGCGGTGATCGGCGACACCCCCGGCGCCGGCGACGTTCCGCCGCGCTTCCGCCTCGCCCCGCTGCTGCGCGCGGCCATGCGCCGCGGCGCCGCCAGCGGCGAGCACCACGCCGGCGCATGGACCGATGTCGGCACGCCCGAACGGCTGCGCCAGCTGGACGCGACGCTGACCTGAGCGCAGGGCACCAGGAAGCCGCGTTTCCCGCCGGCACCGCAGCCGGCGACAACGACCCGAACCGGCTGGACTCAGCCCTGCGTGGCGCCCAGCACCTCGCGCAGGAACGGCACGGTGATGCGCCGCTGCGCCGCCAGCGAGGCGCGGTCCAGGCGGTCGAGCAGCGCGGTCAGGCCGGACAGGTCGCGGCCTGCGTGGCGCAGCAGCCAGTCGATCGCGGCCGCGTCGACCTGCAGGCCGCGGCGCTGCGCACGCAGGCGCAGCACCTGGCCGCGGCCCGCGTCGTCGAGCCGCTCGAGCACCAGCCGCGTGCACTGGGACAGGCGCGAACGCAGGTCGGGCAGCACCAGCGGGAGCGCGTCGGGCAGCGCCTGGGCGGTGTAGAGCACGCGCCGGCCGGCGTCGTGCATGCGGTTGTGGAAGTGGAACAGGGCGACCTCGTCGTCGCGCTCGCCGGCCACCGCCTCCAGCCCGTCCAGCGCGACCAGGTCGAGTGCGTGCAGCGACTCGAGCGCATCGCCCACGCGTCCGGCGGCACTGGCCAGCGGCAGGTAGCCGGCGCGCGCGCCCGCTGCGTCGGCCTCGGCGCAGGCGGCCAGCGCCAGGTGGCTCTTGCCAGTGCCCGCCGGCCCGGCCAGCAGCAGCGCGCGCTCGCCCGCGCCACCGGCCGCGAACGCGCGCAGCTGCGCGACCAGCGACGCATCGCGCGCATGGAAGGTCTCCAGACGCTGGTCGGGCGGATAGCGCAGCGCCAGCGGCAGCTGCGGCGGGGCGGCCTGCATCGTCACGATCAGGCGTCGCGGTTGCCGCGTTCGTCGCCGGTGGCCTCGCCGATATCGTCCTCGAGCACGATGCCGCCGGGCGCGCGCTGCCCTTCCAGCACGATCTTCGGCCCGTCGCCCGCATACAGGCGGCTTTGCGTGTAGCGCTCGTGGGCGAAACGCAGCAGCACGTTGCCCACCGCCGCCACCGGCAGCGCAATCAGCATGCCGACGAAGCCGAACAGCTGGCCGCCGGCCATGATCGCGAAGATCACCGCTACCGGATGCAGGCCGATGCGGTCGCCGACGATGCGCGGGGTGAGGATGTAGCTCTCGATCAGCTGGCCGACGGTGAACACCACGCCCACCAGCGCCAGCAGCTTGATGTCGAAGCCCTGGGCCTGCACCAGCGCCGCGAGCACGGCCAGCACGATCCCGGTCGCCGCGCCCAGGTAGGGCACGAAGCTGATCAGTCCGGCGATGATCCCGATCAGCAGGCCCAGGTTGAGCCCCACCACCGACAGGCCGATCGCATAGATCGCGCCCAGGGCGAGCATCACGATGAACTGGCCGCGCAGGAACGCACCCAGCACTTCGTCCGACTCGCGCGCCAGCCGCGTGACGGTGCCGATGTGGTCGCGCGGGATCATCGCCGCCACGCGCTCGACCAGCAGGTCCCAGTCGCGCAGGAAGTAGAAGGTCAGGATCGGCAGCAGCACGATGTTGGCGACCCAGGCCAGGAAGGCGAAGCCCGAACTCGACAGGTAGCCGAACAACGTGCTGGCCACCCCGCCCGCCTGCGCCCAGTGCGAGCGCACCAGTTCGAACAGGCGCTGCGGATCGAGCCAGGACGTGATCTCGATCCCGGTGCGCGCCTCCACCCAGGGCAGGGCGGTTTCCATGAACCACTCGCGGTACTGCGGCAGCGCATCGATCAGGGTCACCACCTGGCGCTCGATCATCGGCACCAGGATCAGCACCACCAGCACCACCAGCATCAGCATCAGCACGAAGACCAGGGTCACCGCCACCGGGCGCGAACGGCCGGATGCCTCGAGGCGGTCGACCAGCGGATCGCCGAGCCAGCCCAGCAGCGCGGCCAGCACGAAGGGGGTGAGGATCGGTCCCAGCAGGGCGATCAGCCACAGCACCGCGAAGGCGAGCAGTCCCCATTGCAGGCGCCGCAGGAAGCGCGCGATGTCGAGGGTCGCGGGCGTATCGGACATCGGCTCGGCTCCGTCGGTCAGTGCAGCAGGTAGACCGGCGGGGCCAGTTCGTCGGTGCCTTCGACCTCGAGCAGCACCGCCTCGTCGACCATGCGGCGGAAGCCCGACATCCCGGTCAGCAGGTCCAGTTCGACCTCGAGGCGGTCCGGGCTGGCACGCAGCGGACGGATCGCGCGCACCACCGACATGCGCTGCAGCGCCGCGGACAGGCGCAGGTAATCGCTGCCGCTGCGCAAGCCCGTGAAGACCATGCGCTGGACCACCGGGTCGGCGGGCGCGGTGGCCTTGGCGTAGCGCTTGATGAGCGCGTCGGCCGCGCCGTCCGCGCCGGTGGCCATGGTCCGGCGCGCGTCGCCGCCGGACTCGGACCAGCGCGAGAGCACGCGGCCGTCGTCCACGAAGATCCAGTCCGCCTTCCAGCCCCCGGCGTCGCGGTAGAGCTTGCCGATCAGCTGCATCGGCGGGTTGTAGCGCGAGGACAGGCGCGCGATGGCGGCGGTGTCGCCACGCCAGATCGCGCCCGCCGCGGCCTGCTCGGCGGCGTTGCCCGAGGGCAGGCCGAGGCGGTAGCCGCGCTCGACCGCCCGCTGCAGCAACGGACGCGCCGCGTTGCTCTGCTGGACGCCCACCAGGCGCGGGCCCCTGCCGTCGTCGATCGCCAGCCACAGCACCGGCTTGGGCCGCGGCTGCGGCCACACCGGCAGGCCCAGCGCGGCGGTGAGCGCATCGATGGCCTCGGGCACGAACCGCACCACCAGCATGGTGCGGAAGCTCGGCGCGCCGCTGCTGCCGATGCTCTCGTCCTGGCGATAGTCGAAGCCGTCGACGTAGTCGGCCGCGCGGCGCAGCTCCTGGGCCACGCCGGGACGGCTGGCGATGCCGCGGTCGCCGGACAACTTGGCGAAGACCTGGGCCAGCGCACGCGCATAGCCGGCCGTGCGCTCGGCCTCGGCCTGGGTGCGCACCGGGACCTCGGCTTCGTACAGCCCCTGCGCCTCGGCGCGATCGCCTTCCACGCGCTGGGCAGCCGCGGGCGCCGCCAGCAGCAGCGCCGCCAGGGCCCATCCGATCATCCGTGCACCACGTACAGCCAGTCGCATCCGACGTCCTTCACCGCTCCGGTCGTGGCGGAAATGGTGCCACAAAGCCCTCTCCCCGGCTGCCTGCCGCAGCCGCGCAGGCCGGGCCGCCGCCCGCGCGGCTGCTAGAATCGCGGACCGCCCGGCTGAGCTGCGCATCGTGACTACCCCCTCTTCCGCCCCCACCGGCCTGACCTACCGCGACGCCGGCGTCGACATCGACGCGGGCAACGAAGTCGTCGAACGCATCAAGCCGCTGGTCAAGCGCAGCTTCCGGCCCGAGGTGATGGGCGGGCTGGGCGGTTTCGGCGCGCTGTTCGACCTGTCGGGCAAGTACCGCGAGCCGGTGCTGGTGTCGGGCACCGACGGCGTGGGCACCAAGCTCAAGCTGGCCCAGCAGCTGGGCCGCCACGACACCATCGGCATCGACCTGGTCGGCATGTGCGTGAACGACGTGCTGGTGCAGGGCGCCGAACCGCTGTTCTTCCTGGACTACTTCGCCACCGGCAAGCTCGACGTCGAGACGACGGTGGCCGTGGTCGGCGGCATCGCCACGGGCTGCGAACTGTCGGGCTGCGCCCTGATCGGCGGCGAGACCGCGGAAATGCCGGACATGTATCCGCCGGGCGAGTACGACCTGGCCGGCTTCTGCGTGGCCGCGGTGGAGAAGTCCGAACTGCGCGACGGCGCCTCGGTGCGCGAGGGCGACGTGCTGGTCGGCATCGCGTCCAGCGGCCCGCACTCCAACGGCTATTCGCTGATCCGCCGCATCTACGACCGCGCCGGTCGCCCCGGGTCGCTCGACGTCGGCGGCGTGAGCCTGGCCGACGCGCTGATGGCGCCCACCCGGCTGTACGTCAAGCCGGTCCTGGAACTGCTGCGCGGCGCCCACGGCCCGTCCATCCATGCCATGGCCCACGTCACCGGCGGCGGCCTGACCGAGAACATCGTGCGGGTCGTGCCCGAAGGCCTGGGCGTGGACATCGACGCGTCCTCCTGGACCCTGCCGCCGGTGTTCGAGTGGCTGCAGCGAGAAGGCAGCGTCGCCCGCGAGGAGATGTGGCGCACCTTCAACTGCGGCATCGGCTTCGTGCTGCTGGTCGACCGCGACGCGGTGGCGGGGCTGGGCGGCGAACTGGCGCGGCTGGGCCTGGCGCACTGGCGCATCGGCGAAGTCGTCGCCGCGCGCGACGACGGGCGCGTACGGATCGGCTGAGCACCGGGATGGGGACGCGGACACGCGAAGGCGGCCGGCCGGCCGTGCCCGCCGGCGCGCCCGCGGATGCGGCAACCCGGGCGCCGCTGCGGCTGGCGGTACTGGTGTCCGGCCGCGGCAGCAACCTGCAGGCGATCCTCGAGGCGATCGCGCGTGGCGCGCTGCACGCCGTGGTCGTGGGCGTGTTCTCCGACCGCGCCTCCGCGCCGGCGCTGCAGCGCGCGCGCGAGGCGGGAATACCGGCACAGGCGCTGTCGCCCCGCGACTTCGCCTCGCGCGCGGCGTTCGATGCCGCGCTGTTCGCGGCCGTCGACGCGACACAACCGGACCTGGTGGTCTGCGCCGGCTACATGCGCCTGATCGACGCCAGCGCGATCGCGCCGCGCACCGGCCGCATCATCAACATCCATCCTTCGCTGCTGCCGGCGTTCAAGGGCCTGCACACCCACCGCCAGGCGCTGGCGGCGGGCGTTGCAGAGCACGGTGCGAGCGTGCACTTCGTGACCGCCGAGCTCGACGGCGGCCCGGTGATCGCCCAGGCGCGCGTGCCGGTGCTGCCCGGCGACGACGAGGAAACGCTCAGCGCCCGGGTGCTGGCGCGCGAGCATCCGCTGCTGGTCGCGACCCTGCGGCTGTTCGCCGGAGGCGCGGTGGCACTGCGTGAAGATGGCGTCCAGATCGGCGATGAACGGGCCGTTCCGCTTCAGCTGTCGTGCAATAACGCCTTTGCATGATGACGGGCCAATGCGCCTGACCCCTTTCATTGCCGCCTTTGCCGCCACCGCCGCGCTCTGCGTCGCGGTACACGGAACCGTGCGCGCCGCAACGGACCCGGCACCCGCCACAGTGCCTGGGACCGCGACTGCCAGCCACGTGCTGCAGCCGTTCGTGGCCAGCTACGAAGCCTGGTACGGCGGCGAACCCGCCGGCACCGCCACCATGCGCCTGACGCACGACGATGCCGCGCAGCGCTGGAGGATCGACCTCGGCATCCGCGGCAACCGCGGCTTTGCCGGCGTGCTCGGACTCAACATCGAGCAGAGCACCGTCTTCGACGAAGCCAACGGCATCTACCGCCCGCTGTCGCAGAGCACGGTGCGCAAGGCGGCCGTGCTGTTCAACCGCAGGATCACCGGCACCTACGATTGGCACAGCCAGACCGCGCGCTGGACCGGCGACATCAAGCAGGAGCGGCGCGAGCCGGTTCCGATCCGCTACGGCGACATGAGCGGGCTGCTGATCAACCTCGCGGTGATCCGCGATGCCGAACCCGGCCGCGCGCTGTCCTACCGCTTCGTCGACGGCGGCCGGGTGCGCGACTACGAATACCGCGTCGCCGGACAGACCGAACCGGTCAGCGTCGCCGAACTGAGCTACGAGGCGATGCGGGTGGAACGCACCAACGGCGGCAACGACGAGACCATCTTCTGGATCGCGGACGGCGTGCCGACGCCGGTACGCATCCTCCAGCGTGAAGACGGCGAGGACGCCGTCGACCTGCGCCTGATCGAATACCAGGGAATGCAATGACCATGAAGACCATGACGACGCTCCGACGCCCCCTCCAGGCCGCCGCGGCCTGTGCCGTCCTGCTGGCCGCGTTCGGCGCACCGGCATCCGCCTCGGCGCTGGAGCCGTTCACCGCCGACTACAACGCCAACTACATGGGCATGCAGGCCGCCGGCCGCATGACCCTGGCGCCCGCCGGCGACGACCGCTGGAATTACAGCCTGGAGGTCAGCGGCGCGGGGGCGCGGCTCGCACAGAGCACCGTGTTCGAGGCCGAGGGCGACCAGTGGCGCCCGCTCTCGGGCAACGACTCGCAGGGCGGCGAATCGGGCCTGGCGGCGATGCTGGTGAAGAAGCGTTCGATCAACGCCACCTACGACTGGGACAGCGGCCGCGCCACCTGGGACGGCGACGTCAAGGAGGACCGGCGCGGACCGGTGAAGCTGCAGCCCGGCGACGTCGACGGCATGCTGCTCAACCTCGCCCTGGTGCGCGACTTCAAGGCCGGCAAGGAGCTGAGCTACCGGCTGGTGGAGGACGGTCGCGTGCGCCGCCGCGTGTTCGAGCCGGCAGGCACCGAACAGGTCACCGTCGGCGGCAAGCAGCACAAGGCGACCAAGGTCGCGTGGAAGGACGACGACCGCAGCATCACCGCCTGGATCGTCGACGGCCTGCCGGTCCCGGCCCGCATCCTGCAGCAGCGCGACGGCCGCGACCATATCGACCTGCAGCTGAAATCCGTCCGCTGACGGCAGGCGCGCGTCGCCCGCAACGCGCTGCAACGACGCGGGCCGCGCGCTAGCGTCCCGCGTCCGGACTTGCTGCGAACTCGACGCGGCACTCCACCCGGAACGGCGCGCCGCGCTCGCGCAGGCGCGTGTAGTGGCGGCAGGTACGCGCGCCTTCGCGTGTTTCGCTGACGGCCACGACGGTGTAGCCCTGCACGATCTCGTCGCGGGTCGCCACGCCGTCGTCGTTCCAGTCCATCTGCCGCGGCTCGGTGCCGTTGAAGCCGGCGACGCCCATCAGGCGCAGGACCAGCATCGCCGCGAACAGCAGCAGCATCGCCGCCAGCAGCAGCTTGCGACGTGGGGAAAAGCGGGCGCGTGCGGCCATGCTCAGGAAACCCGGCGGATGCGCGCACCCAGTCCCGACAGCTTGCGCTCGATGTACTCGTAGCCGCGGTCGAGGTGGTAGATGCGGTCGATCGTGGTGTCGCCCTCGGCCACCAGGCCGGCGAGGATCAGGCTGGCCGAGGCGCGCAGGTCGGTCGCCATCACCGGCGCACCGCTCAGCCGCGGCACGCCCGTCACCGTGGCGCGGTTGCCTTCGATATGGATGTCCGCACCCAGGCGCATCAGCTCGTTGACGTGCATGAAGCGGTTCTCGAAGATCCGCTCGTCGATCGTGCCGGTGCCTTCGGCCACGCAGTCCAGCGCCATGAACTGCGCCTGCATGTCGGTGGGAAAGCCCGGGTGCGGCTCGGTGACGATGTCCACCGCACGCGGCCGGCGCCCGCGCATGTCGACCGTGACGCGGTCGCCTTCCACGGTCACTTCCGCGCCCGCCTCGCCCAGCTTGTGCAGCACCGCGCCCAGCGTGTCGGCGCGCGCACGGGTGGCGGTGACGCGGCCGCCGGTGATCGCGCCGGCGACGAGGAAGGTGCCGGTCTCGATCCGGTCGGCGATCACCTCGTGGCGCGCGCCGTGCAGCCGGTCGACGCCGCGCACGGTGATGCGCGAGGTCCCCGCGCCCTCGATGCGCGCGCCCATCGCCACCAGGCAGGCGGCCAGGTCCACGATCTCCGGTTCGCACGCGGCGTTGTCGATGGTGGTGGTGCCGTCGGCGAGGGTCGCGGCCATCAGCACGTTCTCGGTGGCGCCGACGCTGACCATCTCGAAGTCGACGTGGCCGCCGCGCAACCGCCCCGCGCGCGCCTTGATGAAGCCGTGCTCGACCACGATCTCGGCGCCCAGCGCCTCCAGCGCCTTGATGTGCAGGTCCACCGGGCGCGAGCCGATCGCGCAGCCGCCGGGCAGCGACACCTCGGCCGCGCCGTGGCGCGCCAGCAGCGGACCCAGCACCAGCACCGAGGCGCGCATGGTGCGCACCAGTTCGTAGGGCGCGAGGTGGCTGTCGACGGTGGACGGGTCGACCCGCACGATGCCCGCGGCGATGTCGTGGCCGATGCCCGCACCCAGCCCGCCGAGCAGGCGCGCGGTGGTGCGCACGTCGTGCAGGTGCGGGACGTTGGCGATCTCGACCGGTTCGTCGGCCAGCAGGGTCGCGCACAGGATCGGCAGGACGGCGTTCTTGGCCCCGGAGATGCGGACCTCGCCGTCGAGGGCGACCCCGCCGGAGACGATGATCTTGTCCATCAGGCGCGTTCGGCCTCGGCCGGGGTCAGGGTGCGGAGCGCCAGCGCATGGATCTCGCCGCCCATGCGCTCGCCCAGGGTGGCGTAGACCATGCGGTGGCGGGCCAGCGGCAGCTTGCCGGCGAAGGCCTCGGACACGACAACCGCCTCGAAGTGCACGCCGTCGTCGCCGGAGACGTCGACGCGGGCACCGGGCAGCCCCTGCTGGATCAGATCGCGGATGAAATCGGGGTTCACTGGGGGATTCCTGCTGAAGCGCGCATGAGCCGGACAGCCGCGCCAGCGGGGCGACGGACCTTTCACGCCGGCGAGCGCCTAAAATGAACGGCTTAGGTTATCGGAAAGACCGGCCACCGGATATGGCAACGCCCTTTGCATCGACGCCCCCAGCCATCGATTTCGCCGCCTCCGGCCGCCGCGTGTTCGCAGTCGAGGCACGCGGACTGGAGGCGGTGGCCGCGCGCGTCGACGGCGCCTTCTCCCGCGCCTGCGCGCTGGTCCTGGCCGCCTCGGGGCGGGTGGTCTGCACCGGCATGGGCAAGTCCGGGCACGTGGCGCGCAAGATCGCCGCGACCCTGGCCTCGACCGGCACCCCGGCTTTCTACATGCATCCGGGCGAGGCCGGCCACGGCGACCTGGGCATGGTCACCGACGCCGACATCGTGCTGGCGGTGTCGTACTCGGGCGAATCCGACGAGATCCTGATGCTGCTCCCGGCGCTCAAGCGCCAGGGCAACCGGCTGCTGGCGATGACCGGCCGGCCCGGCTCCACCCTCGCCACGGCCGCCGACGTGCACCTGGACGTGAGCGTGCCGGAGGAGGCCTGCCCGCTGCACCTGGCGCCGACCACCAGCACCACCGCGACCATGGCGATGGGCGACGCGCTGGCCGTGGCCCTGCTCGAGGCGCGCGGCTTCACCGCCGACGACTTCGCGCGCTCGCATCCGGCCGGCGCCCTGGGCCGCCGCCTGCTCCTGCACATCGGCGATGTCATGCACACCGGCGACGCCGTGCCGCGCGTGCCCGGCGAAGCCTCGCTGGGCGACGCACTGCTGGAGATGAGCCGCAAGCGCCTGGGCGTGACCGCGGTGGTCGATGCCGACGGCGTGCTGCTGGGCCTGTACACCGATGGCGATCTGCGCCGCACTCTCGGCGACCGCAGCGTCGACGTGCACGCCACGCCGATCGCCGAAGTGATGACCCGCGACCCGGTCACCATCGACAGCGAGGCGCTCGCGGTCGAGGCCGCGCGCCTGATGGAGACGCGCAAGATCAACGCCCTGCTGGTGCTCGACGCGCAGCGGCGCGTGGTCGGTGCGCTCAACGTGCACGACCTGCTGCGGGCGCGCGTGGTGTGATCGTGGTACTTCGCGGTTCGCGGCCGGTACAGGCCGCAACCGGTTTCCTGTCCTGGCTCCATCCCGACAACCGAGGTTAGACGTGCCGCACCACCGCCCCGAATACCCCGCCGGACTCGTCGAACGCGCCGCCCGGATCCGGCTGGCCTGCTTCGACGTGGACGGCACGCTGACCGACGGGCGGCTGTGGTTCGACGAGGACGGGCGCGAATCCAAGGCGTTCAACGTGCTCGACGGCCAGGGGCTGGTCCAGCTGCGCAAGGCCGGCGTCACCGTGGCCTTCATCACCGCCCGCAACAGTCTGGTGGCGGCCAACCGCGCCCGCGAGCTGGGCGCCGAGCCGCACGTGGACGTCAACGACAAGGTCGCCTGCGTCGAGGAGATCCGCACCCGGCTGGGCCTAGCGCGCGAGGAAGTGGCGTTCATGGGCGACGACCTGCCCGACCTGACCGTGCTGCGTATCGCCGGCTTCGCCGTGGCCCCGGCCAGCGTGCACCACTGGATCCGCGACCAGGTGCACTGGGTCACGCCCTCGCGCGGCGGCGAAGGCGCCGCGCGCGAACTGTGCGACCTGATCCTGCATGCGCAGGGCCGCGTCGCGGCGCTGCTCGAGGACCGCGAGGGATGAACTGGCGGCTCTGGATCATCCTGGCCCTGCTCGCCGGCGCGCTGCTCAGCGGCTGGTTCGCCTGGCGCGGCGACGACGCGGACGCGCCGGCCGAGGGCGGCGAGGGCCTGCGCTCGGACTACATCCTGCGCGACTTCGAGGTCGTCACCCTGGACAGCACCGGCCAGGAATCGTTCTCGCTGCGGGCGCCGGAACTGCACCAGACCCCCGGCGCGCGCACGCTGGAACTGGCCACCCCGCTGTTCCTGATGCCAGACCAGCACGGCAGCCGCTGGGAAGTCCGGGCCAGGACCGGCTGGGTCAACGAGAAGAGCACCCTGGTCCAGCTGCGCGGCGACGTCGTCGCCGACAGCCCGATGGGCGCCAGCCGGCCCACCGTGCTCCGCACCGAGCAGCTCGACGTGCATCCGGAAGAGAACCGGGCCACGTCCGAGGCTGTCGTGACCATCACCACCCCCGGCACTACAATGCGCGGTACCGGGATGGAGGCCGATCTGGCCAGCAAGCGCATCCAGCTCCTGTCCAAGGTGAGCCTCAACAATGACCCCACACGCCGCTAAGCTGGTCCTTGGCCTGATTGCCGTCGCCTGCGCCGGCGCCGCCCTGGGCAAGTCCTCCGACCGCCAGCAGACCATGCAGGTGCAGGCCAACCGCAGCGACTGCACCGTCACCGACTCCGGCCCCTGCGTACTGACCGGCGCGGTCCATATCGTCCAGGGTTCGCTGGTGATCGACGCCGCGCGCGCCGACCTGCGCCAGGCCGACGGCGAGATCCGCGCCGCCAAGCTGACCGGCTCGCCGGTCCGGCTCAAGCAGGCCATGGACAACGGCGGCACCATGAACGCCACCGCCGCCCAGGTCGACTACGACCTGCAGCAGGACACGGTGGTGTTCACCGGCGGCGCCTCGGTGCAGCAGCCCGGCCGCGGCAGCATCGCCGGCGAGCGCATCGTCTACAACATGCGCACCGGCCAGGTGCAGGGCGGCGGCGGCAGCGAGGGCGGGCGCGTGACCCTGCAGTTCGAGCCGCGCAACCGCACCCCGGCCCGCGGGACGCCGGCCCCGGACAGCGACGGGAACGACGACTGATGCTGGTCGCCGAAGGACTGCGCAAGCGCTACAAGCAGCGCGAGGTCGTACGCGACTTCGGCCTGACCCTGGACGCCGGCGAGGTGGTCGGACTGCTCGGCCCCAACGGCGCCGGCAAGACCACCTGCTTCTACATGATCGTGGGCCTGGTCCCGGCCGACGAAGGCCGGATCGTGCTCGACGGGCGCGACATCACCGCCGAGCCCATGCACCTGCGCGCCCGCCGCGGCGTCGGCTACCTGCCGCAGGAACCCTCGGTGTTCCGCAAGCTCAGCGTGGCCGACAACATCATGCTGGTGCTGGAGCTGCGCGAGGACCTCGACCGCGCCGGCCGCCGCAGCGAGCTCGAGAAGCTGCTCGACGAACTGCAGATCACCCACGTCGCCGACCAGATCGGCGCCAGCCTGTCGGGCGGCGAGCGCCGGCGCGTCGAGATCGCGCGCGCGCTGGCGGCGCGCCCGCGCCTGATCCTGCTCGACGAACCCTTCGCCGGCGTCGACCCGATCTCGGTCGGCGAGATCCAGCGCATCGTCGAGCATCTCAAGCACCGCGGCATCGGCGTGCTGATCACCGACCACAACGTGCGCGAGACCTTGGGCATTTGCGACCGGGCGTATATCCTCAACGAAGGGGGTGTGCTCGCGCAGGGGGCTCCGGACATGCTCCTCGCCAATCCAGACGTGCGCCGGGTCTACCTCGGGGAATCCTTCCGCCTGTAGCCGCGCATGTCGTCCCCGGGGATCCACGGACGATGAAGCCGCGCCTCCAGACATCGCTGGGCCAACACCTGGTCCTGACGCCACAGCTGCGCCAGGCGCTGCACCTGCTGCAGCTGCCGGTGATCGAGCTGGAGGCGGAGATCGCCGCGGCGGTGGAAAGCAATCCGCTGCTGGACTGGGCCGAGGATGCCCCGGCCGCGGCCACCGACGACAAGGAAGACGCCCCCGAACCCGTCGCGCCCGAAGCCCCCGCGGACAGCCGCGAGTGGGAGGCGGCCAGCGACTGGCCCGACAGCGGCGGCTTCGAGTACACCGCCGGCAGCGGCCGCGGCGGCGAGGACGACGAGGGCGACGCGGCCAGCCGCATGGCCCAGTCCGAAACCCTGCACGACCACCTCGCCTGGCAGCTCCACCTGAGCCATCTGTCGCCGCGCGACCTGCAGATCGGCGCGGCCCTGATCGACGCGATCGAGGACGACGGCTACCTGCGCGCGCCGTTCAGCGAGATCGCCGCGGCCCTGCATCCGGACCCCGCGCCGGGCGACGACGAGATCCTGGCGGTGCTGCGCCAGATCCAGCGCTTCGATCCGGTCGGCGTGGGCGCGCGCGACCTGGCCGAATGCCTGGCCATCCAGCTCGACACCGTGGCCGCGGATACGCCGGGCCGCGAGCTGGCCGTGCGCATCGCCGCGGAACTGATCGACCGCCTGCCCCGCCTGGGCGTGCCCGGGGTCTGCGAACAGCTCGGCTGCAGCACCGCGGAGGCCGAGACCGCGCTGGCGCTGCTGCGCTCGCTCGATCCGCGCCCCGGCTCGCAGATCGGCGACGTGCCCTCGGACAACTACGTGGTCCCGGACTGCGTGATCGTGCGCCGCAACGGCGTGTGGCTGGCGATGCTGGCCAACGGCTCGCTGCCGCGGCTGACCATCCACCAGGCCTACCAGCGCATGATCCAGCACGCCAGCGGCGAAGACGCCGGCTACCTGCGCGGGCGGCTGCAGGAGGCGCGCTGGCTGCTCAAGAACCTCGAGGCGCGCGGCGAGACCCTGCTCAAGGTCGTGCGCTGCCTGATCCGGGAGCAGTCGGGTTTCCTGGAGTTCGGCGCCCGCGCGCTGCGGCCGCTGACCCTGCGCGCGGTCGCCGCCGAGATCGGCATGCACGAATCGACCGTGTCGCGCGCGGTGGCGCGCAAGTACGTGCACACCCCGCGCGGCACCATCGCGCTGCGCGACTTCTTCGCTTCGGGGATCGAGACCGGCGGCGGCGGCGAGGCCTCGAGCGTGGCCATCCAGCAGATGATCCGCGGCCTGATCGAGGCCGAGGATCCGCGCAAGCCGCTGTCGGACGCGCGCCTGGCCGAATCGCTCAAGGCGTCCGGGGTGCCGGTGGCGCGCCGCACCGTGGCCAAGTATCGCGAGGCCATGCACATCGGCGCCTCGCACGAGCGTATCCGGATCAATTGAAGCGCGTTCCCGGCACCGTGTCCATGATCCGGCGCAGTGCCGGGCGCCCGGCACTGCGTTAACCTGTCTTCAACCCGCAGCAACCCGCTTTGGGCGATGCTGGGGTCCCCAGAACAGGAGGCAGCCGATGCAGATCCAGACCTACGGCCACGACGTCGAAGTGACCCCGGCCCTGCGCGAGTACGTGGAAACCAAGCTCGAGCGGCTCGGACGCCACGTGGAGCGCCCGTTCGAGGTGCGCGTGCAGCTCTGCATGGACAAGCCCCACCACAAGGCCGAGGCCAACCTCACCCTGGCCGGCAAGGCCCTGCACGCCGACGCCAGCGCGGTGGACATGTACGCCGCGATCGACCTGCTCGCCGACAAGCTCGACCGCCTGCTGCTCAAGCACCACAAGAAGCAGACCGACCACCACCGCGGCGAGAACGCCGCGCGCGACGGCAGTTTCGGCTGACCGCGGGCCCCGACGGACATGCCCTGGACCGACCTGCTCGACGCGGGGCGCATCGTGGTGCTGGATGATCCCGGCACCCGTGCGCAGGTGCTCGACCACGCCGCGCGCCTGCTTTCCGGCGGATCGCCGGCGCAGGCGCGCGCGCTGTCCGATGCGCTGCAGCAGCGCGAGCGGCTGGCCAGCACCGCGATCGGCCACGGCGTGGCGATCCCGCACGCGCGCAACCAGGGGCTGGAGGCGCGCGGCGCGTTCCTGCGCCTGGGCCGGCCGGTCGATTTCGACGCGCGCGACGGCGCGCCGGTCGACCTGGTGTTCGCAATGACCGCCAGCGACGATCGTCCCGAACTGCACCTGGAACACCTGGCCGGCGTGGCCGCGCGCCTGTCCGACCCCGAATTCCGCGACCGCCTGCGCGGCGTCCGTGGCGTGGCCCAGCTGCGCAGGCTGCTGCTGCCGCCCGCGGTCGCGGCCAACGCCGCCTGAATCGCGACGTGAACCAGAGCCTCACCGCCGCCGAACTGTTCGCCCAGCAGCACGAACGCCTGGGCATGCGCTGGCTGGCCGGGCAGCAGGGCCAGTCGCGGGTGCTCGAGTCGGTGGAGACCAACGCGCGCCGGCCGTCGCTGGCCGGCTATCTCAACATCATCTATCCCAACAAGGTCCAGATCCTCGGCACCGAGGAGCTGGCCTGGCTGGACGGCCTCGACTCGCGGCTGCGCTGGGAGACGATCGAACGGGTGATGCAGTACCGCCCTCTCGCGCTGGTGATCAGCAAGAACCAGCCCTGTCCGGAAGACCTGCGCGAGGCGGCGGAGGAATCGCAGACGCCGCTGTGGCTGTCGCCGCGGCGCGGCCACGAACTGCTCAACCATCTCCAGTACCACATGGCGCGTTCGCTGGCGCCGCGGGTCACCCTGCACGGGGTGTTCATGGAGGTCTATTCGATCGGCGTGCTGATCACCGGCGAATCGGGATCGGGCAAGAGCGAACTCGCGCTGGAGCTGATCTCGCGCGGCCATCGGCTGGTCGCCGACGATGCGCCCGAATTCACCCAGATCGCGCCGGACGTGCTCGACGGCACCTGCCCGGAACTGCTGCAGGACCTACTGGAGCTGCGCGGGCTGGGCGTGCTCAACATCCGCCAGATGTTCGGCGACACCGCGGTGAAGCGGAACAAGTACCTGCGCCTGATCGTGCACCTGAGCCGGCCCAACGCCGAGCCGCAGGTGCACGAGGACGGCATGGTGCGCCTGACCGGCGACCTGGGCCTGCGCCGCGTGCTCGACCTGGACGTGCCGATGATCACCCTGCCGGTGATGCCCGGCCGCAACCTCGCGGTGCTGACCGAGGCCGCGACGCGCACGCACATCCTGCGCGCCAAGGGCATCGACCCGGCCGCCGCCTTCCTTGCGCGGCACTCGCATTTCCTGGAAAGCGGCGAAGAGCCGGCCGTGCCATGACCAACATCGACCCGTCCGCGATGCAGGGCGACCCGCCGGCGCGAACCAGCGCCTCGCTGCTGATCGTCACCGGGATGTCCGGCGGGGGCAAGTCGGTCGCGCTCAAGACCCTGGAGGACCTGGGCTTCTACTGCGTGGACAACCTGCCGGCCGAACTGCTGCCCGAGTTCGTGCGCGCCGCCGCGCATCCCGAGCGCGCCGAGCAGAAGCTCGCGGTGGGCATCGACATGCGCAACCGCGGCGACCTGGGCAACCTGCCCGAGTGGCTGTCGGCGGTCGGCGCCATGGGACTCGAGCCGCAGCTGGTGTTCTTCGACGCCGCCGACCCGGCCCTGCTGCGCCGCTACTCCGAAACTCGCCGCCGGCATCCACTCACCCACCTGGGACTGGCGCTGGCCGACGCGATCTCGCTCGAGCGCCAGGCGCTCAAGCCGCTGCGGTCGCTGGCCGACCTGGTGGTCGATACCAGCGAGCTCAACGTCCACCAGCTGCGCCATCGGGTGATCACCGAACTGGGGCTCAGCCAGGACTCGTCGCTGTCGCTGCTGTTCGAGTCCTTCGCCTACCGGCGCGGCCTGCCGGCCGATGCCGATTTCGTGTTCGACGCGCGCAGCCTGCCCAACCCGCACTGGGAACCGCGGCTCAAGCCGCTGTCGGGGCGCGACCAGGAAGTGCGCGACTACTTCCTCGCCCAGCCCCAGGTCGGCGAATACCTGGCGCACGTGGCCGGGTTCCTCGACACGTGGCTGCCGCGGATGCAGTCCAACACGCGCAGCTACGTCACCGTGGCCGTCGGCTGCAGCGGCGGTCGCCATCGCTCGGTCTACCTGGCCGAGGCGCTGGCCGCGCATGCGCGCGACGGCGGCTGGACCGATGTCGCCACCTTCCACCGGGAACTCGACTGAGCAGCGCGCGCCGCGGAAGCGGCTCCCGTACGCGGCGTGGCGCCGCGCGGCGCTATCGCGCGGTCATCGCCGTCTGCTAAGTTGGCGCGATGGCCGTCGGCATCCTTCTCCTTACCCATTCGGGCATCGGCAGCGCGCTGGTTGCCGCTGTCGAGGCCATGCTGCGCGGCAACCTGCCGCTGCGGCTGGCCGCGTTCGAGGTGCCCTTCGACGCCGATCCCGACGCCTTGCTGCCGCAGGCGAGCGCGGCCATGCGACGCGTGGACGGCGGCGACGGCGTGCTGATCCTGAGCGACCTCTATGGCGCCAGCCCGAGCAATCTCGCAGCGCAGCTGTCCAGACTGGGGACACCGTCACGCCGCGTTTCCGCGCTGAGCTTGCCGATGCTGTTGCGGGTGATGAATTATGCTGAACTTCCCCTGGAGGAACTCCCCGCCGTCGCTGCCGCAGGCGCGCGCAACGGGGTGATCCTCGACGACGCCTGAGGCCGACGATGATCGAACGCGAACTGCTCATCGCCAACAAGCTCGGCCTGCATGCGCGCGCCACCGCCAAGCTGGTGCAGGTGCTGTCGGGCTACCGCAGCAACGCCACGCTCACCGCCAAGGGCCGCGAGGTCAATGCCAAGAGCATCATGGGCGTGATGCTGCTTGCCGCCGGCTACGGCACGAAGGTGGTGCTGCGGCTCGACGGCGAGGACGAGGACGCTGCGGCAGAGGCCGCGGCGGCGCTGTTCGAACGGAAATTCGACGAGGCCGGATGACGACCGCCCGGTCGCGCCGCGACGGGCGTGGCCTGGCGCAACGAGGAGCGGTATGCGCGGTGCGGTCCGACCCATGACGCTGCAGGCGGCGCGCAGCCGCGGCCACGGCGCGCCCGCGCCCAGCGGCGCGCGTACGCGCCTTCGCGCCGGCGGCGGCTGATGCGCCAGGTCCTGACCGGGCATGGGGCGTCCAGGGGCAGCGCGCTCGGCCGTGCACGGGTACGCCTGCCGCATGCGCTGGAGGTGGCCGAGGAACACATCGCGCCTTCGGCGGTGCCGGCCGAGCTGCGTCGCCTGCACACCGCCATCGACGCGGTGCGGGTGGAGATGCGCAACATGCGCGATCGCCTGCACGGCGCGCTCGCGCACGAGGTCGGCGAGTTCCTGGACCTGCACAGCCTGCTGCTCGACGATCCGGAACTTCTGCAGGGCCTGGACGACCTGGTGGCCAAGGGCCTGTACGCCGCCGACTACGCCCTGCGCCTGCAGCGCGACCGGCTGGCGGCGGTGTTCGAGGCCATGGACGACGCCTATTTCCGCAGCCGCGTGGAGGATATCGACCACGTCATCGGCCGCGTGCACGCGATGCTGCACAAGCGCGACGCCGACCTCAAGGGCGTCGCCGGCGAGATCCTGGTCGCCGATTCCGTCGCCCCCGCCGAGCTGAGCCAGCTGCAGTCGCAGGGCGTCCTGGCGGTGGTCACCGCCGGCGGCAGCGCGCTCGCGCACAGCGCGATCCTGGCGCGCAGCCTGCACCTGCCGCTGGTGGTGGGCGTGCCGCAGGCCCTGCAGCAGGTCAACGACGGCGACGTGCTGCTGGTGGACGGCAGCAGCGGCACGATCATCATCGAGCCCAAGGCGCCGGACCTGCGCGAATACCGCACGCGCCTGCGCGACGAAAAGCGCGAGCGCAAGCAGCTGCACCGGCTGCGGCGCGAGCCCTCGCGCACGCTCGACGGGGTCGACATCCGGCTGTGGGCCAACGCCGAATCGCGCGAGGACGTGACCGGCGCCCATGCGCTGGGCGCGGCCGGCGTGGGGCTGTACCGCACCGAGTTCCTGTTCCTGCAGCGCAGCGAACTGCCCGACGAGAACGAACAGTTCCGCGCCTACCGCGACGTGGCGCTGGCCATGACCGGCCGCACCGTGACCATCCGCACCATGGACATCGGCGCCGACAAGGCCGACCGCACCGGGCTGGCGCTGGCCGACGAGCCGAACCCGGCGCTGGGCCTGCGCGGCGTGCGCCTGTCGCTGGCGCGCACCCCGGTGTTCGAGACCCAGCTGCGCGCGATCCTGCGCGCCTCCGGCTACGGGCCGGTGCGGATCCTGGTGCCGATGGTCAGCGGCCGCGAGGAGATGCTGGCGGTGGCCGGCACGATCCGGCGCGTGTCGCGCGACCTGCGCGAGGAAGGCCACGAGGTGGCCGAGCACGTGCCGCTGGGCGCGATGATCGAAGTGCCGGCCGCGGCGATCGCGCTGTCGTGCTTCATCGACACGGTCGACTTCGTCTCGATCGGCACCAACGACCTGACCCAGTACCTGCTCGCCGCCGATCGCGGCAACGACGCCCTCGGCGACCTCTATTCGCCGCTGCATCCGGCGGTGCTCAAGCTGCTGCATGGCGTGATCCGCACCGCGCGCGCGCGCGGAAAGCCGGTGGCGGTGTGCGGCGAGATGGCCGGCGATCCCGCGCTCACGCCGCTGCTGCTCGCGCTGGGGCTGGAGGAGTTCAGCCTGCATCCGGCGACCCTGCTGGAGGTGCGCCGCGCGATCCGCGCGCAGGAGCTTGCCGCGCTGCGCGCGTCGGCGCCGACGCTGCTGCGCTGCCGCGACCGCGATGCGATCGAGCGCTGGCTGGCGAAGGTACCGGCGGCCTGAGCCAGGCAAGGCGGGGACGCCGCCCTGCGCGTGGTCCATGCGCAACGCCAACCCGGTGATCGCAGCCGCGATGCCGGCACGCGCCGCATGCCCGGCCGCTAGCCGGCGCGGCGCCGGACCGGATCGGCCGGCGTCGCGCGCCGTGGCGGGACATGACCATCGCGTCGCGCAACGCAGGGTGTGCAGTCCGCGGCGCGCGGGCGATAATGCGCGCATGAACGCCTGATCGGCCGCGTCTTCCGGCGCGGCAACGCCCTCGCACCACGGAGCCGCCGCGCATGGCAGAAGCCGTCCGCCACGACAAGACCGCGCGCCAGCTGCGACTGCTCTCGGACGCGCTCGACAGCGGCCGCCTCGGTCCCGTGCGGCGCATGGTCAACACCCTGGCGCCGGCCGAGATCGGCAACCTGCTCGAATCGCTGCCGCCCGACAAGCGCATGGTGGTCTGGGGCCTGGTCGATCCCGGCGACGACGGCGAGGTGCTGGTGCACGTCGGCGACGAGGTGCGCGAGAGCCTGATCGCGGACATGGACCAGGACGAACTGGTCGCCGCGGTCGAGGACCTCGACATCGACGACCTCGCCGACCTGGTCGAGGACCTGCCCGGCGCGGTGATCGACCAGCTGCTGCGCTCGATGGACCGCGACAACCGCGAGCGCCTGGAGCAGGTGCTGTCGTATCCGGAGGACACCGCGGGCCGCCTGATGAACCCGGACGTGGTGACGGTGCGCGCCGACACCACGGTCGACGTGGTGCTGCGCTTCCTGCGCCTGCGCGGCGAACTGCCCGACCACACCGACCACCTGTACGTGGTCAACCGCCGCCACCAGCTGATCGGCTGGGTGGCGCTGCAGGACCTGGTCACCCGCGACCCGGGCACGCCGATCAACCAGCTGATCGACGACGAACTCGAGTCGCTGCACGTGGACGCCTCGGCCGAGCAGGTCGCGCGCCAGTTCTCCGACAACGACTGGGTGTCCGCGCCCGTGGTGGACGACGGCAACGTGCTGCTGGGCCGCATCACCGTCGACGACGTGGTCGACATCATCCGCGAGCAGGCCGAGCACCAGGCGCTGGGCGCGGCCGGCCTGGACGAGGACGAGGACCTGTTCTCGCCGATCCGGCGCGCGGTGCGCGGGCGCGTGGTGTGGCTGGGCATCAACCTGCTTACCGCGTTCCTGGCCGCGGCGGTGATCGGCCAGTTCGACGCGACCATCGAGCAGATCGTGGCGCTGGCGGTGCTGATGCCGATCGTCGCCGGCATCGGCGGCAACGCCGCCGTGCAGGTGCTGACCCTGATGGTGCGCGGCATCGCGCTGGGCCAGGTCGGCCAGAGCAACGCCACCATCCTGCTGTGGAAGGAGCTGCGGGTGGCCCTGATCAACGGCCTGCTGATCGGCGCCCTGGTCGGCACGGTGGCCTTGCTGTGGTTCGGTTCGTGGCCGCTGTCGCTGGTGATCGCCGCGGCGCTGGTGATCAACTTCTGCTCGGCCGCCCTGGCCGGCGTGCTGCTGCCGCTGCTGCTCAAGCGCATGCGCGTGGACCCGGCCGTGGCGGGCACGGTGGTGGTGACCGCGGTCACCGACGTGATGGGCTTCTTCAGCTTCCTCGGCCTGGCGACGGTTATCCTCCTGCACTGATCGCGATGACGGGAGGACGGCCATGCGCCTGCGCAACCTCGGGGCGGCCCTGCTGATGGCCACGCTGCTGGCTGCCTGCGCCAGTGGCGCGCAGCGCGATGCGCCCGGCAGGTTCGTCGAGCGCGAGCTGTCGGTCGAGGGCGCCGTGCATCGCTATCAGGTGTTCGTTCCCTCGCGCGACGCCACGCGCGACAAGCCGCCCGTGATCGTGTTCCTGCACGGCTCGGGCGAGCGCGGCGACGACAACCGCAGCCAGCTCGCGGTCGGCCTCGGTCCGCACGTGCGCGCGCATGCCGGCGATTTCCCCGCCATCGTGGTGTTCCCGCAGGCGCCGGCCGACAGCGAATGGAACCAGCTCGGCGAGGTGGTGTTCGCCCAGCTCGACGCGGCCACGCGCGAGTTCGGCGGCGATCCGGATCGCACCTATCTCACCGGCCTGTCGATGGGCGGCTACGGCGTGTGGGAGCTCGCGCTGCGCCAGGGCTACCGCTTCGCCGCCCTGGTCCCGGTCTGCGGCGGACTGCTGCATCCGCGGCGGCCGTCGATGGCGGTGACCGGCCTGGTGGACGAAGCCGATCCCTATGCCGCGGCAGCGGCCCGACTTCGCACCACGCCGGTCTGGATGTTCCATGGCGCACAGGATGCCTCGGTACCGGTCGACTACTCCCGCCGGCTGCACGCCGCGTTCGTGGCTGCCGATGCACGCGACGCACGCTACACCGAGTTTCCCGAAGCCGACCACAACAGCTGGGATCCGGCCTATGCGATGCCGGAACTGTGGGACTGGCTGTTCGCGCAACGCCAGGTCGACGCCTTTCGCCAGCGCTGAAGCCTGCGGGCGGTGAAGCCCGGTTCACCCATGGCCGGGGAGGATGCAGGCTGCGTCCGGTAAAGGAGACCCGATGATGCGAAACCCCATGTGGATGAGCGGCGCCGTGCTGGCGGCAGGCCTGGCGCTTGCGGTTCCGGCCGCCCGCGCCGGCGAGGCCGACACGGCGTTCTACCAGCGTGCGCAGGTCGCCAATTTCTCGGCGCGCGGCACCCGGTTCCCCGCCGCCGACTATGAAGCGCTGCAGCTGTGGGCGGACGCGGGCGGCGCCAGGCGCGCGCGCTATGCCTGGGGGCCGGATGCGAAGGAGCTAACGCTGCAGGTGCTGGGGCGCAGCGCGGGCGGCGACGGTTTCGCCCTCGGGTTCCCCAATGGCCTCGTGCTCGATGCCATCCCGCAGGGCGAAGCGCTGCGCTTGCGCGACCGCAACGGGACCTATGACAAGGTCTTCGAATGGAAGTACGAAGGCCCGGTCGAAGGCCGCGGCACGGCCTGCACGGCCTGCGTCGACGAGGCCGAGGCGGTGGGTTTCGTCCGCCGGCACTTCATCGAACGCTAGACGGCCCCACCCGGGCACCGGTCACCGCGGGCCGAGCAATGCCTCGAGCACGGCCATGCGCACCGCCACGCCATTGGCGACCTGGCGCAGGATCAGCGACTGCGGCCCGTCGGCCACCGCGTCGCTGATTTCCACGCCGCGATTGAGCGGTCCGGGATGCAGCACCACCGCATCGGCCGCGGCGCGGCGCAGGCGCGCCGGGGTCAGTCCGTAGTCGCGGTGGTAGTCGTCGAGCGAATCGACCAGGCCCTCTTCCATGCGTTCGCGCTGCAGGCGCAGCATCATCACCGCGTCCACGCCTTCGAGCGCCGCATCGAAATCCTGCGTGACCTCGCAGCCGGCCAGGGTGTCGTCGCCGGGCAGCAGCGCCGCCGGCCCGCAGACCCGGATCGATCCCGCGCCGAGGGTACGCAGCGCGTGCAGGTCGGAGCGGGCGACCCGCGAATGCTTCACGTCGCCGACGATCAGGAAGCGTCGCGCGCCGAACTCCTCGCCCAGCGCCTGGCGCAGCGTCAGCATGTCGAGCAGGCCCTGGGTGGGATGCGCGCTGCGGCCATCGCCGGCATTGACCAGCGCGGTGCCGGGGCCGGCCACCGAGGCCAGTTCCGCGACCGCGCCGTCGCCCGAGTGGCGCACGACGAATCCGCGCACGCCCATCGCCTCGATGTTCTGCAGCGTGTCGCGCGCGGTCTCGCCCTTGGTGGTGGACGAGGTGGCGGCATCGAAGCCGAGCACGTCCGCGCCCAGCCGCTGCGCGGCGCGCTGGAAGCTCAGGCGGGTGCGCGTGGACGGTTCGAAGAACAGGGTGCAGATGGCGGTCCCGGCCAGGGCCTGGCGGGCGTCCTCGCCATCGGCGTAGCGCTGCGCGCGCCCGAGCAGGGCGAGCAGCGCCTGCCGCGGCAGGCCCTCCAGGGTGAGCAGGTGGACGAGGCGGCCTTCGGCGTCGATCTGTGCGGTCATGCCGCCATTGTCCCGCAATCGCGGCCGCGAGTTGGGGGCGGAACCGGGGTCAGAGTCACTTTCCCCTGTGTCTCTCTCCGGTCTTGCTGACTTTGGGGGGAAAGTGACTCTGACCCCTGCCCCCACCCCCGGCGCCGCAGCTCCCGTCTACAGCTCGGTGGCGTCGCCCGGCGCGGCGAACCAGCGCTCGACGATCACCGCGGCGGCCACGGCGTCCAGCGCCGCCGCGTCGCGCCGGCGGCGGCGGCCGGCGGAGCGGTCCACGGCGAAGCGCTGGGCGGCCTCGATCGAGCTGGCGCGTTCGTCCACCATCACCACCGGCAGCCCGTAGCGCGCCTTGAGTTCGGTGGCGAAGGCGCGGGCGCGCACGCGGATCGGCTGGTCGCCGCCGTCGAGCGTCATCGGGTCGCCGACCACGAAGCCATCCGGACGCCACTCCCTGTGCACCCGGTCCACCGCGGCCCAGTCGACCTGGCCGCCGTGCACGTCGATCACCGCCAGCGCGCGCGCACCGTGGCCGAAGGCGCTGCCGATCGCCACGCCGATGCGGCGTGCCCCCACGTCGAAGCCGAGCACCGTGCCGTCGGCGCGGATCGCGCCGCTCATGCGTGGCCCACGTGCCCCGCCATGCGCATCAGGTCCACGCCGATCTGGCCGGCGGCGGCCTGCCAGCGCTGGTCCAGCGGCAGGGTGAACAGGATTCCCGGATCCGCCGGCGCGGTCAGCCAGCTGTTCTCGGCCAGCTCCTGCTCGAGCTGGCCCGCGCCCCAGCCGGCGCAGCCGAGCGCGACCATGGCGTGCGCCGGCCCTTCGCCGCGGGCGATCGCCTCGAGGATGTCGCGCGAGGTCGTGACCGACAGGCCTTCGGCCACGCCCAGGGTCGAATCCCAGCCCCGTTCGCCATCGTGCAGGACGAAGCCGCGTTCGGGATGCACCGGGCCGCCGGCCAGCACGCGCTGCTCCAGCAGCGCCTGGTCCTCGGTCTCGATGTGCATCTGCCGCAGCACTTCGCCCAGGGTGTAGTCCGAGGCGCGGTTGACCACCACCCCCATCGCACCGTCGGGATCGTGCTGGCAGATCAGCGTGACGCTGCGCGCGAAGTGCGGATCGTCCAGCGTGGGCAGCGCGATCAGCAGCTGGTTCGCGAACGTGGAGGGCGGCGTGGACATGCCCGCATTCTAGGCCGATCGCCGTGACGATGCCCTTTGGGACGGCGGCCTGGCCGCGGCGATCGCCGCGCCGCCCGCGCCGTTCAGCCCAGTCCGAACTGCTGCTCGTGCGGCGTCGCCAGGCGCACGTCGACCACCTCCACCCGCGCCTCGACCGTGCGTCCGGCCAGCGGGTGGTTGCCATCGACCGTGACGTTGTCGCCGTCGATCGCGACCACGGTCACCTCCAGCGGCCCTTTCGCGGTCTGCGCCGACAGCTTCGCGCCCACCCGCACCTCGCCTCCGGCCTGCAGCCGCGCGCGTGGCAGGGTCTGCAGCAGCGCTTCGTGACGCGGGCCGAAGCCGGCGTCGGGGGCGATGGTGACGCTGAATGCATCGCCGGCCGAGCGCCCCGCCAGGGCCTGTTCCAGGCCCGGCATGATGCTGCCGGTACCGTGCATGTAGACCAGCGGGGCATGCCCGTGGGTGGAGGTGATCGGCTGGCCCTGCTCGTCGTGCAGGCTGAAGTGCACGGTGGCGATGCGACGGTCGGCGATGTCCATGGCGCCCTTCCTGGGGAGATGCCCCATGGTGGCGCGGGGCCACCGCCGCCGGCAACCCGGGGCCAGCGCCAGGCCCGTCCCGGCCGGCGCTATGCTGCGGCCATGTCCAGCTATTGCGATGTCGCGCCCGGCCATCCGGTCCACGGCCCCTACCACGACGGCGAGTACGGCTTTCCGCAGCGCGGTGAGGCGGCGCTGTTCGAGCGCCTGCTGCTGGAGATCAACCAGGCCGGGCTGAGCTGGGAGACCATCCTGAAGAAGCGCGAGGGGTTCCGCCGCGCCTACCACGGCTTCGATGTCGATACGGTCGCCGGCTACGGCGAGGCCGACGTGGCGCGCCTGCTGGCCGACCCGGGCATCATCCGCAACCGCCTCAAGGTGGCCGCCGCGATCCACAACGCCGGGGTGGTGCGCGCGATGCGCGCCTCGCATGGCGGGTTCGCGGCCTGGCTGGATGCGCACGTGCACGAGGCCGACGGCCATCCGCGCGACAAGGCCGCGTGGGTGAAGCTGTTCAAGCGCACCTTCCGCTTCACCGGCGGCGAGATCACCGGCGAGTTCCTGATGAGCCTGGGCTACCTGCCCGGCGCGCACCGCGCCGACTGCCCGGTCGTGGCCGAGATCGCGCGCGTGCGCGGCGACGGCTGAGCCGGCGACGCGGTGCCGGACACGGACCGGGCCGCTTGCGCGGCCCGGCTGGTGCCAGCTGCGGCGTGGCGATCAGCCCTTCAGCGCTTCCTGGTAGCGACGCTCGACCTCGTTCCAGTCGATGACGTTGTAGAACGCGCCGATGTACTCGGGACGGCGGTTCTGGTACTTCAGGTAATAGGCGTGCTCCCACACGTCCAGGCCCAGGACCGGGGTATTGCCCGAGCCGATACCCTTCATGAGCGGGCTGTCCTGGTTGGCGCTGCTCTCGATCGAGAGCTTGCCGGCCTTGTCGGTCGACAGCCATGCCCAGCCCGAGCCGAAGCGCGTCAGCGCGGCCTTGGTGAACGCTTCCTTGAACGCTTCGAAGCCGCCCAGGTCGCTGTCGATGCGCTTGGCCACTTCGCCCACCGGGTTGCCGCCGCCCTTGGGCGACATCACCGTCCAGAACAGCGAATGGTTGGCGTGGCCACCGGCGTTGTTGCGCAGCGGCGTGCGCTTGTCTTCCGGCAGTGCGTCGAGGTTGGCGATGAGCTCCTCGGCCGACTTGTCGGCCCACTCGGTGCCTTCCAGCGCCGCGTTGGCGTTGTTGATGTAGGTCTGGTGATGCTTGGTGTGATGGATTTCCATCGTCTGCGCGTCGATATGCGGTTCGAGCGCGTCGTAGGCATACGGCAGCTTGGGGAGGGTAAAGGCCACGGCGATCTCCATTCGGGTCGGGGGTCGGTCATTGTGCCGTGGCGGGGGTAAAAACTCGATGACCCGCGCCGGCACGCTGCTTTCCGTCGCAACCATGCCACCGCCGTGACGCGCAGGCCCGCGGCTACACTGTCGCCATGCCATTCCTCGAACTGACCCTGCGCTGCCGCGAGTCCGAGCAGCCGCGCTACGAGCACGCGCTGGACGACGTCGGCGCGCTGGCCGTGACCATGCTCGACGCCGACGCGGAAACGCCGGACGAGCACGCGATCCTGGAGCCGGGCGTGGGCGAAACCCCGCTGTGGGACGCGATCTCGCTGAGCGCGCTGTTCCCGCACGATGCCGACGGCCTGCTGCTGCTCGCCGCGCTGGAAGCCTTCGATCCGGGCCTGGACTGGAGCGGCGCCAGCTTCCGCAGGGTCGAGGATCAGGACTGGGAGCGCGCGTGGATGGACCAGTACGCCCCGCTGCAGTTCGGCACGCGCACCTTCATCGTGCCGTGGAACCACGAGCTGCCCGAGGCGGCGCGCCGGGACGATGCGGCCGTGGTGCGGCTGGATCCGGGACTGGCCTTCGGCTCGGGCACGCACCCGACCACGTCGCTGTGCCTGCAGTGGCTGGACGCGCTGGCGACCGAAGGCCGGCTGCGCGACGCGGCCGTGCTCGACTTCGGCTGCGGCAGCGGCATCCTCGCGCTCGCCGCGCTCAAGCTCGGCGCCGCGCGCGCGGTCGGCATCGACAACGATCCGCAGGCGCTGGTCGCCACCCGCGACAACGCCGCGCGCAACGGCGTGGAGCCGGCGCTGGAAGTGTTCGAACCGGGCGAGGCGCCGGACGGCGCGTTCCCGGTGGTGGTGGCCAACATCCTGGCCTCGGCGCTCGACGCGCTGGCGCCGGAACTGGCCGCGCGCACGGCGCCGGGCGGACGCATCGCCCTGTCGGGCATCCTCGACGGCCAGCAGGACGCGCTGCTCGCGCGCTTCGGCGCATGGTTCGAGGCGCTGTCGGTGGCCGGCGAAGGGGACTGGATCCGCATCGACGGCATCCGCCGGTGAGTCCCGCCGCGGCCCGGCTGCATGGTTGAATAGCCGCATGTTCATCAACTGCCGGCACTGCAACACGCTGGTCGCCACCGACCCGGCCACCGACCTGCCGCCCGAGCGCTGCCCGCGCTGTGCCGGCGTGCTGCGACGGCCGGCGGCTGCGGCCGCCGCGGCGGATGTCGCGGACGGTGGACCAGCCAGTCCACGGGCGCCTGGTGCCCACGCCGCGGCGCCGGCGGCTCCAGCGCGCGGACAGGGACGCGGCGCCGACGTCGCGGCAACCCCTGCCGCGCCGGTGGACGCGCCGGGGCCGGCTCCGGTGCGCGGCGCGACGCCGACCTCCGACCCGGCATCGCCTGCGGCGGACTCCACGGCGACGGCCATGCCAGCGGCGCCCGTTGCCGGGCCATCGACGGCATCGCCGACGACTGCCGCACCCGCAGCCACCGGTGCCGGTGCCGGAACGGCGATCCCGTCCGCGGCGACGCCGATGACGAGCGTCCCGCTCGTGGAGGCGCCGCCCGCATCCGCCCAAGGGCCGGCGCAAGGTCCGGACACCACGCCGGTGGCGGCCGCCGTGCCCGCGCCTGCGCAGGCGCCGTCCTCCTCCGAAACCCGGTCCGCCGCGCCGGATCCCGGCGAGGTCGCGCCACCGGCCGCCGCCACGCCGTCCGCCCCGCCCGCCGCGGACACGCCGCCGCGACAGCCCGCCGCCGCGAACGATGCCGCGGCAGGCTCGCCCGGCGCAGGCTCGCCGGGCTTCCTCGACGGACGCCGCGCCCCGGCCCAAGCCCGCGCCCGCGCGGCCTGGCGACAGCCCGCGGCGGTCGCTGGACTGCTGGTGCTGCTCGGCCTGCAGATCGTGCTTGCCGACCGCGACCGCCTCGCCGCCGACGCGCAATGGCGTCCGCTGGTCGCCGGCGTGTGCGGCGTCCTGGGCTGCAGCCTGCCGCCGTGGCGCGAACCCGACGCCTTCGTCCTGCTCGCGCGCGACGTGCGCCCGCATCCGCAGCAGGCCGGTGCGCTGCGCGCGAGCGCCTCGTTCCGCAACGACGCACGCTGGCCGCAACCCTGGCCGCAAGTGCTGCTCACGCTGTCCGACGTGGACGGACGCGCGGTCGCGGCACGCGCATTCGCCCCCGAGGAGTATCTCGGTGGCGCGCCGGATACGCCCCTGCTCGCGGCCGGACAGTCGGTGGACATCGCGCTGGACATCGGCGAGCCGTCGACCGAGACGGTGTCCTACGCCTGGGACCTGTACTAGACCAACGACGCAGGCGTTCGCATTGTCGACTGCGACCGCGAGGCGCTAGACTCGATCGCCCCGCGATGACCGCCGCCCCGTGCGCCGCGTCGCCCGGCCGCACCGAGCGCCCCATTGAACACCGCAGAACACACCGACTCCGCCATCCGCAGCGCGCCGCGCGCACCGCTGCGCGAACACGTCGCCAATTCGGTGCGACGCTACCTGGGCGACCTCAACGGCAGCGATGCCGACAACCTCTACCAGATCGCGCTGCGCGAACTGGAAATCCCGCTGTTCCTGGAAGTGCTGGGCCACTGCGACGGCAACCAGAGCCGCGCGGCGACCATGCTCGGCATCCATCGCGCAACGTTGCGCAAGAAACTGCGCGAGTACGGCATCGGCTGATCCGCGGCCACGCGCGCAGCTGGCTATAATTCCGCCTCTTTTCCGCGCCGTGCCCCCATGACCCACGATCTCCTGCCCCTGCGCCGGGCACTGTTGTCCGTGTCCGACAAGACCGGGCTGATCGAGCTCGCCACCGCTCTGTCCGGCCGCGGCGTGGCGCTGCTGTCCACCGGCGGCACCGCGAAGGCGATCCGCGAGGCCGGCCTGCCGGTGCAGGACGTCGCCGAGCTCACCGGCTTCCCCGAGATGATGGATGGCCGGGTCAAGACCCTGCACCCGATGGTGCACGGCGGCCTGCTCGGTCGCGCCGGCACCGACGACGCGGTGATGGCCGAACACGGCATCGCCCCGATCGACCTGCTGGTGCTCAACCTCTATCCGTTCGAGACGGTGACGACGAAGGCCGGTTGCACCCTGGCCGATGCGGTGGAGAACATCGACATCGGCGGCCCGGCGATGCTGCGTTCGGCGGCGAAGAACTTCGCGCGCGTGGCGGTGGCGACCTCGCCCGACCAGTACGCCGGCCTGCTCGCCGAACTCGAGGCCAGCGACGGCCGGCTGTCGGCCGCGACGCGCTTCGCGCTGTCGGTGGCCGCGTTCAACCGCGTGGCGCAGTACGACGCGGCGATCAGCAACTATCTGTCCGCCATCACCGACGGCTCGGGCGAGGTACCGGTGCGCGCGCCGTTCGCCGCCCAGGCCAACGGCAGCTTCGTCAAGGTGATGGACCTGCGTTACGGCGAGAACCCGCACCAGCAGGCCGCGTTCTACCGCGACCTGCATCCGGCGCCCGGTTCGCTCGCTACGTTCACCCAGCTGCAGGGCAAGGAGCTGAGCTACAACAACATCGCCGACTCCGATGCGGCCTGGGAATGCGTGCGCCAGTTCGACGCGCCCGCCTGCGTGATCGTCAAGCACGCCAATCCCTGCGGCGTGGCGGTGGGCAGCGGCTGCGGCGAGGCCTACGAGCGGGCCTACGCCACCGACCCGACCAGTGCCTTCGGCGGCATCATCGCCTTCAACCGCCCGCTCGACGCGGCCACGGCGAAGCACATCCTCGACCGCCAGTTCGTCGAGGTGCTGCTGGCGCCCGACTACGACGAGGGCGCGCTCGCGTACGCGAGGAAGAAGGCCAACGTGCGCGTGCTGCGCATCGCGCTGGCGCCGGCGTCGAGCGGGTTCATCGACACCAAGCGCGTGGGTTCGGGCCTGCTGATGCAGACCGCCGACGACCGCGTGGTCGCGCGCGACGAGCTGAAGGTGGTGACGAAGCTCGCGCCGGACGAGGCGCAGTTCGACGACCTGCTGTTCGCGTGGAAGGTGGCCAAGTTCGTGAAGTCCAACGCCATCGTGTACGCGAAGGACCACCGCACCGTCGGCGTGGGCGCCGGCCAGATGAGCCGCGTGTACTCGGCGCGCATCGCCGGCATCAAGGCGGTGGACGCGGGCCTGCAGGTGCCCGGCTCGGTGATGGCGTCCGATGCCTTCTTCCCGTTCCGCGACGGCATCGATGCCGCCGCCGAGGCCGGGATCAGGGCGGTGATCCAGCCCGGGGGGTCGATGCGCGATGCCGAGGTGATCGCCGCGGCCGACGAGCATGGCATCGCCATGGTGTTCACCGGCGTGCGCCACTTCCGCCACTGACACCGGCCTGCCGCGGTGATGCTCGCCCTGCTGTTCGTCGCCGGCCTCGGCTTGCTGCTGATGGGAGCGGAACTGCTCGTGCGCGGCGCTTCGCGCCTGGCGCTCGCGCTGGGCCTCACCCCGATCGTGATCGGACTGACGGTAGTGTCGATCGGCACCAGCGCGCCGGAACTGGCGATCAGCGTCGGCGGCGCGCTGTCGGGTGCGCCGGATCTGGCCCTGGGCAACGTGGTGGGCAGCAATATCGCCAACGTCCTGCTGGTGCTGGGCGTGGTGGCGCTGGTCACCCCGCTGGTGGTGCAGCGCCAGCTGGTGTGGCTGGACGTGCCGATCATGATCGCCGCGTCCGGCGCCTGCTTCGCCATGGCGCTCGACGGCCGCATCGCGCGCTGGGAAGGCGCACTGCTCGTCGCCTGCGCGGTGGCCTACACCGTGTTCCTGGTTCGGCTGGCACGACGCAAGCCCGAGCAGGTGCCCGAACAGCCGGGCGTGGCGGACGGCAAGCCGGTCGGTCTTGCACGCCAGCTGCTGCTGATCGCGGCTGGACTTGCGATGCTGGTGATCGGCGCCCGGCTGCTGGTGCGCGCCGCCACCGAGACCGCGACCGCGTTCGGCCTGAGCGAACTGGTCATCGGCCTGACCGTGGTCGCCGTGGGCACCTCGCTGCCGGAAATCGCCACGTCGATCCTGGCTGCAGTGCGCGGCGAACGCGACCTGGCGGTCGGCAACATCGTGGGCAGCTGCATCTTCAACCTGCTGCTGGTGCTGGGCGCGACCGCGCTGGTGGCGGCCGAGGGCGTGCCGGTGAATCCGGCCGCGCTGCGCTTCGACCTGCCGGTGATGACCGCGGTGGCCGTGGCCTGCCTGCCGATCTTCTTCACCGGCCACTGCATCCACCGCTGGGAAGGCGCGGTGTTCGTGGGCTACTACGTCGCCTATGTCGCCTACCTGGTCATGGCGGCGGCGCGCCATGAGGCGCTGGGCGATTTCCGCGAGGTGATGGTCTACGTGGTGATGCCGCTGACCGCGCTCACGGTGGCGGCGGTCATGCTCGACAGCCTGAAGTCGCGCCGCCAGGCGCGCGGGACGGGTGCGCCATGAGGTCGCGAGCGGCGATGGCGATGGCGGCCGCCTGCGTGCTGGCTGCCTGCGGCGACCGCCCCGATGCGCTGGCAGCGGCGCGCGATGCACTGGGCTCCGACCTGCCGCAGCCCTATTTCGAGGACCTGGTGACCGAGTCGGCCAGCATCGAGGGCCGGCGCCTCGTGCTGCTGGTGCGCAGCCCCGAGGGCGATGCCGTCCGGACCCGCGAACACCCGCAGTTCCAGCAGTTGCGCCAGAGCGAACAGGAAGAGATGCGGCAGCTTTGCGCGCTGCCGCCGGTGCAGGCGCTGGCCGACAGCGATGCGGTGCTGGTGCGGCGCTTCGTCGACCGCCATGACAAGGTCTTCTTCGAAACCACCCTGCCCGCGCGCGACTGCGCGCCCACGCCATGAGGTCCGTATCGTGAAAATCCTGGTCATCGGTTCCGGCGGACGCGAGCACGCGCTGGCGTGGAAGCTGGCGCAGTCGCCGCGCGTGAGCGAAGTGATCGTCGCCCCCGGCAACGCGGGCACCGCAACCGAACCGCGCTGCCGCAACGCCGCGGTCAAGGCCACCGATCTCGAGGCACTGCTGCAGCTGGCGCAGGACGAGGACGTGGCGCTGACCGTGGTTGGCCCCGAGGTGCCGCTGGTGGCCGGCGTGGTCGACCGCTTCCGCGCCGCCGGGCTGCGCATCTTCGGCCCTACCGCCGCCGCCGCGCAGCTCGAGGGCAGCAAGGCCTTCGCCAAGGACTTCCTCGCCCGCCACGGCATTCCCACCGCGTTCTACGCCGTGCACACGCAGGTCGACGCGGCCTTGGACTACATCCGCGAGAAGGGCGCGCCGATCGTGGTCAAGGCCGACGGCCTGGCTGCCGGCAAGGGCGTGATCGTGGCGATGACGCTGGAGGAAGCCGAGGCCGCGGTCCGCGACATGCTCGGCGGCAACGCCTTCGGCGACGCCGGCGCACGTGTGGTGATCGAGGAGTTCCTGGACGGCGAGGAGGCCAGCTTCATCTCGATGGTCGACGGCCGCAGCGCGCTGCCGATGGCCACCAGCCAGGACCACAAGCGCGTCGGCGACGGCGACACCGGACCCAATACCGGCGGCATGGGCGCGTACTCGCCCGCACCGGTGGTGACGGCCGAGGTGCACGCGCGCGTCATGCGCGAGATCGTCGAACCCACCGTGCGCGGCATGGCCGCCGACGGCGCGCCGTTCACCGGCTTCCTCTACGCCGGGCTGATGATCGATGCGGCGGGCGCGCCGAAGGTGATCGAGTTCAACGTGCGCTTCGGCGACCCGGAAACCCAGCCGGTGCTGCTGCGGCTGCAGTCCGACCTCGTCGACCTGGTCGAGGCCGCGCTGGACGGCCGGCTCGACAGCGCGGAGGCGGTGTGGGACCCGCGTCCGTCGCTGGGCGTGGTGATGGCCTCGAAGCCGTATCCGGACTCGCCAGTCACGGGCGAGTCGATCTCCGGGCTCGACGCGGTCCCCGCCGACGCCACGGTCTTCCACGCCGGCACCGCGCTGGACGCCGAGGGCCGCGTGGTGAGCGCCGGCGGCCGCGTGCTGTGCGTCGCGGCGCTGGGCGACTCGGTTGCCGATGCGCAGCGCCGCGCCTATGCCGGCGTGGCGGTCATCCACTGGGCCAGCGCCTTCCACCGCAGCGACATCGGCTGGCGCGCGATCGCCCGCGAGCGCGCCTGACGGCAGCCGCGTCGGCGGAAAGGGCGGGTGCGCCCCCGGTCGAGCCTCAGGATCCCTTGTCGGGAACGGCCCGGACCGCCGACGCAGACGCCTGCAGCGACCGCCGCACCAGCCCCGGGTCGTCCGCGAACACCGCGTCCACGCCCGCGGCGGCCAGTGCGGCGGCTTCGACGGCCGCGCCTGCTTCGCAGCGCAGCGCCTCGCTACCCGGACAGCGCAGGGCCGGCGGCAGGAAGCGGTTTTCCGGACGCAGCGTCCACACGTGCACCGCCAGGCCGGCCGCATGCGCCGACGCCACCAGCGGCGTCGGCGCGGCCAGCGCGCCGCGGGCGTCGAGCGGCAGCACCGCGCGCAGCGGGGGCGCGACCACGTCGGCGTAGCCGGCCATCGCCTGCAGCCCCTGCGGATCGAGCATCTGCCGATAGGTCTGCACCCGCCCTTCGAGCAGCACGTCCCAGGGCGAAGTGTCGAGCGCGCCGATCAGCTGCACCAGGAACACGTTGCGCAGGCCGGCGGCGTCGAGCAGGTCGCGCAGCCGCCGCAGGTTGGCCACCTCGAACGACTGCACGCCCACCGGCGCCGCGCGTGTGTAGGGATTCAGCCGCAGCGACGTCACCAGCGCCTGCTCCGGGTCCAGGCCCCTGGCGTGCAGATGGCTGGACGACTTGATCTCGGGCACCAGCCCGATGTTGCGGCCTTCGCGGCGCGCGGCGTCGGCCACCAATGCGACGATCTCGTCGAACATCGGGATGCGGTAGCGGCCATCGTGCTGCGTGCCGCGCAGCTCGGGCAGCCGCTCGCGCACGCGCAGCTCCAGCAGTTCGTCGATGCCGAAGTCCTCGACGAACCAGCCTTCGACCTGCAGCCCGTCCACGAGCCGGCGCGTGCGCCGCTGCGCGAACTCGGGCCGGCTGGCCACGTCGGTCGTCGACCCCAGCTCGTTCTCGTGGCGCGCCACCAGCACGCCGTCGCGGGTCATCACCAAGTCGGGTTCGATGAAGTCGGCGCCGTCGGCGATCGCCCGCGCGTACGCCTCCAGCGTGTGTTCGGGCAGCAGTGCGCTGGCGCCGCGATGCGCGATTAGCGCCGGGCCGCGCGGCGAGGCTCGCACTGCCTCATGGACCCCGGGGGCCAGCCGCGGCGGCGATGCAAGCACCAGGCAGGACGCCGAAGCCAGCGGCACCATCAGGCACGCGCACAGCAGCTGGCGGAAACGGAGCGGGACAACGGACGGCATGCGGTTCCTCGTTCGATCGGCGGCGACCTCGGGCGCACGCCGGCCGGATTGTGTTCCAGCGACCTGTACGCGAGCGGGCCCTCGCGGACCGCACGTTGCGCAGGCCCGTGGCCAGGGCGCGGCAGCTTGGCCGTGACGCGTTGCCGCCGCTTGATGCGCGCGTGACAGTACGGTGACAGCGCCGGGCGCGCCGCGCAGGACTAAACGTTGGCCTGCTCAGGCGGCAGGCTGGTGTCGATCGGCGCTGCGCCGCCGCCCGCCGGCGACGGAGGCGCGGGGGTCGCGTCCAGGCCATACGACGTCATCGACAGTGAACCGTAGGCATAACCGTCAACCAGCGTGGCTGCCGGCCGTCCCGTGTCCGCGGCCAGCCCGGCGATGTACAGCAGCGGCAGGAAGTGGTCGGTGATCGGCACCGCCATGCGGTAGTCCGGATGCGAGGCCAGGCCCGGAATCCCGTGCGGGGCCTCGGCCATCAGTTCGCGTACCTGCTCGTCGAACCGGCGCGACCAGTCGAACGCGCCATCGGGCTGGTGCCAGTCGATCGCGCGCAGGTTATGCACCACGTTGCCGCTCCCGATCACCAGGATGCCGCGCTCGCGCAGCGTCGCCAGCTTCGCGCCCAGCGCCAGGTGCCAGTCCAGCGGCTTGCGCGTGTCCAGCGACAGCTGCACCACCGGGATGTCGGCATCGGGAAACGCATGCACCAGCACCGACCAGGTGCCGTGGTCCAGGCCCCAGCTGTCGGCGTCGCCACCGACCCGGTCGGGGTGGGCCAGGTCGGCGACTTCCTCCACGAGTTCCGGCAGTCCGGGCGCCGGGTACTGCACGTCGAACAGCGCCTGCGGGAATCCGAAGAAGTCGTGGATGGTGCGCGGCCGCGGCATCGCGGTGACCGCCAGCATCGGCACGTACCAGTGCGCCGAAATCGCCAGGATCGCGCGCGGACGCGGCACCGACGCACCGAACGCGCGCCAGGCTTCGGTATAGCGGTTGCGCTCGAGCGCGTTCATCGGACTGCCGTGACCGAGGAAGGCGGCGGGCATCGGCGACGGGGACATGGCGACTCCAGCGCAGGACCTGCCGCACTCTAGCAATGGCGCGTTGCGCCGGCGTGGTGGCCGCCGGAACGCAGCGTCCGGCAGGCGGCCGCCACGTTGCCCGGGCCGGACAGGACGATGGCGCGCCTGCCTCGGGACCGGACGACGTCGGCGGCAGTCGATGGCGCGATCCGGCTTCGGGCCGGCAACGGGGCGCGACGGCGCGACCAGGGTGACAGCCGCCGCGGCGCGCCCGCTACACTCGCCGCCAGCCACTGGAGGCCGCATGGCGCACGACCCCGAGCACGAGCCCCGCAACCGCCACTCGCAGTTCGACCTGCTGCGCCAGCGCCGCTTCCTGCCCTACTTCACGGTACAGGCGCTGGGCGCGTTCAACGACAACGTCTACCGGCAGGCGATCATCGGCTTGCTCGGGGCGATGGTGCTCGCCGGCGCGATGGCGCCCGACACGCGCGCGCTCTACACCCAGCTGGCGCCTGCGATCTTCATCGTTCCGTATTTCCTCTTTTCCGCCACCGCCGGGCAGGTCGCCGAGAAGCTCGAGAAGCAGCGCCTGATCGTGATCACCACTGCGATGGAGATCACGATCATGTCGCTGGCGGCGATCGGCTTCCTGCTGCAGAACATGCCGCTGCTGCTGGTCGCACTGTTCTGCACCGGCCTGCAGTCGACCCTGTTCGGACCGGTGAAGTATTCGATCCTGCCGTCGGTGCTCAAGCCCGAGGAACTCACCGGCGGCAACGGCCTGGTCGAGATGGGCACGTCGATCTCGATCCTGCTGGGCATGGTCTTCGGCGGCTCGATCTTCCTGCTGGCCGGGGCGGCCGGACCCTACGTGGCGGCGCTTTCGATCGTGCTGCTCGCCGTCGCCGGCAACGTGGTGGCGCGGCGCATCCCGCGCGTGGACGCGGGCGAACCCGGGCTGCGGGTGGACTTCAACATCGTCAGGCAGTCGTGGCGCATCTGGCAGCTCACCCGGCGCCAGCTGGCGGTACGCAACGCGGTGCTGGGCGTGTCCTGGTTCTGGTTCATCGGCACCGTCCTCACCGCGCAGTTGCCGGTGTATGCGGAAGTGAACCTGGGCGGCACCGCATCGCTGTACATCTTCGCGCTGGCGCTGTTCTCGATCGGCGTGGGCGTGGGTTCGCTGCTTTGCGAGAGGCTGTCGGGGCGGACCGTCGAAATAGGGCTCGTGCCGCTGGGCGCGTTCGGCGTGAGCGCGTTCATGCTCGACCTGTACTTCGCGCGGCCGTCCGGCGCGCTTGCCACCGGCATGTCGGTCGGGGAGTTCATCGATGCGGCGGGCAGCTGGCGCGTGATCGTCGACCTGACCGGCATCGGCCTGTTCACCGGCTTCTTCGTGGTGCCGCTGTTCGCGCTGATCCAGAGCCGCACGCCGCGCGCCGAGCTGGCGCGGGTGATCGCAGGCATGAACATCCAGAACGCGCTGTTCATTGTCGCCGCCGCCGTCGCCGGCATCGTCCTGCAGCGGCTGCTGGGCTGGAGCATCCCGCAGCTGTTCCTGGCGCTGGCGATCGCCAATGCGCTGGTGGCGGTGTGGATCTTCAGCATCGTGCCGGAATTCTTCATGCGTTTCGCCAGCTGGCTGATGGTGCGCAGCCTGTACCGGCTGGAGCTGCACGGCATCGAGAAGCACGTGCCAGACGAAGGCGCGGCGCTGATCGTATGCAACCACGTCAGCTACATGGACGCGCTGATCCTGGCAGCCACGATCCCGCGGCCGGTGCGCTTCGTCATGTACTGGAAGATCTTCAACATCCCGGGGCTGCGCTGGATGTTCCGCACCGCGCGCGCGATCCCGATCGCCGGCGCGCGCGAGAACCCGGCCTTGATGCAGCAGGCGTTCGACGCGATCGACGCGGCGCTGGCGGAAGGGGAACTGGTCGGCATCTTCCCGGAGGGCGCGCTGACGAAGGATGGCGAGATCGCCGCGTTCAAGTCGGGCGTGGAGAAGATCCTCGAACGCGCCGCCGCCCGCGGGCAGGTGGTGCCGGTGGTGCCGATGGCGTTGCGCGGGATGTGGAGCAGCATGTGGAGCCGTCGCGACTCGCGGCTGGGCCGCATGCGCGTGCCGCGGCGCTTCCGCGCACGGGTCGGGGTGGCGGCCGAAGCGCCGCTGCAGGATCCGGCCGTCGACGCCGGGCAGCTCGAAGCCAGGGTGCGCGCGTTGCGCGGCAGCGCCGCCTGAGCGGCGCAGGTCTGCGCGGTCGCGCCGACGCGTGCATCAACCACCGGAACTGTCGCCTCAGCTCACCCAGCCGGCGATGACGAAGAGCGCCAGCAGCGCCAGCCACAGCACCAGCGCGCGCCAGACCAGGCCCATCGCCTCGCGCAGTTCCGGCATCGGGCCAAGCTCGCGCACCAGCGCACTGCCGCTGGCCATCCCGGCACCGGCATAGTCCTCGGCTTCGTCGGCGACGCCGCCGCGCACGCTGGCGCGGCCGACGGCGCCGAGGAAATCCGCGTCCAGCCGCAGCGAGGCGCCGCCGGCCTGTTTCCAGGCATAGGCCACGTCCTCGAAATTGCCCACCAGCGCCAGCGACAGCGTCATCAGCTGCGCCACCGGCCAGTCGAGCACCGCCAGCAGCGTACGCGCCGCAGCCACCAGCCGCGGCGGCAGGCCGGCCGCAACCGTGTCCTCGGCCAGGATCGCGAGCAGGCGGTAGCCCAGCGCGCCGACCGGCCCCAGCAGCAGGAACCACAGCAGCACCGCGAACCAGCGCCGCAGCGCGCCGCCGAACACCGCGCCGACCAGCGCCGGCGCGTCCGCCCGTGCCTGCTCGCGCTGCAGAGGCGGCCACAGCCAGGCCGCGGCGGCATGGCGCTCGTCGCCGGTGGAAGCGTCCAGCACCGCCTCCACGTCGTCGTCGAGGTTGCGCGGACCCCAGGCGTGGAACAGCACGACGATGCCCAGCAGCAGCGACGGCAGGCCGAGCCAGTGCCCCGCCAGCAGCAGCTGCAGCAGGCCGACCACGGCCAGCACCGGCAACAGCGCCAGCGCGATCCCGAACGGCCCCCGCCACAGTTCCGACGCGCCGCAGCGAGCGTCGAGCCAGTGCAGCCAGCGCCGGAACCATGCGTGGTTGCGCAGCGACCCTGCCGCGTCGCGCACGAGATGGCCCAGCACCAGGGCGACGACGACCGCGAGCAGGGTGGCGAACATGGCGGGATTCTAGGCCGGGTCGCTGCGACCCGCGAGGGACCCGGCGAGGCGGGCGGCCTGCCGGGCGAAGGCGCCTCGCGGCGCGGGCGTCGCCGGACGGCTGCGCAAGGCCAGGGCCTGCCCCATGTCGGGAATGGCGCGCCAGCCGCCGCGCCCGTCCATCGCACTCAGGACGACGACGCGCCCGCCGGGTCGTACCAGTATTCGATCAGCCAGCGCGAGATCGACAGCCGCGGCGACAGCAGCAGGCCCTGCTCGCCGGTTTCCCCGCGCAGCGCCGCACCGACTTCCTCGCGGGTGAACCAGCGCGCGTCCTCGAGTTCCTCATCGGCCGCGACCGGCGTGTCGGGTTCGGCCTCGGCGTAGAAGCCGAGCATCAGCGAGGACGGGAACGGCCAGGGCTGCGAGGCCAGGTAGCGGCAGCTGCGCACGCGCACCGCCGACTCCTCGAACACCTCGCGCACCACCGTCTGCTCCAGCGTCTCGCCTGGCTCGACGAAGCCCGCCAGGGTCGAATAGCGCCGAGGTGGCCAGTTCGCCTGCCGGCCCAGCAGCAGTCGCTGGCCGTCGCTGACGGCCACGATCACCGCCGGATCGGTGCGCGGATAGTGCTCCAGTCCGCAACCCGCGCAGTGGCCCAGCCAGCCGGCGCGACCGAAGCGCAACACGCCGCCGCAGGCACCGCAGTGGCGGTGCCGCGCGCGCCAGTGCAGCACCGCCCGCGCCTGGGCGAAGGCGGTGGCTGCGCCGGCCGGCCAGGCGGCGGCCGCGGTGCGCAGGTCGATGCGCGGCCCGGCCTCGCCCTCGTCGACCGCGGCGAACCAGGCCTGCTCGCCGTGCAGGCCGAGCAGCAGCGCGGCATCGGCGAGCTGCGGTCGCTGCGCGCCGGTGAGCGGCAGCGGCCCGCCTTCGGCATCGCCGAGCGCGCGGCCTTCGCCATCGAGCAGCAGCAGCCGCGCCTGCGGCCACAGCGCGGCCAGGCGGGCGGAATCGTTGCGCAGGTGTTCGGCGCGGTCCAGGCCGCCGTCGACGAAGGCGAACGGCGAGGGCGCGTCGGCCATGGCTCAGACGGTGAACGAGGACCCGCAACCGCAGGTCGACTTCGCGTTCGGGTTGCGGATGGTGAACTGCGCGCCGTGCAGGCTCTCGGTGTAGTCCACCGCCGCGCCCATCAGGTACTGCAGGCTGAGCGGGTCGACCACCAGGGTCACGCCTTCGGTGACCACGGCCAGGTCGTCCTCGGCCTGCTGCTCGTCGAACTCGAAGCCGTACTGGAAGCCCGAACAGCCGCCGCCCTGGATATAGACGCGCAGTTTCAGCGCCGGATTGCCCTCCTCGGCGATCAGCTGGCGCACCTTGCCGGCCGCGGCCGGGGTGAAGTCGAGCGGGCGTTGCAGCGAGAGGTAGTCGGGGGCGGCCTGTTCCATGCGGTCAGGATGGGGCGGCACGGGGCCGACTTCAAGCCGCGCGGCGCGGATGCAGCGTTCAGCCCGCGGCGGCGCCGGCCACCTCGTCCCAGGGCAGGGTCTGCTCGACGGCCGGACCGGAGGCGGGCGCCAGGCGCACGCGGATGCGCAGCGGGGCGAAGTCCGGCGGAAGCATGATCTCGCCCTCGACCTGCTGGAAATACTTGAACGAGTACTCCACGCCGGCCGCGTCCGGGTCCTGCCGCAGCGCCGCCCAGTCCAGCTGTTCCAGTCGCCCATCGCGGGTGCCTTCCAGCGCCAGGCTGAGCCGGCCGCTGCTGACTGCGCCGCGGTTGAGGTTCTGGGTCAGGGTGGCGGTGTAATGCCAGGCCTGTCCGCTGCGCGGGCTGAGCGCCAGTTCGTGCACGGTCAGCCCGCGCCGCTGCGCGGTGGATCCGACGAAGCGTTCATAGAAGGCGACGTCGGCGCGCAACGCCGAGATCTCCTCGTCGCGCTCGGCCAGCGTGCCCTGCAGGTCGCGGTTGGCCTCGCGGCTGATCTGGTCCGATCGCGACAGCGTGGCGACCTGCTGCGCCAGCGCCTCGACCTGCGCCTGGTCGCCGCCGGCGTCCGCGGCCGGCCCCACGACCACCTGCCACACGCCCCACACACCGAACGCGAGCGCGGCCACGAACACGGCCAGCACGGCATAGGAGGCGCCCTGGACGTGCGCGGGCACGGTCGCGCCGGCGGACGCTTCGGCCTTTGGCGCGGTGGAGGGGGAATCGCTCATCGCCACCGGTATATCGAGACGGTCGCCGCCGCGTCAAGGCGGCCCGCCCCTATACTCAGGCGGACAGGCGCCGTCACGGCAGCCACGTTCAGCCGGTCGCCGGCTTTGTCGCGAGGAGTCCGCCATGACCGAAGCCCACCTGTTCGCCGTCGGCGTGCTGCTGGCCTGGCTGGCCGGGATCCGCGCCTACCTCACCGTGTTCGGCGTCGGCATCGCCGGGGCGCTGGGCTGGCTCGACCTGCCGCCGGCGCTGCAGGCCACCACTTCGCCCTGGGTGCTCGGGGTGTCGGGTGCGCTGGCGCTGACCGAATTCCTGGCCGACAAGATCCCCGGCATCGACTCGGCCTGGGACCTGGTCCAGACCCTGGCGCGGGTGCCGGCCGGGGCCTTCCTCGCCGCGGCCGCGCTCTCGCCCGACGGCGAGCTGGGCGCCGGCATGATGGCCGCCGGCGCCGGGGTCGCCCTGACCAGCCACGCGGTGAAGGCCGGGTCGCGCGCCCTGCTCAACACCTCGCCCGAGCCGGTGAGCAACTGGACCGCCTCTGCGACCGAGGACGTGGTCGTGGTGGGCGCGCTGGCCCTGGCCTGGTCGTATCCGTGGCTGGTGCTGGCCGTGGTGGTAGGCCTGGGCCTGGGCCTGGCGCTGCTGTTGTGGTGGGTCTGGCGACGGTTGTTCCGGCGCGCGCCCCGGCCCGCGCCGGGCTGAGCCTGCGATCACGGTTTGGGCCGCACGCGTGCGGCCCGTGCGCCACGCCTGCGCGCGGATCCGCGGGCGACGTGCGATAGTCCCCGGCCCGCGCGTTCGCGATAATGCCGGCAACAGGGGGATCTGGAATGGACCACGTGGCGGCTCAGGCCGGCCCGTCGCTGCTTTGCCTGCCATCGGCGCGCCCGCGCGCCGCAGCCGCGCGCGCGGTTGCCCCTGCAGGGGCTTTGCGGCAAGGTTCCCGTGGTGTCTGACGCCAACAATCGCCAACGCGCGGAAGTTCCGCCCACCGGGTTCTGGCGCCGCTGGTGCGCCGATGCGGCGCCGGCGGTGCTGCCGCGCGTGGACGCGCCGGCCACGGGCGAAATCATGCCTGCGCCCGCCCAGGCCCCGGCCGAGCCCGGGCGCGAGTCCACCGCCTACCGCGTGCTGGTGGTCGAAGACGATCCCAGCCAGGCGCTGTTCGCCGAGAGCGTGCTCAATGGCGCGGGCATGGAGGCGCGCGTGGTCTCGATCACCAGCGAGGTGATGGACGCGATGCGGCAGCTGCGGCCCGACCTGGTGCTGATGGACCTGCACATGCCGGGGCTCGACGGCGTGGAGCTGACCGGGCTGATCCGCGGTCATCCCGATTTCGCGACGACCCCGGTGGTGTTCCTCACCGGCGACGAGGATCCCGAGCGCCGCTTCGAAGTGCTCGACGTGGGCGCGGACGATTTCCTGCGCAAGCCGGTGCGTCCCCGCCACCTGGTGTCGGCGGTGCAGAGCCGCATCCTGCGCGCGCGCATGCTGCAGGCCGCCGGCAACGGCGCCCGCCATCCCGCGACCGGACTGCATACCCGCCCGCAGATGCTGCAACTGCTGTCGGCCGGCGTGCCGGGCGCGCAGTCGGGCGCGGCGCTGTTCGTCGAGATCGCCGGCACCGCCGCGTTGCGCGACCGCTTCGGTTATGCCGCGCTGGAAACGCTGCTGACCGACGCCGGGCGCCGCCTGGGCGAGATCTGCGACGGCCACGCCGCCTCGCGCCTGAACGACAACACCTTCCTGGTGTTCGCCACCGGTCTCGACGCCGCCGCGCTGCCGCCGCTGGCGCGCCAGCTGCGCGATGGCCTCGGCGAACACGGCTTCAGCGTCGGCGACGAGCAGGTGCGCCTGCGCGCGGTGGTCGGTTACGCGGACCTGGCCCTGGGCTTCGACGATGCCGGCGCCGCCCTGTCCGCGGCGGAGGAGGCGCTGCGCGCCGCCCGCGGCCACCCGCACGGCGTGGCGGCGTGGGCGCGGCCGGTCTCGGCCGACGATCGCGAACTGGCGGCGGTCGAACAGTCGCTGCGCGAGGCGCTCGCCTCCGGCAGCCTGCTGGCGGCCTTCCAGCCGATCGTGGCGGTCGCCGGTGGTGACGAGGCCCAGTACCAGGTCCTGCTGCGGCTGCGCGGCCGCGGCGACGAACTGCATCCGGCCGGGCGCGTGCTGCAGGCGGCCAGCCGCATCGGCGCCACCCTGCAGGTGGACCGGCGCATGGCTGAGATCGCGATCGGCGCGCTGCGCCGCCAGCGCGAGGAGCAGCGCACGCTGCGCCTGTTCGTGACCCAGTCCCCGTCCACACTCGCCCACGACGGCCATGCGCAATGGCTGCTGCAGTCGCTGGCCGAGGCCGGGGTGGATGGTGCCTCGCTGGTGATCGACGTGCGCCAGGACGATGCACTGGTGCATGCGCTGTCGCTGCAGGAATTCTGCGGCGCGATGGTCTCGGCCGGCGTGCAGCTGTGCCTGAGCCAGTACCGCCACGGCCCCGAGGCCAACGCCCTGCTCGGCCAGCTGCCGCTGGGCTACGTGCGCCTGGATCCACGCTACTCGCACAACCTGGACAATACCCCGGCGCGCGACGAGATGCGCAGCGCGATCGATTTCGCGCACCGCATGGGCCTGCAGGTGATCGGCCAGCAGGTCGAGGACGCGCAGTCGGCCGCGACGCTGTGGATGACCGGCGTGGACTTCATCCAGGGCAACCTGGTGCAGCGCCCGGCCGGCGACCTCCAGTTCGATTTCCACACCTCCGTGCTCTGAGGAGAACCGGGTATGGCGCTGATCAGCAACGCCCGTCCCTCCAGCGTGATGTTGCGATGGTTCACCCTGGGCGCCGCCGGTGGCGCTGCGCTCAGCCTGGTGCTGCACGTGCTGGGCATGGAAGGGCCGTGGCAGGGCTTCGCCCTGGTGCTGGCGCTGCTGGCGGTGTTCGCCTCGATCGCGGTGTTCTACAACCTGCGCACTCGCGACACCGAGCTGCGCGAAGCCCGCGAGCGGGCCGACCGCGACGAAGCGGTGCTGGCCGAACTGCATCGCGAACTCGAACGCCACGCCCAGCTCGAACAGGAGCTGCGCCTGGCCAAGCAGGCGGCCGAGTCGGCGGTGATGGCCAAGGGCGAATTCCTGGCCACGATGAGCCACGAGATCCGCACGCCGCTCAATGGCATCGTGCCGATGCTCGACCTGCTGATGCATGCGCGGCTGGCGGCCGACCACGCCGAACTGGTGCGCACCGCCTACCTGTCCTCGCAGCAGATGCTGCGCATCGTCGACGACATCCTCGACTACTCCAAGCTCGAGGCCGACAAGCTCGAACTCGAGACCACCGGCTTCAACCTGCGCGAAGTGGTCGAGGGCGTGCTGCAGCTGATGGAGCGGCCGGCGCAGAGCAAGGGCCTGCGCATGCACATGCAGATCGACCCGGGCGTGCGCCTGCCGGTGCGGGGCGACCCGGTGCGGCTGCGCCAGGTGCTGGGCAACCTGGTCAGCAACGCGGTCAAGTTCACCGATCGCGGCTCGGTCACCATGTCGCTGCGCAAGCTCGGCGAAACGCCGACCCAGCACCAGCTGCGGTTCGAGGTGCGCGACACCGGCGTGGGCATTTCGCAGGCGGCGCAGGGTCGGCTGTTCCAGGCCTTCAGCCAGGCCGATGCCTCGACCACGCGCCTGTACGGGGGCACCGGCCTGGGCCTGGCGATTTCCAAGCGCATCGTGGACCTGATGGGCGGACGCATCGGCGTCGAGTCCGAACCGGGCCTGGGCGCCACGTTCTGGTTCGAGATCCCGCTGCTCAAGGTACAGGGCGACATGCAAGCCGAAGAGACCAACCCGCAGGGCGGCCGCCTGCTGCTGCTCAGCGCCGACCCGCGCCTGCGCCTGCGCCTGAGCATGCTGCTGCCCAACTGGGGCCTGCGCGTGACCTCGGTCGAGACCACGCACGAGGCGCTGGAACGGCTGCGCAACGCCGCCAACCAGGGTCCGCCGTGGGCCTACTCGATCGTGCTGGCCGACCTGTCGGGCATGCGCAACACCGCCCTGGCGCTGCACCGCAACCTCGGCCGGCAGAGCGTGTACGGCGAGCTGCGGCTGGTGTGCATGTACGGCGACGATCCGGTGCCCGACGAACTGCAGCGCAGCGTCACCCTGCTCAGCCGGCAGAGCCCGGACGCCAACCTGCGCGCGGCTCTGTTCGAAGCGCCCTCGGGAACGGCATCGGCGCCCGCGACCGCCGCTGCGGACACCACGGGCGCCGCGCCGCCGCCGGCGGCTGCCGCCGCATCGATGGCCCCGGACCCGGACCGGCTCTCCCTGCGCAAGCCGCGGGTGCTGCTGGTGGAGGACAACCCGGTCAACCTGATGGTCGGCCAGCGCCTGCTCGGGGTACTGGGCATCACCTGCGACACCGCCAGCAACGGCGAGGCCGCGCTGCTGCGCATGTCCGCCTCGCGCTACGACATCGTGTTGATGGACTGCCAGATGCCGGTGATGGACGGCTACACCGCCACCCGGCGCTGGCGCGAGGACGAGGAGGCCGCCGGCGACGGGCGGCGCCTGCCGATCATCGCGATGACCGCCAACGCCATGGCCGGCGATCGCCAGAAGTGCCTGGACGCCGGCATGGACGACTACCTGCCCAAGCCGGTGACCCGCAGCGAGCTGGAACGCTGCCTGCACCGCTGGTGGGACCCGGAGCAGGTGGTGTTGCCCTCCGGATTCGCCGGCCTGGACGAGCAGGACGCGGGAGCCGGGCCGGTGCCGACGACCCTCGACGCCCAGCTGCTCGGACTGCCGACCGGCGATCCGCCGGCCCCGACGGCGGCAGCCGGGCTACCGGAGATGGCCGTGGCCGAAGCGGTCGCGGGCGGCGCGCTGCCCGCCCAGGCGCTTTCGGTTGCGGTGGAGTTGCCGGACCTGGCCATTCCGCAGCCGCTGCCGGTGGCCGCGACCGCCGTCCCCGCGCCGCAAGCCGTGCCGCAGCCCGCGCCGGCCGTGGCCCCCGCCGCGCCGGTCGCCGAACCTGCGACCGTCGTACCCGCCCCGCCCCGTCGCACCGAACCGGCCCCTTCCGCGGCACCCGCCACGCAGGGCACGCCGACCGCGCCCGCGCCCGGCGTCGCCGCGGCACCGGCACCGGCACCGCCCGCACCGCAGCGGGTGCTGGCGCCGGTCCTCGATCCCACGATCCTGGAAGACCTGCAGGCCATGCTCGGCGACGAGGTCGAGCGCCTGGTCGACGTGTTCCTGGAAGACACGCCGCGGCTGGTCAGGGCGCTTGAGAGTGCTGCTGCCGGTCCCGACTACGACGCCCTGCGCGAGGCGGCGCATTCGCTGAAGTCGTCCAGCGCCAACCTCGGCGCGATGTCGCTGTCGGCGGCGGCCAAGCGGGTCGAACTGGCCGCGCGCGAACGCTCGCTCGAGCGTCCCGCCGTGGCGGTGGCCCTGATCGCCAACGAGTTCGCCCGCGCCCGCCAGCAGTTGCTCGCGCGGCGCGCGGCGACCCAGCAGGCCTGAGACACGCGCGTGCCGGAGGCCCGGCGCGCGCTCAGTCCTCGATCTTGCTCTGCAGGTAGTTCTGCTCGCCGATGCGTTCGACCAGGTCGAGCTGGGTTTCCAGCCAGTCCACGTGCTCTTCCTCGTTCGCGAGGATGTCGGCGAACAGCTTGCGGCTGACGTAGTCGCCGGCGGTCTCGCAGTACGCGATCGCCTCGCGCAGCACCGGGATGCCTTCGAGTTCGAGCGCCAGGTCGCAGCGCAGGATCTCGATCGGATTCTCCCCGATCTTCAGCTTGCCCAGCGCCTGGAAGTTGGGCAGCCCCTCGAGGAACAGGATGCGCTCGGACAGCACGTCCGCGTGCTTCATCTCGTCGATCGATTCCTCGTACTCGTGCTTGGCCAGTTCCTCCAGGCCCCAGTTCTTCAGCATCTTGGCGTGCAGGAAGTACTGGTTGATCGCGGTCAGCTCGTTGTAGAGCGCCTGGTTGAGATAGCGGATGACCTGTGCGTCGCCTTTCATCGGGTGCTCCCTGCGGCCTGAGACGGGCACTCTAGCGCCGTGCGGCCGGTTTTGCCGGAACGGGAATGGAGTGCATCCGCGTCGCGCGCCCTGCAGGTCGCACGTTGGCCGCTTTCACGACCGCAGGGGACGCGACAGCGAGCCTTCATCGCAGCGAGGTGCAGGCGATTGCAGGACGCTGCAGTCGGTGCGGGGTCGGACCTCGCGCACCCATCGCGGCCCGCAGGCCGCGGCGTGCCTCTCAGGCCGCGCGTGCGACCAGGGGCAGCGAGACCAGCAGACCCGGCGCTGCCGGGCGGGCTTCCTCGAGCAGGGCCGTGGCGGTCTCGACGCAGCTGCCGCAGCAGGCGCCGACGCCGGTGCGCATCGTCAGTTCCGACAGCGTGCCGCAACCGGCTTCGGCGGCGCGGCGGATGTCGTGGTCGGTAATGCCATTGCAGATGCAGACGTACACGGCGCGAACCATGGGGTCGGACAGGCCACCATTGCGCCAGACATGAGAATGATTGTCAATACTGCCAGCGCTCGTATTCAGCGGCCACCGCGCTAGTCGCGCCGGGCCGGCTGCCGCATCGCGCCGCGCGGCGGCCGGCGGCGACCTTCGTAGGCCCTTTGCTCCAGAACGACCGGCGGGATCGCCGTCGGCCCGGCGATCTGCCGCGCGAACGGCGCCAGGTGGCGCAGCGCGCTAGCGTAGACACCACGCTTGAACATCACCACGTGCTCGACCGGATACCAGAAGTCCACCCAGCGCCAGTGGTCGAATTCGGGCTTGGCGGTCAGGTCCAGGCGCAGGTCGCTCTCGGCCCCGGTGAACTGGAGCAGGAACCAGACCTGCTTCTGGCCGATGCACACGACCCGGTCGTTGCGGCGGATGGCGTTGCGGGGCAGCCGGTAGCGCAGCCAGCCGGGGGTCACGCCGAGCACCGCCACGTGGTCGGGCAGCAGGCCGGTTTCCTCCCGCAGCTCGCGATACATCGCCTCGATGGGCGTCTCGTCGCTGTTCATCCCGCCCTGCGGGAACTGCCAGCCATCGCGCCGCACCCGCCGCGCCCAGAAGACGCGGCCGTCCGGATGCATCAGCACGATGCCGACATTGGGGCGATACCCGTCCGGATCGATCACGATGCGGACTCCAAAGATCTACTGCCCCCGACTCTGCCACGACTGTCACGAAAGTGACAGCCCGGGGGACCGGCGTTGACGCCGCGCCTCCATCCCCGGACAATACGCGGCTCGCCGCCCTGCGGCGGGCCGTTGGCTATGTAGCTCAGCCGGTTAGAGCACAGCACTCATAATGTGAGGGTCATGGCGGTACAGTTTGAAATTCTGGCTATGTAGCTCAGCCGGTTAGAGCACGTCACTCATAATGTCAGGGTCATAGAGACGAAATCTGAAAACTTGGCTATGTAGCTCAGACGGTTAGAGCGCGAGACTCATAATCCCGAGGTCGGTGGTTCGATTCCACCCATAGCCACCAGATTTTGCGGTAAGAACAACGTCTTACACCTCAAAAGCCCGCCATCGATGCGGGCTTTTCTGTGACAGAACGACTGTCACAAGCAGATTGGGGGTCGCTTCTGAAAGACCCTCGTCACCCCTCCCCTGATATCAACGAAATGGCCTGTGACAGGTTCTGTGACAGGTCAGGGTGTCACAGGCGCGAGCAAGTCTACGAAAACGACCCCGACACTCGAACCGGACTTCTGGGCTGGAAGAGTCTCGCGAAGCCCTGTGCGGTGCCCCAACGCTGACGCGCTCCCGGCCCAGCGGGATCCCGGGCCGCGCAAGAATGAAGGCCCCCGAATGCCATCGATTGGAGACTGCCTGGCCACCATTGGCCGCATGGTCGTGGAGGACGAGAGGGGTGCGTCCGGCGACGAACTGGTAGCACCTGAGGCTGGTCTGAGGTAGCACTGATCCCTGGGCTCGCGAAGCCGTCCCACGACTCAACACCGCGCTGTCGGTGGCCAAGCTGTAGACCGTGGTCGCCAATGGCGCCAACTGCCGTCACCAGCCCTTGATCGATGGCGGCCAAGTCAACGAATTGGCCATTCGTCAGTTCACTGTGCGGCTGCGACGTCCCCCCGCTTTCAGTAGCGGTCGGCTTTGGAGTCCGCGGTTAGGGTATCCGAGGCGGCCAAGGTTTTGGCATAGGCTTCCGGGGTGAGCCCGCCGAGTGCCTTCTTGGGCCGCTCCTCGTTGTATTCGCGGCGCCAGGTTTCGATGACCGTGCGGGCGTGCAACAGGCTGGTGAACCAGTGCTCGTTGAGGCACTCGTCGCGCAAGCGGCCGTTGAAGCTCTCGACGTAGGCGTTCTGGTTGGGCTTGCCCGGCTCGATCAGACGCAGGGCGACACCACGGGCATGCGCCCACTCGAGCATGGCCTTGCCGCAGAACTCCTTGCCGTTGTCGGTGCGGATCACCTCCGGCAGGCCGCGCTGGAGTGCGAGGCGCTCCAGGATGCGCACCACGCCATGGCCCGAGATCGCCCGCTCTACCTCGATCGCCACCGATTCGTGCGTGGCGTCGTCCACGATGGTCAGGGCCTTGAGCACCCGCCCATCGGCCGTTCGGTCGAAGACGAAGTCCATTGACCAGACCTGGTTGGCCCGATCTGGCCGCAGCAGCGGCTGCCGTTCGCCTACCGGCACCTTCTTCCGCTTCCGCCGGCGAACCTGCAGCTTCGCCTCCTGGTACAGCCGCTCCACGCGCTTGTAGTTCACGGCCACTCCTGCCTGCCTGAGCTTGAGGTGGATCATCCCGACGCCGTATCGCTTATACCGTTGGGCCAGCGCCAGGATGCGCTCCCGAAGATCGGCGTTCCGGTCAGGCGCAGGCTGGTAGCGGTACGCGCTGGCGCTCATGCGCACCACCGCCAGCGCCCGCCGTTCGCTCAACCCTCTGCCGATCATGTAGCGCACCTGCTCGCGTCGAGCCGGTGCGCTCACCACTTTTTTCGCAGGACGTCCTTGATGACCTCGTTCTCAAGCACCTGCTCGGCCAGCAGCTTCTTCAACCGGCCGTTCTCGGCTTCCAGCTCCTTCAGGCGCTTGGCGTCGGGCACGCTCATGCCCCCAAACTTGCTCCGCCACAGGTAGTACGACGCCTCGCTGAAGCCGTGCTTGCGGCACAGCTCCTTGACCGGCAGCCCCGCCTCGGCCTCACGCAGGAAGCCGATGATCTGTTCTTCAGAAAAGCGCTTCTTCACGTCCAATCTCCTTGCTCTGGGGAATTGGACTCCAGATCGCCGTGCTACTCAAAACCGGGGGGACGTCGGCTGCTTGCGACCCGTAACGGACATTCGGGTCTTCCTGGTCAGCCCAACTCAGGGAGACGCGAAGGCCGGCTGAGAAGTTGCGCCGGTATTCCGTCGGGGTCGTCCCGAACTGCTCGCTGAAGTTCTGGCGGAGGCTCAGCGCCGTCCGGAAGCCGACCTCGGTCGCGATCCGCTCGACGGGAAGCTCCGTCGTCTCCAGCAGCTGTTGGGCGCGCGCCAGTCGAGCGTTCGCGACCCATTTCGAAACTGTCGTCCCCGTCGCTTCACGGAAGCGCCGGCTAAAAGTACGTCGGCTCATATGTGCGGCGCCGGCCAGGGCACCGACCGAGAGTGGTTCGGCCAGGTGTTCCATTGCCCACTCGAGCACGCCAGGCAGTCGGTGCTCACTCGCCAGTTCAGGCACCAGCTGCTCGATGAAATGGGCTTGCCCGCCTTGCCGATGGGGAGGCGTGACGAGCATCCGAGCTACGCGGTTCGCCACATCCGCACCGTCCCGTTGGCGGACCAAGTTGAGGCAGCAGTCGATTGCTGCAGCCGTGCCTGCCGACGTCACGACGTTGTCGTCGGCGACATACAGCACTTCGGGTCGGAAGTCAGCGTCGGGAAACCGGTGAGCGAAGACGTCGCGCGCAGCCCAGTGGGTCGTCGCCTAGCGCCCGTCGAGCAAACCAGCGTCACCCAGCACGAATGCGCCTAGGCACAGGCCACGATCTGCGCCCCGCGGCGATGCGCCGTGAGTAGTGCATCGACCACTGCGGGGGAAGCAGCGGCGTCCGACTCCGACCAGGCCGATCTTCGTGCAGAACGAGCAGGATGCCGCGTCGGTCCGTAGGGACGGCTTCACCGACGTGCGCGTGGTCGGCAGCGATACCGATTTCAATGGCACGCGGCTGGTCCGTACCGGTGGCCAGCGGCACCGACGCACATATAGGCGCGCTCGGTACCATCCTCGAAACGGTCTCGGGCGTGGTCTTCGAGCGTCCGGGCCACAAGCGCGTGTACGTCGCCGGCGACACCGTCTGGCGCCCGGAGGTCGAAGCGGCAATCCGGCAGCACGACCCCGACTTGATCGTGATCAACACGGGTTACGCCCGCATCCCGAGCCTCGACAGCTCGATCATCATGGGTAAGGAAGACCTCTCACGCGCGCGGCGCCTCGCGCCGGAAGCCGTCGTGATAGGCGTGCACATGGAGTCGGTGAACCACGCCGGCCAGACGCGCCAGGAACTGCGCGAGTTCATCGCCAAGCAGCAGCTCGATGCGAATCGCACGCGTGTACCCGACGACGGAGAGCCGTCTCGCTTCTAGGAACACATCTACGGACCGGCGTGCCGGCGGCGACGCCGTCGGCGACGGAGACTCTGGGCATGGGATCGATGCCAACAACCGCATCTCCGCCGAGCAGACCATCGTTTCCACAGCAAGTCCGACGGCTGGCCGACGGGACGCTACCGCGTGGAGACTTCGCAGGACGGCAATGTCGTCGATACGCGGGAGTTCGAGGTGCGGTAGGGTCAGGTATCTCCTTGCTGGTCTCCGGGAGCGGCTCGGCGCGTCGCTCCCAGTCATCCTCTTTGGGCTTCTGGGCTGTCCTGCAGGGAACGCCATCAGGCGAAACGGCAGTCGGGCCGGCCCAGGATCATCCGCTGGCGCCGCAGCCGACGGATAGCTGGTTACGAAAGCACCGCGTCGGCCTTGCCCTCGGACACCAGTTGTTCGGCGGTGCGGTGCTCGAACTCGGGGATGGGGGTGTTGCGATACCAATAGAGTGCGCGCGTGCGCTCGCCGCTGATCTGGGTGGCGGTAGACAGCACTGGCAGTGCGTCGCGCATGTACTGCTGCAGCTTGGGGTTAGCGGGATCGTCGGCCGCGGTGTTGCGTAGGCCATCGGTGAGAAGGCCAGCAGTATCTTGGAGCGACCATTTGTCTGCTGGCACGCCTTGGCTCATCAAGTTGGCTCGTCTAGGCTGGCTGCAGTTTCATAGGCAATTGTCGGACCCTAGAAAGGCCCGTAGCCAACTGATCGCCTCGTCCAGGTCCAGATTTGAGGTTGCATACGTCTCGCGCAACAATGTGGGCGAGAGCAAACGGTCCCACTTCTGGCGCTCCAGGTTCCGCGCGTTTCTCAAGACTTCGCCGACGACTGGCGCGTCATCAATGGCGATGTCCGCGAGCAAGTCTTCGATCTCCTCCAGTTGCTTGCCGCCTTTTTGGATCTCTACGCCAAGCTGACCGATCGCCGCGTTGATGCCGCGCATCATCACAAGGCACGCAATTGCTTCGTTGGCAGCGTCGCCTAGCCACGTCAGCAGAATTGCCTGGCTGCCTTGATTGAGGAGCAAGCAATCTTGCATTCTCAAGTCGCGGAAGGTAGCGCGACCCTGATCGACGAAGCGCTGTGCCTCCTGGTCCAGGTAGCCCAACGAGGAAGACTGGAGGTAGATTTCGCGCATTCGCTGGCGAACGCGCGTATGGACGCGTCCACCGCCGCCATTAAACAGGGGTGGGGCGCCTGCTTTCGCAGGCAGCACATGGATAGTCTTGAGGGTGTCATCGATCTCTTGGACTTCCCAGGTGCGGCCGCCGAACAAGATGCGCTGACCGGGCATAAGCATCTGAGACACCGGCAGTGTCCCAAGCGTCTTGCCGCCGGAAACGATGCGGAACTCCTCGTCGCTGCTGAATGCCGCGTAGAACGAATAGTGGTTGACGATCTTGTCGCCTATCCGGCCGTGAAGCAGTAGTCCGGAGTGGTCCTGGACTAGAATCTCCTGCCGGCCAAGAGCTCGCAGCAACTCCGCGAATCCATCTTTCGAGACCTCTGCGAACGGGCCTGAATGAGCGCACAGCAACGCGTAGGCCTGGCCGGCACGCAGGCCGCCATACTGCGCGATTGCGGAGAGCAACTGCTGGACAAGAGTGGAGTAGTGCGCTCCGCCCACCGTTGGAGGCTCGAACCATTGCTCCAGCAGCAACGAGATTGTTGCCGCTGTCTGGACCGTGCCCAGCCGCAGCCGGGTCTGGAGGCTTGCTTTGTCGTCGATCGCATCTTCTATGACGTAGCCACGCAGGATCGCGGGCTCACCTTCTCTCCGGCCTGATCGTCCCAGACGCTGCCGGAGGCTGGCAACCGATGGTGGGGTGCCGATCTGTGCCACGCTCTTGACCGCGCCAATATCGATGCCGAGCTCCAGGGTGCTGGTGCATACAGCCGTGGCTGGGCGTTCACGCTGCTTCAAGGCAGCTTCGGTCTCGTAGCGTATCTCCTTGGAGAGGTTGCCGTGGTGAGGCCAGAACTCGCGCGGGAGCATCTCCCGCTCGCACAGTTCGTTTAGGAGGTGGGTGTATCGCTCGACTTCCTGTCGGCTGTTGGGGAAGATCAGATTGTTGGAGCCACGTAGAACCCCGAACATGTGCCGGGCGACTTCCCGCGTTGCCCGGTCGGTGTGATCCTCGCTGCCGTCGCCGTCTGAGCCATCTTGCTTCGGTGGTTCCTCGTAGCCCTTTACCTTGATCAGCAGCTGGCCGCCAGCCGACGGGGTATCAACGATAGCCGCTTTGCCATCGGACCGCAGGAACCGCGCGGCAAGGGTCATGTCGCCCAACGTCGCAGACAAACCGACCCGCGCAACTCTCCGATCAATAGCCACTTCGATGCGATGCATGAGCGACTGGAGCTGCTTTCCGCGTTCTGAACCGATGAAGGCATGCAGCTCGTCGACCACGAAGAAGGTGCTGCGGGTGAACAGTCCGGCCACACTTGTGCCGCGGTTGCACAGCGTGGCTTCCAGGGACTCCGGGGTGATGAGAAGGACCCCGTGGGGCTTGGTGAGGAACTTGCGCTTGCTAGTAGCGGTGACGTCCCCGTGCCATGGCCACACTGGCACATCGAGGTTCTCGCACAGCCGGCCCAGCCGCTCGAACTGGTCGTTGATTAGGGCCTTGAGCGGGCTGATGTAGACGATCAAGCCGCGGGCGGGTTGTTGGAGAAGGTGCGTCAGGGCCGGAAGAAATGCCGCTTCGGTCTTACCGGAGGCCGTGCTGGCGGCCACGATGACGTCCTGGTCCCCCGGCAGGATCACCGGGATGGCGCGCTCCTGGACTTCGCGCAGGGCGCCCCAGCCCTCCGCCCACAGATAGTGCTGGATCCGTGGATCGAGCTGAAGGAAGGCCTGGGAAACTGACATCGGGTGTCAGAGCTTGAAGGCAGCGAGCTCGTCGTCTTCCTCCACGGTTAGGTCCGTATCGCCTCCATGATCGACCTCTACCTTGACTTCGCCGATCAGGCTCTTCCAGTCCGTGCCTGGGTTCTGTTCCAAGATGGCGAGCAGGTTGATGAAGGAGATGATCGTCGTGCGTGGTGTGCGGAAGAAGCTGTCGCCAATGCGATTGGCGCAATGCTCCATGAAGGTAGCGATTGCCGGGTCAGGGAAGAGATAGCGGTCGGTCTGGCCGCCGGCATAGACGTGGCGGATCTTGCCCAGGAGCAGGTAGAAATCTTCGAGGGTGAGACTGGAGAGCCGCAGCACAGGGCCGCTGAAATCGACCAGATCGCCTGCGGCAAATGTGTTCTGGGCCAGGCGGCTTTGGAGGGCGGAATAGCTGTAAACGCCGCGACGGGGATCCATGAGGAACTCTGGCGTCCCGCCCAGAACGAAGCCGAGGCCAACCGCTGTGCCTTGGAGCGAGTCGTTGAGCATGCGCAGGATCTGCTCGTAGTTCGAGCTGCGGGCTTGGGCATTGGCGAGCTTGTAGAGGTTGACCAACTCATCCAGGCACACGAACAGCCCGGAATACCCGGCCAGACGCACGAACCGGGCGACCAGCTTGAGCTGGTCGTAGACAGAAGCGTCATCGACGATCGTGCGCACACCCAATGCGTTGCGGGCATCGGTCCTCGTCGCGAACTCGCCGCGTAGCCAGCGAATCGCATCGGATTTGAGCTGTTCGTTGCCGTCCTCAGCCCCCCGGCAATACGCTGCGATCACATCGGCAAAGTCGTAGCCGTTCACCAGTTCGGTCAGCTGCTCAAGCTTTGACCGGATCACCTGCTCTGTTGCGGCGCCCTGGGCCTTCGCCTCTGTCTTCGCAGTCGAGATGAACTTCTCGACCACGCCCGCAAGCGCCCCGCCTTCGGGCTTGGTGCGCGTGGCCAAGTTGCGCATGAGCTCGGCATACAGGGAGCGCGCTTGGCCGCCAGAGGCGTGGAGACGACGATCCGGATTGAGGTCGGCATTGGCCACCACTAGCTTCCGTTCCATGGCGATGGCGCGGATCAGGTTCAGGAAGAAGGTCTTGCCTGCGCCGTACTCGCCGATGACGAACCGGAATGAGGATCCGCCATCAGCGATGCGGTCGATGTCCGCGACCAGCGCCTCGATCTCGCGCGCGCGCGCCACTTGGATCAAATGCTGCCCCATCCGGGGAACGACACCCGCGCGAAGGGATTGGATGACGGCGTCGCGGTCCTTGGGACGAATGGCAGTGGTCATGCTTCCAGCTTCTCCAACAGATCGATGTTGACTGTAAGCGGATCGTCACCCTCGCAAAGCGGCTCGTCAAACGCGTCGAAGGAAGCTTCGTTGATCTGCTCCAGCGCCCCGTCGAGCATGAGGTCCAAATCAGCCGCCGCATCCTCCAACTCCGTGCGCGACCACTCTGCCCGAGACAGCAGCAGCCGGACTAAGGCCGCATGGGCCTCGTCCAGATTCAGCGGTGAAGACGTGTCAGCCTCGGCATCGGCCTCCACCACGACAGGCTGAGGCGGTTCGGGCGGTGCTGGGGCTTCGTCGGTAAAGATGGAGGACAGCAGGGCCGAAACCTTGGCGGTGTCCGCCTGTAGAGCCGCAAGACGGTCGGCATCCAGACGGAAGCCTTCCTTCTCGGCTCTGCGCACAGAGACGGGCGTGCCGCCAGCACCGAGGGCATGGACATCGCTGAAAACGCGCTTGGTCTCCACTCCGAGAGCCTTGTAGACCTTCTCCAGGAACTTCACTTCGTCCGGAGACACCAGCCCGTCCGATTGCGCCAACGTGGCCATGAAGGCGGCCAGCGTCTCCCTGGCAGCCGCGGGTAGCGGCTCAAGCTTCTTCTTCATCCCGGCCAACGTCGGCGGGGAGGTGGTGAGCCACTGGAGATGCGCTTGTAGCCTGCGACGCTCGGCCGGGGTCAGATGCGCCCAGCCTTCGATCTCCGCTCGCAAGTGCGCCACTTCCTGGTCATTGAAGTCACCGTCAGAGTTGGCCATGGCAGACGCTAGCTGGAGCGTTAGGGCGGCTGTCTGGTATTCCGCGCCCGACCCGACCTGGGAGTCCATGAATGGCTGAGCAAAGAGCACCACAGTGTCCCGTTCGCCTGGCGCGCGAGCGCCGGCCATCACGTGAGGCTCCAGCCCGATGCTGGCACCCTCCAAGGCACGCGCCAGTGAGCGGACTCGCTCCCGATTGATTGGAGGCTTCAGCCCTCCAAGTGCGGAGAGTAGCTCCCCTAGGGGTAGGGACAGCCTACCTTCGCGCATGCGGATGGTAAGGGCCTGAAGCCTGGCGCGCATGCCTTCCGGCCACAGCGAGGCAGGCAGCAGCAAGGCTGCTTCCAGCCCGCCGCTCGCTGTCGGATCCTTACCCACCATGCGGCTGTAGGCACCGAGCTCGGCATTGCACTGCAGGGCAATCTCGCCCAGCTTCTTGATCGGGGCGGTGAGTGCCGTGACATCGGGCACGTCGCCGAAGCTCATCGTGATCTTGGCGCCTCTCAGCCCGGACGAAGCGGCTTGATAGACGAACTTCAACTTGGTCCTGTTCTTGGGCAGCACCAGCCCGGCCCCGAACGCCTCTTGATAGCGCTGGATGAAGAGTCGGCCGAACTCCTCGGGACAGCGGGTCGCGGCACTCCGCAACCGTATCTCCGGGCTCAGCCGGACCCAGGCCAGAGCCAGAGCAGCCGGCAGAGGATGGCGGTCGACAGAGGTTTGGCCAAGCGCGAGGCGCAGGTAGGGCGGCAGCTCATAAGTGCGCGGGAAGTCAGGGACCGGCTTCTCGTAGAGCTTGCTCGACCCACCGTCGAGCTCCATCCAGCTGAGCAACTCGCCCGCATATCGCTTGAAGGATCCTGATCGCTCCCCATAGATCCTCAGGAGCCTGCGGATCTCCGCCAGGATGCCTGGCCATTCCCCGCGTGCCTCTTCTTCGTTCTTGCTGTCGACGAAGATCCGGCGCTCCAGGCCGTAGAAGAACAGGAACACGAGGCCGATGTCGCAGTCCGGGTGCGATCTTCCCTCCGCCAGCCATTGAAGGTATGCGCGTCGTGCGTGAGGGGTAATGTCGCCGTAGCTGGGCCAGTAGTTGGTGTGCTGCACGCGATAATCACCGTGGGCTGCGACTCGCAAGCGCGGATTGATCAGCGCCGGCTCATCATCGCCATTGAGCGCAGCCAGATGGGGGCCGACATAGAGCATGCCGCCTGGTATGGTCAGGCCCCCAATTTGAACTGTTTCGCTTGCTCTGACCCAGCGCGTTGCCGTGAGCCCGGGCGGTGGCGGAGGCAGCACATGCGTTGAGCAGTCGTGCTGAGCCTCGAGCAGATTGGCGGCAAAGAACCGCTCCTCTTTCTCCGGGTCGCTTCGGAGCAAGCGCATAAAATCGCCGAGGGTGCGCTCTGCGAAAGATGGCTCGGCAGGTGGATCGCAACTTGAACTCGGTGCTGCGGGCGTGGGCTGAGGCGCGACTGCAGACCGCTCTGCATCGAAACTCTCCGCAGACTTAGCCGCCAATACTGAGTGAAGATCATTCTCGCGGTGTGAATTCTGGGACGCTGACTTCGGTGCGATGTCAGCCCTTGACGTCACCGGATACTTCTGGCGCAAATGGTCCGCACGCTCGCGATTCTTCTTGGCCACCGTCTCCCGTTCCGACTTCCAAGAGTTTGGCTGAGCATCTGCAGTCGCCCTTTCAACTGCGAGTACCCCGGACTCGCGTCCCAATGCGGTTTCCGTTTCCGCTTCGACCTGCATGCTGCCACCAACATTCGCAACTGATGCATCGTTAGTAGGCAGTGCGACTTGATCCGTGCGCGGAAGCTTTTCGCGCAGATACCTGGCGCGCTCGCGATTCGTCTTCGCGAGAGCGTCTCGTCCCGTCGTCCACGACGTCGGTTGAGCTTCGAATCTCTCGTGCTTGGCATCCTCTACTAGGTAAGGCGCTCTATGGAGCACAGACTGATTATCAACATCACAGGGTGACGCTTCTGGTCTAGGCCCAGCGACTGCGGCCGCGCCGGCGTGCGCAGCGTGGTTGATGGAGGGCAGTTTGTCGTGAATGTTGCCGGGATCTATCTGGACGCCCTGAGCTGGCACGCTCCGAGCAGCGCTCAACCCGGCCGAACCTGGCGCACGTGGTGCTGTAGGTCTCGCCGTGGCGGAACCAGGGCGGTAACTTTGCTTATCGAGTTTGGCGTTCGCCATGAGCTCGGCCAAGGTCGGCTCGTAGGCTGACGGCTCAGGGGTCCGCGGGACCTCCGAGGTGCCCGGCGAGGTCTTGGCCCCAAGAAGCTTGACGGCGACGTAACCCGCCCCCGCAACAACCAGCAGGATCCCAAGACCGATCCACACTTCCTTGGGCACCACGAGTATGAGCGCTATCACGCCCACGATGAGCCAAGAACCGGCACCGGCAGACCGCTTCGCCATTTCCGCCACCTCCGGCCGCTCTTGCGGCCCGCGCCCGGCAGGGCACACGTCCCCGATGCGAAGCATACGACATGCCAACGGGCGAATCCCCAAGGCAACCGGTGGGAGGGGTCTCGAAGGGACAGCTGTCGGCAGTAGGAGCGCCCCGGCACAGCTTTAGTCCTTGCCCGAGGGACCGGCAATTTTGTTACAGAGCGGCGTCCATTCCTGGTGCAAGGCCGTGCTGCCGGGCCAAGATCATCTCGCCACCGCCGCCCCGGGGGCAGTTGGGTCAGATCGATCTGGGCTGTAGGGAGACTCCGACGCGCCTTGATCCCGCCACAAGGTTCCATCTGGGGATGGGCAAGATGCTCGTTAGGCATCACCAGTGGACGGTCCCGGCCGAGGGGAAGCATTGCGGCGGTCAAGACGGATGGCGGTTTCACTCCGCTTTGCGGATAACCCCGGGGGCCAGCCCTGTGACGTGCTGTTGGTTTCGAGCAGACGCACCGTGCGCTGGCGCAACTCCTCTCCGCCTTGGTGAAGAAGCAACAGGCTGGCGGGAACCCAGTCCAGCGGCACTCGCACCTGAAGCCGGACCGGGATGGACAACCCGCCCCCGTCGGCGTAGCGCAGACCTTGCGCTCGCTGGCGCATGGCACCCGTTTTGGCAAAGCTGGAAACGGTACTGCGGCAGTAGTCCCTGATTCCATGGCCTTCTCTTTAGGCCTAGGCGGCAACGGGTGACGCTGCGGACAAGGCCGAGAGAAACGCCATGACCAGCAAACGCCATGACCAGCAACTCTGTGCTGCCGTCCACGCTGGACGGCTTAAAGCGCCTCGCCAAGGGCATCGAGCGCGCCGACTCCACCCTCACCCACCTGCAGGCCCTCGAGCGGGCCGCGGTGCGCTGTGGGTACAACAACTTCACCGAGGCCAGACGCCGCATGGGCCGCGGGCCAGCAGTCGTGCCGGCCGCTCCGTTGTTGGACGTCTACCTCACCGCCTATTGGCGCGAGCAGCGCGTCCCGGAGAACCGCACCTCCGGCCGCGAGACGATGCAATTAGAAGACGAGTTCGGGGTGTTGATTGTCTGCGCGATGGCTAAACGGACGGCATAGGTGGTCCAGCTCATCCGCAACTCCTCTAGAAGCTCGGAATGGTGCTTCCTTCCGCTCACGATCTGTCTGGCTTTAGCGGCAGGATCCGAGGCTTTACCTCTGCGCTCGAGGCAGGCGCAACTTGAGATCTAGTTCAGCTCATCACCCGCTGGTCAGACTCCCAATGTCCTCATCAACGTATGTCAGCAGCTCGCCTGGCTGACAGCCGAAGTACTTGCAGAGCCTATCGATGATGTCCGTGCCGATGTTCGCGCCGGGATGATTGGCCATCTTCGACAGCGTTGCCCGATGAATGCCCGTCGCATCTGCCACTTCTGTCAGGGGCACGACACGCCGCTCCTTGAAGGCCTTGTCCGCGATCAGCTCGGCGAGACGGAATCTAATCATGAATAACTCATAAATATCGTCGCCTATGGGCGACATGCGTCGTTGACAGTCGCCGCTCGTCGTCTATGATCGTCAACAAGCGTCGCCTATGCGCGACAGCCGTTGACGAAACTCGACAGGACCAGCCAGATGGAAACTTACATCACCACCGATGAACTCGCCACCCGCATCCACTACGACGCAAGGACCATTCGCACCCGCCTGAAGGACGCCGTGCTGCTGGAGGGCGTTCACTACATTCGCCCCTTCGGCGGGCGGAAGCTCCTCTTCATCTGGGAGGCGATCCAGCGGGACATTGGCAAGTTCTCCGCCGGCCGGGCACCGATGGGCAACGCCGCGATTGGCGGCGGCATCCCGATGGCCAGCGGTGGCGTCGTCCATGGCTAAGGTCCGCGCCCGCCCCGAGTCCGGGATGCTGTACCTGGACTTCTTCTACCGCGGCGTGCGCTGCCGGGAGCAGACGACCCTGCCCGACACCGCGGAGAACCGCCGCCGGGTGCAGACCCTGATGAACCGGATCTCCAAGGAGATCAAGCAGGGCCTGTTCGACTACTCGGCGACGTTTCCGGGAAGCACCAAGGCAGCCCAGTTCGCCGGGCTACCTGCGGCCGTCGGCAACGTTGCCCTGACCACCGCACGCGGCAATTTCCTACCCGCGGCCCCGGCGATTCCCGACACGCCGAGCTTCTCGGACTTCTCCGTGACCTGGCGTAAGGAAATGGCCCCCCAGTGGCGGCGCCAGCACCGCGACAGCGTGGACGCGACGTTCGATGCCCACCTGCTAGCGGAGTTCGGGGACCGGCCGGTCGGCTCGATCACCAAGGCGGACGTGCTGACCTTTCGCGCCAGGCTGGCGGAACTGCCTGGTCGCTCCAGCCAGAAGCTGTCCCCGACCACCGTCAACCGCACGATGGGGCTCCTGCGCCAGTGCCTGACCGAGGCCAGCGAACGCTTCGGCACTCCGGACCCCTTCAAGGGCGTAAGGCGGCTCAAGGGGCGGCGCCCCGACGTCAAGCCGTTCTCGCTCGAAGAGGTAGAGAAGGTCCGGACCACCATTCGGCCGGATTACCGGAACTACGTCACCTGTCGGTTCTTCACCGGAATGCGCACCGGGGAGATCAACGGCCTGAAGTGGAAGTACGTGGACTTCGAACATGAAGTGATCAAGGTCCGCGAGGTGTTCTCGGCAGGCGAGGCGGAGGAGAACGCCAAGACGGAAAGTTCCATCCGCGATATCCCGATGCTACCCATGGTCAAGGAGGCGCTACGGCAGCAATGGGAAGAGCGAGATCCGGATGTCGAATACGTGTTCTGCAGCCGGGCAGGCAACCCGATCGACGCCCACAACTTCGCCAACCGCATCTGGTACCCGCTGCTGCGCTACCTCGAACTGGAGAAGCGCCGGCCCTACCAGACCCGACACACCACCGCGACGCTGATGCTGGCGTCGGGCGAGAACCCGGAGTGGATTGCACGGCTCATGGGGCACACCAATACGCAGATGCTGTTCACCGTGTACTCGCGCTTCGTGCCCAACCTGACCCGGCAGGATGGACTGGCGTTTGCCGGCCTGCTCAGCCGACAGTCCGCTACGCCGTCCGAACCGCGCCTCACGGCCAAGGATATCGACGAGCTCGATCCCGAAGACCTGCGGGAGCTTCTTAAGCGCCAGATTGCCTCCAACAAAGAGCCCGGGCGCCGCGCCCGGTCCTGACGCCGGAACGCAGGACTCCGATGAGTGAAATGAATCCTTTCAAGAGCACCATCTCTCCGGTCGAACAGCTTCCCGACAGTCTCGCAAACGCTGAAGACCAGCTAGCGGCCGCCAGCAGCAGCTGATCCGTAGCTGCACCGTGACGAGGAGAGCCGGCGTTCCCGCCCGCCCTGCCTCACCCAAGCCAATCAACGGCCCTCCACCTGCGCCCGCTGCAGTACGCCCCAACACGCCTAGAGGAACCCAGAACAATGAATCCGCATCCCCAAATCCTCCGCCCCCGCACGCTCAACGTCGTCGTCCAGCCCGGACAACTGCTTCCCGAGCACTCCCATCAAGTGAAGCTCTACAGCGAACGGAGGGTTGTCGACGCCTGGTACTGGGGTGACCTGCCTGCCGCACTCCCCGGCCGCCTCCGCAAAGCGGTGGCCTACCTCGTGCCAGTGGACGACAGGGACGAAAACCGCACCCATCACGTAGTCACCCGTTTCGACTGGTTCGAAGACATGGAGGCCTTTAACCTCGTCCCCGACACTTTCGGCACTGATGCGGAAGATGTATACCGCGGGCGAGAACTCATGGATTGGGTGAAGCACCCGGCAATCCGCCAGTTGCTCAGCGACGTGTTCACTGAGCCGGACGTCTTCTTCAACTACTGGACAGCAACCCACCGGCCGCTGGCCGAGGCTGGCAGCCTTGTACGGAACGCCGTTGTCTTCGGCGAGCACCTTCGCAACAGGACATTCCTGACCCGTGATCTCCTTGACCTCGGCATCGCCTACGCTGTCCTGCGTGACATCGGCAATGTCTGGTATCAGACCAGCGATGACTCCCCCAACACCCGCAGGAAGGCTCTGTCCGGGATGCTTCAGAAACTGAAAGGACCCCTCGCCCACTTCAAGTCGACTTGCCCGGAGTACGCTCCGATCCTGCGCGAGCTTCTGCTGGCACCGGCGCGCCCTATCACAGATCGCCGTGCGCAGATCCTGTTGCGCTATGCCAGCGAAGTGCCGGAGCACGACGGGCCGCTGATCGTCGATCACGCCTCATGGTGAAGCTGACTTGCGGGCCACCAGCGCCCGCGGCAGAACTGGGACGACATGCAGAGTTGATCGACTGTGCCGCCCCTCTCGCGTTCAGTTCCGCTCCGGCATTCAATCCTGCCGTCCGGGATGGACCGTGCAATCACCTACCTCGCGTTCGCTGGAAGGGCCTCCAGCGCCTTTTCCATCCAGTCGCACTCCCTGATATCGGGACAGGCAACCTTGATGCTCCTAAGGAGACCCCACATGACAACCGCATACGAACGCGCCCGAGCCGTAGTCTGGGCCGGCGGCTTCCTGATTGAACTCGCCCGCGACCAATCCCTGCCACTTCACATCAGACAACGCGCGGTCTGGATCGCCAGGCACTTTCCCACCTGCGGTGAGGTCGCCCTATCCGCGTCGCTCACCGAGCACGGGTATGAAACAGCTCTAGATCTGGCTCGCCCCAAAGAGGGTGACGATTGGACATCCGACTTCCAGCACGGTCCCCTGACCAGCTCTACACGGCTCGAATGGCCGGAGAAGTAGACAGATTCGCGGCTCATCAGCCCAGCGCCATGGCTGGGTCAACTCAGGCACCGGAAAGCTGAGGATGCCGATATGGTCGGTGACAAGCGACAAACCTGGCACGACGCCCTTCAGGATCTGTGCGAACCCTGGATGGTCCTGACCACGGCAATCGTTACCCTGTGTGGAAGGCTCTTTGGCCGAGCCGGGGGACAGAGATAGAACCGTCGTGGCATGGTTACTCAGAAGCCTCATGGTATATGCGTATGACTTCAAACACCGATCCCCTCCTGTCCATCCTCGAGGAGCAGTCAGCTGCCAGGCGTGCAGAACTCGCGGCGGAATGGCCCACGGCTAAGCAAGTCGGCCTAGCCATGGGACTCGATCTGGAGGACGCGTCTCGGACTGTAACCAAGTACCGTCGCGAAGGAAGGCTGCTTGGTGTTTATATGGTGGACCCCGAGCATCATTGGCGCTTCCCGATATGGCAGTTCGACGACAGGCATCAGCCGATCGTGCGCTTCGCTGATGTGCTGCAAGTTCTGCGCGGGCATGGCCCCTATCTTGACGAACGAGGGCTAACGAGCGGCTGGGGCGAGGTGGAATGGTTCCTCTCAGGGCACGTGCTGCTGGATGGCCAGGCGCCCTTTGAGGTACTCCACCAGGATCCCGATGCGGTGATTGAAGCCGCTCGAGTGGAGTACATCGAAGAAGGCAACGATGTCGGCTTCTAATGCCTTGTCGCGACCTATCGCGCCACCCTCCAACGTGGGCTTCCTCGCTCGGGACGCGACACTTCCTCGCGGACAGGCGACATTCGACTGGCAGTAGCGCGAGTGTGCCTACGCCAGTAGCTCCGAAGCCTCAGCACAGCGTCGGGCCGCGCTTCATGGCCGGTTGCATCACTACAACTGCCACCATCCCCACCGCAATAGGCGCGGCAACCACGACCTCACGAGGAGGACTCAGTCTCGCTGCCGCTTTCCTATCGACGCAGTTGCGCGAACAGCGATGCGCCGTACCAACTCCTGACCGGTATTGCATTTGCCCTCTAGCTGCACCGCTCCGAGTACCCCCAAGACGCATTCAACCCCAGACGTTCAGCAGCGGCCCACTGACGAGCAACTCGCGGGTAGTCGGAGTAGCACCCGGCCACACGGCCCTGCGACAGCGCAGAGCGACGCTTCGACAGCTGAAGCGATCAGTCGTCTTTCAGCTTGATCTTGTTCTGCAGAGCTTCGCTCAACGCTCCGGACAGATCAGAGCCGGTCGCGTCGAAGAACTCCTTAAAGATCTCGAGGCTGCGCGACGGTTTCCCGACGTCCGCCATGGTGAAGACGAACGCTTGCTTGCTCGGCGGCGGCTTGGGCAACACATGGGCGTACTGCCATGCGTCCGTCCAGTCCGGCCCTGTAAAATGGTTCTTTTTGCATGTGCCGGTCACGTTCCGAGCCTCGACTAGCTGCCCGGCAGAATCACGGCCTTCACGCGCCTTCTTGTCCTTTCTAACGGCGCAGTCCATTGATGCGACTAGCACGTCCTGAGACTTCCACGGATAGCCAGAGCCGTCGGTGTTCCGACCGAACGCGTCGATCCTGAAAGTGATTGCGATCGACACATCACCGCCGTCGTGGCTTGGCTTCTTCGGATCGATACTTGTCACTTCCTGGGCATACGGCAGAACACGAAGGAGGTCCGCTTCCCGCTTCAACCGGAGCCCCACGGTCATCCCAGCTTTGTCGTCTGCCTTGCAGTGCGCGCGTCCGGATTCAATGTCGCTGGTCGGAGCGCTGCAATGGACGCGCTGCACGAGGACGCAAGATTCGTCAGCATCCCACAGTCCGGGATCGAACATGTCACGGTAGACCTGCTTGTTGGCTGAGGTAGTGGTGTACTTGTCAATCTTCTCTTGAAGCCGCTTACTGACTGCTTTCGACCCGCGCTCGAACAACCAGTCGATGATGATGCCGCCGATGGCCCCGACCAGCGGCGCCGCCGGCGGCGCCGCAGCCTGGGGCGTGCAGGCTGCCGCGATTGTGTTGTCCATCCATGTAGCCTGTTCCTTCTCCATCAGATGATCCCCTGGCTGGAACTGGGCAACGCGAATCTCGGTGTATGGTTTCAGCGTCGTGTCGTTCGCATGACCGGCGCCGGCGTAGCAGACGAGCGCGGCGGTGCTCGCCGCGAGCAACATGGTCTTCATGGCGATTTCCCCTTCCTTTGTTGATGAAGCGATCATTGCCTACTGCATCTTGCCGACGGCTGCGGCAATCCCCTCCACGGCGCCCGCTTTCAGCTTTTCGCGATGCGCGTCGTTCTTGATGAGCGACGCCAGCTCGTACATCGCCAGCGACGCGAGCACGTCGCCGAGTTCCGTGGACGGCTGCCTCAGGCGCCCGACCCATGGGTCGATCGGCACCGGACCCTTACCGGGAACGATGACGACGCCGCCAGCGTCGTCGATGACGCCAAACAGGATGCGCACGACGATCGACCAGCGGTTGAGCTCCGGCATCGGGTAGCGAACTTCCAACGACTCGATGAGCCGCCGCAGGTCCGGCATGACTCCGATCCGGTCGGTCGCGGGGGCTTGGCTGGCGGTGTTACGTGCGGGATCGCTGAGCAGCTCCCGCATCTCGTCGGGGGTGAGGATCCTGCGAAAGACGCGCTTGTGCCAGGACTGCAGCAGCGCGGCAGCGCCTGTCACCATCGGCGACGCGCCTGAGGTTCCGCCGAAGCCGGTGGTGTAGCTGTTGGTCAGGCTGCCGGTCTGGCCGTCCCCGCAGGTGTCGATGCTGTCGCCCCAGCCGTAGCAGTCAATGCGGCTGCCAAAGTTTGAGAAACCGCTGCGCATATGGGGCACGGGCGAGCGCGCTGCACCGACGAGAATTGCCCCCGAGTCGCGGAAATCTGAACTGGCGCGATTGAGGATGCGCCGTCCGTCCGCGGTCTGGAAGGTGTCGAGGTCGACGCTGCCGTTTCCCGCGGCCTCGACCACGACGATGCCGTTGTCGACCGCATCGCGGATGGCGTCGAAGATCGCGTCGTGAACTTCAATCGGGACGTTCTGGACGGTACCGTAGCGGGTCTGTGCTTCGAGCAGCAGGACGTCGCCAGGCTCCATCACCGACGCCGCGGATACGATCGCGTCGGCGCTGTTGTAGTCGGTCATGGTGCGCCATTCCGAGACCACGCGTGTCCGCGCGCCGGGGGCGATGCCGACGACGCCGATGGTGTTGTCGACGCCGGCCAGTTCGCCGAGGACGGCTGTGCCATGCCCGTGCCAGGCGCGGTTCTGCCCCGAGATGAGGTCAATCGCCGCCGCTTGGAGATCCTCGTGGTTGAGTGTCCAGCCCTGCTCCATGTCGATGACGGTCACTCCGTCGCCGTCGCTGCGGCTCCAAGCCCAGCGCGCATCGATGCCGCGCGGCGCCGCGTCGAGATAGAGTTGGTTCGCGCTGCGTGGGTCGTCGTCCGGGTCCACCGGCGGCGGTAGCGGTTCGGGTTCGAGATAGGCCGTTTCAATGCCCGGCGTCGCGAGCAGCTCTTTCAGGACGCGCTCCGCGTCGTCAGACGACGCGAGGTCAATGACGTGGTAGCGCTGGAGCCGCCGGCGGGCTTCGCCGCCACCGACGCCCGGCTTACGTGAGGGCGGCGGCGGCGCATGGGCGCTCGGCACGTAGGGTCGAAGCCGCATGCCGTCCAAATCCTTGAAGGCGGTGCCCAGCGTTCTCGCCTGTTGGGCCGATGCGGCGGCTTCGCTGAGCCGGACGATGATGCGCCGCGGATAGTCGGAGAGAGATTGCTGTAGCGGCTTGCCTTGGTTGATTCCCATGATGCCAACTCCTTTTGATTCCCATTGGCTCGATACGCCCCTGTTTCCGGGGGTGGGGTGGGGGGGGGGGCAGATCCAGATGCGGCAGTTGTCGGGAACGGACACGATGTGCCGGCCGGACGAGCGAATCCCCGCTCGTCTCTGCGAGCCAACGCGGTGCCCTGAAGAACCCGGACGACCATTCGTCGGAAGGGCGGAGGAAGTCGATTACTCCCATCGGCCGTACGGAATTCGGTGAGCGCGACCAACAAAGTGGCCCGGTTGGATAAGCTTCGCGCGGTCGACCGTTCGTAGCGCAGCGGTTGCCCAATGGGAGCGTTCCGTGGCCTACCATTGACCTGCCCCCACTGAGCCGTACCACGCTTGGACGCAGCAGAACAGCATCCAACACCTGCTGGTCGATCCCGGCTGGCCCATGCAAAACGGCTAAATGGAGAGCTTCAACGGCAAGTTCCGGAACAAGTTCCTCAACGAGCACTGGGTCGCGTCGCTGGTCCAAGCCCGCGACGTCATCGCCGAGTGGCGCCGTGACTACAATCGGGTGCGACCGCACAGCAGCTAGGGGCGCATCCCTCCAGCCAAGCTTGCTGCCAGCCACCGAACCCAAGCCACCCCACCGCAGCACCCTTCAACCACAGGCTCTCCCAGTAACGAGTGGTACGGCTACCGGGGGCAAGTCGGCAGATGGACGTGGCGAGGGGATGAACGATAGGCTCGACACTTCCCGAACATGAGGTCGAGGCCATGCCGCATGTCCCGTTGATGATTGGGGGCTGGAAGCGCATGTCGCCTGCCCAAGCCTTACTTTTCCGCCAGCGTCTTGAGGCTGCATCACATGAGGGAGTGCAGGGAGCCCAAGGGTTGGCGGAGGGTTTGTGGGGGGAGCCGGGCTATCTCCCGTTGCGCTGCTACCCGGGATGGGTCCTGGTTGAAGCACAGGTAATCACGGCACCGGGTGAAGTGGGCACGATCGACGTGCTCTACGGTCCAAACGTGCTAGTTCTCGTCAACGGCAGCTCCGAACTCCTGCATTCGCTCAATCAGGGTGGGTGGCGCGCTGCGCCGGGAGCCCAGCCACTTGCACCTGCCCTGGCGGCTCTGGACGAGATCGTTACCGGCCCTGAGTACCTGCGCTTGTTCTGTGGCGCGGTATGGGGTAGCGAAGGTCCCTTTACGATCATCGAGCACGATCATCACCCTTTGCTGTGGGGCTATGCGCGGGACCCGGGATGGTATAGCCGCTTGCAGCCGTTAACCGCGGTTCGCGACGGTGAGGACCTGGTTGTCCGGACCACCGTCAGTTACGGCCAGGACCTGTTTTCCGCCCGCTTTCGCGTGGTCCAAGGCCTGGTTGAGATGGAGGAGGACGAGCTGATCGCATCCGATGCGGTAGCACTCCGCCGCCACCGGTCACCGGTGCGCGACCTGCATGCCTTCCCGATTGCAAATCCGGAGACCTGAGCAATGCCTTTCATCAACGCACATCCACTCAGGCTTCCCGAAAGCATCCAAGGCGAAGGTCTCCTTGTCGGCTGGTCGCTCGAAGCGCAGCGTGCACGGCAGCCGTTCGGGTTCTCGTTTGGGCAATCGCTCAAGACCACTGCGACCGGATACCTTGATCCGGTCATACTCAATGGCGAAGGGCACCTTATGACTATCGCCCCGACCGGGGCAGGCAAGGGCACCGGTTGTGTCATTCCTGCCCTGCTGCGCCACCAGGGTCCGGTGATCGTGGTCGATCCGAAGGGCGAGAACGTGGCCATTACCGCCCGCCGGCGGCGCGAGATGGGTCAGCGTGTGGTCATCATCGACCCGATGGGTATTACCGACTTCCCCAGCGGCACGCTCAACCCACTGGATGCCATCGACATCATGCAGGCCGGGGCGGTGGACGAACTGGCGGTGCTGGCGGAGGCCCTGGGCCTGGAGTCACAGGATCCGCGGAACGCATTCTGGAGCAATCGCGCCGTGCATCTGGTGATCGGCGTGTTGCTGCATGTTCTGTGCACCGAGCCGCCAGGCAGCGCCAACCTGCTGCATGCCCGTGACTTGGTGAATGCGGCGGCGGGCAACCCGGCCGAACTGGCACGTATGATGGCCGAATCCCCGCACCCGGAGGCGCGGCGGATCGCCCGTATCCTGGAGATCGCCGCATCCGAGACCATCGGTGGTTTTCTCTCTTTCGCCCAGGACATGCTGGATTTCCTGCGTGGAACGCGCATCCAGGAGAACGTCGCCAGCACGTCCTTCGACCTGGACGACGTGACCAGTGGCGGGCCGCTGTCCATCTACCTGGTGTTGCCCCCACACATGCTTGAGTCGCACAGCCGATTGCTGCGGTTGTGGATAGGCACGTTGATGTCCCTCATCACCCGCCGCCGTGCACGGCCGGAGTTGCCGACACTGTTCATCCTAGACGAGGCGGCCCAGTTGGGCGAGCTGCCGCAGCTGCGGCAGGCCATCACGCTACTGCGTGGCTATGGCATGCAGACGTGGAGTTTCTGGCAAGACGTAAGCCAGCTGCAGCTGCTGTATCCACGTGACTGGCAAACCATGGTCAACAATTGCAGAGTGCTGCAGTGCTTCGGTGCATTGAACCAGATCGCGGCCAGGGCGATGTCCGAACTGACCGGCTTTGGCGATGGCATTGGCGTGCTGGACCTGGACCGCGACGAGATGGTGTTGCAGATTGCCGGTGACCAGGCAGTGGTTGCGCGCGTCCCCAACTATTTACGTGATGCTGCTTTCGCTGAGCAGTTCGATTCGAATCCGCTGCATGAGCGCAATCGTTCCATCCTCCCCGGTTCCGGTACCCCGCAACGGTTGTACGAGCGTCCGCAACCGGCACCGGAACTGTTGCCCGTGTCCATCCTGTCTGGTGTGGCGGCTTGGGCGGCACCGGCCGATGACACGCTGTTGGCGGAGCTGCTGGTTGCGGGTGAAGGCGCGGCCTAGGGTTGGCCGGCCGGGCATATCCGCCGACGGCCGGTTTGGTCGATCGCAGTTGCGTTCCTTATTGGCGATCACTCGGCGGCGGCAGCCCGGCCACCTGTTATGTAATGCGTCAATCGGGCCAGGTCAACGTCTTTCGCTTGCTCCCTGTCACCGAGGCTCATGGTGGCGCCCATGGCTTCGTGGATATCCAGTGCATTGAAGTGGGCCAGTGAGGCAAAGGGCATCAGGTCGGCATGCCTGTTGCGTCGTTGCCATGATTTTTTTACTTCGCTTGAGCCGAACCACGCCCTGGCGATATCCAGGTCATCGGCATTCCATTGCCCGGTCGTGGCGGCTGTGGGATGGGTGAGCAGCGGTGTCATTCCAGCCAGTAGTTGCTGGGCGCACCAGCGCCGGTGCTCGACGGTGGCCAGGAGCTTCACCGGATCGTTGCCCACGTACTCGCGCAACGATGGCACTGCATGGTCCAGCTCCCTTTGCAGGTCCAACCGGGCTGCGATGCGTTGCTTGATCCATGCATGTGCGGCGGCCTGCCGGCTGGAGTCGCGGTGGGCTTCGTCGCATGCGTGCCAAAAGTCCGTGGCGGCGGCTTGATCGGCCAAGAATTCCGCGCCCCTTGCTTCCGGGGGAAGGTTGTAGATCAGGTTGACCCGCTGCGCGGCGGCCTCGATCTGAGAGGCAACGGCCAGGTCGCGGCTACACTCACCAAGATAATCGCCAAAGAGCCGGATCCAGCCCTCTCCCCCGTTGGCGATATCGGCGGCGTCGAACAGCCGGCGGACATTCTCCAGATTGCCATTACGCAGATAGATCCAGAGCTCCACTCCTTGCCCGCGCATGGTGCGCAGGGTTTCGACCAGACCAAGCGCAGAGGCGGCGGCTGCGTTCGGATCCTGCAATGCGATGACGAATGTGGTGGTCCAGCCTGGCTGGCCGCAGTGTGTCTCGCACCACGCGATCTGTGCGCGTGCCGCGCCTGGCAAGGGATGGAAGCCGATGCTTGGAAGGACATTCTCGCTCTTCCATACCGCCTCGGGTGAAAGCAGGATGCCGCCGCTCTCCAAGTACGTTCGATGGGGATGACAGACATGCCGGGATTGCCAGTGGTCCGCTGCTTGTCCGGGATGGCGGCACAGCACATCCACTCGCAACGACAGGGAGGGCTCGTAGACGTTCAGTTGCTGCGCCTGCAACAGCAGTTCGTCTGCCATCGCGCCATCACCAACCACCACCAGATGAATGCCCGTTGGCGGCACTCCGCTTCCGGGATGTGGCGCAGATTGATCATGAAACCGGTCGAGCGGATGCAAGCGGTAGAGTTCGCGTACGGTTACTGATTCGGTATTGAATATCCGCAGGTCCAAGTTGTGGTCGGGCGGAAGCGCCTTGAGCAGCGGGGCGTGGTGGACTGTATCGTCCAGGTGGACGACGCAAAGCATGCGGGACTGCGTGCTACTGACGTTCCGGCTGCGGGTATGTTCGGCCAGCAGGAAGACGATCCGCAGATTGGCGTCATCCGATCCCGTGCTGACGAAGACCCTCGCAATGCGTTCCAGCTTAAGGCGTGCCAACACCGACGCATCGCCGGCATCCCCCACCATCAAGGGAACCCCCATGCGCTGGCATATGTCGATGGCCTTCGTGGAAGGTCCCGCATCGATGGCCAACGTGTGTTTGTTGTCGCCTTGGTCTCCAAGACAGGTGTTGTGAATGAATGACAATCCGGGGCCAGCCAGCCCGCAGACCAGATCTAGGCGGCGCGGGCTGAAAGGACCCTGCGCACGCCAGCGGAAACGCCAGCTGCCGAATTCGCCCAGCAGGGCGTCGACGAGCACGCTAATACCGGTGATCACGAAAACCAGCGCCAGCACGCGGGCAGCACGGATGCTCCATGTGGCCAGGTTGCCCCAGCCGTCCGTGTCGGGATCAATGGGATTGAAGCCGTTGAGGGTCAGGTAGGAAATGGCTTCCAGAACGGCATCGAAGAAGTGGCCGGGTCCCGGATCCGGGCTGCTGCCGGAAAGGCCGCGCCCCAGCAGACCTAGGGTGCCCAGCACCACGGTGCCGGTCGCCAGCAGTATTAGTACCCAGAAACGTTGTGGCAGCCCCTTCATGCGCATGTCCCCGTGCAACTGGCGTGTTATTCCGAATACTCCGGTGCACCTGCAGGTTCGTAGCTTTCCTGGAAGATGCCATTGGCAACGGGCCAGATTTCCCCATCCGGGCCGGTCACGATCCAGTCCCCCACTTTCGCTAAAAGGATGCCAAGGTTCCTTTCCAGTGGAATGCGGATCGAGTTTACTGTTTGCCGTGCATGAACAAGGGCAGGTTGTCTCATGAAGCGCCCATTCCGTCCCATTGCGCCATCGGCATCGCAAGCACGGTATGTGCGTTCGAACCGCTCGCGGCGGATGGGCCACCGCTCTCCCGCCACACCGGTGACCAGAGCATCCCCGGACTCATAGGCCACGCGGCCTTCCGGGGTGGGCAGGTTCCCGGCGGATGTCGCGAACTCGACCTGCACGGGTATGGGCTTCTTGATGTAGGAAGTCATTCCCGGATTGTAGGTGTGTCGCGCATTACCAAAGAGCAGCTGCCGACAGCCACCGACCCGGCCATACGCCACCGAGCGCCACTGACGCGGTCAGGGCGCGGCGCCCTCCAGCCGCGCTAGCAGCGTGATCGCGTTGGGATTGCCCAGCCGTGCCAACGGCTGCAGCAGCTCGCGCGCGCCGGCAAGATCGCGGGGGCCTCCCTCGCCAGTAGCCAGCAGCAGGGCGAGCGAGACCGGGGCGAGGGTGTCGCCCTCGGCGCAGGCCTGCTGCAGCCAGAGCCGCGCCTCGACGGGATCGGGCGCGCAGCCTTCGCCGCGGATCAGCTGGTTGCCGAGGTTGGATTTGGCCATCGTTATCCCGCCCTCGGCGGCGCGCCGGAGCAGTTCGAAGCTGCGCACCAAGTCCTTGGCCACACCCTCGCCGTGGCGGTACATCTGCGAGAGGTTGAAGGCGCTCGGGCTGTGGCCGGCGTGGACGCCGCGCTGGTACCAGTAGGCGGCGAACGCCGGGTTGCGCTCGACCGATTGGCCGCGGCCAAAGGCGGCGCCCAGGGTATTGCAGGCGTCGCCGTCGCCGGCCAGGGCACGCTGCAGGCTCGCGGCATGTGCGTCGCCGGCGGCGACGGCCCAGTCGACGCCCGCCGGATCCGGTGTCGGCGGCGGGGCGCAGCGCGCGAGCAGCCAGTCGAGGTCGCCTAGCACCCCCGCGCCCGCGGCCGCCGCCTCGTCGCCGAGCGCGTCCAGCGCCTCGCCCAGGGCCTCGCGCGCAGCCAGGACCCGGGCGTGGCGGACGGGGTCGGGGCGCAGCAGGGGCAGGGCCGCGTGCAAGTAGACCGCGAGGCGGTAGCGCAGCAGGGCGGGGTCGAGCGGCTGTCCAAGTGGCGGCAGCAGGGAGGCGTGGGCGTCTTCGGGGCGACCGGAGATGATCGCGTGCTTCGCCGCGGTTTCGGCCATCGCCACCGACAGCCAGCCGACTGCATGGGCGCCGGATTCGGCCCGGATCGCAGGCAGCAGCCCGACCTGTTCCTGCAGTGCGCGGCTGGTGAGCTCGATGTCACCCGTGGCGATCGCCGCCTCGGCCAGCTCTAGTAGCACCAAGGCCAGGCGCTCGGCCTTACCCGCGGACGCCCCCTGCTCGACCTCGCCGATCCAGTGCCGCGCCATGGCCGCCGCCAGCGCCGGCTGTCCGCAGCGCCGGAGCAAGCGCGCCAGCGCCGGGTCGACCTGCGCCTTCGCCCGCTCGACCACCGAGGCCTGCCGCGGGTCCGGCGCGACCGGATCGGGGCTGGCATCGAGCAGCTGGATCGTCTGGTCGTGCCGCGTGCGCACGACGATGCGTCGCTCGCCAGGGTCGAAGTCGAGCACGTCGTAGCCTCCGTCGGCGAACCAGCGCACCACACCGCGGCTTGTGTCGGATTCGATCCGGTCGCCGAGGAAGCGGAGGCGGCCGGCGTCATCCTGCCACTCCAGAACCAGGCCAGGGTGCGACTCGAACAGCGGTCGCCGCTCAACACCGCTGCCTTCGAAGAGGGAGCGGACAATCCGCTGCAGCGGGCGCCGCGGCCAGGCGTGGACTTGGCCAACCCGATGCGGCTGCGGCGCCATGGTCCTGGTCGCGGGGTCGAAGCGGAGGTCGATGGCGGCACCGGAGACCGGATGCAGCACGAGGCCGCCGTCGACCACGGTCCATTGCGATGCGTGCGGCAGGACCTGGCGGTCAAGCGTGCCGCGGGCGAGGTCGTAGGCCAGGACCAGGGTCTCGAAGGGTGAGTCCTTGTCGCCGGGCACCTGCCGGCACCGGGCCAACAGCAGACCCGCCGGATCGGCCTCGCCGTGGACCAGGCCGAGCACTTCGGCGTCCTCGCCGTCGTCATCGTCGACACCGGCCAGGCGAATGTAGCGGGGCTCGCGCGGCAGCAGCGTGGCGAAGTCGATCCGCCACAGCGCACGCGCGGTGGCGACCAGCACTACGCCCTCGTCGAGCCGGACGAAGCCGAGCACCGGCTGTGCGTCGGGTCGCGGAAGTGCCCACGACAGCCCGTTTTCGATCGCCACCACCTCGAGCCCATCGCCGTCGGAGACCAGCACGCAGGCCACCGCCAGCCGCGACGAGCCGTCTTCGTCGAACAGCGGCAGGACGTGGCGCAGCGGCGCGGCGGTGCGGCCGCGGAACTCAAACACGCCCTGGTCGGGGAGCGCCACCAGCCGGAACGCGCCCGGACCGCCGCCGTGGAGCAACAGCAGCGGGCCGAAGCGGTTGGCGCAGCTGCCGCCCTCGCCCTTTTCGTCGACGATCTCGACGCCGACGATCTCGGCCGCTTGCTCCAGCTGGCGCTCGCCGGCCTGCCACAGGCCGAAGCGGGTGACCGCGCTTGGCCGTGGCCTGTGTCGCGCCAGCAGGTGGCGGCCCGGCAGCAACAGGGCGTCGCGGGTGCCCTGCGGCTGCCCCCCCAGCTCGGACAGATCGCGGCTGTCGATCCAGCGCAGGCTGGCCTGCACGTCCCAGTAGAAGGGGCGGCCGCGCCATGGCTTGGCGAGCATGCGGCCGTCGCCTAGAGCCTCAAGTTCCTCGATCTGGCCGGTGCGACCGGACAGGTCGTAGATGGCCGCGCCGAGGACCGAGTCGAAGACCACTGGACGCCCGCCCTGCAGCAGCAGCGCGCGACGCCCATCGATCGCCAGCGCCTGGGTGGTGTATTGGTCGAAGCCCCAACGCGCCAGCGATCGCAACCGGCCCTCGTCTAGATCCACGCGCTCGCAGCCGTAGCCCGACCAAGCCAGCAAGTGGCCGTCCATCGGCAGCACGCCGCGGAAGACGTTGGAGGCGGCGCCGCGGAAATAGGACGACGATGGCTCCTCCGGCGGATCGGTACGAAAGCGGGCGAGCACCTCGCCGCTGGCGATGTCGAGCAGCGTGATGCACAGCCGGCCGTCCGGGTCGGTGGTCCATGAGAACAGCCTGGCGTCATCCAGCTGGTCGGCGCCGCCGGACTCGGTGCCCCGCTGTAGCACCTCGATCCGGCCCTCATGCGGATCGAGCCGCAGCAGGCCACCGCCGCCCGTCGCCAGCAGCGCGTTCCCCCGCGAGGGCAGGACCAGCTTCGGCGCGTGACTGTGGCCGTGGAACAGGCTGGAGAGCGAGAGCACGGCGCCGCCGCTGCGAAACGACCAGATCGCGGTCGCGCCCATGCCCGTGGTCAGTACGTGGTCATGGTCGATGGCGGCGAAATGCGACTGGAAGGCGGCGAACAGGCGGTTGCCGGCGCTGTTGAGCCGGGGCAGGGCGAGGTCCGTGGCCACGGTGGTGTCCACGTGCGCGCCGTCCGCTGCGATCGCCTGGCCGGGCAGGCTGCTGCCGGCCACCTCGATGCGCCCGCTGGGGGTGCCGTCGGCGGACCAGCGGTAGAGGATCCCGCCCTGATCGTCGCGGCCGCGGCCGAAGGCCATAAGGGTGCCGTCGGTGAGCCGGTCGACGCGCACCACCGGCCCGCCGCCGGTCGCCAGCCGCAGCAGGTCGCGCCCGGCCGGGACGCTCGACAGCGCGACCTCGCCGTCTCGGCCGCAGCTCAGCAGCCGGCGCCCGGGTACCGGCACCAGCTCTATCCCCGAGCCGGCGGCGTCGCCGCCGGGATGGCCGGGCAGCTGCCGCCGCACCTCGCCGTGGAGCGCGCCGACGATCGCGATCGATCCGTCCTCCTGCACCATCGCCAGCTCGTCGTCGAAGGCGAGGCTGCGCACGAGCGCGCGGCTGGGGTCGGCGTCGATCCGCACCAGGCCCGGCAACCGCGGCATCACCAGACACTGGCGAATGCGCGGCCCGTCGTCGCGTGCGTGCAGCGCCTGGCGCAGCGGGTTCGAGGCGAGGTCGACGTCGATCGCCTGGCGCAGCAGGTCGGCGCGTTCGGCGTGCTCGGGCAGGCGCCGCAGTTGCGCGCCCAGCTGCCGAAGCAGTTCGCCGGCCGCTTGCAGCAACGGCGAGTCCCAGCCGCGGTCGGCATGCAGCAGGTCCACCTCCTCCAGGGTGTCGGCCAGGCCCGCCGGCGCCGTCTTCGCGGCCAAGACGCCGACATCGGCGTACAGCGATTCCAAGGTCGCGCGAGCCCCGGGGCCGGAGCGGACCAGCTGGTACAGGGTCTCGCCCAGGCGGTAAGGCGAGGGCGCGTCGCCGGCGACTCCGGTGGCCGTGTCCTCCATGCCCCGTGCAGCCAACTCGCGATGGGCCCAGGCCAGCCGCTCTGCCCCCAGTTCGGCCGCCAGCGCATCGCGCAGCAGGGCATGAGAGAGGCGGTAGTAAAGTTCGCCGGCGCCGCCGTCCTCGTCGAACATGTCGCTCAGGTCGGTCATCAGCCGGCTGAAAGTGGTGCGCGGTAGGCCCTCGGGCGGAGGCGGCGCGAACGGGAAGGCGGCGACGAACCAGGCCCGCACCTCGCCGCTGTGCGCGAGGGTGGCGAACAGGTCGAGCTCGGACACGCGGTGGCGGGCGACGAAGACCAGAGCCAGGGTCGACGCTACCAGCGGTCGGCCGTGGCCGCGGGCCTCAGCGAGGTCTTCCATCCACAGTCGCACCCAGCCCTGCAGGCCTTCGGGGCGTGCGGGCGCCGGCGCGTCCGCGGCCAGCCGGCGCGCGAACACCGCGGCGATGCGGTTGGCCAGCGCGCGGCCGGGCAGGCCGCGGGTTCCCTCGACCAGGGCCGTCGCCTGCGCCGGCGTCACGCGGCGCCGAGCGGCGGCGAGCACGGCCTCAATCTGGGCCGCACTTTCCTCGTCGTCCATCTCGTCCAGTACGGCCAGGGCCTGCTCAGGGTACAGGCCGAGGAAGGCCTGACGGATCGCGTCGCTCGAGGTGGTCAGTAGCACCCGGGTGCCGGCACCGACTTGGTCCGGCAGCCAGGCCAAGGCCTCGGAGGCGTCGCGCCAGGCCACCGACTCGAGGGCGTCGACGACCAGCACCCCCTGCCCGGCCGCACCCAGTGCCGCATGCAACCGGGCGATCCGCGCCCCGGCCTCCTCCTGCGCGACGACCGGCAGCGACAGGCACGCGCCGAGACGCTCCAAGAACCCGGCGGTGTCGTAGGCCACGCTGTCCTCAGCCAGGTGCACCCCACGCGCCCGCGTCCGTTCGCTAGCCAGCTGGCGGAAGCGGCGCGCCAGCACGCTCTTGCCGCTGCCGCTGCGGCCGTGAACCAGCACCACCCCGGGACCGGGCGCCGCAAGCCAGTCCAGCAGGCGGCGTTCGATCCGGCGCGGCACCGTCGGCGCGCTCGCCACGACTGATACCTCCGGCGACGGATCGGCCCCGGCGCCGGACGGCACCGCGCGCAGCAGGCAGTCGCGGGCCCAAGCGTCAAAGCAGGCGCGATAGTTCTCGTCGCTCCCATCCCGCGACACCAGCTCCATCGCCGCGTCGCCCAACTGCTGCGAGAGCGTGTCCCAGTACGCGTCGAGCCGCGGCCGGCCCGGGTCATCCGCCGGCCGCGCACGGCTGCCGAACAGGCGCCGAAGCAGGCCCGCTCTCGCACCCGCCCCGCCGTACCGGCGCATCGCCGACACCCGCCCGGGATGGCGGCCGACCAAGGCCAGCGCCCGGTCGGCTTCCATCCGCGTCACCGGGGTGGTGAACAGCGCCACCAGCTCCGGCGCGAGCGTGCCGGCCTGGGCCACGACCGCCTCGATCAGGCCGTGCTCGATCGCCGACCAGCGCGCGGGATCGGCCTCCGGCGTACCGCGGCGCGAGCGCAGCGCCCACGACGGCGGCAGGTGGTTGTCGTCTCGGCGGTACCAGGCGCGCAGCACCTGTCCGCCGGGCGTGCCGGCCGGCAGCGCCTCAAGCAACTGCGCGAACCGCCCAGCCTCAATCAGTGTCGGCAGCGGCTGCCAGCCCTCGCGCTCGCCAAGCATCAGAATGAAGGCCGGCGCCGCGTCGCCGGCGCAGCAGCGCTCGATCTCGCCGAGGCAAACCTCGACCGCAGCATGGTCCAGCCCGGCCTCGTCGGACACGCCCCAGCGCAGATCGATCAGGTCGATGCGCAACCCGCGTTCGCACAGCGCGGCGTTGACCTCCGGTAGCACGCAGGTGTTGAGGTGGTCGCGCTCCCACTGGAAGTCGAGGAAGGTCGAACTCAGGAAGACGCGCACCTGGTGCATTCGGCCGGCTCCGGATGGTTGGCTCTAATTTTCGAGCGCCAGTCCCAGGCAGTCTGATGGACAGGTGGTGTCCGGACAAGCGCTTCTTCACGTCCAATCTCCTTGCTCTGGGGAATTGGACTCCTGATCGCTGTGCTACTCAAGAATGGGGGGACGTCGCTTCTGGGGTGCCCCAGATCAGGGAAAGCTTACGGAGGCGAAGGACTCGCAACCCCCCTCGCACCGGCGTGGGTTGCGGCGCCATGCCCGCCGAAGAGCGAGATAGTCTGGCCTGAGCTACACACCCACTTGCTCCTCGCCCCCAAGAGGAGCAACTCACAGCTCAACCAGCTCAACCAGCTCAGCAGGCATCGAATGACTCAGAAACTCGAAGGACTTAGCATCAGAATCGCGTCTGGACCCGTGCAAGGTGAATCGGTTGGCATTACGAACGAGGACCTTGGCGCGCTTGAGCGCGTCAGTAAGATGTTTCGCTCGTTAGCGCTGGCGGTCGGAAGTGACAGCACTAAGGTTTTCCTGGTCGGAACCGAAGTACACATCGTCATCCAGGACGAGAAATCTTTGCTCGGCTATACCGCCTCTCAACTCGCGGCAGACCTAGCGTGCACCGCAGCAGAGCTTATTGCGAATGCAGACAGGGACGAGCCGCTTCTGCACGCAGAAGCTCTCACTAACCCGAAGATCGGTCAGGTTCTGAAAGTCTTGTCGACCAACGGGGTTGATGCGGGTACACCAGTGCTCCTGCGTACCGCGGATGGCCAAGTCGAGGTTCCGGTACTCCCGCCATCTGTGTTCGTGGAACCCAAGCCACGCGAAGACTTGAGCAGAAAGGTTCATCTGCCTATCACGGGCTTAATTCGGAACCGGTCCCGCGGCCTCACTGCGCTTCTTCTTGGTCCGGACTTCTTCCGCGTTATGCTTCCTGATGAGAATCCAGAATGGTCGTGGGCGCGCGTGCGGGCGAGCTTGGAGGCTGTCACTCACTTTTCGGGAACGATAATCCGGGCAGGCGGCTCAACCGACTGGTCCCCTGGCCGCGATGCCACGTTGCACTTGCAATCTGGTTTCGACTTCGCAAGTCCGTGTACCGCATCGTGTAGTTAGGCGGGCAGGTCTCTGCTGTCCGTGAACTGCGTATAGATCCACACTACCGCGAGGACCCACCTAAAGGCGGCGGCATGACTCCTGGACGGTGGAACATTCATGGCACCTCGCAGAACCCAAGCTGTCGTTCTGCGCTCCACCTCAAGCTGTAGGTCGAGGCCCGATATCCACGTGGAGATTGTGGGCGCCAGCCCATCGTCGACTTCCATCAGCACCGGCCCTTCCTGAACCCGCTTCACGAACCCCTGCGTGCTCCAAGCATCCGCTAGCTGCAGGAGTTCAGGGGTTGCCGGCCGATCGAGCAGGGCGTACAACCTGTCAGTTCCGAGCAACCGTCGGGGCAGGGCCGTCACTGCGCTTGAGCCTTGCGTCTCCGGCAGCTGCCACATCAAGTAGCCCGTGCGTCGCCACAGTTCTCGAGCGTGAAGATCCAAGTTGGATGCCTGTCCCTCCGACAGGCCGCACCGCAGCAGCGCATCCGTCCTACTGTCTTCTTTTGCCATGGCGGTTGCATAGGCTGCAACATGCCGAGGCATGAGCTGTCCTTGTCGTTTGAGCGGCGGCGCAGGCGTCACATTCTCTACGTGGGCCGCCGCCGGCATCATGCCTACGCGGCCAAGCACGACACCGACGCTGGCACGTGATTTTGCCCCACCCGCGCGTTGCCAAGCCATGTCCATCACGGGCCCACTGATTCCCGTCAGGCTGAGAAAGGCGCGTCGAGGGTGCCGGCAACCATCTGCCAGCTCCCGGGCTTGCGCCACCGCGGGGTCGGAGATGTAGTGAAACAGCGGCACATCCATTGACGTGTGGCCAGACTCCCTGAGCACCGCGTAGGTAGCGCGAGCGGTCGGTGGCACTGCCTGCGTTTGGAAGGTGGAGCAGATGCGCTCATGCCGGGCGGTTACTTTATTCTTGCGTAGCCAGTAGGCACCTGCCCGTGGGTCGCCCACCGCCCATTTCAGGAGCCGGTCGATTCGACCGGTGAGCAAAGACCGACCGAATCGCCGCCTGGCACCCGGGGCGGACGCAAACAGGGGCAGGTTCCACCACCGGTCCTGACCAACTTGGGATATCTCTTGGTCCACCCACGTCAGGACTTCCTGACGGGCGCGCGCCCACAGGGGTCCCTCCAGGCCGACGTAGCCAAGGGACGCCTTGCTTTTTGCCTGCCCGTAATCGCCCGTGGTTCTGACACGAACAAAGTCTCGGCCTGGACCTGCCAGCAAGAGATCACCCAACGTTAGGCCATAGACTGACGAGGGTCGAATGCCACTCGCCTCTAGCAAGGCAAACATCAATTTCCGAAGCAGAAGCAATCGAACAGCCTCTGGGAGTGCGTCGGGCCGGACCTGCTCGGCAGCGATGTCCGCCTGCAATGCGTCGAAGACCTGCTCCACCTCCATGCGGGTGACCATCCCAGGACGGGGGGCGACAATCCGCTCTCCCGCAAGTTTCCGCAGGGCCGCCTCGCTGATCTCCGGCACCTGGTGCAGGTTGATCAGGTACCCGTGGAAGTCCATAAGCGCATCGAATGCCTGCCGCCTGGCCTCGTCCGACTTGCAGTACAAGACGGCCAGGTAGCCCGTTTCGAAGTCTGTCACGTCCCATTCGGCAATGAGCTGGCTTCCAGCCATCCGGAGCAGGTCGGACCCGAATCGGGTCAGCTGCGTCCCTAACGTCGCATGGGCCAGTTGCGACTTCCGCCTGCCGCCATGTCGGTGCATGTGGGCCACATAGCCCATGAGTAGGCCTACGTTACTTCGATCTCCGTAGCGTTCACGCAGCTCCTGCAAACGCCGGCCCAGCTCAGGCCGCCAGCCCCTCTTGCCGTCCGAGCTGCCTCGTCGCGATCGCCCGAATCCTTCGGGGTTTAGCAAGGCGACCAGGTGCCTGTAGCCGTCCATCTGGTCTCCGCTGTCCTCCGGCAAACCTCTGTCGATGCCCGGCCAGCGCTCATATAGCGATGGCTTGGCTATCGCAGCCTCAAGCGCATCGGCGAGGTTGTTTACCGGCCAGTCGTCATCGCGGGCGAGACTACGTTCAACCCGGGCCGCGGCCGTCTGTGGCTCATTCAACATGATTCGCTCGGGACCGGAGAGCTCCACAGACCCAGCTGCTCTAAGTGTTGCAAACATGCGACTGCATGCCTCCAGCGGCGCAGAAGGTAGCCCGTCGAGACCAAGCGATTTGAGCCATGCGCCTAAGCGCGCCTCAGGGGGCGGAGGCCCGGTGGGCGCGGCCTTCGCCCGCTGCGCCAAGGCCACGGCGGCCAGCCCTCCAATCACGACCGGCCTGGGCTTGCCATCAATCATTGCCGGGACACGCAGCAGATCTCCGCGCTTGGCAGGACGCACAGCTTTGCTTGCCGCTGCGACAACTCCCCTCACTAACTCTGGCGTGCGTATACTCGAGAATGCGGCTACCAGCCATGCCGTCATGGCCTTTCCGTCATTAGCTCGCTGCTCGTCTGCCCGGCTGACAAGTCGCTCTCTTAGTGCCTCAGCATGCCGGACCGCTAACCCTAGTCCTGGGAGGAATGGTGACGACTGTGCTGTAGCGCTCAGGAAGGGCCGGCGCGGCAGGGGCCCATCGATCAGCCCCTGCGCATTGGCGCGACGCACCAGACGGTACAACCAGATCCGCATCGCAACCTCGCTTGCGGCGTCATTTGGCCACTTTTCCTCTGACCGAACGGCGTCATAGATAAGCGCGTGGTGATCAAATGTGAGGGACACGGCTGCCGGGGCTTCCCCGAGTCCGGATCCGGCGACGATCTTCCGCGCATTCACGTCTACGGCCAGAGCTGGAATGAACCTGCGAAAAGCTTCAGCGATACCAGCAAGGACGACAGGCTCGGTCTCTTTCCAGCGCGCGCGCAGTTCCGCCTTGACACGGCGCAACTCAGTTTGGCTACGCGCCCTCTCCCCTGCGTCCACCGCATTCCAGTCGGATAGCGAACGATTCGGCACGCCATCCCAGCGCCATGGCGAGGTGCGCTGAGATGCGGGAAACCAGCCATCTTCCACAAGGATTTCGTCCAGCGTGCTGGCGAGGGCCTCTGCCATATGGCGTGCTGACCAATGGGAAAGGTCAGACAGCGTGAAGGCTGGCGAGACCACCCAACCGAGCTGCGCATGCCTGAGTTCCGCATCGACTCTCCTGCACGTGAGCTGCTGATTGAGTCGATGCCGTGTGTAGTTCGGTACTACCTGGAGTTCCTCCGGGAGAAGGGAGCGCCAGTAGCGGGCGCTCGGCACCTCTTGATCGCCCTGTTCCGTCATCACTGCGAACAGGGGCGCCTTGGCTCGAAGGATGTCTCCAGCCAGCAGAGCCATTTGCTCGCCCAGCGCGCCCCGTTCGATGCGAATAAGCATGTCCAGGTACTTGCGCAGGCCCGCCAGCCAACGACGTCCTGTTGCCGCGACCCGAATTTCTCGCAGCGGGTCGGTCGCCTTGTCTTTGATGAGCACCAGACCATAATCCGCGATCACCTGATCAAGGTCGAAATCGCCGATCCACCCCCCCGGTCTGGCTCCCGTTACTGCCACCAAAGCGCCCATCAGGTGATCCCTACGCGCTCTCCAGTACGCAGTCGTCAGGGTTCCATGCGAGGCCGTTGTGGCCTTCTTGACACCTGCGCGGAGGGCGGCCGGCCAAGCCTGGGCTCCTTGGGAGGTGAGGACGAGACGGGAGCCAAACACTGCTGCCTGCTGCGCTACGTGAGATGCGCTCCCGAACCACCGCTCGTGAATCCGTGCGACGCGGTCGGCAATCTCTTGCGCTGGCACCGCTGCATAGTAGGCGGGTGCTGCAGACAAGCAGAACGTATCGCCGAATAGCATCTGGGCGGCCTCAGGCCCGTGGGAATGGGCTAGTTCTGCAGCCATGGCTAGCCTGGCCTGCCCCGCCGGAAGGGCCAGGTGCGGTGCTACGTCATTAGATGCTGACCAGAGCGAGTAGAGGGATCCGGCACTCGCTGCAAGATGGGGAAGCACTGGCGCGCCCAGAGCCGGGCCAGCAGGGCCGGCCATTGAGAGCAGGAGCCGGTGCACCTCTGCAGGCAGTGGCCATTGAACTTCGTCCGCACTCGGATGCAGCCACTCTTTCAGCTGGGCTGGCGGCCGTATACCGTTGGCGGGCCGTACGACGCGACGATGCAGCACTGGCTCAACCGGATCGACGGCGGCCAAGTTGGCGCCGGCCATATGATCCCAGACGACAAGAGTGAGGTCGGACTCCCGGATGCCTGTAGCCAGCGCTGTGAGTAGCGCGACCGTGGGTTCGTCCCACGAGACTTGGTGAGCACTGTCAGCCCGCATGCGAGCCAGAGCCATCTTCACAACTTCTCGGACGACCTCGTCGGGAGCCGACTGATCGGTGGAGATGAACAAGTCGCCATCGCTGGCCCTCACCAGGGTGCTAGCGCGGGCTTTGGCCGCTTGGATGACCGGGCCCGCGCCTTCGACTCCATCCTCTGGCTGGGCAATGCCCGAAACGACGGAAACCGACCCCTCCGGCTCTCCCACTTCCCCGAGCGAAACCTGGACGGTGGGCCCCTCCAGCCTGGGGACGATGTACCCGGGCCGGAGCCCCAAACGCAGAGCGTTGGGATTTCGATGGATCCACCGAAGGAGGAGATGGCGTAGCCAGCCTTGCCAGAGGTCCACGAAGCCTTTCTGGAGGTTGCGCGCACTCTCTTCCCCGACCTCCCCGTCCACCACCGTCAGCATCGAGGCGACTGAATCGGCGTCCTGCAAGAAGAGCCGCAGGGGCGCTGTTTGACTGTCCAAGGCTCCGCGGATGTTCTGGGCGAGCGTCGCGAGGTGGCGCCTATCCGCTCCCCTTAGTTCCAAGGCCGCCGCCACAGCTATGCACAAGAGCCTCCCGAGCCCGTCGAACCGGTCCGGGCTGCTGTGGAACTTGAGCAGGGCCGAGCAGATCGGATGCGTTGTAGCAAAGCCCCGGGGGCTTGCGAGCGCAGCCGTTGGGCGCCTCCGTATCTCTTCGAGTCGTCCTCGCTCGACACTGAGAAAGTGCCTGAGAGGCTCGAGGAGCGCCCGATCCTGAATCGTGAGCTGGCCCCATAAGTCGTTGATCGCCACCGCAACAGGACGCTGCAGCGATCTCGGAACCTCCGCGCCGTCTATCAAGTCGACCGGAGAGGCGGCGATAGCGGCGGCAGGCATAGCGCAGGGTAGTGCTAGGGTCGTCCCGCGCGCAATGCTCGTGACAGCTATCTAACGACGGCAATCCACCTAATCCACCAGAAGGCTATGCCCGCCAAGACCTGAGCGGAAGTTCCGTTAGACGCTTGCAGGATCCAAGATGTTTGTTTCTAAAGACTTTTTCCATTTTCCATGCAAAGACATCCAAGCTCCATTTCAGATTGGTGGAAATTGAGGTGGTCTAGCGACCAAACTCTCATAATGAACGCCGGTCGGCCCATTCCCGGCACCGAACGAATCCGTCGTCGCCTCGTCCCGGGGCCAGGCGTTTGCGTCCCGTTCGTTTCCTCCGTGACCAGGACCGCCGGGGCAGGCCTTCACCCCTGCCTCGTGCATCCCCCGCCGCCGGTCCTGGACCGCGCGACGTTCGCCTACGTCTGCTGGCCGCGACCCATGCTGTCCTGGATCAGGGCGACGATCTGCTCGACCGTCGGGTCCTTGGGCAGGGACATGTTCTTGAACGTGAAGTCCAGCTCGCTTTCGAGGTCGAGCATGATGTCGACCTGGATGATGGAATCGATGCCCAGTTCCTGGAGCCGCGTCTGTGCGCTAATGGGAACTTCGGTCGATCCGACCCGTTCTTGAAGCATTTCGGTCAGACGACGCAGAATGGCGGAGTTTTCCATGCGGGACACCTGTCATGTCCTCGCTGGCCCGGTTCCTGCGTGCCGGAAATCAGGACTTCCGACCGGAACGAACAACAGCAATGGGACGTTGAGGGCATTGTAATGGACCCGGCGGGCAGCCACGAGGCGAACAGGAGCGTCATCGCGCAGGCGAATTTCCGGCTCAGCTTCGGCGTGCTGGTCGCCGTCACGATCGCCTGCGTGCACTGGTTCGGCGCCTCGCGCCCGGCCACCGGCGACGGGCTGGTGCTGGGCATGCTCTCGGGCTACATCGCCTATGCCGCGCTCGCGCGCTGGCTGGCGGCGCACCCGCAGTGGCTGGCCTCGCGCGACCTGGTGGTGATCACCGCGGTGATCGACCCTCTGATCCTGTCGGCGTGGATGTACTTCGCCGGCGGCTCGTCGATGGTCTTCGTGGCCTTCTACCTGTTCACCACGCTCGGCTTCGGCTTCCGCGTGGGCACCATGGCCATGCACATCTGCCAGGCGTTCTCGCTGTTCGGCTTCGGCGTGGTGGTGATGACCTCGCCGACCTGGCAGGGCAACCTGCTGTTCGCGGCTTCGCACGCGCTGCTGCTGCTGGTGGTGCCGCTGTACGCGGCCAGCCTGGTCCGGCGCATCAACGCCGCGCGCGAGGCGGCCGAGTTCGACAGCCGCGCGAAGTCGCAGCTGCTGGCCAAGGTCAGCCACGAGCTGCGCACGCCGCTGACCGGCATCGTCGCCGACGCCCAGCTGCTGGAAGTGGAGGCCGTCGATGCGGGGACGGTCAACCGCGCCCGATCGATCCAGCGCCTGGCCACCACCCTGGACTCGGAGATCAAGCAGCTCCTGGACCTGTCCAAGATCGCGGTGCACGGCGGCGACCGCAGCCAGGTGGCCGAAACCTTCAGCCTGGCCTTCACCGCGACCCAGGTCATCGGCTCGATCCGCTCGATCGTCGGCGCCAAACCGCTGGCGGTGGAGCTCGACTTCGACGAGCGGATCAAGCTGCCGGTGGTCGGGCGCCACCAGGAACTGGTGTCGATCCTGACCAACCTGGCCGGCAACGCGGTGAAGTTCACCGAGCAGGGCTCGGTCGCGCTGGAGGTGCGGCTGCTCGAGGCCACCGACACGGCGTACCGGATCCGCTTCGCGGTGTCGGACACCGGCATCGGCATCGATCCGGCGTACCACGAGAAGATCTTCCAGCCGTTCTTCCAGGTCGAGAGCGGCCCGGCGCGGCGCTACGGCGGCACCGGCCTGGGCACCTCGATCGCCAGCGAACTGGTGCGGCGCATGGGCGGGCAACTGCAGGTCGACAGCGCGCGCGGCCGCGGCAGCACGTTCTTCTTCGAACTGCGGCTGCCGGTCGACGCCAGCCCGTCGGCGGAGACGGCGGTGGCCAATGCGGCGCCGTCCTGCGTGGCCGGCAAGCGCGTGCTGGTGGCCGACGACAACGCCACCAACCTGTCCCTGCTGCGGGAGATGCTGCTCAAGGACGGGCACCAGGTGACGGCGGTGGAGAGCGGCCACGAAGCGATCGTGATGCTCAGCGCCAACACCTACGACGTCATCTTCCTCGACTACAACATGGACGACGTCAACGGCGCCGTGGTCTACCAGACCTACGCCTACAGCCGCGTGCAGCTGGCGCCAACCTTCTTCATCACCGCCGACACCACGGCGATGACCACGCGCCTGCTCGAGGACCTCGGCGCCAACGGCGTGATCTACAAGCCGCTGACTTTCGAGAAGATCCGGGAGGCCATCGCCAGCGTGTTCCCGGACGAGGCGCGGCCGGTGTCCGAGCCGCTGCGGCAGCGCCAGGCCGGGCCGATCGCGCTCAGCGGCGTGCCGGTCGAATACCTGGACCCGACCGCCATCGAGGAGCTGCGCGAGATCAAGGACAGCCCCGAATTCCTGCACGCGGTGGTCGCCGACGGCATCGGCGACATCCATGCCCTGCACCAGGCCATGGCCGAGGCCATCGACGGTGGCGACCTGCCCGGCATGCACAAGCATGCACACGCGCTCAAGGGCGTGGCGCTGAGCCTGGGCGCGGTGCGCCTGGCGCACCTGGCGGACCGGCTGATGACCATGACCCACGACACGCTCACCGGCAGCGCGGAGCGCTGGCACGAGGACCTGGACGTGTGCGTGGCCAAGAGCTGCCAGTCGCTGGACGACCTGCGGCTGGCCTTCGCGACGCAGGCCGCGGTCAACGACTGATCCGCGCCGCCGGCAGCGCGGGCGCGGACGCGCGCACTCGATACCCATCCACCCTCTCCCGCAGGCGGAAGACGGGCCAGGCATCGGCGTTGGACCGCGCCTGGCGCTTGCGCGCAGCCGGCCGGGCCGCCTGCGGAACGAACGGGCCCCGGGTCGCCGGGCTCAGGCCACCCGGGCCACGGCCGCCGGAGGTTCCGCGACCGCCGCCGCGCCCTGCTGCTCGCCGGCCTGCATCAGGATCAGCATTTCCATCGCGCGCACTTCCTCGGTCGTGAGCTGCATCGCCGCTTCCACCCAGTCCTCGACCACGCGCCTGCCTTCGGCGTAGTCGATGCCGGCGCTGCGGCGCACCGCCTGGCGCACCATCATCCGCGCCTTGCGACGCGAGGCGTGCTCGCGGATGTAGCGCTCCACCGCCAGCTCGCCAGAACCCTTCGGAACGACCTCGTCGACCAGCCCCATCTCCAGCAGCTGCGCGGCGCTGTAGATCTTCTTGTTGGTCATCAGCTTCTCGGCTGCCTTCGGCGCGATGCGCTCGCACAGCAGGCCCATCGCGCCGCTGCACGGGAACAGGCCGAACATGATCTCGGGAAAGCCGAAGCTGCTCTGCTCCTCGGCGATGATGTGGTCGGCCGCGAGCGCCAGCTCGAAGCCGCCGCCCAGCGCCCGTCCCTGTACCAGCGAGATGGTGGCCATCCGGCCCTTGAACTCGGTCGACCAGGCGACGATCGCGTCGAGGCAGCGCATCGAGTACTCGCGCAGGCGCTGCACGTCGCCGCGCCGGATGCACTGCAGGAAGAAGCGCAGGTCGCCGCCCTGGCTGAAGTAGTCCGGGTGGCTGGACTGGATCACCGCGTACGGCGGCGGGTGGCCGATGGCGCCGGCGACGGCGGCCGGGATCCGCAGCTCGTCGATCAGTTCGTGGAACTCGTCCACCAGCGCGGGCGTGAAGTTGTGGACGCCCGAGGCGTCGGGCGAGACGTTGACCCATAGCGTCCGTTCGGCCAGCTGGCGGATCTGGGTGCTGACGCGTCTGGGGGCGGCACGGTGGGCGGTCAGGGTGTGGTGCATGGAAGCTCTCCTTGTGGGCGGGGTGGCGATTGCCGGGGGGTACTGGAAATCACGAGCGCGGCATTGGTGCCGCCGAAACCGCAGGAGAACGACAGCGCATGCGGGATCGGCATGGCGCGCGGGGCGGGCCCGACGTGGTTGACGGCGCAGGCCTCGTCCGGCTCACCCAGGTGGGCGCTCGCGGGGGCCACGCCGATCCGCATCGCCAGCAGGGTCAGCACGAACTCGAGCGCGCTGGCGCCTCCCAGCAGGTGGCCGTGGACGGATTTGGTGGACGAGACCGCGGCATCGCCGGGTCCCGCGCCGAAGACTTCGCGGATCGAACTGGCCTCGATCTCGTCGCCGCCGCGGGTGGCGGTGGCGTGGGCGTTGACGTAGGCGATGTCGGCCGGGCGCAGCCCTGCCGAAGCCACGGCCGAGCGCAGCGCCGCCACCTGGCCGCGCGAGTCGGGCATGCCGATGTGGTGGGCGTCGTTGGTGCAGGCGTAGCCGCTGAGGTAGCCCAGCACCTGCGCCCCGCGTTCGCGCGCGAGCCTGGCGTTTTCCAGGATCACGAAAGCCGCTCCTTCGCCCAGCACCAGGCCGGTACGCTGCTTCGAGAATGGACGGCAGGTCGTGGACGGATCGTCAGGATCGGGTTCGGCCATCGCGCGGGTGCCGTCGAAGGTGCCCAGCACCAGCGAGGTCAGCGACCCTTCCGCGCCACCGGCCACGGCGATGTCGAGGTCGCCGCGCGCGATCGCGCGGCCCGCCTCGCCGATCGACACGCCCGAGGAGGCGCAGGCGCTGGCGCTGGTAATGACCGGGCCGGTGATGCGGTGGCGGATCGCGATCTGCGCGCCGCCGCCATTGCCCATGATCGCCATCGAGGTCCACGGCCGCGAACGCTGCCGGCCTTCGAGCAGCAGCTGCTGGAACCACTCCAGCCCGGTCGCGGTGCCGCCGTTGACGTTGCCGTAATAAAGGCCCGCACGCTCGCCGTAGGCGGAGAATTCCTCAAGCCCGGCCTGCGCGATCGCCTGGCGCGCGGCGAGGATCGCCATCTGCTGGACGCGATCCAGGAACGGACGCTCGAGCTTGGGGAACGCTTCCTCGAACTGCACCGGGATCGCGCCCGCCGCGAACAGCTTGCGGATCGGCGGCGCCTCGTACAGGCGAATCCCGGACGCCCCCGTCCGCAACGAGGCTTCCGCCTCGGGCACGTTCAACCCGATGGGCGAAACAACGCCCATGCCGGTGATCGCGACATCTTCCATCGCCATGCGTGTCCATCCCGATCAGTGACCTCGGGACGCACCAGATTGTCTTCCCTGTTCCCAGCGCGCCCGGATCCAAAAGCACAATGCGCGCGCTGACGGTATCACCGAAAACCGCGGCGCGGATAGAACGCAGGTTGCGTACGCGTGACAGCCGCGGACGACGGCGTTCGCGCCGGCCGCAGCGCCGACGGCGAAGCGGCAGCGGCCGGCGCGACCCTGCCCTGCGCGAAGAAGACCGCCGCCCGGCGCGACCGCCCTCGGGCGTGCGCGGCGCCGCCGGGCACCTGCCTGCCGGTTGATCTGGGTCATGGGGTGGCCCGCGGCGCGCCGCTACGCTCGCCCCATGCAGCCCGCCTCCTTCGCCGCGCCCTTCGATTCCGATCCCATGCCGGAGGACGGGCAGCGCACGCTCGACGCCTGCTTCCTCGGCCCCTATGCCGAGAACGACTCGCTGCTGGAACGGCTGATCGTCGAGTTCCTGCGCGACCACGTGCACTGGCGCCGCAACTTCCATCCCGAGGACCCGCCGGCGATCCCCACGCGCGCCGCCCAGCATCCGCAGTACCAGGCCTTCGAGGCGCGCATGCGGCGCGAACTGCACCAGCTCTCGGCAGCGCTCAAGCGCTCGGTGCCCTTCCACAGCCCGCGCTACATCGGCCACATGGTCTCGGACCTGCTGCTGCCGGGGCTGGCCGCGCAGATCCTGACCCTGCCCTACAACCCCAACAACGTCAGCGGCGACGCCGCGCCGGTGACCCTGCAGCTGGAAATGCAGGTCGGCCTGCAGCTGGCGCGCATGCTCGGCTGGCCCGACGATCCGGCCCGGCCCGACTGCGCGTTCGGCCATCTCACCTCCGGCGGCACCCTGGCCAACTACCAGGCGCTGCGGCTGGCGCTGGCGCTCAAGGCCTTCCCGGTGGCGTTGCGCGCCGCCGCCGTGCCGGACCTGGCCCTGCCCGACGACGACTGGCAGGCCTTCAACCTCGCGCCCGAAGCGGGCATCGCGCTGTTCGCGCAGTGGCAGCAGTGGCTCGCAGCGCAACCCGCCGCGGAACGTGCGCACTGGAGCGCGCAGGTGCAGGCGCAGCGCGTCGAACAGCTGGGCCTGGTGGCATTCTTCGCGCGCCACCACGACCTGCGCGTGCCGCTGGTGCTGGCGCCGATCACCGCGCACTACTCGTGGAGCAAGGGCCTGAAGATGCTCGGCCTCGGCCGCGACCAGCTGCGCCTGCTGCCGACGCGCGGCATGCGCCTGGACGCCGATGCGCTGGAAGCCACGCTCGCGCAGTGCGCGCGCGAACGCCAGCCGGTGCTGATGGCCGTCGCCGTGCTCGGCACCACCGAATACGGCACGGTCGATCCGGTCGACGCGGTCGTCGCAGCCCGGTCCCGCGCGCCGGGCCTGGGGTTCAGCGTGCACGTGGACGCGGCCTGGGGCGGCTACCTGACCACGCTGTTCCGCAATCCCGACGGCAGCCTGCGGCCGCTGCACGAGGTGCGGCAGGGCTTCGCCGCGTTCCCGCAGCCGGCGGTGCATGCCGCGTTCGCCGCGCTGGCCGAGGTCGATTCGGTGACCGTGGATCCGCACAAGCTCGGCTACCTGCCCTACGGCGCCGGCGCCTTCGTCTGCCGCGACCAGCGCGCGCTGCCGCTGCTCGCCGAGGCGGCCGACTACGTGTTCCAGTCCGGCGCGGCCGGCGACTATGCCGCCCGCTACCGGCAGCTCGGCCAGCTCGTCCCGGAAGGCTCCAAGTCCGGCGCGATGGCCGCCGCGGTGTACGTCAGCCATCGCGTGCTGCCGCTCGACCATGCCAATTTCGGCCTGCTGCCGCGCCAGACCGTCCTCGCCGCCGAGGCCTTCCAGGCGCGCGCGCAACGGTTCGCCGCGGAGATGGCGGGCACGGTGGCGGCGCTCGTGCCGTTCCCGCCCGACAGCAACCTGGTCTGCCTGGCGCTCAATCCGCACGGCAATCGCGAACTGGCCCGGGCCAACGCCTTCTTGCGCCGGCTCCACGACGAGCTGCGCTGCGATCCCGGCCAGCCGCTGCAGGTCAAGCAGTTCTTCGCCTCCATCACCACCCTGCGCCGCGACGTGGTCGGCGAGCACGACATGCGCCAGATCCTCGACGCGCTCGGCATCGATCCGGACAGCCGCGACGAGGGCGACGACGCCGGCCGCCTGGTGATCCTGCGTCACACCCTGATGAATCCCTACCTGATCGACCGCGAGAACGGCATCAGCTACATCGACCGCTATTTCGAACACCTGCAGGCGCGGCTGCGGGTGCTGCTGCCGGCGGCGTAGCGATGCGCGGACGCACGATCGGGCCTGGCGCATCCGGCGCGATGGCGCGCCGGCAACGACGCCTGCGCGCGCAAGCCGCGCCCGACTGCTGAGGGGGTTGCCGATGTCCAGGAAAGCCAAGCCGCCGCTGGTGTACTCGTGCTCGGGCTGCTCCAGCGCCGCGCAGATGACCAACCAGCTGGCGCTGTGGCTCGACCGCGAGGGCGAGGCCGAGATGTCGTGCATCGCCGGCGTCGGCGGCGGCGTCACCGGGCTGGTGCGCACCGCGCAGGCCGGCCGGCCGATCCTGGCGCTGGACGGCTGCGTGCTGCACTGCGTGAGCGCCTGCCTGGCGCAGGCCGGGGTACAGGCCGACGCGCACCTGACCCTGTCCGATTACGGTGTGCCCAAGCGCAGGCATGCCGACTTCGACCAGGCACAGGCGCGCGCGGTGTTCGAAGCCGAGGTCCGCCCGGCCGCACGCGCCCTGCATCCCGACGCCGGGCGCGATCGACCGCCCGACTCCCCCGGCGACGCTTGACCTGGGTCAGCGCGCGGCGATCGGCGGCCCCCTAGCCTGCCTCTCCTGGCCGGGCGGCGCGCGCCTGGCCGGCCTGCGAACAGGCCTCACCACCGGGATCCCATGCAGCCGCCGCTTCCCGCCACGCCACTGCCTATCGTCCCGCCGCTGGCGCCGCTGCTGCTTGCCTGCGCACGCCACGGCATCGATCGCATCGACGAGGGCATGCTCGGGCTGCTGGCGCTGCGCCGGGTGATGTCGGCGGCCGCCGGACGCCAGAAGCGCGCACTCGGCCGGCCGCTGCGCGACGAGGCGCGCGAGGTGCAGGTGCGCCAGCGCGCGCGTCGGCTCGCGCGGCGCCTGAAGGTGTCGCCCGACACTGCCGACGGCCTGGCCTCGCTGCTGTTCACCGATGCCCTGCGCCAGCAGGACGCCCATGCCGTCCGCGCCGCGGCGCGGCACGCCCCCTCCGTCTTCCGCCAGCCATGCGACGCCCCGATGATCCGATCCCACGCCCTGCTGCGCCTGATCCCGCCTCCCACCCGTTGGCGGCCGCTGCTGCACCTTGCGCCAGCGCAACTGCGCGACCGTGTCGTGGCGCGCGCGCTGACGCAGGCGCTCTCGCCCGGGCACATCGGCAGCGCGCTGGACGAAATCGTCGGCCGGCGCCTCGGCATCGAGGTGACTGACCTGGGACAGCGCTGCGTCCTGGAATGGCGTGACGGCCGCCTGCACGTGGTCGACGCACAGGCCGAAGCCACCGTGCGCGGCAACGCGACCGACCTGCTGCTGCTCGCCGCGCGACTGGAGGACGCCGACACCCTGTTCTTCCAGCGGCGGCTGGTGCTCACCGGCGACACCGAACTCGGGCTGACCGTGCGCAACCTGCTCGACCGCATGCCCTGGGAGGCCGTGCCACTGGCGCTGCGGATCGTCGTGCATCGCGGCGCCCGCTTCGCCCGCGCGGCGCGGGAGGCCTACCGTGCCTGAGTCCACGCCGCGCTGGCGCCCGGAGCTGGAAACGCGGTACGCCGAACTCGGCGCGCGCCTGGAGCCGCTGCTGCCCTGCCTGGAGTGGCCGCTGCACCTGCCGTGGATCGACGCGATCAACGTCCTCAAGCGCGAGCGCGGCGCGGTAATCATGGCCCACAGCTACCAGTCGCCGGAAATCTTCCACGGCGTGGCCGACGTCACCGGCGACTCGCTGGCGCTGGCGCAGGCCGCGGCCGACTGCGACGCCGACCTGATCGTGCTGGCCGGCGTGCACTTCATGGCCGAGAGCGCGAAGATCCTGGCGCCCGGCAAGACCGTGCTGATCCCGGACCTCGAGGCGGGCTGTTCGCTCGCCGCCTCGATCACCGCCGCCGACGTGCGCGAACTGCGTCACCGCTACCCGGCCGCGCCCGTGGTCACCTACGTCAACACCAGCGCGGCGGTGAAGGCCGAATCCGACGCCTGCTGCACCTCGGCCAATGCCGCGCAGGTGGTCGAGGCGATGGCGGCCGAATGGGGTTCGGACCGGGTGATCTTCCTGCCCGACGCCTTCCTCGGCCGCCATGTCGCACAGCAGACCGGCATCGAGCTGGTCCTGTGGGACGGGCGCTGCGAGGTCCACGAGCAGTTCACCGGCCAGCAGGCGCGGCACGCGCGCGAGCGCTTCGACGCGCGCCTCGTCGCGCATCCCGAATGCCCGCCAGAAGTGCAGGACGAAGCCGACTTCGTCGGTTCGACGACCGCAATGGGCGCGTGGCTGGAGCGCGAGCAGCCGGCACGGGTGGCGCTGATCACCGAATGCTCGATGGCCGACAACCTGCGCGCGCGTTTTCCCAAGATCGAGTTCATCAAACCCTGCAACCTGTGTCCGCACATGAAGCGGATCACCCTGCCGGGCATCCACGCCTGCCTGCGCGACCTGCGGCACGAGGTGCAGGTGCCGCCCGACATCGCCGCGCGCGCGCGCGCCGCGCTGGAGCGAATGCTGGCGGTGGGCCGGCGCGACCGGGTGTGAGCGCAGGCCCAGTGGCGCCGCTGGTGGTGGTGGGCGCCGGCGTGGCCGGGCTGTCGGTGGCCCTGGCCGCCGCGCCGCGTCCGGTGCGGGTGCTCGCGCGCCGACGCGATGGCGCCGACAGCGCGAGCGCCCTGGCCCAGGGCGGGATCGCGGCGGCGATCGGCCCGGGCGATTCGCCGGCTGCGCATGTGCACGACACCCTGGTGGCGGGCGCCGCTCACAACGATGCCGCCGCCGTGCGCTACCTCGCGCGACAGGCACCGGCCACGATCGCGTGGCTGCAGTCGCTGGGCCTGGTCTTCGACCACGATGACGGACGCCTGCGCCTGGGCCGCGAGGGCGGTCACCACGCCCACCGCATCGTCCATGCCGGAGGCGACACCAGCGGCGCGGTGCTGCTGCGCACCCTGCAGCAGGCCGCGCGCGCGGCCGCACACATCGAACTGCACGAAGGCCGGCAGGCGGAGGCCCTGCTGCTGCGCGGCGGCGCCGTCGCCGGCCTGCGCCTGCGCGACGCGTGCGGTGTGACCACCACGCTCGAAGCGGATGCCGTGGTCCTCGCCACCGGCGGACTCGGCGCACTGTTCGCCGCCAGCACCAATCCGGCCGGCGCAGACGGCAACGGACTGGCCCTGGGCCTGGCGGCCGGGGCGGCCGCACGCGACCTGGAGTTCATGCAGTTCCACCCGACCGCGCTGGCGGTGCCCGGGAGTGCCCTTGGCGGACAGCCGCTGCCGCTGGTCACCGAGGCCCTGCGCGGCGCCGGGGCGCGCCTGTGCAACCACCGCGGCGATCCGCTCATGGCCGGCCTGCACCCGCTGGCCGACCTCGCGCCGCGCGACCTGGTCGCGCGTCGCGTCTGGCGCGAACGCCAGCGACAGGGCGGCGCGTGGCTGGACGCCACCGCGCTCGGCGCGGCCTGGCCGGTGCGCTTCCCGACCGTGTACGCGGCATGCCGCGCGCACGGCATCGATCCTGCGTGGCAGCCGATCCCGGTCACGCCGGCCGCGCACTTCCACATGGGCGGGCTGGCCACCGACCGCGATGGCCGCACCACGGTGCCCGGTCTCTACGCAGTCGGCGAGGTCGCCTGCAACCGCGTGCACGGCGCCAACCGCCTGGCCAGCAACTCGCTGCTCGAGGGACTGGTGTTCGGACGGCGGCTGGGGCGGCGGCTGGCCACGGCAGGCGCAGTGCCGGGATCCGCGGCCGCAGGCAGCGCGCACGGCTGGGCCGCGGCCGGAGCGCCCGCGGGCGCCGAGGCGATGGCGCGCCTGCGCAGCCTGCTGTGGAACGCGTTCGGACCGGTCCGCGACGGTGTCGGGCTGACCTCGGCGCTGCGCCTGTTGCGCAACGACGCGGCCGACTACGGCTGGCAGGGCCGCCTGGCCGCGCAGCTGCTGGAGGCGGCCCTGCGTCGCAGCGGCAGCCTGGGCGCGCATTGGCGCGGCGACGCCGATCCGTAGTCGTGTCGCACGCGCGCGCCTGCTCAGGCCTGCGCCAGCGTCGCCTTGCCCGGCCGCCCGTCCCAGTAGCCATTGCGCGCGCCCAGCGGCGCCGGCGGCTGCGGTGCGGACAGGCCGTCGCGGAAGTGCGCCAGCACCGCGTCCATGCCGTGGGCCTGCGGCGAGATGCGCAGGATCCCGACGCCGCAGGCGGCGAGCGCGTCGCGCTCGGGCAGCAGGTCGGTCACCTCGGTGCCCTGGATCTGGATGCCGTTGATGGTCAGGAACGGCTCGCCTTCGCGCGTGGCCAGCGGCAGGCCGTCGGGATGCTCGATGCAGCGGAAGCCGCACTGGTCCTTGGCGACGTCCAGCGCGCGCGCGGTGAAGCAGCGCGCCGAGTACGCCAGCGGCAGCCGGCCCCAGGCCAGCATCTCCAGTTCGGGCATCGTGCCGCCCTCGGCCTCCAGCGCCTGGCGCAGTTCCTGCAGCAGGCTGCGGCCCTGTTCGACGCCGGGCACCCAGCGGTACAGGCCGTCGTCCATCAGCATCGCCAGCGCGCGGTGGTTGTACACGTTGAGGGTCGGCCCGCCGACGAAGGGCAGCCCGTGTTCGCGGCAGACCTGCACCGCCGACATGTCGTTGGCCTCGATCCGGAACGTGCCGTTGCCGGCCTGGCGGCGCAGCGCGCCCAGCTCCGATTCGGCCTCGATCAGCGCCAGCGTCGAAAGCACCACTTCCTTGCCGGCGTCGGCGAGATCGTGCGCGATCGACAGCCAGTCCTGCAGGCGCAGCTCGCGCCGCTTGCTGCAGATCGTCTCGCCGAGGTAGACGATATCGACCGGCCAGCCGGCGACGTCCCGATAGAACGCGAGCGCCTGCTCGCGCGGCCAGAAGTACTGCAGTGGCCCCAGGCTCAGTTTCATTGCGGTGTTCCCCTGCATGCGCTCAATGCCAGGCCCGGTGGTAGGGCCCGAGGGTGGTCTGCTGGCCCTCGGCATGCGCGGCCAGCGCCTGCTGCCAGGACGCCTCGGTGGTCCAGCGCTGCGGATCGGCACGGTAGCGGTCGATCGCCTGGCGCCAGGTCGAGGCGACCGCGCGCACATAGGCCACGCCACGCTGCCGGCCCTCGATCTTCAGCGCCACCACCCCGGCTTCGGCCAGCGGCGGCAGCAGTTCCAGGGTGTTGAGGCTGGTCGGTTCCTCGAGCGCATGGAACACCTCGCCGCCCACGGCGTAGCGGCCCTTGCACACGGTGGGGTAGCCGGCCGGCTCGGCCTCGCCGAAACGGTCGATCAGCATGCCGTTCAGGCGCACGCTGCGGCTGTTGTCCGGATGTTCGTCCCAGCGCACGAAGCTGGCCGGCGAGCACACGCCGTGGCGGTTGGGCGAGACGCCGGTGACGTAGCTCGAGAGCTGGCAGCGGCCCTCGACCATGATGCACAGGCTGCCGAAGGCGAACACCTCCAGCGGCACCGGCGAGGCCGCGCACAGGCGCTGCACCTGCTGCAGCGCCAGCACCCGCGGCAGCACCGCCCGGGCGATGCCGAAGCGCTCGTACGCGTACTTCAGCGCCGGCGCCGTCGTGGCCGATCCCTGCACCGACAGGTGCCGCGCGAGCGCCGGATGGGCGCGGCAGGCGTAGTCGAGCACGCCCATCTCCGCAGCGATGATCGCGTCCACGCCCAGTTCCGCGGCATGGTCCACCGCGGCCTGCCAGTACGGCAGGCGCACGCTGTCGGGATAGGTGTTGAGCGCCAGGTACACCTGCCGCCCGCGCGCATGCGCATAGGCGATGCCACGCCGCAGCTCCTGCTCGTCGAAGTTCAGGCCCGGGAACGCACGCGCGTTGGTCTGGTCGCGGAATCCCGCGTAGACCGCATCGGCGCCCGCGTCGATCGCGGCCTGCAGCGCGGGCAGGTTGCCCGCGGGACATACCAGTTGCATCAGCGACTCCCTGTGTCGATGGCGTCGGACAGCGGCCCAGCGCCGCGTCGCATGGCCGGAACGGTGGGCTGCGCGCGGCTGGCGGACAGCTGCGACCACAGCGCATCGACGCGGCGCTCGACCTGGGCGTCGGGCACGATCGGCCGGCCCCATTCGCGATCCGATTCGCCGGGCCACTTGCGGGTCGCGTCGAGCCCGAGCTTGGAGCCGAGGCCGGCCACGGGCGAGGCGAAGTCGAGATAGTCGATCGGCGTGTTCTCGACCAGCAGCATGTCGCGCGCCGGGTCCACGCGCGTGGACAGCGCCCACAGCACCTGCCCCCAGTCGCGCACGTCGATGTCCTCGTCGGTGACGATCACGAACTTGGTGTAGGTGAACTGGCGCAGGTACGACCAGACCGCCATCATCACGCGCCGCGCGTGGCCGGCGTACTGCTTGCGGATCGAGACCACCGCGATGCGGTACGAGCACGCTTCCGGCGGCAGGTGGAAGTCGACGATCTCCGGGAACACGCGCTGCAGGATCGGCACGAACACGTCGTTGAGCGCCGCCGACAGCACCGAAGGCTCGTCGAACGGCGCCCGCCCCATGTAGCTGCCGTGGTAGATCGCGCCGTGGCGCATGCGCATGCGTTCCACCGTCAGCACCGGGAAGGTGCCCTGCGCGTTGTAGTAGCCGGTGTGGTCGCCGAACGGGCCTTCCAGCGCGGTGTCGCCGGGATGGATGCAGCCTTCGAGCAGGATCTCGGCGCCGGCCGGCGCGTCGAGCCCGGTGGTCGCGCTGTGCCACACGCGCGTGCGCTCGCCGCGCAGCAGCCCGGCGAATTCGTACTCCGACAGGGTGTCGGGAATCGGCGCGACCGCCGCCAGCATCGTCGCCGGATCGGCGCCGATCGCCACGAGCACCGGAAACGGGCGATCGGGATACTGCCGGCACCAGGCCGCGTAATCGAGCGCGCCACCGCGATGCGGCAGCGAGCGCATGATCAGCCGGTTGCGCGCGATCGGCTGCTGGCGGTAGATCGCCACGTTCTGGCGCTTGCGCTGCGGCCCGCGGGTGACGACCAGGCCGAAGGTCAGCAGCCGGCCGACGTCTTCGGGCCAGCAGTGTTGCAGCGGCAATCGCGGCAGGTCGACCTCGTCGTGCTCCAACACCTGCTCGCAGAACGCGGCCGCCTGCACGCGCCGGGGCGCGGCGTGCGCCAGCTGCGCCAGGCCCGGCCAGGCGTGCAGCGCCTCGCGCATCGAACCGGGCCAGTCCGGCTCCTTGAGCCGCGCCAGCAGCTGGCCGAGCTCGCGCAGCGACGACAGCGGCCGGTTGCCCAGCGCCAGCTCGATGCGGCGGCGATGGCCGAACAGGTTGCCCAGTAGGGGATGGCGCGAGCCGGTGGCTTGGCGCATCAGCAGCGCCGGACCCTGCTCACGCAGCGCACGCAGGCACAGGGCGGTGCTCTCGAGCACCGGATCGACGGGGGCATCGATCTCCAGCAGGTCATCGCGTGCGGACAGGCGATCGAGGTAGCTGCGCAGGTCGTGGAAGCTCATGCGCCGTCGTCGTCGCCGGTCGCGCCTCCTGTGCGTACAGCGACCGCCACGTCCGACGCGCACCCAGCATGGAGCCTGCGCCACGCACCCGTCGTGGGACCAGTCGCGCCCGCTCTGTTCGGCTTCATTCGCATCCGTCCCGCGTCCTGCAACGCGGGATGATGCGGCCCGCCGCTTGCGGGCTGTCTGACCTGGATCAAGTGCGGCGCAATCGCGTCGCGCCTGCATTGCGTCCGTGGACCCGCTCCTGCCTGATCGCGGCTGAAGCCGCTCCCACATCGGAATTCCGCGTCAGCCCCTGCATCGGCATTCCGCGCCCGTGCCTGCATTGGCATCGGGCGCACGCGCTTGTGGGGGGGTCTGAGCAGCGACAAGCGCCGGACGCGGCATCGCAGCAGATGACGATGCGGGGCCGCACCGGGCGATGGTCGTTGCGGGCTGTCCCGCAGGGTCGCAGTCGAGGTCGCTGCTGCAAACGCGTCGCGCCTCGTACCGCCGACGCGGCTACCAGAACAGCGCGTACAGCGCGGCCAGGATCGCCAGCACCGCCAGCGCGCCGGCATTGAACGCGCCGCGGGTGCGGTAGTCCACGTCGCGGGTCTGGATGATGTCCTGCTCCGGCGCGGCCCGGGTCAGCAGCGACACCGCGACCGCCAGCCCCAGCGCCAGCAGGAACACCAGGCCGACGCGATCGATGAAGGGCAGCGCCGGCCAGGCCAGCTTGAGCACGATCGACAGCGCGAACGAGCCAATGGCCGCGGCCAGCGCGCCGGCCTCGTTGGCGCGCTTCCAGAACAGGCCCAACACGAAGATCACCACGATGCCCGGGGTGAAGAAGCCGGTGTATTCCTGGATGTACTGGAAGGCCTGGTCGAAGCTGCCCAGCAGCGGGCGCGCGGCCAGCACCGCCAGCGCCATCGCCACCACCGTGACGATGCGTCCGGTGCGCACCAATCGCCGCTGGTCGCCCTGCCCGCGCGGGCGGTACAGGTCCAGGGTGAAGATGGTGGAGATCGAATTGGCCATCGACGCCAGCGAGGACACGATCGCGGCGATCAGCGCCGCGAACACGATGCCGAGGATGCCCGCCGGCAGCAGCGACATCATCGCCGGATAGGCGGCGTCCGGACGGCCGATGTCCGGCGCCAGCAATACCGCGGCCAGGCCGGGCACCACCACGATCACCGGCATCAGCAGCTTGAGGAAGGCGGCGAACAGCACGCCCTTCTGCGCCTCGGCCAGGTCCCTGGCCGCCAGCGCGCGCTGGATGATGTACTGGTTGAAGCCCCAGTAGCTCAGATTCATGATCCACATGCCGCCGACCAGCACGCTGATGCCGGGCAGGTCCTTGTAGTAGGGATTGTCGGGCGAGAGGATCATGTGGAAGTGCCCGGGCACCTCCATGCGCAGGCGCTGGAAGCCGGCCCAGATCCCGGCGCCCTCGCCGATGCGGTCGAGCGTGATCCCCGCCAGCAGCAGCCCGCCCGCCACCAGCAGCACCACCTGCACGATGTCGGTCAGCGCCACCGCCTTGAGCCCCCCGTACAGCTGGAACGCGAGCGCGAACCCGGCCAGCGCCAGCAGCGCCGTCATCTGGTCGATGCCCGCCACGTGCCCGATCGCCAGCGAACCCAGCCACAGGATCGAGGTGAGGTTCACGAACACGTACAGACCCAGCCAGAACACCGCCATCACCGTGCGGATGCGGCTGCCGTAACGCCGCTCCAGGAACTGCGGCATGGTGTAGATGCGGTTGCGCAGGAACACCGGCAGGAACCACTTGCCGACGATCAGCAGGGTCGCGGCCGCCATCCATTCGTAGGAGGCGATCGCCAGGCCGATGGCGAAGCCCGAGCCGGACATGCCGATGATCTGCTCGGCCGAGATGTTGGCCGCGATGAGCGAGGCGCCGATCGCCCACCAGGGCAGCGACTTGCTGGCGAGGAAGTAGTCGTCGGCGTCTTTCGCATGCCCCGCCTTCTCGCGCGAAACCCACTGCGCCAGCACGAACACCCCGGCCAGGTAGGCCAGCACGATGCCGATATCCAGACCCGACAGCTGCATTGCAAGCTCCAGTGCGGCCGCGACCCGCCGTCGCGCCCATCGTCGTCACCGTGATCGCGTCATTCCGCCCTGACCATGCCGACGCCCCTGACCGCGAACGCGGTGCACCGCATCCCGCCTGCCGGCTCCAGCGTTGGCCCAGCCGATGACGCGCCTCGCGGCTGGCGGACATCTGCCGCCGCCCTCCGGCGGCGGCAGAACGGCGCTCAGCCTTCCATCTGCTCCAGCTCGCGACCCTTGGTCTCGTACACGAACTTGAACACGAAGAACACCGACAGCACCGCCATCGCCGTGTAGATCCCGTAGGCGGCGGCCAGCCCCATGCCGGCCAGCAGCATCGGGAACGTCCAGGTGATCAGGAAGTTCGCGGTCCACTGCGCCAGTCCCGCGACCGCCAGGCCCGAGCCGCGGATCTGGTTGGGGAACATCTCGCCCAGCATCACCCACATCACCGGGCCCCAGGACATGTTGAAGAACACCACGTAGGCATTGGCCGCGACCAGCGCAAGCAGGCCCATCGAGTCGGACAGCTGCAGCTTGCCGGCCGCATCCACGCCGCCTGTTGCGAAGGCAAAGGTCACCAGGCCCAGGGTGATGGCCATGCCGACCGAACCGATCCACAGCAGCGGCTTGCGCCCCACCTTGTCGATCAGCAGCACGGTCACGATGCAGGCGCCGATGCTGAGCCCGCCGGAGAGCACGTTGATCAGCAGCGCGTCGCTCTCCGAGAAACCCACCGCCTGCCACAGCACCGCGCCGTAGTAGAACACCACGTTGATGCCGACCAGCTGCTGGAAGGTCGCCAGGCCCACGCCGATCCAGACGATCGGGCGGATCCGGCCGGTGGCCTTGCTCACCAGGTCCGACAGGCGCGGACGATGGTGGTCGGACGCGAGCGAGGCGTCGATCTCGCCCAGCTTGCGTTCGCCCTGGATGGCGCCGTACAGCCGTGCGAGCACGCCCTGCGCACGCTCGCGCAGGCCGCGCGCCACCAGGTAGCGCGGGCTTTCGGGGATGAAGAACAGCAGGAACAGGAACAGGAAGGCTGGCAGCAGTTCGGCCCAGAACATCCAGCGCCAGGCCTCGTAGTCCAGCCAGAGCACAGCCGTGGAGGCAGTGGCCAGGCGGGCGAGGACGTAGTTGCTCAGGAACGATGCGAACAGGCCGGAGATGATCGCGATCTGCTGCACCGTCGCCAGCCGGCCGCGGTAGCGCGCAGGCGCGACCTCGGCGATGTAGGCCGGCGACATCACGCTGGCCGCGCCGACCGCCAGGCCGCCGAGCACGCGATAGACCACGAACTCCGCCGAGGAGGTGGCGATACCCGATCCCCAGGCCGAGACGATGAAGAACGCGGCGGCCCACAGCAGCATCGTCCGGCGGCCGTAGCGGTCGGCCAGGGTGCCGGCGAACCAGGCGCCGATCGCGCAGCCCAGCAGCATCGAGGCCACGTTGAAGCCGGTGACCGCGGCGTCGGAATCGAAGGCAGCGGTGATGCCGTCGACCGTGCCGTTGATCACGCCGCTGTCGTAGCCGAACAGGAAGCCACCGATGGTGGCGACCAGGCTGATCAGGATGATGAAACGGGTGTTCTCACCTGATGTGTTGGGACTGCTCATTCGCTCCCTCCCCGGGAATTTCATTCGACCTTCGGGACATTGCTGCGCTGTGGATTTCGACGCCTTGATGCTCCATCCCTCGTCCCGCACGGCCTGGTGCCAGGACATGGGATGGCATCCCGATGACTGCGCTGTCATCTGGCGCGACAGGGTAATCGTATTGGTGCCGCCAGGACTTCTGCACCGCAACAAAATCGCCAATGGTTGCGCCGGCAACCTGCTTGCGCGGCGCGGCCTGCGAGGTGTGCGCCGCCGGGTGGAATCGAGCTGGCCCGCTGCGGCCCTGCCGAAGGCGCTGCCCGGACGGACGAGCTTCCGGCGGCTCGGCCGGGGGAGCGATGGCCTGCATCATCCTCAGGCCGGCTCCAGCCCGTGCGGACCCGGCCGCAGCCTTACGGCTTCGCCAGGCGCGAGCGTCAGCGCCAGCACGCTGCCACGACAATCGACGGCGTACTCCCCGCCGCGCTCGCTGCGCAGGGTCGCTTCCCGCAGCCTGCCGCCACGCCACGCAAGATCGACCTGCCCGGCGTTGCGCACGCGCACGCCGCGCAGTTCGCCATCCGGCCAGTCGGGCGGCAGCGCCGGCAGCAGGAACACGGCGCCGCCCCAGCTCTGCACCAGCATCTCGGTGATCCCGGCGGTGCCGCCGAAGTTGCCGTCGATCTGGAACGGCGGATGCGCATCGAACAGGTTCGGATAGGTGCGCGACGGGCTCAACAGCATGCGCAGGATCTTCATCGCGCGCTGGCCGTCGCGCAGGCGCGCCCAAAGGTTCAGGCGCCAGCCGATGCCCCAGCCGGTGGCCTCGTCGCCGCGGATTTCCAGCGAGCGACGCGCGGCCGCGGCAAGTTCCGGCGTATCGCGCGGGTTGATCTGGCTGGACGGATGCAGCGCGTACAGGTGCGAGACGTGGCGGTGGTCGATCTCGGGCGCGTCCATGTCCCAGTCGTGCTGCCATTCCTGCAGCTGGCCAGCACGGCCGATGCGGTGCGGCGGCAGGCGCTCGCGCAGGCTCGCAAGCCTGGCTGCGAAGTCGCGATCGGTGTCGAGCAGGCGCGAGGCGTCGATGCACTGGCCGAACAGGTCGCGCAGGATCTGCGCGTCCATCGACGGCCCGGCGCACAGCGCGGCCCCATGCGGGTGCTGGTTTTCTGGCGAGATCGAGGGCGCGGTCACCAGCGCGCCCGTACGCGGATCCTCGACCAGGGTGGCGGCGAAGAACTTCGCGGCGCCCTTGAACAGCGGATAGATCCGGCGCAGGTCGTCAATGTCGCGGCCGTAGTCCCAACGATCCCACAGCTGCTGCAGCAGCCAGGCGCCACCGAGCGGCCACAGACCCCACTGCGCGCCGTCGATGGGCGCGGTGGCGCGCCACAGGTCGGTGTTGTGGTGCGCCACCCAGCCCGGCGCGCCGTACATCGCGCGCGCGGTGTGGGCGCCGCGCTCGGCCAGCTCGGACACCATGCGCTCCAGCGGCTCGACGCATTCGGCCAGCGCGTTGGCCTCCGCCGGCCAGTAGTTCATCTGGGTATTGATGTTGATCGTGTACTTGCTCTCCCAGGGCGGGTGCATCAGGTCGTTCCAGATGCCCTGCAGGTTCGCCGGCTGGCTGCCGGCGCGCGAGCTTGCGATCAGCAGGTAGCGGCCGAACTGGTGGTAGAGCGCGGCCAGCTGCGGATCGTTGCCGCCGGCGAATCGGGCCACACGCTCGTCGGTGGGCAGCGCCGCTACATCCGCGGCCGTGCTGCCCAGATCGATCGAGACGCGCCGGAACAGCGTGCGGTGGGCCGCGACGTGCGCTTCGCGCAGCGCATGCCAGCGCCTGCGTGCGGCGGCGTCGAGCTGCTCGCGGGTGATGGTCTCGGGATCGCCGGAGACGTCGTCGTAGCGCCGGTAGCTGGTGGCGGCGGTGAGCAGCAGCAGCGCCTCGTCGGCATCGCGCAGCTCGATGCGGTCGCCGCGGCGGAGCAGCGTCCCGCCCTGCGCCAGCACCCGCAGCCGCGCGGCGAAGCGCAGGCGGCCTTCGATACCGAACGCGGTCTCGTTATGGCCGCGCATGAGCAGGCCGGCGTCGCCGTCGGATTGGACCTGCGCCGAGGGCTGGTCGCTGGCAAGTCCGATACGCAGCGAGATGCGGCCGGGCTTGTCGCCCGACAGGCGCACGGCCACGCACTGGTCGACGGGCGAGACCAGTACCTCGCGCCGATGCTGCAGGCCGCGGGCCTCGAAGCTGGAGGTGGCGATCGCGGTATCGAGGTCGAGTTCGCGCCGGTAGCCGTTGGTTTCGGCGATCTCGAAGAAGTCCAGCACCAGGTCGCCGAGCGGCTGGTAGGGCATCTGCTTGACCGGCTGCCCCATCATCTGCGCATTGGCCAGCGCCTCGGCTTCAGCGTAGCGGCCGGCGAACAGCAGCCGTCGCACCTCCGGCAGCGCGGACAGCGCAGTGGCCGGGGTCGGATCATAGGGGCCGCCGGCGTACAGCGTGTCCTCGTTGAGCTGGATGCGTTCGTGCTTGCCGCCGCCCCAGACCATGGCGCCGAGTCGGCCATTGCCCAGCGGCAGCGCTTCGACCCACTGGGTGGCCGGGCGCGGGTACCACAGGCGCAGGGTGTCCCATGCGTCGGCCGCCGGGCCGTCCCCGGCGTGCGCTTCGCCAGCTGCTCCACCTCGTGAAAGCGCCGATGCGCCCTCCGCGCGGGCGGAGTCGGGCGCAAGGCCGATGCCGCCCGCCATCGCGGCCAGGGCGGCGGCCTTGAGCGCGTCGCGGCGGCGCGGATCGAAGCTCATGGAGCCGCGTTTCGGAATGCGGCAATGGACGCTTCAGGACAATGGCTTCGGCCGCCCCCACTCCGCCCCTCCCCCGCAGGCGTGGGAGGGAGGAGAGGACAGGCGAGGGAGGCTTGAACACGGTGGTCCGGGGTGCCGCGACCGTCCGCTGCCGCGCACCGCCCCCTCCCCCGCTCGCAGGGGAGGGGCGGGGTGGGGGCCGGGACGCCGCGACTCATGCTTCCGGCCGCGCCACGGTCAACGCACTGCCGTCGTAGGTCACCGTGACATCGGCCGCAGGCTCCAGCGCGCCGTTGTCGCCGCGCGGGCCGTCGATGAAGCGCACGCGCACCTCTCGCTGCGCCGCCATACCCGGATACGCACCATCGCGCGCGCCGATCGACAGTTCGCCCTTCGCCTCGTCCCAGGCCAGCGGGATGCGCGCCGACTCGCCGCGCTCGTAGCCGTAGCTGCGGCCGCTGTCCTCGTACAGGGAGAAGCTGCCGTCGGCGCCGGTATAGACCTCGATGGTCAACGGCGCGTCGGGCTGCTCGTCGACGTACTGCTGCACCACCGTGCGCGGCACGATCGAGCCCGCGCGCACGAACAGCGGCATCCGCTGCAGCGGCGCGGCGGCGGTGATGGTCTGCCCGCCGTCGAAGCGCCGCCCGGTCTCGAAGTCGATCCACTGCGCTCCCGCCGGCAGGTAGACCTCGCGGCTGGTGGCCTTGAACTGCGTCACCGGCGCGACCAGGAAGGCCGGGCCGAACAGGTACTGGTCGGCGATGTCGCGTGCCCTGGCATCGGCCGGGAAATCCATGGCCAGCGCGCGCAGGATGGTGCCGTCTCGATGCCAGGTGTCGCCGGCCAGGGTGTAGATGTAGGGCAGCAGGGTGTAGCGCAGCTTGAGGTAGTGCACGAAGCTGTCGTAGTGCGGCGTGCCCTCGGGCGCGATTTCCCAGATCTCGCGGTACGGGAACTGCCCGTGCAGGCGGAAGATCGGCACGAAGGCGCCGTGCTGGAACCAACGCAGGCTCAGCTCGCGCCATTCGGGCAGGTGCGCCGGATCCTTCTGCTCGTAGCGGCGCTCGGGAGAGAAGCCGCCGATGTCGAAGCTCACGTTCGGCGCGCCCGCCATCGAGGCGTTGACCAGGCCGGAGATCTGCTCGCGGTAATCCTCCCAGCGCGGCACGATGTCGCCGCTCCAGAACGCCGCCCCGGCGCGCTGCTGTCCGGCGAAGAACGCACGCGAGAGGATGAACACGCGCTTGTCGGGCTCGACCTCGCGCGAGCCGCGGTACACGCCTTCGGAGTGCGGCAGTGGATAGGCGTTGAAGTACTCGGTCGACGAGCCCAGCGCGTTGGGCATGGTGCGCGCCTTGCGCTCGCCGATGTCGATGTTGCTGTGCAGGTCCGGTTCCGTGGCATCCAGCCACCAGGCGTCGAAGCCCTTGCTGTTGAGCTTGGTGTTGACCTGGCGCCAGAAGATGTCCTGCGCCTCGCGGGTGAACGGGTCGTAGAAGGAGTTGAGATAGCCCTTGCCGATCCAGTCCAGCTCGCCGACCTCGACGTTGCGCTTGTACATGTAGCCGGCGGCGTCGAGCTCCTTGTAGTGCTCGGTGGTCGGATAGAACTTGGGCCAGACCGAGATCATGATCTGCGCGTTCTTCTCGTGCACGTGGTCGACCATGCCGTCGGGATCGGGGAAATTTTTCGGGTCGAAGTCGTGCGAGCCCCAGGCGTCTTCCGGCCAGTACGACCAGTCGAGCACGATGGCGTCGATCGGCAGCTTGCGGCGGCGGTACTCGTCCAGCACGCCGGTCAGTTCGGCCTGCGTCTTGTAGCGCTCGCGGCTCTGCCAGAAGCCGTAGGACCATTTGGGCAGCAGCGCCGCCTTGCCGGTGAGCCTGCGATAGCCCGCGATCACGCCGTCGGCATCCGGCGCGGCGACCACGTAGTAGTCGATGACCTGCGCGGCTTCCGACCAGATCGAAAGATCCTGCGCCTCGGCCGCCGGCAACGGGTCGCGGCCCTGCAGCGCGAGGTAGGCCGGCTCGATCCGGTCCCATTCGATGCGCAGCTCGTGCTTCTGGCCGGCCTTGAGGTCGAGCGCGAACTCGTGGTGCCAGGGATTCCAGTTCTGGCGCCAGCGATCGATCACCAGCTCGCCGTCGACATAGAGCTTGGCGTACTCGCTGTTGTAGAGCGAGAAGGTGTGGCGCCCATCGCTGCGCGCGGCGATCTGGCCTTCCCAGACCACCTCGCTGCGGCCGCCAGGCGCCATGTTCTTGCCTTCTTCGGGGAAGTCCTTGAGCCCGGAGATGAACTGGTAGTCGATCTTCTCCTCGCGGCGCACGATCTTCACGTCGCCATCGATCGAGTAGGTCGCGGTGAGCGCGCCTTCCCTGCCGTCCTTGTCGTACAGCGTCACCACCTCGCCGATCTGCCGCAGGCCGCGCGGATCGCCGTAGCGGGTGATCGAGTTGTTGTCCCAGAGGATGCCGTAGCCGCGGCTCGAGCTCAGGTACGGGATCGCGTTGTCGATGTTGTGCTGGAGCAGTTCGACGTCGCGGCCCTTGAGGTTCATCCAGCCCTGCTGGTGCAGGCCGGTGCCGTACAGACCCTCATCTTCGTTGGATTCGAAGCGCTGGCGGATGCTGTGGAACGGGCGGCCATCGAACTGCTTCTGGTCGAAGCTGCGTCCGCCCGCCACCTCCGACAGCAGCGGTTTTCCGGCGGCGTCGAAGAAGGCCACGCGGCCGTCCTGCAGCGAGACTTCGGCCGAGATCGCGGGGGCGGCCACGCGCAATCTGCCGCCGGTTTCCTCCACCTCGAAGGCGGGCGGCGCGTCCTCGCGTTCGGCCCGCATCAGGCTCTTCGACCTTTGGAATGCGCCCGCCGGATCCGCGGTCACCCGGATGATGTTGCCGTCCACCACCTGCAGCCGCACGGGCGCGGCACCGTCTGCCGACGGACGCACGATGACGTCGCGGCCGTCGCGCTCCCAGCGCTCGGCGGCCTGCGCGCCGCAGCCGGCCAGGGCAATGGCCACGGGCAGCGCCAGCAGGCGCGGGAGGCGGGAGAGTCGGGTCATGGCGTCAGTGCTCCTGGTGGTCGACGTCGGATGTGGTGCGGTAGGTCGCGAGGGTGACGCGCAGCAGCTGCACCGCGTCGGAGAAGTTCAGGCCGTAGTCGGTCTGGTCGCCGTTCCAGTTGCGGTGGAACTCCCAGGCGCCATCGACATAGCGGCCTTCCTCCACGCGGTCGTAGATCAGCGCCTCGTTAGCGGCGGCCGGGTGGATGGTCACGCGCGCATGCATGCCGGTGACCAGGAATTCGTCGGGCCCCAGTTCGGCGATCAGCGCGCCGCCGATGGGCTCGGGATTGCCCGGCACCGCGCCCTGGAACCAGAAGTGCGGCAGGCCATAGGCGATGGTCGCGTTCCAGCGTTCGTTGAGGGCGATGGTCTGCTCGGGCACGCCAGGCTGCTCGGCCACGCCGTGCAGCCGCCCCTGAGATGCGGCCTTCGCGAATTCGCGCATGCCTTGGTTGACCAGCGCGAAGCCCAGCGCGAATGGCGCGATCGTCTCCGGCGTGGTGCGCTTCACGCCCAGCGGATAGTTGCCGTAGGGCGTGTAGTCCATGCCGAAGGGCACCCAGCCGATGCCGTCGTGGCCGAGCGCGGCGAACAGGTAGCGCGCGTATTCCGGCGCGTTGCCGGTCTCGGCCACGAACAGCGCGTTGTCCGGCCGCGCATAGCGTTCGAGCACGGTGGTGTAGTTCACGTACTCGGGCATGTAGATGTCGGGCGCGAGGATGTCGATGTCGGGCGCCGCGGCCTTGTACACGTCGAGCATGTTGTCGGTGGGCCCGCCGCTGGCGTACTGGCCGGGCTGGCCCGGGTTGAACGGCCCGCGCAGCGCGGCGTTGATGTACATCGGCAGCGGGTACTCGGCCTTCCCGGCCTTCGCCACCTCGTTGATGTAGCGCGCGATGTGCCAGGCGTGGAAGGTCTCGTCGGCGTCGGCTCCGAACACCTCGCGCCAGCTGCCTGGGGGCTTGCCCAGGCGGTCGAGCAGCGGCTGCGGCACCTGGCCATCGAAGGCCTGCTGCGCCAACGGCGAAAAATCGCGCACGCTGCCGTAGGTGCCCGGCTCGTTCTGCGGCTGCACCAGGATCACCGTGCGCTGCGCGTCGTGTTCGCGCAGGTGGGCCATCAGCCGGGCGAAGGCGCGGCGATCGGCATCGAGCGTGGCCTGCGCGTGCGGCGAGAGGGAGTTGAGCACCGTGCCGTCCTCGCGCACCACGCGCGGGAAGCGGTCGTTGTCGAGCTTCACCCAGCGCGGTGCGTAGTTCGGTCCGTTGTTCTTCCAGGTCGCGAACCACAGCAGGACCAGGCGCTTGTCGTGCGCGCGCGCCTGCGCCAGCAGGTGGTCGACAAAGGAGAAATCGAACCTGCCCTCCTCCGGCTCGACCTGCTCCCAGGCGATCGAGATCGAAAGCGTATTGGCGCCGAGATCGTCGAGCGCGGGCCAGACCTGCTTCAGCGGTTCGGGGTAGTTGCTGGAGTTGTGCGCCTGGCCCCCGAGGACGAGGAACGGTGCGCCGTCGACGATGAGGGCGTGCCTGCCGCCCTTGCTCTCGAAGCGTGGGATGTGGCGTTCGGCAGCTTCGCCGCCGGAGCGGACGGCGTCAGGCGCACCGGCCGCGTTGACAGCGGCATCGGCACCGGGCCGGCAACCGGCGAGTGCAAGCAGGCCGGCCAGCGCGAGCATCCGCAGCGCAGTACGCCCGCGGGCGCGGTGGCGCAGGACGGGCGCAGGGCGCGCGCGTGGCGGGCAATCCACGCTCACCAGTCGTCGCTCCGGAATGGCGAGGCCGGTAGTCCGCTGGCGCCGACCAGATTTGCGTCCACCGGCGCGTCGCCCCAGGCGTAGCGCACCGCGACCGGACTCGGCACCGCTCCGCTGCGCACCACGATGCGATTGCCGTCGATCACCGCGCTGGCCGGATGGAAGACGCGGTCCGCGCCTGCCAACCGGAAACCCTGCAGCGTGCCGCCACCACGCACCGCGAGCCCGTCGCCGTCGAACGACAGGCTGGCAGCGCCGGCGACGAATTCCGCGCCCGTAAACACCGGCCCCGAGTGCACGACAGCCTCCCCGTAGGCCACGCGCCGCGCCGCCAGCGCCAGGCGCTTTCCGACGTCCTGCTTGTTCGTCGGATGGATGTCGGCGACGTCGCCGATGTCGATCGCCACCGCCTGCGCGGTCGCCGGCAGCGACAGCGTGGCCGTCTGCGACTCGCGCAGCACCGCCCAGGGGCTGGTGTCGCCCTGGTCGCCGCCGGAATGCCAGCTCGCCAGCTGCACCCACAGGAACGGCAGTTCCGGCCCGTTCCACTGCGCGCGCCACTGCCGGATCATGGCCGGGAACTGCTCGCGGTAACGCAGCGCCTGCTCGACGCTGCCGGCGTTGGATTCGCCCTGGTACCAGATCACGCCACGCACCGGGAACGGCTGCAGCGGCGCGATCATGGCGTTGTACAGCAGCGTCGGCCGCTGGTTCTTGTCATCGTCGAGCGCGAGCGCCGTGACCTCGGCGGGGCGGAACTTCCAGGTTCCCGCCAGGCTGCGCCGCTGCCCGCCCGCCGGCTGCACGAACAGTTCTTCGGCGGTGCCATGAATGCCGCCACCGCCGCCAACGTCGCTAACGCGCACCGCGATCTCGTTGACGCCCGCACGCAGGACGGAGGCCGGGACCTGGTATTCGCGCGCCAGGTTGTACTGCAGCGCGGTCTGTCCGACTTCGACGCCATTGACCCAGGTGGTATCGGTATCGTCGATGCGCCCGAGGCCAAGGGTCACGCCGGACCGCGCCTCGTCCGCGCCGAGCGTGAACGTGGTGCGGTACCAGGCCACCCCGTCCATGCCGTTCCAGCCGGCGCCTTCCCACACGCCGGGCACGGACATCGCGTCCCAGTCCGACGTGTCGACGCCCGCGAGGTGCCAGCCGCGGTCGTCGGCCGGCAGCTTCCAGCGCGCCAGCTTCGCGCGCGCCTGCACCAGCGCGCGTTCGTCCTCGTCCTGCAGCTGGTGCGCCAGCTCCACCATGGCGTCGCGGTCGATGCCCTGGGTGGCCGCATCCATCCAGGCCTCGATGCTGCTGCCGCCCCAGGTGCTGTCGATGATGCCGATCGGCACGCCCTGCGAGGCGCGCAGTTCGCGCGCGAAGAAGTGCGCCACGGCGGAGAAGTTTCCGGCGACGTCGGGCGACGAGGCGATCCAGTCGCCGCCTGCCAGCTGCCGCTCGGGCAGGGCCGCCCATGACTTCGGGATCTTGAAGTGGCGGATCAGCGGGTCGGTCGCGCGCGCGATCTCGGCTTCCGCGTCGGCGGACTGCGAGATCGGCCATTCCATGTTCGACTGGCCAGACGCCAGCCATACATCGCCCACCAGCACGTCGCGCAGTTCGAGCGGCGCCTTGCCGTCATCGATGCGCATCACGAACGGACCACCCGCCTCGCGCGCGGGCAGCTGCAGGCGCCACGCACCGTTGCCGTCCGCGGTGGCGCTGGCGGCGTCGCCATCCAGCCGCACCTCCACCTTCGCGCCCGGCGGCGCATGGCCCCATACCGGAATGGCCTGCCCACGCTGCAGCACCATGCCGTCGTCGAACATGCGCGGCAGCTCCACCGCCTGGCTCGCCGATGCCAGCAGCAACGCGCATGCGCTAGCGAACAGCGCGAGCGTCCTTGCGGTTGGGGCCAGGGCGGCATCGCCACGGGATGCGGCGTGGGTGCAGCGCGCCGCCGGCATGTCGCCAGCCACGCGGGAGACGATGGACCGCACGGACTGCGAGGCCGCCACGACGTGCCCGTCGCCAATGACAGGGGGAATGGTGGACGGAAGGGTCGGCAAGCTCATCGCGGATCTCCATGGCGGATGTCGGATCCTCCGATCGCGGAGGACGCAGCGTCGCGTCGACGCCAGGCGGCCGCGACCCGACGCATGATGCCGTCCCGGCGCACTGCCTTGTCACCGGCGCGGCGCCGCGGTCCGGGGACGCAGGCGCTTGCGCTCGACGGCGCCGGCGCTTTCCCTGGCTGCCGCGTTTCCACGGCGATGCGCATCGCGACATCGCGGCCATTGCGCGACACGATCCGTTCCGACCTCAAGCCCATTGCGCCGGCACCTCGCCCCTGCCTGTTCATTCCGCAGGATAGGTGCGCGAGCAATTCCGGACCAATGAAGAAATCGCGCTCGGCTATAGCATGGCGGAATGCTGCGGCGCGGCGAGGCGGGGCCGATGGCTTCAACGTCGACGCCTTGCATCCGGTCGCCGCGTTCCGCATGACGGTCTGCGCGGCGGGGCGCATCCAACGGCGACAGCACCGGCGGGTGATCGCCGCTGCGTCGGATTCAGTCCGCCGCCGTCGGATCGCCCATCGGAGACGGCGCACGGATCGGCCGGAGATGGCCGCGCCACCGCATCCAACCGCAGGCGATGCACGCCGCTGCGTACAGCGCGAGCCACGGCCAATCCTCCGCCGCTCCCGTGTCCTTGCGCAGCAGCAGCCAGGCGATCATCCCCGCGAGCAGCCCCAGCAGGTACAGCGCCACGCGATACCGGCCCGCCAGCGCGGCGCCTGCCGCGATGGCGGTGACCGAGAAGACGAGTTCGAGCACCGCCTCCCACGGCGACTCCAGGTGCATGGCCGGTTCGACGGCGAGCCAGGACATCAACAGCAGGGTCTTCAGCAGCCCCGGGACGCCCGACAGCGCGACCGCCAGCCCGAGCATGGCCGCGATCCAGACCACCGCACCGGAAACACGCGATGCGTGGAAGGTTTCAGCGGTGGGATTCTCGTAGGGAGTCCGTTCCATTGCCTGATCGATCCATGCCTGCACGAGGGCGCCAGGCCCGGCGTCGCGCGGGAATCCGGATGCAGGCGCCATGCATGATGCGACAGTCCCGTCAGCCCATCCGGCCACCGGGCGACAGGCCCACCCTACACCATAGCCTTGCGGCACGACGACGACCGGATTGGCCGCCCACAGGCCGCGGTGAGTCCACCGCGCGGCATCGCCGCGCGGTGGACCCCTGCAAGCGCCTTACCAGCTCGCGCGCAGCACCGCCGAGTAGCGACGGTCGTTCTCGAACCAGGCGCGGTTGTAGAGCGTGTCGTCCACGAAGCCGTCGCGACGGTAGCCACGCGGGCCCATCAACAGCTTGGTCGTGCTGTTGGTGATGTTGTTGACCTGCAGGCCCAGCTGGATGTTGTCCGTGAGGTTGTAGAAGAACGAGCCGTCGAGCTGGCCGTAGTCGTCGTTCCACACCGGCTGGCGCATCGCCGGCATCACGTCGCTGCTGGTGAGCAGGTAGCGCGAACGCCAGTTGTAGGCCAGGCGGAAGGACACCGGACCGCGTTCGAAGATGCCGATCACGTTGTAGCTGCGACGCGACAGGCCTTCCAGCGGGAGTTCGACGGCGACCTCGGGGACCACGGGCGTGTCGGTGGGAATGCCCACGTCGACGTTGGTGCCGCCGGAGCTGTCCACGAAGGTGTAGTTCGCCTGGACGCCCAGGCCGGGCAGGAAGTCGAAGAACTGCGAATAGCCGAGCTCGAAACCCTTGATCTTGCCTTCGTCGAGGTTGCGCGTCCGGTTCATCTGGTAGGAGCGGCCATCGATGATCTCGGTGCCCAGCGACGTGGCGAAGTAGTCCTTCACGTCCTTCTTGAACAGCGTCAGGTACAGGCTGTTGGCGGGACCGAAGTACCACTCGAGCGCGGTGTCGAACTGGTTGGCGCGCATCGGCTTGAGCTCGGGATTGCCGCCGCTGCCGCTGTAGGCCAGGTCGTCGAAGCTGCACAGTTCGGTGCGCAGTCCATCCTCGCGGGCCTGGGCGCACCCGGCGGCATTCGCCGAGAGGGTGATCCAGTTCTGCATCAGACGGAACTCCGGCCGGGCGATCGCCTTGGACGCGGCGAAACGCCACTGCAGGCCGTGGTCGAAGCGCACCCGCACGTTCAGGCTGGGCAGCACGTCGGTGTAGGAGGTGTTGACCTGGCTGTTGAACGCCTGGCCGTAGAAGGCGTCCCGCACCTCCTGCGCCACATCTTCCACGTACGCGCCGGTCATGTCCGGCAGCAGGCCGCCGCCCACCGCCTTCACGCTGGTCTTGACCACGCGTACGCCGACATTGCCGTCGACGGGATTGCGCAGCTCGTCATTGCCGAAGTACAGGATGCCGTAGGCGGCCTGGGTGCGCTCGCGCTGCTGGTTGATGGCATCGGGCGAGTAGCTGATCGGGTTCCACTGCGCGCCCGGGATGGTGGCAAGGGTGTCGCGGACGCGGCCGATGTCCACGAAGCTGTCCTGGGCCGCCCAGAACTGGGTCGGGACGTTGGCATCCCCGCCGAAGAAGTCGCGCATCGTGTACAGCGCCGACTCTCCCGGATAGTACTGGTCGAGCCAGGCGACCGGTGGACGGGTCGGGTCGGGGTTCTCGATCCGGTTCCAGTCGTCGCTGATCGGCTGCCAGTTGTAGGTGGTGTAGAAGCTGGTGTATTCGCGGTCCGCGACGCGGGCGCCGAAACGCGCCGTGCGCAGCCAGTTGTGATCCATGAAGTTGTATTCGAAGTCCAGCCGCCCCGCGCGCTCGTGGCCTTCGTTGTCGGCCAGGTGATCCATCGCCGAACGCCAGAAGTAGGTGTCCTGCTGCAACGCGCGCTCGGGATTGTCCAGCGTTACCGAGGGGTACTTGCCGGTCAGGTCGAGATGGATGCCCTCCAGCAGGGTCGAGGTATGGACCGAGAAGTCCACCTGGTCGCTGGTCGCCTTCACGTACTGGAAGTCGCCGCGCATGAGGAAGCTGTCGCTGAAGAAGTGCCTGAACCCGGCGGACCAGTCGGTGGTCTTCGAGGACTGCACGTTGAAACGGTTGCCGACCGCGAACTGGATGCCCGGGCCCTGGTACATGCCGTTGGAGTCGTCGCCCGGCTGTCCACGCCAACCGCCCAGGCGGATGCTGCCGCGCAGGAAGCGGCCGTTCTCGTCGTACTCGAACTGCGTGCCCGGCATCGGGATCAGCCGATTGGTGCGGTCCGCCAGGCCATCGCCGCCGTCGTAGGCGTTGCCGTAATAGTTCGGGTCGCCGGTCCAGTTGTCGGTATTGTTGGCCTCGCCCGCGCCGGTGTATTCCATGAAGTGTTCGCGCCAGCTCATGTCGTACTTCGACGTGATGAACTGGGTATAGATCTCGGTGTCGTCGTTGGGACGCCACTGGAACGCGAAGGCGCCGCCCTGGCGCTTGCGGTCGAAGTCGGTGCGGCGCCAGTTCACGCCGCCAGGCACGAACACGTGGTCGCGGTCGGTGCCTTCCAGCAGCAGGTCGCGCTGGCTGTCGGACGACACCCAGGCCTCCTGCTCCCAGTCGTAGACCCAGCCTTCGCCATTGGGCAGGCCCTCGGGCTGCTCTGCTGGCGTGCGCCCGCGACGCGAGTACGGCTGGATCTGGATGCCGTCGGATTGCGTGGCCAGTTCCGAGTACGAGACGTTGGCCATGAAGCCCATCTCGCCCACGCCGGTGTCCCAGCGGTCGCTGAACAGGAACGAGCCGGACGGACGACCGTCCTTGGCCTTGTCGCCGTAGTTGTAGTCGATGCTGCCGGCGATCTTGCGGCCGGGCTCGTCGAACGGCATGCGGGTGCGCAGGTTGATGGTGCCGCCCAGGCCGCCCTCGATGATCTCGGCCGACGGGTTCTTGTACACGTCCACGCCGGCCATCAGCTCGGCGGACACTTCCTCGAAGCTGATGCCGCGGCCGCCGTTGGCGGTGAACACGTCGCGGCCGTTGAGTTCGCCGCGCACGAAGGTCAGGCCGCGGATCATCACGCCGCTGCCTTCGGCGGAGAAGTGGTCGGTATCGTCGCGCGCGGCAAAGCCGGTGACGGTCAGGCCGCTGATGCGCTTGAGGGTTTCGGTGACACTGCGGTCGGGCAGCGCGCCGATATCCTCGGCGGTCACCGAATCGACGATCTGGGTGGCCTCCTGCTTGATGTCCTGGGCGCGCATGACCGCGCCGCGGACGCCCTTCACGACCACGGTGTCGAGGTCGAGGGCGTCGCTGGTGGCATCGGGGGCGTCCTGTGCATACAGGGGCGCGGAAAGCAGGGTGGCCACGCCGAGGGCGAGGGCGCTGCGGCGGAACTGACGCAGGACTGCTGGGCCTGCCATCCGGTTGGCCGGACGGTGCTGGCTGGACGTACGCATGGACTTCCCTCCCGAGGAATTGTGCGTCGATCGACTGGTTTTTCTGGGTGCACGGTGCCGCGGCGGTGCGCCGGCCGTTTCGGGCCGATGCGTCCACCTGCGATGACAACTTCCCCGGCTGCCAATGCGGGCACCGTGCGGGCGCCGCTGCAGCAATCTGAAAATCCGGGCTGTCCCGGCCCCCTGTTCTTCTACGTTCGCGATCTGGAGTCGCGGCCCGATGTTAGCGTTAACTTTTCGACAGCGTCAACGTTTGCGGGACGCTGGCGGGGCGACCTGATCGGTGCAGGCGAAACGGTTGTGCGGGGGGCCGTGCCGCGGCGACGACACAATCCGTCGCGAAGGCGGGGCGATGGCCCGCCGCTCCGGCTCGCACGCGGCCGGCCTCGGGAGGGCCGGCCGCGCGATGTCCGGCAGCTAGAACGTCAGGCGCAGGGTCGCGGCGTAGCGCCGGTCGTTGACGTACCAGGAGGTCACCCGGCGGCCGGCGCCGTTCTGGTCCATGATCGTGCGCTGCTCGGCGTTGTTGAGGTTGTTCATTTCCAGGCCGACCTGCACGTTGTCGGAGAAGCGATAGAAGATCGAACCATCCAGCTGGCCGAAGGCGTCGCTGTAGACCGGCAGCTTCCAGGCGATGTCGTTGTGGGTGCCGTTGTAGCCGTTGGGCCCGATCGACAGCAGGTACTCGCTGCGCCAGTTGTAGGCCAGGCGCACCTGCCACGGCCCCTTCTCGTAGAACACGGCGGCGTTGTAGGCGTTTTTCGACAGGCCGTCCGCCGGCAACGCGTCGAACGTCGAGCCGTCGGTGTCGAGCGGCTGGGTGTCGAGGTTGTTGGGCACGTCGGTGCTGCTGTCGATGTAGGTGTAGTTGGCCGACATGCCCAGGCCGTCGAAGGGCGCCGGCAGGAAGTCGAAGAACTGGTTCCAGCCGAGCTCGGCGCCCTGGATCTTCGCTGTCCCCACGTTCACCGGCCGGGTGATCAGGTACTCGTACTCGTTGCCGTCCACACCCGGATACGCCACCAGCTCGGTCTGGCGGCGGAAGTAGTCCTTGACGTCCTTGTAGAAGAAGTTGACCCAGGCCATGCCCCCGTGTTCGGGCGAGAAGTACCACTCCACCGACATGTCGAACTGGTTGGCCTTCATCGGCTCCAGGTACGGATTGTCGAAGGAGCTGCCGGTGAGGTCGAGCTGGCCGGGCGGCAGCGTGCTGCCGTCATCGGGCGGGTCGACGCCCGGCCGGGTCGCGGCGTTGAGTTGCTGGTAGGCCTGCATGTCGCTGAAATTCGGGCGCGCGATGGCCTTGGACGCCGCGAAGCGCAGGATCAGGTTCTCGCGTGGCTCCCACTTCACGTTCATGCTCGGCAGCACGTCGGTATAGGAGTTCTCGGCCGTGATCGGCTCGATCCCGCCGGCTCCCAGATACGGGGCGTATGCGACGTTGGGATAGACCAGATAGCCGCTGGCGCTGTTTTCGGTGCGGACCACGCGCACGCCGACGTTCCCGTCGAGCATCAGCTCGTCCATCGCGAAGTTGAGCATCGCATACCCGCCATAGGTCTTCTCGCGCTGCTCGTTGCCCCATTGCGGGTCGGCCAGGTCGCGTGGCGTGTAGTCGGAGCAGCACAGGTAGTACGGCACGGCGGCGTCGTGGATGGCCTGGTAGCTGCCCGGGAAACCGAGTGCGGTGGCCAGGACCGGGGCGTAGAACGCGCCCGGGGTGTTGGCGTCGCCGCGGTAGAAGTTCTCGAACGTGGTCAGGTTGACCAGGTTCGAGTTCACCTGGTCGTTGAGGTTCACGCCCGGCAACGGGCCGGCCGGCAATTTCCACCCCTGCATCCACGGCTGGATCACGGCCTGCCAGTTGTAGCCGGTGTCGATGCTGTGCGCGTCGCGATCGGTCACGCGTACGCCGAACCGGACCGAATCGAAGAAGGTGCTGTCGAATCCGTGCCTGATGTCCGCGCGCCAGGCGATCTCTTCGGCCTCGTTGTCGTCCTGGTGGTCCATCGTGAACGCCCAGTAGTAGTTGCCGAGGTCCGCGGAGAACGTCTCGTCGATGCCGATGACCGGGCGGCCTGCGCCCACGTTGACGTCGATGTAGGGGACGTTGAGGCCCAGGGTGACGGTGGAGTCCAGGGCCCGGGTGTCGGCCTGGATGTACTGGATGTCGGTCGAGAATTCGGTGCGCTCGCCGATCAGCCACTTCAGGCCCGCGGAGAAGTCCCGGGTCCTGGATTCGCGGTGCGAGGCGCGGATGTCGGCGCCCATCGGGATGTTGCCCGCCGAGCGCAGCCGCCCGGAGACGAAGACGTTGCCGTCGAGGTCGTAGGGTTCGCTGGCATCGAGGCGCACCTGCAGCGGATCGTTGTCGAGGAAGATCGCGTCCTCGTACCAGAGTTCGTCGTACCTGCTCTGGAAAGCGGTGGCGAACAGCTCCAGGTTCTCGTTCGGGCGCCACTGCATGGCGACGTAGGCGCCCTGGCGCTCGCGCTCGTACTCGAGCGTGCGCCAGTCCGCGCCGCGCGGCAGCCAGAGGTTCTCGCTGGTGCCGTCGCCGTCCAGGTCGGTATTGGCGTTGTTGAAGAACGGACGCACGAACATGCCGTCGGTCCGGGTGGCGAGCTCGGAATGCGCGACGTCGACCAGGATGCCGAACTCGCCGGCGTCGGTGTCCCAGCGGTTGCTGTAGAGGATCGATCCGGATGGCTTGAGCTTGTCGGCGAAGTCGCCGCGGTTGGCGCTGAACGACACGCCCAGCCGGCTTTCCTCGAAGTCGAGCGGCATGAAGGTGCGCAGGTCGACCGTGCCGCCGAGCCCGCCCTCGATCATCTCGGCGGTCTGGTTCTTGTACACGTCCACGCCGGCCATCAGCTCGGACGGCACGTCCTGGAAACTCAGCGCGCGGCCGCCGGAGGCGGAGAAGCTGTCGCGGCCGTTGAGTTCCGAGCGGACCTGGGTGAGGCCGCGCACCTGCACGCCGCCGCCTTCCGCGGAGAAGTGCTCCGGATCGCCGACGGAGAGGAAACGGTCGATGGTGACGCCGGGGATGCGCGAAAGCGTCTCGGTGACGCTGCGGTCGGGCAACGCGCCGATGTCGAGCGCGGTGACCGAATCGACGAAGGTGTCGGCCTCGCGCTTGATGTCCTGGGCGCGATAGACCGAGCCGCGGATGCCGGACACGACCACCGCGTCCAGGGTGGTGGCCTCGTCCTGCGCGGGCTCGGCCGGCTCGGCCTGCTGCGCGTGCAGCGGCGCCGAGCACAGGGCGGCCACCGCCAGCGCGATGGCGCTGCGGCGGAACGAACGGTTGGCGGGGTGTGTCGCGGGCCGGCGGCCCGGGCGACGTTGGTCGAGCGTTGGCATGATGTTCCCCTCCCACGGGCACATGACAAGCGGATCCGGTGTTGCTACTGGCGGCCTTGGCGGCTCTTGGTGCGACGGCGCCCCGTACTGACAGCGGGGGACAGCGGCGCTGTGGCGGAGCATGGAACGCCCATCCATGCGCTACCAATGAATTTTTGGGTCCGAGCTAGGCGGATCAGGAATACCTGCCGCCGCTGCGCGAAGCCAGGAGACACCGGATTCGCGACGTGGAGGAGGCCAGGATCCAGCGCGGGCCGCGGGGCGCTTTCGCGCGCCGGGTCAGGCGCCCGGCCGCAGCTCCGGCAGCGGCGGATAGATCCGCCGCGCGGTGTCGCGCAGCGTCTCGAGCATGTGGGTCACGCCCGGCGCCGGCGCCTTGTCGCGTCGGCGGATGATGCCGAAGTACTCCATGCGCACGTCCAGCTCGATCGGCAGGACCTGCATCTGCGCGGTCTGCAGGTAGGGCGCGACGCATTCGGGCGGCAATGCGGCCAGCAGGTCGCTGTGCCGCAGCAGGTGGATGATCACCGGCAGCGATGCGGTCTCGACCAGGTCCCGCGGCGGATGCAGCCCGTGCTGGTGGAACACCGCGTCCAGCCGCGCGCGCAGCACGCTGGCGGCCGGCGGCATGATCCAGCCCTGATCATGCAGGTCCACGATGCGCACCTCGCGGCGCGACGCGAGCGGGTGCCCGGCGCGCACGATCACCGCATGCGGCTCGTCGGCCAGCGGCTCGAATTCGAGCTCGGCCGCGCCTTCCGGGTCCATGATGCGGCCGATCACGATGTCCAGCTGTCCGTCCAGCAGGCGCGCCACCAGCGGCCGGCTGTAGTCCATCTCCACCTCGACCAGGATGCCGGGGTAGTCGCGTTTCATCGCGGCCACGGCCTGCGGCACCAGGGTGGTGCCGGGATTGACCACGGTGCCGATCGCCACCTTGCCCAGCCGGCCTTCGCGCAGCGCGGCAATCTCCTCGCCGCCACGCTCGATCTCCGCCAGGGCCGAGCGCGCCCGCCGCACCATGGCCAGGCCGAAGGCGGTCGGCGCCACGCCGCGCGCGTGCCGTTCGAACAGCGGCACGCCGAGCAGCGCTTCCATCTCGGCCAGCAGCTTGGAGGCGGCCGGCTGGGTCATGTTGGCGGCCTCGGCCGCGCGCAGCACCGAGCCGTGGTCGTGCAGTTGCAGCAGCAGCGCCAGATGGCGCGTCTTCAGGCGGGCGACCCCCGACCGGCCCATTGCGACCTGCACCATGCCGTCGTCTCCTGGATGCTATTCGGCAAGGGAATAGCGTACGCCGAATATTTCATTTGTCGTACATACCCCGCCACGCGAGCCTATGCCCGGCGGCCACGTCCGCCCATCGCACCGGAGCCCCAGATCGTCGACGCCATGGACGACCCCCACCTGCCCTTCCACCCGCCCCTGGTCGCGATCCTGCGCGGCGTGACGCCCGACGCGGTGGTCGCCCACGTCGAGGCGCTGCTGGAGGCCGGCGTCAACGCCATCGAGATCCCGACCGGTTCGCCGGACTGGGCGCGCAGCGTCGCGCTTGCGGTGGCGGCCTGTGGCGAACGCGCACTGGCCGGCGCCGGCACCGTGCTCGAGACCGCGCACCTGGACGCGCTGCAGGCCGCGGGCGGCCGTCTGGTGGTCACCCCCAACGTGCGCCCCACGCTGATCCGCGAAGCATGCGCGCGCGGATTCACGATCGCGGCCGGTGTCGCCACCGCCAGCGAAGCCTTCGATGCACTGGAGGCCGGGGCGCAGATGCTCAAGCTGTTCCCGGCCGCGGTGTATGGCCCGGCGCTGCCGCGTGCGCTGCGCAGCGTGCTGCCGCCGGTACCGCTGCTGGCGGTGGGCGGGATCACCGTCGACAATCTCGGCGACTACCTGGCGGCCGGGTGCAGCGGCGCGGCCGTCGGCGGCGAGCTGTATCGCCCGGGTCAGGCACCGGCGCGGACGCTGGCGAACGCGCAGCGGTTCGTCGCGGCATGGCAGGCGCATTCGCGATGAAGATCACCCGTCTGACCACGTGGCACGCGCCGCCGCGCTGGCTGTTCCTCAAGATCGAGACCGACGAGGGAATCAGCGGCTGGGGCGAGCCCGTGATCGAGGGCCGCGCCGCCACGGTCGAGGCCGCGGTGCATGAACTGGGCGAGCTGCTGGTCGGCCGCGACCCCGCGCACATCAACGACCTGTGGCAGGTGATGTATCGCGGCGGCTTCTACCGCGGCGGTGCGATCCTGATGAGCGCGATCGCCGGCATCGACCAGGCGCTGTGGGACATCAAGGGCAAGGCGCTCGGGGTGCCGGTCTACCAGCTGCTGGGCGGGCGCGTGCGCGATCGCATGAAGACCTACCGCTGGGTCGGCGGCGACCGGCCCGCCGACATCGTCGCGCAGATCCAGGCCCACCGCGCCCTGGGCTTCGACACGTTCAAGTTCAACGGCACCGAGGAACTGAAGCTGATCGACAGTCCGCGCGCGATCGACGCGGCGGTGGCCAGGGTGGCCGCGGTGCGCGAGGCGGTCGGCGAGGCGGTCGACTTCGGCATCGACTTCCACGGCCGGGTCAGCGCGCCGATGGCGCGCATCCTGCTGCGCGAACTGGCGCCGCTCAAGCCGCTGTTCGTCGAGGAGCCGGTGCTGCCCGAGCAGTGGGAGTACTATCGGCCGCTGTCGGACGCCACGTCGATCCCGCTGGCCGCGGGCGAGCGCATGTACTCGCGCGCCGAGTTCAAGCCGGTGTTGGCCGCGGGCGGACTGGCGCTGCTGCAGCCCGACCTCTCCCACGCCGGCGGCATCACCGAATGCATGAAGATCGCCGCCATGGCCGAGGCGCACGACGTCGGCGTGGCGCCGCACTGCCCGCTGGGGCCGGTGGCGCTGGCGGCGTGCCTGCAGGTGGACTTCACCTGCTGGAATGCGATGCTGCAGGAACAGAGCATCGGCATCCACTACAACCAGGGCGCGGACCTGCTCGACTACGTGCGCAACAAGGACGATTTCCGCTGCGACGCGGACGGCTGCATCGCCGCGCTGCCGGGTCCGGGACTGGGCGTGGAGATCGACGAGGAACTGCTGGCACGCGTGTCCCGCGAACCGCCGCGCTGGCGCAATCCGCTGTGGCGTCACGCCGACGGCAGCGTGGCCGAATGGTGATCACATGAACCAGTTGCAGGGTACCGCCACCGCGGCGCTGGCGATCGACAGCCGCTGCCAGCTCGGCGAAGGCATCGTCTGGGACGGGCGCATGCAGCGGCTGTACTGGACCGACATCCTGTCGTCGCGGCTGTGGATGCATGAACCGGCCAGCGGCGCCACGCACCACTGGGCGCTGCCCGAACCGCTGGGCTGCCTGGCCCTGGGCGAGGACGGCCGCTTGCTGCTGGCGCTGGCCAAGTCGATCCGGCTGGCCAACGCGCCGCAGCCTGAGGTGCCGCTCGCGCTGCACACCCTGTGCGCGCTGGAGCCCGGACAGGGTGCGTCCACGCGCAGCAACGACGGCCGCTGCGACCGGCACGGCAACTTCGTGTTCGGCACCAAGGACGAGACGGGCGCGGATCCGCCGCTGGGCCGCTTCTACCAGTTCTCGATCGCGCACGGCTTGCGGCCGTTGCCGCTGCCGCCGGCCGCGATTCCCAACTCGATCTGCTTCTCGCCCGACGGCGGCACGCTGTACTTCTGCGATTCTGTGCAGCCGCGGATCCTGCGTTGCGACTACGACCCGGTGGCCGCCAGCGTTTCCGCGCCGGTCGTGTTCACACGGGTCGAAGGCGGTGGCGCGCCGGACGGCTCCACCGTCGATGCCGATGGGCACCTGTGGAACGCGCAGTGGGGCGCGGGCCGCGTGGTCCGCTACGCGCCGGACGGGCGCGTCGACCGGGTCGTCGCCATCCCAGCGGGCATGCCCTCGTGCTGCGCCATCGGCGGAAAAAATCTGGACACGCTGTACGTGACCACCGCACGCGAGGAGATGGACGCCGCCGCGCTGGCGGCCGCGCCCACCGCCGGCGGGATTTTCGCACTGTCGCTGGACGGGCTGGCCGGCCTGCCCGAAGCGCGGCTGCGCGGCGCATGATCGCGGTCGACTGGGGCACCACCCACCTGCGCATCTATCGGCTCGATGCCGACGGCACGATGCACAAGCGCGTGCGCAGCGGCCAGGGCACGCTGGCCAGCCGCGGCCGCTTCGGCGAGGTGCTGCGGCACGAACTCGCCGGCTGGGACGACGGCCCGGTCCTGCTGTGCGGCATGGTCGGCGCGCGCGGCGGCTGGCACGAGATGCCCTACCTCGACTGCCCGGCGGGCATCGACGATCTCGCCCACGGCATGCGCCGCGTGCAGCCGCCGGACTTCGCGGACCGCGAGCTTTGGTTCGTGCCGGGCCTGCGCGACGCCGGCGTGTCCGCGGTGCCCGACGTGATGCGCGGCGAGGAGACCCAGCTGGCGGCCCTGCTCGACACGCTGCCGCGCGGCACGCACCAGGTCTGCCTGCCCGGCACGCACAGCAAGTGGGTGACCATCGGTGAGCGCCGCGTGCAGCGCATCCGCAGCTTCATGACCGGCGAGCTCTACGCGCTGCTGCGCGGCCACAGCATCCTCGGGGCGCTGATGGACGACGACGACAGCCGCTTCGACGCCGACGCCTTCGATGCGGGCCTGCGCCGCAGCGGCGACGCCGGCGGCCTGGCGCACCAGCTGTTCGGCGTGCGCACCACCGGCCTGTCGGGCCGGTTCGGCAGCCAGGCCCTGTCTTCCTACCTGTCGGGCCTGCTGGTGGGGCATGAGCTGCACGGCGGCCTGGCGGACGGCGCCGTGCGCCCGGGACTGGTGCACCTGGTCGGCAGCGAACGCCTGGTCGATCTCTATGCGCGCGGCCTTGCCGCCTCCGGCGTGGCGGTGCAGCGCCATTCCGAAGACCTGGCCGCGCACGGCCTGCACGCGCTCTGGGAGCGGCGCCTGCCGCTCGCGGCCAGCGTCTGAAGCACGCGAAGGAACGGGCCATGCGCGCTCGCATCGCACGGATCGCGGTCGCCCTGCTGTCCAGCTTGCTGGCCACACTGGCCTGCGCGGGCGAGGTGCGTTTCATCGCGGTGGACTATCGCGGCGACGACGGCGGCGCCGTCCCCACCGACGCGCAATACCGCAATCCGGTCGCCGCCGGCTTCCATCCCGACCCGTCCACGATCCGCGTCGGCGACGACTTCTACCTGGTCACCTCGAGCTTCGGCTACTACCCCGGCCTGCCGCTGTTCCACAGCACCGACCTGGTGTCGTGGCGGCAGATCGGCAATGCGATCGACCGGGCCGACCAGATGTCCTACGGCGATGGCGAAGAACTGACCCGCGGCCTGTTCGCAGCCACGCTCAGCCACGACGGGCGCCGTTTCTACATCACCAACACCTGCTTCTACTGCCCGGACCGCGGCATCGGCAACTTCGTCATCACCGCCGACGATCCGGCCGGTCCCTGGTCGGACCCGGCCTGGCTGGGCAACGAGGGCATCGATCCGTCGCTGTTCTTCGATCGCGACGGCCGCGCCTGGATGGTCAGCAACGGCATGCCCGACGGCCCGATGCGCTACGAAGGACACCGCGCGATCTGGATCCAGCAGTTCGACGCCGACACGCTGTCGCTGACCGGGCCGCGCATCCAGCTGGTGGATGCCGGCGTGGACCCGGCCAGCCATCCCGAACACGTCGAAGGCCCGCACGTGTTCCGGCGCGGCGACTGGTACTACCTCACCGCGGCCGAGGGCGGCACCGGCGAGCAGCATGCGCAGATGATCTGGCGCAGCCGCAGCGTCACCGGTCCATACGCGGCGTGGGCGGGCAATCCGATCCTGACCCAGCGCGACCTCGATCCGGCGCGCGACGCGCCGGTCACCTCCGCCGGCCATGCGCAGTTCGTGCAGCTCGCCGATGGCACGTGGTGGGCGGTGTTCCTGGCTACCCGCCCCTATCGTGGCAACCAGTACAACCTCGGGCGAGAGACCTTCTTGCTGCCGGTGCAGTGGCGCGACGACTGGCCCGTGATCCTGCCGCGCGGCGCGCGCGTGCCGCTGGTGGCCGGGCGCCCGTCGTTGCCGCGCAGCGCGCAGCCGCTGCCCACCAGCGGGCCGATGGCGTGGACCGAAACCTTCCGCGCCGACACGCTGCCGCATGCCTGGCTGATGCTCGATCCGCCGAAGCAGGCCTGGTTCGCGACCGGCGAGGACGGCCTGCGCATCACTCCGTCGTCGACGCCGCTCGGCGCCCACGGCACCGGAAGCGGACAACCCACGTACATCGGACGCCGGCTGCAGCACCACCGCGCGACCATCGCCGCCACGCTCGACACCGGCGCGCTCGACGCGGGCGAGCTGGCCGGGCTGGCGCTGCTGCAGGACGAACGCCATCACTACGTCGCAGCCATCGAGCGCGAGGAGGATGGCGCCTCGCTGGTCCTGCTGCGACGGGCCGGCCAGGACGATCCACTGCATGGGCGCGAACTCGCGCGCATCGCGCTGGCCGAGTTGCCGGGCCGGCTGTCGCTGCGCCTGCGCCTGGACGCCCCCCGCCTGGACGTCGACTACGCACTGACGCCGGGCGACTGGCGGCCGCTGGCCGTGGATCTGGATGCCAGCCTGCTCACCGTCGACATCGCCGGCGGCTTCATCGGCAACACATTCGGGCCGTATGCGGTGAAGCGTTGATCGCACCGCCGTGGGCAACGCCCCGGCGGGCACCAGGCTGACGCCTCACCGGCGCAGGGCGCCAGGAGCGTGGCCCATCGCGCGGCGCTCGCAACGGTGCACCCGCAGACAGGGCAGCGTTGTTCCAGGCGCGTGCTTGCCGACGCCGCATGCTGGCCGCGCAAACCAGGCGCGCTGGCTTCACATTTCCTGTACGCCGGGCCCTCCGATCGCCGCTAGATTCGATCCGCAAGCCGCCGGATCCGGACGCTGGCCCCGTGCGGATCGATGGAGTGGCGTCCGGCCGTGGTTGCGCGCAGGACGCGATACGGAGGCCACGGCGGGCCTGCCCGCCGTCGCAAATCCTTCTGTCGACAGGAGAAACCCATGCACAAGTACGCCCGCTTCGGCGCGATGATCGCCACCTCGACCCTGGTGATGTTCGCGCTGATGTACCTGCACACCTACACACCGGGACACGTGTTCTTCTCCGAGACCCGTGCATACATGGCGCTGATCATGGGCGCGTCGATGGCGGTGGTGATGCTGCTGTTCATGCTGCACATGTACGAGGACCGCCGGAAGAACCTGTTGATCATCGTCGGCGCCGCGCTCGTGTTCGGCGGCGCGCTGTGGCTGGTGCGCAGCCAGCGCACGGTGGACGACGTGTCCTACATGCGCGCGATGATTCCGCACCACTCGATCGCCATCCTGACCAGCGAACGCGCGCAGATCCGGGATCCGCGCGTCCGCGCGCTGGCCGACGGGATCATCGAGGCGCAGCGGCGCGAGATCGACGAGATGAAGCGGCTGATCGACGAGCTGGAAGGTTCACGACGGTGAAGCCGGCAGCCGGCCCGCGCATCCGCCGCGTGCCCATGTCGCCGGCCCGCCTTTTCGGGCGGCGCTTCAGGACCCGCTTCTCCCGCACGGCGGGAGAGCAGGCACGTGAGTACCGCTACATCCCCGCGTAGTTCGGCCCGCCGCCGCCCTGCGGCGCTACCCACACGATGTTCTGGGTCGGGTCCTTGATGTCGCAGGTCTTGCAGTGCACGCAGTTGGCGAAGTTGATCTGCAGGCGCGTGTCCGCGCCTTCGCCGACGAACTCGTACACCGCCGCGGGGCAGTAGCGCGCCTCAGGCCCGGCGTACGTCGCCAGGTTCACCTCGACCGGCACCGAGGCGTCCTTGAGCGTCAGGTGCGAAGGCTGGTCCTCGTCGTGCGCGGTGCTCGACAGGAACACCGAGCTCAGGCGGTCGAAGGTCAGCACGCCATCCGGCCTGGGATAGTCGATCTTCCTGTGCCGGGCGGCCGACTCCAGACAGGCGTGGTCGGGGCGATCGCGATGGATCGTCCAGGGCGGATTGCGGATGCCCAGCTTCGGCAGCAGCCACTGCTCGATGCCGGTCATCAGCGTGGCCAGGCTGCGACCCTTCTTGAACCACTGCTTGAAGTTCTTGGACTGCAGCAGCTCGGCATGCAGCCAGCTCTTCCCGAACGCGTCCGGATAGGCGGCGAGTTCATCGCGCGCACGGCCTTCGCCGATCGCCGCGAACGCGGCCTCCGCGGCGAGCATGCCGGTCTTGATCGCGGCATGGCTGCCCTTGATCCGGCTGGCGTTGAGGAAGCCGGCCTCGCAGCCGACCATCGCCCCGCCCGGGAACACCAGCTTCGGCAGCGACAGCAGGCCACCGGCGGTGATCGCGCGCGCGCCGTAGCCGATGCGCTTGCCGCCTTCCAGGTGCTTGCGGATCGCCGGATGCGTCTTCCAGCGCTGGAACTCCTCGAACGGGCTCAGGTACGGGTTGGCGTAATCCAGCCCGACCACGAAGCCGACCGCGATCTTCCCGTCCTCGGCGTGGTACAGGAACGAGCCGCCGTAGGTATTGCCATCCAGCGGCCAGCCGGCGGTATGCACCACCAGGCCCGGCTGGTGCGTGGCCGGATCGGCCTGCCACAGTTCCTTGATGCCGATGCCGTAGCTCTGCGGGTCGCGTCCCTCGTCGAGTGCGAACTTCTCGATCAGGCGGCGGCCGAGGTGGCCGCGCGAGCCTTCGGCGAAGATCGTGTACTTCGCATGCAGTTCCATGCCCAGCTGGAACTCGGAGGTCGGCTCGCCGTCCCTGCCCAGGCCGAGGTTGCCGGTGGCCACGCCGCGCACCGCGCCTGCCTCGTCGTACAGCACCTCGTCTGCGGCGAAGCCGGGGAAGATCTCCACGCCCAGCGCTTCGGCCTGCGCGCCGAGCCAGCGCGTGACCGCGCCCAGCGAAACGATGTAGTTGCCGTGGTTGTCGAAGCAGTCGGGCAGCAGGAAGGCCGGCGTGGACCTGGCGCCGGATTCGTCCAGGAACAGGAACTCGTCGCGGGCGACGGCCTGCTTCAGCGGCGCGCCGCGCTCGGCCCAGTCGGGAAACAGCTCGGCCAGCGCGCGCGGATCCATGATCGCGCCCGAGAGGATGTGCGCACCGGGCTCCGAACCTTTTTCGAGCACGCACACCGACAGCTCGCGCCCGCTCTCCGCGGCCAGCTGGCGCAGGCGGATTGCGGTCGCCAGCCCGGCCGGGCCGGCACCCACGACCACCACGTCGTATTCCATGGCCTCGCGTGGGCCGTACGTGGACAGGAGTTGTTCTGGCGTCATCGGGCTTTGCTCCTCGCGGGGCATGGCGGGGCGGGAGAATCGCGGCGCGGCACCGTCGCCGGATCCGGCGGCGGCGTACTCCCGCCAAGGGGCCGTACGCTACCGCATCGCCGAGCCAAAGCCCAAGTTCCGCGATTGCCGGGCAGGCGACGCGGGCGGACAATGGCGGCATGGAAATCTTCAAGAGCTTCACCCTCGAAGCGGCGCACCGTCTGCCCAACGTGCCGGCCGGGCACAAGTGCGCACGCCTGCACGGGCATTCGTTCGGGGTGGAACTGCACGTGGCCGGCGAGCCGGGCGCGGACACCGGCTGGGTCATGGACTTCGCCGACATCAAGGCGGCCTTCAAGCCGCTGTACGAGCAGCTGGACCACCACTATCTCAACGACGTCCCCGGCCTGGAGAATCCGACCAGCGAGCGGCTCGCGGCCTGGATCTGGGACCGGCTCAAGCCGGCCTTGCCGCTGCTGAGCGCGGTGGTGGTCCGCGAAACCTGCACCTCCGGCTGCCGCTACACCGGCTGAGCCTCGCGCGCGACCGACACAGTCCTCGACGGCAGGCCGTCGAGGCCCGCGCACAAGCTGCTGATTTCATTGGAAACTGAACAGCAACCTGCCGCTCGTCGGGTCGATGTTGCATTGCAACATAAGCGGGCATATGCTGCATCGCACAAACCGGCACATCCGCGCCGGCACTGTACGCCAAGGAGATTCCCATGAACTACCAGTACAACGAGCAGTTCGCCGCCGCGACGCGTCAGTTCGCCGACACCGCCGCGCGCATCAACCAGCTCACCCTCGACAACGCGCAGAAGATCCTCGGCCTGCAGCTGGCCACGCTGGAAGAGAACGCGGGCGCCGCCTTCTCGTTCTTCGGCGAGGCCGCCGAGGTCCGCGATTTCGACGGCTTCAAGACCCTGCTGCCCAAGGGCGTGCAGATCGCCCGCGAGAACGTCGAGCGCACCATCAGCACCGGCCAGGAAGTCTTCGGCGCCACCGTGAAGACCAACGAAGCCATTGCCCAGCTCGCCAAGGCCCAGCTCGAAACCGCCACGGCCAAGGCCCAGGCCGCCGCCGAATCCGCGACCGAGCAGGCCACCAAGCCGGCCAAGCGCCGCTGATCCGACGCGGTTCCCCTAGCCGGCGCGATCCCTCCCCTCTCGCGCCGACGCAACCCGGCAGCTCCGGCTGCCGGGTTTTTTATTGCCTGTTTCCCCGGAACGATCGCGGGCGCGCCGCGTCCGCCAGGGGGCGGGTGCCGCGAACAATCCGGCACCACGACGGCGAAGCGGCTCTGTACCGGTCACGCATCCGCGATCAGGTGGAGCGGGTCGCCCAACGCGCCGGGCGACAAAAAGCCCGCCCCTGACAACAGAGCGGACCCCGGCCTTCCGCGTGGTGCGTCCCTCAGCCCTGCGACTGCGCCGGCTGCCGCTGCGGCAGCGCCTCGTCCATCTTGTCGCCGAGCATCCTGCGCACCGCGATGAAGAACACCGGGATCAGCAGCAGGCCCAGGAAGGTGGCGAACAGCATGCCGCCGATCACGCCGGTACCGATCGCGTGGCGGGCGTTGGCGCCGGCGCCGGTGGAGATCGCCATCGGCACCACGCCCATGATGAAGGCCAGCGAGGTCATCAGGATCGGGCGGAAGCGCAGGCGCGCGGCCTCGATGGTCGCTTCGCGCAGGGTCTTGCCCGCCGCGCGCTCGAGCACCGCGAACTCGACGATCAGGATCGCGTTCTTCGCCGCCAGGCCGATCACCGTCACCAGGCCGATCATGAAGAAGATGTCGTTCGACAGTCCGCGCAGCATGGTGAACACCACTGCGCCGAGGATGCCCAGGGGCACCACCAGCAGCACCGAGACCGGGATCGACCAGCTCTCGTACAGCGCCGCCAGGCACAGGAACACCACCAGCACCGAGAGCACCAGCAGCAGCGTCGCGGTGTTGCCGGCGATGATTTCCTGGTAGGACATGCCGGTCCAGTCCGAGCCGATGCCGGCCGGCAGCTGCTCGGCGACGATGCGCTCCATCGCGGCCATGGCTTCGCCCGAACTGCGCCCCGGCGCCGGCGAGCCGTTGATGTTGACTGCCGAATAGCCGTTGTAGCGCGTCAGCGACGGCGTGTTCATGCCCCACTCCGAACGCACCACGTTGCTGAGCGGGATCATCGCCGGCGTCCCGTCCGGATTCTGCTGGCTCGAAGGCGAATAGAAGCGCGACAACGAATCCTGCCCGGTACGGAACGGCGCGTCGGCGCGCATGACCACGCGCTTGATGCGGCCGTCGGCGAAGTAGTCGTTGACGTAGACCGGCGCCAGCATCAGCTGGATCGCGTTGTACACGTCGCCGGTCGACAGGCCCATCGCCTCGGCCTGCGCGCGGTCGACCTCGAGTTGCAGCTGCGGCGCATCTGCCAGGGTGTTCGGACGCACGCCGGCGAGCAGGTCGGGCTGCTGCGCCGCGGCGCCCAGCAGGGTATTGCGCGCCTGCCCCAGCGCCTCACGGCCGAGGCCCGCGCGATCCTGCAGGTACATGTCGAAGCCGCCGAACTGGCCGAGGCCCTGGATCGTGGGCAGGTTGACCACGAAGATCGACGCGTCGCGGATGCCGTACAGGGCGCCGTTGGCCTGCTGGATGAACTCGGGCACGGTGACGTCGCGGTCGGCCCAGTCCTTGAGCCTGATGAAGGCCATGCCGACGTTCTCGCCCTGGCCGACGAAGCTGAAGCCGGCGATCTGCATCATGCCTTCGTAGCCCTCCAGCCCCTCCAGCGTGCCGCGCACCTGCTCGAACACCTTCTGCGTGCGCTGCAGGGTCGCGCCCGGCGGCAGCTGCACGATGGCCATCGCGTAGCCCTGGTCCTCCTCCGGCACGAAGCTGCCCGGCAGCCGCGTGAGCAGCACGCCGCAGGCCACCGCCAGCACCACGAACACCACCATCCAGCGCGGCGCATGCCGCACCGCGCTGCCGATGTGGCCGACGTAGGTGTGGCTGACCCGGTCATAGAGACGGTTGAAGCCGCGCACGAAGCGGTTCTCCGTCTTCTCGCCGGGCGCCGCATGCTGCTTGAGGAAGGTCGCGCACAGCGCCGGGGTGAAGCCCAGCGCGAGGAACGCGGAGAAGCCCATCGCAACGGCGATGGTGATGGCGAACTGCTTGTAGATCTCCCCCGAGGCGCCGCCCTGCAGCGCGCTGGGGATGAACACCGCCGCCAGCACCACGGTGATCGCCACCACCGCGCCGGTGATCTGGTCCATCGCCTTTTCGGTGGCCTCCAGCGGCGGCAGGTGCTCCTCGGCCATGATCCGCTCGACGTTCTCGATCACCACGATCGCGTCGTCGACCACGATGCCGATCGCCAGCACCATCGCGAACATGGTCAGCTGGTTGACCGTGAAGCCGATCATGCTCAGGACCAGGAACGTGCCCAGCAGGGCGACCGGGATGACCAGGGTCGGGATGATCGTGGCGCGCAGGTTCTGCAGGAACAGCAGCATCACCAGGAACACGAGGATCATCGCCTCGATCAGGGTCTTGACCACCTCGTTGATCGACAGCCGTACGAAGGTGGTGCTGTCGAACGGCGTGTACCACTCCACGCCGGGCGGGAACGAGGCCTGCAGCTCGTCCATGCGCGCGGTCACCGCTTCGGCCACGCCCAGGGCGTTGGCGCCCGGCTGCAGCATGATCGCCACCGCACCGGTGGGCTGGCCGTTAAACTGGGCGTCGAAGCCGTAGCCCTGGGCGCCGACTTCGACCCGGGCCACGTCGCGCAGGCGCACGATCGCGCCGTCCGCGTCCGAGCGCAGGATGATGTTGCGGAATTCCTCGGGCGAGCTGAAACGACCCTCGGCCGAGACCGTGGCGGTGAAGCCCTGGCCCTCGGGCGCCGGATCGGCACCGATCGAGCCGGCCGCGAACTGCGCGTTCTGCGCGCGCACCGCCGACAGCACCTGGGTGGCCGACATGCCATAGCCCTGCAGCCTGGTCGGGTCCAGCCAGATGTTCATGGCGTACTCGGAGCCGAAGTGCTGGGTGTTGCCGACGCCTGGCACGCGCGCCAGCGGCTCGAGGATGCGCGAGGCGATCAGGTCGTTGAGCGCGTTGCGGTCCATGTCCGGATCGCTGGAGCGCAGGCCCACCACCATCAGGAAGCCGCTGTTGGCCTTGGCCACCACCACGCCCTGCTGCACCACCTCGGTGGGCAGTCGCGGCGTCGCCAGCGAAACCTTGTTCTGCACCTGCACCTGGGCGATGTCCGGGTCGGTACCGGTCTCGAAGGTGAGGGTGATCGAGGCCCGCCCCGACGAACTCGAGGTCGAGCTGAAGTACAGCAGGTTGTCGATGCCGGTGAGCTGCTGTTCGATGACCTGGGTGACCGCCTGCTCGGCGGTTTGCGCATCGGCGCCCGGATAGGTGGCGCCGATGGTCACCTGCGGCGGGGCGACGTTGGGATACGACTCCACGCCCATGTTGAGCACGGCGATCACGCCCGACAGCGAGATCAGGATCGCGATGACCCACGCGAAGATCGGGTGGTGGATGAAGAACCTGGACATGGCGGATCAGCCTTCGGCGGAGTCGTTGGCGGCCGCTGCATCCTGGGCGGGAGCGTCGTCCGCGGCCGGCGCCGGCCCATCCGCGGCGGGCGCCTGCGTTGCCGGCGCAGCGTCCGCGGGCGCCTGCCCGGCCGGGCCCTCCGGTGCCCACGGCACCGCCTTGGCGGGCGCGCCTTCGCTCACCTTCTGCAGGCCCGAGGCGATGACCTGCACGCCATCCTCCAGCCCGCCGGTGACGATCCAGTTGCCGCCTTCGGCGCGATCGAGGGTGACGTTGCGACGCACCACCGTGCCATCCGCGCCCACCGCCATGACGTAGGCGCTCCTGGCGTCGCGCTGCACCGCGGCCTGCGGGATCGAGTACACGCCCTGCATCTGGCCCAGGCGCGCGCGCAGGGTGACGTAGGTGCCCGGCAGCAGGCGGCCGTCGGGATTGGGGATCAGCGCGCGCATCGAGATCGCGCCGGTGGCCGGGTCGACGATGTCGCCGGAGAAATCGAGCGTGCCCGCATGCTCGTACACGCTGCCGTCGGCCAGCACCACCTCGACCGTGGCGTCGGCGCCCTGCGCGGCCGCGCGTGCGCGCCGGATCTGCTCCAGCTCGCCCACGCCGATGGAGAAGTTGGCGTACAGCGGATCGACCTGGTCGACCGTGGTCAGCAGCGTCGCCGTGCCCTGCCCGACCAGCGCGCCTTCGGTGACCTGCTGCTTGCCGGCGCGACCGCTGATCGGCGCGCGCACGGTGGCGTAGCCCAGGTTGATGCGCGCGGACTGGACCGCCGCCTCGCCGGCCTGCACGGCGGCCGCCGCGCTGCGCTCTGCGGCGAGCGCATTGTCGACGTCGGCGCGGGAGATGAAGCTGGTCGGGGCCAGCTGGCGCGCGCGATCGGCGTTGGCCTTGGCGTTGGCGTAGTTCGCCCGCGCCTGCGCCAGCGATGCCTGCGCGGTGCCCAGCGCGGCCTGCAGCGGAGCAGGGTCGATCAGGAACAGCACGTCGCCTTCGCGCACGTCGCTGCCTTCCTCGTACACGCGCTTCTGCACCACGCCCGGGACGCGGGCGCGCACGTCGGCGCTGCGGAAACCGGCCAGGCGGCCACCGATCTCGCGGGTCAACGGCAGGTCGGCGGCCTTGGCCTCCACCACGCCCACCTCGGGCGGCGGCGGCTGGGCCGGCGCCTCGCCGCCGCCACAGGCGGCGAGCAGGCACAGGGAAAGGGCGAGCGGCAGGGCGGCGGCGGAACGGAGCATCGGAGGGGACCTGTTCTGGGCCTGCGCGGGCGGCAGGCAGCGGCGTCTTAATTTCTGAACTGGGCAGTATACTTGCGCTGCGGATGAACGGAACCCTGCCATAGGTCAGGTTTGCCCGCGGTGTTCGGCACGACCCGGTCACGCCATTCGCGGGAAGAATGACCGCTGGATCAGGAACTGAATCCGGTTCACACTACGCCTCCCCCGATCCTCTGGCTGCCGCCGCCATGGCCACCCACGACCGCCGCCAGCGCGAGTTCGCGCAGCGCGAGGCGCTGTTCCTGGATACCGCGCAGGCCCTGATCCAGCGCGAGGGGCTGCTCAACCTGCAGATGGCGCGGATCGCCGAGGAATGCGAGTACGCGATCGGCACCCTGTACCGGCATTTCGCCAGCAAGGAAGACCTGCTGGTGGCCCTGGCCACGCGCAACAGCCTGGACCGGGTGGAACTGTTCGAGCGCGCCGCGCGCTGGTCGGGGCCGACCCGCGACCGCATCGTCGCCCTGGCCCTGGCCGACCTGATCGTGCTGCGCGAACAGCCCGAGCATTTCCGCCTCGCCCAGTTCGTCTGGACCGAGGTGGTGTGGGGTGCGGCATCGGAGCCGAGCCGCCAGCGCGCGCTTGCCGCGTGCGAGCCGCTGGCGACCCTGGTCGAGGCGATCAGCGCCGAAGCGCGCGCCCGGGGCGACCTTCCTTCGGCCCTGTCCATGACGGACGAGGGGCTGACCATCGGCCCATGGATCCTGTCCCTCGGCATGCATACTCTGGCCCAGCAGCAGGGCCTGCTCGATCCGGCCATCGGCGACCCCTACCGGCTGCTGTTCAAGCACCTGCACTACCTGCTCAACGGCTACGGCTGGCAACCCCTGTTCGACCCCGGCGACGACGACGCGCTCGATCGCTCGGTCGAGCGCCTGTGCCGCGACGTGTTCGACGCGCCCTGCCCCTATCCACCCCGCTAAGCCCGCCCCCAACGTTCCCCACGGAAGACTCCGCCATGTCCACCGCCCCCACGAAGCGCAAGCCGCGGTTCGCGATGCGCCTGATCCTGATGCTGTTGCTGACGCTGCTGGTATTCGGCGGCGTATTCGCCGTCAAGGCCATGATCGGCGCGCAGACCAACAAGTTCTTCGACAACATGCCGCAGCCGGCGGCGGCGGTGAGCGCGGCCACGGCCACCACCGAACGCTGGAGCGACGATGGCGAGGCGGTCGGCACCCTGGTCGCGGTCAACGGCACCGACGTCACCACGGAGGCCGGCGGCGTGGTGCGCGCGATCGAGTTCGAGGCCGGGCAACCGGTCAGGGCGGGCGAGGTGCTGGTGCGGCTGAATACCGACAACGAGCTGGCCACGCTCAAGGCGCTGGAGACCTCGGCGCGACTGGCCGACGTGCAGGCCGAGCGCTGGCAGCAGCTGGGCCGCGACCGGCTGGTGTCGCTGGACGAGGTGCAGCAGCGCACCGCGGCGGCGGCGAGCGCACGCGCGCAGGTCGAAGCGCAGCGCGCGCTGATCGCGCAGAAGACCATCCGCGCGCCGTTCAGCGGCGAACTGGGCATCCGCCGGGTCAACCTCGGCCAGTTCGTCTCGCCGGGCGACCCGATCGTCAGCCTGCAGCAGCTCGATCCGATCTACCTGGACTTCAGCCTGCCCGAACAGCGCATGGTCGCCCTCGAGCCGGGCACGCGGATCCGCGCCGCGGTCGACGCGCTGCCGGGCAAGGTGTTCGAGGGCGAAGTCACCGCGATCGAGCCGCGGGTCGATCCGGACACCCGCAACTTCACCGCCCAGGCCACGATCGCCAATCCCGACGGCGCGCTGCGCCCCGGTGCCTTCGCGCGCGTGTCGTTCTCGCTCGGCGGCGAGCGCGACGTGGTGGTGATCCCGCAGACCGCGGTGAGCTTCAATCCCTACGGCAACGCGGTGTTCGTGATCAGCGAAGTGCCGCGCCAGGAAGGCGAGACCGACATGCAGGGCAACGCGCTCACCGGCAACAAGCTCGTCGTCACCCAGCGCTTCATCAAGACCGGCGCGACCCGCGGCGACCTGGTGACGGTCACCGACGGCCTCGAGCCGGGCGAACGGGTCGCCACCAGCGGCCTGCTCAAGCTGCGCAACGCGGCCGAGGTGACCATCAACAACGCGATCCAGCCGACCGCCGAGGCGGCGCCGGAGGCGCAGAACCGATAGGAACGGCGGCCCCGCGCGACGGGGCCTGCCGGCTTCTTCCCCGCCACGGGGAAGGCAAGGATGGGGAGCGTGTCCCGCGACGGCAACGCGGGACGCGGCCCCGATGCCCCCACACCGGCCCTTTCCCGCACGCGGGGAAGGGGGAGTCCAGCCATGAAATTCACCGACATCTTCATCAACAAGCCGGTGCTGGCGATGGTCGTCAGCCTGTTCATCCTGATCTTCGGGCTGCGCGCGTTCACCGAGCTCAACGTGCGCCAGTACCCGGAGCTGCGCAACGCGGTTGTCAACGTCAGCACCGTGTACTACGGCGCCGACGCCGACCTGATCCAGGGCTTCATCACCACCCCGCTGGAGCGCGAGATCGCCAGCGCCGAGGGCATCGACTACCTGTCCTCGACCAGCTCGGCCGGCGTGAGCACGATCCAGGCCTACATCCGCCTGGACCACGATCCGAACGAAGCGCTCACCCAGATCGCGGCCAAGGTCAACAAGATGCGCGGCCAGCTGCCGCCCGAGTCCGAGGACCCGGTGATCGACCTGCAGCAGGGCCAGCAGATCGCGGCGATGTACGTGTCCTTCGCCAGCCAGACGCTCGACAACAACCAGATCACCGACTACCTCACCCGCGTGGTGCAGCCCAAGCTGGTGACGGTGGACGGCGTGCAGCGCGCCGACATCCTTGGCGCGGGCACCTTCGCCATGCGCGTATGGCTCAAGCCCGACCGCATGGCCGCGCTCAAGGTCACCGCCAGCGACGTGTCCAACGCGCTGCAGTCCAACAACGTGCTCTCGGCGGTGGGCTCGACCAAGGGCCAGATGGTCGCGATCGACATGACCGCGCGCACCGACCTGCGCAACGCCGACGAGTTCCGCCAGCTGATCATCCGCGAGGAAGGCGGCGCGATCGTGCGCCTGGGCGACGTGGCCGACGTGGCCCTGGGCTCGGAGAACTACGGCACCTCGGTGCGCATCAACGGCGAGGCGGCGACGTTCATGGGCATCTTCGTCTCGCCGGACGCCAACTCGCTGGACGTGATCGGCGAGGTACGCGAGCTGTGGGACGGCGAGATCGTGCCGCAGCTGCCCGAGGGCATCGTCGCCACGATCCCCTACGACAGCACCGAGGCGATCCAGGACGCGATCAACGAGGTGGTCAGCACCATCGTCGAAGCGGTGATCATCGTGATCGTGGTGATCTACCTGTTCCTGGGCTCCCTGCGCAGCGTGCTGATCCCGGCGGTCACCGTGCCGCTGTCGCTGGTCGGCGCGCTGTTCCTGATGCTGCTGATGGGCTTCACCATCAACCTGCTGACCTTGCTGGCGATGGTGCTGGCGATCGGCATCGTGGTGGACGACGCGATCATCGTGCTGGAGAACATCCACCGCCACATCGAGGAAGGCATGTCGCCGCACGCCGCCGCCATCAAGGGCGCGCGCGAACTGGCCTGGCCGGTGGTGGCGATGACCACCACCCTGGTGGCGGTGTACCTGCCGATCGGCTTCCAGGGCGGGCTGACCGGCATCCTGTTCACCGAGTTCGCCTTCACCCTGGCCGGCAGCGTGCTGCTGTCGGGCGTGATCGCGCTGACGCTCACGCCGATGATGAGCTCGAAGATCCTCAAGGCCCACGGCGAGGGCAGCAAGGGCCGGCTGGAAGCCTGGCTGGACGCGCGCTTCGACAGGATCCAGCGCGGCTACCAGCGCCGCCTGCACGGTGCGCTGGAGACGAAGTCGGTCATCGCCCTGTTCGGCGTCATCGTGCTCGTCTCGTGCGTGTTCCTCTACATGACCGCGCCGAAGGAACCCGCGCCGCTGGAGGACGAGGGCTTCGTGTTCGCGATCTCGCAGGCCGATCCGACCGCGACGCTCGACTACGTCGAGAGCTACACCGAGGAAATGTCCGCGATCGCGCAGGGCATCCCCGAGGTGCAGGACTACTTCCTGTTCAACGGCGGCTTCGGCGGCAGCGGCGGTGGCGCCAGCCCGATGGCGATGGCCGGCTTCGTGCTCAAGCCCTGGAGCGAGCGCGACCGTTCGACCAAGGCCGTGCTCGAGCAGGAACTCCAGCCGAAGATCAGCGCGGTCACCGGCCTGAACACCTTCGCCCTGGTGCCGCCCTCGCTGCCCAGCGCCGGCGGCGATGGCGGCGGCGAGTTCATCATCGGCGGCGTGGGCGACCTGGCCCAGCTCAGCGAGCTCGCCGACGAGATCCTCGGCCGGGCGATGGCGAGCAAGCGCTTCATCTTCCTGGACAAGGACCTGAAGATCGACAAGCCGCGCATCGAGGTGCAGATCGACCGCGACAAGGCCGCGACGCTCGGCATCGACATGCGCACGCTCGCGGCCGACATGGCGGCGATGCTCTCGGGCGGTTACACCAACCGCTTCGCGATGCAGAACCGCTCCTACCTGGTGATCCCGCAGGTGCAGCGCAGCGACCGGCTCAACGCCTCGGACCTGCAGAACTACTACACCCGCACCCGCGACGGCGAGCTGATCCCGCTGTCGACCCTGGTGACGCTCAAGGAGAGCGCGCAGCCGCAGTCGCTCAAGCGCTTCCAGCAGCTCAACGCGGTGTCGATCACCTTCGCCCCGCGCCCCGGCGTGAGCAAGGGCGAGGCGCTGGCGATCCTGGACGAGGCCGCGCGCGAGGTGCTGCCGCAGGGCTACAGCGTCGACTACGCCGGCGAGTCGCGCCAGTTCAAGCAGGAGGGTTCTGCGATGCTGATGACCCTCGCGCTGGCGCTGATCGTGATCTTCCTGGTGCTGTCGGCGCAGTTCGAGAGCTTCCGCGATGCCACGATCATGCTGCTCACCGTGCCGATGGCGATCTGCGGCGCGCTGCTCACGCTCAACGTGCTGGCGATCGTGAGCGGCATCCTCGGCTTCTCCGGGATCGAGGCCTTCCCGGGGATGAGCATCAACATCTACACCCAGGTGGGCCTGGTGACCCTGGTGGGGGTGATCTCCAAGCACGGCATCCTGATCGTGGAGTTCGCCAACAAGCTGCAGATCGAGCAGGGCCTGTCCAAGCGCGAGGCGATCGAGGAAGCCACCGCGATCCGCCTGCGCCCGGTGCTGATGACCACCGCCGCGCTGGTGTTCGCGATGATCCCGCTGCTGATCGCCAAGGGCCCGGGCGCGGCCTCGCGGTTCTCGATGGGCACGGTGATCGCCTCGGGCATGACCATCGGCACGATGTTCACCCTGTTCGTGCTGCCGGCGTTCTACCTGTACCTGGCGCGCGACCATGCGCACGAGCCGGCCCATGCCCGGACCGGCGTCGACGATGCGCCGGACGCGGCACCGCGGCCGCAGCACGGCTGAGGAACACGGACCTGGCGCCCCACGGCAGCTGCTGCGTGGGGCGCCTTGCGATGCGACCGGACGCGCGATGGCTTCCTGCCGCGGAATGAGGGCGCGACAGGCGGCGTCGCACCACGTGCGCGCCGCTACCGCGGTCGTGGCGCGAACATTGCCTCGGGCAGGCCCGGCAATGCGCCGGCCGGATCGGCGCCATGCGCCAGCACGCCCAGGCACGGCGCCGGCAGCGCTTCGCGCAGCAGGGCCAGGTAATCGTCGACGCGGTCGAACCCCGGATCGACCCGGTTGCCGATCCAGCCGGCCAGTCGACAGCCATCGGCCGCGATCGCGCCTGCGGTCAGCCGCGCGTGGCTCAGGCAGCCCAGGCGCAGTCCCACGACCAGCAGCACCTCGCCGCCCACCGCGCGCGCCATCGCCGACTGTTCCAGGCCATCGCCCATCGGCGCGAGCCAGCCGCCGGCACCCTCCACCACGACAGCATCGGCGCGCGCCGACAGCCGTGCGAACGCGGCCTGCAGCGGCGTCAACGCCACCGTGATGCCGGCATCGCGTGCGGCCAGTTGCGGCGCGGTCGCGGCCGGCAGCGCGAACGGATTGACGTCCGCGTAGGCGGGCAGTGGATCGCTCGCCGACTGCAGCGCCAGCGCATCGTCGTTGCGCCAGCCGTCGTCGCCGCGTTCGCAGCCGCTGGCCACCGGCTTCATGCCCGCCACGCGCAGGCCGCGCGCGCGCAGCGCGTGCAGCAACGCCACCGAGGCGAAGGTCTTGCCCACGCCGGTGTCGGTGCCGGTGACGAACCAGGCACGGCTCATGCCGTGCCTCCGTCCCGCTGCATGGACATCGACCTCCGCGTCTCGCGCCTGCACGCCAAGGCGGCGACACGATCTGGAACCTGCTTCATCCATCCTCCGGGACGCCAGCCACGCGCTGCTACACTGCCGGCATGTTCACTGCTGCCAGTCTAAGCGGCGACAAGCCGCAGCAATACGCCCAGCTCGCGGACCAGGCACGCGCGCTGCTGCACGGCGAGCGCGACCGAATCGCCAACGCCGCCAACCTCTCGGCGCTGGTCTACCACGCGCTGCCGCAGCTGAACTGGGTCGGCTTCTACTTCTTCGACGGCACCGAGCTGGTGGTCGGGCCGTTCCAGGGCCTGCCGGCCTGCGTGCGCATCCCGCTCGACCGCGGCGTCTGCGGCAAGGCGGCCAGCAGCCGGCAGACCCAGCGCATCGAGGACGTGCACGCCTTCCCCGGCCACATCGCCTGCGACGCGGCTTCGCGCTCGGAACTGGTGGTGCCGCTGGTCCATCGCGGCGAACTGGTCGGCGTGTTCGACCTCGACAGTCCTGAACCCGGCCGTTTCGACGTTGAAGACCAGGAGGGGCTGGAAGCCATCGCCCGCATCTGGGTCGAATCCCTGTCATGAATGCACCGCTGAAGATGCGCAACATCGGTCCGAAATCCGCCGCCTGGCTGCGCCAGGTGGGCCTGCGCACGAACGAGGACCTGGTCGCCGCCGGCCCGGTGGACGCGTTCATGCGCGTCCGGCGCGCCGGATTCAAGCCGAGCCTGAACATGCTCTACGCGCTGGAAGGCGCGATGCAGGACTGCCACTGGCAGGAAGTGCCGGAAGCCCGCCGCGCCGAGCTGGTGGCCGCGGTGGAAGCGGCGACCGCCGAACTGCCGCCGCCGCGCGGGCGCCCGGCCGCCGCGCCGGTGACCACGACGCATCACCAGGAGGAAGGCGCCGGCACTTCGTTCGGGTTCCTCGACGAACCGGCGGGCGACGAGCGCGACTGAGCGCCAGCGGTCGCCACGGTGAAACCGGGGTCAGAGTCGACTTTCCGGCGTGATACAGGCCAGAGTGGGATGTGCGGGAAAGTCGACTCTGACCCCGGTTTCCCCATCCCGTACAATGCCGCCAGCTCCAGGGTGGCCCGCGGACTGTCGTCCAAGGGCTGAAACGGGAAGCCGGTGACGCCGGCGTCGCAGCGCGCGACGCAGCCATTCCGGCACTGCCCCCGCAACGGTAAGCGAGTACGGCCGCCGCATCCGCCACTGTGCACATGCATGGGAAGGCGCGTCGGCCGGGGCGCCATGCCCCACTCGCGAGTCCGGAGACCGGCCATGGAGTCCACTGGTTGCGATGCGGAGGGCGTCGCGGCGTGCCGTGCGCCGTCGCGTGCCGTCCGCCGTCTCCTCCCGCGCAACTCCAACGCCATGCAAGGCGCGCGGGGCGCGCGATGGAGCCGATGTGAAGTTGAACCGCAATTCCCTGACCTTTTCCGTTTCCCTGCTCGCCGCCGCGGTCGCCGCGGCCCTGCCCCTCGTGGCGACCGCCGAATCGGGCCCCGTCGACCTCGACGAGGTCGTGGTCACCGGCACCCGCACCGAGGTGTTGCTGGCCGAGAGCCTGGTACCGGCGCAGGTGCTCGACCGCGAGCAGATCGAGCGCAGCCAGGCGCGCGACCTGATCGGCCTGCTGCGCGGCCGCGCCGGCATCGACGTCGGCAACACCGGCGGCCGCGGCAAGCTCAGCAGCCTGTTCCTGCGCGGCGCCGAATCCGACCACGTGCTGGTGCTGGTCGACGGCATCAAGATGAACTCGGCCACCGCCGGCATGGCCGCGATCCAGGACCTGCCGCTGTCGCAGATCGAGCGGATCGAGATCATCCGCGGCCCGCGCTCGAGCCTGTACGGCTCCGAGGCGATCGGCGGGGTGATCCAGATCTTCACCCGCCGCAGCGATGCCCCCGGCCTGTCGCCGCATCTCACCTTGGGCGCAGGCAGCCACGACAGCCGCGAGATCAGCGCCGGCTTCGACCTGCGCGGGACGCGCGGCTGGCTCGCCGTGCATGGCGGCTACGAGTCCACCGACGGCTTCAACGCCTGCCGCGGCTCCGGCGCGCTGTTCCAGGGCTGCTTCGCCGACGAGCCGGACGACGACGGCTACCGCAACGTCTCGCTGGGCCTGCGCGGCGGAGTCCAGCTGCGCGACGGACTGGAGCTGGAGGGCAACTTCCTGCAGGCCGACGGCGACACCGAGTTCGACGGTTCCTGGACCAACCGCTCCGAAGTCCGCCAGCAGGTGGCCGGGCTGCGCCTTCGCCATGCCCCGCTGGACGGGCGACTCGAACTCAATGCCGCGCTGGCACGCAACCAGGATCGGTCCGACGACTACCAGGGAGACGCACTGCGCAGCGCCTTCGTCACCCGCCGCGACAGCGCCTCGGTGCAGGCCGACCTGCGACTGCGCCCGGGCCACCTGCTCAGCGCCGGCATCGACCATCTGAGCGATCACGTCGACAGTCTCGTGCCCTATACGGTGGACGCCCGCGACAACACCGGCGTGTTCCTCGCCTACGACGGCCGCTTCGGCGCGCAGCGCCTGCAGGCCAGCCTGCGCAACGACGACAACGAACAGTTCGGCAGCCACGTCACCGGCAGCCTGGGCTGGGGCATGGCGCTGGGCGACGGCCTGCGCCTGGCCGCCAGCGCAGGCACCGGATTCAAGGCACCGACCTTCAACGACCTCTACTACCCCGGCTCCGAGAGTCCCTGGCTGCAGCCGGAAACCTCGCGCAGCCTCAACCTGGGCCTGTCGCGCACCACCGCGAGCCACCGCTGGTCGCTGGACGTGTACGAGAGCCGCATCGACGACCTGATCGTGTTCGTGTATCCGCCGCCGGACTTCCTCGGCGTGGGCAGCAACATCGACCAGGCGCGCATCCGCGGCGCGGAACTCACCGTGGGCACGACCCTGGCCGGCTTCGACCTGTCCGCGCAGCTCAGCCATGCCGATCCGCGCGACCGCAGCGCCGGCGTCCACCACGACAACGTGCTGCCGCGGCGCGCACGCACCAGCGGGCGCATCGACATCGACCGCGCGTTCGGTGCGCTGCGTGCCGGCGTCAGCGTGCAGGGCACGGGTGCGCGCTATGACGACGCCGCCAACCGCGTGCGCCTGGGCGGCCATGCCACCGCGGACCTGCGCCTGGAGTACGCGCTGGGCCGCGAGTGGACCGTGGCGGCGCGCGCCAGCAACCTGTTCGACCGCGAGTACGAAACGGTCGCCTGGTACCACCAGCCGGGACGCGAGTACCACCTGACCCTGCGCTGGCGACCGCTGCCGCGCTGAGCCGGCATCCCGTCCGCGGCCCCGCATGCGAACCAGCTGCGGTGGCCGCGGACGATCCGGCGTCATGCGTGGCGCTGGCGGCTCGCGATCCCGGCGCCGAAGCGCGCCCGCAGGCAGGTGGGACGGGCCCGGTCAGCGGCCGGCCGGCGCCTTGACCCGCGCGGACGCGGCGCCACCATGCAGCAGCTCGCGCAGGTCGCCCATCACGCGCCAGGCACCGGCGGCGTCGAGATCGAAATCGCGGCGGTAGCCGTAGTCGACCAGGGCCAGCGGCATCGCCGCCGCGCGCGCCGCCTCGGCATCGGTGCGCGAATCGCCCACCATCAGGCAGTGCCCGGGCACCAGGTCGAAACCTTCGGCGATGTGCAGCAGCGGCCGCGCGTCGGGCTTGCGCTCGGGCAGCGTGTCGCCTCCGACGATGGCCTCGAAGCAGCCGTGCCAGTCGAGTGCGTCGAGCAGCGGCGCGATGAAGCGCGCGGGCTTGTTGGTGCACAGGGCGACGCGCACGCCGTCCGCCTGCAGCGCGCGCATGGCCTCGGCCGCACCCGGATAGGCCACCGCCTGCCGCGGCAGCGATTCGCCGTAGTGCCGCATCAGCAGCGCGTAGGCGGCCTCGAATCCTTCGCCCGCGGGCAGGCTGGCGCCGGCGTGGTCGAGCGCGCGGCGCAGCAGCAGGCGCGCCCCGTCGCCGATCCAGCCGCGCACGGTGGCCTCGTCCTGCGCCGCATGGCCCAGCGCCAGAAGGGTGCGGTTGACCGCTTCGGCGATGCCGCCTGCGCTGTCGATCAGGGTGCCGTCGAGGTCGAACAGCGCGGCGCGGAACGGAAACGTCATGCAGGCACCATCGTCAGCCGGCGGGCCAGTGTATCGGCCCGGCGCGGGCCGGTCAGGCGCAGGACGCGGCCGCGAACAGCTGCGCCTGCACGGCGTGCTCTTCCGGGTCGTGGAAGTTGGACAGGCCCACGCCGACCAGCCGGTAACGGGTGGTCTCGGGCAGCGTCACCCGCGCCATCAGCGCAAGCGCGATCGCGATGAACTCGTCCAGCGAGGCGGGCGGCGCCTCGGGCGTCAGGCTGCGGGTGAGGATGCGGAACTGCGCGGTCTTGAGCTTGAGCACCACGGTGCGGCCGATGCGCGGCGTCTTGCGGGTGGCGTTCCAGGCCTTCTCGGCGATGCGGCGCACGTGCGGGGCCAGTTCATGCAGCGGCAGGTCTTGGGCGAAGGTGTCCTCCGCCGAGATCGACTGGACCGGCTGGTCCGGTTGTACCGGACGCTCGTCGATGCCGCGCGCGCGACGGTACAGCGAGGCGCCGAAGCTGCCGAAGCGCGCCTGCAGGGCTTCCAGCGGCAGCGTGCGCAGTTCGCCCACCGTGCGCACGCCCAGCTCCTCCAGCTTGCCCTGCATCACCTTGCCCACGCCGGGGATGCGGCCGACCGGCAGCGGCGTGAGGAACGCTTCCATGCGGTCGGGCCGGACCACGAACAGTCCGTCGGGCTTGTTCCAGTCCGAGGCGATCTTGGCGATGAACTTGTTCGGCGCCACGCCCGCCGACGCGGTCAGCTGCGTCTCCTGGCGGATGCGCGCGCGGATCGCCTGGGCGGTGGCGGTGGCACTGGGAGAATCGATCTTCGGCACGGTGACGTCGAGGTAGGCCTCGTCCAGCGACAGCGGTTCGACCAGGTCGGTGTGCTCGAGGAAGATCGCCCGCACCTGCCGCGAGACCGCCTTGTAGCGGACGAAATCCGGCGGGACGAACACCGCGTCCGGGCAGAGCCGTTCGGCGCGCATGGCCGGCATCGCCGAACGCACGCCGTAGCGGCGCGCCTCGTAGGACGCCGCGCACACCACCGAGCGCGCGCCACGCCAGGCCACGACCACGGGCCGGCCGCGCAGCGACGGGTCGTCACGCTGTTCCACCGACGCGTAGAACGCGTCCATGTCGATGTGCAGGATCTTGCGCACGTTCGCGCCATTCTAGCGGCGGGCGAGGCCGCGCCCACGGCCGCTGCCCCGCGCCGGCGACGGCCAGCGTCCACTACTCCCGCCGCGTCTGACGATGCTGATGTGGCCGTTGGGTTCGACCACCGACAGCCGAATCCCGTCGCGGCTGGCGCTGCCGGACAACCGCAACGCCGCCTCGAATTCCTGCACGCTGATCGAATGGCAGCGCAGCACGTCCTCGTAGACCTGGCCGGCGCGCGCGACCAGTCCCGGATGGCCTTCGACGATCCGGTTCGGGCGGCGACAGCGCGCCGTGGCGAAGGCGATGAACCAGTCCAGCGCGATCGGCACGGCGGCCACGATCAACCCGCCCGGCGGCGAGGTTTCCTCGCCGACCAGCGAGTCGCTCACCGTCTCGCTCGGCAGCACCACCACGATCAGGTCGAACGGCATGAATTCCCCGACCGTGCGCCTGCCCGACAGGCGTACCAGCACCGGCAGCACGAAACAGACCCCCGACCCGCGCGGCACCAGTTCCCACCGCGGCACGGACAGCTCGAACAGATCGGACATCTCTCCACCTCCCTGGCCACCGGAACTTGGGCACCGCGCCGATGAAGGCGGTGCCACCGGCTGCGTTGGCCTGCGTGGCCGTCCGTCCGCTCACGCCATGCTCCCCAGGTGATGCGTGCGCCGGCATCGGGCACCGGTTGCCTGGCGCCACGTCGCGGGTGGCCCCAGCGGACGCCCACAAAAAAGCCCCGCAGGCAGGGGGGGCCGGCGGGGCTCGGGGAACGGGACTCGGGGAGAAGTCTTACGTTCCGGATCTGCTCCAGGGGATGGGAGGAGATCAGCGACAGACCTTGCATCTGTCGCGAGCTATATGACCACCACGCACATTGAGAGTTCGTGAAGATCACGCTAGCGGACCGGAAGAATTCAGCCCGCGTTTACCTGCTTCCTCGGGCGGCGCCAGCGCATTTCGCGGCGCCCGTCACGGAATCCGGCAGCGGACGCTGCCGCAGGCCTCAGTGGGCCTGATCCCAGTCCATTCCGACCCCGGAATCCACCACCAGCGGAACACGCAGTTCCGCCGCTGCGGCCATCCGCGCCGGCGCTTCGCGCAGCAGGGTGTCGACGAATCCTTCGTCGACCTCGAACACCAGTTCGTCGTGCACCTGCAGGATCATCTGCGCCGCCGCGCCCTGCCCGGCCAGCCAGCGGTCGATGTCGATCATCGCGCGCTTGATGATGTCCGCCGCGGTGCCCTGCATCGGCGCGTTGATCGCGGCGCGTTCGGCGCCGGCGCGCTGGGCCTGGTTGCCGCGCTGGATGTATTCCAGGTACAGGCGGCGGCCGAACACGGTTTCCACGTAGCCCTGCTCGCGCGCCTGCTGGCGGGTGCGCTCCATGAAATCGCGCACGCCCGGGTAGCGCGAGAAGTAGGTGGCGATGTATTCCTGCGCCTCGCCGCGGCCGATGCCGAGGTTGCGCGCCAGCCCGAACGCGCCCATGCCGTACATCAGGCCGAAGTTGATCGCCTTGGCCGCGCGCCGTTCGCTGCTGCTGACGTCCTCGAGCCGGCGCCCGAAGACCTCGGCCGCGGTCGCGCGGTGGATGTCGGCGCCAGCGGCGAAGGCCTGCAGCAGGCCGGCGTCGCCGGACAGGTGGGCCATGATCCGCAGCTCGATCTGCGAATAGTCGCAGGCGACCAGGCGCCGTCCGGGCGGCGCGACGAAGGCCCGGCGGATGCGGCGCCCGTCCTCGGTGCGGATCGGGATGTTCTGCAGGTTCGGATCGCTGGAGGCCAGGCGGCCGGTGGCCGCGCCGGCCTGGTGGTAGCTGGTGTGCACGCGACCGGTGCCGGGATTGATCATCTCCGGCAGCTTCTCGGTGTAGGTGCTGCGCAGCTTCGCCAGGCCGCGGTACTCCAGGATCACCCGCGGCAGCTCGTGCTGGTCGGCGATCGCCTCCAGCGCCTCCTCGTTGGTGCTGGGCTGGCCCTTGGGGGTCTTCACCAGCGCCGGCAGGCCCAGCTCGTCGAACAGCAGCGCCTGCAGCTGCTTGGGCGAGTCGAGATTGAAGCTGCGCCCGGCCAGTTCGGTGGCCTTCTGCTGGGCGGCGAGCATGCGCCGCGACAGATCGGCGGTCTGCCGGCGCAGTTCCTCGGCATCGACCATCACGCCATTGGCCTCGATCCGCGCCAGCACCTGCACCAGCGGCATCTCGATCTCGCGGTACACCGCCTGCAGCGACGGCACCTGCGCCAGCTGCGCGGACAGCTGCCCATGCAGGCGCAGTGTGATGTCGGCATCCTCGGCGGCGTAGCGCGTCGCATCGTCGATCGCCACCGCGTTGAACGGGATCTGTTTGGCACCCTTGCCGGCGACGGCCTCGTACACCACCGTCTCGTAGCCGAGCAGGCGCCGGGCCAGCGAGTCCATGTCGTGGCGCTGGCTGGAATTGAGCACGAAGCTCTCCAGCATCGTGTCCTCGGCATAGCCGCGCAGGTCGATCCCGAGCCGGCGCAGGATGTGCAGGTCGTACTTGCCGTGCTGGCCGATCTTGCGCACGGCCGGATCCTCCAGCAGCGGACGCAGCGCCTGCAGCGCTTCCTCGCGGGGGACCTGAGCCGGTACGCCGGGATAGTCGTGGCCCAGCGGCAGGTAGGCCGCACGGCCGGATTCGGCGGCGAAGCTGATCCCGACCAGGTTGGCGCGCAGCGGATCGAGCGAGTCGGTTTCGGTGTCGAGCGCGAAGCAGCCGGCCTGGCGCAGGTCGGCGATCCAGGCCGCCAGGCGGGTGCCGTCGAGCAGGGTCTCGTAGCTGCCGGGCGCGGCCAGGGCGGGATCGGGCGGCGGGGCGTCGGCGTCGGCCGGCGCGGCGTAGCGGCCGCTGCCGCGGGCGCGACCGGGCTCCTTTTCGGCCGCGTCGGCCACGCTGCCGCCTTCGAGCTCCTTGAGCGCCTGGTTGAAGCCGTAGCGCGCGTACAGCTCGCGCAGGACGTCCAGGTCGCGCTCGCGCAGCGCCAGCGCCTGCGGCGCGGCGGCCAGCTCGACATCGGTCTTGATCGTCGCCAGCTGGCGGCTCAGCGGCAGCTGCGCGAGCGCTTCGCGCAGGCTCTCGCCGATCTTGCCCTTCACCGCGCCGGCACCGGCGATCACCGCATCCAGCGTGCCGTGCTCGGCCAGCCACTTGGCGGCGGTCTTGGGCCCGCACTTGGGCACGCCGGGGATGTTGTCGACGCTGTCGCCCATCAGCGCGAGCATGTCGACGATCTGGTCCGGGCGCACGCCGAACTTCGCCATCACCGCCTCGACGCTGTCCAGGCGGCTGCCGGTCATCGTGTTGACCAGCTCCACCAGGCCCTGGCCGGGCGCCGGCTCGCGCACCAACTGGGCGAAATCCTTGTCGCTGGTGGAGATGGTGACGTCGATGCCGTCTGCCGCGCCCTGCAGCGCCAGCGTGCCGATCACGTCGTCGGCCTCCACGCCCGGTTCGCGCAGGATGGTGAAGCCCAGCGCCTCGACGATCCGGCACATCGGCTCGACCTGCGCGCGCAGGTCGTCGGGCATCGGCGGGCGGTTGGCCTTGTATTGCGGGTACAGCGCCTCGCGGAAGGTCGGACCGCTGGCGTCGACCACGAAGGCGGCGTAGTCGGGCTTCTCCTTGAGCGTGGCGCGCAGCATGTTGACCACGCCGAACAGCGCCCCGGTCGGCTCGCCGTCGCCATTGGTCAGCGGCGGCAGCGCGTGGAAGGCGCGGAACAGGTAGGAGGAACCGTCGATCAGTACGAGTCTGGGCATCGGCTGATTCTACGCGCCCGGCCCGACGGCTCCGCCCGATCCGCGCGACGCGCCGGGTGCGCCGCCTTCACCCTCGCCCCGGCTTGATCCGGCATGCGCATAATGACCGTCCCGCCACGCCGGATCGCCGCCATGCACGCCCGCCGCCCGTTCACGCCCCTGCTCCTGTCCGCGCTGCTGCTGGCGCTGGGCGCCTGCGCCACAACCGCCCCGGCCAGCGTGGAGATCCCGCCTGGCGCCGAGGAGAACGTCCGCACCGAAGCCAACGGCGACGTCATCACCGAATACCGGGTCAACGGCGAGCTGCGCGTGGTCCAGGTGCAGCCTTCGCGCGGGCCGGCCTACATGCTGTACGTCCGCGACGGCCGCGTGCTGTCCACGCGCGAAGGCGACGATCCGCCGCAGACGTATTTCAAGCTGTTCGGCTGGTGACCCGCCGCGGCCTGCCGGCGACTCGGGCATGAGCCGGCCGCTGGAGGTCGCGCTGGTCGGCTACGGCTACGCCGGCCGCGTGTTCCACGCGCCGCTGGTCGCGCACACGCCCGGCCTGCGGCTGCGTGCAGTGGTCTCCCGCGACGCCGCGCGCGTGCAGGCCGACTTCCCGCAGGCCGAGGTGGTCGCCGATCCGGCGCAGGCCTTCGCGATGCCGGGCATCGACCTGGTGGTCATCGCCGCGCCCAATGCGGTGCACGCGCCGCTGGCGATCGCGGCGCTGCGGGCCGGATGCCACGTGCTGGTCGACAAGCCCTTCGCCACCACCCTGGACGAGGCGCGCCAGGTGGCCGCGGCGGCCGCCTCGGCCGGACGCATCGCCAGCGTGTTCCAGAACCGGCGCTGGGACGCGGACTTCCTCGCGCTGCGCGCGCTGGTCCAGTCCGGCGCACTGGGCAAGGTCGCCGAACTGCATTCGCACTTCGACCGGTTCCGTCCGCAGGTGCCCGACCGCTGGCGCGAGCGGCCCGGCGCCGGCGCCGGGCTGTGGTTCGACCTGGGCCCGCACCTGGTCGACCAGGTGCTGCAGCTGTTCGGCCTGCCGCTGTCGGTGCAGGCCGACATCGCGGCGCAGCGCGAGGGCGCGCTGGTCGACGACTTCTTCCACGTGGTGCTGCGCTATCCGCGCCTGCGCGCGGTCCTGCATGCCGGCGCGCTGGTGCCGGCCGGAACCCTGCGCTTCGCCGTGCACGGCAGCCGCGGCAGCTTCGTCAAGCACGGGCTGGACCCGCAGGAAGCGGCGCTGCGCGCCGGCATCGCGCCGGGCGGGGCGAACTGGGGCCACGATCCCCGGCCCGGCAGCGTGGCCCGGGTCGACGCCGATGGCTGTTTGGAGGAGCGCGAGTTTCCCGGCCCGCCCGGCGACTACAGCGCCTGCTACGTGGCGATGCGCGAGGCGATCCTCGGCCACGGCGCGCCGCCGGTCCGCCTGGACGAAGCGCTGCAGGTGATGCAGGTGCTCGAGGCCGGGCGCGAAAGCGCGGCCAGCGGCTGCGCGGTCGCGCTGCGCCCCGATCCGCTCAGCGCACCACCAGCACCGGCAGGTGGCCACGGCTGACCACGGCCTGGGTCTGGCTGCCCAGCAGCAGCTTGCGCAGGCCGCGATGGCCATGCGAGGCCATCACGACCAGATCGGCGCCGCAGCGGTCGGCGGTTTCCAGGATCGCCTCGTCCGGCAGGCGCTCGGGAACGTAGACGGTCTCCAGTGCCACGCCCGCGGCCTGCGCGCGCTTGCGCGCATCCTCGAACACGGCCTGGGCTTCCGCCTCCTTCTGCCGGCGGCGCTCCTCGCGCAGTTCGCCGGTCAGCGCCATCGCCGACGGGTCGGCCGCCATCACGTCCTGCCATGGGTCCGACACCGTCACCAGCGTGGCCCGCGCCTGCAGCGCGGCCGCCAGGGCCAGCCCGGCGTCGAGCCCCTTGCCGGCCAGGTTGGAACCGTCGCTGGCGATCAGGATGTGCCTGTACATGGAACACCTCCGCTGTCATGGGACCGGCCCATGGAACCACGTCCGGCGGCCGCGCGCATTGATCCTGGACAAGCGCGACCGGCGCGGCGCCGCTCAGCCCGGTTTCGTGCCGTGGCCGCCGAAGGCCGCGCGCATCGCCGCCAGCATGCGGTCGGCGAAGGCATTGTCCTGGCGCGAGCGCAGCCGTTCGATCAGCGACTGGGTGATCACCGGCGCGGGCACGTCGAGCTCGATCGCCTCGGCCACGGTCCAGCGGCCCTCGCCGGAGTCGGGAACGAAGGGCGCGATCCCGTCCAGGCCCGGGTTGTCCTTCAGCGCCTCGGCAGTGAGGTCGAGCAGCCACGAGCGCACCACCGAACCATGCCGCCACAGCTCCGCCAGCCCCGCGAGATCGGGCACCAGGTCGGCCCGCCGCTCGAGGATCGCGAAGCCTTCGGCATAGGCCTGCATCATTCCGTATTCGATACCGTTGTGGACCATCTTGGCGTAATGCCCGGCGCCGCTCGGCCCGACGTGCGCCCAGCCGCGATCGGGCGCCGGCGCCAACGTGCGCAGCAGCGGCGCCAGGCGGGCGACCACCGCCTCGTCGCCGCCGGCCATCAGGCTGTAGCCCTCCTCCAGTCCCCACACGCCGCCGCTGGTGCCGACGTCGATGTAGCCGATGCCCGCCTCGCGCAGCGCCTGCGCGCGCCGCTGGCTGTCGCGGTACCAGGAGTTCCCGCCGTCCACCAGCACGTCGCCCGGCGAGAGCAGCGGACGCAGCGTCTCGATGCTGGCGTCGACCACCTCGCCGGCCGGCACCATCATCCACAGCACGCGCGGCTGGTCGCGGCCCGTGGCCAGCCCCTCGGGCGTCGCCGCCACGGCGATACCGTCCGCCGCGAGCGCGTCGCGCGCCGCCGGCGATGGATCGAAGCCGGTCACTGCATGTCCGCCGCGATGCAGGCGTCGCGCCATGTTCGCGCCCATCCGGCCCAGTCCGATCATGCCCAGCTGCATCGCGTGCTCCTTGCCGTGGTCAGGATCCCCATCATGCCCCGGCCCGCGTCGTGTGCGCGGCACGGCGCGGCCGACGGGCTTTTCACGTGACCTCCAGCGCCGCGCACCGACACTGGCCACCCCACGCGGAACACGGCATGTACGGACGTGAACGACGCCGCCGGCAGCAGGACGACCCGCGCGCGCTGCGCGAGGGGTTGACGCCTGCGCAGCTGCAGGCGCTGGAAACCCTGGAATACTTCAACTGGACGCTGAAGTTCGTGCGCCGGCCGATGTTCCAGGACCCGATCCCGGTGGTGATCGACCGCGATGGCGTACGCCATGCGGTGCTGCTTGCGGACGGCAGCCTCGACGAATCGCCGGGCTTCGCCATCCGCAAGTGAACGCGCGGCCGCTCCCGGCCCCGCGCTAGGCCGGCGACAGGTTGGCGTAGGCGAGTACCAGCCACTTCGACCCCGCCTCGTCGAAGTTCACCTGCACGCGCGCGTGCGCGCCGCTGCCTTCCACCCCGGTCACCACGCCGCTGCCGAACTTGGCGTGGGTGACGTTCTGGCCCAGACGCAGGCCCGGCGACTGGTCCAGCGAGGCATGGCCCCAGTCGCGGCGCGGCTGCGGCGCGAACGCAGGGCGCGAGACCTGCACGCGCGGACGCACTTCGTTGAGCAGCGCGGACGGGATCTCGCGCAGGAAGCGCGAGGGCACGCCGTACATGTCCTGGCCGTGCAGCCGCCGCGATTCGGCATAGCTGAGCACCAGCTTCTGCCGCGCGCGGGTGATGCCGACGTAGGCCAGCCGCCGCTCCTCCTCCAGCCGCCCGCTCTCCTCGATCGAACGCGCGTTGGGGAACAGGCCCTCCTCCATGCCCGCCAGGAACACCAGCGGAAACTCCAGTCCCTTGGCGCTGTGCAGCGTCATCAGCTGCACCCCGTCCTCGCCGGCCTGGGCCTGGCCTTCCCCGGCCTCGAGCGAGGCGTAGGCCAGGAACGCGACCAGTTCGCTGAGCTGCGCGGCGTCCTCCTCGTCGCCCTTGACGAAGCGCGAGGCCACCGAGACCAGTTCGTCGAGGTTGTCCACGCGCGAATCGGCCGCGCCCTTGGACTCGTTGGTGTAGTGCGCGCGCAGGCCGGAGCGCAGCAGCACGTGGTCGATCTTGTCCTTGAGCGGCAGCTCGGCCACCTCGCTCTCGATCGCGTCGACCAGGGCGTGGAAGCCGGCCAGCGCATTGCGCGCGCGGGCCTGCAGCGCGCCACCCTGCTGCACCCGCAGCGAGGCTTCCCACAGCGACACGCCGGCACTGCGCGCCTGCCGGCGCACCTCGTCCAGGGTGCGATCGCCGATGCCGCGCGTGGGCGTGTTGACCGCGCGCTCGAAGGCGGCGTCGTCGGCGCGGTTGGCCACCAGCCGCAGGTAGGCCAGGGTGTCCTTGACCTCGGCGCGCTCGAAGAAGCGCACGCCTCCATACACGCGGTACGGCACCTGCTCGGCCAGCAGCGCTTCCTCGAACGCGCGCGACTGGGCGTTGCTGCGGTAGAGGATGGCGCAATCGCCGTGGCTGCCGCCGCCCTGCACCCACTGCGCGATGCGCTCGATCACGAAGCGCGCCTCGTCGATCTCGTTGTAGGCCGCGTACAGGTCGATCGGCTCGCCTTCGCCGCTGTCGGTCCACAGCTGCTTGCCCAGGCGCTCGGGGTTGTGCGCGATCACCGCGTTGGCCGCGCCCAGGATGTTGGCGCTGGAACGGTAGTTCTGCTCCAGCCGGATCGTCTGCGCGCCGGGATAGTCGCGCAGGAAGCGCTGCATGTTCTCGACCTTGGCGCCGCGCCAGCCGTAGATCGACTGGTCGTCGTCGCCGACCACGAACACCTGGCCATGTTCGCCGGCCAGCAGCCGCACGAAGCCGTACTGGATGGCGTTGGTGTCCTGGAATTCGTCCACCAGCAGCTGGCCGAAGCGCTGCCGGTAGTGCGCCAGCAGCGCCGCGTTGTCGCGCAGCAGCTCGTGCGCGCGCAGCAGGATCTCGGCGAAGTCGACCAGCCCGGCGCGGTCGCAGCGCTCCTGGTAGAGCACGTAGCTCTTGAGCATCACCTCCGACCATTCATCCCCGCCGGACTGGATGTGCTGCGGCCGCCGGCCCTCGTCCTTCTGCGCGTTGATCCACCAGGCGATCTGCCGCGGCGGGAAGCGCGCTTCGTCGAACTCGAGCTGCTGCACGACGCGCTTGACCAGGCGCAGCTGGTCGTCCGAGTCCAGGATCTGGAAGCCCTCGGGCAGCCTGGCGTCCTGCCAGTGCAGGCGCAGCAGGCGGTGGGCCAGGCCGTGGAAGGTACCGATCCACAGCCCGCGCGCGCCGTTGCGCAGCTGCGCGTCGATGCGGTGGCGCATCTCGGCCGCGGCCTTGTTGGTGAAGGTGACCGAGAAGATGCCGTGCAGCGGCACCCCCATCACCTCGTGCAGCCAGGCGATGCGATGGGTGAGGACGCGGGTCTTGCCGCTGCCGGCGCCGGCCAGGACCAGGTAATGGCCAGGCGGTGCGGACACGGCTTCGCGCTGGGCCGGGTTCAGCCCATCGAGCAGGTGGGAAACATCCATGCGCCCATTCTAGGCGACCGCTGTCGCAGGTCCGGACACGCGGCCTGCCGCGCGTGCCCCGGCCCTGCCGTTCAGCGTGCGCGGGGCGCCGGGAACGGCCTGGCACCGCGCCCGGGACGCGGGCGGCTCAGGCCGCGGGCTCAAGGACGTCGATGAAACTGTTGATCGACAGCCGCCCGGCCTGCACGTCCGCCGGCGGCACCCGGGCGCTGTCGATGTCGCCGGAATGCAGCGAATTGCGCCGGTAGACCAGCATCCGGTTGTACGCCCCCTCGACGCCGTCGATGCGCTCGAACAGCGGCGAGTCGCCCCTGATGTAGCCGGGGCCGGCCGCGTCCTCACGCCGGCTCTCGTCCTGCAGGGTGGCGAAATAGGCCGCATGCCGCGCCTGGTCCACCGATTCGTAGCCGGTGGCACGGTGCCGGTAGAACGCGGTGCCGCCCCAGTCGCCGCGGAACAGGTAGTGCACCGTGGCCAGTCCGTTGGCCGCGGCCGAATCGATGTGCGGGATCCGCTGCAGGAACGCCAGGGTCTCCGGCGGCTGGCTGACCAGGGAGTAGTGGCACATCGGGAAGCGCAGCCCGCCCTGCGCAGGCAGGCCGAAATGGCTCGCCAGCAGCGGCCGCAGCAGCCGCTCGAGGAAGGCCTCGTACGACAGCGGCGCGCGCAGCCGCAGCCCGGGGAACATCGCTCCCTGCGGCGTGAAGTGTCCGCGCGCAGCCTTGCGAACCAGCCGGTCGGGATCGGCCACGGCCTGGTCGATGACCAGCAGCGGCGCGCCTTCCTCGCCGATTGTCCGCGCCTGGACGCGGATGCCGGGACCCGGCTGGATCAGCACGTGGCCATCACCGCGCGAGCCCGCCGCCCACTCCCGCGATCCTGCCGGTCACGCTCGCATGCTTGCGCGCCCGCTCGTACATCAGTTCCCAGGCCGACGGGGGCGCCTTGCAGTAGCTGTCGAGGAACTGCTGGTGCGTCGGCATGGCCGCCACGGCGCGATCGATGGGCTGGCGGATGCCGTCGAACAGGCGTTTGAGGTCGGCATCCGCGAGCGTGCGCGCCAGCGGATGGTGCGCCTTGGGCACCACGCCCTGGCCGAGCATGCAGTGCGTCCAGGAGTCGAGCCGGAACAGTTCGTCTTCGCCCTGCGACGCGTGCGCCCGGTCGCGGAACATCTGGATGCGGTGTGCGAGGTCGGCCGGCAGGGTCATGTTCCGCACTTGCTGCCAGAGCGGCTCGTCGCGCTGGTTGAGGTGGTAGTGCAGGATGATGAAGTCGCGGACGTGCTCCATCTCCGCGCGGCTGATGTCGTTGTAGCGCTGCACCATGGATTCGTCGATGCCGTCGTCCGGGAACAGCTTCAGCAACCTCGCCACGCCGCTCAGGGTGAGGTGGATGCTGGTCGATTCCAGCGGCTCGATGAAGCCGCTCGCCAGGCCCAGGGCGATCACGTTCTTGTTCCAGGCCTTGCGCCGGCGGCCCGTCCGGAACGGAATGATCCAGGGGTCGCGCAACGCCCTGGCGGGGTTCTCCGCCAGCAGCCTGGCCGTCGCCTCGTCGTCGGACATGTGCGCGTCCGAGAACACGATGCCGCAGCCGATACGATGCTGCAGCGCGATCTTCCAGTGCCAGCCCGCCTCGTGCGCGATTGCGCGCGTGTAGGGAACGGCGGGGCCCTGGGCTTCGGTCTGCAGCGCGACCGCGCGGTTGCTCGGCAACCACTGGTTCCAGTCCTCGTAGCCGGTGCCGAGCGTCTGCTCGCTCAGCACCGCGCGGGCGCCGGTGCAGTCGATGAACAGGTCGCCCTCCACCACGGTGCCGTTGTCCAGCTCCAGCGCCTCGACGAAGCCGCTCTCCGGATGCTGCCGCACCTGCCGGATCCTGCCCTCGATGCGGGTCAGTCCCTGGCGCTCGGCACGCTCGCGCATGTACGCGGCGTAGAGGCCCGCGTCGAAGTGGTAGGCATAGTTCACCTCCAGCCGGTCGGGCGACATCGCCTGGTTCGCCCAGCGCGTGGACCACTGCTGCGCCCCGTCGCCCTGGTGGTTCGGCAGGGCGAAGCGGTCGACGCGCGAGGCCACGGTTTCCAGGCAGAAGTCGCCCAGCTCGGAAGTCAGGCCGCGACGCCGGCTGTCCAGCCAGAAGTGGTGGAACTCCGCAGCCCAGGTTCCCAGTCCGGTCAGGCCGAAGGGATGGAAATAGTTGTGGCCCGGCCGCAGCCAGTTCTCGAACGAGATCGACAGCTTGAAGCTCGCGGCCACCGAACTCATGAACTCGCGCTCGTCGATTCCCAGCAGCCGGTGGAAGGTGCGGATGGTCGGGATCGTGGACTCGCCCACGCCCACCGTGCCGATCTGCTCCGACTCGACCAGGGTGACTTCGAGCATGTCGCGGAACTGGTGGGTGAGTGCGCACGCGGCGACCCAGCCCGCGGTGCCGCCGCCGGCGATGACGACGCGCCTGATGCTGCCTTGTGCCATGTGTCCTGCTCCCCGCTGAAGTTCGCTGTGATGTGAGATAGGCTGCGGCCGTTGCGCGGTCGCGCCGCGATGCGCCGCCGCAGGGGCGCGCGTGGACGTTCAGGGCATGGCTGCGCTCACCGGTTCAGGCGGGCGATGAGCCAGGCCCGCATTCGCCGCGCGGCGGCTTCATCGAACGGACCCAGCACGCCCCTGGCCTCCTCCGGCAGGTGCTCGCCCGCGCGCTCGGCCGGACCGAACACGTAGTATTCGAACACCTCGCACCAGGCCTGCTTCTCGCGTTCGGGCCGGTCGCGGATCGCCCACAGCGCGTGGTGCAGCGCATGCATCGGCGTGGGCACCCAGGCCGGCACGCTGTTCCACCAGTAGTTGACCAGCACGTTGAATGGCGACAACCCCTGCACGTGGTGCCACCACATGCTAGGGATGAACAGCGCATCGCCGGGATCGAGTTCGACGCTGCGCGCGTGCGCAAGCGCCTGGGCGAAACGCGGGAAGCGGGCGAGGTCCGGCGCGTCGAAATCGACGACGCTCACCGCCTGTCCGCCCGGCGTCGGTTCGAGCGGGCCGGGATAGAGGTTGTGGATCTGTTCCGGCGGGAACAGGGTGAAGCGGCGGCGCCCCACCGCGCAGCACGCGATGTTGTCGGGCGCATCGTAATGGCAGGACGCGGTGGTGCGGTTGCCGATCCAGATGGCGGGCGGCGCCTCGACCCCGTGCGCGGTGAAGTCCAGGTCGTTGCGCGCGCGCAGGCCAGGCAGCACGCTGTCGACCGGCACCGAGGCGACGTAGTGGGTCGGCGGACGCGCGTCCTCCAGGTGCGCCTGGATCTCGCCCAGCACCTGCTCCAGCGTGCCACGCCGCGCCTCGGTGTTCAGGCGCGTGTAGCTGTCGTCGTAGAACGGCCGCCCGGCGGTGTCCGCAGGGCCCCAGGAGTACGGCAGCGGGCGACCGTTGGAGTGTTCGAGCAGGTGCGCGATGGCCGCCTGCGACGATTCGCGCCCGGCTGCCACCAGGCTCCAGTCCCGGACCAGGCCCTTGAGCAGGACGGGCTCGCCGCCTTCGAGCAGTTCCGGCAGCGGCAGCGCGCCGGGCCTGGCGCCCTCCATCGTGCGCACGCCGGCGGCGGTGGCGGCCATCGTCAGGCCGTCTGTCCGGCGGCCGCCGCGGCACGCAGCCGGCGCTGCTTCTCCGCGATCAGGCGACGCATGTTGTGCAGCGAGGACAGCACCAGGTAGACGCCTTCGAGCATTCCGGCGCGGTGCAGCCCGTGCAGCTGCTGCGCGTCGAGCGCGGCGAGTCGCTCGCGGTCGATGGCATGCAGGCCCGTCAGCCTGGCACCGTGGGCCTCGTCGAACCGCAGTTCCAGGTCGGTCGGCTGGATCAGGCCCAGCGCATCGAGTTCGGCGTACATCGCCGTGGCCGCCGCGACGCCGTCGTTGATCCCGCGCAGCACCGTGCTGACGTGTTCCAGGTAAGGACTGTGTCCGCCCTTGGGGAGGAAGACGGCCACGCCGCTGCCGTCGCGCGAAACGCGCGGATGGCTCGTGTCGACATGGATCACCGGTTCGCGCTGCAGCTCGCCACCGATGCGCTGCTCCTGGAAGCCGATCAGGAACGGGCCCCGCGCGATCGCGCCCGGCAGGTAGCTGGCGTTCCAGCGGTCGCCCTCGATGTAGAGGTTCTCGCCGCCGTCGAAACCGAGCAGCGCGACGGCCTGGAAGCCGCCAGCCTCGTCCTTGCGGAAGAAGATCGGATACTCGCGCTGCACCTCGGCGAACTCGGTCGGCCATACCGGCACCAGTCCGGTGGGATCGCCAAGTTCGGTGCCGAAGTGGGTCAGGACGCGCAGGTCCTTGTGGGTCAGGTTATCGAGCAACTGGTACTGCGACATTTCAGCTCCGGCAGCGCCGCGCGCAGGCGCCGCACCGCTTGGTGGATGCGAACCGCGCCAACACGCGACTTCGCCCCATGATGCCTCTGCAGCGATCGGAAATCGAGCCGGACGCGGCGCAAGAAAAAGGGGCCGTTGCACCAGGCAACGGCCCCACCGTTCACACCAACTGGGCCTTGGAGAGGTTCGGCGTCAGAAGGTGTAGCGGATCGCCGCCATGTAGCGCGGACTCTGGTCGAGCAGACGCACCATCTGCAGCTCGTTGCGCGAGCGCCAGCGGACGTCCTCGCCCGTCAGGTTGATCGCCTCCAGGCCCACCGCCCAGTTGTCGTCCAGCTGCTTGGTGACGCTCAGGTCCCACTGCTGGTATTCCTCGACGTAGAACGGGTTGGTGTTCGACCCGTTCTGGTTGGCGGCCATCAGGTACTCGTCACGCCAGTTCCAAGCCAGTCGCGCAGTCCAGCCGTACTTCTCGTACATGAACACGGCATTGGCCGTGTCGCTCAGGCCGGTCAGGGCGAACTGCTGCACGCCCGGAGCCGCGCCGTCGTCGATCCCGACGTCACCACTGACCTTGGTGTAGTTCGCCTGGATGCCGAAGCCGCTGTCGCCGAAGAAGTACTGGCTGCCCAGCTCGAAGCCGTCGATGTTGGCCTTCTGCTGGTTGAGCGGACGGTTGACGTTGAACATGTACAGCGGATCGTCCGCCTCGCCGACGAACGCCCGCCCCGGCTGACGCACCAGGGCCTCCATGGCGTTCCACTGCGCGTCGGTACCTTCGTAGGCGGCCAAGCCCCCCGTCACGTCCGCATTGCGAAGCAGCGCCGCGGCGGTGAACAGGGCGATCGCATTGGCGCCACACGCGTGCACCGCCGCACCGGGTCCGACCTGGGCATCGCACGCTGCGCTGTTCAGGAAGTCCAGCGCCGCCTGGGCGTCGGGACCACCGGTCGGGTCGCGCAGGCCGTACAGGTTCTCCGTCACCTGGCTGTTGCCGATGAAGTTGTTCACGCGCTTGTCGAAGTACGTGAGCGAGATGTAGCTGGCCGGGGCGAAGTACCACTCCAGGGCCACGTCCACGTTGTCGGACTCGAGCGGCAGCAGCGCAGGGTTCTGTGCGCTGCCGGTGGCGCGGAATCCGAGCAGGACCGAGCCGTTGGGCGCATTCGCCGAGGGGCCTGCGTACAGGTTGCCGTACGGCGCCCGCGCGATGGTCTGGCTGAGCGAGACGCGACCCTTCAGCGAACTGGTGAAGTCGATGCTGAAGTCCAGGTTCGGCAGCCAGTAGCTGTACTCGGCCTCCTCCGAGAAGGGCTGCTGTTCCGCGGACGGGGTGATCGCGAAGTCGTTGTCGCCGTTCCAGTTGATCGACTGCGGCACCTGCAGCGACGAGACGGATCTCAGGTCGGTCTGCTCGTAGCGCGCACCCAGCACGAGGTTGAACGGCATCGTGCCCAGTTCGCCGTCGAACTCGTACTGCACGTACGCCGCGCTGGTCTTCTCTTCGATCGTGTTGTCGTTGTTGTACTGGCCGTTGAAGTTCGACGGCGTGCCATAGAAGCCGGTCGCCCACTGGGCCAGCTGGCTGGCATTGCCCCACCAGGCGTTCTGCGGGGCGCCGTTGGTGCTGTAGTCGTCGAACAGGCCCGCGATGTTGATCGGACGGATCAGGTCCTGGAACCCGGGCTCCTCGCCGACATTGTCCACGCTCCAGTTGCCGAGCACCTGCTGGTTGTCGTTCGAGGTCAGGCGACGCATCGAGACCTTGGACGAATCGACACCGAATGACAGGCGGCCGTTGTCGAAGTCGAACGCACCGTCGATCCGGCCCTGTTCGATCTTGCTGTCCTGGCGCGAGTACCAGATGCGCTGGATCTGGGTGCCGACCTGCTCCGGCGGGAACGCCGGGTTGACCACGCCGTTGACGTTGTTGAACGCGTCGTCTGCGTTCGGCGAGGTCGGGTACCAGGTCCGCGACATGATCGGCAGGCCGGTATTGAACCAGTATTCCTGCGCCCAGTTGCCGCCGCAGTAGGGACCGCCGGCCGATTGGCATGCGCTGGTGCCGGCGAACGAGAACGCGGTCGAGCTGGCGCCAGTGATCGGATCGTTGGGCAGGCTCTTGTTCTCGGTGCTATGGGCATCGAACTCGAAGCTCAGCCGGTCGGTCGCCTGCCAGGTGGCATTGAAGCCGATCGAGTCCAGCTTGTACTTCTGCTCCTGGCGCTGCTGCTCGTAGCCGAAGTCCTTGGTGCCCACGATCTCGCGGATGTAGGTCGGAACCGCCAGCGGACCGCTGGTGTCGAACTCGATGCGCGAGAACGGGCCCTGGTTGAGCCACTGGGTCATCTCGCCACGATCCTCGGCGATCTCGTTGCTCGAGTGCGTGTAGTCGAGGGTCAGGGTGATCGCGTCGGTCGGCGCGAACTGCAGCACGCCCTGGGCGTTGATGCGCTGGCGCTCGAAGTTGGAGAACGCGTAGCGCAGATCGGCGGGCACCGAGTACAGCGAGCCCTCCGCCGGCGCGTTGATCACCTCGACGCGGTCGCCCCACCCTTCGGGAGCACCGGTCCAGCGCGACACCCGCCACTCGTTCTCGGTGGCCTGGACCTCACCGCCCTTGCGCTGCTGGAAGCTGGTGCTCAGGCTGGCGCCCCAGCGCTTGTCGTCGCTGGCGAAGCTGATGATCGACGAGAGTTCGGGGGTGATGCTGCTGCCGATCGTCTGCGACTGGTCGGAGCCCGCCTTGAGTCCGGCATTGAAGGTCAGGCCTGCGGGAAGGTTCAGCGGGCGGTTGGTCTGGATGTCGACCGTGGCGCCGATGCCGCCGCTCGGCACGTCCGAGCGGCCGGTCTTGTAGACCGTGATACCGCTGATCGCTTCGGAGGCAAGCTGGGCGAAGTTGAAGCCGCGCGTGCCGGCGCCGGTACCGCCCGTGACCTGGTCGCCGTTGCCGAACGCGTCCGCGCCCGGGATCTGGCGGCCGTTGAGCGTGACCATGTTGTAGCCGGGGCCGAAGCCGCGCGCGGTGATCTGCGCGCCTTCACCGTTGCGGCGCTCGATCGAGATGCCGGTGATGCGCTGCAGGGATTCGGCCAGGTTGGTATCGGGGAACTTGCCGATGTCCTCGGCGCTGATCGCGTCGACGACACCGGAGGTGTCGCGCTTGATCCCCATCGAATTCTCGAGGCTGTTGCGCAGGCCGGTGACCACGATCGTGTCGAGCGTGGAGGCGTCCTGGGTCGCGGCCTGGGTCTGCTGTGCCACCGGCTCGGTCTGCGCCGGGTCCTGTGCGAATACGGGATTGATGACCAGCACGCCACCGACGAAGGTGAACATTGCCTTTGACTTCAGCCCCTTCAACTTCTTGTTGCTCATGAATATGTCCTCAGCACTGGTTTAGAGCGAAGAAAAGCGCGTCGCTGCACACGGCGGCCTGTTGGCCGCGCCAGTGCCGAACTTCCAGGATTCTGCTCACCCTCATTCGACTGCCCTCCCCGTTGGTCATGACTTCAGTAGGTGTTTCAGCGTTGCGCCCTTCCTCCGGGCCGCGCGCCGCCTCTCTGTCGGCGCGCTTCTCAACAGACTTCAATTTCGATTACCGGTCCCGCCTGCCGGTTGCCCGAAGGCCAACCCGCCTGTTGCGCGGGACTGCCGCTTCCCTGCATTCGTTTCAGTTGTTATTCTTGTTAGCGCTAACATATGCGCGCCGACTTGATAACATGTCGTTACGCGGGGTGTCACTTTGCGGTGCAGCAAGCCCGCTGCGACCCGCATGACAGCGCAGTCGTTGCCCGGGCAACCATCGTCGCGGAACGTCCGATGCGCGGAAAACGGGCAGTTCTGTGGGGTTTTCAACGCTCACCAGGTCGACCGGCGGTTTCGCCCCGCGCCGCGGGCAAAGCGGCGCCTCCGCGCCCCCCGACGCATCCCGGTAGGGCACACAGATTGCGCGCGCCTGGAATTGGCTGGGGGGCTTCTGCCCACCCACGGCGGTGCGTCCCGCTCAGTGGCCCGCCGCGTGCTCGCGCTTGGCGGTGCTGCCGGTCATCAGCTTGTCGGTGTAGGCGATGCCGATCGCCGACATGATGAAGGCGCCATGGATGATGGACTGCCACATCACGCCCGCCGGCGTGACCTTCGTGCAACCCAGCGGCGCAAGGGTCATGCCATTGGCCAGTGCCTGCGCATGCGCGGCCAGCGCGGAGATGTACTCGGCCGAGCCGCACAGCGGGATGCCTACCTCGCCCGCGGCAATGAAGGTCTTGAGCAGGTGGATGGACGAGATGCCGATGATCGCCATCGCCAGCTTCACCTTCAGCACGCTGGCGTTGACGTGGCTGAGCCACTCCGGCTGGTCCGGGTGGTTGTGCAGGCCAAGGCGCGAGACGAAGGTTTCGTAGCCGCCGACGATCACCATCACCAGCAGGTTGGAGATCATCACCACGTCGATCAGGCCCAGCACCAGCAGCATGATGCCCTGTTCGGTCAGCGCGTTCGCGCCGTGGACCAGGTGCCACAGCTCCTTGAGGAACAGGAACACGTAGACGCCCTGCGCCACGATCAGGCCGAGGTAGAGCGGCAGCTGCAGCCAGCGCGAACCGAAGATCACCCAGGCGAGGGGCGGAAGGCGCGGCGTCGACGTGATGGGCGATTGCATGGTTGGGCATGGGCAAAGGGAGCGCGGAGCGTAACGACGCACCGGCAGGCTGCCAAGGCCCGCGGCACCGATCGTCCCTGCGCCCGGGTCGCCACGGGCGATGTCATGTCGTGACGCGTCGCCGGACAATTGCGATTCAAAGAGTTGCGGCGCGCAGCGGCGCTTGCCCGGGAAACGTTTGACATCGTTGTCACGACCCCGTACAAGCGTTGCGTCGCCGTACCCGGCGCGGCAGTGCGAGGAGAGGCGCGCTGCGGCGACGGTACGTGGGGCTGGCGGTGGCCGGATGGGGAGTCCGGCTGCCGCCCTTTGAATTCCCCCCAACCTCCACTTCGCAAACGGCAGGACCCATGGCCACCCAACAGACCCGCTGGTCGCAGTTCGGCGTGCTCGTCACCGTGTTCTTCTTCTGGGGCTTCGTGGCCGCCAGCAACGACATCCTGATCCCGGTCTTCAAGAACGCGTTCAACCTGTCGCAGCAGCAGAGCATGTACGTCGCGCTGGCGTTCTACGTGGCCTACACGGTCGGCTCGCTGGTCTATTTCCTCACCTCGAGGCTGATCGGCGCCGACGTGCTCAACCGCATCGGCTACAAGAACGGCATCTGCCTGGGCCTGCTCATTTCCGCGGCCGGCTCCCTGCTGTTCTACCCGGCCGCCAACGCCGGGTCGTTCGGCCTGATGCTCTCGGGCCTGTTCATCGTCGGGCTGGGCTTCTCGCTGCAGCAGATCGCGGCCAATCCGCTGGCGATCGTGATGGGCAACCCGGCCACCGGCGCGCAGCGCCTGACCATGGCCGGCGGCGTCAACAACTTCGGCACCACGATCGGCCCGCTGCTGGTGAGCTTCGCCATCTTCGGCAGCGTGCTCAGCGGCGGCAACGAGGCCAGCATCGAAAGCGTCAAGGTCCCCTACCTGGTGCTGGGCGCGGCCTTCGTGCTGGTCGCGGTATTCCTCAAGTTCTCCTCGGTGCCCAACCGCATCGACCTGGAAGGGGTCGCCCGCGACGAGGCCGAGGACGCGAGCCGCCTGGTCCACAAGAAGTCCGCCTTCGCCTATCCGCAGCTGGTGCTGGGCATGGTCGCGATCTTCGTCTACGTCGGGGTGGAGGTGTCGACCATCGCCAACCTGCCGGCCTACCTGGAGGAGGATCTGGGCATCCCCACCTCGCAGCTCGCGCCGTACGTGTCGCTGTACTGGGCCAGCCTGATGATCGGGCGCTGGGCCGGCGCGGCGGGCGCGTTCGAGGTCGGCCTCACCGCGCGGCGCATGCTGACGGTGCTGCTGCCCTACATCGCCTTCGCGGTGTTTCTGGCGGTCAACGCGATCGCCCGCCACGAGGTCACCCAGTTCTTCGGCTATGCGGCGGTGATCGTGCTGATGATCGTCGCGACCTTCGCCAGCCGCGGCAATCCGGCGCGCATGCTGCTGGTGTTCTCGCTGTGCGGCATCGCCGCGCTGCTGCTGGGCATGGCCACCACCGGCAAGGCCAGCATCGTGGCCTTCGTCAGCGTCGGCCTGTTCTGCAGCACCATGTGGCCGTGCATCTTCGCGCTGGCCATCACCGGGCTGGGCCGCAACACCAACCAGGGCAGCAGCCTGCTGATCATGATGATCATGGGCGGCGGCGTGGTGAGCTGGTTCCAGGGCTGGCTGGCCGACATGACCAGCATCCACATGAGCTTCGTCGTCGGCGTGGCCTGCTTCGCCTACCTGGCCTTCTACGCGGCGCGCGCGCCGGGCATCCTGCGGCGCCAGGGCATCGATCTCGACAAGCTCGCGGCGGGCGGGGGACACTGAGCCTCCGCGCCACGCCCGGTCACGGATGAACCACGCGATCACGACCACCGAGCTGTTCCTGATCGCGATGGCGGTCATTTTCGCCGTGCCCTACCTGGTCTGGCGGCTGTGCCGGACCGACTACTGGGCGCCGCTGGTGGTGGTGCAGATCGTGGCCGGCATCCTGCTGGGCCCGGGCGTGCTGGGCAAGGCGATGCCGGAGCTACACGCCACGCTGTTCACCGCGGACGTCATCAATACGCTCAACGGCGTGGCGCTGTGGGCGGTAATACTGTTCGTGATGATCGCCGGCATCGAGCTGGACATCCGCAAGGCCTGGGAGCACCGCCGCGAGACCGGGATCACCGCCGGGCTCGCGCTGGGCGTGCCGCTGGTCCTGGGAGGGGCGGTGGCGCTGGCCATGCTGGGCTTCGACGGCTGGCTCGGACCGCAGGGACGCCCCTGGCAGTTCGTGGTGGGCGTCGGCATGGCCTGCGCGGTGACCGCGCTGCCGATCCTGATCCTGTTGATGGAGAAGATGCAACTGCTGCGCTCGCACCTGGGCCAGCGCATCCTGCGCTACGCCAGCCTCGACGACATCGCGATCTGGGGCGTGCTCGCCCTGGTGCTGATGGACTGGGAGCGGATCGGCAGGCAGCTGGCCTTCCTGGCCACGTTCGCGCTGGCGTGCGTCGTGTTCCGCAGGCTGATGCGGGCGATTCCCGCCGGCGACCGCTGGTACGTGATGCTGATCTGGCTGGCCATCTGCGCCTTCGGCGCCGACTGGGCCGGACTGCACTACATGGTCGGCGCCTTCCTGGCCGGCGTGGTCATCGACGCGGAATGGTTCGAGCAGGAGGTGCTCGACCTGCTGCGCCACCACGTGCTGCTGGTGCTGATGCCGGTGTTCTTCCTCAGCACCGGCCTGCGCACCTCGTGGGACGTGGGCGGCGTCCAGGTCTTCGTCGCCGCAGGCGTGCTGCTGGTCGCCTCGGTGGCCGGACGCATCGGCGCGGTGCACCTGGCCGGCCGCCTGCTCGGATGGAAGCCGGGCGAGGCCTCGATCATCGGCTGGCTGCTGCAGACCAAGGGCCTGATCATCATCATCTTCGCCAACGTGCTGGCCGACAAGCACATCATCACCAGCGCGACCTTCACCGCGCTGCTGCTGCTGGCCGTCGCCAGCACCATGCTGACCATCCCGATGGTGATGCCGAAGCTGCGCGCGCTGCAGGGCGTGGCGGCGGCGGACGCGTTGCGCGACGGAAGTTCGCGGACGGTGTGAGATCGGGCCTGCGCGTGCCGGTCAGCGCTGCAGGCGCTGCACCAGGTGGCGCCTGAGATTGGCGGCGCGGGCTTCGTCCAGCGGCGCCAGCGCCCCGCGGGCCGGTGCGGGAATGTGCCCGGCCACGCCCGCTTCGTCGAACTCGAACACGTGGTGGCGGAACACCTCCTGCCAGATCGCGCGTTCGTGCGCGGGCAGCTGGCGGATGCACAGGATCGCGGCCATCAGCGCATTGACCGGCGCGTCCATCCAGGCCGGCACGCGGCGCCACCAGTAGTTGACCAGCACGTTGAACGGATCCAGCGCCTCGATGTGGTGCCACCACATGCCGGGCATGAAGATCGCGTCGCCGGGACCGAGTTCGGCTACCTGCGCATGGCGCCAGGCTTCGGCGAAGCGCGGGAAGCGCGCTAGGTCCGGCGCCAGCGGATCGACCAGGCTCACCGGCTGGCCGGCCGGGGTGACGTCGAGCGGGCCAATGTACAGGTTCTCCAGCTGCGCCGGCGGAAACAGCAGCACGCGGCGCCGCCCCGCGGCCACGCAGGCCAGGTTGTCCGGCAGGTCCTGGTGGGTGGGTACGCGCGAGCGGTTGCCGATCCAGATGCTGGCCAGCGCCTCGCGTCCTCCGAGGTCCACGCCATTGGCCGCGTCCAGGCCGGGCAGGCAGGTCTCGAGCGTGGTCGCGCCGAGGTAGATCAGCGGCGGCTCGGCGTCGTCGCGATGGCTGAGCAGGGTGTCGAGCGCCACGTCGAGCGCAACCGGCTCGCGGCGGAAGCCGAAGCCCTGCATCGAGGCGTCGTAGAAGATGCGCCCACCCGCCTGCGGCGGCGCGACCGTGGCGACGGCGGGCAGCGCGGGGTTGATGAAGCGCTTGAGATAGGCGACCGCCGCAGTGTCGGAGCCAGTGGCGGCCTGCACCAGCGGCCAGCCGGCCACCAGGCCGCGGATGACCCGTGGCTCCTGCAGGTCCAGCACGTCCGCCAGCGCCGCGACCGGCGCTTCGGGAACGCGCGGGAGCGCATCGATGGCTTGCAGCATGGGCCTGTCCTTCGCACCTCGCCCCCGCCCGGGGGACACCCGGGCAGGGTAGCGGATCGACTTCGCCGCGGCGCCGGCGCCCCGCCGCCGCGGCGTGGGCGACTCAGAACCGGTAGCGCAGTCCCAGCATGTAGCGCGGTCCGGTCTGGGTGGCGTAGAACACCTGCCGCTCGTGCCGGCCGTGCGACCGCATGGTTTCGTCGGTCAGGTTGATCGCCTCGGCGTGCAGCGAGAGGTTCTCGTTGACCTGGTAGCTGACGTTGACGTCCAGCTGGCCGTAGGCCTCGACGTAGACCGGGTTGGGGCGCCAGCTGTCGAAGGTGCTCGAGAGGAACTCGTCGCGCCAGTTGTAGGCCGCCCGCAGCTGCCACGGTCCCTGGTCGTAGAACGCCACCAGGTTGGCCGAGTCGCTCAGCCCCACCAGCGCGAACTGGTCGCCCAGGTTGTGGTTGTCGTAGGTGAGGTCGGATTCGACGATGGTGTAGTTGGCCGACATGCCGAAGCCGCTGCCGCCGAACATGTGCTGGACGTTGAGTTCCCAGCCGTCGAGCTGCGAGGACTCCTTGTTCACCGGCACGGTGACGCGGAACACCGCCAGCGGATCGCCCGGCATGCCGGCGATGGTGCCCAGCGGCTGCCCGTCGGTGCCTACCCCGGTCTGGACGACGCCCGGCGTGCCGGCGTAGTTTTCGAAGATGTAGTTGCGCACGCAGCCGCGGAAGTCGATCGCACCCTGGGTGCATCCGCTGGCGACGGCCTCGTTGAAGTACGCGCCGCCCACCGGCGTGCGCAGGTCGAACGGCGAGATCTCGGTGACCGACGTGCCGATGTAGTTGTCGATGTCCTTGCGGAAGTAGCCGACGGACAGGTAGCTGCCCTCGTCGTAGTACCACTCGAAGGACAGGTCGAAGTTCTTCGACTCCAGCGGCTTCAGGCCCGGGTCGCCCTGCGAGCCGGTACCACCTTCGTAGGCGGCGAACGAGTCGAGCGTCTGCCCACCCTGGATGTGGTTCCACTGCGGCCGGCCGATGCTGTGGCCGTAGCTGCCGCGCAGGATCATGCTGTCGGTGATCTCCAGGCCCAGGTCCACGCTGGGCAGCCAGTAGTCGTACTCGCCGCGCAGGGTGGTGAAATCGGGATCGCCGAACTGGACGGAGAACTCGTTGTTGCCGGTCCACAGCAGCCCGGTCGCGATCGGCACCAGCGCGCTGGAGGTCACCTCGGTTTCCTCGTAGCGCACGCCGACGGCGAGGTTGAGCGGCATGCCCAGGTCGAAGGTGTTGCTCCACTGCACGAAGGCGCTGCGCGATTTCTCGGTGGTGCGACGGTCCGTCGTGAAATCCGGCGGCGGCAGGTAGGCCGCCTCGTCGCCGCCACGCGCGGCGATCGCCGCCTCGCGCAGGCGCGCGAAGTCGAACAGGTAGAACTGGCCGAAGGCGTCGCCGCTGCCCGGGAACTGGTCGAAGTAGCGACTGATGTCGTCGGCGATCCACAGATCGTCCGCATAGTCCGCCGCTCCGCCGCCGAAACCACCCCAGTCATCGCGCTGGGTGAAGTTGTAGGCGGTCCGGTTCTGCACCTCGGTGTAGGACACACCGAAGTCCAGCCGCGAATAGTTCTCGAAATCGAAGCGGCCACGCACCTGGCCCTGGTCGACTTCCGACTTCATGTAGCTGTTGCGGAAGGACGAGCCGGTCACCATCATCCCGTCGGCGCCGACCGACGTCATGCCCGGCGGCAACAGCACCGAGAGCACCGGGAAGTCGCCGCTGAAGTCCACGTTGGTGACGCCACGTGCGAACGCGGCGGTGCCGATCACGTTGTTGGAGCCGAACGGGCTGTCGGCGCCGGACTCGGCGCTTGAGCTGTGGTAGTCGAACTCGAGGCTGAAGGCGTCGGACACGTCCCAGGCCACGTTGAAGCCCAGCGACTTGTTCTCGTTCTTCGTCGCATTGAGCGAACCGGCCATCGCCAGGTCGCCCCAGCGCGGCTCGAAGCCCGCCGGACAGACGTTGGCGCCGTCGCTGGCAGTCCACTGTTCGGTGGCCGGGTTGAAGCAGCCGGCGTACTCGGTGTAGCTGGTCGGTGCCGCGACCGGGCCGTCGGTCCACGCCGTTTCCGAGGCGGCCTGGTTGAACCAGGTCGACAGCTCATGGCGGCGCGCCTGGATCCTGTTCTCGGCATAGGTGTAGTCGAGGGTCGCGGTGACGCTGTCGGTCGGCGCCCACTGCAGGGTGGCCTGCGCGTTGGTGCGCTGGCGCTGCACGCCGTTGACCGCATAGATCAGGTTCTGCGGGATCGAGTAGATGTCGCCCTCGCCGGGCGGATTGGTCGCGTTGCCCGCCGTGGCGACCGGGCCGGTGCCGCCGGGGAAGGCGTACCAGCCGCCACCCACCGCCGCCTCGTTGTAGCCGAAGTCGCGATCCTGGTAGCTGCCGCTCAGCGCGATGCCGACCCGGCCATCGGCGAAGGTGTCGCTGAAGATGCCCGACAGTTCTCCGGTCCAGTTGTCGCCGCGCATCGGCCCGGGCAGGTTGTCGACCGAACTGTCGTTCACCGCCTTCAGCCCCACGCTCGCGAGCGGGCCGCTTTCGAGCGGGCGCGCGGTCTTGATGTTGATCGTCGCACCGATGCCGCCGGTCGGCGTCTGCGCGCGGCTGGTCTTGTAGACCTCCACGCCCGAGATCGACTCGGAGGCCAGGTTGGCGAAGTCGAAGGCGCGCGAGTTCGATGCGTTGGTCGCCTCGATGCTCGAGGCGGGCATCTGCCGGCCGTTGAGCAGCACCAGGTTGAAGTCGGGACCAACGCCGCGAACGGTGACGCGCGAGCCCTCGCCCATCGAGCGGTCGATCGACACGCCGCTGATGCGCTGCAGCGATTCGGCCAGGTTGGTGTCGGGGAACTTGCCGATGTCCTCGGCGACGATCCCGTCGACGATGCCCTGGGCATCGCGCTTGAGGTTCATCGACGATTCCAGGCTCGCGCGGATGCCGGTGACGACGATCGCCTCGAGTTCGGCAGGTTCCTGGTTCGTTACCTGCGGCGCCGCGGGCGCGGTGTCCTGGGCAACGGTTTGCGCCGCGAGCGGCGGGGCCAGCGCGATGAGCAGCGCCGACGTCAACAGGCGCCGCTGGGGCGCTGCTTTGATGGTTTTCATGAACCTTCCCTCTCCCAAGGTCGTCACGAATCAGGTTGAGTAGCCAGACCGGCGTGCCGGCGGCGGGCTGGATTAGGAAGGTCGCTGACAGCGTTGTCAACCCTTGTTTTCACGGCTCCGCGACTGTTAGCGCTATCTTTCTCTTGCGCTTGTCTGCGGCAGCTTGGAGCGCCACGGAGCGCGTCGTAGACGCGTCATGGAGTGGCAGCGTTCGCTGCGCCCCGAGTCAGCAGATGTCGTGACGGGTCATGCCCGAGCGCACTGGAAGCACCGGCATGCGCAAGCGGCTGCGGCGATTGCCGCAGACCGGGCGGTGCGGCGGCTCAGACCCTTCGTGGGCCGGTCGATCGACGCAACTGCAGCGTGTACGGCACGGTGACCATGCCGCCGTGTTCGCGGTCGCGGATCGCCTTGAGCAGTTCCGCGCCGGCAATCCGGCCCATCTCGCGCGTGGGTTGGCGCACGGTGGTCAGGGTGGGATAGATGTGGCGCGCGATCGGCGTGTCGTCGAAACCGCAGACCGAGATGTCGCGCGGCACCGAGAGGCCACGTTCGCAGATCGCGCCGATCGCACCGGCGGCCATGTCGTCGTTGGCCGCGAAGATCGCGGTGGGCGGATCGGGCAGGTCGAGCAGGCGGTTGGTGGCCGCGAACCCGGAGTCGTAGGAGAACTCGCCGTCGGCGATCAGCGCCTCGTCCAGCGCCAGGCCGGCGCGCGCCATGCCCTCGCGGTAGCCCGCCAGGCGCCACTTGCTCGCGCCATGCGCCGGGTGGCCCTTGATGTGGGCGATGCGGCGGTGTCCGAGCGAGGCGAGGTGTCCGATCATTTCGGTCACCGCGCTGGGCTCGTCGACGATCACGCCGATGCGCCGGTTGCGCTCGGTCGGCGAGATGCTGGCCCAGGGAATGTCGAGCTCATCCAGGCGCGCGAGCAAGGCCGCGTCGTCGGTGATCGGCGGCGTCAATACCACGCCGTCCAGGCGCGACTGCAGCACCAGCGATTCGACCTTGGACACGATGTCCTTGGCGTCGTACACCAGCGGCGCCAGCATCAGGTTGTAGTGCTGCGCCTGGCAGGCGTCGAGCACGCCCTGCTCGACTTCCATCAGGTAGTTGCTCGACGGATTGTCGTACAGCATCGCCACCAGGTAGGACTTGCGGCCGGCCAGCACGCGGGCCGACGGATGCGGGCGGTACTGCAGGCGTTCGACCACCTCGCGCACCCGCTCGCGGGTGCGTTCGGACACGTTGGGCTCTTCGTTGAGCACGCGCGAGACGGTCTTCATCGACACGCCCGCCTCGGCAGCCACATCCTCGATCCTGACTCGCACCATCGGTCTGCCGGTTCCCGTCGCAAAGCCTGCGGATTCTGCCAGACCGCCGCCGTCGCGGCCCGGCCGGTCCTGCGCAGGCCCGTCCCTGTCGCCCGTGTTCATTCCCTTCCCCGGCTGGCGCCGCTTGTGCTGTGCAGCAAGCATCGTGGACGCGGAGCGGGTATGGTGCGCGATCTGACAACGCTGTCATGTCGCGGCGCAGCATCGGGCGCGGCAAATGGCCTGCATCCAGTCCGGATCCGACCGGTCCGAAAGCCCCAGGGGACGTCTTTCATGAGCACACCTCGCACCTCACTCGCCGTCTCGCGACTGTGCGCAAGCCTGGCCGCGGCGCTGCTGCTGGCCGGTTGCGGCGAGCGCAGCGGCGAAGCCAATGCCGCCACCGCGCAGCCCGAAGAGACCATCGCCGCGGCCGGTTCCGACGCCGGCGCGATCGATCCGGCCAACTGGCCGCAGCCGCAGTGGCCGTTCGCCGACGACCCCGCGCTCGAGAAGAAGGTCGATGACCTGCTGGCAACGATGACGGTCGAGGAGAAGGTCGGCCAGATCGTGCAGGGCGACATCGCCAGCGTCACCCCGGACGACGTGCGCAAGTACCGGCTGGGCTCGATCCTGGCCGGCGGCGGTTCCGATCCCGGCGGCAAGTACAACGCGAAGCCGGAGGAGTGGCTGGCGCTGGCGGACGCGTTCTGGGAAGCGTCGATGGACACCAGCGGCGGCGGCAAGCCGATCCCGGTGATCTGGGGCATCGACGCCATGCACGGCCAGAGCAACATCGTCGGCGCGACGCTGTTCCCGCACAACATCGGCCTGGGCGCGACGCGCAATCCCGAACTGCTGCGCGAGATCGCGCGCATCACCGCGATCGAGACGCGCACCACCGGCATGGAGTGGACCTTCGCGCCGACCGTGGCGGTGCCGCAGGACGATCGCTGGGGCCGCGCCTACGAAGGCTATTCCGAAAGCCCGGAACTGGTCGCCAGCTACGCCGGCGTGTTCGTCGAGGGCCTGCAGGGCAAGCCCGGCACGGCCGAGTTCCTCGACGACCACCACGTGATGAGTTCGGTCAAGCACTTCCTCGGCGACGGCGGCACCGCCAACGGCAAGGACCAGGGCGACACCGTGGTGACCGAGGCGCAGCTGCGCGACATCCACGCCGCCGGCTACGTGCCGTCGATCGCGGCAGGCGCACAGGCGGTGATGGCGTCGTTCAACAGCTTCCACGGCGAGAAGATGCACGGCCACAAGCCGCTGCTGACCGACGTGCTCAAGCAGCGCATGAACTTCGGCGGCTTCATCGTCGGCGACTGGAACGGCCACGGCCAGGTGCGCGGCTGCACCAACACCGACTGCGCGCAGACCTTCGTCGCCGGCCTCGACATGGCGATGGCGTCCGACAGCTGGAAGGGCATGTACGAATCGACCCTGCGCCACGTCAAGGACGGCACGCTGCCGATGGCGCGGCTGGACGATGCCGTGCGCCGCATCCTGCGGGTGAAGTTCCGCGCCGACCTGTTCGCCAAGCCCAAGCCGTCCGAGCGCGCGCTGGGCGGCAGGTTCGAGCTGCTGGGTTCGCCGGAGCATCGCGAGGTCGCCCGGCGCGCCGTGCGCGAGTCGCTGGTGCTGCTCAAGAACCAGAACGGCATCCTGCCGCTGTCGCCCAAGGCCAGCGTGCTGGTCGCCGGCGACGGCGCCGACAACCTGGCCAAGCAGTCCGGCGGCTGGACGCTGACCTGGCAGGGCGACGGCACCTCGCGCAAGGACTTTCCCAATGCCGATTCGATCTGGGACGGGCTCAAGGCGCAGATCGATGCCGCCGGCGGCCATGCCGAGTTCGTCGAGGACGGTGCCTACACGCGCAAGCCCGACGTGGCGGTGGTGGTGTTCGGCGAGGAACCGTATGCCGAGTTCCAGGGCGACCTGTCGAACCTGATGTTCAAGTCCGGCAAGTCCGGCGACCTGGAGCTGATGCGGAAGCTCAAGGCCGACGGCATCCCGGTGGTGGCGGTGTTCCTCAGCGGCCGGCCGCTGTGGCTCAACCGCGAGATCAACGCCGCCGACGCGTTCGTCGCCGCCTGGCTGCCCGGCTCGGAAGGCGCCGGCGTGGCCGACGTGCTGCTGCAGGGCGCGGACGGCAAGCCGCAGCACGACTTCAAGGGCAAGCTCAGCTTCTCCTGGCCGCGTCGCGCCGACCAGTACGCCAACAACGTCGGCCAGGAAGGCTACGACCCGCTGTTCCCGTTCGGCCACGGCCTGACCTATGCCGACAAGGGCGACCTGGCCGCGCTGCCCGAGGAGCCGGGCATCGATCCGGACGCCGGCTCGGCCAATACCTGGTTCGTGCGCGGCGCGCCGACCACCGGACTGACCCTGCGCCTGGTCGGCGCCGACGGCGTCGCGATGGACGTGGTGCATCCGGCAGCGAAGACCGCGGACGGTTCGCTGGAGATGAGCGCGATCAACACCGAGGTGCAAGAAGGCGCGCGCCTGTTCAACTGGACCGGCGCAGGCGCGGTGCAGCTGCTGTCCTACCAGCCGCTCGACCTCTCGCGCGAGACCAACGGCGACGTGCCGGTGGTGCTGGAACTGCGCGTGGACGCGTTGCCCGCCACTCCGGACGCGACGCTGTCGGCCGGTTGCGGCGAGGGTTGCGCCGGCGAGGCGGCGATCGGCGAGGCGCTGGCGAAGCTGCCGCGCGGCGAGTGGACGCGCCTGGGCGTGCCGCTCAAGTGCCTGCGCGCGGGCGGTGCGGATACCGCGCGGCTGGTGCTGCCGTTCGCACTGCGTGCCGCCGCCGGCACGACGCTGGCGCTGAGCGGCGTCTCGGTCAGCACCGAGTTCGACCATCTGGCCGGCTGCGCCACCGAATAGCTCTTCCTCCGCCGGGACGTGCCGCTCTCCGATCGGCCGTCCCGGTCTTTTTCTGCCGCGAGGGGAACCGGGGGTGCGGGTCCTGTGCAACGCTGCGATGCGCACGGGGCCACGGGCGATCAGGCGGCAAGGGGCTAGACTCGTCTGCCCGCCTCCGCGAGCGTGCCCCATGATCGACCTGCACTACTGGCCGACGCCGAACGGCCACAAGATCACCCTGATGCTCGAGGAGCTGGCCGAGGCCGGCGCCGGGCTGGAATACGCGGTCCGCCCGGTCAACATCGGCCAGGGCGACCAGTTCCGCGCAGAGTTCCTCACGATCTCGCCCAACAACAAGATGCCGGCGATCGTCGACCATGCGCCGGCCGACGGCGGCGCGCCGCTGAGCGTGTTCGAATCCGGCGCGATCCTGCTGTACCTGGCGGAGAAGACAGGACGCTTCCTGCCCACCGGCCTGCGCGAGCGCACCGTCGTGCTGGAATGGCTGTTCTGGCAGGTGGCCGGCCTGGGCCCGATGACCGGGCAGTACGGCCACTTCCACGTCTACGCGCCGGAACAGATCGACTACGCGAAGAAGCGCTATGCCGGCGAGGCCAACCGCCTGCTCGGCGTGCTGGACCATCGCCTGGCGGGCCGCACCTTCATCGCCGGCGACGGCTACAGCATCGCCGACATGGCCGCCTACCCCTGGGTCGGTGCCTACGACAGTGCGCCGATCGACCTGTCGCCGTATCCGGAAGTGCGGCGCTGGCAGGCCGCGATCGCCGCCCGCCCGGCGACGCAGCGCGCGTATGCGCTTGCCCGCCAGGTCAATCCCGACCTCGGCAAGCCGATGGGCGAGGAACAGAAGCGGGTGCTGTTCGGCACCGCGCCGCGGCGGACCTGAGCCGCGTCGACGCGCCCCCGTCGCCCGGCAGGCCCGCGCACCGGGGCGCGGCTGGCATCGGCGGGAAGCCGGGAGGCCTTGCGCGCCTCCGCGGCAGGGGCGGTCCGCGCCGCGGGGCCGTCGCCGCAACGCCGCTCCTACAATAGGCGCGATGTCCGAGGGATCCTGCCCATGCGCCTTGCCGCCCTGCTCACCATGACCCTGGCTGCCGCCACCGCCACTGCCGCCCCCGCGGCGCCCGATTCCGGCCCGCGCCGGCTCACCCTGGAAGCCATCACCGGCGATGCGCCGCTGTCCGGGCCGACGCTGATGAAGCCGCAGGTCGCGCCGGACGGCTCGCGCGTGACCTTCCTGCGCGGCAAGGATGCCGACCGCAACCGGCTCGACCTGTGGGAATACGACGTCGCCAGCGGGCAGACGCGGATGCTGGTCGACTCGCGCGTCGTGCTGCCGGGCGAAGAAGCGCTGAGCGACGAGGAGAAGGCGCGGCGCGAGCGCCAGCGCATCGCCGGGCTGTCGGGCATCGTCGATTACCAGTGGGCGCCCGATTCGCGGCGGCTGCTGTTCCCGCTCGGCGGCGAACTGTACCTGTACGACCTGGACCGCGACGGCGGCGCCGCGGTGCGCAAGCTGACCGCCGGCGAGGGCTTCGCCACCGACCCGCGCATCTCGCCGGCCGGTGGCTACGTGAGCTTCGTGCGCGCACGCGACCTGTGGGTGATCGACCTGCGCGACGGCCGCGAACTGCGCCTGACCACCGACGGCAGCGACACCATCGGCAACGGCGTGGCCGAGTTCGTCGCCGACGAGGAGATGGACCGGCACACCGGCTACTGGTGGGCGCCCGACGATTCGGCCATCGCCTTCGCCCGCATCGACGAGTCGCCGGTGCCGCTGGTGCGCCGCTACGAGATGTACGCCGACCGCACCGAGGTGGTCGAGCAGCGCTACCCGGCCGCCGGCGAGCGCAACGTGCTGGTGACGCTGGGCGTGATCGCGCCGCAGGCGGGCGCCAGGCCGCAGTGGATCGATCTGGGCGCCGAGCGCGACATCTACCTGGCGCGCGTGGACTGGCGCGATCCGCAGCGGCTGACCTTCCAGCGCCAGTCGCGCGACCAGCAGCGGCTGGATCTCATTGAAACCACCCTGGCCACGGGCGCACAGCGCACCCTGGTGACCGAAACCTCGAAGACCTGGGTGCCGCTGCACAACAACCTGCGCTTCCTGTCCGACGGCCGCTTCCTGTGGTCCTCCGAGCGCGACGGCTACGAGCACCTGTACCTGGCGTCCGAGGATGGGAGCCAGCTCACCCCGCTCACCCGCGGCGACTGGCCGGTCGACGCGCTGCTGGCGGTGGACCAGGCCGCGGGCCTGGTCTATTTCAGCGCCGGCATGCGCGCCTCGCGGCCGGGCCTGGCCAACGACGCGGCCGCGCCGCCGGTCGCCGCGCCCACCGAGCGCCACGTGCACGTGGTGTCGCTCGACGGCGGGCAGGTGCGTACGCTCTCGCAGCCACCCGGCACCCACAACGCAAGCTTCGCGCGCAATGCCAGCGTCTACGTCGACAGCTGGTCCAACACCAACACGCCGCCGCAGATCGAGCTGTTCCGCGCCGACGGGACGCGCATCGCCAACCTGCTGCCCAATGCGCTGGACGATCCAGGCCATCCGTATGCGCCCTATCGCGACGCGCACCGTCCCACCCGCTTCGGCACGCTGACCGCCGCCGACGGCACCACGCCGCTGCACTACAGCCTGATCCTGCCGCCGGACTTCGACCCCGGCAGGCGCTATCCGGTGATGGTGTACGTCTACGGCGGCCCGGCCGCGCAGACGGTGCTCGACAGCTGGCCGGGCCGCGCCGACGCGTTCTTCAACCAGTACCTGGCGCAGCAGGGCTACGTGGTGTTCTCGCTCGACAACCGCGGCACCCCACGGCGCGGACGCGCGTTTGGCGGCGCGCTGTACGGCGTGCAGGGCACGGTGGAGGTCGACGACCAGCGCAAGGGCGTGGAATGGCTGCGCGCCCAGCCCTGGGTGGACGGAGAACGCATCGGCGTGCACGGCTGGTCCAACGGCGGCTACATGACCCTGATGCTGCTCGGCCGCGCGCCCGGCGACTACGCCTGCGGCGTGGCCGGCGCACCGGTCACCGACTGGGCCCTGTACGACACCCACTACACCGAGCGCTACATGGGCCTGCCCGACGCCAATCCGGCGGGCTACGCCGCCGCGCGCGTGCTCGCGCATTCGGCCGCGATCCGCCCGGGCGCGCTGCAGCTGGTGCACGGCATGGCCGACGACAACGTGCTGTTCAGCAATTCCACCGCGCTGATGAGCGACCTGCAGGCGCGCGGCACGGCGTTCGAGCTGATGACCTATCCGGGCGCCAAGCACGGCCTGCGCGGCAAGGACGCGCTGCACCGCTACCGGCTGGCCGAAGCCTTCCTCGACCGCTGCCTGCGCCGCTGAGCCGCGCTCAGCGCAGCCGGGCCAGCATGCGCTGGTGACCGATCAGGCGCGCCCAGCGCGCGCCCACGTCGGCCCAGCACACGTAGGCCGCCTCGCCGGCCAGGCGCCACAGCGCGGCCGGCCGCCACGACTGCACCGGTTCGGCCGCGCACAGTTCCCAACGCAGGCCCAGCTGGCCGGCCAGCAGCGCGCAGCGCGCCAGGTGGTAGCGGCTGCTGAGCAGGGTCACCGTGTCCGTCGCGGCGTCGGGCTGCCACAGCGCGCGCGCGTTGCGCAGGTTCTGCAGGGTGTCGCGCGAGCGGTCCTCCAGCACCAGCGGCGCGTCGGTCGGGATGCCGAGCTCGCGCAGATGCGCCTGCGCCAGCGCGGCCTCGGTCGGCGCGCCGGCCGGTCCACCGCCCAGCAGCAGCATGCTGCGCGGTGGGCGCTGCCGCCACAGGGTCGCCGCGCGCTGCAGGCGCGCCTGGAAATCCGGATCGGGACGCCCGCGCGGCGCATGCTTGCCGAACAGCAGCACGGTCTGGCCGCGGCCCGGCTCGCAGGGCGCGCTGCGGGCGATGCGGACCACGTGCACGAAGTAGCCCACGTAGACCACGCCCAGGCTCGCGACACAGGCCAGTCCGGCGACCGCGAGCGAGTGCAGCGCGTCGCGATCGGCCAGCAGGGCCAGCTTGTGGACCAGGCGCGACCGGGGCATCCGCGCGGCCTCCTCGCTCAGGGAACGCGCAGTCTATCCTCACCGGGCGGTCGCTATACTCGGGCGCCTTTTGCCTCCGAGCCGCCGTGCCAGCACCGTCCCTGCCCCGCCCCATGCCGCCCATCGCCATCCGCGCCTGGAGCGCGACCACGGCCCTGGGTCCGGGCGTGGCGGCGCAGGCGCAAGCACTGGCGGCACGTCGCGGCGGCCTGCGCCGCAACGATTTCGGACCGGCGCCGCTGCCCACGTGGATCGGGCGCGTGGACGGGCTCGAGGACGCGCCACTGCCGGCGCATCTAGCCGGCTGGGAATGCCGCAACAACCGCCTTGCCTGGCTGTCCCTGCAGCAGGACGGATTGCCCGAGGCGCTGGCGGCGCTGGTCGCGCGCCACGGTGCCGACCGCGTCGCGCTCGTCGTCGGCACCTCCACCTCGAGCATCGGCGCCAGCGAGGAAGGCTATGCGCGTGCGCAGGCCGACGGCGCCGCCTGCTTCCCCGAGGACCTGCGCCGGCCGATCGTCCACACCCCGCATTCGCTCGGCGATTTCCTGCAGCACGCCAGCGGCCTGCGCGGCCCCTGCATGACGGTGGCCACGGCCTGCTCGTCCAGCGCCAAGGTGTTCGCGCAGGCGGCGCGGCTGATCCACGCCGGCGTGGTCGATGCGGCCCTGGTCGGCGGCGTCGACACCCTGTGCGGCAGCGTGCTGTTCGGCTTCAACGCGCTGGGACTGGTATCGCCGGAGCCGTGCCGGCCGTTCGACGCCGGGCGCGACGGCCTGTCGCTGGGCGAGGCGGGCGGTTTCGCCCTGCTCGAACGCGCGACGCCTGGCGAGGGCGGCCTGCAGCTGCGCGGCTACGGCGAATCCAGCGACGCGCACCACATGTCCGCGCCGCATCCAGAAGGCCTCGGCGCCAGCCTGGCCATGCGCGATGCACTGGCACGCGCGGGCATCGACGCCGGCGAGGTGGGCTATCTCAACCTGCACGGCACCTCGACGCCGGCCAACGACGCGATCGAGGCGCGCGCGGTCGCCGACCTGTTCCCCGACACGCTGCACGCCAGCTCCACCAAGGGCTGGACCGGGCACACCCTGGGCGCGGCCGGGATCGTCGAATCGGTGATCGCCCTGATCGCGCTGCGCGACGGCGTGCTGCCGGGCATCCTCAACAGCGCCACACCCGATCCGGGCTGCGGCCCGCAGGTGCGCTTCGACAACGCGCAGCGCGCGATCGACTACGCGATGAACAACTCCTTCGGCTTCGGCGGCAACAACTGCTCGCTGGTATTCGGCCGCGGAGCGGCGGCATGAGCGCGCTCACCGCCCGCATCGCCGGCATCGGCTTCTGGAGCGACGGCCTGCCCGACTGGACCGCCGCGCGCGCCTACGCGATGTCGGGCGCGCTGCCGGCCGAGGCGCCGGCGCGGCCTGCGCCGGCGCTGCTGGCGCCCAACGAACGCCGCCGCGCGCCGCCCTCGGTGCTGGTCGCACTCGAGGTGGCGCTGGCCGCCTGCCGCGACGCCGGCATCGCCGCCGACACGCTGCCCTCGGTCTTCACTTCCACCCACGGCGACCTCGGCATCACCGACTACATGTGCGCCACGCTGGCGACCGCGCCGGGCGAACTCTCGCCGACGAAGTTCAACAACTCGGTGCACAACGCCGCCGCCGGCTACTGGACCATCGGCGCCGGCTGCATGAAAACCACCACTGCCATCAGCGCGCACCGCGCCAGCTTCGCGCAGGGCCTGGTCGAGGCGATGACGCAGCTGGCCACCGACGCGCAGGCGGTGCTGCTGGTCGGCTACGACACCGCGGCCAGCGGCCTGCTCGGCACGGTGACCCGCAGCGAGGGCCTGCTCGGCGCGGCCGTGGTGCTGGTGCGCGAGGGGCGCGGCCCGCGGCTCTCTGCACGACTCGCCGATGGCGAGGCCGAGCCGGGCGCCGGCGCGCTCGCGCTGCGTGCACGGGCCAATGCGATGGCGCCGATGCTGCCGCTGTTCGACGCGCTGGCGGCGGGCGACGCGGCGGTCGGACTGCATGCCGGTCCCCGCCGCCGGCTGCTGCTGGACATCGACCATGGCTGAGCAGCCGATCCTGCATCGCGGCAACGTCGCGGCCGTGATTCCCGCGCTCAACGAGGAGCTGCGCATCGCCGAGGTCGTGGCCGGCGCGCTCGCGCAGTGCGACCTGGTGATCGTGGTCGACGATGGTTCGGACGACGCGACCGCCAGCATCGTCGCCGCGACGCCGGCCGTGCTGCTGCGCCATCCGCAGCGCATGGGCAAGGGCCGTGCGCTGCGCGACGGCTTCGCCGAGGCCCTGCGCCGCGGCATGGCCGCGGTGGTGACCATGGACGGCGATGGCCAGCACGATGCGCGCGACATCCCGCGCCTGGTCGCCGCGGCCAACGCGCATCCGGGCAACATCGTCAACGGCGCGCGCCTGCGCAAGCGCAGCACCCAGCCCTGGTACCGGCGGATCGGCAACGATTTCGGCGACTGGGGCATCGCCTGGGGCTGCGGCTTCCGCCTGGTCGACAGCCAGAGCGGGCAGCGCCTGTATCCGGCGCAGGTGCTGGCGCTGCGCGACGTCCCGGGCGAAGGCTTCGTGTTCGAGGCGCAGATCCTGATCTCGGCCGCGCGCGAACTCGGTTTCGGGGTGGTGTCGGTGCCGGTCGAGACCCGCTATGCCGAGGCCGGCAGCCCACTGCAGTTCCGCAAGAGCCACTTCCGCCTGTTCCGCGACCTGTCGCGCATCACCACCCACGTGGTCGGCCAGGTGCTCGGCCACGGCCGGCTGCTGGACGCCTACCGGCGCAAGCGTGGCCGCGCGCCGGTGATCTTCGACCGCGATGCGGCCATGCCGGACGAGCAGCGGCAGCGAGCCGGGCAGTGAACGCGGCCGCCCGTCCGCTGCGCTAGTCTCGCAGTCCCGTCTTTCCCCCAAAGCGCGCCCATGCCCCAGACCGACAAGCGGACCGACGTCATCATCCTCGGCGGCGGCCTGGCCGGCCTGACCCTGGCCCTGCAGCTGCGCCTGCGCGCGCCGTCGCTGTCGGTCACCGTGGTCGAACGGCGCCCCCATCCGGTGCGCGAAGGCGCGTTCAAGGTCGGCGAATCCACGGTCGAGATCGGCGCGTACTACTTCGCCGACGTGCTCGGGCTGCGCGAGCACCTGGAAGCCGAGCAGATCCGCAAGTTCGGGTTCCGCTTCTTCTTCTCCGACGGCAGCCAGGCCATCGATGGCTGCACCGAACTGGGCGTGAGCCAGCTGCTGCCGACGCCGTCGTGGCAGATCGACCGCGGCCGTTTCGAGAACTTCCTCGGCGAGCGCGCACGCGCGCAGGGCGTGGAGTTCCGCGACGCCACGACGGTGCGCAGCCTGGCGCTGGCCGAGGGCGACGAAGACCACGTGGTCGGCATCGAACACGAGGGCCAGTCGCTGCAGTTGCGCAGCCGCTGGCTGCTCGACGCCAGCGGGCGCGCCGGCCTGCTCAAGCGCAAGCTCGACCTGGCCAAGCCCAACGACCACGACGTCAACGCGGTCTGGTGGCGGGTGGAGGGGATCATCGATCCCAACGCCTGGTCGCAGGACGCGGCCTGGCTGCAGCGCTGCGACCCGCCCGACCGCTGGCGCTCGACCAACCACATGTGCGGCCCGGGCTACTGGTTCTGGCTGATCCCGCTGGCCTCGGGCGCGCATTCGCTGGGGATCGTCTGCGACGCGAAGATGCACCCGCTCGAGACCATGAACACGCACGCCAAGGCCATGGACTGGCTGCACCGTCACCAGCCGCAGGTGGCGCAGTGCCTGGAGCGCGACGGACATGCGGTGCAGGACTTCCTGTTCCTGCGCAACTTCTCCTACAGCGCAACGCAGCTGTTCTCGACCCGGCGCTGGGCGATCACCGGCGAGGCCGGCGTATTCCTCGATCCGTTCTATTCGCCGGGCAGCGACTTCATCGCGATCGCCAACACCTACATCTGCGACCTGCTCGCGCGCGATGCCGCGGGCGAGGCGTTCGAACCCTACGTGTCGCTGTACGAGCAGCTGTACTTCTCGTTCTACGAGAACACGCTGCCCCTCTACCAGGACCAGTACGCGCTGTTCGGCGACGAGCGGGTGATGCCGGTGAAGGTGATCTGGGACTACACCTACTACTGGGCGCTGCTGGCGCCGCTGTTCTTCGGCGGGCGGCTGACCGACCTGCCGACGCTGGGCCGGCTGCGGCCCCTGTTCGAAGAGGCCAGCGCGCTCAACCTGGCGATGCAGCCGCTGCTGCGCGAATGGGGCGAGCGCAACCAGGGCCGCGCCGCGCCGGAACCGCGCCTGCTCGACCAGTTCCGGATCGACTGGTTCCGGGAGATGAACGGCCAGCTCGGCGACACGCTCGACACCCCCGCGTTCGTGCAGCGCATCACCGGCAACGTGGCGCGCATGCGCTGGCTGGCGGTGGAGATCCTGCAACGCGCCCGGAACGACCACCCCGACATCGACGCCCACGGCCTGCAGGAGCGCATCGGTGCGGACGCGGATGCCGCGCCCTCGCTGTTGCCGGTGTGGTACGCCGCAGAGGGTCTCGCGGCCTGACCGGCCGGGACCAGGCTCAGGGCGCGTCCGGCGGCGGCGGGTTCTCCACCCACACGGCGATGCCGCTGGCGTAGGTCTGGGTCGGCGAGATGTTGACGCCGACGCCCACGCTCGACGCGCTGCGCCCGCCGAACCGGCCGACGCCGCCACCGACGCTCACCGCGCTGTTGTCGGGCCCCTGGCCGGTGCCCTGCAGCAACACGCCGTTCGCGCCCAGGCTTGCGGCTTCCTTGCGCAGGTTGCGCAGCACCGCGTTGGACTTGTTCTGCGCGCCATAGGTGAATGCTCCGCTGCCCACGTCCAGCCGCGCGATCTCCTCGTAACCCCCCGGCGGCGGCCCGTAGTAGATGCGCACCTGTGCAGGATCGATGGGCGGACGCGGCGTGCCGGTCAGCACGTGCGAACTGGCGCAGGCGGCCAGCAGCGACAGCGCGGCGCAGGCCAGGAGGAAGGCGAATGGACGGGCCATGGCGGCGTTTCCCGGTTGGATCTGCGCCAGTGTCCGCCGCTGCCCGTGAACGCGATGCGACCCCACCGCCCCTCAGTTCTGGCCGATGCGCGCGCCGTCCACCGGATTCGCCAGCCAGCGCTTGATGTGCCAGGTCAGGGCGCGGAAATTGGCGTTCATCTGGAAACAGCCGCTGGTCAGGCCGCCGCCCCTGCCCTGCATCACGCCATTGAAGCCGGCCAGGCGCTCGCCATCCTGGTAGAGCGCACCGCGCACGCGCAGGGTCTGGGTGTGCTCGATGAACCAGTTGCCGCCCCACAGCGCATCGACGATCTCGACCTTGAGCACGCGCCCGCGCATGTCGGCCAGCGGCGCCTGCGCGGGCACCGCCACCTTGCGCAGCTCGCGCACCAGCGCCTGGGTGAAGTGTTCCGGCACCGCACAGTGCACGAGGATTTCCGGGTCGATGTCGGCACCCTCCACCACGGGCACCGGCACCTGCAGCCGGATCATGTCCCCGGCCGCCGCCGGAGCCACGGCCAGCCAGGCGAGCAGCAGGACTGCAACCAGTCGCATCGGTGTCCCCATGGGTCGCCACGCACATGCGGCGACGGACATGAAGCCGCGCGCAAGCCCGGGAGTCAACTCATGCCGCCGTCGATGCCGATCACCTGGCCGTTGATGTAGCCGGCCTCCTCCGAGCACAGGAAGCCGACCAGCGCCGCGATCTCCCCGGGAGTCCCCGCGCGCGCGGCCGGCACCATCTGCCGGATCGTCGCCGGGTCGAACGTCGCCTCGGCCATGCGTCCGGCGACGACCCCGGGGGCCACCACGTTGGCGGTGATTCCGCGCGAGCCCATCTCGCGCGCCAGCGACTTGCTCGCGCCATGCAGCGCGGCCTTGGCCGCCGCGTAGTTGGTCTGGCCACGGTTGCCCAGCACCGCCGCCACGCTCGACACGCTGACGATCCGGCCCCAGCGCGTGCGCGCCATCGGCAGCAGCAGTGGCTGGGTGACGTGGAAGAAACCGTGCAGAGACACGTCGATCACGCGCTTCCACTGCAGGTCCGACATGCCCGCCATCGGCGCGTCGTCGTGGATGCCGGCGTTGTTGATTACCACCTGCACCGGCCCGGCCTCGAGCAGGGCCTCCATCGCCGCGCGCGTCGCGTCGCCATCGGCCACGTCGAAGGCGATCGCCTCGGCGCTGCCGCCGGCCGCGAGGATATCGTCGACCACTGCCTGCGCCCGGGCCAGGTTCGCGTTGGCGTGCACGAGCACGTGCATCCCGCCGGTCGCCAGCCGCGCGCAGATCGCGCCGCCCAGGTCGCCGCTGCCGCCGGTAACGAGTGCCCGTTTCATCGCATCTTCCGTGCTGGGGACCGTCGATTATGCGGGCCGCCGCGCAGGGCCGCACCCGATGGGCCGGACCCGACCTCGGGTCGGCCCCAACTACGCCGGCGCCGGCGCGCTGCCTAAGCTGCGCGCACCCATGCCACGGATGCGCCCGCATGCTCGACGCCATCACCCCGTCGCCCTTCCCGCCCGCAAGCCTCGCCACGCCGCCGTTGACGGCGCTGCAGGCCGCGGGCGGCGGCAGCGATCTCGATGCCCACCTGGCCGGACTCGCCGACGCCGGCGAGCTGGACGGATTCCTCACGCAGACCACGGACGCGCTCGAACTCGCACGGCAGTCCCCGGTCTTCGCCGACCAGCTCGACCCGCTGCTGGGCGACATCCGCGGCGCACTGTCGCGGCTGGACGGCGACCGGCTCGATGCCGGCACGCGCGCCGCGGTCGATGCGGTGGTGGCGCGGCTGGACGAGCACCTGGGCACGACGGACGCGCCGGATCCGGCCATCGAGGTGCCCGGCGGCGGGCTCGAGGCGCACGAGGACGCCGGCGGCCACCTGATCGAGCGCCACGTCGGCAAGAGCGAGCAATGGCTGCTCGACCGCGTCGACCGCGAGAACATCAGCGCGGCCTCGAGCTTCCGCGACCTCCCCGGGGCCGAGCACGTCGTCGCGCAGACCATCGCTCTGCACCAGGATCGCATCGACGCCTGGGTCGGCGGCCAGGGCGGCAACCGCCTGGTGGTGGACGCGCGCTTCGATGCCAGCACCGGCATCTCGGTCGAGCGCGGAGACGACGCGGCGCGCGATGTCTTCTCGGTCAGGCTGGTCCTGGAGCGGTCCAGCCGGCTCGAGGACATCGGCTATAGAATCGTCACCGGCTACCCCACCGCCCCGTGAGCCGTATCCGGACGATGAGCGACTATCCCGCGCTGGAAAACTTCCTTGCCGCCTATTTCCACCAGGACTGGCAGGCCGAGCACGCCACGCCGGAAGCGGTGGTGGAGTACTACCGCAGCTCAGAATCCCCGGAGCAGGTCGCCGCGACGCATCGCGAGATCGGGCATCTGATCGCGCTCGGGCTGGACGAGGCCGCGCTGGGCGCCCGGCTGCGCGGGCTGGGCTGCGAGTTCGATCCCACGCGGGCGGGGCTGGGCTGGCGCGACTGGCTGGCGGCCATGCAGGCGCGGCTCCAGCCCGGAGCCTAGCGAAGGGCGACGTCCGCGGCCGGCGGAGCCCGATCCGGTGGCACGACCGGACTGCGCGCCGCGTCGAACGCGCCGCTCAGCCGGCGGAACCGTCGCCGCCGAGCATCACCGTGGCCCGGCCGCTGCCGACCAGCGCGCCCTGGTGGACGATGCGGAAGGCATACAGCTGGCTGTCCTCACCTGCGGCCAGCTGCGTGGCTTCGCACTCCAGCAGGCCGGGCAGGTCGTCGAGCCGCTCGACATGCAGCACCACGTCGCGCAGCGCCACCAGTATGCCCGGCCGGGGCATGGCGCCCGGTGCCATCGCCAGCAGTCCGCCGTGCACCGCCATGGCCTGCGCGGCGTACTCGCACAGGTGCAGCGCGCGCAGCTGGCCGTCGCTGCGCAGCGGGTGCGCGGCGTCGCGGTGGCCGGCCGTGCGCAGGACGATGCGCTGCGCGTCCCAGTCCAGCACCTCGTCCCACAGGCACATCGCGTGCTTGTGCGGGACCAGGGCTTCGATGTCGGCGCGCCCGAGCGTCATGGCGCAGGCTCCGGTTCCGCCGCCGACCGTCCAGCGGTCCCGGTGCCGCCAGGTGCGCGCGAGACCAGCAGCGACAGCACGAAGTTGGACAGCACCCCCAGCGCCACGGTGCTGCCGATCGCGCGCAGCACCGGGATGCTCGACAGCGCCAGCAGGCTGAACACCAGCAGGGTCATCAGGCTGCACACGATCACCGCGTGCAGGGTGCGCAGCTGGTCGTCGCGCGAATCGCCGGCGTGCTCGAAGAACAGCGCGTAGTCCAGCCCCAGCCCGGCGGCCAGGATCAGCGAGATGAGGTGGAACAGGGTGAGCTCCACGCCGAGCGCGCGCAGCAGCGCCAGCACCAGCAGCGTGGTCAGCGCCATCGGCAGCAGCACGCGCAAGGTCCGGCGCGGACTGCGCAGCGCGATCCACACCGTGGCGACCAGCAGCAGCGCCGCCAGCGCCAGCGCACCGAGGATGCGCACGCGGTAGTCGGCGACCAGCGATTCGGAGGCCTGCTTCATGTCGAGCAGGCGCGCGCCACCCTGCGCGGCCACCCGCGCGACCGCGTCCACGTCGTGCAGCCCGCTCAGCGACACCAGCGCGGTGGCGCCCTCGCCACCGCCGACCAGCAGGCCCTGCACGCTCGAGGCCAGCGGCGTCCCGTCGAGGTCGCCGGGCGCCAGCGGCGGCGCGGCGCGCGCGGTCTCGATGTCGGCCAGGAACGGCTCGAAGGCATCGCCGCGGAACGGCGAATCGACCAGCGCCGCGTCGAGCGCGTCGCGCAGCGCTGCGGCCGGCGGCAGCGCCTGCTGGCGCGCGCGCTGCAGCGCGACGCTGGGCAGGTAGCGCGCGGCCATGTCGTAGCCGTCCAGCGCGCCGCGCGCAACCAGGGCATCGAGCGCGGGACGCAGCCGTTCGCTGGACTGCAGCGCGGCCTCCGCGTCCGCCGCCGCCACGGTCAGGACGTAGCGCACGTCGGGCGCGCCGAGTTCGTCGCGCAGCTGCGCGTCGCGCTCGAGCAGCGGCGCCGGCACCGGCGTCAGCTTGGCCAGGTCGTTCTGCCAGAACGCGCCGGGACGCCATGCGATCACCGCGAGCGCCAGCAGCGCCAGCACCAGCAGCGACCAGCGCGGCCGCGGCAGCCGTTCGATCCGCTCCCACAGCGCACGCAGGCGCGGCGAATCGGCCACGTCGCGCCGGGCCGGGTCGATCAGCGCCGGCAGCGCGAAGCGCGTGCACAGCGCCGCGGTGGCGAGCGCGACGATGGTGAACACCGCCAGCTGGCGCAGCCCGTCCACGCCCGAGAACAGGAAGGTGAGATAGGCGATGCAGGTCGCGGCCACGCCGGTGGCCAGGGTCGGCCACAGCGCGCGCACGCTGCGCCAGGGCGACAGTCCGGCGCGCTGCTGGCTGAAGAAATGGATCGGATAGTCCTGCACCACGCCGATCAGGGTGAAGCCGAAGGCGATGGTGATGCCATGCACGCGGTCGCCGAACAGCAGCACCAGCGTCGCCAGTCCGGCGATGCCGGCGCTGGCCAGCGGCAGCGCGCCCAGCAGCGGGATCTTCCAGCTGCGGTAGGCGACCAGCAGCAGCAGCACCAGACCGATGCTGTCGACCGCGCCGATCCAGCCGGCCTCGCGCGCGGTGCGGCTGCCGATCTCGTCGGCGAATGCGCCGGGGCCGCTGAGTTCGAGGGTGCCCGGATCGTCGCCGCGGGCACCGGCGTGGGCGGCCTGGATCGCTTCCACCGCCTCGCGCTGGCCGTCCGGATCGAAACCGGCGGCGCGCGTTTCCACCAGCAGCAGCGCCTGCGTGCCGCTGCGGTCGAACCAGGCCTCGTGCAGCGTCTGCGGCGCGCGCGCCGGCAGCCAGGCTTCGGCCAGGCGCAGCGTCTCCAGGGTTGGATCGGAGGGCAGCAGCGGTTCGACCAGTTCGCCGGCAGGCGACCCCAGGTCCTGCACGCGCTGGGCGATCTCCGCGCGCAGGAACTGCGCGTCCAGCCGCTGCGCATCGAGCGTGGGCGAGAGCAGGTAGCGATAGGGCCGCAGGTGCGCGGGGATCGCCTCGAGTCCGCGGCCGGCGCCGTTGGCGACGAAGCCGAAGCGCGCGTCGGCCGACAGCGTCGCGGCCATGGCGTGCGACTGCGCGGCCAGCGTGTCGACGTCCGCCCCGGCCAGCGCGACCAGCAGCAGGCGCGAGCCCGGGCCTTCGCCCAGCTCGTCGATCAGCAGCCGCTGTTCGGGCGTGCGCGGGTCGGGCAGGAAGCGGCGCAGGTCGCCGCTGAACGACAGCGTCTGCGACAGCCAGCCGCCCACCGCGAGCAGCAGTCCCAGCCAGCCCAGCGCCCAGGCCAGGCGTGCGCGGGCGCTCATCCGGCGTCGCGGTCGCCGCGGCACAGGGCCGCGATATCGGCGGCGTCGCCGGCGTCCAGCGCGGCCTGCGCGGCGGCCGCCATCAGCGTGCGCTGCACCGGCCCCTTGGCCGGCACGGTCTCGATGCAGCGCAGCTCGCCGCCGTCGCCGTGCAGGACGATCCCCTGCAGGCGCGCGGCCAGCGCGGCCTCGCGCGGCACCAGCCGCAGCGCCCAGTGCGCGGCGCTGCCCTGCGCGTCCACCGTGTAGTGCGTGCGCAGCGCCCCGACGTCGCCCGAGAGCAGCGCGCCGAAGCTGGTCTGCAGCGCCGCCAGTTCCGGCGCGCGCGTCAGCGCGAAGCGCCGATCGGGCTTGCCGGCGCGCGCCAGCGTGGCGTGGCCGTCGCGGATGGTGGTGGTCTCGGCATAGGGCGCGCGCACCTCGCGCACCAGCGTGTCCGCGTCCGGGCGACGGTATTCGCCCGACAGCCGCAGCGGCGCCTTGAGCATCGGCGATTCGCGCACTTCGACGAAGGTCGTGGCGGCCGGCACCGGCCGCGCCAGTCCGCGCAGGATCGCCGCGCTATCGGGGCCGGTCTGCGCCCACGCCGGCGCCGCGGTCGCCAGCAGGCACAGGCTGGCCGCCAGCAGGCGGCGCCGGTGGGACCGCGCCGGCCGCGACGGCGGGCGCTGTGTGCTCTTGTTCGTCGACATGCCAGAAATCGTAGAAGTTGAACCAGTTGTAGGGGGCCCGCCGGGCGTGATGTTCCAGCCTGGCCGCATAACCCCGGATGAGTGCCGCCAGGGCTTCGTCGCGGCGGCCGCGCGGCAGGTCGATGCCGTCGCTGAAGGTCTCGAAGGTCAGCTGGTAGCGGTTGCCGCCACGATACAGGCCAAAGCCGAGCATCACCGGCAGCCGCAGCACCGCCGCCATCTGCCAGGGCGCCAGCGGGAACCGCGCCGGCGCGCCGAAGAAGGGCACCTGCACCGCGCGCTGCCCGGGCAGCGCGCGATCGACCAGCAGCGCCACCAGCGCGCCCTCGCTGGCCGCCTGCTGGATCTGCAGCATCAGCGCCGGGCCGTCCTGGCCGGCGTCGATCACCCCGGCGGCGATTTCCGGCGCCAGTGCATCGAGCACCTGGGTGATCGCCTGGCTGTGCGCCTTGTCCAGCACCACCCGCAGCTTGAGCCCCGGGCGCTGGCGCGAGAGCACGCGCATCACCTCGAAGCTGCCCAGGTGGGAGCCGAACAGCAGCACGCCGCGGCCCTCGTCGACCTTGGCCGCAAGCGTTTCCACCCCGTCCACCTCGATGCGGAAGCGGCTTTCCTTGCCGTCGAGCAGGAACAGCCGATCCAGCGTCATCGAGGCGAAGGCGTGCACGTGGCGGGCGCCGTCGATCCATCCCGCGGGCCGGCCCAGGGCGCGGCCCAGGAAGGCGATCGAGGCGCGCCGCTCCGGCCCGCGCCGCAGCAGGAAATACAGGCTCACCGGGTAGAGCAGCAGCCGCGCCAGCGGCCGCCCGCCGTGCCGGCCCACGGCCCGCATCAGCCACACCGCCACGCGGCCGCCGCCTTCCGGCCGCTGTTTCCAGTCCCCGCTCATGGCTGCGGCCCCGCTCCCCCCGTGGCGATGTCCCCGCTGGCAATTGTCGCCTCCGCGCGCAGCACGCGGAACCGCCACCGCGCAGCGGGCATCGGCGCCAGCGGCTCGAGCTCGATCCGCGCCACCTCGCCCGGCAGCAGCGGCTGCAGGAACTTCACCCGCGGCAGCCGCAGCGCCGGCAGCGGCCCGTGCTGCTGCTCGATCGCCGCCACCACCCGGTCCAGCACCACCACGCCCGGCACCACCGGCCGGCCGGGGAAATGGCCCGGCAGGCACGGATGCCCGGGGTCGATCACGAACTCCAGCACCGCCTACTCCCAGCCGTCGAGGATCGCCTGGACGCGCGCCTGGGCCCGTTCGGCCAGCGCCTGGCGGGCCACCGGGCGACCGTCCTCGCGGGTCGGCAGCGGCGCGCCGAAACCGACCCGGATCGTGCCCGGCCGCACCCGGAAGAAGCCATCCACCGGCAGCACCCGGCCGGCGCCCTGCAGCGCCACCGGGACCACGTCCACGCCGGCATCGATGGCCGACTGCAGCGAACCGGCCTTGAACGGCGCCATCGCCCCGTCGCGGCTGCGGGTGCCTTCGGGAAACAGGCACAGGCTCTGCCCGCCGGCCAGCAGGGCCGCGGCCTGGCGCCGGAACAGCGCGCCGGCGCGGGCGCTGTCGCGCACGATGAACAGCATGCCGGTGGCGCAGGCGTACCAGCCGACGAAGGGCACCCGCCGCATCTCCTCCTTGAGCAGGAAGCGCAGCGGCACCGGGATCGCGCGGAACAGCGCGCAGATGTCGATCACCGACTGGTGGTTGGCCACGAACAGGCAGGGACGCGAGAAGTCGATCCGCTCCTGCCCTTCGATCCGCAGCCGCGCCCCCGCGCCCCACAGCAGCCCGGGCGCCCAGCAGCGCGCGGCCATGCGCAGCGGCAGCCGCGCGCGCGCGCCCGATCCGGGCCGCAGCAGCAGTGCGAGCGTGATCCAGCCCGCCGTCCAGGCCAGCGTGAAGGCGAACTGCACGACGTTCCAGACCCGCCACGCCACCCCCGCGACCTCGCGTGCATCGCAGGCGGGCGCAGCGGCGGCCGGCTCGATGGCGGCACAGGACACCGACGCCTCGCGCGCGTCCTGCTGGAACCCGGGGCCGGTCATGCCTTCCATGTCAGCGCAGGAAGTCGCGCCAGAAGGCCGGGCCCAGCCCGCCCAGCCGGCGCAGGAAGCCGATGAAACCCTGCTCGCGGTCCGGGAAGCGGCGCCGCCGCCACTGGAATTCGAGCGCGAAGAAACCGCCGACCAGGCCGTAGTTGAGCAGGTTGGCGAACCACGACCACTGCTCGTGGGTGATCGGGTACGGCGAGTCGATGCCCGCCTGCGCCAGCAGCCCGCCGGGTTCGGCCAGCAGCGCCAGCACCAGGTTGGCCAGGCCCAGCAGCACCAGCACCCCCGTCCACAGCGCGGTCAGCGAACGCGCATAGGCGGCCACGTCCGGCCGCAGCTGCGCCGGCGGCAGCCCATCGAGCCCGGACACGATGCGGGTGATCAGCGGCACCCGTCCCGCCTTCAGGCTGCGCCCGAACATCCAGGCCACCAGCGCGACGAAGGCCACCGGCGCCACCAGCAGCGGCAGCGTCGCCAGCCCCGCGCCATGCAGCCACCAGCACGCGGCCACCAGGGCGAGGGTCGCCGGAAACGCCCACGGCCGCAGCCGCAGCAGCGGCGCGGCCATCAGCAGCGCCACCAGCACCAGCAGCGCGGCCAGCGCCAGGCGCGCGTCGCCGCCGGCGCTGGCGCCGTGCGCCAGCAGCGCGTAGGCCACCGCCAGGACGATCTGCAGTGCGAGGATCAAGTCGTTCTGTGCTGCTGGACGTGTTCGGACAGGGCGCGCAACGAGGCGAAGATACGACGGTTCTCGTCGGCATCCGAGCGCAGCTGGAAGCCGTAGCGCTTGCTGATGGCCAGCGCCAGCTCCAGCGCGTCGATCGAATCCAGGCCCAGCCCGGCGTTGAACAGCGGCGCTTCCGGGTCGATCGCGTCCGCCGCCACGCCGTCCAGGTTCAGGCTGTCGACCAGCAGTTCGGCGAGTTCGCGTTCGGCATCGGTTTGCACGGGCATGGCACGGGAGTTCTCTGACAGGGCCGCAACAATCGTGCATCGGGCCGCCCGGCGCAAGCGCCGCGCGCGCGGCGGCGGGCGCGGTGGCGGCCTTCGCGCCCTTCAGGAAGCCGCCGGGCGGTCCGCTATCATGCGCACCCGTTCAGCGAACCCGCGCCCGCACGTCCAGGATGGCCAGCCCCGCACCGCCCGCCGCAGCCCCCGCAGCCCCGATGGACTGCGACGTCCTGGTGATCGGCGGCGGGCCGGCCGGCAGCACCGCGGCGGCCCTGCTGGCCCGCCGTGGCCACCGCGTGGTCCTGCTGGAGAAGGACGCGCATCCGCGCTTCCACATCGGCGAGTCGCTGCTGCCGATGAACATGCCGATCCTGGCCGAGCTGGGCGTGCTGGAGCAGGTGCGCGCGATCGGGGTGCGCAAGCCCGGCGCCGACTTCCCGCTCACCGAGATGGCCGGCAAGCGCTACGTGTTCCACTTCAGCCGCGCCCTCGACCCGCGCTACGACCACGCCATGCACGTGCGCCGCGACCAGTTCGACCAGCTGCTGTTCGAACACGCCCGCGCCAGCGGCGCGGACGCGCGCCAGCGCACCCGCGTGGTCGACGTGGGCTTCGGCGCGGATGGGCGGCCGACCGTGGTCGAGGCCCGCGATGGCAACGGCGCCGTGCTGCGCTGGGCGCCGCGCTACGTGCTCGACGCCAGCGGCCGCGACACCTTCCTCGCCGCGCGCCGCAAGTACAAGCGCAAGGATCCGCGCCACCAGTCCGCGGCCCTGTTCAGCCATTTCCGGGGCGTCGCCCGCCACGAAGGCGAGGACGCGGGCAACATCACCGTGGCGCGCTTCGACCAGGGCTGGTTCTGGCTGATCCCGCTGCCCGACGACATCATGAGCGTGGGCGCGGTGTGCTTCCCCGACTACCTGCGGCAGCGCAGCGCCGACGGCGGCCGCATCGACAACGAGACCCTGCTGCTGCGCACGCTCGAGGCCAATCCCGAGGTGCGCGCGCGCATGCAGGGCGCGCAGCGGGTGGCCCCGGTGCACGCCACCGGCAACTATTCCTACGGTTCGACCCGCATGGCCGGCCCGGGCTGGATGCTGATCGGCGATGCCTACGCCTTCGTCGACCCGATCTTCTCCTCCGGCGTGTTCCTGGCCATGGACAGCGCGCGCGAGGCGACCGCGGTGGTTGACGCCGCGCTGCGCGATCCGGCGCGCGAGGCGCCGATGCAGGCGGCGATGCAGGCGCGCCTCGCGCGCGGGCTGCGCCACTTCACCTGGTTCATCCACCGCTTCAACAGCCCGGTGATGCGGCGGCTGTTCTCGGCGCCGCGCAACGACTGGCAGCTCGAACAGGCGATCATCTCGATGCTGGCCGGCGACGTGTTCGACAACCCGGCGGTGCGCAAGCGGCTGTACGCCTTCCGCCTGGTCTATGCGCTCAACGCGGTGGCCATCGCGCCGCGCGCGCTGCGCGGCTGGATGCAGCGCCGCCGCCAGGCGCGCTCGAGCTTCCGCGGCGACACCCTGCACGAGGGCAATCCGTGAGCCGTCCCGTTCCGCTTGCCCCGTCCGCGCCGCGGCTGCGCGTGGAATACGTCGACGCGGCCGAGCCGGCGCAGCTGCTGGCGCACGACGACGTGCTCGCGGTGCTGGGCTTCGGCGACGACGCGCCACGGCTGGACGATCCGCGCTACCTGCGCGTGCCGCTGCAGCCGCACGGCCGCGCCCCGCTGGAGGTCTGGCACGCGCAGACGCCGGTGCGCAGCGGCCGCGAGGGCGAGATCGCGTGGTCCTGCGACGGTCAGCTGCTGTTCGGCGCGATCGAGGTCGAGGAGCCGGCCGGGCACACCGGGCAGGGTGACAACAGCGGCATCCTGCTCGCGGCCGAGCACGCCTACCGCCAGTTGACGCGCTTCGTCGGAGGCAGCGAGTACCCGCACCTGCTGCGGATCTGGAACTACCTGGACGCGATCACGCTGGGCGAGGGCGACGCCGAGCGCTACCGGCAGTTCTGCGTGGGGCGCGCGCGCGGGCTGGGCGATTTCGACGCCAGCTCGCTGCCGGCCGCCACCGCCATCGGCCGCTGCGACGACGCGCGCACGGTGCAGGTCTACTGGCTGGCCGCGCGCGCGCCCGGCGCGCCGGTGGAGAATCCGCGCCAGGTCAGCGCCTACCGCTACCCGCGCCAGTACGGTCCGCAGCCGCCGAGCTTCGCCCGCGCCATGCTGCCGCCGCAGGGCGGGACCATGCCGCTGCTGCTGTCGGGCACCGCGGCCGTGGTCGGCCACGCCTCGCGTCACGCCGCCGACGAACTGCTGGCGCAGATCGACGAGACCTTCGCCAACTTCGACGCGCTGCTGGGCGCGGCCCGCGAGCGCGACCCCGGCCTGCCGGCGCAATTCGGCGCCGGGACCCGGCTCAAGGTCTACGTGCGCGATCGCGAAGACCTGCCGCTGGTCGAGCGCGCGCTGGACGAGCGCTTCGGCGACCGGGTACCGCGGATCCTGCTGCACGCCGCGATCTGCCGGCGCGAGCTGGCGGTCGAGATCGACGGCGTGCACGACGCGGACTGAGCGCCGACCGTCGGCCCGGCGCGCAGCCTCGGGACGCGACCGCAGGAGACGATCCGCGCGTCAGCTTTGCGCGGAGTGCCGGGCACGCATGCGCCGGACGGATCGAGGCGCCACGGGCGGCGAGGCTTGTCCTGGCGGCCGGGAATCGCGGCAAGGCAGGCGCCAGGTCCTGCGCCCAGCCAGGTTGTGGGAGCGCGCTTGCGCGCGAAGTCGTTCGCGACCCGGGTCGCTCCCACGGGAATCCCGCGCAAAGCCCTCCGGCGCCCACCCCCGGACCCCGCCTGGGTCACAATCGGCCCACGCCCGCCGTCCCGTCCACGGGCATCACACCTGCAACCACGGAGAACACCATGGGAATGATCAGCCTGGTCTGGGGCATCCTGGCCATGATCTGGATGGTCCTGGCACTGCTTCCGATCGTCGGGATCACCAACTGGCTGCTGATTCCGTTCGCCGCGGTCGGCGCGATCATCGCCGCGGTCGGCCTGCTGTTCACGAGCAGCGCGCGACGCGGCCGGGCCAAGGCCGGCCTGATCCTCAACGGCATCGTGATCTTCGTGGCGATCTGGCGGCTGGGGCTGGGCGGCGGCCTGATCTGAAGCCGCACCCGGACATCCGGTCCGGGGTCCGGGTCGCGGGCGGCGCGTAGAATGCCGCCCATGGCCTATCCCGATACCCGCATGCGGCGCATGCGCCGCGACGATTTCTCGCGCCGTCTGATGCGCGAGACGGTGCTCACCGCCAGCGACCTGATCTATCCGGTCTTCGTGCACGAGGCCGACGGCCGCGCGCCGGTGCCGTCGATGCCGGGCGTGGAGCGCCTGTCGATCGACGAACTGCTGCGCGTGGCCGAGACCGCCAGCGAGCTGCGCATTCCCGCCCTGGCGCTGTTCCCGGTGACCGCGCCGGAGGCCAAGTCGCTCGACGCCGCCGCGGCCTGGGACGACGAGGGCCTGTGCCAGCGCGCGGTGCGCGCGCTCAAGGCGCGGTTCCCGCAGCTGGGCGTGATCACCGACGTGGCGCTCGATCCCTATACCGCCCATGGCCAGGACGGCCTGGTCGACGCGGACGGCTACGTGATGAACGACGCCACCGTCGATGCGCTGGTGCAGCAGGCGCTGTCGCATGCGCGCGCCGGCGCCGACGTGGTCGCGCCCAGCGACATGATGGACGGGCGCATCGGCGCGATCCGGCTGGCGCTGGAGGAGGCGGGCTTCATCCACACCCGGATCCTGGCCTATGCCGCCAAGTACGCCTCGGCCTTCTACGGGCCGTTCCGCGACGCGGTGGGCTCGGCCTCGGCGCTGGGCAAGGCCGACAAGTCCACCTACCAGATGGACCCGGCCAACAGCGACGAGGCGCTGCGCGAAGTCGCGCTCGACCTGGACGAGGGCGCCGACATGGTGATGGTCAAGCCGGCCCTGCCCTACCTGGACATCGTGCGCCGGGTGAAGGAGAGCTTCGGCGTGCCGACCTTCGCCTACCAGGTCAGCGGCGAGTACGCGATGCTCAAGGCCGCCGCCGCCAACGGCTGGCTCGACGAGCGCGCCTGCGCGCTCGAGGCCCTGCTGTCGATCCGCCGCGCCGGCGCCGACGGCGTGCTGACCTACCACGCGCTCGACGCGGCGCGCTGGCTGCGCGAGTCCTGAGTCCGGCCGGCCCCGCGCCGGCCCCTCCGCCACGGTTGCCCGGCCCGCCGCGCCGTGCATTCGCGCCGGCAGGCGTTCTATGCTGCAGGCGGACCACGCGAAGTCCCGGCCGGCCGGACAGGCGACCGCCACCCGAGGAGGCTGCATGAGCAAGTTCGCCGTGTTCGGACACCCGGTCGCGCACTCCCTGTCGCCGCAGATCCACCTCGCCTTCGGCCGCCAGCTCGGCATCGTGCTGCAGTACGAGGCGATCGACGCCACGCCGGAACTGTTCTTCGATGCGCTGGAATCGTTCGCCGCATCCGGCGGCGCCGGCGCCAACGTCACCCTGCCGCTGAAGGAATCGGCCTTCGCGCTGAGCGCCACCACCACCGAGCGCGCCCGCCGGGCCGGCGCGGTCAACACCCTGGCCCGGCTCGACGGGCAGTGGCATGGCGACAACACCGACGGCGCCGGCCTGGTGCGCGACCTCACCGGCCGCCACCAGCTGGACCTGCGCGGCCGCCGCACGCTGCTGCTCGGCGCCGGCGGCGCGGCGCGCGGCATCGCCCCTTCGCTGCTGGACGCCGGCATCGCCGGGCTGCACCTGGTCAACCGCACCCCGCAGCGCGCCGACGCGCTCGCCGATGCCCTGGGCGACCCGGCGCGGGTGCATCCGCGCCACATCGGCGACCTGCACGAACTGGGCGAGTTCGACCTGGTGATCAACGCCACCTCCGCCGGTCGCGGCGGCACGCTGCCGGACCTGCCCAGGTCGCTGCTGGGCATGCGCAGCGTGGCGGTGGACCTGAGCTACGGCGAAGCGTCCATCCCCTTCCTGGCCTGGGCGCGCGCCCATGGCGCCTACCGCGCGATCGACGGGCTCGGGATGCTGGTCGAACAGGCGGCCGAGAGTTTCGCGCTGTGGCACGGCGTGCGCCCGTACACCGACGAGATCCACGCACAGCTGGACGCCCGGCACGCGGCGCTGGTCACGGCCGACTGAGGCGGCCCGTCGCGGCCGCGTTCGCGGCGGCGCAGGCCGGCCGGACGATCCTGGGGCTCCGCCCGGACCCGGTCCGCGACAGCGGACGCCACGATCGCACCGGCGCAACGACGGGGCACCCTGCCGACGGCTACAGCAGTCCTTCCCGCTTGATCGCCAGGTAGCGCTCCACCAGCGCGGCCGGCAACTGGTCGGCAGTCACGTCCAGCACCTGCACGCGGTGGCGGCGCAGGGCGTCGTGGGCGGCGGCGCGCTGGGCCAGGTAGCGGGCGGTGGCGCCGGCGCGGACCGCGGCCGCGACGTCAGGCACGTCCTGCTCGAGCACCTCGTCGAGTGCGCGTTCGCGCAGCGAGGCCACCACCACCAGATGCCGCTTCTGCAGCATCCGCACCGCGGCCAGCACGTCCTCGATGTCCTCGTCGCGCAGGTTGGTCACCAGCATCAGCAGGCCGCGGCGACGCTGGCGCAGCGACAGTTCGGTGGCGGCGGCGAGGTAGTCGGTGGCCACCGGCTCGGGTTCGAGGTCGTAGCTGGCGCGCAGCAGGGTGTCGATTGCCGCCATGCCGCGCCGCGGCGGCACCCAGCGGCGCTCGCCGCCGATCGCCAGCAGGCCGACCGCATCGCCCTGGCGCAGCGCCAGGTAGGCGACCAGCAGCGAGGCATCCAGGGCATGGTCGAAGTGCGCCAGCGCACCGTCGCGCGCGAGCATGCGGCGACCGGTGTCGAGCACCACCACCAGCTGCTGGTTCTTCTCGTCCTGGTATTCGCGCGAGATGAGCTTGCGCGCGCGCGAGGTCGCCTTCCAGTCGATCTGGCGCAGGCTGTCGCCGACGCGGTATTCGCGCATCTGGTGGAAGTCGGTGCCCTCGCCGCGGCGGCGCTTGATGTGCGCGCCCATCATCCGCGACGCCTGTTCGGCGCTGACCAGGGCGAACTTCGTCAACGGCGCGAAGTTGGGGAATACGCGCACGCGCTGCGTCGCGCCGGCCAGGCACAGCTGCCGCCACAGCCGCAGCGGCGCGTGCAGGCGCAGGTGCACGCCCTCGAAGCCGAAGCTGCCGCGCGCGTTGGGCCGCAGCCGGTAGCCGAAGCCCGACACGGTCCCCGGCGACAGCTGCAGCCGCCGCGGCAGGCCGTCGACCTCCCAGCCGCCCGGGTGCAGGTCGTGCACGTCCACGCGCGCGCCGCGCGCGCCGGCTTCGAGTTCCAGCCGCACCTCGCGCTCCACGCCCAGCGCCAGCGCCTCGGGCACGCCGCGCGCCACGTCCGGCAGCGGCGTGCGCAGCAGCAGCGCCAGGTCGAGCAGGGCGACGACGGCCAGCGCGCCACCGGCCAGCGTCCACGCGAGCGCCGGCAGCCAGCCGATGCTGGTCGCCACGCCCAGCAGGCCCCAGGCCACGGCGGCCACCACCAGGGCCGGCGCGGGCCGCGGCAGGTGGCGACGGCGCACCGGGCGCGCGTTGGCGGGGGCGGCGTTCACTTGCGCGGCGCGTCCACCTTGGCCAGCAGCGCGCGCAGCACCTGGTCGGCATCCTGGCCCTCGATCTGCAGCTCCGGCGCCAGTGCGATGCGATGGCGCAGCGCCGGCAGGGCCACGTCGCGCACGTCGTCGGGGGTGACGAAGTCGCGTCCGCCCAGCACCGCCTGCGCGCGCGCGGTGCGCACCAGCGCCAGGCTGCCGCGCGGGCCTGCGCCCAGCGCGATGCCGGGCCAACCGCGGGTGGCCGCGGCGATGCGCACGGCATAGTCGATCACCGCCGGATCGAGCCGCGTCGCGGCGGTGCCCAGCTGCACGGCGACGATGCCGTCGGCGTCGAGCACCTGCGCCACCTCGTCCAGGGCGAAGCCGGCGGCGATATTGCCGCTGCTGATCGCGGTCACCATCGACACCTCGTCGGCGTGCGCCGGATAGTCGATCAGCACCTTGAGCAGGAAGCGGTCGAGCTGCGCCTCGGGCAGCGGATAGGTGCCCTCCTGCTCGACCGGATTCTGCGTGGCCAGGGTCATGAACGGCGGCGGCAGGGCGAAGCTCTGGCCTTCGATGGTGACCTGCTGCTCCTGCATCGCCTCCAGCAGCGCGGACTGGGTCTTGGCCGGCGCGCGGTTGATCTCGTCGGCCAGCAGCAGGTTGGTGAAGATCGGGCCGCGACGCATGCTGAAGGTCTCGCTGCGCGCATCCCACACCGCGTGCCCGCTGACGTCGCTGGGCATGAGGTCGGGAGTGAACTGCACGCGCGCATGGCCGCAGCCCAGCGCGCGCGCCAGCGCCCGCACCAGCAGCGTCTTGCCCAGCCCCGGAACGCCCTCGATCAGCACGTGGCCGCCGGCCAGCAGCGCCACCAGGATCTGGTCGAGCACCTCGGCCTGGCCGATGAAGGCCTTCGACACCTCCTCGCGCACGCGCGCGACGCGTTCGGCCAGGGCATCGCCGGTGATCGGCGCGGGAGGGGCTTGGATCTCGGTCATAGTCGTTTTCTCATCTCGACGAGTCGGGCCACACGCAGCCGGAAATCGCCGGCATCGCGCGGTCGCGGGGAACGCAGGGCATGTTCGATCGCGGGCGCGGGCAGCCCGGTGCGCGCGGCGATGGCTTCGGCCTGGGCCACGCCGGTGAGCGCGGCGGCCATCGGGTCGCGGCGCCGCAGCCGCGCCAGGAAGGCGTCGCGCATGGCCGCGTGCAGCAGCGCGGACAGGCCATGCCGGCGCAGGTGCTCGCCGCTGGCCTGCACGTGTTCGAGCAGCGAGCGCCGCTCCTCCGGCGGCGGCGGCATCGCCGGGCCGACCCGCTGCAGGCGCATCCACAGCCACGCCGAGAGCGCCAGCAGCAGCGGCAGCCAGGCCATCCAGGCGCGCTCGAGCAGCAGCCGCCACAGCGGCGGCATGTCGGCCGCGTAGACCAGGTGCATGCGACCGTGGCCGTAGTTGGGCGCGAGCAGCTGGCGCGCCAGGGCCAGGTGCGGGACTTCGCGCAGGCCGCCGTTTTCCATGAAGTCGGCCGAGGCGAGCACGTCGACCAGCCCGTCGCCGCGGGCCATCCGCGCGTACACGAAGCCGGCGCTGAAGTCGCCCCAGGACAGCAGCGGGTCGACGCGCGGGACGAAGCGCGTGCCGGTACAGAACTCCACGTGCCGCTCCTGGCCCGGCACGTGCAGCTCCTCGCAGCCGCCCTCGTCCGTCCGCAGGTCCAGGCCCAGCCGCTCCAGCAGGTCGACCGCGCGCGGCGCGGACCGCCGCTGGACGCGCGGGGTGGTGACCAGCAGGTGGCCGCCCGCGTCCACCCACGCCAGCAGCGCATCGACATCGCGCGCGGCCAGGGTGCGTGGATCGCCGAGCAGCAGCACGGTGTCGCGGGGGCCCGGCTGCGCGGTCGCGAAGTCGAGCCGCTGCCGCGACTGCGCATCGATGCCGTCGGCGCGCAGCGCCAGCTTCAGCGCGTACAGCGGGTTGTAGGCGGCCTCGCCGGCGGGCGGCAGCGCGCGCGTCTCCGGCACGCGCTGGTAGTTGTGGTTCCACCAGGCGGCCACCAGCGCCAGGCACAGCAGTCCCAGCGCCACCAACCCGGCGGTGCGCAGGCGGTTCACCGCGTCCACCCGAAGCGCAGCGACAGCTCGCCCAGCAGCGATTCGAACTCCTCGTCGCGCGGCAGCCGCTGCGCGTAGGCCGCCAGCTGCCAGACCCGGACCATGCGCGCGAAACTGTCGCGGTCGGCCGGGTCGGGCATGCGCCGCGACACGCGCAGGCATTCGGATTCGGTGGCGCCCGGCACCAGCGCGATGCCGATGCGCGCGGCCATGGCGTCGACGCTGCCGCGGTACAGCAGCGCCAGCGCGCGTCGCGGGCGACCCTCGCGCCACAGCCGCCGCGCCTGGCCGACCAGATCTTCGGGCAATGCATCGGGCTCGGGCGCGACGCTCGTGGTCACCTCGCTGTCCGGCGCCCGCCGTGGCGCGACCCCGCGCATCCACGGCAGCCAGTACCGCGCGGTGAGCGCGAGGGCGAGCAGCAGCAGGCCGAGCAGGATCCACAGGCCGAACTCGCCCACCACCGCCAGCAGCTGCCCGAACGTGCGCAACCACCCCGGCGGCTCGCTTGGCGCGCGCTCCTGCTGCTTGCGCGGCTGCCAGGTCATCTCGGTGCGGCTGCGCGCGAGCAGCGGATCTTCGTAGGCGCGCTTGACCGCCTGGCGGAACGGCGCGTGGTCGACCACCGCCTCCTCGCCGAACACGCGCGGCAGCGTCGGCCGCGTGCGCGCCTGCAGCTCGGGCGATTTCACCGCCTGGTGCGTGGCCTGCCCGCGCGGCTCCTGCAGGCGCGGCCCGACCTGGGCTCCGGCCACGGGCGCCAGCAGCGGCAGCGCGGCCACCGCCAGCAGCACGAGCGCGGCCTGCGCCAGGCGCGCCTGCATGCGGCGCAGCACGATCTCGATGTCCCAGGCCTCGATCCGCACCCGGCGGTTGAGGTACAGGCCGAAGCCGGCGCCGACATGGAACGGTTCGACCGCCGAGAACGCCAGCCACAGCGCCACGTTGAAGGCGAACTGCGCGATGCGCGGCGGATCCTCGGTGACCAGCGTCCACATCGCGCGCGCCGACTCGGACAGCAGCTGTTCGGGCACGAACATCAGCACCAGGGCCAGCAGCGAGACCAGCAGCACGACCACGAACAGCAGGCAGACGCCGGACAGCAGCAGCGCGTGGCCCTGGATGCCGTCGACGATCACCGCGCGACGGCGCGACAGCGCCTCGCCGGCGACGCCCTCGAGCAGTTCCACCGGCATCGCGATCGAACGCCACGGACTGGGCCGGCGCCAGCCCAGCCGCGCGACGGCGCCGCGCCAGCCGCCACGCCACAGCGCGGCCAGCGCCTGGCGCGTGTCCGGCGCATCGCCGAACACCGCGCGCGACAGCACGAACAGCACGATGCGGTCGAACAGCGGCAGCAGCCACCACATCGCCAGCGCCGCCAGCCACAGCGCATCGATCGCCCAGGCCGCGGCGTTGAGCAGGGCGAACGCCGGCAGCGTCGCCAGCGCCCATGGCCGCCAGATCGCGCGCGCATGGCGGCGCACCAGCGCATTGCCCAGCTCCATCGCCTCCCAGGGCGAGCGCGGGCGCAGTTCGACGCGGACCTGGTCAAGGCGCACGCGCTGGTTCCTTCCTGCTCTCCCGCCGCCCGCCATGGCGGGACACCGGCATCTCCGGATCGCCCCGCCCGCCGAACGCCAGCCAGCCCAGCACCAGCGCCCACAGCAGCGCGCCGACGCCGAACTTCACCGGCGCCGGGATCGAGCCGGTCGAAGACCAGAACGCCTCGACGAAGGCGGCGAACACCAGCATCGCCAGGATCCCCAGGCACAGCCGCGCGCCGACGCGCCCGGCCTCGGCCAGCGCGTCAAGCCGGCGCAGCCGCCCGGGCGCGAGCAGCGCCAGCCCCAGGCGCAAGCCGGCCGCGCCCGCGATCACGATCGCGCTCAGCTCCGGCGCCGAGTGCCCCGCCACGAAGCGCCAGAACGGATCGCCGTGGCCGATCGCCTGCAGGTGGCCGGCGACCACGCCGAACACGATGCCGTTGAACACCAGCACGAAGGCCGTGCCCACCCCGGCCAGCAGGCCCGAGGCGAAGGTGCGGAAGCCGATGCTGACGTTGTTGTAGATGTAGTAGCCGAACATCGCCAGGTCGCTGCCGCTCTCGCGGCCGATCCGATGGCGCGTGTCGGCCGGGTCGTACATGGCCTCGAACTGCGCCAGCTGCTGCGGCTCGAACACGCTGTGCACCAGCTCGGGCCACTGCTGGACGGCCAGGAACAGCGCCAGCGTCGGCCCGACGAACAGCACCGCCGCCAGCCACAGGCAGCCGCGCTGGGCGCGCACCAGGCGCGGGAAATCGGCTGCCAGGAACCGCCACGCGCGCCGCCACGGCGGCGGCGGGGCGCGGTAGAGCACGTCGTGGCCACGCTGCATCAGCGCCTGCAGCCGCTCGGTCACCTGCGGGCTGTAGCCGCGCCGGCGCGCCAGGGCCAGCTGCTGGCACAGGCGCCGGTAGCGGGTGGGAATCTCCTCGTCGCGCGGCACGCCTTCCCCGCGCCGCGCCGCGCCACGCGCATCGAGCCAGCGTTCGAACCCGCGCCACTCGGTCTCGTGGCGGGCGACGAACGCTTCCTGCCTCATGCGCGCCGCCCCAGCAGCCACTGGGCGATGGCCGACAGCCGCCACACGCCGGCCTCGCCCGACATGCCGGTGAGCGGCGCGGCGATGCCGGCGAGCTCTTCCTGCCGCTGCGGGGTGAGCGTGTGCGCGCGTTCGGCGAACGCGATCAGCGCCGCCTGCTCGCCCGGCAGCAGCGGCACCGCGGGCGCCACGGCCGCCGCCGGCGGCAGCGCGGCGCCATGGCCGCGGCCCGGTGCGTGCACCACCATCGTGCGCGCCACGATGTCGCCCAGGCGCCGGCTCCAGGGATCGGCCAGGCTCGACGCCAGGCCGAAGGCGTAGCCGAACGGCAGCATGTCGACGGTGCGCATCAGGTTGCGCAGGAACGAGGCCATCCAGCCCACCGGCGCGCCATCGGCCGACACCACGCGCAGGCCCATCGCGCGCTTGCCGGGCGTCTGCCCGTGCCACGTCGCCTCGAACACGACCGGATAGGCCCAGACCACGAGGAACAGCAGCACCAGGTACAGGCCCATGCCTGCCCGCCCCAGCAGGGCGAACACGGTCGCGGCCAGCAGCAGCAGGCCGGACCGGATCGACAGGTCGATCAGCCAGGCCAGCGCGCGCGGCACCGGTCCGGCCGCGGGCAGCCGCAGCGCGACGCCTTCGGGGGTGTGGATCTCGCGGACGGTATCGAGCATCAGCGGGCCACGCCCGCGCACGTCGCCGCGTCCGGCACGCGCGTCCCTGCGTCCAGCTTCCTGCGCCCGCATTGTCCGCGCTGCTCCCCGTGCACGGGGCTACTGTACGCGAGCGCCCCGCTCAGCGGGAGGCGTCGAGCAGGTAGTCGTCCTTGAGCCGGACGTAGTGCTGCGCGCTGTAATACAGCGCCTCGATCTGCGCATCGTCGAGCTTGCGCACCAGCCGCGCCGGGTTGCCCAGCCACAGTTCGCCTTCGCCGACCACCTTGCCCGGCGGGACCAGCGCGCCGGCGCCGACGAAGCCGTGCTTCTTCACCACCGCGCCGTCCATCACCACCGCGCCCATGCCGATCAGGCAGGCGTCCTCGATGCGGCAGGCGTGGATGATCGCGCGGTGGCCGATGGTCACGTCCTCGCCGATCACGGTGGCGAAGCCGCCGTCCTTCAGGTGCGGGCCGTCGTGGCTCACGTGCACCACCACGCTGTCCTGCAGGTTGCTGCGCGCGCCGATGCGGATGAAGTTGACGTCGCCGCGGATCACCGTCATCGGCCAGATCGAGACGTCGTCGCCCAGCACCACGTCGCCGATGACCTGGGCGGAGGGATCGATGAACACGCGTTCGCCCAGTTCGGGCAGGCGGCCGCGGAAGGGGCGCAGGCGGGAAGTCATGGCGCCATTGTAGGGCCTGGCGCGCGAACGGCCCGGTCTACACTGCCCCCATGCCTGCGCCTGCCGACGCCACGCCCGCCGCCGACCTCGCCCCGACCCTGGCCCGCCTGCGCGGGGCCTGGCAGCGGACCCGGCCGGACCTGGCCCAGCGCCGCGACGACCTGCGCCGCCTGCGCGAGGCGCTGCGGGCGCGCCTGCCGGAGATGGCCGACGCGATCGCGGCCGATTTCGGCCACCGCTCGCGACACGAGTCGCTGGTGGCCGACGGCGCGACCGTGCTGGCCGAGATCGACCACCTGCGCCGCCACCTGCGCGGCTGGATGCGGCCGCGCCGGGTCGGCGTGGGCTGGCGCTTCTGGCCGGCGCGCGCGCAGCTGCGCAGCGAGCCGGTGGGCGTGGTCGGGGTGATCTCGCCGTGGAACTACCCGGTCAACCTGGCCCTGGTGCCGCTGGCCACCGCGATCGCAGCCGGCAACCACGTCTTCCTCAAGCCCTCCGAGCACACCCCGCGCAGCGCCGCGTTCCTGCGCTCGCTGCTGGCGCAGGTGTTCCCGGCCGACCGCGTCGCGGTGGCCACCGGCGAGGCCGAGGTGGGCGCGGCGTTCGCCGCGCTGCCGTTCGACCATCTGGTGTTCACCGGCTCCACCGCGGTCGGGCGCAAGGTGATGGCCGCCGCCGCGGCCAACCTCACCCCGCTCACCCTGGAGCTGGGCGGCAAGTCGCCGGCGATCGTCTGCGCCGACATCCCGGTCGAACGCGTGGCCGCGCGGCTGGCGACCGGCAAGTGGTTCAACGCCGGCCAGACCTGCATCGCGCCCGACTACGTGCTGCTGGTGGGCGACGCCGCGCGCCGCGACGCCCTGGCGCAGGCGCTGGGGGCCGAGGTGGCCGCACGCTACGACGGACTGCGCGAGTCCGGCGACTACAGCCGGATCATCAACGACGCCCAGTTCGCGCGCCTGCAGGGCTACCTGGACGAGGCCCGCGCGCACGGCCACGCGGTGCTGCCGCTGGCCGAGGCGCACGATCCCGCGACGCGTCTGTTCGCGCCGACCCTGGTGCTGGATCCGGACCCGGACAGCGCGCTGATGCGCGAGGAGATCTTCGGCCCGATCCTGCCGGTGCTGCGCGTGGAGTCGCTGGGGCAGGCGATCGATTTCGTCAATGCGCGCGAGCGGCCGCTGGCGCTGTATCCGTTCAGCGACGATCGCGCCAGCGTCGAGCGGATCCTGCGCGGCACCCTGGCCGGCGGCGTCACCGTCAACGACACGCTGGTGCATTTCGGCGTCAATGCGCTGCCCTTCGGCGGCATCGGCGCCAGCGGCATGGGCGCCTACCACGGCCGTGCCGGCTTCGATGCGATGAGCAAGCAGCTGTCCGTCCTGTGGCAGCCGCGCCGCGCCGGCAGCGACCTGCTCAGGCCGCCGTACGCGAAGGTGGCGCGACTGATCGACTGGCTGGCGCGCTGAGCCCGGCGCCCGCGCAACGGCCGAAGGCGGCTGGGCCGCGCCGATTCAAGCCGGTGGCAGGCGCGCCGTTAACGACGGCGAGACCCTCTGCCGACTGCCCATGCCCGTTGCCCTGCTCTGCCGCCAGCGGGCGCTCCCGGCCCGGCCCGCACACCCGGCGCCACGCGCCGGCCCACCCGCGCCCGCGTCCACGCGAACGCGACCGCGCCCGTCCTACCCTTGCCGCCCCGGGGGCGGATCCGCGCGCCCGGCACGACAACCCCAGGACGCACGATGAGTTCCCGGACCTCCGGCACCCCGCCCACCACCACCGGTCTTCCCGATGAAGCGGCCATGGACCGGATCTGGATCCGCAACCTGCTCGACGCGTCGGACGAGGTGATCTATTTCAAGGACCTGCAGAGCCGCTTCCTGCGCGTCAGCCTGGGCATGGCCAACCGCCACGCGCTGACCCGGGAGCAGGTATGCGGGCTGACCGATTTCGACCTGTTCGCGGAGGAACACGCGGCCAGCGCGCTGGCGGACGAGCAGCAGATCCTGCGCACCGGCACCCCGATGGTGAACAAGGAAGAGTGCGAGAGCTTCGCCGACGGCAGCATGCGCTGGGTCTCGACCAGCAAGTTTCCCCTGTACGCGCCGGGCGGCCACATCGTCGGCACGTTCGGGATCTCCCACGACATCACCCGCCGGGTGCTGGCCGAACAGGAAACGGTGCGCCTGGCCGAGGCTTCCGCCGCGGCAAGCGCCAGCCTGGCCCGCGTCGAGGCGCAGCTGCGCGCGGTGCTCAATGGCTCGGCCGATGCCATCGCCCAGTACGCACCGGACCTGACCTACCGCTACATCAACCCGGCCGGCGAGCGCCTGCGCGGCAAGTCGCTGCAGGAGCTGGTGGGGCGGACGGACCGTGAGGTCGGCCCTGCGCACGAGTCGGCCGATTCGTGGGAGGAGGCCCTGCGGTGCGTGCTGGCGACCGGGGAACGCGGCGAGCACGAGTTCTCCATGCAGCACCCCGACGGCAGCCAGGGCTGGTTCCACACCACGCTGTCGCCCGAGACCGGCGAGGACGGCGCGGTCATCGGCGTGCTCACGTCCACGCGCGACGTATCCGCCAGCAAGCGCGCCGAGCTGGCGCTCGCGCACCAGGCGATGCACGACCCGGTGACCGGCCTGGCGAACCGTTACCTGCTGATGGACCGGCTCGGGCAGGCGCTGCTTCGGATGGGACGTTCGACTGGCCGGGTCGTCCTGGTCTTCGTCGACCTGGACCAGTTCAAGGCGGTCAACGACAGCTACGGCCACGAGGTGGGCGACGAGCTGCTGGTACAGCTGGCCAGGCGCCTCGCGGCGATGCGGCGGCGCGAGGACACCGTCGCGCGCCTGGGCGGCGACGAGTTCGTGGTGCTCTGCGAGAACGTCCAGTCGGATGCCAGCGTGCGCGAGATCGCCGCGCGGATGGTGAGCGCGATGGCCGAGCCGTTCCGCGTCGGCGCCGGCGTGCAGCTGCGCGTTTCGGCCAGCGTGGGCGTCGCCGTGGCGGGGGATGCGGCGGTCAGCGCCACCGACCTGCTGCGCCGCGCCGATACCGCGATGTACCGGGTCAAGCAGCAGGGCCGCAACGGTTTCCACGTCTACGACGCGGCGGCGGACGACCGCGCCGAGGGACCGTTGCAGCTCGAGATCGACCTGCAGCACGCACTCGCGCGCGGCCAGCTGGCCCTGGCCTACCAGCCGATGCTCTCGCTCGAAGACCGGCGCCTGCTGGGCTTCGAGGCCCTGCTGCGCTGGCAGCATCCGGCACGCGGCACCCTGCTGCCGGGCGACTTCTTGGCCACCGCCGAGCGACTGGGCCTGATGGGGCTGCTCGGTGCGTGGGTGCTCGATGCCGCCTGCGCCCGGCTTGCCGCGTGGTCCGCCACCCCGACCTATACGGCGGGCGAGCCGCTGGTGATGGCGGTGAACGTGTCGGGCAGCCAGTTGCGGGCCATCGGCTTCGCCGACCAGGTCCGCGAGGCGCTGGCCGCGCACGGCCTGGCGCCTGCGCAGCTGCGCCTCGAAATCAGCGAACGCGACCTCGTCGAAGAGGGTCCGCGCATCGAGGCCACCCTGGGCGAGCTGGGCAAGGTGGGCGTGCAACTGGCGGTGGACGATTTCGGAACCTCGGTGACGTCGCTGGCGCGGCTGTCGCGGATCCCGGTTGGCGTGGTCAAGCTCGGACGCTTCGCCGGCCTGCGCCAGCGCGACGTCGTGGCCGCCGTGATCGCGGCCGCGCATGGCCTGGGCATGAGCGTGGTCGGTGCCGGCATCGAGGACGCCGAACAGCTGGCCGAGCTGAGCGCACTGGCCTGCGACGACGGCCAGGGCTTCCTGCTCGGCCGGCCGCTGGAGGTGGACGCGGCCGAGCGGCTGCTGCGCGGCGGGGACGCCGGACCGGCTGTGTCATAGTGCGCGGCCGACCCGCGGCCCGGGCCGCGCGAGCACGACGACCCGACCCATGCGCATCGCCAGCTGGAACGTCAACTCCCTCACCGTGCGCCTGCCGCACCTGGTGCAGTGGCTGCAGTCATTCGCGCCCGACGTGGTCGGGCTGCAGGAAACCAAACTCGACGATCCGCGCTTTCCCGACGACGCGCTCGCCGCGCTGGGCTACCGCAGCGTGTTCTGCGGGCAGAAGACCTACAACGGCGTGGCCATCCTCGCCCGCGACCGTCCGATCGGCGAGGTGCAGTACGGCATCCCCGGTTTCGAGGACGAGCAGAAGCGGGTGATCGCGGCCACGGTGGGCGACGTGCGCGTCGTCAACCTGTACGTGGTCAACGGCCAGGACGTGGGCACCGAGAAGTACGCCTACAAGCTGCGCTGGCTGGAGGCGGTGCGCGCCTGGCTGGCGGAGGAACTGCAGCGGCATCCGCGGATGGTGGTGCTGGGCGATTTCAACATCGCACCCGACGCGCGCGACGTGCACGACCCGACCCTGTGGAACGAGGGCCACATCCTGACTTCGGCCGCCGAGCGCGAGGCGCTGGTGCGGCTGCAGGCGCTGGGCCTGCACGATGCGTTCCGCCTGCACAGCGAGGAGGCCGGCATCTTCAGCTGGTGGGACTACCGGCAGGCCGCGTTCCGCCGCAACCTGGGCCTGCGGATCGACCTGACCCTGGTGTCGGACGCGCTGCGCGCGCAGGCGGTCGAGTCGGGCATCGACCGTGAGCCGCGCACCTGGGAACGCCCCAGCGACCACGCCCCGGCCTGGGTGCGGCTGGCAGGCTGAAGCCTGTTCAGGTGGCTTCGCCGGAGCGGTTCGCATCGCGCAGCCGCCGTCCTTGCGGATGCCGGCACCGCTGCGAACGCGCGGGCACACAGCGGCCTTTCGGGCATCGCATCGACCGCGTTCGTGGCGGCCGCCAATGGCGACTCAGCGGCGCGCGTCGCCGTCCGCGTCCAGGCGACGCTCGAAGCAGTGCGGGCCGGCGGGATGTGCCCATCCCTCCGGCACGTCGCCGGCAGCGCGGTCACGGCTGTCGGTGGCGAATACCGCGCACAGCCGGTAGCGGTCGGGGGCGGGCACGCTGAACCCGTAGCGCGCGCCCGTGCCCGGCTCGGCCAAGGACAGCCGGCGGCCGGTCGCCTCGCCGAGGCCGTCCAGCGTCGCCGGCAATGCATCGTGCTGGCGGGCGTGGGCCCGGATCGCCAGATCGATCCGGTGCAGGTCCTGCACCCGGCGCTCGTCCAGCCGCGCCTGCCGCTGCGCATCCGGCAGGCCGGTCACCAGCAGCGCCGCCACCACCGTCGCGGCGATCGCCACGCCGGCGGCGATCACCAGCATGCGCCCGCGTCCCGGGCCGCTCATGCCTCGCGCTCCTCGTTGCGCAGGTCGGCCAGGTACCAGGCGAAGATCGCGCCGGAGATCACCCCGGCCACCAGCACCTTGAGCACGAAGCGCAGGCTCAGCTCGCCGCCGAGCAGGTTGTAGACCAGGGTGATGAGGTCGCCGATCAGCACCGCCGCGGCGATGAACAGGGTCAGGTAGGTCAGCCAGCGTCGCACCGCCGACAGTCGCCGCGACGCATCGCGCGCGACCTCGCGACCGATCCGCTGCGCCATGAACGCGAACACCGGGAACGCGACCAGCAGCGTGGCCACCGACCAGCGCATCGAACGCGCCAGGCCCTGCACGCGATAGTCCGGATCGGCCGCATCGGGCAGCGCGATCTCGATCAGGTCGAACAGCAGGCTGCCCAGGTGCCAGGCCGACAGGTACAGCGTGGTGAACAGCACCAGGTACTGGAAGGCATCGCGCGCGGACAGGTAGGGGCGCGGCCTGGGCACCGGCACGCGGAACGGGACGTCCGCCCAGGCCGCGAGCGGCCGCCGGACCTGGTCCGGCGCCCAGCCGGCCGACACCAGCGCCGCCTCGACCTCCTGACGCGAAGCGCCGGCGGCAAGTGCATCCTGGACGAAGCGTTCGAGTTCCTGTGCAGCCGATGCCATGGCGGTGTCCTGGTCGCGCGGTGGACGCCGACGCTGCGCCGGGAGACGCCGGAGGTCAAGCCGCGCCGGTCGAGTCGACGATCGCGCGACCCGCGGGTGAGGATGAAACCGGACGCCTGCGCATCCGCCGGGCGGGGGACACGCCTGGCGCGCGCCACGCGCAGGCGCGGCTGCGACGAAGACGCGCTGATGGCGCCTTCGACCGCAGCCGCCGCGGACTTCAGTCGCGCGCCTTGCCGATCACCTTGCCGGTGGCCGGATCCAGGCGCAGCTCGACGTCCTTGCCCTGTGGGTCCTCGGCTTCGGCCTTCCAGACGCCGTCCTCGAATTCGATGTCATGGACCTTGGCGTAGCCTGCGGCCGTGAGCCTGGCCTCGACGTCGGCCTCGCCCAGGTTGGCGACCTGCTCGTCGGGATAGATCTCGCCGGTCTTCGGATCGATCGACAGGTCGACGCGGTTGCCGTCGGCGCTGCGCGCGTCCGCGCTCCAGACGCCGTCCTTGAACTCGACGTCGTTGATCTTGGTGTAGCCCTGCGCCTCGAGCCTGGCCCGGACCTCGGCGGCGGTCATCGCCTCCTGGGCTTCCTGGGCCATCGCCGGCAGGCCGGCCAGCAGCAGCGTGGCGGTCACGGCGAGGGTTGTACGACGGAATGGCATCGGGCTGGACATGTTCGACTCCTGGATCGTGGGAGTGCGCATGCTGGGCGCGGCCGCTTCAATCGACGGTGAAGCCGGACGCGGACGGCGGACGCGGTTCATCGATGCATGGACGGCGAGAAGGTCGGGATGCCGATCGCGTGGCCCGGCCCAAAAGGAAAGGCCCGGCATGGCCGGGCCTTTCCTGCGTCCCTGCATGACGTGGTCGCGTCAGCGGACGCTTCCGCGGCGGAACAGGTTGACGATCGCGAGCAGGATCACCGCGCCGATCAGCGAGACGATGAAGCTCATGACCGTGATGCCGTCGTTGATCGAACCGGCTCCGAGCAGCGGGCCGATCAGCCAACCGCCGATCAGCGCGCCGATGATGCCGACGATGATGTTGAGCAGGATGCCCTGCTGTCCATCGCGCTTCATGATGATGCTCGCCAGCCAGCCGACGATGCCGCCGACGATCAGCCAGATGATGATGCCCATGCGCTGTCTCCCGATGAGTTGTGGTCAGACTCCGTTCGGAGTGGGGCCATGCTGGCAGCGGGATCGTGACGGCGATGTCAGTAGGTGGGCCGGCGCGATAGCCTCTGTTGCGGGGATGCGGGAACGCCTGCGCCGGCAGGCGCGCAACGTCATCGGCACCGCGCGTCGCCTGCCTGGGCGAGCCGCGCAGCCCGGATCCGTCAGGACCCGGCGGCGGCGTCGCCACGCAACAGGCGCAGCAGCGCCTCGCGCGGCAGCTTGCCGGTCTCGTTGCGCGGCAGCGCGGCGACGCGGCGCAGCGGCCGCGGCAGGAACACCGGATCGACGCTGCGCCGCAGCGCCTCGCGTACCGCGGCTTCGTCGAGCGTGTCGCTGGCGAACACCGCCGCGATTCGGCGCACGCCGCCGGCCCCGGGATCGAGCTGGAACATCGCGCCATCTCGCACGCCCGGCAGCGCCAGCAGGCGGCGGGTGAGGTCGGCCAGCGACGCGCGCTTGCCGGCGATCTCGAGCAGGTCGGCCTGGCGGCCGTGCAGCACGAAGCGGCCATCGTCCTGCAGCCCGACCAGGTCGGCCAGCAGTACCGGCTGCGGCAGGTGCGGCGCCGACACCAGGGTGCCGTCCGGCCGCGGCTGCAGGCGCACGCCCGGATACGGCGTCCAGGCCGCGTCGCGCGCGGTGCGGCGGAAGGCGAAGATGCAGGTTTCGGTGGAGCCGAAGGTCTCGCGCACCTCGCATCCGAAGCGCGACTCGGCCTCGGCGGCGAGTTCCGGCGGCAGCGGCGCGGTGGCGGTGACGATGCCTGCCAGCGGCGGCAGCGCGACGCCCGACTCGAGCAGCGCGCGCAGGTGCACCGGCGTGCTCACCAGCAGCCGCGGCGCGGTCGCCTCCTCCAGCGCGCGGGCGATGTCCTGCGGAAAGAACGGACGTCCCCGATGCACCGCGGCGCCACCGAGCAGCGGCAGCATCACCGACAGCTCCACGCCGTACATATGCTGCGGCGGCACCGTGGCTACCACGTCCGGCACCGTGCCCGCCGGCCACAGGCTGGCCAGCGCGGCCAGGTTCTGCGCGGTGCTCGTGCGGAACGACCCCAGCGTCTTGGCGTTCGCCGACGGCGTGCCGGTGCTGCCGGAGGTGAAGCCGATCGCGACCACGGCCGCGTCGTCGATGTGCAGCGGCGCGCCGTCGAGTCCGGGCAGCGTCGCCGGCAGCGCCACGAAATGCCCGTCGGGGCGCAGTGCGTCGCAACCGCAGGCGTCACCGTCGCCGATGCAATAGCTGTCGGGATACTGCGCGCGCACCTCGTCGATGGCCGCGCGGGTACGGCTGGGCGGCAGCAGGTTGGCCTGGCCACGCACGGCCACCGCGCAGAACGCGACCAGGAACCGGTAGCGGTCCTCGCACAGGTTGACCGCGTACGCCGCGGCGGGCAGGCGCGCGGCCAGCGCACGCACGTGCGCGGCGAACTGCGCGCACGCCGTGGCGCCGGCGCCGTCGAAGGCGAAGCGCGCGGTGTCCGCGCCCGCCGGCAGCGTGGCGCCGGCCGACGCCGGCTGTGCTGTGCTGTGCTGGATGACTGCCGACATGCGCCCCGACCGGCGGATCCATTCACGCCGCCACGGCGGGTAGCTTACGCTGGCGCGCCGCTGCGACGAAGAACCCGCGCCTGCCGATGCCCAGCCCCGAACACAGCCTCGCGATCGGTCCGGTCCGCTGCGCCTGGTTTCCCTACCGCCGCGGCGAACCCGCCGAACCGCAGGCGCGGCGCTGGCTGGCGCAGGCGCTGGCGGTGCCGGAAGCGGCGCTGGGGCTGCGTCGCGATGCGCACGGCCGGCCCCATCTCGATCCCGGCCAGGGCGGATACGACGCCAACTGGAGCCACAGCGGCGAACGGCTGCTGGTGGCGCTGGCGCACGGTGCGCGCATCGGCGCCGACATCGAATGGCTGCGGCCGCGGCCGAATGCGATGACGCTGGCCCGGCGCTTCTTCACCGCCGGCGAGGCCGACGCGCTGGCCGCGCTGCCGCACGACCAGGCCGAGCGCTGGTTCGTACGCCTGTGGTGCGCCAAGGAAGCGGTGCTCAAGGCGCACGGGCGCGGCATCGTTTTCGGCCTGGAGCGGCTGGAATTCAGCCGCGACGGCGAGGGCTGGCGGCTGAGCGCCTGCGATCCTGCCCTGGGTGCGCCCGGCGACTGGCGCCTGCATGCGTTCAGCCCCGCCCCGGAATACCTGGCCACGCTGGCCTGGCGCACGCCGGCGCCGGCGCGGGTGGACGATCGCGCCTGAGGCCGATCCGGGCGCGTCGCGCCGTCGCGCCGACGCGGTGCGCACTGCCGCGGCGCCGCACGCGGCGCATGGGTGGGGCCTCGACCGGCACGACGGGCGGCCTCGCAGCCGCGCCTCCTACAATGTCGCCATGACCGATCCCAACGCCGCGGCCCTGCGCGCCGAACTCGAATCCGGACTCGACGCGCTCGGGCTGGCGCGCACGCTGGCCGCGCCGCTGCTGGACTACCTGGCCCTGCTGCAGCGCTGGAACGCGACCTACAACCTCACCGCGATCCGCGACCCGCGGCAGATGGTCACCCTGCACCTGCTCGACTCGCTGGCCATGCATCCGTTCCTGGCCGGGATCGACACCCTGGCCGACCTCGGCACCGGCCCCGGCCTGCCGGGGATCCCGCTGGCGCTGGCGCTGCCGGACCTGCGGGTCACGCTGGTCGAGTCCAACGGCAAGAAGGCGCGGTTCCTGCGCGAGGCGGTGCGGGCGCTGCGGCTGGACAATGCGCGGGTGGCCGAAAGCCGCGCCGAGGCGCTGGACGAACCCGGGCGATATGCCGCGATCACCGCGCGCGCGCTGGCCACGCTGCCCGACATCCTCGCCGTGGGCGGCCACCTGGTGGCGCCCGGCGGGCGCCTGCTGGCGATGAAGGGCGTGCGCCCGGACGAGGAGATCGCCGCCCTGCCGCCGGGCTGGCAGCTGCAGGCGGTGCACCCGCTGACGGTGCCCGGACTGGCGGCCGAACGCCACCTGGTCGTGGTCGAACGCCAGGACTGAGGCCTGCGGCCGCCCGCGCGGCCGCGGCCTGGACGAAAAAAAGCGCGCGGCGCGTCCGGGGACGGGGCCCGCGGCGGCGGGTTTGGCATCGACGCGCCGCGTTGGGCCGATGCGCGGCATAATCCCCTGTCCGGGCCGCGCCCTGCGGCCAACCCCCCGCCGCTACCAAAGGCACCCGGACCCATGGCCCGCATCATCGCCATCGCCAACCAGAAGGGCGGCGTCGGCAAGACCACCACCGCGGTCAACCTGGCCGCCGCGCTCGCCGCCACGCCGAAGCGGGTGCTGCTGATCGACCTCGACGCCCAGGGCAACGCGACCATGGGCAGCGGCATCGACAAGCGCGACCTGCAGGCGTCGACCTGCGACGTGCTGCTCGAGGAGCTGCACGCCGAGGACGCGATCATGGAGACGGTGGAAGGCTTCGACCTGCTGCCCGGCAATACCGACCTGACCGCGGCCGAGATCGAGCTGATGGACGAGGCCGGCCGCGAGCAGCGCCTCAAGCGCGCGCTCGAACCGCTGCGGCCGCGCTACGACTACATCATCATCGACTGCCCGCCGGCGCTGTCGCTGCTCACCCTCAACGCGCTGACCGCGGCCGATTCGGTGCTGGTGCCGATGCAGTGCGAGTACTACGCACTGGAGGGCCTGAGCGCGCTGCTGGACACGATCGATGCGCTCAAACAGCGGCTGAACCCCGCACTGGAGATCGAGGGCGTGCTGCGTACCATGTTCGACGTGCGCAACAACCTCGCCAACGCGGTATCGGCCGAACTGGTCGAGCATTTCGGCGACAAGGTGTTCCGCACCATCGTGCCGCGCAACGTCCGCCTCGCCGAGGCGCCCAGCCACGGCCAGAGCATCATCGGTTACGACCGCAGCTCGCGCGGCGGCATCGCCTACCTCGGCCTGGCGGGCGAGGTGGAGCGGCGGCGCCGCGAACGCGAGCAGGCCGCGCGCGACCCACAGCAGAAGGAAGCGAACGTGACGGAGATCCCGGCATGAGCAGCGCCAAGTCCGCGCCGGCGAAGAAGCGCGGCCTCGGCCGCGGCCTGGAAGCCCTGCTCGGCCCCAAGGCCGCCGCCGAGGCGCCGAACCTGGAAGCCGCGCCTGAGGACACCCTGCGCACGCTGCCGGTCGACGCCCTGCGCGCTGGCAAGTACCAGCCGCGGCGTCAGTGGGACGCCGGCAAGCTCACCGAGCTGGCCGAGTCGATCAAGGCCCAGGGCGTGATCCAGCCGATCGTGGTGCGCGCCCTGCCCGACCGCACCTACGAGATCATCGCCGGCGAGCGCCGCTGGCGCGCCTCGAAGGAGGCCGGCCTGACCGAGATCCCGGTGGTGGTGCGCGAGGTCGACGATCGCACCGTCATCGCGATGGCGCTGATCGAGAACATCCAGCGCGAGGACCTCAACCCGCTGGAGGAGGCGCAGGCGCTGCAGCGGCTGATCGACGAGTTCGACCTGACCCATGCCGCCGCCGCCGGCGCCGTCGGCCGTTCGCGCGCGGCGGTGTCCAACCTGCTGCGCCTGCTGGAGCTGCCCGCGCCGATCCGCGCCCTGGTGGAAGCCCGGCGGCTGGAGATGGGGCACGCGCGCGCGCTGCTGACCCTGGCGCCGGAGCTGGCGGTCAAGCTGGCCAACGACGCCGCCGAGCACGGCTGGTCGGTGCGCGAGGTGGAGCACCGCGCCGCGCAGTTCGCCGCCGGCAAGCTGCCCGGATCGTCGAAGAAGAAGCCGGCCGGCAAGGCCGCGGTGGCGCCGGACATCGCCACGCTGGAGAACGAGCTGTCCGAATCGCTCGGCGCCAAGGTCAGCATCCACAACGGCCGCGCCAACAAGGGCAAGCTGGTGATCCACTACGCCAACCTCGACGCGCTCGACGGCGTGCTGGAGCGGCTGCGGAGCCGGCAGCGCGCCTGATGCCCGGCGCCGGCCGGCCGGCGGACAGGCCACGCCCGATCGGAACGGGCGGCGCGGCTCCCCGCCCCGACCACGCGGCAGGGACAGGCCCGCACGATACTGTGTGCCCATGAGCACCTGGCGCCTGGATTCGGTGTTTTCCCCCGCGTCGATCGCGGTCGTGGGCGGCAGCCCGCGCGAGCGCTCGGCCGGGCGCGCGGTGATGCGCAACCTGCACGCATCCGGCTTTGCGGGCCGGATCGGCTGGGTCACCCCGCGTTACCGCGAGATCGACGGCATCGCCACCGTGCGCCGGCTGCGCGAGCTGGGCTGGGTCCCGGACCTGGCGGTCATCACCGCGCCGCCGGCGGTGGTACCCGCGCTGGTCGAGGAAGCCGCCGCGCTCGGCGTCGCCGCGGCGGTCCTGCTCACCGCCGAATCCGACGCGGCCGCGCGCGAGGCCTTCCACGCGCGCATCGTGCGCGCCGCGCGCCCGCGCGGCATGCGCATCCTCGGGCCGCACTGCCTGGGCATCGTCTCCACCCATGCCCGGCTCAACGCCAGCATCGCCGCAGGCACCCCGCAGCCGGGCGAACTGGCGCTGGTGTCCGAATCGAGCGCGATCGCCGCGGCCCTGATCGAGTGGGGCACCTCGCGTTCGGTGGGGTTTTCGAAAGTGGTGTCGCTGGGCGACGCGCTGGACGTGGATTTCGCCGACCTGCTCGACTACCTCGCCACCGATCCGCGCACGCGCTCGATCCTGCTCTACGTCGAACGCATCGGCGATGCGCGCAAGTTCATGTCGGCCGCGCGTGCGGCGGCGCGCGCCAAGCCGGTGGTGGTGGTCAAGTCGGCGCGGCCGCAGCCGCCGCAGAGCATCGCCGAGATCGGCCTGCGCGCGCTGGCGCCGTCCGAGGCGGTGCACGCCGCGGCGTTCCGCCGCGCCGGCCTGCTGCAGGTCGACGCCCTGGACGACCTGTTCGCCGCCGCCGAAACCCTGGGCACGCTGCGCACCTTCCCCGGCCGGCGCCTGGCGATCCTGGGCAACGGCGGCGGCGTGGGCGTGCTGGCCGCGCAGCAGCTGCAGCGCCTGGGCGGCACCCTGGCGCCGCTGTCGGACGGGACGGTGCAGGCCCTCGACGGCCTGCTGCAGGGCGGCTGGTCGCGCGACAACCCGGTCGACATCGTGGTCGACGCCGACGGCGCGCGCTACGCGACCGCGGTCGAGGCGCTGCTCGACGATCCGGGCAACGACGCGCTGCTGGTGGTCAACGTGCCGACCGCGCTGTCGCCGCCCACCGAATCGGCGCAGGCGCTGGTCGACGCGCTGGCGCGGCGCAAGGGCGCGGCCGCGCGCAAGCCGGTGTTCGCGGTCTGGCTGTCGAGCGATCCGCAGGCGCAAGCGGTCCTGCACCGCGCGCAGCTGCCCAGCTACACCACCGAAACCGAGGCCGTGCACGGCTTCATGCACCTGGTGCGCTACCGCGAGGCGCAGCAGGCGCTGATGGAGACCCCGCCCAGCCTGCCGGCCGACTTCACCGTCGACGCCGCGGCCGCGCGCGCGCTGGTGCAGGCGGCGGTGGCGCGCGGCGAGGTCCAGCTCGATCCGCAGGCCACCGCGCGCATCCTGGCCGCCTACGGGCTGCCGTACGAAGCGCCGCTGCCGGCCGCCGATCCTGACGCCGCGGTGGAGGCGGCGATGCCGCTTCTGGCGGCGACGCGCACGGTGGCGGTGAAGATCGATTCGCCCGACATCGCGCACAAGAGCGTGGTCGACGGCGTGCGCCTGAACCTGGCCAGCGCCGGGGCGGTGCGCGACGCCGCCGCCGACGTGCCGCGGCTGGCGCGCGAGCGCCGTCCCGACGCGCGCATCCGCGGCGTCACCGTGCAGGCCATGGTCGACCGCCCGCATGCGCGCGAGCTGATCGCGGCCATCGCCGACGACCCGGTGTTCGGGCCGGTGATCGTGTTCGGCCGCGGCGGCACCGCGGTGCGCGTGGTCGACGACCTGGCGCTGGCGCTGCCGCCGCTGGACCTGCGCCTGGCCCACGAGCTGATCGGGCGCACCCGCGTGGCGCGCCGGCTCAAGGCGCACCGCAACCAGCCCGCCGCCGACGAACGCGCGATCGCGCTGGCGCTGGTGAAGCTGGCGCAGCTGGCGGCCGACGTGCCCGAGATCCGGCAGATGAGCCTCAATCCGCTGCTGGCCGACGCCGCCGGCGCGGTCGCGGTCGACGCCCGCATCCTGGTCGGCCCCGTGGACGCGCTGCACAAGGGCCGCGGCCATCCGCGCTTCGCGATCTTCCCGTATCCCAGCGAATGGGAGCGCACGATCACGCTGGACAGCGGCCAGCCCGCGTTCGTGCGGCCGGTGCGGCCGGAAGACGACGAACTGTTCCGCGAGTTCTTCACCCACGTCACCGACGAGGACCTGCGGCTGCGCTTCTTCCAGTCGGTGAAGCACTTCAGCCACGAGTTCATCGCGCGGCTCACGCAGATGGACTACGCGCGCTCGATCGCGCTGCTGGCGCTGGACGGGTCCGGCGCCATGCTGGGCGCGGTGCGCCTGCACGCCGATGCCAACTACCAGGCCGGCGAGTACGGGATCCTGGTGCGCTCCGACCTCAAGGGCCAGGGACTGGGGCGGCAGCTGATGACGATCATGATCGAGGTCGCCGGCTGGCTCGGCCTGCAGGAGGTCGAGGGCCAGGTGCTGCGGCAGAACCGCGGCATGCTGGCGATGTGCGCCCAGTTGGGGTTCGCCATGCAGCCCGATCCCGACGATCCGGCGCTGATGATCGTGCGCCTGCCGGTCGGCGCCGGCCCCGGGCCGCACCCGCCTGCCTGAGCCCGCCCGCCACTGCCCGGGCGGAAGAGGCGGGACCCGACTTGTCCACGGGCCGGCCGGCAGGCATAATGCCCGGCTCGCTGCGCCCCGAACCTTTCCAGGTTCGGGGCAAGGACCGGCCGGACACGCGCTTTCCGCCCGCCTCCCGCCCAGCGATCCTGACCCGCAACGCGTGGCAGGCACGGCTCCGGCCGCGCCCGCCGGGGCCGCCGCCTCCCTGGCCAAGGGGGGCACCATGACACTTTCGAGGTGTGCAATGTCCCGAGTCTGCCAAGTCACCGGCAAGCGTACGACGACCGGCAACAACGTGTCGCACGCGATGAACAAAACCCGCCGCCGCTTCATGCCCAACCTGCACGAGCGCCGGTTCTGGGTCGCCAGCGAGAACCGCTGGGTGAAGCTGCGCGTTTCCACGGCTGCCCTGCGCACCATCGACAAGAACGGCATCGACGCCGTGCTCGCCGACCTGCGCAAGCGCGGCGAGAAGGTCTGAGGAGTCCCACGTCATGGCAAGCAAGCGCGACAAGATCCGTCTGATTTCGTCGGCCAACACCGGCCACTTCTACACCACGGACAAGAACAAGAAGAACACCCCCGGCAAGATGGAGATCAAGAAGTACGATCCCGTCGTCCGCAAGCACGTGGTCTACAAGGAAGGCAAGATCAAGTGACGCAATGACCTGCGCGCAGCGCAGCTGACATTGCCTTACCCCCGCGAAGGCGGGGTCCAGGAAAAACCCGCCGCAAGGCGGGTTTTCCGCTTCTGGCGGCATCATTGGCGCGGGCGCCGGACCGTCGTCGCCCGCCTGCCCCCCGCCGGCGCCCGCAGCCCGCCGACGCCCGCGCTACACTCCCAGCGCGCATCAATCGGGGGAGGGTTGGATGCTGCCGGGCTGGGTTCTGCTGCTGGTGTCGGTCGGCTACGCCGCGCTGCTGTTCGCGGTGGCGTGGATCGGCGACCGCTATCCGCTGTATCCGCAGCGGCCGTGGCTGCGGCCTCTGGTCTACAGCCTGGCGCTGGCGGTGTACTGCTCGTCCTGGACCTTCTACGGCGCGGTCGGCACCGCGGTGCGCTCGGGCATCGGCTTCGTGCCGATCTACCTCGGTCCGCTGCTGTTGCTGCTGTTCGGCTGGCGCATCCTCGAGCGCATGGCCAAGGTCGCGCAGAGCCAGAACACGGTCTCGATCGCCGACTTCATCGCCTCGCGCTTCGGCCGCTCGCAGCCGCTGGCCGCGCTGGTGGCCACGATCGCGCTGATCGCCGCGGTGCCGTACCTGGCACTGCAGTACAAGGCGGTCGCCATCAGCGTCGTGGTGCTGGCCGGGCAGGATCCCAACGGCCCGGCGCTGGGCGACCCGGGACTGTACGTGGCGGCGCTGATGGCGCTGTTCGCGATCCTGTTCGGCACCCGCCAGGTCGATGCCACCGAACACCGTCCGGGCATGATGCTCGCGGTCGCGCTCGAATCGCTGGTCAAGCTGGTGGCGCTGGTCGCGGTCGGGCTGTTCGCCAGCAGCTGGCTGGGCGCGCGCGACATCGACTACGTGGCCGCCACCCGCGCCCTGGTCGACGTCGCGCCGCCGGTCGGTTTCGCCGCGCAGTGCCTGCTCGCGTTCGCGGCGATCTTCTGCCTGCCGCGCCAGTTCCACGTGGCCATCGTCGAATGCGGCAACGTCGCCGACATCCGCCGCGCGCGCTGGATGTTCGGCGCCTACCTGGTGATCGTCACCCTGATGGTGGTGCCGATCGCGAGCGCGGGCATGGTGCTGTTCGGCAACGCCAGCGACGTCGCGCCGGACAGTTTCGTGCTGGCGCTGCCGCTGGCCGAGCAGCGCGACACGCTGGCGCTGCTGGCCTACGTCGGCGGCTTTTCGGCGGCGACCGGCATGGTGATCGTGGCCAGCGTGGCGCTGGCGACCATGGTCAGCAACGACCTGGTGATGCCGCTGCTGCTGCGCCGCGGCTGGGCCGAGCGCCATGGCGGCGACGTCGCCGCGACCGTGCTCTGGATCCGCCGCATCGCTATCGTCGGCATCGCCGGCATGGCCTGGGGCTACTACCGCGCCAGCGGCAGCGACGCCTCGCTGGCGTCGTTCGGCCTGATGTCGTTCGCGGCGGTCGCGCAGTTCGCGCCGGCCCTGATCGGCGGGCTGTACTGGCACGGCGCCAGCCGCCGCGGCGCCGAGGTCGGGCTGCTGCTGGGCTTCACGGTGTGGCTGTACACGCTGCTGCTGCCCACGCTCACCGACGCCGGCTGGTTCGACCCGGCCTGGCTGCGCGACGGCCCGTTCGGCATCCACTGGCTGCGCCCGCGGCAGCTGTTCGGCCTGTGGGGCTGGGATCCGCTCACCCACGGCACCTTTTGGTCGCTGCTGTGCAACATCGGTGCGCTGCTGCTGGTCTCGGCGCGCTGGCGCCCCAACCTCGACGAGCGCCTGCGCGCCGCACCCTTCCTCGATCCCTACGCCCAACGCAGCGCGCTGGCGGCCGGCGAATGGAAGGGCAACGTGACCCTCGGCGACCTGCAGGTGCTGGCCAGCCGCATCGTCGGCGAGCGCACCGCGCAGCGCGCCTTCGCGCAGCACGCGCACGAACTGTCGCAGGAGCTGCAGCCGCAGGCGCGCGCCGACCGCAACTGGGTGCAGTTCACCGAGCGCCTGCTGGCCGCGGCGGTCGGCGCGGCCTCGGCGCGGCTGGTGGTCACCAGCGTGCTCAAGGGCTCGGGCATGGAGGTCGGAGAGGTAGTGGCGGTGCTCGACGAGGCCGGCCAGGAGCTGCGCTTCAACCGCGAAATCCTGTCCAACACCCTGGAGAACATCGACCAGGGCGTGAGCGTGGTCGACGGCGACATGTGCCTGGTCGCCTGGAACCGCCGCTACCAGCAGCTGTTCGACTATCCCGACGGCATGCTCTACATCGGCCGCCCGGTCGCCGACCTGATCCGCTACAACGCCGAGCGCGGCGAGCTCGGCCGGCTCAGCCCGGAGGAGATCGAGGCCGAGGTGGACAAGCGCATCGGCTACATGCGCGCCGGCTCGGCGCACGTGAGCGAGCGCGTGCGCGCCAGCGGCCAGGTGCTGGAGCTGCGCGGCCAGCCGCTGCCCGGCGGCGGCTACGCCACCAGCTACAGCGACGTCACCGACTACAAGCGCGTGGAGCGCGAGCTGCGCGAGATCAACGAACACCTCGAGCAGCGCGTGGCCGAGCGCACCCGCGAGGCCGAGACCGCGCAGGAATCGCGTTCGCGCTTCCTCACCGCGGTCAGCCACGACGTACTGCAGCCGCTCAACGCCGCGCGCCTGTTCACCTCGGCGCTGCGCGAGAGCACGCAGCCCCAGGAGCAGGCGCACCTGGCCGAGCGCGTGGACACCGCGCTGCGTGCGGCCGAGGAGTTGCTCGACGGACTGCTCAACGTCTCGCGCCTGGACGCGGGCAAGCTGCAGCCCGAGATCACCGACTTCGACGCCGGCGCGCTGCTGCGCGAGCTGGCCGCGCAGTACGCGCCGATGGCGGCCGCGCGCAGCATCGGCATCCGCGTGTACGCGCCGGTGCTGCCGGTACGCAGCGACCGCCGGCTGCTGCGCCGCGTGCTGCAGAACTTCATCGCCAACGCGCTGCGCTACACGCCGCGCGGGCGGGTGGTGCTGGCGGCGCGGCCGCGCGGCGACCAGGTCGCGCTGCAGGTCTGGGATTCCGGGCCCGGCATTCCCGAACACCACATGCGCCAGATCTACGAGGAATTCCACCGCTACGAACAGCCCTTCGACTGGGACGGCCGCGGCCTCGGCCTGGGGCTGTCGATCTGCCAGCGCATCTCGCGCCTGCTCGGGCATGCGCTCGACGCGCGCTCGGTGGTCGGCCGCGGCAGCATGTTCTCGATCGTGGTGCCGCGCGGCGCCGCGCTGGCCGTGCAGGCCGCCAGCACGCCGCACAGGCCCATCGACCAGGACCTGCACGCGCTGTCGGTCCTGTGCGTGGACAACGATCGCGACATCCTGGCCGGCATGGAAGCGCTGCTCTCGCGCTGGCAGGTGACCACGATGCTGGCGACCACGGTGGACGAGGCGCTGGAGAAGGTGGCGCAGGCGCCCGACGTGCTGCTGGTGGATTACCACCTGCACGACCGGCTCGACGGGCTGGACACGCTCGATGCGCTGCGCGCCGCGGCCGGACGCGCGATTCCCGGCGCCCTGCTCACCGCGGATGGCGGCGATGCGCTCAAGCAGGCCGCGCGCACGCGCGGCTACCGGGTCCTGACCAAGCCGGTGAAGCCGGCCTCGCTGCGCGCCTTCCTGACCGCCCAGCGGCGGCGGAGCGGCGCCGAGGCCTGAGCCGCCGCCGAGGCGCGGGTGGAGTACCGCGAGGACAACGACGCGCCGGCGAGGCTCTGGCGCCGGCTGGATGACGGCATCGAACGCATCGAGATGTTCGCCGGGCATGGCGCGATGGTGGTGGCCTCGCCCGGGGACCTGCGTACGCTGGATGAACTGCCGGAATGGGACGCGCTGACGGGGATCCTGCCGCCCGCGCGGCGCGCGGAACTCCCCGTCAGCGGGCGCGTACGCCGCCTGGGCATGCAGGCGACGCGGCATGTGGGTCCGGGCGCCGACGGCGGGCGCGTGGTGCTGGAATGGCTGGATGGCGTGGGCCTGCCGGCGCGCTACCACCATGGGGGCTACCGCCTGCGCCTGCGCGCGCTGGAGCGCGTGGACGCCGATGCGTTCACCCCGCTTGCCGGGCTGCGCGCCTACGACCGCGCCGACCTGGGCGACATGCCGCTGGATCCGTTCGCGCGCCACTACCTCGAGCGCTACGGCAGGCACCGGCACGCGCACTGAGGCCTGCCGGGCCAGGCGACAGGTCGCGGCCCCTACTCGCCCTCGTCATCCAGTGGCACCACCTGCTCCGGATCGACCGACAGGCGGCCGGCCATCAGCACGGCCTGGGTGCGGTTGGACGCGCCGAGCTTGCGCAGGATCGCGCTCATGTGCGCCTTGATCGTGGCTTCCGACACGCCCAGTTCGTAGCCGATCTGCTTGTTGAGCTTGCCCGAGCCGAGCATCTGCAGCACGCGGAACTGCTGCGGCGTGAGCTCGCGGATGCGCGCGGCCACATCGTGTTCGTCGGGCGCCGTCGCCGGCGCCGAGCCGGCGATGTCGGGCACGACGCGGTCGCCGTCGAGCACCCGGCGCAGCGCGGCGCCCAGCGCATCGGCGTTGGACGACTTGGGGATGAAGCCCATCGCGCCGTGGTCGAGCGCGCGCCGGATCACCGCCGGCTCCTCGCGCGCGGAGACCATCACCACCGGCAGCTGCGGATGCAGGCCGCGCAGGTGCACCAGCGCGCTGAAGCCCTGCGCGCCCGGCATGTTCAGGTCGAGCAGCAGCAGGTCGGCGTCGGGATGGGCGTCGGCCATCGCGTACAGGCCGTCCGCATTGTCGGCTTCGTGCAGTTCGGCGCCCGGGACGTTGCGCCCCACCACGCCGCGCAGGGCCTCGCGGAACAGGGGGTGGTCGTCGGCAACCAGGATCGTCGTCATGCGGGGGAGTTCCGCCTCCTGCGGAACGGGTTGTGTGGCGCCGGCACGACGGCCGGCGCCTGACGTTTTGGTACCGCGGGCGGCGCCTATGCGCCGTGCCGGTTCTTCACCAGCGAGTCCACCACCGAGGGGTCGGCCAGGGTACTGGTATCGCCGAGCTGGTCGGGCGCATTCTCGGCGATCTTGCGCAGGATGCGGCGCATGATCTTGCCCGAGCGCGTCTTCGGCAAGCCCGGCGCCCATTGCAGGAAGTCGGGCGATGCGATCGGTCCGATCTCCTTGCGCACGTGCGCCACCAGCTCCTTGAGCAGTTCGTCGCTCTCCACCTCGCCCGCCACCAGGGTCACGTAGGCGTAGATGCCCTGGCCCTTGACGTCGTGCGGGAAGCCCACCACCGCGGCCTCGGCCACCTTCGGGTGCAGCACCAGCGCGCTCTCGACCTCGGCGGTGCCGATGCGGTGGCCGGAGACATTGATCACGTCGTCCACGCGCCCGGTGATCCAGTAGTCGCCGTCGGCGTCGCGGCGCGCGCCGTCGCCGGTGAAGTACATGCCCGGATAGGTGGAGAAGTAGGTGTCGAAGAAACGCTGGTCGTCGCCGTAAACGGTGCGCATCTGGCCCGGCCAGGAATCGAGCAGGACCAGGTTGCCCTCGCAGGCGCCCTCGAGGATGTTGCCGGCGGCGTCGACGATCGCCGGCTGCACGCCGAAGAACGGCTTCGTCGCCGAACCGGGCTTGGCGTCGACCGCGCCGGGCAGCGGCGAGATCAGGATGCCGCCGGTTTCGGTCTGCCACCAGGTGTCGACGATCGGGCAGCGGCCATCGCCAACCACGTCGTAGTACCAGCGCCACGCTTCGGGATTGATCGGCTCGCCCACGCTGCCCAGCAGCCGCAGCGACTTGCGCGAGGCCTTCTTCACCGGTTCCTCGCCCTCGCGCATCAGCGCGCGGATCGCGGTGGGTGCGGTGTAGAAGATGGTGACCTGGTGGCGGTCGATCACCTGCCAGAAACGCGAAGCATCCGGATAGCTGGGCACGCCCTCGAAGATCAGCGATGTCGCGCCGTTGGCCAGGGGCCCGTAGACGATGTAGCTGTGGCCGGTGACCCAGCCGACGTCGGCGGTGCACCAGTAGATGTCGTCGTCCTTGAGGTCGAACACGCACTCGTGCGTATAGGACGCGAACAGCAGGTAGCCGCCGGTGGTGTGCAGCACGCCCTTGGGCTTGCCGGTGGAGCCGGAGGTGTAGAGGATGAACAGCGGGTCTTCCGCGTTCATGCGCTCGGGTTCGCAGGTGGCGGGCTGGTCCTCGACGATCGCGTCGTACCAGCGGTCGCGCGGCATCTGCATGTCCACCGTGCCGCCGGTGTGGCGCACGACCACGACGGTTTCCACCGTGGTGGTGCCAGGCAGCCTGAGCGCGGCGTCGACGTTGGCCTTGAGCGGCACCCGCTTGCCGCCGCGCAGGCCTTCGTCGGCGGTGATGATGAGCTTGGCCCCGCTGTCGCGCACGCGATCGGCGATGGAGTTGGAGGAGAAACCGCCGAACACCACCGTGTGAATGGCGCCGATGCGGGCGCAGGCGAGCATCGCCACCGCGGCCTCGACGATCATCGGCAGGTAGATGGTGACGCGGTCGCCCTTGCCCACGCCCAGGTTGCGCAGGGCGTTGCCGAGGCGGCAGACGCGGGCGTGCAGGTCGCGGTAGCTGACGTGCTGTGGCGCGTCGCCGGGATTGTCCGGCTCGAAGATCAGCGCGGTCTTGTCGCCGCGCGTGGCCAGGTGGCGGTCGAGGCAGTTCACGCTGGCGTTGAGTTCGCCGTCGGCGAACCAGCGGATCTGGAAGTTCTGGCGGTCGAAGCTGACGTCGCGGATGCGCGCGGGTGGCTTCATCCACTCCATCCGCTGCGCGATCCGGCCCCAGAACGCTTCAGGGTCGCGGACGGACTCGGCGTAGTCGCGCTCGTAGTCGGCCCTGGTGACGTTGGCCTGCGCGGCGAAGGCGTCGGGCACGGGATAGAGATCGGACATGGCGGCTCATCCTCTGGAACGTGGCCGCCCCAGTGTGCCGCATTGCAGTGCAGCGCGGCTTAGACCTTGGTCTATTCCCCGGCCGCCGCGGGCCACGCACAATGCATGGCATGGACCCCGTGCCCGGCCTGGACCTGAGCCTGCCGCCGTTCGACCTGCTCGACGAGGCCGGGCGCCGGCGCCTGCACGCGGGCGTCGACATCGGCTTCCATCCCGGCGGCACGACGCTGATCGAGGCCGGCAAGCCCTCGCCGCACGTCTTCGTCCTCCTCAAGGGCCTGGTCCACGCCTTCCAGGTGGACGACCGCGGGCGCGCGGAGCGCTTCGCCGACTACGGGCCGGGCGACGTCATCGGGGCCTGGGCGGTGATGGCCGGGCGCGCGCGACTGAGCTACCGCACCGAAGGCGACTGCCTGAGCCACCTCATCCCCGCCGACCTGTTCCGCCAGCTGCTCGCCGACAACCCGCGCGTGGCCGCCTATTTCAATGAGGGGCTGGCGACGAAGGGCCGCCTGTCGGGCGGTGGCGAGCGCCGCGAAACCGCCGAACTGATGGTGATCCGGGTCGGCGAGGCCGACCTGGCGCCTGCCGAGCGCGTGGATGCGGCGACCAGCATCGCCGATGCCAGCGCCTGCCTGCGCGAGCGGCGCGTGGACTGCCTGCTGGTCTACGACCCCGCGCACGAAGAACCCGGCATCGTCACCCGCACCGACCTGCTGGATGCACTCACCCGCCAGCGCCTGCCGCTGGAGGCGCCGATCGGCCCGCTGGCCAGCCGCCCGCTCGCCACCATCGGCACCGGCGAAGTGCTGTTCCAGGCGCTGATCGACATGACCGAGCGCCAGATCGAACGCGTGGTGGTCACCGAGGGCAGCCGCGTCGCGGGCACGCTGGGCATGGCCGAGGTGCTGGCGCACTTCGCCAGCCATTCGCACCTGATCAGCCTGCGGCTGGCGCGCGCGCGCGACATCGACGCGATCGCCGACGCCGCCTCGGGCATGACCCGGCTGGTGCGCAGCCTCAACCTGCACGGCGCGCGCATCCCCTACATGATGGAGCTGGTCAGCGCGCTCAACAGCCTGGTCATGGGCCGCATCTTCGAGCTGATGGTGCCGGCGGAGCTGCGCGAGGGCATCTGCCTGCTGGTCATGGGCAGCGAGGGCCGCCGCGAGCAGCTGCTCAAGACCGACCAGGACAATGCGCTGGTACTGGCCGACGGACTCGAGTGGCCGGGGCTTGCCGATGCGATGGACCGCTTCAGCGCCGCGCTGGCGAAGGTCGGCTATCCGCCCTGCCCGGGACGCGTGATGGTCGACAACCCGCACTGGCGGATGCGCGCGGCGCAGTGGCGCGAACGCATCGGCCAGTGGAAGAGCGTGCATGGCGGCCAGGGCGCCCTGGACCTGTCGATCGCGCTGGACGCGCGCCCGATCGCCGGCAACACGGCGCTGTTCGCGCCGGTCAAGGACGCGCTGATGGCGCTGGGGCACGACGAGATCCTGCTGCACCATCTCGCCGCGGCCACCCTCGAGTTCGACACCCCGCTGACCTTCTTCGGCCGGGTCAGGAGCGACGGCGCGGGCACGGACATCAAGAAGGGCGGCATCTTCCCGGTGGTGCACGGCCTGCGCTGCCTGGCGCTGCGCCACGGGATCCGGGCCACCGGCAGCCGCGAACGTTGCGCCGCGCTGGTCGAGTGCGGGGAACTGTCGCCCGGGCTGGGCCGCGACCTGCCGCAGGCGCTCAACGTGTTCCAGCACATGCGCCTGGATGCCCAGTTCACCGCGCTGGACGAGGGCCGCGCGGCCGGCAACCACATCGATCCCTCGCGGCTGCGGCGGCTGGACCGCGAGCTGATGCGCGACGCGCTGCACGTGGTCAAGGACTTCCGCGCCCACGTCCGCCAAAGCTTCCACCTGCGCGACTAGGATGCGCGCACTGAGGCGCTGGTGGCGGAGGCGGCAGGTCGGCGACGGCGAATGGGCCGGCCTGCTGCGCCCGGCGCCACCCGGCGAGTGGGTCAGCCTGGATCTGGAAACCACCGGCCTGGACCCGAAGCAGGACCACATCCTCAGCCTGGCCGCGGTGCCCGTGCGCGACGGGCGCGTGCTGACCTCCGAGCGCTTCGAACGACGCATCCGCGCCGACCGCGCCTTCGGCATCGAGTCGATCCGGCACCATCGCATCACGCCCGAAGAAGCGGCCGAAGGGATCGCGGTCACCGCCGCGGTGCGCGAGTTCCTGCACTGGCTGGGAGGACGGACCCTGCTCGGCTACCACCTGGGTTTCGACCTGGCGATGCTGTCGCCGCACGTGCGCGCGCTCGCCGGCTTCGGCCTGCCCAATCCGCGCGTGGATCTGGCCGACGCCTTTGCCGCGCGTGCGCGCCGCGCGCAGCCCGACGCACCACCCAACCTCGACTTCCAGCACATCGCCGACAGCCTCGGCGTGCCGGTGCTCGGCCGCCACAGCGCACTCGGCGATGCGGTCACCGTCGGCCTGTGCTGGCTGGCATTGCAGGCCGCGCGCAAGCCGGTCCCCGGCGGGCGCGGCCGGCAGCGGGGCGAACACCCGTTGCCGGCGTATTCGACCAAAGGGGAATAGGCGGGGGCGCGACCCGCGGTCAGGCTCGGGACACCGCGCGCTGCGCGGACGTCCTGTGGGAGGGAGCGATGACGATGAAACGACGCAATTCACGGCGGTTGCTGGCCAGCGCGGTGCTGGTGGCGCTGGCAGTCCCCGGCATGGCCTTCGCGCAGAGCGCGAAGGAAGTGGAGCTCGAGGCCCGCGTGGCCCAGCTCGAGGCACAGATCCAGGCCCTGCTGCAGGGCCAGCAACAGCAGCAGGAGAGCATCACCCGGACCCAGGCGCAGCTCGACCAGGTCCAGGTCGCGCAGCCGGCGTCCAAGCCGGTCCAGTCCAAGCCGATCCTGGCCAACCCGGACGCGGTGTTCAGCTATGGCGGCTTCATCAAGTTCGACGCCATGGTCACCGACACCAGCGACGGCGCGATCGCGGAAGGTTCGGCCGGGCGCATATTCTACGTGCCCAGCACGATCCCGGTGACCGCCAACGGCGCCGAGCCCGACACCGATCCCTACACCGACATGCACGCCGCGTTCTCGCGGTTCTGGTTCGCCGCCGACCACACCACCGAGGGCGGCGACAAGTTCCGCGCCTACATCGAGGCCGACATGTACGGCGGCGGCTCGTCGAACCTCGGCAACGAGGTGTCCACCAATACCCACGGCATCACGCTGCGCCACGCCTTCGTGAGCTGGAACAACTGGCTGGCCGGCCAGACCTGGTCCAACTTCCAGGACGTGGCGGCGCTGCCCGAAGCGGTCGACTTCGTCGGCGTGACCGAAGGCACCACCTTCGTGCGCCAGGCGCAGATCCGCTACACCAGCGGTCCGTTCTCGGTGGCCCTGGAAAATCCGCACACCACGGTCAGCAGCATCGCCACGGCCGCGCGCAACAACGCCGCCGGCAGCGATTCGCTGCCCGACCTGACCGCGCGCTACGTCATGAAGGGCGACTGGGGCCACTTCAGCGCGGCAGGCCTTGTGCGCCAGCTCAAGTCCGGCGACGAAAGCCAGACCGGCGCCGCGGTCAGCCTGTCGGGCCGCTTCAACCTCGGCGCCAGCGACGACATCCGCTGGATGGCGAACTACGGCAGCGGCATCGGCCGCTACCTCGGCTTCGGCCTGGGCGCCGACTCGGTGCTCGACGCCAACGGCAACCTGCATGCGCAGGACGGCGCCGGCGGCTTCGTCGCGTGGCGCCACGCCTTCAACGGCAAGCTGCGCACCAACCTGATGTATTCGGTGGCCGAGTTCGACAACGACCGCAGCCTGGCGGGCTGGGGCCCGGCCAGCTTCGCCGCCACGGAACGCGCGCAGTCGTTCCACGCCAACCTGATCTATTCGCCATTCCCGAAACTCGACATCGGTGCCGAGATCGGCTGGGGCCAGCGTGAGCTCGAGGACGACCGCAAGGGCGACCTCACGCGCGTCCAGACCACCGTCAAGTACACCTTCTGATCGGAACCCCGGCGCCGTCCGCCTGGCCGGCGCCCGCAACAGACACCTACCTGAGGGGGTAAGGCACACATGTCCGAGAAATCACCAAGCAACTACTGGAAGGCCAATCTCCGGATCATCTTCATCTGCATGGGGATCTGGGCGCTGGTCTCGTACGGGTTCGGCATCATCCTGCGTCCGCTGCTCGCGGGCATCCGCATCGGCGGCACGGACCTGGGCTTCTGGTTCGCGCAGCAGGGTTCGATCCTGACCTTCATCGCGCTGATCGCTTTCTACACCTGGTACATGAACCGGCTCGATCGCGAGTACGACGTGCACGAAGACTAAGGGGCCGACCATGGATCAGTTCACTCTCAACCTCATCTTCGTCGGCGGCTCGTTCCTGCTCTATATCGCCATCGCGATCTGGGCACGCGCCGCATCGACATCCGAGTTCTACGCGGCGGGCCGCAGCGTCCATCCGGTCACGAACGGCATGGCGATCGCCGCGGACTGGATGTCCGCAGCCTCGTTCATCTCGATGGCCGGCCTGATCGCCTTCGTCGGCTACGGCAATTCGGCCTACCTGATGGGCTGGACCGGCGGCTACGTGCTGCTGGCCATGCTGCTGGCGCCGTACCTGCGCAAGTTCGGCCGCTTCACCGTGCCCGACTTCATCGGCGACCGCTACTACAGCCGCACCGCGCGCCTGGTGGCGGTGGCGTCGCTGCTGATGATCTCGATCACCTACGTCATCGGCCAGATGACCGGCGCGGGCGTCGCGTTCTCGCGGTTCCTCGAGGTCGACACCAACACCGGACTGCTGATCGCCTCGGCGGTGGTGTTCGTGTACGCGGTGCTGGGCGGCATGAAGGGCATCACCTACACCCAGGTGGCGCAGTACATCGTGCTGATCATCGCCTACACCATCCCGGCGGTGTTCATCTCGCTGCAGCTGACCGACAACCCGATCCCGCAGCTGGGCCTGTTCTCCACCCACACCGATTCGGGCATGCCGCTGCTGGCCAGGCTCGACCAGATCCTGGTGGACCTGGGCTTCAACGACTACACCGGCCTGCACGATTCGACGTTGAACATGACCCTCTTCACGCTGTCGCTGATGGTCGGCACCGCGGGCCTGCCGCACGTGATCATCCGCTTCTTCACCGTGCCGAAGGTGTCCGATGCCCGCAGGTCGGCGGGCTGGGCGCTGGTGTTCATCGCCCTGCTCTACACCGTGGCCCCGGCCGTGGGCGCGATGGCGCGGTTGAACATCCTGACCACGATCTATCCGGAGGGCACGCAGGCTCCGTCGCTCACCTACGAGGCGCGCCCGGACTGGATGCGGACCTGGGAACAGACCGGCCTGCTCAAGTTCGAGGACAAGAACGGCGACGGCATGATCCAGTCCTACAACGAGTCCAGCACCGAGTTCGCCACGGTCGCGACCGAGCGCGGCTGGCAGGGCAACGAGATGGTCACCTTCAACCAGGACATCCTGGTGCTGGCCAACCCGGAGATCGCCGGCCTGCCGGGCTGGGTGATCGCACTGATCGCGGCGGGCGGTTTGGCTGCGGCGCTGTCGACGGCGGCGGGCCTGCTGCTGGCGATTTCGTCCGCGGTGAGCCATGACCTGATCAAGAGCACGTTCAAGCCGGACATCAGCGAGAAGGGGGAACTGCTGGCGGCGCGCGTGTCGATGGCATTCGCGATCGTGGTGGCCACCTGGCTGGGCATGAATCCACCCGGGTTCGCGGCGCAGACCGTGGCCTTCGCCTTCGGACTGGCGGCCAGCTCGCTGTTCCCGGCGATCATGATGGGCATCTTCTCCAGGAAGATGAACTCCTCCGGCGCGGTGGTCGGCATGCTGGCCGGCCTGATCTCCACCAGCGTGTACCTGTTCACCTACAAGGGCTGGTTCTTCATCCCGGGCACGAACATGCTGGCCGACACGCCCGAGAACTGGCTGTTCGGCATCTCGCCACTGGCCTTCGGTGCGGTCGGCGCGGTCATCAACTTCGTCGCCGCCTACATCACGATGAAGATGACCGCACCGGTGCCGGAGCACATCCAGCACCTGGTCGAGGACATCCGCGTTCCGCGCGGCGCCGGCGCAGCCACCGCGCACCACTGATCCACCTGCGGTCGTGACACGGCGGCCCGCTCCCGGCGACGGGGGCGGGCCGCTCTTCTTCCGGGATGCGGGTTCGGTATTCCACGGCTGGCTACAATCGGCCTTCATTCCAACCGCCAACGCATCGGGGAGCGTCCATGCTGCTGGAGTTCATCGCCATCATCGCCGCCGGCTTCGGCCTGGCCGGCATCGCGCTCTCGGTCAACATCGCGCTGCGACGGCGGCTTCCGCAGTGGATCGTGCCGGCGGCGGCCGGCGCCGGCATGCTGCTGATGGCGATCTGGCTGGAGTACTCGTGGCTCGAGCGGACCACCGGGACCTTCCCGGAGGGCGTGGAGGTCGCCTCCACCAACCAGGTGCGCTCCTGGTACCGCCCGTGGACCTACGTGGTGCCGCTGACCAACCGCCTGATCGCCGTCGACCGTCGCTTCGACCGCCGCCACCCCGACCGGCCCGGCCAGGTGCTGACGCGGGTCATCCTCGCCGGCCGCTGGGAACCCACGCGGCAGTTCGGCGCGGTCTACGACTGCAACGCGCACCGCCGCGCCGACCTGCTCGACCAGGTCGAGCTGGACGACAGCGGGGACCTGAGGAATGCGAAGTGGGTGCAACTGTCCGCAGACGACGCGGTGCTGCGCACGGCCTGCGCACGCTGACCGCAGGCGACGGGCCTACAGCCAGCGCAGCGCCGCGATCGCCACCAGCGTGGGCGGCAGGGCCGCGAGCAGCAGGCCCAGCGGGTGCACCGACTGGTCGTTGAAGTGGCGCCGCACGATGGACATGCCGGCGGGATTGGGCGCATTGGCGATCACCGTCAGGCCGCCGCCGGCTACCGCGCCGGCCACCAGCATGTACTTGAACTCGTCGCTCAGTCCCTCCACCAGCGATCCGAGATAGGTCAGCGCGGCGTTGTCGGTGATCGCGGTCAGCGCGGTCGCACCGAAGAACACCGCGTCGCTGCTCATGCTCATCAGCAGCGGCTCCAGCCACCACTGCTGCTTGCCGCCCAGCACCACCAGGCCGGCGAGGAAGAAGGCGACCAGCAGGCCCTCGCGCAGGATCAGGCGATCCTGGTACTGGCCGTAGGCGGTGGCCACGCCGAGGAACAGCAGGAAGATCCCCATGAACACCGCCGGATGGTGGGCGAACACCACCAGCCCCAGCAGGAACAGCAGGTGCACCAGCACCAGCGGGATCGACATCGGCGTGCGAGTGCCCTGCTCCGCCGACGGCAGCTGTCCCAGCTCCCTGCGGAACACGAACACCACCAGCGCGGCGTTGACCACCACCGCGATCGCGGCCTTCCAGCCGAAGTTCGCCATCATGAAGGCCAGGTCCCAGTTCCACTTGGCCGCCACCATCAGCACCGGCGGCGCCGCGAACGGCGTCAGCACGCCACCGATCGAGACGTTGACGAACAGGGTGCCGAGCAGCGCGTACTTGACCCGGTTGGACACGTTCACCGCATAGACGCGACGGGCCAGCATCAACGCCGCCAGCGTCATCGCCGCGGGCTCGGTGATGAACGAGCCCAGCAGCGGCACCAGGGCCAGCACGCTGAAACAGAACTCCAGTCCGTTGCGCCACGGCAGCAGCCTGGCGAGTCCGTCCACCAGACGCGTGGCCGCCCACAGGATCGGCCGGGTCCCGGCGATCACCATGATCGCGAACACGAACATGGGCTCGGTGTAGTTGCGCGAGTCCACGTAGGCGGTGGCATCGCCCACCCCGTCGACCAGCGCGATCGCCAGCACCAGCACCAGCGCCCAGAAGCCGAACACCACTTCCACCTCGCCCAGCAGGTGCCAGCTGCCGGCGTGCGCCGGCTGCCGGTGCGCCAGGCGCTGGAAGAACTTGGTGCTGAAGGTGTGCACGATCGCGAGCGCGAACAGCACGGTGGCGACGATTTCGATCGTTGCCGGATTCATGGCGACATCCCCATCCCCGGATGCGGCCGATACTAGCAGCCGGACGGGGCTGCTCGTGCCCCGCCTCGGCACGCCGTGGCGGCAGCACGCTGCTCCGGTCTGCCGCCGTTGCCATGCAAGCGCATCCTCTGGTCCTGTCGCACCAATGCCGCCAGCAGGCCTGGCCGCACGCTGCCGCATCCGGACCCGTCTGCGAACCCGCGCCACCGCCCATCGCGGCGATCGCCGCAGTGGGCGGCGTGGCGCCTTCGATTCGACGCCGGTCGATGTCCTCGCCACCCCTACCAAAGACGAATAGGCAGCGCCGGTTGCCGCGCGCAGCCTCGACCGACCGGTGTGCGCACGGGTTCCTACGGGGGGAATAGAGATGACACGACGCAGGACGCTGCGGCCGCGCGCGGCCGCACTGGTTTTCGCCCTGACCGCGCCGGGCCTGTCGCTCCACGCCAAGCCGATCCACGCCGCTCCGGAAGCTCGATCCCGGCGTGGGACCCGGCCGGAGCGAACGCACGCCTGAGGACGGCCGCGAGGGCGATCCCGGGCGTATCCATACGACCGTCAAACAAAGCTTCTAAGGGGAGGTGCCGATGTCAACCGCAACCAGCAATCCCGCCGTCCGGACGGGCGGCATGACCAGGGAACACCGCAAGGTCATCATCGCCTCGAGCCTGGGGACCGTGTTCGAGTGGTACGACTTCTACCTGTACGGTTCGCTGGCCGCGGTCATCGCGGTGCATTTCTTCTCGTCCCTGGCACCGGGACCGGCGTTCATCATGGCGCTGCTGACCTTCGCCGCGGGATTCGCGGTGCGCCCGTTCGGCGCGATCGTGTTCGGTCGCCTCGGCGACCTGATCGGCCGCAAGTACACCTTCCTCATCACCATCGTGATCATGGGCATCTCGACCTTCCTGGTCGGCGTGTTGCCCACCTACGACTCCATCGGCATCGCCGCACCGATCCTGCTCGTGGTCCTGCGCTGCCTGCAGGGCCTGGCACTGGGCGGCGAGTATGGCGGCGCGGCGACCTACGTCGCCGAGCATGCGCCGATGGGCAAGCGCGGCCTGTACACCAGCTTCATCCAGACCACCGCCACGGTCGGCCTGTTCCTGTCGCTGATGGTCATCCTGGGCTGCCGGCTGGCGCTGGGCAACGAAGCCTTCGCCGAGTGGGGCTGGCGCATTCCCTTCCTGATCTCGTTCGCGCTGCTGGTGATCTCGATCTGGATCCGCATGCAGCTCAACGAGTCGCCGCTGTTCCAGAAGATGAAGGAGGAAGGCACGCGTTCGAAGGCGCCGCTGACCGAGAGCTTCGGCACCTGGAGCAACGGCAAGATCGTGCTGCTGGCGCTGTTCGGCGCCACCGCCGGCCAGGCCGTGGTGTGGTACGCCGGCCAGTTCTACGCGCTGTTCTTCATGACCCAGACGCTGAAGGTCGATCCGATCACCGCCAACCTGTTCATCGCCGCGGCGCTGGCGATCGCCACCGGTGGCTTCGTCTTCTTCGGCTGGCTGTCGGACAGGATCGGCCGCAAGCCGATCATCATGGCCGGCTGCCTGCTGGCCGCGCTGACCTACTTCCCGCTGTTCAAGGGCCTGATGTACTTCGGCAACCCCGCCCTGTACGCCGCTTCGCAGGACAACCCGGCGGTGGTGATCGCGGACCCGAAGGACTGCTCGTTCCAGTTCGTCCCCGGCGAGCTGAAGAGCCACGTCAAGTTCAGCAACTCCTGCGACATCGTCAAGAACCTGCTCAACGCACGCAGCGTGGCCTACACCAACCAGGATGCGGCGGCCGGCACCCTGGCGGCGGTGCGCATCGGCGACACGATGATCGAGAGTGTCAACCTGACCACGCTCACCGGCGACGAGGCCGCGGCCGCGCAGGCCAAGCTGCAGGCCGATCTGACCGCGGCGATCGATGCCGCCGGTTATCCGAAGGCGGCCGACAACAGCCAGATGAACAAGCCGATGATGCTGTTGATCCTGACCATCCTGGTGCTGTACGTGACCATGGTGTACGGACCGATCGCGGCCTGGCTGGTGGAACTGTTCCCGACCCGCATCCGCTACACCTCCATGTCGCTGCCCTACCACATCGGCAACGGCTGGTTCGGCGGCTTCCTGCCGACCACGGCCTTCGCCCTGGTGCTGCTGACCGGCAACATCTACGCCGGCCTGTGGTATCCGATCGTGATCGCGGTGATGACCTTCATCATCGGCACCCTGTTCCTGAAGGAAACCAAGGACGTCGACATCAGCAGGTAGCCGCGCCGGCTGTGATCTGCAACCAGGGACGCCGGCCGCAGGGCCGGCGTCTTTTTGTTCTGCCACCCGAAAACGTGCGCACAGGGCCGCGAAACCTGCGCCCGCGCACCAGCATTCCCAAGGGCAAGCCTCGCCGTGACCGGTGGGCCTGCGCAGCGGAATCAAGGAGGAGGCATGCGCCGACCGGCGCATGCCGGGGGACATTCGCGAAGCAGGCCCGCCGGTCACGGCGAGGCCCGTCAGGTCGCAACGCAACGACCAGAGCACGCAGCCCGGGCCTCCCGTCCCATCTTGCGTTCGCCACCGACAGCACCGCCCCGCGAACAGGGCGCGTTCCGCACCGACCATCGGTCACGGCACCGCCACGGGCGTACCCGGTCGCCTGCCGCCACGTACCGCCGATGCGCCCGGATCGATCGCCGTGCTAGGGTTTGCCGCCATGCCGCAGCCCCTGTCCTCCATCGCCGCGGCCCGCCATGCGCAAGACGGCGCCGACAGCGCCGGCGTCAACAGCATGCGCCAGCTGGTGCAGCTGCGCTGGATCGCGGTCGCCGGCCAGCTGCTGACCATCTCGCTGGTGCACTGGGGTCTGGACATCCCCCTGCCGCTGCTGCCGATGTTCGGCGTGCTGGCGGTGCTGGCCGCGTTCAACCTCGCCATGACGCTGCGCTGGCGTGGCCGCGGGCGGGTCACCAATGCCGCGCTCACCCTGGGCCTGGTGGTCGACGTCGCGGCGCTCACCGTGCAGCTCTACCTCAGCGGCGGCATCACCAACCCCTTCGCCTTCCTCTACCTGCTGCAGGTCGGCGTGGCCGCGGTGCTGCTGCGGGCCTGGGCGAGCTGGGCGATCGCCGGCCTGACCACGGCCTGCATCATCGGCCTGGCGCTGTTCCCGGGGCCGGTCCACCTGCCCGCACACCCCGGCCGCGGCATGCCCGACTACTACGTGCTGGGTCTGCTGCTGTGCTTCGCCCTGATCGCGACCCTGCTGGTGGCCTTCGTCATCCGCATCGGCCGCATCGTGCGGGCGCGCGACGCACGGCTGGCCACGCTGCGCCAGCGCGCGGCCGAGGAGGAGCACGTCGTGCGCATGGGCCTGCTGGCCTCTGGCGCCGCGCATGAGCTGGGCACGCCGCTGGCGACGATGGCGGTGATCCTGGGCGACTGGCGCCACCTGCCGCAGTTCCAGGCGGATCCGGAGCTGCTGCAGGACGTGTCCGAGATGCAGGCGCAGGTGCTGCGCTGCAAGTCCATCGTCTCGGGCATCCTGGCCTCGGCCGGCGAGACCCGGGCCGAGGCGCCGCGCGGCACCACCCTGCGCGCCTTCCTCGGGGGGCTGCTCGAGGAGTGGCAGCGCAGCCGGGTGGTGCGCGGCTTCGAGTACCGCGACGGGATCGAGGGCGAACACGCGATCGTCTCCGACGCCGGCCTGCAGCAGATGCTCTGGAACGTGCTGGACAACGCGCTCGAGGCGTCGCGCTCGCGGGTGTCGCTGCAGGCCTCGACCGCGGGCGGGATGCTGCTGCTGCGCGTGGCCGACGACGGCCCAGGCTTCGACCCGGAGATCCTCGACCGCCTCGGCAGGCCCTACAACTCGAGCAAGGATGCGCCCGGGCGCGGGCTGGGCCTGTTCCTGGCGCTGAACGTGGCGCGCACGCTCGGCGGTACCATTGAGGCACGCAACCCGCCTACCGGCGGCGCCACGGTGACGATCTCCCTGCCGCTGGCGGCGCTGTCGCTGGAACAGGATGATGATGAACAATGATTCCCGCCGCCTGCTGATCGTCGAGGACGACGCGGCCTTCGCGCGCACCCTGGCGCGCTCGTTCGAGCGCCGCGGTTACCAGGTCCGCGGCGCGGCCAGCGTCGACGGCCTGGCGCCGCTGCTGCAGGTATTCGCGCCCACCCACGCGGTGGTCGACCTCAAGCTCGCCGGCGGCAGTTCCGGACTGGCCTGCGTCAAGGCGCTGCACGCGCACGATCCGGACATGCTGATCGTGGTCCTGACCGGCTATGCCAGCATCGCCACCGCGGTGGAGGCGATCAAGCTCGGCGCGCACCACTACCTGGCCAAGCCGTCGAACACCGACGACATCGAAGCGGCGTTCGCGCGCGAGGGCGGCAACGCCGAGGTCGAACTGACCCGGCGCCAGACCTCGATCAAGACCCTGGAATGGGAGCACATCCACGAGGCGCTGGCGGCGGCCGACTTCAACATCTCCGAAGCCGCGCGCCAGCTCGGCATGCACCGTCGCACGCTGGCGCGGAAGCTGGAGAAGCGGCGGGTGAAGTAGGGGCGGGCCTCCGCCGCCGCCTCACTCCGGTTCCGGCTCGCGGTACACCGTCTCGATCTCGTCGCCGCGCTCGCGGCGCACGTTCTCGGCCCAGTGCAGCACCTCGGCCACGGCGTCGAAGAACTCGCCGGAGATGTAGTCGTCCAGCTCGACCTGTTCGTTGAGCCCGCGCGCCAGCGGCACGTTCTGCAGGATCGGGATGCCCTCCTCCTCCGCGGTCTTCTTGATCAGTTCGGCGAAGGCGCCCTCGCCCTTGGCCACGACCACGGGCAGCTCGGTCTCGCCGGGTTCGTACTGCAGGGCGACGGCGATGTGGGTGGGATTGGTCACGACCACGTTGGACTTGCGCACCGAGGTGAGCATGTTCTGCTGCGACCACTCCTGGTGCAACTGCCGGCGGCGCTGCTTGACGTAGGGATCGCCCTCGTTCTCCTTGAGCTCCTGGCGGATGTCGCGCCGGCTCATGCGCAGCTTCTTGGTGTAGGAGAACTTCTGGTACCACACGTCCAGCGCCGAGACGAAGAAGAACACCGCGATCGTCCACACCGCGATCCACTTCACCCCGTGCCAGAACGCCGCCGCCATCGCCGAGGGCGGCGCGTAGGGCAGCTTGAGCAGCCACTCCATCATCCCGCGCAGCACGATGTAGCCGATGCCGATCAGCGCCACGCACTTGAGCACCGACTTCACCAGCTCGACCAGGTTGTCCATCGAGAACATCCGCTTGACGCCCTCGACCGGATTCATCTTGTCCATGTTCGGGGTGACCTTCTTGATCGACAGCACCGGGCCGACCTGCAGGAACTCGATCACCACGCCCAGCGCCAGCACCATCGCCAGCAGCGGCAGGCAGACCCAGAGCAGGGTCTCGAACGCCAGCTGGCCAAGCCGCGGCAGCGCCTCGTGGAAGGGCTGGCCGATCGCCTGCAGGCTCTGGTCGAACAGGCCGGCGAGGCGGCCGTAGATGAACGAGGCCATCAGCCCGCCAAGCGCGATCCAGCCCAGCAGCAGCACGGTGCCGGTGAGCTCCTTGCTGCGCGCGACATTGCCTTCCTTGCGCGCGTCGCGGATCTTCTTCTGGGTCGGTTTCTCGGTCTTGTCGGCGCCCTGGTCCTTGTCGGCCATGCGAAGGTCCCGTGGCTGTCGTCAACGCGGCCCGAGGCTAGCATGCGCCGTGCGGCGGCCGTGCAGGCGGCCGCGGCGGCGTGTGAACGGCGTCCGGATGCGGGGCTCCGGCCTAGGGTCGGCCCGAGGTGCGCGCAGATGACAGCCTCGCTACAGTGTGCCCGTCGCCGCCATTGCGGCCCCAGCGGACCGTCACCAGCCCCCTCCCATGAGCAGCATCGGCTCCACGCCCCCAGGCTTCGGCACGACCGGCTTCCCGGCCGGGCAGGTCTCGCTCGACGAGGCCCGCCAGCAGGACCTGCTGCGCACCGGCGCCGACCTGGCGCTGGACGAGGCGACGCCGACGGCGCTGGTCGATCCGGGCGAGGCGGTACTCGGGCTGTCGGCCTGGGACGGTGCGGACTCGCCCCGCATGCTGCCGCGCGATGCGGCCTTCGCCAGCCAGCTGGGGGCGATGGATCGGGCCGACGCGGCCCATGCCGGCGTCGACGGCATCCTCTCAGCGCTGTAGGGCGCCGACGCAGGCGGCAGCGCGCTGGCCGATAATGGCCCGGTGAACACCCAGGCCCCCTCGCCAGGGCAGCTGCGCGACGCTGCCGCCCGCCTCGTGTCCGCGCTCGCCGCGCACGACGATCCGGAATACCGCCTGGCCGTGCTCAAGCGCCTGTCGCGGCGGCTGGGCGAGGACCACTACCCGATGTTCCTGCGCCTGCTGGGCGTGGTGGCCGAGAGCGACGATGGCGACGCCAAGCGGCTGCTCGCCGACACCGTCGCCCTGGCGCTGCGTCGCTCGGACCTGCCCGGCGGCGCGCTCAGTTCCTGGGGCGCCACGCGCCTGCCGGACAACGTGACCGGGATGAGCGCCGGCGCGCTGTCGGGCGGCTTCTTCGGCAGTTCGCCGCGCCGGCTGCTGGGGCCGGTCGAGTACCTGGTGGTCTGGCACCTGCAGCGCACCCAGCGCACCACCCTGGGCGCCGACGCCTTCCGCCATCACCTGGCGCTGCTGGTGGACCTGCTCAACCACAGCAGCGAGGCGGCCCTGCTGTATCCGCAGAAGCTGGCCGCCGACGCGCAGAACGAACTGGAAGGCGCCTATACCCGCGCCACCCGCGACCGGTTGGCCGCCATCGCCCGTGCCTGGCAGGCCGGGCAGACGCCGCAGCAGGTCGCGCAGGCGGCGATCGACGCCGGCCACGTGGACATGCCGCCGGGCTGGGTCGTGCGCGACCTCTAGGCCCGCCCCGCCGTCCAGGCGGCGTTCGAAAGCGCCGACCGCGCCTCGTTTCGCCACCACCGCGATTGCCGGCACGCGACCCAGCGGCCAAGATGCCGGCGCAACCAGGGGAAAGGGGCTGCAATGGGGAACCGCACAAGCGCCGCACTGGGCGTGCTGCTGGCCGTGGCCATGCTGCCCGGCTGCAGCCGGCCCGCGCCCGACCAGGCCGCGCCGGCCGAAGCCGCCACGCCGGCCGAGGCGGTGCGCCGGCTCACCGCCGACCTGCGCGCCAACGACCTGGACGCGTTCGCCACGCACGCGGTGACGCCGGCGGTGCATGCGCGCCTGCAGACCGCATGGCGCGAGGGCCGCACCCGCTGGCCGCTCGACCAGCTGCCGTTCGCGCGCCACCTCCCGCGCGGCATGGCCGCGCTGTCCGCGCCCGACGCCGAGCAGGTCCTGCAGCGCGGCTTCGAGCGGCAGCTGGCCGACGCCAGCCTGGGCGCGGCCGCCGAGTTCCTGACCCTGTTCACCGTGCAGTACATCCTGCAGCAGGGCGAGTTCAGCGTGTCCGAGCGCGAGCACTATCCGCAGCTGGTGCAGGCGTTCGGCGCCTGGGCCGCGGGCGCGCCGATCGGCGACCGCGACCGCGCGCGCGCCGCCATCGCGACGATGACCGCAGCCGCGCGCGAGGCGCGGCTCGACAGCGACCAGGCCTTCGCCGAGGCCGGCATGGAAGCATCGCTGCAGCGCATGTCGCGGGTCCTCGCCACCGGCAAGCAGGTGCTGGCGTCGTACGGCTTCGACCTCGATGCCGACCTCGCGGCGATGGACGTGCAGCTGCAGTCGCAGACCGGCGACGTGGCGCGCGTACGCATGCAGTACGCGCTGGCGGGTACCCCCATCGACACCGTGGTCAACCTCGAGCGCCGCGACGGCGTGTGGTACGTCAGCGATTTCCTGCGCCACGCCGAGGACGCGGTCGCCCGCGCGGACTGACGCGTCCGGCTACAGCAGCACGCTGATCCCCACCAGCACCATGAAGCCGGCGAACACGCGCTTGAGCGCGGCGCCGCTGATCGCGTGCGCCAGGCGCGTGCCCAGCGGTGCGGCGAGCACCGACGCCAGCGCGATGCCGATCGCCGCCGGCAGGTAGACGTAGCCCAGCGCATGCGCCGGCAGCACCCCGGCGGGCGCGTGCAGCGCATAGCCGGCCGCGCTGGCCAGTCCGATGAAGATGCCGCAGGCCGAGGAGGTGCCGACCGCGCGCACCGGCACCACGCCACGCCAGACCAGCAGCGGCACGGTCATGCTGCCGCCGCCGATGCCGACCACCGCCGAGACCGCGCCGATACCGCCGCCGGCGACGCTCATCGGCCAGCCGGACGGGACCACGCCCGGCTGCGCCGCGCCGCCGCGCGGGCCGCCGAACGCCATCTGCGCGGCGACCAGGAAGCAGTACACGGCCACGCACCAGCGCAGCACATCGCCCTGCAGCGCGACGGCGACGAGGCTGCCCAGCCAGCCGCCGAGCAGCAGGCCCGGCACCATCCACGCCACCGTCGGCCAGAGCACGCTGCCGCGGCGATGATGGGCGCGCGCCGAGGACGAGGCGGTGAGCACGATGCTGGCCAGGGAGCTGGCCAGTGCCGCGTGCATCGCCGCGTCCTGCGGGATGCCGTAGGCCGGCAGCAGCCAGAACAGCGCACCGATCAGCACCAGGCCGCCGCCGATGCCCAGCAGGCCGGCCAGCACGCCGGCGGCCACGCCCAGCAGCGGGAAGACCCACCAGCCCTCGATCATGCGCCGGCCCCGGCGCGCGGGTCTGAAAAGATGTTCATCGATGTCTGGCTATAGTCGGCGGATGTCGAAACGGCTGCCCATCCTACTCGCCGCGCTGGCGCTGCTGGCGCTGCCCGCGGCGCGCGCGCAGGACGATCCCGCGCCCCTGCGCGTCGCACTAGAAGCCGCCGAACGCGGCCTGCCCGCGCCGGCGCTGGCGTCCACCCATCCGGCCAGGCGCTGGGTGGAGATGGCCGCGCTGCGGCGGAACATCGACACCCTGCCCGATGCGCAGGCGCAGGCGTTCCTGTCGCGCTACCGCGGCGAGGCGGTGGCCGAGGTGTTCCGCGAGGCCTGGCTGCGCGCCCTGCTCAAGCGCCAGGACTGGCGGGGTTTCCGCGCGGCCTGGTCGCCCTCGGTGCGCAGCGCCGCCCTGCGCTGCGCCGAACTCGAGGCGCGCCAGCGCACCGGCGCGGTCGACGCGCAGTGGACGCGCGAGGCGCAGGCGATGTGGCGCAGCAGCGGCAAGTCGCTGCCCGACGAGTGTGATCCGGTGTTCGCCGCGCTGGCCGCCAGCGGCGGCCTCGACGCCGCGCTGCGCTGGGAGCGCATCGAGCTGGCCGCCGCGGAGTGGCAGCCGGGCGTGATGCGTTCGGCCGCGCGCGGCCTGCCGCCCGACCAGCTGGCCCTGGCCAGCGACTACGCCGCCTTCATGACGGCGCCGCACGAGCGGGCCGCAGGCTGGCCGAAGACCGCGCGCAGCCGCCTGGTCGCCTCGCACGGCCTGGCGAAGTTCGCCAAGGACGACCCGCTGGCCGCCGAAGCGCGGCTGCCCGCCATTGCCACCGCGCTGTCGTTCGGCGAAACCGAGCGCGGCCGCGTGCTGTACCAGGCCGCGCTGTGGACGGTGGCTTCGTATCTTCCCGATTCGGCGCGCCTGCTCGACCTCGTGCCCGACTCCGCCTATGACGAGCGCCTGCACGAGTGGCGCGTGCGCGAGGCGCTGGCGCGCTCGGACTGGAAGGCGGCGCTGGCGGCGCTGCAGAAGATGGGCGCGAGCCAGCGCGGCGACTCGCGCTGGCAGTGGTTCGAGGCGCGCATGCGCGAGCTCACCGGCGATCGCAGCGGAGCGCAGGCGCTGTACGCGCAGGCGGCCAGGCAGCCGGAATTCCACGGTTTCCTCGCCGCCGATCGCATCGACCAGCCCTACGCACTGTGCCCGTGGATGCCGGAGCATGGCGCCGCGGAAAAGGCGGCGGTCGCCGCGGATCCGGCGCTGGTGCGCGCGATGGCGCTGTACCGCGCCGGCCGCAGCGGCTGGGCCATCCGCGAATGGCGCGACGCGCTCTCGCGCTTCGACGATGCGCAGCGGCGCATTGCCGTCGAGGTCGCGCAGGAACACGGCTGGTTCGACCGCGCCGTGTTCGACCTGGGCAAGGCGCCGGGCGAGAACCGGCTCTACACGCTGCGCTTTCCCATCCACCATGCCGATCTCATCCAGCGCGAGGCGCGAAAGAATGGACTCGACCCGGCCTGGGTCGCCGCCGAGATCCGCGCCGAAAGCGTGTTCAATCCCGAGGCACGCTCGCCGGCCGATGCACGCGGCCTGATGCAGGTGCTGCCGTCGACCGGCGCGGCGGTCGCGCGGCGGCTGGGCCTGCCCTGGGGCGGCGCCGCCAGCCTCTACGATCCGGAAACCAACATCGCCCTCGGCACCGCCTACCTGCGCGAGAAGGAAGCGATGTACGGCAAGCCCTACGTCGCCATCGCCGCCTACAACGCCGGGCCGACGCCGACCTCGCGCTGGCTGTCGCAGCGTCCGCAGATGGACCCGGACCTGTGGATCGAGACCATCAGCTATCGCGAAACGCGCGAGTACGTGGCCCGCATCCTCGCCTTCAGCGTGCTCTACGACTGGCGCATGTTCGGCAAGGCCGCGCCGGTGACCGCGCGCATGCGCGGCGAATCCGCCGCCACGCGCAAGGCGTTCGCGTGCCCGGCGCCTGCCGCGACGGGTTGAACGCCAGCCGCTAAGCTGGCGCCTGTCCTTCTTCCGGGAAACGCCATGGGCCTGTTGGACGCACTGCTCGGGAACGCCAGCGAGGCGCCGGTCACCAAGACCTTCGGCCGCAAGGTCGACGCGAAGGCGCTGCTGGGGCTGCTCAGCGCGCGGGTCCTGGACTGAGTCCGATGCGGACCTACCTGGTCGGCGGTGCGGTGCGCGACCGGCTGCTCGGGCTGCCGCCGGGCGACCGCGACTGGGTGGTCGTGGGCGAGACGCCGGAATCGATGCTCGCCGCCGGCTTCCGGCCGGTGGGTCGCGACTTCCCGGTGTTCCTGCATCCCGACACCGGCGAGGAACATGCGCTGGCGCGCACCGAGCGCAAGAGCGCGCCGGGACATCGCGGCTTCGTGGTCCATGCCGACCGGTCGGTGACCCTGGAACAGGACCTGGAGCGGCGCGACTTCACCATCAATGCGATCGCCCGGGACGAGGCCGGCCACCTGGTCGATCCCTTCGGCGGCGCGCGCGACATCGAGGCGCGCGTGCTGCGGCACGTCGGCCCGGCCTTCGTCGAGGATCCGCTGCGGGTGCTGCGCGCGGCGCGATTCATGGCGCGCCTCGCACCGCTGGGCTTCCGCGTCGCCGACGAGACCCTGGCGCTGATGCAGCGCATGGCCGCCGGCGGCGAACTCGCCAGCCTCGTGCCGGAGCGGGTGTGGCAGGAGCTGTGCAAGGCGCTGGCCGCGGCGCAGCCTTCGGCCTTCCTGCGCACGCTGCGCACGGCGGGCGCGCTGGCGGTGGTGCTGCCCGAGGTCGACGCGCTGTACGGCGTGCCGCAGCGCGCGGAATACCATCCTGAAGTCGATACCGGCCGCCACCAGGAACTGGTCAGCGACATGGCCGCGCAGCTGGCGCCGGGCGACCCGGTGGTCGGCTTCGCGGCGCTCACCCACGACCTGGGCAAGGCGCTCACGCCCGCCGACGTGCTCCCGCGCCACATCGGCCACGAGCAGGCCGGCCTCAAGCCGCTGCGCGCGCTGTGCGAACGGCTGAAGGTGCCGACCGGGCATCGGGAACTCGCGGTCGTCGCCTGTCGCGAGCACCTCAACGTGCACCGCCTGCACGAGCTGCGCGATGCCACGGTCCACGACCTGCTGCAGCGCTGCGACGCGTTCCGCAAGCCCGCGCGCGTCGCAGGCCTGGCGCGGGTCTGCGAGGCCGACAAGCGCGGCCGCCAGGGGCTAGAGCACGAGCCCTATCCGCACGGCGCCGAACTGCAGCGCCTGCACGCGGCCGCGCTGGCGGTGAACGCACGCGACATCGCGCGCGAGGGCATGGACGGCCCGCAGATCGGCGCGGCCCTGCGCAAGGCGCGGATACGCGCCATCGGCACTGCCCGGGCGCAGGCTGCGGACGACGCGGACGGGAGCTAGCATCCCCGCCCGCGGTGCGCGCGCACCGTGGTCTTCGTCGTGCGCCTGACGTCCGCCGACCGGGCGTCGAACGCATGTCCGCGGGCCGCGGCGAGACAGCGGCACCCGCGCCGCGACACGTGATGCGATGCGCTCAGCCCGTGGCCGCCACCTGCGCGCCCCGGCCGCGCGTGCGGCGCGCCAGGAACCGCAGCAGCGCGGTTTCCCAGCGGCGCCGCCCGGCCACGCCTTCGGCCGCGCGATGCAGGCGGCCGTCGCGCCAGCCCTCGAACACCCGCGGATCGACATAGCTCTTGCGGCACACGGTTGGCGTGTTGCCGAGCATCTCCGCCACCGACGCCACCACGTCGCGGCACACGCCCGCCGCGGCGGTGTCGGACGTCGCCGCATCGGCCGGGATCCCGGCCAGCTGGCGGAACGCCGCTTCGGTCGCGCCCCAGGTGCGGAAGTCCTTGGCGGTGAACGCATCTCCCATGCAGTCGCGCAGGTACTGGTTGACGTCGCTCGATTCCACCGGCACCAGCTCGCCGTCCTGGTCGCGGTACTGGAACAGGCGCTGGCCGGGCAGGTCGTGCATGGCGCGCACCAGGCGCAGCAGGCGCGGATCCTGGATGCCGGCTTCGTGCGCCCGCCCGCCCTTGCCGTTGAACTGCAGCCGCAGCTCCCGGCCGAGGAAGCGCGCGTGCCGGGTGCGCAGCGTGGTCAGGCCGAACGAACCGTTCTCGCGCGCATAGCAGTCGTTGCCGACCCGGATCAGGGTGCTGGCCATGATCGCGACCACGCCTGCGAGCACCTTCTCGCGCGGCAGGCCGGGCAGGGCGAGATCGGCACGGACCCGGCGGCGCAGCTTCGGCAACGCGCGTCCGAAGGCGACGATGCGGTCGAACTTGTTGGCGTCGCGCAACGGGCGCCAGTCCGGGTGGTAGCGGTACTGCTTGCGGCCTCGCGCATCGCGTCCGGTGGCCTGCAGGTGGCCACGCGCCGACGTGCAGATCCAGACCTCGCGATAGGCCGGCGGGATCGCCAGCGCGCGGATCCGCGCCAGCGTGTCCGCATCGCGCACGCAGCCGCCGTCGGGATCGAGGTAGCGGAAGCCGCGCCCGCAGCGCATGCGGCGGATGCCTGGCGCGGTATCGCTGACATAACGCAGGCCCGCTTCGACGGCATCGCGTTCGGCCGGCGTGAGCGGCCGGCGGCGTTTGCGGCGGCTCGTGCCGGAAGCGTTCCTGCGCATGCGGCGAGCGTAGCCACGGCCCGTGATCGGGCAGTGAACCGCGAGGCCACCCGGAACTGCCCGGCCTGTGTTCACGCAGTTCGTGCGGCAAGACGTGGCCGTCGTCGTCGGGTGGCGACCTCGCCCGCCTCATCGCGGACAGGGGTTTCGCGGATCATATCTTCAGGATCCAGCCGCGACCCGCCATCGCGCGCACGATGCCCCACCACAGCGCGACGAAGCCCAGCGCGAACGCCAGCGACGGCAGCCAGGGCCCGGTGTAAGGCGTCATCCAGGCAAAGCCGTGGCGGTAGGCGGCGTCCCACAATCCGGTGCCCGCCAGCAGGTAGACCATCAGCGCCGAGCCGGCGTAGGCGGCGATGGCATTGATGCCGAAGCTGCGCCCGATCGCCGGCCAGCCACGGCGGTCGACCAGCAGCTGCGCCAACGCCAGCGCCAGCGCCGCCCAGCCGGCGCTCCACAGCACGAACGACGAGGTCCACAGCGCCTTGTTGGCCGGCATCGCCAGCGACCACAGCGCGCCGGCCGCCAGCATGGCCAGGGCCGCGCCCGCAAGGCGATACAGCCGGCCATTGCGCAGCCAGTCGCCGGCGCGCACGCCCAGCAGCACAGTCGCGATCGCAGGCAGCGTCGCCGGCAGCCCCTCGGGATCATGGCCGCGTCCAGCGGCGGCATCGAAGTCGTAGAGCCACGGCGCGAGCAGCGCGGTGTCGATGCGGTCGGCGAGGTTGAGGTAGCGTTCGTAGCTGCCGCCGGCGGCCAGCAGCAGCCACCAGCCCAGCAGCAGCGCCGCGATCAGCATCCACTGCGCGCGGGGGCGCAGGTGCAGGGCCAGCGGCGCGGCGACCAGGAAGCACAGGCCGATGCGCTGCAGCACGCCCGGAATGCGGTAGTGCGCGGCATCGAACGCCCACCAGGCCGCCAGGTGCAGCAGCAGGCCGAGGCCGACGATGCGCAGCCCGCGCGCGAGGATCGAACGCCACAGCGCGCGCAGGTCGTCGCCGCGCTCCATGCGCGGCACCAGGCCCAGCGCGATCGACACGCCGACCACGAACAGGAAGAACGGGAACACCAGGTCGGTCGGCGTGCAGCCATGCCAGTCGGCGTGTCGCAGCGGCGCGTAGACATGACCCCAGTCGCCCGGATTGTTGACCAGCAGCATCGCCGCCACCGTCAGTCCGCGCAGCGCGTCGACCGAGGCATGGCGTGGCGCCTTCGCGTTCAAGCGTCGTGGCGCTCCATGGCGCCGGCGACCCAGGTCGCACGCACCTGCAGCGCGTCGTCGAGCAACACCAGGTCGGCGGCCAGTCCCGGCGCGATGCGGCCATGGCGATCGTCCAGGCCGAGGAACTGCGCGGGGTACAGCGACGCCATGCGCACCGCCTCCTCCAGCGGCAGGCCGAGCAGGCGCACGCTGTTGCGCACGGCCGTGGCCATGTCCAGCGCGGAGCCGGCGAGCGCCCCGGCGGCGTTGCGCACCACGCCGTCGACCGCGGTGATGGTTTCGCCGTAAAGCGCGAAGGCCGGATCGTCGGCGCCGACCATCGGCATGGCGTCGGTGACCAGGAACAGCTTGCCGCGCGGCTTGGCCGCCAGCGCGACGCGCAGGCTGGCCGGGTGCACGTGCACGCCGTCGACGATGATCCCGCACCAGCTGTCGCGATCCTCCAGCGCCGCCCCCACCGCGCCCGGTTCGCGTCCCTGCAGCGGGCTCATCGCGTTGAAGAGATGGGTGAAGCCACGGATCCCCGCATCCAGGCCTGCGCGGACCTGCGCATGGCTGGCGGCGGTGTGCCCGGCCGCGACGATCGCGCCGCGCGCGAGCAGGGCCGCCAGCGTCGCGGCCGGCAGCTGTTCCGGCGCCACGGTGAGCAGGGTCACGCCGTTGTCGAGCGAGGTCGCCAGCGCGATCTCGTCCGCGTCGGGCGCCCGGAACATGCCCGCATCGTGCGTGCCCTTGCGCGCCGGCGCCAGGTAGGGGCCTTCGAGGTGGATGCCGAGCACGCCGGGGACCCGCTGCGCAATGGCGTCGCGCACGGCGGCGATCGCTTCGCGCATGACCTCGACGCGATCGCTGATCAGGGTCGGGAGCAGGCCAGTCGTGCCGAAGCGGCGATGCGCGCGGGCGATGGCGGCGACGCCTTCGAGCGTGGGCGCGTTGTTGAACAGCACGCCGCCACCGCCGTTGACCTGGGCGTCGATGAAGCCCGGCACCAGCAGCCCCCCCGCCAGGTCGAGCCGCGTCGCGTCGCGCAGGACCGGATCGTCCGCCTCGACCACCGCCCGCACGCGCCCGGCCTCCAGCAGGACGGCCACATCGTCGGCGAATCCCGCGTCGAGCAGCACGCGCGCGTTGACCAGGGCGATCGTGGTCATCGCGCGGGTCCTGCGACGGCGGGCGCCACGAGTCTGGCCCGTGCGGCGCCGGCCGGGCGGCAACGGATGCAGGCGTGATGCGCAGGCGCGGACACTAGACCGTCTCGGTGATCTTGTTGAGGTGCGGCGGCGTGTCCGGATCGAAGCCACGCGCCAGCGACAGCGCGTTGGCCATCCGGTAGAAGGCCTGCACCTGCAGCAGCGGCGCGCAGGCCGGGTGCGGTGCGACGGGCACGGGCAGGTCGGCCCCCTCGCCGGTGTCGGCCAACCACACGCTGGCGCCGCGCGCGCGCAGTTCGCCGGCCAGCGCGCGCGTGCCCGGGCCGGTGTCGTCGGGCTGGGCGAGCATCAGCACCGGAAACCCCGCGCCGACCAGCGCCATCGGCCCGTGCTTCACTTCCGCCGAACTGTAGGCTTCCGCATGCAGGCCGCAGGTTTCCTTGAACTTGAGCGCGAGCTCCTGGGCTGCGGCCAGGCCCGGACCGCGCCCGAGCACGAACAGGTTGCGCGCCTGCTGCAGGCCTTCGCGCGCCGGCGACCAGTCGCAGTCCCAGGCCGCGCGCAGCCCGGTGGGCAGGGCCGGCAGCGCGGTCGCCAGCGCGGGATCCTCGTCCCAGGCGGCCACCAGCTGCAGCAGCGCCGACAGCGAGGCGAGGTAGCTCTTGGTCGCCGCGACGCTGCGCTCGGGCCCTGCATGCAGCGGCACCACCACGTCGGCCAGCGCCGCCAGCGGCGAATCGGCTGCATTCACCAGCGCGACCACGCGCGCGCCGGCCTCGCGTGCGGCCTGGGTGTTGCGCAGCAGGTCCGGGCTGCGGCCGGACTGCGAGATCGCGATGAACAGGGCGTCGCCCAGCCGCTGCCGCACGCCGTACACCGAGCCCACCGAAGGCGAGACCGAGGCGGTGACCAGCCCCAGCCGGGTCTCGATCAGCGCCTTGCCGAAGGTGGCCGCGTGGTCGGAACTGCCGCGCGCGCAGGTGGCGACGAACGCCGGCGGCCGGCGTCGCAGCTCTTCGGCGAGCGCGGCGAGCGGGTCCTGGTTGGCGGCGAACTGCGCTGCCACCACGTCGGCCGCCTGCGCGGCTTCGCGGAACATCCAGGTCCCGGCAGCGTGCGCGGAAGCCTCGCCCATGGCGGTCACGCCTCCCCTGCCGGGGCCGGCGCCGACGGCGCGCGCGGACGCACCGGCGCGGTCGAGCCGCGCACCACCAGCTGCGGCACGAAACCCTGGTTGGCCGGCTCGGCGGCATCCTGGCGCAGGCTGGCGATGAGCATGCGCGCGGCGTGGCGCGCGATCTCCTCGGTGGCCTGCTTGGCCGTGGTCAGCGCCGGCCACGACTGGCGCGAGAACGGGCTGTCCTCGAAGCCGGCGATCGACAGGTCGTAGGGCACGTTCATTCCGGCCGACTTGGCCGCGGCCAGCACGCCCGCGGCGATCTCGTCGTTGGAACCGAAGATCGCGGTCGGCGGTTCGCGCAGCGCCAGCAGCCGGCGCGCGCCGCGGAAGCCGTCGTCGAAGGTGTAGTCGCCGGGAACCACCAGGTGCTTGTCGAGCGCGATGCCGTAGTCCTTCAGCGCCTGCTCGTAGCCCAGGTAGCGCTCGGAACTGGAGCGGTGCTCCTGTCCGCCCCACAGGAAGCCGATGCGCTGGTGGCCCAGCTGGATCAGGTGTTCGGTGATCTCGTAGGCGGCGTCGCGGTCGTCGACGTAGACGCAGGGGTGGCCGTCGCGCGGATCCTCGACGCCCGCGATGATGCGCGTGGCGCGCACGCCGGCCCGCTCCAGCGCCTCGATCAGTTCCACCCGCTCGGAGATCGGCGCGGTCAACACCAGGCCCGCCAGGCGCGAACGCTGCACCAGCTCCACGAGTTCCTCGGCCAGCAGCGGCGAACTGGCATCGCAGGGATGGATCTGCAGGCCGAACCCGGTTTCGCGGCAGGCCGAGAGCACGCCGTTCTGCAGGCCGATGATGTGGTACGGGTTGGGGTTGTCGTAGACCAGGCCGATCACGTAGGCGCTGGCGCTGCGCAGGTTGCGCGCCGAGGGATCGGGTTCGTAGTCGAGTTCGGCGATCGCCTGCAGCACGCGCGCCCGGGTCGCGGGCAGCACGGCCGGTTCGTTGTTGATCACCCGCGAGACCGTCTTGAGCGATACCCCGGCCCGTTCGGCCACGGTGCGGATGGTCGGCTTGCGCGGGCTGCCCTGCTCGTCGTTCACACCCATGGCGCGATTCCTGTGTCCTGTCCCCATGCTCTGTGACTAACGTTGTCATACTTCGCGGCAGGATGCCAGCGACAGCGGGCTTTCACCGCGTCCACCCTGCGCAGTGCGCTGCTGTCCTGCAGCATGGGACATGCCGACACGGACACGCCAAGCGCGGACATCACGACCGGATTACGCCGTTCTGCATGATGATCCATCACGTCGTTACATCATCATTCTGCATGTGTGCCGAATCGCGCGGCAACAGCGCATGGTGTTGACGACGCGCTTGACATCGTTGTCACGGCGTCGACACTGACCCCCGCACCCGGCAGTCCGCCACGTGCCCGCCAGGAGTCCCCGTGGGAGCAAGCACCCGCCCCGTGTCCGTCAGCCCCCGCCCGCACCACGGGGCCGCGCCACTGCTTGCCGCGGATGTCGGTGGCACCCACGTGCGGGTGGGCCTGGTGGATGCCTGCGCCCCCGACACGCTGCAGCACTACCGCCGGTATGCCTGCGCCGACTTCGCCGGCCTGGCCGAGGTGCTGCAGGCCTACGTGGTCGCCGTCCCCGCGGCGGCGACCGTCCGGCGAGGCGTGCTCGCCACGGCCGGCCACGCGCGCGAGGACGGGTCGGTGCTCTCGGTCAACCTGCCCTGGCCGGTCGTCCCGATGCACATCCGGACCGCGCTGGGCTTCGACGAGCTGGCCCTGGTCAATGATTTCGAAGCGCTGGCCCATGCCGGCGCCGCCACCGATGCGCACGTGCTGCTGCGCCTGTCCGGTCCGGAGGTCGCCCCTGCCGGGCCGGTCCTGGTGGTCGGGCCGGGCACCGGGCTGGGCGCCGCGGTCCGCATCCCGGGCAGGCATGGCCTGGTCCAGGTGCTGGCCACCGAGGCCGGGCAGGCCTCGCTCACCGCGACCACCGACCTGGAGATGGCGGTCCTGCGCGAGTTCCTGCGCGAGCGCCGGCACGTCCCGATCGAACATGCCCTGTCCGGCCCCGGCCTGCTGCGCCTGCACCTGGCGCTGGCCCGGGTGCGGGGGATCGCGCCCACGCAGGCAACACCCGACGCGATCAGCGCCGCCGCAGGCGCTGGCGCTGGCGACGTCCTGGCGCACGACACGCTGGAGCTGTTCTGCGCCCTGCTCGGCGGCGCGGTCGGCGACATGGCGCTGCTGTATGGCGCGCGCGGCGGCGTACAGCTGGCCGGCGGGATCCTGCCGCAGATCCGCGATTTCCTGGCCCGCAGCAGCTTCGTGCCGCGGTTCCTGGACAAGGGGCCGATGCGCGAATCGCTGCTGCGGATTCCCCTGACCCTGGTCGAGCACGGCCAGCTGGGCGTGATCGGCGCCGCCAGCTGGTACCTCGCCCGCGGTCGCGACCACGACGCACACGAGCAGGCGCGAACGGACGCGCGCCCGACCTGACCCCGGTCCGCGCGTCCGCCGCTGCGCGGGTGCACTGACCAGCCATGGGCCGCCGGAACCCCCGGCCAGCGGCCACAGCCCTACCCATTTTCGAAGGGAGAGAACCGCCATGAAGTACCGCACTTCCATGCTGTCGGCCGCGATCGCCGTGTGCCTCGGGGTTTCCGCGCAGGCACGGGCACAGGACGCCACCACCACCGACACCGCGCCCGCGGAGGCGAGCGAACTGGACCGCGTGGTCGTCACCGGCATCCGCGCCAGCCTGCAGCAGGCGCTGGACACCAAGCGCAACTCCGACGCCATCGTCGACGTGATCACCGCCGAGGACGTGGGCAAGTTCCCGTCGACCAACGTGGCCGAGGCGATCACCATGATCCCGGGCGTCACCATCGACCGCCTGTTCGGACAGGGCGAGCGCGTCAGCATCCTCGGCACCGACCCGGCGCTCAACCGCACCCTGCTCAACGGCCAGTCCGTCGCCTCGGCCGACTGGTTCATCCTCGACCACCCCAGCCGCACCTTCAACTATTCGCTGCTCGCGCCGCAGATCGTCGGCAAGGTGACCGTCTACAAGTCGCCCGAGGCCCATATCGACGAAGGCTCGATCGGCGGCACGGTGATCGTGGACACGCGCCGGCCGCTCGACCTGGACGACAACGTCGTGTTCGGCGGGCAGCTGGGCTACCTCTACAACGACCGCGACGAGGATGGCGAGCCGCAGGGTTCGCTGATGTTCGGCTGGAAGAACCAGGCCGAGACCTTCGGCCTGATCGTCTCCGCGCAGCGCCTGGACGAAACCATCCGCCGCGATGGCATCGAGGCCTATGGCAGCGTCTCGGCCCGCGACTACCGCGACGGCCAGGGCGGCGGCGGTTCGGTCAACAACCTGCCACCGGACTGGTCGCAGCCGCCGATCCCGGGGGGCGGCCAGCCGACCTTGCCCGCCTCCTGCGTGGGCGCCTGCGCGGAGACACTCGAGGCCAACCTCGACGCGCGCGGCCCCAACTCGCTCAGCGCCTCGTTCTTCGAGCAGCAGCGCGAACGCAACAGCTATTCGCTGGCCCTGCAGTTCCAGCCGGTCGACGAGCTCGACATCGAATTCAACGCGCTCAAGATCGATGCCAGCTACGACAACATCAACCAGTCGATGTTCGCGTTCATGGGCAATGCCTGGAACAGCCTGATGCGGCTGACCGACGTGACGGTGGAGGACGGCATCATCACCCGCGGCACCTTCCGCAACGCGCTGTCGGTCTACGACATGCAGAACCGCAAGTCCACGGTCGAGACCGAGTCCTACGACCTGAAGGCGAAGTGGGACAGCGAGCGCTGGTTCGTCTCGGCGCACGTCGGCACCACCGAGGCCACCGGCGGCACCGACCAGCAGGTGTTCGGCGAATTCCTCAACTGGGCCGACTACAGCTACGACATCAGCCGCGCGCCATCGCAGCCGGGCACCCTGACCTACCACGGACGCAATCCGTTCACCGATCCGTCCGCGTTCCGGATGGACGGCGGCTGGGGCGCAGACCCGACCCAGCCGCCCCCGTCCTGGAATCCGGGCTGGGGCGGCAACATCGTGTTCAAGCCGACCCGCGACGAGGAAACCTACGGCCAGGTCGACCTCGGGATCCGGCTCGACTCGCCGGTGTACATGCTGCGCTTCGGCGCCAAGCGTCGCGAACACGAAACCGAGCAGAAGATGGGCGGCGTGTCGCTGGCGTCGGTCGCCGGCTACGGCGATGCCACGGCGGACATGTTCAATCCGCAGCCGGTGCCGGACAACTACCTCGGCGGCTTTTCCGGCTACGGCGACCTGGGCGATCGTTTCTACATCGACGGCTGGGCGCTGGCCGACTACATCCTCAGCGGCGACTGGCTGGCGCCGTGGCAGACGATGCCCGAGCCCAGCACGTTCAACGACCCGTCGTTCGCGGCCAACACCTGGCGCATCGTCGAGGACATCAACGCCGCCTACGTGCAGGCCGATTTCAGCTGGAACGGTCTTCGCGGCAATGTCGGCCTGCGCTACGTGCGGACCGATACGGAGAGCCACAGCTGGCAGTGCGTGCGTACCGACGCACCGCCGCCCTGTCCGGCGGACGGCTATGCGCCCAGCGTGGTCGGCAAGCAGTACAGCAACGTCCTGCCCAACGTGAACCTGGCCTACGACCTGGCCGACGACGTGGTGCTGCGGTTCTCCGGAGCGAAGGTCATCGCGCGGCCGAACTACAGCGACATGTCCAGCTACCTGTGGCTGGGCGACCAGACCCTGACCGGCGGTGGCGGCAACCCGGAACTGGATCCATACGAGTCGACCAACTTCGACGTCTCGGCCGAGTGGTACTTCGCCGAGGACGCGATCCTGGCCGGCTCGCTGTTCTACAAGGACGTGGACAACTACATCCTGACCACCACGCGTGCGGAAGAGCACTTCAACCAGGCGTTGAACCGCGTGACCACGTACCAGGTCGCGCGCCCCGACAACGCCGGCACCGCCAAGATCCAGGGCTTCGCGCTCGCCTGGCAGCAGCAGCTCGCGGCCGGCTTCGGCCTGATCGCGAACTACACCTACGCCGATGCCGAATCGAGTTCGGGCGATCCGATGCCCTACAACTCGAAGAACCAGCTCAACATCAGCCCGTACTTCGAGAACGAGCGCTTCAGCGCGCGCCTTAGCGCCTCCTGGCGGTCGGAATACTTCACCAACGTCGACCGCGGCGACAACCTCTGGGTGCGTCCGTACACGTCGATGGACCTGTCGCTCGGCTACCGCTTCACCGACAGCGTCAGCCTGAACTTCGATGCGATGAACCTGCTCGACGAGGCCTACCACAGCTATGCCGATACCGAGCGCCTGACCCGCGGCGTCTACCGCTCCGGGCGTCGCTACCTGACCACGCTGCGCGTCCAGTTCTGACGGCCCCTCCCGCTCGAGCCGTCCTCCCGGTGGGCCCGGATGTGTCCGGGCCCTTTTTTCTTCTCCAGGACGCGGCGATTCCGGCCGGCCGTGCGCCCGCCGTCCCGCGCTTCGCAACGGCATGCGCCCGATCGAGGAACGAGATGCACCTGATTCCAGCTATGCGACTGTCCGTGTTCGCGCTGTGCTGCTGCGGCCTGCTTGCCGCGTGCAGCGGTCGCGCCGCGCCCCTTGCCGGCAACCACGCTGAAGCCGTCGCCACGCCGGCGCTGATTCCCGCACCCGCCTCGCTGGTGCCTCACGAAGGCAGCTTCCGCTTCGACAGGACGACGCATCTACACGCCGAGGGCGGCGTTGCGCGCAACGTCGCCGCCGGATTCGGCGCGATGGTGGAGGCGAGCCACGGCTTCGCGCCGGTGTTGGCAGCAGACGGCACGGCTGGCGGGATCCGCTTCGCGATCGATCCGGCGATTTCGCCCGGCGCAGCGGAAGGCTACCTGCTCGAAGTCGGGCCCGAGGGCGTGCGCGTGGCCGCCAGCGACGAGCGCGGGCTGTTCTACGGCGCGGTGACGCTCTGGCAACTGCTGTCGTCGGCCGAAGGCGGGACGGTGCGCATCCCGGCGCTGCGTATCGAGGACGCGCCCCGCTTTGCCTGGCGCGGCTTCATGCTCGATTCGGCGCGCCACTTCCAGAGCGTCGAGCAGATCAAGACCCTGCTCGACGCGATGGCGATGCACAAGCTCAACACCTTCCACTGGCACCTGACCGACGACCAGGGCTGGCGCATCGAGATCAGGCGCTATCCCAGGCTGACGGAAGTCGGCAGTTGCCGCGCCGCGGCCGGCCAGGCCGGTCGGAAACCCGACGGCAGCCCGCACCTGTATTGCGGCCACTACACGCAGGAGCAGGTCCGCGACGTGGTCCAGTACGCCGCGGCGCGCCACATCACCGTGGTGCCGGAGATCGACGTGCCTGGCCATGCGCAGGCGGCGGTGGCGGCCTACCCGGAACATGGCGTCGTCGATGGCCCCACCCGGCCGTCGCACGATTGGGGCGTCAACCCCTACCTGTTCAACCCGGGGGAGCCCACGATGGAGTTCCTGGAGAACATCCTGGCCGAGGTGATCGAACTCTTCCCGGGCCCCTACGTCCATATCGGCGGCGACGAGGCGGTGAAGTACCAGTGGCAGGAGTCTTCCGACGTGCAGGCCTACATGCGTGAACTCGGCCTGCGTGACGAGGAGGCCATGCAGTCCCACATGCTCAAGCGGCTGGAGCGCTTCCTGGCCTCGCACGACCGCAAGCTGATCGGCTGGGACGAGATCATCGAAGGCGGCCTGCCCCCGCACGCCACGGTGATGTCGTGGCGCGGGATCGAGGGCGGGATCGAGGCGGCCACGCATGGCCATGACGTGGTGATGGCCCCCGGCCACACGCTGTACCTGGATTTCCTGCAGACCAACCTTCCCGAGGAACCGCCGGGCAGGCCGAAGTTCACCTCGATGCAGAAGATCTACGCGTTCGATCCGGTCCCGGCCGGGCTCGAACCGGCGCAGCGCAAGCACGTGCTGGGCGTGCAGGCCAACATGTGGACCGAACACACCCGGACATTCGCACGTCTGCAGCACAATGTGTTCCCGCGCATGGCAGCACTGGCGGAGATCGCGTGGACGCCGCCGGGGCGCAAGGACTACGGCGATTTCCTCTCGCGCCTGCCGGCGCAGCTGCAGCGCTACCGCGCCTCGGGAATCGCCTACGGCCAGACCGCGCTGTCGGTTGCGATGACGCGCGAGGATGACAGGATCGAAGGCACCGTCACCGTGGAGCTGTCCAACCCGCTCGGGTATGACGATATCCGCTACACCACCGACGGCAGCACGCCCACTGCACGGTCGCCGGGGTACAAGGCGGCGCTGACCGTGCCGGTACCGACGGTACTGAAGGCGATGACCTTCGTCGATGGCAGACCACTGGCCGATACAGCCACGCACTGGAACCTCGACATCGCGTCGCAGCTGAGCCGTACCGACAAGCAGCTGGCGCAATGCCCCGACGGCGGCCGGCTGGTGCTGAGGTTGGAAGACGACAATCCGCTCGACGGTCCGCGCGAGAACTTCGACGTCTCCATCTTCCATCCGTGCTGGCGATGGCCGGACGCGCAGCTTGAAGGCATTGCCTCGGTGAAAGTGCGCGCAGGCCGGATTCCGTACAACTTCGGCCTCCTCCGCGAGGAGGAAGCGCAACGTCGCTTCCGCGCACCGGTGGCCGCGCACGGCGAGTTCGAGCTGCGTGCCGGATGCGAAGGCCCGGTCCTGGCATCCGCCCCGCTCCCGGCCCGGCCCGGCCCGGACGGCTTCGTGGAACTGCAAGCGCCATTGCAGTCCGCCCCTCCCGGCCGCACCGACCTGTGCCTGACCTTCAGCGGCGACACCCGCCCGCAGATGTGGGTGCTGAACCGGGTCAGCCTGCAGACCGCGCGCTGAAGCCCCTCCGTGGCGAAGCCCTCGGGATTGCGATGACCGATCGACTTCCTCCCCGCAAAGTGGGAAGGAAGTCGGCGGAACGCCCTGGACCCTCGCCACCCATCGGGTCCGGAACAGGCGAAGCGCGCGGGTTCGACTCCAGTCGCTAGTCGCTCCCGCTGTTCCGTCCCCGGTCGATCCGCAGCAGCAGGTCGTGCAGCGGGGTCAGGCGCGTGCCCAGTCCGGCGATCACGCCCAGGGTGTTGGCCAGGGCGTCCTTCGTCTCGGCCATCCGGTCGACGGTCAGCGTGCCCTGGGCGTACTCGATGCCGATGCCCAGCAGCACCAGGCCCAGGCCCGCGCCGAGCAGCGCCGGCCATCCGCGGAACAGCTGCACCGCGCTCGCGGCCAGCGCGAAGTAGGCCAGGAAGTGCGACCACTTGTCGCTGCCATCGAACTCCGGCATCGGCGGTGGCGGCATCAGCGACGACACCACTACGGCGGCGATCGCCAGGCACCACAGCGCGGCCCAGAACCGCGGATGCCGCAGTGGCTTGAGCGAACGCCCCGGCCGGTATGCCGGTCGCGGCCGCCGGCTCACAGGCGGAAGCACAGGTCGCCGAGCAGGAAGGCCGCATCCAGCGGCACGTCGCGCGCGAAGCCCATCACCTGGAAGCGCTCGCCCATCCCGCCGGGCACGGTCAGCGCCTTGGCCTGCTGGCGCAGCGCGTAGCGCGCGGCTTCGTCCGGCGCGTCGGCCTCGTGTGCGGCCAGGCGTTGCTCCAGGCCATTGCCGATCAGGAAGCTCGCCTGCGAACAGTAGCCGGCCAGCTCGAAGCCGGCCCCGGTGCCGGCTTCGGCGAGCGCGGTGAAATCCACCGAGGCGGTGATGTCCTGCAGGCCCACGCGCGCCAGCACGTCCTCGACCAGGCGATGGCGATGGAAGGCGCGCAGGGTGCCGTCGCGGCGGCGCGGATCGTAGTACTCGCGGCGCGGGTAGCCGTAGTCGACGAACAGCAGCGCACCCGAACGCATGCCGCCGGCCACCGCCTGCAGCCAGTAGGGCAGCTGCGGCAGCAGCTCGGCGCGGTGGCCGTCGGCGAACGGCCCGTCAAGCTGGCTCTCCACGTGGCGCACGGCCGCCGACAGCAGCGCGTCGGCGGGACGGTCGATGCGCGCGAAGCCATCGCCATCGAGCACGACGTGCTCCTCGAACACCTGCCCGCGCTGCATCGCGAAGCGCGGCGTGGGCAGCGCGTCCAGCACCTCGTTGGCGAACAGCACGCCGTTCCAGTCGTCGGGCATCGGTCCCTGCAGCCATTCGACGCGCTCGAACGCGGCCGCCGGCAGCGCGCGCGACAGATGCGCGTGCTGGCGCTCACGCAGGTCGGCGCTGGGTTCGAGGATGGCGTAGCGCGCCGGCATCGCGTCGAGTTCGAGCAGGTGCGCGATGGCGTCGCCGGCGAAGCGGCCGCTGCCCGCGCCGACCTCGAGGAAGCGCGCCTGCGGACCGCACTGCCGCAGCGCCGGCGCCAGCGCGGCCGCCACGCACTCGGCGAACAGCGGGCCCAGTTCGGGCGCGGTGACGAAATCGCCGGCGGCGCCGAACTTGGTCGCGCCGGCGCTGTAGTAGCCCAGCCCCGGCGCGTACAGGGCCAGCTCCATGAAGCGCCAGAACGGGATCGCGCCGCCGGCCGCGGCGATCTGCTCGCGGATCAGCGCCTGCAGGCGCGCGCTGTGGTCGAGCGCGTCGCTCGTGGGCGTGGAATCGGACATCGGCAACGTCTGCGGCGACAATGCATCAGGATAACGGCAATCCGGAGCCCGCCATGTCGACCCCGCCCCGCGTCGCCCTGGTCACCGGCGGCGCGCGCCGCCTCGGTGCGGCCATCGTGCGCCGGCTGCACCGGGCCGGGTATGCCGTCGTCGTGCATTGCCGCCAGTCGGGCGCGGAGGCCCAGGCGCTGGTCGCCGACCTGGAGGCCGCGCGCCGCGGCAGCGCGCGGGTGCTGGAGGCGGACCTGGCCCGCTTCGACGCGCTGCCCGAGCTGGTGGCGCACACGGTCGGGCAGTTCGGCCGGCTCGATGCGCTGGTCAACAATGCGGCCGCGTTCTTCCCCACCCCGATGGGCACGGTGACGCCCGCGCAGTGGGACACGCTGCTGGCGACCAACCTGCGCGCGCCGTTCTTCCTGGCCCAGGCCGCGGCCCCGCACCTGAAGGCCGCGCGTGGCGCGATCCTCAACATCAGCGACGTGTACGCGCGCCAGCCGCGCGCCGACCTGGCCGCCTACGCGATCAGCAAGGGCGCGCTCGAAGCGATGACCCGCGCGCTGGCCGCCGCCCTGGCGCCCGAGGTGCGGGTCAATGCGCTGGCGCCGGGCGCGATCCTGTGGCCGGAGGACGCGCCCGACCCGGCGCTGCAGGCGCGGATCCTTGCCCGCACCGCGCTGGGCCGGACCGGCGGGCTGGACGAGATCGCCGCGACCGCGCTGTGGCTGCTGCGCGATGCGCAGTACACCACCGGCTCGGTGGTCGCCGTCGACGGCGGCCGCGCGCCGCTGTAGCCATCCGGCTGCGGGACCGGCCGATGCCGGCCCCGCGCGTCTCAGCCCGCCTTCGGCAGGAAGGCCTGCTCCAGCCCCGCGTCGCGGAACGCGGCCGGGGTTTCGTGCGAGACGGCGTAGCGGTACAGCGCGGCCGAATAGATGGCGCTCAGCGCCGCCTGGTAGATGCCCACCAGCAGCACCGCCAGCAGGAACAGCGCGCCCACCACGACCGCCAGCGCGAACGAGGCCTGCGCCGCGAGCAGGGTCAGCGCCACGCCGACCAGCACGAAGGCGAAGGTGATCAGGCCGAACGCCGCGCCGATGCCGACCTGCCCGACCGCGTTCTCGCCCCAGGTGCGCTTGAGCAGCGACACGCTCTCCTTGAGCGCATCGACCGGGCCGACGTTGCGCGAGACCAGTACCGGGACCACGAGGAAGGTCGCCAGCGTCCACGCCGCGCCCAGGCCGCTGCCGGCCAGGCGCACGAGGAAGTTGTTGTCCTTGCTCTTGAGCGCCTGCAGCAGCACGCCGACGGTGGCGGCGATGGCGGCGTAGCCCAGGATCGAGGGAATCTTCGCCCTGGCCGCGTTGAAGCCGTCGGCCAGGGTGGGATCGCCGCCGTCCAGGCGGATCATCGCCGCGCCCACCAGCGCGCAGTTGAAGAAGATCATCACGCTGTACTGGACGAAGTAGAACAGGAAGCCGAACACCACCCCGCCCAGGCCGATGCCCTCTGCGAAGATCCGCAGCGCGAACATCGGCAGCAGGAAGGTCGCCAGCACCACCAGGGTGGCGATGCCGGAGATCACCGGGAACAGCATCAGCTCCTTGTCCGAGCGCAGCACCGAAGCGCTGGCCTTGACCAGGTCCCAACTGCGGGAAAACTTCTCGAACATGGCATGTCTCCGGTGGATGGTCCGCATCCTGCCCGGCGCACGGAGCGCCCGCAATGCGGGGATGCAGGTGGAAGACGCGGCGGGCGGCGCCGATGTGACGGACAAGGACGCCGGGACCCCTTCCCTGCGAGCGGACACGCCAGCGACGGGTACCACCGCAGGCGCGCACCCGCCGCGCTACCGAGGGCGCTCAGCCCAGCGCCACCCGCTCGAAGGCCACGTCGTGGTCCGGATGCGCCGCCCACAGCGCGGCGATGGTGTCTTGGGAGACGGGATGGCGCGCGTCCGGCGCGATGTCGGCCAGCGGCTTGAGCACGAAGGCGTGGCGCAGCTCGTCGCGCGGCACGCGCAGCACCGGCGTGGTGCCGGCCGCGGTGGCGGGTCCGGGCCCTTCGGCGACCAGGTCGCCGAACAGCACGATGTCGATGTCCAGGGTGCGATCGCTGTAGCGCGGGCCGCTGCGGTCGCGGCCGTGCGCGTCCTCCAGCGCGTGCAGCCAGGCGTTGAGCGCGTGCGCGTCGAGGTCGGTGCGCAGCGCGGCGGCGGCGTTGAGGAAGTCCGGGCCGTTGTAGCCCACCGCCGGGAACCGGTAGCAGGGCGAGACCAGCAGTTCGCCGAAGCGCGCGCGTAACGCCTGCACCGCCGCGGGCAGGTGCCGCCCGGGTTCGAGGTTGCTGCCGAGGCTCAGGTAGGCGGTATGCATGGCGCGCTCCGGAAGGGCGTCCATGATCGCGCATCGGGCCGCCCGGCGGCGAGCGTGGTGCGGCGCCGGCGGCCTCAGCGCGCCGCGGTGGACGAAGACCCGGCGCGGTGCAGGTTGACGTCCAGCGGGGCGTCGCCCATCGCCTGGTACACGCGCAGGCCGAACTCGGGCAGGATCGCCAGCAGGTGGTCGAAGATGTCGGCCTGGATGCCTTCGTAGGCCGCCCAGGCGGTGTCGTTGCTGAAGCAGTAGACCTCCAGCGGCAGGCCTTCGGCGGTGGGCTGCAGCTGCCGCACCAGCAGGGTCATGTCCTGGCTGATGCTGGGATGGTGGCGCAGGTACTGCTCCACGTACGCGCGGAACGTGCCCAGGTTGGTGACCCGGCGACGGTTGACCGGCTCGGCGCCGCGCTCGGCCAGGGTCGCGTTCCACTCGCGGATCTCGGCCGCCTTGCGCTCGAGGTAGCCGTCGATCAGCACGAAGCGGTGCATCCGCGCCACCTCGCCTTCGTCCAGGAACCGCACCGAGCGCTGGTCCAGGTACAGCGCGCGCTTGATCCGGCGGCCGCCCGACTCGCTCATGCCGCGCCAGTTCTTGAACGAGTCGCTGATCAGCTTCTTGGTCGGGACGGTGGTGATCGTCTTGTCCCAGTTCTGCACCGTCACCGTGTGCAGGGCGATGTCGATCACATCGCCGTCGGCGTTCTGGCTGGGCATCTCGATCCAGTCGCCGATGCGCACACGGCCGTCGTTGCTGATCTGCACGCTGGCCACCAGCGAGAGGATCGTGTCCTGGAAGATCAGCATCAGCACCGCCGTCGCCGCGCCCAGGCCGGTGAGGATGTGCAGGAACTGCGCGCCGATCAGGGTGGCCACGATCGAGATCGCGACCAGCACGAACATGATGATCTTGGCCACCTGCAGGTAGCCCTTGATCGGCTTGTTGCGTGCGTCCGGGCGCCGCTCGTAGACCTGGTTGATCAAGTCCAGCGCGCGCGACACCGACAGCGCCACGGTCAGCACGATGAAGGCCTGGCACAGCGCGCGCACCACCGACACCACCTGCGCGGGCAAGTCCGGCACCATCGAGATGCCGGCCGCGATCACCAGCGCCGGCACCACGTTGGCCAGGCGCGGGATCACCCGCATCTGCACGTGGCTGCCATGCGCCTCGCCGCGCGCCGTGGTCGCGCGCAGGGCGCGCTGGATGCCGCGCAGCAGCACCCGCTTGGTCAGCCAGTTGGCCAGCCAGGCGGCCGCCAGCAGGGCGACGAGGACCACGGCCGGGTAGGCCCACGGGTAGGGCGCGAGCGCCGCCTGCAACGTCTCCAGCTGGTCCAGCAAATCGGTCTCCTGCTTCAGGTGGCGCGCGAGCGCTCGATGATGACGCCGACCGCGCGCGCGCCGCGCACCGCGCCCGGCTTGCTCAGCTTCAAGCGTAACCAACCGATGTTGAACTCGGCCATCACGATCTCCGCGCAGCGCTCGGCCAGCGTTTCCACCAGCCCGAAATCGGACTGCGACACGTACTCGACCAGGCGCTTGCTCACCGCCTTGTAGTTGAGCGTGTCGGCGATGTCGTCGCTCGCGGCCGGCACGCGGTTGTCGAAGCCCATCTCCAGGTCGAACACCAGCGTCTGCCGGATCCGCCGTTCCCAGTCGTAGATGCCGATCAGGGCATCGATCTCGAGCGCTTCGATGAAGACTTTGTCCATGGGGAGCCGGGATTCGGAATTCGGGATTGGGGATTCGGAAAGCACGCGGCACTCGCTCTTCCCAATCCCCAATCCCCAGTCCCCAATCACGTCGCTGCCGCCACCGGTGGCAGCGATGCCATGTCCCAGCGCGGCGTGACGTGCACGGCCGGGCCGTCGTGCTGGCCCGCCTGCAGCCGCAGCGCGCCGGCGAAGGCGATCATCGCGCCGTTGTCGGTGCACAGCGACGGATGCGGGAAGCAGGCGCGGCCGCCACGCGCCTGCGCCATGTCCTGCAGCTTCGCGCGCAGGCGGCGGTTGGCGCCGACGCCGCCGGACACCACGATCACGTCGCTGCCGGCCGCATCCAGCGCGCGCCGGCACTTGATCGCCAGGGTGTCGACCACCGCCTCCTCGAAGCCGCGTGCGATGTCGGCCCGGGTCTGCGGCGACTGGTCGGACTGCTGCCAGGCCAGCAGCACCTGGGTCTTGAGTCCGCTGAAGCTGAAGTCCAGGCCGGGGCGGTCGGTCATCGGCCGGGCGAAGCGGAACCTGCCGGGCGTGCCCTGTTCGGCCTGCGCGGCCAGCTGCGGCCCGCCCGGGTAGGGCAGGCCCATGAGCTTGGCGGTCTTGTCGAAGGCCTCGCCCGCGGCATCGTCCAGGGTCTCGCCCAGCAGCCGGTAGCGGCCGATGCCGTCGACCGCGACCAGTTGGGTATGCCCGCCCGACACCAGCAGGGCCACGAACGGCGGCTGCGGCGGGTCGTCCTCCATCAGCGGCGCCAGCAGGTGGCCTTCCATGTGGTGCACGCCCACGGCCGGCACGTCCAGCGCCCAGGCCAGCGAGCGGGCCACGCCCGCGCCCACCAGCAGGGCGCCGACCAGGCCAGGCCCAGCGGTGTAGGCCACGCCGTCGATGTCGCCGACGGCCAGGCCGGCCTCGGCCAGGGTCTGGCGGACCAGCGGCAGCAGCTTGCGTACGTGGTCGCGGCTGGCCAGCTCGGGGACCACCCCGCCATACTCGGCGTGCAGGGCGATCTGGCTGTAGACGGCGTGGGCGAGCAGGCCACCGCCGGCGCGGGCGGTGTCGTAGACGGCCACGCCGGTCTCGTCGCAGCTCGATTCGATGCCAAGGACCTTCATGCGGGGGAGATGGGCGCCCGGTTGCACCGTTGCAAGACGAGCGGCTATCATACGCGGCTCCCCTGGCCGTCCGGGCCGGGAGGTGCGAGTCCTTCGCAGAGACCGGCCCATCGTCGGCCGGCCTTCCCAAGAGCCAGAGATTCCTATGCCCAGCGTCAAAGTCCGCGAAAACGAGCCTTTCGAGTTTGCCCTGCGTCGCTTCAAGCGCACCTGCGAGAAGGCCGGCGTCCTCGCCGAGACCCGCAAGCGCGAGTTCTACGAGAAGCCGACCCAGGAGCGCAAGCGCAAGGCCGCCGCCGCGGTGAAGCGCCAGGCGCGCCGTGTGTCGCGCGACGTCACCAAGCGCCAGCGCCTGTACTGAGCCGCGACGCTTCGCCAGAAGCCGGCACGCGCGAGCGTGGCCGGCTTTTTGTGTTCTGGGCGCAGCCGCCATCGGCGACCGGATCCGGAGCGCCGGCGTCCCGCAACGGCCCGATCGGCGCCGCTTCCTCCCTCCTCCCCAACCGGCCGCAGCCATGACCCTGAAACAGCAGCTCACCAACGACATGAAGGCCGCGATGAAGGCCGGCGACAAGGATCGCCTGGGCGTGATCCGGCTGGTCAATGCCGCGATCAAGCAGCGCGAAGTCGACGAGCGCATCGAGCTCGACGACGCCGCGGTGCTGGCCGTGCTGGAGAAGATGCTCAAGCAGCGCAAGGACTCGGTGAGCCAGTACGAAGGCGCCGGCCGCGAGGACCTGGCCGCCATCGAGCGCGCCGAGATCGCCGTGATCCAGACCTACCTGCCCGCGCAGCTGGACGAGGCGCAGATCCTGGCAGCCATCGACGATGCGATCGCCACGACCGGCGCCAGCGCGCCGGCCGACATGGGCAAGCTGATGGGCGTGCTCAAGCCCGCGCTGGCTGGCCAGGCCGACATGGGCCTGGTGTCGAAGCTGGTGAAGCAGAAGCTGGCGGGCTGAGCCCCGACCCCGCCGGCGCGTCCCGCGCCCCTTCGACGCGCGGCCCGCCTCGGCCGCGCAGTGCCGGCCTGGCTTCGACGCGCGGCCCGCCTCGGCCGCGCAGTGCCGGCCTGGCGCGGCGGCCGCGGCATGGCGCCGCCGGCGCATCGCGCGCACGATCGGCGCACAATCGGCCGCATGCAGCCTGCCGACATCGTCCTCCGTCCCGCGCGCCCCGACGACGTGGGCGCGATCCTCGCCCTGATCCGCGGCCTGGCCGAATACGAGCAACTGGCGCACGAGGTGCAGGCCGACGAGGCGCAGCTGGCGGCCACGCTGTTCGGCCCGCGTCCCTGCGCCGAGGTCGTGCTGGCCGAAGTCGATGGCGCGGCCGCCGGATTCGCGCTGTTCTTCCAGAACTATTCGACCTTCCTCGCCAGGCCGGGCCTGTACCTGGAGGACCTGTTCGTGCAGCCCCGCTACCGCGGCATGGGCATCGGCCGGCGCCTGATGGCGCGGCTGGCGCGGCTGGCGGTGGAGCGCGGCTGCGGACGTTTCGAGTGGTCGGTGCTGGACTGGAACGCCCCGGCGATCGGCTTCTACCGGCGGATCGGCGCGGTGGGCATGGAAGGCTGGACCACCCAGCGCCTCAGCGGCGAGGCGCTGCGCAGCCTCGCGGCCGACGGCACGGCGGGCGCCACGGACTGAGGCCCCTCGCGCCCTCCGGCGGGCCGCACGCTGACGCCGGGTCGACGGCGCCTCCGCGATCATCCGGGTCATGCAAGCCAAGCAGAAGCTCCAGCACCTGACCGAACGCTTCCAGGCCAGCCTGCCCGGCGCGCTGGTGCAGCGCTTCGTCGAGGCCGGTCTGATGACCCAGGCCGCCTCGCTGGCGTTCTACGCGCTGCTGTCGCTGGCGCCGCTGCTGGTGCTGCTGCTGTGGATCACCGCCTCGCTGTATCCACCCGCGCAGCAGTCGCTGATCGACCAGATCGGCGATCTCGCCGGTCCCGGCGCATCGACCGTGGCCAGCACCGTGATCCGCAACGCCACGGAGCAGCCCGACATGGGCTCGCTGGCCGGCGCCTGGAGCACGGTGCTGCTGTTCGTCGGCGCGACCGTGGTGTTCGCGCAGCTGCAGGGCGCGCTCAACCTGATCTTCCGCAGCGAGGCGCAGCGCTTCACCGGCCTGCCGGCCTGGCTGCGCAAGCGCGTGTTCTCGCTGGGCGTGGTGCTGGCGATCGGCTTCCTGTTGGTGCTGTCGATGGTCGCGACCACGGCGCTGCAGGTCGCCTTCGCGCGCCTGCCCTCGCTGCTGCCCGCGGTGGGCTACGTCACCACCTTCGTGCTGTACGTGATCACCTTCGCCTTCCTCTACCACTACCTGCCCGATCGCCGGGTCGCCTGGCCGCAGGCCTTCCTCGGCGGCGCGATCACCGCCGCCCTGTTCGCCACCGGGCGCTGGCTGATCGGCCTGTACCTGGCCCAGGCCGCGCCGGGGAGCGCCTACGGCTCGATGGGCGCGCTGGTGCTGCTGCTGGTGTGGATCTACTACGGCAGCGTGGTGTTCTTCGTCGGCGCGCTGCTGACCGCGGTGATCGACGAACGCGCCAACGCCCGGCCCGAAGCGCACCGGCCACGCCCGGCGCCCGCCGGCACCCTGTAGCGACGCTGCGGCCGCTGCCGCCGATTCCGTCGTCCCCGTGTCGCGCGCACGCCTGGCGGATTGCGGGCGGCGACGCGGCGCGGCACCGCGCGATCGCGCCACGACAGGGCGGCGCCGGCGCCGCGCGCGCATACACTAGCCGCATGGCCCGGATCCCCGACGCATTCATCGACGACCTGCTCGCCAGGACGGATATCGTCGAGGTGGTCAATGCGCGCGTGCCGCTCAAGCGGCAGGGCAAGGAATACTCGGCGCGCTGCCCGTTCCACGACGAGCGCTCGCCCTCGTTCACCGTCTCGCCGACCAAGCAGTTCTACCACTGTTTCGGCTGCGGCGCGCACGGCACCGCGATCTCGTTCCTCATGCAGTACGACCGGCTCGAGTTCCTCGACGCGGTCGACGAGCTGGCGCGCCAGGCGGGCATGGAAGTGCCGCGCGAGACCCAGCAGCGCAACGCCAATCCCGACACCCAGGACCTGTTCAACGCGCTGGAGGCGGCGTCGCGTTTCTTCCAGCGCCACCTCGCCGGCAGCGACAGGGCGCGCGCCTACCTCGACGCCCGCGGCGTGGGCGAGGCGGTGCGTGCGCAGTTCGCGATCGGCTACGCGCCCGACGGCTTCTCCGCGCTGAAGGACGCGCTGGGCACGGATCCCAGGCGCCTGCAGCTGCTCGAGCGCGGCGGCATGCTGTCGAAGAACGACCGCGGCCACGTCTACGACAAGTTCCGCGACCGGGTGATGTTCCCGATCCTGGACCGCCGCGGGCGGGTGATCGCGTTCGGCGGCCGCGTGCTGGACGCGCCAACCGACGGCAGGGACGCAGGTCCGAAGTATCTCAACTCGCCCGAGACCCCGCTGTTCCACAAGGGGCGCGAGCTGTACGGGCTGTGGCAGGTGCGGCAGGCGAACCCGAAGATCGAACGCCTGATCGTGGTCGAAGGCTACATGGACGTGATCGCGCTGTTCGAGCACGGCGTCAGCCAGGCCGTGGCCACGCTCGGCACCGCGACCACGCCCGACCACGCCGAGCTGCTGTTCCGCAACGCACCGGACGTCTACTTCTGCTTCGACGGCGACCGCGCCGGGCGCAGCGCGGCGTGGAAGGCGGTGGAATCGGTGCTGCCGCGCATGCGCGAGGGCCGGCAGGCCTTCTTCCTGTTCCTGCCCGAAGGCGAGGATCCGGACAGCATCGTGCGGAGCGAGGGCGCGCAGGGCTTCGACGCGCGGCTGCGCGACGCCACGCCGCTGTCGCGGTTCTTTTTCGACACGGTGTCGGCCGGGGTCTCGCTGTCCACGCTCGACGGCAAGGCGCGGCTGGCCGAGCGCGCCAAGCCGCTGCTGGCGCAGATCCCGGACGGCGCCTTCGGCGACCTGATGCAGCAGCGCCTGACCGAACTCACCGGCGTGGGCGCGCGGCCGCCGCCCGCCGAAACGCGCGCGCCGATCCGCGGCCGCGGCAGCCAGCCGCTGGCGCCGCCCAAGCGCAGCCTGGTGCGCAGTGCGATCTCGCTGCTGCTGCAGCAGCCCTCGCTGGCCCTGGACCTGGCGCCGCCCTACCGCTTCGTCGCCCTGCGCCAGCCCGGCATCGAACTGCTCACCGAGCTGATCGCCCTGGTCAGCATGCGCCCGGACATCACCACCGGCGCGCTGCTCGAACATTTCGCCGACCGCGAGGACGGCGCCGCGCTGCAGAAGCTGGCCAGCCACAGCATGCCGGGCGACGTGGCGCACTGGCGCGAGGAGTTCCAGGACGCGATCGCCCAGCTCGACCGCCAGACCCTGCAGCAGCGCGTCGACGAGCTGCAGGAAAAGCAGCGCGGCCCCGGCCTGGACGAGGCGGACAAGACCGAACTGCGGGAGCTGCTGCAGGCGCGGCGATAGGCGAGCGCGACGCAGCCCAATCCCACGGCGACCTGACTCTCCCCCACCCCAACCCTCCCCCGCTTGCGGGGGAGGGAGCAGTGACAGGCTACCGCCGCGACGCACTGCCCCTTCCCCCGCGGCCGGGCATTGCGCCCTTCACGGCTGGGAAGGCTGGGATGGGGGCAGGCGGGCGCGACGCAGTCCATTCCCGCAGCGACCTGATGCGCCCGCACCCCAGCCCTCCCCCGCTTGCGGGGGAGGGAGCAGTGACAGGCTACCGCCGCGACGCACTGCCCCTTCCCCCGCGGGCGGGCATTGCGTCCTTCACGGGTGGGAAGGTTGGGATGGGGGCAGGCCGGCGCGACGCAGTCCAATCCGACAGCGACCTGATGCGCCCCCACCCCAACCCTCCCCGCTTGCGGGGGAGGGAGCAGTGCCTTGCCGTCGCCGCGACGCACTGCCCCTTCCCCCGCGGGCGGGCATTGCGCCCTTCACGGGTGGGAAGGTTGGGATGGGGGCAGGCCGGCGCGACGCAGTCCAATCCCACAGCGACCTGATGCGCCCCCACCCCAACCCTCCCCCGCTTGCGGGTGAGGGAGCAGTGCCTTGCCGCCGGGATGGGGGCAGGCCGTGGCGATAAGCCCCGATCCCGGCCACCCGCGCAGCCCTAGGGCACTCCCCAGCTGTTTCGGCGCGCCGGCGCGGCCGATCATCACGCCATCGATCATGCGGCGCGCGTGCGCCACGGAGATGCGTCATGTCCGATCCGGTCGGCGATGCCACCAACACCATCCAGGACAACCTGTCGGAAGGCTGGAGCGACTGGGACGTCAGCCATGGCGATCTCACGGAGAACAACCGCGTCTTGGCCGGGCTCACCCCCGAGCAGCGCAACGAGGTCATCCAGCAGCTGGGCGATGGCGACCTCGACAAGTGGGCCGACGAGATCCACGGCACCATGGGCGACCTGAGCGCCAGCGAGCGCCAGGACCTGTTCAACTCCCTCGCCGAAGGCCTGGATGGCGAGCAGCTGGCGCGCGTCACCGCCGCGTTCGAGGGCCACGGCGGCAGCATCGCCGAACTCGGCCGCGCCATCGGCGAACGTGCGCCGGCCACCGTGCGCGTGGACTACGTCGAGCGCATGGCCACGCAGACCGACAGCGGCGACAAGACCGGTATCGACGCCGGCTTCGGCTACGCCAGTTCCACCCAGGCCGACCCGGAAGCGGTCGCGGTGGGCCAGGTGCTGGCCAGCCTGTCCGACGATCCGGCTTCGTTCGACAAGGCCGTGGCCGCGCTCAGCGACGGGCAGCTCGAGTCGGTGCTCGAGAGCGCCGCCGGCAGCAGCATGACCACGGTGACCGGCGGCTACGGCGCCAGCGCCACCAGCGTCGACTACGACCCGGCCCTGCTCGCCGACATCGTCAACGCCGCCGCGCGCAGCGACGATGTCGCCACCAAGGCGCGCGTGTTCGAAGGCGCCGCCGGGCAGCTGCAGGACATCCAGGATGCCGGCGGGATGATGACCCCGTACGTCGGCCAGGACGCGGACGTGTCGGCAGTGGCCGATGCGATGGGCAACCTGCTCGCCAGCGATCCCAACGGCATCGTGACGCAGCTGCGCACCAACAACGATCCGTCCGGCCAGGCGATGGTGTCCTACACCGCCGGCCTGCTCGCCAGCGGCCAGGAAGACCGCGTGCGCGACACCATCGTGCGCCTGCAGCAGGGCAACGACGGCAGCGGCAATGCCTACGATGCCTTCAAGGATCCGGTGGTCTCGCGCAACCTGGGCTACTTCACCGGCGCCACCGCCGCCGCGATCAACGACATCACCAGCGACCGCGAAGCCCAGGCCGACATGCTGAAGAACATCTTCGGCGCGGGCTTCGGCGCCGCCGGCGCGGCCAACCCCGCGGCGGGCGTGATCGCCTCGGTGGGCAACGGCATCACCGCGCAGGCGATCGACTCGATCGTCGATGCGGTGGCCGACGGCGACAAGGAGCTCAAGCAGGCGCTGTACGAACTGGGCATCCCGCGCGATGCCAGCGGCGCGATCAACGACGACGGCCCCGGCGTGGACAGCTACAACGCCGCCTTCGCCGCCGTGGCCGAGGCCAACCGCTGAGCCTGCATGCGTCCCGCGATGCCGCGTGGACGCGCGGGGCGCTAAGCTGCCGCTTCCCTCCCGGTCCACGCAGCCGATGCATGCGCCCTTCCGCCCACTCGTCCTGGCCCTGTTCTGCGCCGCGCTGGCCGGCACCGCCTGCGGCACGCGTGCCGACATGAGCGTTCCGCAACTGACCCCGCCGGCGGGCGCGACCCGCTACGCCGTCGACGACGCCAGCACCGACCGCGTGTCGCTGGCTTTTGCCGACCTGCACGCCTCGTTGCGCACGCTCGGCGACGGCCGCTGGACGCCGACCTACTACAGCCTGTCCGACGGCAGCGACTGGACCGCGCTGCGCGACGACCTCGACCGCCAGGCCCGCGACGCCGGCTGGCAACCCGAGCCGGGGCTGACCCCGACCGGCACCGCGGGCTATCCGCGCGCGGCCTGGACCGACGGCAAGCAGCGGGTGGCCGCCGCCCTGGTCGAAGCCCCGGAAGGCAGCGACGGCGCGACCGTGCTGATGGTGCTCACGCCGCGGGAGTAGGCGACCGCGCCGGCAGCCCGCCGCCGCGATCCGCCCGTTCCCCCGCGTGCGCGAGATCAGTCTCTGCTCTGCTCCTTCCCCCGCGTGCGGGGGAAGGTTGGGATGGGGGCAACGAAGCCGCGCCACCCTCCACGCAACGCGACCTGATGCACCCCCACCCCAACCCTCCCCCGCAGGCGGGGGAGGGAGCAAGCGTGCAGCACACCCAGCCTGCAACGGCTGCCCGACGCGCCAATCTCGACTAGCCTGTGGCCACCCTCTTCCCGGGAGCCACCCATGCGCCTGACCCCGCCGATCGCCAGCCTGGCCCTGTGCCTGGCGCTGGCGCTGCCCGTCTCGGCCCAGACTGCCCAGACTGCCCAGACTGCCCAGGCCGGCCAGCCCGCCTCCATCGACGCGCCCACCGCCGTCGAACGCAAGGAGCAGGGCAACCGCGTCACCGAGAACATCCCGGAGATCCCCGCCGAACTCGTCGAACGGCTCAACCGCTACCAGAACACGCGCGGCGCCTCGGTCGATGGCTGGACCGGCGAGGGCTGCCTGCTCGTCTCCACCCGCTTCGCCGAGACCAGCCAGGTGCACCGCGTCTGCGAACCGCTGGCCATGCGCGAGCAGCTGACGTTCTATCGCGAGCCCGTCGCCGGCGTGCGCGTCGCCCCGCCCGGCGCGCCGCGCGACGGATTCGTGTTCGGCAAGGACCGCGGCGGTGACGAGTTCTCGCAGCTGTACTGGTTCGATGCGCGCACGCGCGAGGCCACCCTGCTCACCGACGGCAAGCGCAGCCAGAACGGCGGCACCGTGCTCAGCCGCGATGGCAGCCGCATGGCCTGGAGCAGCACCTCGCGCAACGGCACCGACCGCGACATCTGGCTGCGCGACCTGCGCAGTGGCCAGTCGCGCCTGCTGCTGCAGGAAGGCGGCAGCTGGAGCGCGCAGGACTTCTCGCCCGACGGCAGCCGCCTGCTGGTGACGAAGTACGTCTCGGCCAACGAGTCGTACCCCGGCGAGGTGGACGTCGCGACCGGTCGCGTGCGCATGTTCCCGATCGACGGCGGCAAGGCCGCGTTCGACGGCTTCCGCTATGCGCCCGACGGCGAGGGCGTGTACTACGTCTCCGACGAGCCGGTGGCCGGCGTGCCCAGCGAGTTCCGCACCCTGCGCCACCACCGCCCCGGCCAGGGCGCGCCGGTGCAGCTGAGCACCGCGCCGTGGGGCGTGGATGCCTTCGAACTCTCCGGCGACGGCCGCCACCTGGCCTATGTCACCAACGAGGACGGCATCCACCGGCTCACCGTGCTGCCCCTGCCGTCGCATGCGCCGGTGGCACTGCCCGAACTGCCGGTGGGCCTGATCGGCGGCCTGGAATTCTCGCCCGACGGCCAGCGCCTGGCGGTGACCCTCAACACGTCCACCTCGCCCAGCGACGCCCACGTGATCGACCTGCGCACCGCCACCCTGGCGCGCTGGACGAAGAGCGAAGTGGGCGGCCTGGACACCGGCCGCTTCGTCGCGCCCACCCTGGTGCGCTACTCCACCTTCGACAGCGTGGACGGCCAGCCGCGCACCATTCCCGCCTTCTACTACCGTCCCTCGAAGCCGGCACCGGCGGGCGGCTACCCGGTGGTGGTCAGCATCCACGGCGGCCCGGAATCGCAGGCGCGCCCCGGCTTCAATGCCAGCATCCAGTTCCTGCTCGACGAACTGGGCGTCGCGGTGCTGGTGCCCAACGTGCGCGGCTCCTCGGGCTACGGCAAGACCTGGCTCACCCTCGACAATGCCGACCGGCGCGAGGACTCGGTCAAGGACATCGGCGCCCTGCTCGACTGGATCGCGACGCAGCCCGAACTCGACGCCTCGCGCGTGGGCGTGAGCGGCGGCAGCTACGGCGGCTACATGGTGCTGGCCTCGCTGATGCACTACAGCGACCGCATCCGCGCCGGCATCGACATCGTCGGCATCTCCGACTTCAGCACCTTCCTCACCAACACGGAGGAATACCGCCGCGACCTGCGCCGCGCCGAATACGGCGACGAGCGCGACCCGGCCATGCGCGCCGTGTTCGACCGCATCTCGCCATTGAAGAACGCGCACCGCATCGACGCCCCGCTGTTCGTCGCACAGGGCAGGAACGATCCCCGCGTGCCCTACACCGAAGCCGAACAGATCGCCGCCGCCGTGCGCGCCAACGGCAAGCCGGTGTGGTTCCTGATGTTCAACGACGAGGGCCACGGCTTCCGGAAGAAGAGCAACAGCGACTACTTCGGCGCCGCATCCATCCTGTTCTGGCAGCGGCACCTGCTGGGCGAATAGGCTGCGGGGAAGCGTTGCGGGAAGCCGGGTGATGCTTGACCTGGCAGGAGCGCCTGCGTCGGCCATTGGCATGCTCCTGGGCTTTGCTCGGCACATATAGTGGCCGCGGTCTGTGCCGATCGAGGGTTGCATTACGCCTGACTTCCCGGCTAATCGTGCTTGGGGAACGTTGCAGAGCTTCGGCGATGCGGCGCATCGACCACCCTTGTCGCTTCAGGGCAGACAAGGTGTATCGTTCGGCTTCGGTGAGCTGGTGGTACATGAAGGATGGTCTCTTGCCGGAGAACTCCTCCCCAGTCTGCCAGCTCACCTCTCCATTCCAGGGCGGCGCGGGTGTTGCACTTACTTTGTTAACCTGCGAGCGCTAACAATTCGTCCAAGCCGACGCCGCTTCGCGGCACGGCTTAACTCAAGCGTTAGGCATCACAAGGAAGTTCTATGCAGTCTCGAAAGTGCTCTTGTGGCTCGGACAACCTGTTTCGCAGCCCGCCAATACGGTCGTTCTTAGGCGAAGGCGGGGATTTATTGCCTGGCCTGAGCGAGCTCACAAAAGCCGCAAAGTTCTCTTGGGTTGTTTGCAAGGATTGTGGTCTTGGCCAGTTTTACGCCGCCAAGGAGACCTTGGAGCGTATAGACAGATCCTCCGGCTGGAATCGGTTGTTATGACTTTCAACGGAGTGACGCCTAGCAATTCGTTAAAGGCGAAGCCGCTTCGCAGCTCGCCTTAACTCTGGCGTTAGGGACCATGAGAAGCATCACCGCGATCCTTTTGATACTTCTTCCCTGTGCAGCCACTGCTAGCGGAGTGGTCCGCCCCGTCCACGTTGAGCCTGTCTTGCAGCCTCCGCATGCCTGCCACAACAAGCCGCAGAACTTCACATGCACCGTCAAGGCCAAACTGCATGTGGCAAGTGGCGGCGCAGTTGATCGCGTCGATATTCTGGAGTCGTCCGGTGACCGTCCTTGTGACGCCTCGACAAGACTAGCCTTAGCCAAGTATCGCTTCGACAAGAGAGTCGGCCGGGTCAACTACACGACCACCATGGACTCATACAGCTGCGGGGCCAGCGATGGCAGCTAAGAGTTCATTCAGACCGACGCCGCTTCTCGGCGCGGCTTAGTTCAAGCGTTGGGCCCTACACGGAGCGTACATGGCTAACGAAACATGTAAGAGATGTGGCGAGACCATCGAAGACGGCTACGCAATCTGCTGGAAGTGCGGAACCAGCCTTGATGGGACTCCTCCGGCCAAAAACTTTGCTCCAGATGTCGGTGCCACTCAGGCCGAGGAGCGGGAACTGTCTTGTATTCGCTGTGAAGCACCGTTGACTTTCGTTCGCCGGATGAAGCTTCATGAAGGGAGCCTGCTTCCTGGCCTTCTGCTAGACGTCGGAAGGCTCTTCACCAATCGCGAGAACTTTGACACTTACGCATGCCAGATCTGCGGAAAGGTTGAGTTCTACTTGGCAGATTAGAGGGGGAATTAGCGCCCCAAGTGCAACACCCTTGAGATTCATGCGAGCGTCTCGATCAGTGTCTTGTAGCCGATGTCGCTTCCTCGGTCGTCTGTTGAACGTGCCAGGCCGCTCGCCAAGCTTCAACCTCGGCGCCCGGCACTATTCGTACGGCGCGCCGGCTTCCTAGCCCCACCCGCGCCCCTGTTTGCTCGGTCCACCGGCTGATCTGCTCGGCCGTCCGGCCTTTCAGCCCCGCGCTCGGCATTATTTGCTCGGCCGTCCGCTCTTTTTGCCTGGCTGGCCAGGCTATTTGCCCGGCGCTCCGGCCTCCGAGCTCGGCGGTTGGACAAATTTTGTCCATCGTCCGCCTTCCGGGCTCGGCGCTTGCGTCTTTTTGCCTGGCGTTCGGGCCTCCGCGCGCCAGCAGGCTATGCTTTGCCCTGCCCGGTTCGCACCGGCGCCCGGTCCGAGGTTCGTTGACGCCGAGGCGGCGCCCGGCCCGGCATGGTTCCCGTGCAAGTCGGCAATCGCGCATGGAGGTGTCTGGTGACGACAGCCAAACCATTCCTCATGTTCCAGGGCGGCATGGCGCAGCGCGCGCTGGATCTGTACTTCGCCACGTTTCCCGATTCGGGCATGGTGAACGTCGCGCGCTACGCCGAGGGCGAGCCCGGTCCGGCGGGCTCCATCAAGCTTGCGCTGTTCACGCTCTGTGGCCGCGAGTTCATGTGTTCCGACAGTCCGGTCAAGCATGGTTTTACGTTCACGCCCGCGAGTTCGACGTTCGTGGAGTTCGATTCGATCCCGGAGCTGGAGCGCGTGTTCGGCGTTCTGTCCGAGGGCGGCGAAGTCCTGATGCCGTTGGACAATTACGGCTTCAGCGAGCGGTTCGGCTGGATCAACGACCGGTTCGGCGTGTCCTGGCAGCTGAATTTCGCGGGCTAGAAATTCACTCAGGACGAAGCCGCTTCGCGGCTCCGCCCGGTTCAGGCGTTCGGTTCATTGGGAGGCGCATCGCATGCACGGGAGCGTCGGCGGCAAGAGGTCCACCAAGCTCGGCATCGGCGTGGCGATCGGCGTGGCCATCGGTGCAGCGCTCGGCATCGCCCTGGACAATCCCGCCTTGGGCATTGGATTTGGCATCGCTATCGGGATCGCGATTTCGCTTGCGCTGCCCAGCCCACGGGCGAGCAGGAAGGAAGGGTCTGGGCAGGGTGCTCCCAGGGGTGGTGATGGCGATGGCGGCGGGGCCTCTCACTGATTCAAGCCGACGCCACTACGCGGGCGCGGATCCTCCCGATTCCTGGTCACCTGCCACACAACTCCATCCACTACCGTGGAAGCACATATGCTCACCGGCCGCTGTCTCTGTGGTGCCGTCCAGTACCGGGCATCCGGTCCCGCCTTGTTCTCGGTCGTCTGTCACTGCCGTGATTGCCAGCGCGCGTCCGGTAGCGGTGGCGTTCCCGTTCTGGGCGTGGCCAGGGCGTCGTTCGCGCACTCAGGGCCGGTGAAGCAGTCGCGCGTGCAGGGTGGCAGCGGTTCGCCGGCGGTCCGGAACTTCTGCTCCGAGTGCGGCTGCCTGCTGTTCGGCACGCCCGAGTCGGAGCCGGACCTGGTGACGATCTACGCGGGCAGCCTGGACGACCCGACAGTCTTCTCACCCACGGACGCGTTGTTCACCGGCCAACGCCCGGAGTGGGCAAGGCTGGCGGCACCGCTCGTCGAGCACGTGGCGTTCCCGTGAGGCTTCGGCGCGCGTTCGCCGCGGCCATCTGCGCCTGTGTCGGCGCGCTGTCATATCCCTCCGCGGCACGGGAACCGCCTGCTGGCGACGCGCAGGCGGAGCCGGCGGTGACGCTGGATCGGGTCGAGGCACGAGACCGGCACTGGCGTGATATCCGCGGCACGACGGAATTCTGCGTCGACGCCCGCTTCCTGCGCGGATGGAGCGAGGACGGCGCGGGGCTGGTGGTCGAGGTCGCGCCACGGCGGCACGGGGGCCACCGCTACTATCGTGTGGAAACTGTCGAAAAGTGCCCGGATCTCGCCAACGCGCATTCGATCCGGCTGGTGTCCAGGAGCGGCGGCGCGGCAGTGTGCGGGCATCCGGGCGACAAGGTGATGCTGATGGACCATGCGTCGCTGGGTCTTTCCCGGATGGGCGGCGTGGCCACTGCTGCATTCGGGCGTGGCTGCGAGATCGGCAGGGTGACGCCGGTTCCGCGCAGGTGATCCAAGGGCGCCTGAAAGCGCACATCCCCGCCGGGCGGCGGTCGAGCCGCACGCCAGGCCGCATTCCTCTTTCGTGATCCAAGGAGCGATCGCTGTCGTGACCGACCCCCATGAACCCCTCAGCCGCCGGCAGCTGGACATGCTCGCCGCCCTGCCGGCGGACGTGCCTGTGGTGATGCTCAACCAGCTGCGGTTCCGCGACCGGGCCGCCTATCCGCCGGAAGAAACGGTTTGCAGCGGACGCGAAGCGTACCGGCGCTACTCGCAGGTCGCGCTGCAGGCCATTTCCCGGATCGGCGGCAGCGTGATCTTCAGCGGCAGGCCCGGTGCATCGCTGATCGGGCCGGAGGACGAGATCTGGCATGCGGTCTTCCTTGTCCGCTATCCATCGGTCGACGCATTCCGCTCGATGCTCGCCATGCCCGGGTACCGGGCGGCGGTCAGGCATCGCACCGCGGCCATCGAGGATTCGCGGCTCATCCCGATCATGCCCGCCATGGCTGACGGATTCGGGCTGCCTGCCCGACAGTCCGCCGGGGCGCGAGCGGCAGCGAACAATGGAGATCACGAATGACTGCGCAATGGATTCCGGTCTCGCACGGCAACTGCGACCAGGTGCCGGGGCCGTTCTATCACGGCACGAAGGCCAGGCTTGCGGTCGGGGACACGATCGCGACGGGCCATCGCTCCCACTTCGAGGGTCGCGCCCTGAAGCACGTCTACTTCTCCGCGCTGCTGGAGCCCGCCATCTGGGGCGCGGAGCTTGCCATGTCGCTGTCCGGGCTGGAGGGTCGTGGCCACGTCTATCTGGTGCAGCCCAGCGGGCCGTTCGAGGACGACCCCAACCTGACGAACCGGCGGTTCCCGGGAAACCCCACCCGGTCCTATCGCACGCGCGACCCGCTCAGGATCGTGGGGATCGTCGAGGACTGGCAGGGGCACCCCGCGCACGTGCTGCAGGGCATGCTGGACTCCCTCGCAGACCTCAAGAAACGCGGCTTGGCGTTTGTCGAGGAATAGCCATGATTCCCGCAGCGATCCGCAGGTGATGCCTTGAAACACAACGTGCTGTTCGTCTGTGGCAAGAACCGCCTGCGCAGCCCCACGGCCGAGCAGGTGTTTGCCCACTGGCCGGGGGTGGAAACGGCATCGGCCGGAACCGGGCACGACGCGGGCTGCCCCGTCTCGGCGGAGCTGATCGACTGGGCCGATACGGTGCTGGTCATGGAACCGGCGCACCGGGCCAGGATCGCGGCCAGGTTCCAGCGCCAGCTGCTCGGCAAGCGCATCGCGGTACTCGGGATCCCCGACAAGTACGCGTACATGGCGCCGGAGCTCGTGCGGCTGCTCGAGAAGAAGGTGCCGCCCTACCTGCCGGAACGCGGGGGCACGGCCTAGGTGCGGGCCACGGTCGCAGCCGGTCGATGCCGGTCGATGCCGGTTTCTTAACGTGGGACGATCGACCATGCGCCGGACGCTCCGGCCCGGAGCGCGCCCGGCGTACTCCGGGCCTGTCGCAAGCGCAGGAGTCGCACCATGCGCGTTCCGCCAACGCTCGCACTGCTTTTCCTTGTCGGTCTGTCTGCCGCCGCCAGCGCGCAGGATCGCTACGTCTGCGCAGACCGCGACGGCCTGCACCAGTTGCGGATCTACGAGATCGATCGCGGCAATCGGGACGCCTTCCATGCACGCTTCCAGGATCATGCGTTGCCGATCATGAAGCGGCATGGTTTCACGGTCGTCGACATGTGGGAAAGCGATACCGGCGAGAAGCTCGAGTTCGTGTACGTGCTTGCCTGGCCGGACGAGGCCACGATGGAGGCGAGCTGGAAGACGTTCCTGGCCGACCAGGAATGGATCGACGTGAAGCGGCGGACGGCCGGGGAAAGCGGGCAGCTAGTGCATGAGTCGCAGGGCCAGCCCCTGGTCCGCGTTGCATACAGCCCGGCCTGCGGATGACGGCCAAGGACGGGCGTGGGCGATCCGCGCACGATCGCGGCTGCAGGGCCTGATCGGCAGGATCGGGCAAAGTGGAGCGAAGTCGATGCCGGGAGACCCTGCAATGCCAGTCCACCACGCCGCCTGCAGCTGCGGCCAGCTCAGCGCTGTCGCGCAGGCGGACCCTGGTCGCATCTCCATCTGCCATTGCCTGGCCTGCCAGCGACGCTCCGGCAGCGTGTTCGCGGTGCAGGCGCGATTTCCGGCGGACTCGGTGACGATCCAGGGCCGCAGCACCGCCTATGTCCGCGTCGGCGACGAAGGCGGCCGCGCCCGGTTCCATTTCTGCCCGGTCTGCGGCGACACGGTGTACTACACGCCCGAGGCGCAGCCGGACGCGGTCGCGATCCCGGTGGGGGCGTTCGCGGACCCGTCGTTTCCACCGCGCCACGTGTCCGTCTACGAGGAGCGCATGCACCCTTGGGTGGGCCTGCCGGCGGACATCGAACATCACCCCTGAACCTGCGGTCGCAGGCGGCAGCCATCGCATTGCGGGAGGACGCATGACCGGGCATCGCATCTTCACCACGAAGTTCTCCAGCGTGTATCCGCTGTATGTGCAGAAGGCCGAGCGCAAGGGCCGAACGCAGGCGGAGGTGGACCAGGTGCTCCGCTGGCTGACCGGCTACACGCAGGCCGGTCTGCAGCGGCAGATCAGCCGGGAGCACGATGTCGAGACCTTCTTCGCGCAGGCGCCGGCGATGAACCCGGCGAGCGCGCGCGTGACCGGCCTGGTCTGCGGCGTGCGTGTGGAAGAAGTCGCCGATCCACTGATGCGGCGGATCCGCATCCTCGACAAGCTGGTGGACGAGCTGGCGAAAGGCAAGGCGATGGAGAAGATCCTGCGATCGTAACGCCCGCCGGGTTCCGCCCAGTCCGTGTCGCCGGTGAGGGACGGGCAGCGGGAACCGGCACAACATCCGATCCGTGCGCCCGGGCGGCGCTTCGAGGCAGCCATGAACGAATCCGACCAGACCTTCGCTGCATTGGCGTCCCTCCTGCGCAGGCATGCCCAGGGCCTGCCGATCCGCACCGACGAGCCCGGGCACCTGTACGTGGAGATCGCGCCGGTCGCACCCAGGGCGAAGCCGGGGTTCTTCGGCGCGGTGCAGGCCAGGAAATCCTGTGTGAGCTACCACCTCATGCCCGTGTACGAGCATCCGGAACTGCTGGAGGGCATCTCGCCGGGCCTGCGCAAGCGCATGCAGGGCAAGTCTTGCTTCAACTTCACGGCGGTGGACGCGACGCTGCTGGAGGAACTCGACGCACTCACCGCAAGGTGCGCGGCTGCAGTGCGCTGATGGTGGGGCGCTGCGGTGCTGCGGCGCGCCGACGCAGGACCGCAGCGGATTGGCCGGGCCTGCCGGGCAGGCGACCATTGCAGGCCCGCGGGAATGTCGATCCGGCGCCTGGCCGTTCGTCCTTGGGAGACAGCGTCGCGGACATCCCCCACGACGCATCGATCCCATCCGCATTCCAAAGGAGCCACGCCATGACGGACAGCAGCAAGACCAAGGGACCCGCCTCCTACTTCCCCTCGATCGAGAAGACCTACGGCAAGCCGGTCGCGCACTGGCTGGGGCTGCTGGAGACGGTGGGCGGACGCGCGCACATGGAGCAGGTCGCCTTCCTCAAGCAGGCGCACGGGCTTGGCCACGGCCATGCGAACGCACTGGTGGCGTACCGCAAGGCGCAGGCCGGCGCCTAGCGCGAATCCCTCGTCGCGCACCGGATCGGTGCGGGCGCGCGACCCCGGGTTTTCCCCAATGTTGCGTTGCGGGAGGGGCGCGTAGTCTTCCACGCGGAAGGCGCCATACGGCGCCGCACGCATCCGGCCCGCCATGGCATTCGAGACGTTCCGGTTTCCGCCGCCGCTGCCGCCTCCGGGACTGCAGGGGCCGATCCTGTCGCCGCGTCCGGCCGAACCCGGCGGCACCGGCTTCGACGAGGCGCTGCTGTCCGCCGACCCGGCCGAGGTCGAGTTCGCGCTCGACCGCGGCTCGGTGCGCATCCAGGGCGAGCGCGAGACGCAGTGGAACACGACCTGGTCGGCGACGGGCGAGATGTTCGTCTCCGCACCGGGCGTGGAGGCGCAGGCGGTGCCGCTGCGCTTCGAGGCGACGATGCGCAACGACGACGCCACGCCGGCGGCGATGCGCGCGCTCAATCCCTTCGACCCCGCCACGATCCCGCCGCGCACGCGCATCGAGGTGCATGGCCGCGACTACGCGGGCACGCCGATGGAGGCCAGCTTCCGCAGACTTGCCGCGGCCAACGGCCTGGCGTCGATCGGCGAGCTGCGCCTGTCGCTGGAGATGACCGCCGACGGCGAACTGCGGGTGATGACCGGGTCCAGCCGCCTGTTCGACGCGCCGCGCGAGGGCGGGCCGGCGTCGTCCCCGGCCGAGCGCGAGGACTTCATCCGCCACACCGCGCTGCTGGACGACGCGGCCGGCGCCGATCGCGGCGCGTACAGCCGCATGCTGCTCGACGGCACGCCGCCGCCGCAGACCGTGCGCATCGGCGAGGACGTGGAGGGCGCCAGCATCACCGGCGTGGTCACCGAGACCGGCAGCGGCGAATCCAACGAAGTGGTGTGGACGCTTGACGATGCCGGCCGCCCGGTGTCGGCCGATGCGGTGCTGACCTGGGAGCCGGGCAGCGGCGGTCGCGAGTCCGATCGCATCGAGGCCAATGCGCAGAGCCGCTTCCGCAGCGACAACGACATGAAGGGCAGCGGCGACGACGTGGGCCACATGGTGGCCTATCGCTTCGTCAACGGGCACGGGCCGGTGAACATGTTCCCGCAGCAGAGCCACTTCAACCAGCGCGTGTTCGCCGGCATGGAGCAGGAGTGGTCGGACTGGCTGGCCACCGGCATGGAAGTCCACCTGGAGATGCGGCTCGAGCCCGGCAGCAGCGTGCGGCCGGACCAGGTGCGAGTGGATTACGCGGTGATCGATCCGGCCACGGGCGAGGCGGTCTATGATCCCCGGCTGATCGTGTTCGACAACGAGGCTGGCCAGGTGTTCGACCGGATTGCGCGCGAGGAGATGGACGGGATGATCGGGAAGGCGTCTTGAGCGCGCCCGATCGCGACACCCTGGTACGCGGCATCGGCGAGCTGCTGCTGCGCGACATCGCCACCGCCGGACACGACCTCGACGGCTATGCGCTGATCGCCGACTACGCCGACGGCGCGCGCAGGCTCAGCGGTTTCGGCTATCGCGACGGGCAGGCGCCGGTGGCGGCGACGCCGAAGACCGAGGCCGACACCATCGCCGCGCGCCTGGACGAACTGCGCGCCGCGACGCAGGTGGACGGGCAGGCGCCGTGGACGGTGTGCGTGATCCAGCTCCAGCGCGCCGGCGGGCGGCTGCATGCGGACTTCGTGTACGAGGATGCGGCGCGCTGGCGGATCACGCCTGAGACGCTGGACGAGGTGGCGGAGCGGGCGCGGCCTGGGTGACGCGGGCTCTCCGCGCGATGTGAGGGCGCGCTCGCGCGCGATGTAGGGCGCGTCCGTGCGCGATGTGGGAGCGCGCTCGCGCGCGAAGGCGTTCGCGACCAAGGTCGCTCCCACAGGAAGGCGTTCGCGACCGAGGTCGCTCCCACAGGGATGCAGCCATCAGTGTGGCATCCACGTCGCTTCCACAATGCGTCATTCCCGCGGACGCGGGAATCCATCTTTCCTGCCGCCACCGACATGGATCCCCGCGTTCGCGGGGATGACGGCCGTTGGAAGGACGGCCCTTGGGATGACTGCCTTCGGAGTTACGGCCGTGGAAGGACGGCCCTTGGGTGGCGGACTTCAGCGTGACGGCCTCGGGCTTGGGCGTCAGCTGCGCGGCAAGGCGTTCGACAACTCACCTCAGTCCACGCGCTCCAGCTCGAACGCCTGCAGCGGCGACGGATCCAGCCACGGCAGCAGCCAGTGGTCGACCAGCAGGAAGGCGAACAGCGCCATCAGGTAGACCACCGAATAGTTGAAGACCTTCATCGCGAACAGTTCGTCCGGCGGATCGAGCAGGCGCCAGGCGTACCAGAGGAAGGCCAGGCCCAGCACCACCGCGCCGCCGAGGTAGAAAAGCCCACTCATGCCCACGGCCACCGGCAGCACGGTCACCACGCACAGCAGCACGGTGTAGAGCAGGATCTGCCAGCGCGTGTAGGCCACGCCGTGGGTGACCGGCAGCATCGGCACCAGCGCGCGCGCGTAGTCATCGCGGCGGAAGATCGCCAGCGCCCAGAAGTGCGGCGGCGTCCAGACGAAGATGATCAGCACCAGCAGCAGCGCGTGCGCCCAGTCCCACTGGCCCTGCATGCCGGTCACCGCGGCCCAGCCCAGCAGCGGCGGCGCGGCGCCGGCGATGCCGCCGATCACGATGTTCTGCGGCGTGGCGCGCTTGAGGAAGCCGGTGTAGATGACCGCGTAGCCGATCAGCGAGGCGAAGGTGAGCGCGGCGGTGAGCGGATTGACCAGCGCGACCAGGATCGCCATCGACAGCGCGCCCAGGAACACCGCGAACGCCAGCACCTGGCCGGGCTTGAGCGCGCCGGTGGCGAGTGGGCGGTCGGCGGTGCGCACCATCACCTTGTCGATGCGCTGGTCGATCAGGTGGTTGATGGCGGCGGCCGAGGCCGCGGCCAGCCAGATGCCGAACAGGCCGAACACGGTTTCGCGCAGCGGCGGCAGGCCGGGCACGGCCAGGAACATGCCCACCAGCGCGGTGAACACGATCAGCGCGACCACGCGCGGCTTGGTCAGCGTCCAGTACTGGCGCCAGGTCGGAAGCGCGGGGCTCATCGTGGTGTCGGCCGATGACGGGCGAAGGCGCGGGTGGCGTGTGCTTGCATCATGTCGGCCGCCTCAGTCCGGACGCCGCAGGCGGGCCAGCAGCGAGACCAGGGTGAACAGCAGCAGCGCCGCGCCGCCGTTGTGCAGCACCGCCACCGGCAGCGGCAGTGACAGCTTGACGTTGAGCACGCCCAGCAGCACCTGCGCGAGCGTCAGCAGCGCCAGCACCACCGCCCAGGCGCGCAGGCCGGGGGTGCGCATCGCGCGCCAGGACAGCAGCCACAGCATGGCCGCGGCGACCACCGCGAACAGCCGGTGCGCCATCTGGATCGCGATGCGCGAGGCGCCGTCGAGCACGCCGCCTTCGTAGTCCGCGCCGACGCCGCGCCACAGCACGAAGCCTTCGCTGAAATCCGACGGCGGCCACCACTGGCCGACGCAGCGCGGGAAATCCATGTAGTGGTGCTGCGCGGTGGTCCAGCCACCGGCGCCGCAGGCCAGCGCGGCGTAGTTGGCGCTTACCCAGCCGCCGAGGGCGATCTGCACGCCCAGCACCGCGATCGCCGCCAGCAGCCAGCGCCGCAGCACGGTGGCGTCGGCCAGCACCACCGGCAGGTGGGTCGCGCGCCAGGCCATCCAGGTCAGCAGCGAGAAGGTGAGCATGCCGCCGAGCAGGTGGCCCATCACGATCACCGGCTTGAGCAGCAGGGTCACCGTCCACTTGCCCAGCAGCGCCTGGAAGATCACCACCGCCAGGGTCAGCGCGCCCGCGCGCGCCAGGTCCACGTTCGACCAGCGCAGCGCGGCGACCAGCAGCAGGCCCTCGCCCAGCGCGGCCACCGCCAGCGCCGGCACGATGTGGCCCTGCATGTACAGCGGGATCGCCGCGGCCACCAGCGCCGATGCGCCCAGCACCAGGGCCAGGCCGTGGCGACGGCGGCGCACGGCCAGCAGCGCCAGCGCCAGCACCAGCACGCCCAGGCTCGCGGCCAGGTGGCGGTGCACCTGCTCGCGCCAGGCCTTGTCGGTCTCGAACGGACGGATCGCGCTGGCGGCGTGGTCGCTCACCTCCTGCGCGGCCTGCGGCCAGGTGGCGCGGCCGTAGCAGGTCGGCCAGTCCGGGCAGCTCAGGCCGGCATCGGACAGGCGCACGAAGGCGCCGAACACGATCACGCCCAGGGTCAGGGCGACGGCGAGCCAGGCGATCCGGTGGAAATGCCGGTACACCTGCGGCCGTGAGGGAGTGGAGGAAGGAGACGTCATCGCAGCTTGAGCAGGCGGGCCATGTCGGTGCGCAGGTGGCCCGGGTCGAACCCGGGAGCGTAGCGCAGGATCACGAAGCCGTTGGGATCGATCACGTAGACCGGCGTGCCCGCCGGATCGCGCTGCCGCGGCAGCCCGGCGAGCAGGGCCGGATCGGGTTCGAGTTCGCGCCAGGCGGCGTTGCGCTGCACGCCGTCCGGCGCCGCGCCGATCCAGAGGATGTGCACGTGGTCGGCGCGATGGGTGAACAGCTGCCAGACCGTGTCGAGCTGCTGCGAGAGCTGCACGCATTCGCTGGTGCAGCCGGCCTGCGGCGCGACCGCGATGCGCCAGGTGCGCTCGGCCGGGTTCCAGGGATAGTCGCCGCCGGCCTGCAGCCGCGGCACCAGCGGGCGCAGGTCGCCCGGCGGGTCGAGCAGCTCGCCGTGGTTCTTCATGCCCTCCGGGCGCCAGCCGGAGAAGCGCAGGGCACCGGCGACGATCGCGCTGCCGAGGAACAGCACGACGACCAGGATCAGCATGCCGCGGTTGCGGCCGCGCTGCTGCGGGGAAACGGGAGCATTCATCGGCGGAACCGGAAAGTCAGGACAAGGGCGGTGGCGAGCACGGCCGCGGCCAGCCCGAACCACTGCACCGCGTAGCCCAGGTGTTTCTGCGGCGGCAGGGTATTGGGCAGCACGTCGAGGTCGCGCGCATGGCCGAGGGGCAGCGCCGGATCGAGCTTGAGCACGCGCGCCGGCAGGCGCTCCAGGCCCAGCAGCGCGGGCAGGCCGGGCGCGTCCAGGCGTACGGCCAGCACGTCGCCGCCCGGCGTGGCGGTGGACAGGCCGTCGGCCAGCCCGGCCGACGGCGGCGGCGCCAGCAGTCCCTGCACGCGCTGCGGACCGGGGATGGCGGCGGGCTGCGGCATGGTGCGGTCGCCGGGCAGCGGCAGCCAGCCCAGTTCGACCAGCAGCGGTTCGGCGCCGTCGGGCGCGAAGGCGCGGTACACGCGCACGCCGGGGCGGCCGCCGCGCTGCTGGTTGTCCAGCAGCACCGCGGGCGCGTCGAGGAAATGGCCGCCGCCCTGCGCCCAGTCGAAATCGCGGGCGCGCGCCGGATCGGCGGCCGCGGCCAGCGACAGCGGCTGGCGTTGCTGCAGCGTCGCGGCGACCTGGTCGAGCATCGCCTGCTTCTCGTCCATGCGGCCGAGCTGCCAGCGGCCGAGCGCCGCGAACAGCACCGCCAGCACCAGCGCCAGGCTCCAGCCCAGCAGCCATGTGCCGCGCCGGCTCACGCCTGCCATGCGATGGCCTGCGATAATGCCCGCGACGGGCGCACGCCGCGCTTCCGGATCAGGTCATGAACGATTCGCTGAAAATCCTGGTGGTGGTCGGCTTCCTGGCGCTGATCCTGTGGAACCTCGGCGCGGGGCTGTACTACATGCTCTCCGACAAGGGCCAGAGCAAGCGCACCGTCAATGCGCTGACCAAGCGCATCATCCTGTCGATCGCGCTGATCCTGCTGGTGGTGCTGGCCAACTACATGGGCTGGATCGAGTTCCACGGCGTGGGTCGAAATCCGAACTCGTGATTCGGGATGACCAGCCTGCGGCTGTTGTGAGGCGTTCGGGATGACCAGCCTGCGGCTGTTGTGAGGCGTTCGGGATTCGCAAAAGCGCGAAAGCGCCGGTGGCCCGGCGCTCTCCTGCAGGATGATCGGGCGGTCGGCGGGTTGTCCGATTCCCGATTCCCGAATCCCGTATCCCGGCTTCAAAGCACGTAGACGAACAGGAACAGCCCCAGCCACACCACGTCCACGAAGTGCCAGTACCAGGCCACCGCCTCGAACGCGAAGTGGTTTTCCTTGGTGAAATGGCCCTTGGCGCAGCGCAGCCAGATGATGGCCAGCATGATCGTGCCCAGGGTGACGTGCGCACCGTGGAAGCCGGTGAGCATGAAGAAGGTCGAGCCGTAGATGCCCGAACCCATCGTCAGGTTGAGGTCGCGGTAGGCGTGGACGTATTCCTCGATCTGGAAGAACAGGAACACGCAGCCCAGCAGCACGGTCGCGCCCAGGAACACCAGCAGCTTGGTGCGCTCGCCGGCCTTGAGGGCGTGGTGGGCGATGGTGACGGTGATGCCCGAGGTGAGCAGGATCAGGGTGTTGAGCAGCGGCAGGCCCCAGGCCGGGATGGTCTGGAACTGCCCGCCCACGGTGCCCGGGCCGCTGCTCGGCCAGGCCGAGCTGAAGCCTTCCCACAGCAGGTAGTTGGTGGCCACGCCGTCGCCGGCGCCGCCCAGCCACGGCAGCGCGAACTGGCGGGCGTAGAACAGCGCGCCGAAGAACGCGGCGAAGAACATCACTTCCGAGAAGATGAACCACACCATCCCCATGCGGAACGACACGTCGACCTGCTTGTTGTAGTAGCCCGACACCGACTCGAGGATCACGTCGGCGAACCACTTGAACAGGATGAAGGCCAGCGCCACCACGCCGACGAAGAACACCGACCGGCCCCAGCTGACCTCGTTGAACCAGGTGGCCAGGCCGAGCATGGCGACGAACAGCGCCACCGAGGCGAACAGCGGCCACTTGCTGTGGTGCGGCACGAAATACACGTTCGGGTCGCTGCCGTGAGGGGCTGTGGTGTCGGCGTGGGCCTGGGCCATGGCGAATAAGTCCGGTTCTGCGGTGGGTCAGGGTGCCGAATGCGGCACGGTGGACGACGGCGCGGCCGCGGCGAGGCGGTCGGTGAGCACGTCGTTCTTGAAGAAGGTGTACGACAGGGTGATGGTCTTCACGTCCGGCGGCAGGGCCGGATCGACGATGAAACGCACCGGCAGGTCGCGCGTCTCGCCGGCCTGCAGGGTCTGCGCGGTGAAGCAGAAGCACTCGGTCTTGCTGAAGTAGCCCGAGGCGCGCGCCGGCGCCACCGATGGCGTCGCGCTGCCCACCACCGCGGACTGGCTGTTGTTGTGCGCGGCGTAGGTCGCCTCGTACTGCTCGCCCACGCGCACGCGCATGCGCGTCTCGTTGGGCTGGAAGCCCCAGGGCAGCTTGGAGTTCACCGAGCCGTCGAACTCGACCGTCACCCAGCGCTCGACCGGCACCGCCGCGGCGGTGGCCGAGGCGTCGGCGGCGCTGTTGTCCAGGCGGATGCCGAACACCTTCTCGCAGGCGATGCGGTACAGCGGCACCAGCGAAAACGTGAACGCGAACGCGCCCAGCGAGATCGCGGCCAGCTTGAGGATGCCCTTGTTGGACACGCCCGCGCTCATCGCCCGATCACCCCCGAGGCGATGAAGGCCACGTACACCGCCAGCGCGATGCCGCCGAACAGCAGCGCCGTGCGCACGGCGCGGCGGCGCCGTTGCGCAAGCTCGTCGTCGGGGCGGTCGGGGCGGTTCATCACCAGCATGCTCAGTGGCTGACGTCGCCGTGCGCCAGGTCGCCGTCGCGGATGACCGGGGGCGTGGCGAAGGTGTGGTGCGGCGCCGGCGACGGCACGGTCCACTCCAGCCCGCGCGCCGAATCCCAGGCCCGCGCCGGGGCGATGGCGCCCTTCTTCAGCGAGTGGAACAGGATGCCGAACATCAGGAAGGGCGTGGCGAACATGCCGAACGCGCCGATCGAGCTGACCAGGTTCCAGTCGGCGAACACCACGTTGTAGTCCGGGATGCGGCGCGGCATGCCGGCCAGGCCCAGGAAGTGCTGCGGGAAGAACAGCAGGTTGACGAACACCATGGTCCACCAGAAGTGGAACTTGGCCAGCGTCTCGTTGTACATGCGCCCGGTCCACTTCGGCCACCAGTAGTAGACCGCGGCGATGATGCCGAACAGCGCGCCGGTCACCAGCACGTAGTGGAAGTGCGCCACCACGAAGTAGGTGTCGTGGTACTGGAAGTCCGCGGGCACGATCGCCAGCATCAGGCCGGAGAAGCCGCCGATCGAGAACAGCACCACGAACGCGATCGACCACAGCATCGGCGCTTCGAAGCTGATCGAGCCGCGCCACATGGTGGTGACCCAGTTGAACACCTTCACGCCGGTCGGGATCGCGATCAGCATCGTCGCGAACATGAAGTAGATCTCGCCGCCCAGCGGCATGCCTACCGTGAACATGTGGTGCGCCCACACGATGAACGACAGGAACGCGATCGCCGCGGTGGCGTACACCATGGCCTGGTAGCCGAACAGCGGCTTGCGGCTGAAGGTCGGGATGATCTCGCTGACCACGCCGAAGGCGGGCAGGATCATGATGTAGACCTCGGGATGGCCGAAGAACCAGAAGATGTGCTGGTACATCACCGGGTCGCCGCCGCCGGCCGCGTTGAAGAACGAGGTGGCGAAGAACTTGTCGGTGAGCAGCATCGTCACCGCGCCGGCCAGCACCGGCATCACCGCGATCAGCAGGAAGGCGGTGATCAGCCAGGTCCAGCAGAAGATCGGCATCTTGAGCAGGTCGATGCCGGGCGCACGCATGTTGAGCACGGTGGCGATGATGTTGATCGCGCCCATGATCGAGCTGATGCCCATCATGTGGATGGCGAAGATCGCGAACGCGGTGGCGTAGCCGCCCTGCAGCGACAGCGGCGGATACAGGGTCCAGCCGCCGGCGGGGCCGCCACCGGGCAGGAACAGGGTCATCAGCAGCAGCGCGAAGGCGAACGGCATGATCCAGAAGGACCAGTTGTTCATGCGCGGCAGGGCCATGTCGGGCGCGCCGATCTGCAGCGGGATCATCCAGTTGGCCAGGCCGACGAAGGCCGGCATGACGCCGCCGAAGATCATGACCAGCGCGTGCACCGTGGTCATCTGGTTGAAGAAGTGCGGGCTGACGTGCTGCAGGCCCGGCACCATCAGCTCCAGGCGGATCATCACGCTCATCGCCGCGCCGATGATGAACATCACGAAGGAGAACAGCAGGTACAGCGTGCCGATGTCCTTGTGGTTCGTGGAGAAGAACCAGCGGTCGATGAACGACTGCCTGTGGCCGTGGTCGTCGTGATGGACGTGCCCGTGGGGCGCGGCGGCGGGGATGGTCTGCGTGGACATAGGGCGGTCTAGCCTTCGGTATTCGATCAGCCGGCGCTGGTGGCGGCGGCGGGAGCGGCGGCGGGCGCCTGCGGGGCGGCGGGCTCTTCGCCCTGCTGCACGTCGTCGACCATGTCGGGATCGACCGAGCGCGGGGCGGTGCCGTCACCCTGTTCGGGGATCTGCGAGGGCTCGGCCGGGGCTTCGCCGGCGGCCTTCTGCGCGGCCAGCCACTGGCCGAACTCTTCCTGCGACACGGCCTTGACCACGATCGGCATGAAGCCGTGGTCCTTGCCGCACAGCTCGGCGCACTGGCCGCGATAGAGGCCCGGTTCCTTGATGTCGGTCCAGGCCTCGTTGATGATCCCGGGGATGGCGTCCTGCTTCCAGCCCAGCGCCGGCACCCACCAGGAGTGGATCACGTCGTCGGCGGTGATCACGAAACGGATCTTGGTGTTGACCGGCAGCACCAGCGGGTTGTCCACGTCGAGCAGGTAGGCCGGGTGCGCGTCCAGTTCGGCGCGCGTGGTGTCGCCGTTCTGGCGCAGCCGGTCGCTCTCGCGGTCCAGGCGGCTGGTGATCTCGACGTTCTCGCCCAGGTACTCGTACTTCCACATCCACTGGATGCCGGTGACCTTGACCGTCATCTGCGAGTCGCGGGTGTCGTACATCGCGATCAGCTTGGCGGTGGCGGGCACGGCCATGATCACCAGCAGGACCACCGGGATGACCGTCCACAGCACCTCGAGCCTGGTGCTGTGGGTGAACGAGGTGTCCGGCACCGCGCCCTTGGAGTGGCGGAACTTGAACATCGCGTAGCCCATGGCGAGGAACACCACCGCGCCGATGGCCACGCAGATCCACAGCGCCAGCATGTGCGCCTCGTAGGCGTGGCGCGCCGATTCGGTCACGCCGCGGCCCATGTTGAGCTGCCAGCGCGTCGGAGCCGCGGCCACCGCCGCCGCCGGCAACGCCGCCAGAACCGCCAAACCCCACCGCGAGAAACGCGCCTGCCTCATGCCTCGACCCCAAATGTCTTCGCTAGCGGCCTGCCGGCCGCCAGCGAACTGGTGATGAATCGCCGCGGCCGGCCTCCCGTGCGGAGCAACCGGCCACGCGATACCGCGTACAACGACGCGCAACCGCGATGCGGAGGCGCGAAAACTCCCGAATGGTAGCGGCCGCGGCGCTCGAGGGGCAAGCCGGCGCACCCGCGCGGGCCTGCGCAGCGGCCTCGGGGCGGGCCCGGACGGCCGCGCAGGGGGTGCCGCGCGCCGCCGACGCGCTGGCGAAGCGGACGGCGCGCCGGCCGCCATGCCAGGGCCCTCCCCGGCCGTCCAGGGTCGCATTTGTGCCGGCGCAGGCACCGGAACCGCGGGAAACGTTCAATCCGCGCCGATCCGCTGGCGCGAGAATGGCGCATTCCCCGCCCGCGGCCCGACCGCGACGCCCGCCATGGCCGCCATGCACACACCGCCCGATCCCGCCTCTCCCGCCCGCCCCGTCCACATCGACGCCTTGCGCGCCGCGATCACCGCTGCCTGGACGCTGGACGAAAGCGCGCAGGTGCAGGCGCTGCTCGCCATCGCCCGCCAGCCCCTGCCCGGCTGGGGCGCGACCGAACGCGCCGCGGTGCACGCCACCGCCACCGACCTGGTGCGGCGGGTGCGCGCCCGCGCCGCCGACCAGGGCGCGATCGAGGCCTTCATGCGCCAGTACGACCTGGGCAGCGAGGAAGGCGTGCTGCTGATGTGCGTGGCCGAGGCGCTGCTGCGCATTCCCGACGAGGACACCGCCGACCGGCTGATCCGCGACAAGCTCGGCGAGGCGGACTGGAAACGGCACATGGGCCGCTCCGATTCGGTGCTGGTCAACGCCTCGACCTGGGGACTGATGCTGACCGGCCACCTCGTCGACCTGGCCGACGAGACCAGGCGCGACGCGCACGGCGCGTTCAAGCGCCTGGTCGGGCGCGTGGGCGAGCCGGTGATCCGCCTGGCGGTGCGCCAGGCGATGCGGATCATGGGCCACCAGTTCGTGATGGGCCGGACCATCGGCGAGGCGCTCACGCGCAGCCGCAAGGGCGCCAACGCCGCCTACCGCTATTCGTTCGACATGCTCGGCGAGGCGGCGCTGACGGCGCACGACGCCGACCGCTACCTCAAGGCCTACGGCGACGCGATCGACGCGATCGGCCGCACCGGCCCGTTCGCCGACGCGATCGCCGCGCCCTCGATCTCGGTCAAGCTCTCGGCCCTGCATCCGCGCTACGAGCACGCCAAGCGCGAACGCGTGCTGGCCGAACTGGCGCCGCGGCTGCTGCAGCTGGCGCGGCAGGCCAGGGGCTACAACATCGGCCTGACCGTGGACGCCGAGGAAGCCGACCGCCTGGAGCTGTCGCTGGACGTGATCGCGGCGGCGTGGACGGACGCCTCCCTCGCGGGCTGGGAGGGCTTCGGCATCGTCGTGCAGGCCTACCAGAAGCGCGCCCCGTTCGTGATCGACTGGATCGCCGCCCTGGCCCGCCACCACGGCCGCCGCATCCCGGTGCGCCTGGTCAAGGGCGCGTACTGGGACTCGGAGGTCAAGCGCGCGCAGGTCGAGGGCCATGCCACCTATCCGGTGTTCACCCGCAAGCCCAACACCGACGTCAGCTACCAGGCCAACGCGGTGCGGCTGCTGTCGAACACCGACGCGATCTACCCGATGTTCGCCACCCACAACGCGCAGACCATCGCCGCGATCCACCGGATGGCCGATTTCCTTCTCCCTCCGGGAGAAGGTGCCCGAAGGGCGGATGAGGGTACGCAGCACGCGGATGGTGATGCGCGCGCCCGACCCTCACCCCAACTCCTCTCCCGGGGGGAGAGGGGCTCCATGCATCCCTACGAGTTCCAGAAGCTGCACGGCATGGGCGACGACCTCTACGCCGAGGTGATCCCGGCCGACAGGCTCGGCGTGCCCTGCCGGGTGTATGCGCCGGTCGGCTCGCACGAGGACCTGCTGCCCTACCTGGTGCGCCGCCTGCTCGAGAACGGCGCCAACTCCAGCTTCGTCAACCGCATCAGCGACGAAGCCGTGTCGATCGACGACCTGGTGCGCGACCCGGTCGAGGTCGTGTCCGGCTTCGACAGCATTCCCCATCCGCGCATTCCGCTGCCGGTCGACCTGTACCGCAGCTTCGGCCTTGAAAGGAGCAACTCCATGGGCGTGAACCTCGCCGACGACGACCAGCTGCGCCGCCTGGCCGCGCAGATCGACGCCAACACCGCCGACTGGCAGGCGGCGCCGCTGGTGCCCGGGGCGCAGCCGTCCGGCGCGATGCTCGACGTGACCAACCCGGCCGACCGCCGCCAGCGCGTGGGCCGCTGGCAGGCCGCCGACGCCGCCACCGTCGAGTGTGCGCTGGCCAACGCCGTGGCCGCGCAGCCGGGCTGGGACGCGACGCCGGCGGCCTCGCGCGCAGCGATCCTGGAACACGCCGCCGACCTGCTCGAGCAGCGCATGGCGCAGTACATCGCGCTGTGCACGAAGGAAGCGGGCAAGACCATTCCCGATGGCGTGGCCGAGGTGCGCGAGGCGGTGGATTTCCTGCGCTACTACGCCGGCCAGGCGCGCCAGCTGTTCGCGCCCGAGGCGCTGCCCGGCCCGACCGGCGAGTCCAACACCCTGCAGCTGGGCGGGCGCGGCGTGTTCGTGTGCATCAGCCCCTGGAACTTCCCGCTGGCGATCTTCATCGGCCAGGTGGCCGCAGCGCTGGCCGCGGGCAACAGCGTGATCGCCAAACCGGCCGAGCAGACCAACCTGGTCGGCTGGCACGCGGTAAAGCTGCTGCACGAAGCCGGCATCCCGGCCGATGTGCTGCAGTTCGTGCCGGGCGACGGCGCCAGCGTCGGCGCGGCGCTGACGTCCGACCCGCGCGTGGCGGGCGTGGCCTTCACCGGCTCGACCGACACCGCGCGCGCGATCAACCGCGCCATGGCCGCGCGCGATGCCGCCATCGGCGTGCTGATCGCCGAGACCGGCGGCCAGAACGCGCTGATCGCCGACTCCTCGGCCCTGCCCGAGCAACTGGTCAAGGACGCGCTGGCCTCGGCCTTCACCTCGGCCGGGCAGCGCTGCTCGGCGGCGCGCGTGCTGTTCGTGCAGGCCGACATCGCCGACAAGGTGGTCGGGATGATCGCCGGCGCGATGGCCGAGCTGAGCGTGGGCGACCCGGCGCTGCTGGCGACCGACGTCGGTCCGGTGATCGACACCGATGCGAAGTGCCAGCTCGAGGACCATGCCGGGCGCATGCGGGGCCAGGCGCGCCTGATCGCCGAGGCGCCGCTGGGCGCGGACACCGGACACGGCACCTTCTTCGCGCCACGCGCCTGGGAACTGGATTCGCTCTCGCAGCTGACCCGCGAGAACTTCGGCCCCGCCCTGCACGTGATCCGCTGGAAGGCCAGCGAGCTCGATGCGGTGGTCGATGCGATCAACGCCACCGGCTACGGCCTGACCCTGGGCATCCACTCGCGCATCGACCAGACCGTCGAGCGCATCGTGCAGCGCGCGAAGGTCGGCAACGTCTACGTCAACCGCAACCAGATCGGCGCCGTGGTCGGCGTGCAGCCCTTCGGCGGCCAGAACCAGTCCGGCACCGGCCCCAAGGCCGGCGGCCCGCACTACCTGCCGCGCTTCGCCACCGAGAAGACGGTCACCATCAACACCACCGCCGCCGGCGGCAACGCCTCCCTGCTGACGTTGGGCGAGTAGGCACGTATTGTGCGCGGCACTGCCGCGCGTGACTGCGAGCGCCCGCTGCGCTGCAGCGGGCCGGACGAATAGCTGCCGCTTGCGCGGCACTGCCGCGCGCAGCTATGAGCGCCCGGCGCGCTGCGGCGGGCCGGAAGCTTGGCGCCATCAGTGAGCACGCCCGCGCACGAGCGAGCGCCCGCTGCGCTGCAGCGGGCCGGACGCTTGGCGCGATCAATGAGTACGGGCGCGTCACAAACGAACGCCCGCCGTGCTTCGGCAGGCCGGACGATGATCCGCCGTTTGCGCGGCACTGCCGCGCGTGCCTGCGAGCGCCCGCCGTGCTTCGGCGGGCCGGACGAATAGGCGTGTAGTGCGCGCGGGCAACCACCCGCTTCCGTGGGAGCGCCCTCGGTCGCGAAAGCCTTCGCGCGCGAGCGCGCTCCCACACAGACAGACAGGCAGGCGGACGGGTCCGGTGGTCATGTCCGCTTCTCCCCAGCCCGGGAGGCACCCAAAGAAAAAGCCCCGCCGAAGCGGGGCTTTTTCGTTCCATCGATGTCGCCGGTCAGAACCGGTACTGCGCCGAAACGCCGTACAGGTTGGCGCTGCCGTCGAACGGGCCGACCATGCGGCTGCCGCCAGCGGTGATGTCCACCTTCGGGTCGTCCGGCTTCAGGTGGCTGAAGGCGAAGTTGACGTCGAGCGCGTCGCTGACCGCCCAGGTCGCGCCGATCGAGTACCAGCGGCGATCGTCGTCGGGCAGGCGCGGGGTGCGGTGCACGAGGCTGGTCGGGGTCTGGTCGTCGGCGATGCCGCCGCGCAGGGTCCAGCTGTCGTTGAGCTTGTACTCGGCGCCCAGCGAGGCGAAGGTCGAATCGCTCCATTCGAAGGGCTCGACCGCATCCGGATCGGGGTTGCCGAACTCGATGCGCACCTCTTCCAGCGACGACCAGCCGGTCTCGGCGAAGCTGGCCGACATCGCGAAGCGCTCGTTGATCTGCCAGTGCGCACCGATCTGCAGCAGCGACGGCGTGGTCAGCTTGGCGCCGCCCGGGCCGTCGAGGAACAGCGGGGCCGTCATCGGACTGGCGCCGAACACGGCCGCGACGTTGCCCGGCACGGTCCAGTCGGCGGTGCCGGCCAGCTCGTAGTCGATCTCGGAACGGTAGCTCACGCCCAGCGCGAAGTTGTCGGTCGGGCGGAAGTGCGCGCCGACCAGCCAGCCGAAGCCGTTGTCGTCGCCCTGGATCTCGACGAAGCCGTCGGCGGCCTGCGGCAGCGCGAACGGCAGCGGACGGGTCGCCGGGTTGGAGTACAGCAGGGTGCCGAAGTCGACCGACTTGGACAGGGTCACGTCCGCGCGCGAGATGATCGCGCCGATGCCGACCGAGAAGCGGTCGGTGATGTCGATCGCGCCCGACAGGGTCAGGTCGACGATCTGCACGTCGGAGGTGTGGGCGAAGTAGCGGCCCACCCAGTTGTCTTCGTATTCGGTCTTCAGGCCGAACGGCGCGCTGACCATCGCGCCCAGCGCGACGCCGTTGTCGAGCTTGCGGATGTAGGACATCGCCGGGACCGGGGTCACGCCGCCAGCGTCGCCGCCGTTGCTGCCCGTCATCGGACGGCCGAAGGCGTCGGTGGCGGTGCCTTCGAACTCGTAGTTGAGGTCGATCGCGGTGACGTCGATCTGGAAGGTGCTGCCCTCGAACTGGGTCATGACCGCGGGGTTGTTGACCACCACCGAGGAGTCGCCGGTCTTGGCGGCGGTCCCGGCAAACGAGCTGCCCTGGGACTTGACGCTGTTTTCCTTGAGCTGGAAGCCGGCGGCCTGGACGTTGGACGCGAATGCCATGGCGCCGGCGATGCCGAGGGCCAGGACGGTAACGTGGGGAATCTTGCGCATTGCGTGGGTCTCTCTCCGGTGACGGGATGTGCCGCGCCGCGTTGCTGGCGGGCCATGCCCGCCTTCGCCGCCGGAATTCTCCCTCCCGACCCACGACGCGCGCCGAACTATACCGTACTGCGCCGTGTGGTGAACGTGCGTTCCGGCACGCGACGGGGCGCGTGGTTTTGCGCTCGCCGAGGCCCGAACAGGTAAGGTTGGCGGCATGTTCGTGTCCGTTCCCACCCGCACCCGCACCTCCCTGCGCTGGGCCACCCCGCTGCTGGCCGCGTCCCTGTGGGCCGCCTTCGTCTGGGCGATCTCGCGCTCGGACGACAGCCAGCGCGCGCTGATGCTCGAATGGGGCGCGCTGGCGGGCGGACCGGCGAACGCCGACCCCTGGCAGCCGTGGATGGACGGCGGCCACTGGCTGCGCCTGCTGAGCGCGCTGTTCCTGCACGCCGACTGGGCGCACCTGCTGGGCAACCTGGTGTTCCTGCTGATCTTCGGCCTGCCCGCGGAGCGGGTGATGGGGCCGTGGCGCTTCCTGGCGCTGTTCTTCCTCGGCGGGGCGCTGGCCAACCTGTTCGCGGTGCTGGTGATCGGCGCCCCCGACCGCCTGATCATCGGGGCCAGCGGCGCGGTGTCGGCCCTGATCGGGGCCTACCTGGCGCTGTTCCCGCAGGCCCGGCTGGGGGTGGTGGTGCCGCTGGGCCTGTTCCTGGAATTCGTGCGCGCGCCGGCCTCGCTGCTGATCGGGGTATGGGCGGTGCTGCAGGTCGTGTTCGCCTACATCGGCCCGGCCTTCGGCGCGGTGGCCTGGGCCGCGCACGCGGCCGGCTTCGCCTTCGGGATCGTGTTCGCGATCGCTTCGCGCGGCGCGATCGCGCGGCGGCTGCGGCGCCTGAAAGGGTATTGAGCCGGCCGCACGGCACTTGCCAACCGGGCCGCGCGCCCTCACGTTCCGGCAGCGCCATCCATCCCCGACTTCCTGACTCCCCACCGTCCATGTCCAAGCCGCTCTACAAGATCAGTTTCCTCAACCACGGCAAGGTCTACGAGCTGTACGCGCGGCGCGTGGAGAGCGGCCGGCTGTGGGGCTTCGTCGAAGTCGCCGAGCTGGTGTTCGACGTGCACGAAGGGCTGGTGGTCGATCCGACCGAGGAGCGCCTGCGCGACGAGTTCGGCAATACCCGCGCCCTGCACCTGCCGATGCAGTCGATCCTGCGGGTGGAAGAGGTGGAGAAGAAGGGCCAGTCGGCGATCCGCGACGCCGAATCGGGCGAGAAGGTGGTCACCCCGTTCCCGCTGCCGGCCAAGCCGCGCTAGCGACGGTGCGTTCGCGCCGCGTCCGCGCGGCAGAACGATACGACGGCCTCGCCTGCACGGGCCCGGCCTCTTGCGGCCCGTGCCGATGACGGCCGGCTTGGCCGATACTGCGCGCACGGCCCTGCGGGGCGTCGCGCGCAGACCCATGGCATCGACCCCCACTGCCCTCGCCCTCGTGGCCGCCGGCGGCGCCGCCGGCTCGCTGGCGCGCTACCTGCTGGCGACCTGGACCCTGCAGGCGGCCGCGCCGCAGAAGTTTCCGGTCGGCACCCTGCTGGTGAACCTGGCCGGCTGCCTGCTCGCCGGCCTGCTCGCCGGCCTCGCAGAGCGATACCCGGGCTGGCTAACGGAAGAACTGCGGCTGCTGCTGTTCGTGGGCGTGCTGGGCGGCTTCACCACGTTCTCGGCATTCGGCCTGGAGACCGTGCAGCTGCTGCGCCGCGGCGAGTGGCTGGTGGCCGGCGGCTACGTCGGCGCCAGCGTGCTGCTGGGGCTGGCGCTGGTGCTGCTGGGCATCCGCCTGGCGGGTCCGGGCGGCTGATCGCCACGCCGCCGCGCCGGCGGGCTGACGGGCGGGACGCACCGCGCGACGCAGTCTGCGCCAGGCCGTTGCCAACCAGGTGGACGCGGGACCGGGCGGCGCGGGCCGCGCGGCGGCGGCGCGGTTCGGCTAGTCGCGTGCTGGCGCCGGCGCGGTCGCCTGCGGTGCGGCCCTGGCCGGCGTCGGCTTCTTGAGTTCGGCCAGCGCCGCCTGGATCGGACCGTCGCCCGGCAGCACGTCGCCCGCGGTGGTGCCTTCCTCGTCGTCGCCGCGCAGGTGGCCGGGCAGGGTGGCTTCGATCTGGCGCGGCGTGGTGGCGGCCTCGTCCTCGCCGGCCTCCGGCTCGAGCACGACATCCGGGTCGATCCCGCGCGCCTGGATCGAGCGCCCGCTGGGGGTGTAGTAGCGGGCGGTGGTGAGCTTGACCGCATCGCCGTTGCCCAGCGGCAGCAGGGTCTGCACCGACCCCTTGCCGAAGCTGCGGCTGCCGACGATGCGGGCGCGGCCGTGGTCGTGCAGGGCGCCGGCCAGCACCTCCGAAGCACTGGCCGAGCCGGCATCGATCAGCACCACCACCGGCGCGCCGTCGAGCAGGTCGCCCGGGGTCGCGTTGAACTCGGTGTCGTTGGCGTCGATGCGGCCGCGGGTGCTGACGATGCGGCCCTTGTCGAGCAGGTCGTCGGCCACGCGCACCGCCGCAGTCAGCAGGCCGCCGGGATTGCTGCGCAGGTCGATCACCAGTCCGCGCAGGCGGCCGCCCGCCTCGCTACGCAGGCGCGCGACGGTGCGCGAGAAGTCCTCGCCGGTCTCCACCTGGAAGGCGCTGATGCGCACGTAGCCATAGCCCGGCTCGAGCATGCGGCCGCGCACGCTGGCCACGCGGATCGTCTCGCGCCGCACCGTGATCTGCAGCGGCTGCGCCTCGCCCTCGCGTACCACGCCCAGCACCAGGCTGCTGCCCGGCGGGCCGCGCAGCGGACCGGCGCCCTCGGCGTCGGCCGGGGTCAGCGCGCGACCATCCACCGAGACGATGACGTCGCCGGACCGGATGCCGGCCTTGGCCGCGGGCGTGTCGTCGATCGGCGCGATCACGCGCACCTTGCCGTCGGGCAGCTGCATGACCTCCACGCCGATCCCGTCGTAGGCGCCGCTGGTGCCTTCGCTGAAGGCTTCGGCCGCGTCCTTGTCCAGGTAGGCGCTGTGCGGATCAAGGTCGAGCAGCAGGCCGCGGATCGCCGAATCCATCAGCTTGCGGTCCTCGACCGGATCGACATAGCCGCCCCGGATCGCGTTGAACAGGCCCACGTAGCGACGGATTTCCTCCAGCGGCACGCGGGTGGTGGCGCTCTCCACGGCGTCGGGATCGTCGCTGGGGCCGGTAACGCCTTCCTGCGGTTCCTGTGGTTCCTGTGGTTCCTGTGGTTCCTGTGGTTCCTGCCGGTTCTGCGGTTCCTGCGGTTCCTGCGGTTCCTGTGGTTCCTGCGGGTCCTGTGGTTCCTGCGGTTCCTGCGGTTCCTGCGGTTCCTGTGGTTCCTGCCGGTCCTGCGGTTCCTTTGCTTCCTGCGGTTCCCGCGCCTCTTGCGATTCGCGTTGCGGCGCGTCCTGTTGCTGCGGTTCCGGTTCGGGGGGTTGCTGCGCGTCCTGGGATTCTTCCAGGCCCTGCGCCGCCTCTGCATCCTGCCGGGGCTCGGACTGGACCTGGCGTTCCTGCGCCTCCGGCGACTGCCGCGCTGGGGCGGGGGCTTCGCCATCCTGCGCCTGTTGTCCGGAATCCCGCGCCGGCGTCGGCGCTGTCGGTGTGCCGTGCCTCTGGCCCGCCTGGATCCGGAACTCCGGATCCTGCGCCTGGATCGGAGACGCGGCCAGCGCCAGCGGCAGCAGGGCAAGCAACAGCGACGGGGTGCGAACGGGCATGCAGGGGACTCCGGAACGGGACGGCGCCGATGCGCTCTGGCGCGCGGTGCGACCGATTATGCGGCTGCGCCGGGAAGTTTCGTGAAGCGCAGCCGGATGGGGTCGCGCCGGCCGCGGACGGCACCGGCCGCGGCAGGCCGGACCGCCACCCGCGCGACAGCGACAGTGAGAAACGCCCGTGGGAGCGCGCTCGCGCGCGAAGAAGAAGTTGGCGACCGAGGTCGCCTCCGCATGTGACGCCAGCACGCGGGCCCGCTCGTGCGGCCCGCCGTTTCGCCGCCGGTCCGCTCCGCAGCCTCAGCGCCGCTGCAGGAAGCTGGTCGGGTTCACCGGCTGGCCGTTGCGGCGCAGTTCGAAGTACAGCGCAGGCTGGCCCTGGCCGCCGGAATTGCCGACGGTGGCGACGGCATCGCCGCGCCTGACCTGCGTCCCCGCCTCCTTGAGCAGGGTCTCGCAGTGCGCGTACAGGCTCATCGCGCCATTGCCATGGTCGACGATCAGGATCATGCCGTAGCCGGTCATCCATTCGGCGAACACCACGGTGCCGTCGGCCACCGCCTGCACGCGGGTGCCGGTCGGCGCGCCGATCAGCACGCCGCTGCTGCTGCGACCGTCGGGCATGCGTCCGCCGTAGCCGGCCAGCAAAGCGCCCGACAGCGGCCAGCCCAGGCCACCGACCTGGATGGGTGCGGCGCGGGCCACCGCCGGCGCCGGGGTGCGCGTCGCGCGCGGCGCGCTGCCGGCCGGCTCGCGCGCCGCGCGTGCGGCGGCGGCGCGGCGCTCGGCTTCGGCCTTGGCGGCGGCCGCGCGCAGCCGCGTCAGCAGGCGTTCCAGCGATTTCGCATCGCGCCCCAGCGCCTGCTCGCGCGAGCTGCGGTCGCGGTAGCGGCGGTCGATCCGGGCGACGGCCTGCGCGTGCGTGCGGCGGTCGCCCTCGAGCGCCTGCACCTGCGCGCGCTGCTGCGCACGGACCTGCTCGAGCTCCGCCTGGCGCTCGCCGATGCCGCGTTCGAGCGCCTCGAGCGCGTCGAGCTCCTGACGCAGCGCCTCGATGCGCGATGCGCGCTGGCGCTGCAGGTAGCGGTGGTAGGTCAGCGCGCGGCTGGCCTCGGCCACCTGGTCCTGGGCCAGCAGCAGCTTCAGCGGTGCGGCGCCGCCGCTGGCGTAGGCCGAACGCAGCAGCGCATGCAGTTCGCCGCGCTGGGCGTCGACGCGCGCCTGCAGCGCATCGCGCTGCGTGGCCAGCTCGGCGAGCGCGGCCTGCTGCCGCGCCAGTTCGGCCTCGGTCTCGCGCAGCGTGCGCGCCGAACGCGCCACCTGCTCGTCGGCCGCGCGCAGCTGCCGGGCCGCGTCGCCGCGCTCGCCCTCCAGCCTGCGCCGCTCGCTGGCGACGTCGTCGAGTTCCTTGCGCACGCGCTCCAGGCGCCGCTCGGCCTCGCGGCTGTCGCGCTGGGCCAGCGCTTCGGGCGGGGCGAGGAGTCCGGCGGCGAGCAGCACCAGCGCCGCCCACGCCAGCCGCACGCACACCGGCTCGGTCATCCGCGCGGAACCAGCAGGGTCTCGCCGGTCATCTCGGCGGGCTTGTCCAGCCCGAGCAGGTCGAGGATCGTCGGCGCCAGGTCGCGCAGCGCGCCACCGGCGCGCAGCTGCGCCGGGCGGCTGCCGACGTACACCAGGTCGACCGGGCCGACCGTATGCGAGGTGTGCGGCTCGCCGGTGACCGGGTCGCGCATCATCTCGCAGTTGCCATGGTCGGCGGTGACCAGCAGTTCGCCGCCCTTGGCGCGCACCGCGGCCACGATCTCGCCGACCGCGCGGTCCACCGTCTCCACCGCCGTGATCGCCGCCGACAGCACGCCGGTATGGCCGACCATGTCGGGATTGGCGAAGTTGCAGATGATCGCGTCGAAGCGCTCGGCCTCGATCGCCTCGACCAGCCGCGCGCACACTTCCGGCGCGCTCATCTCCGGCTGCAGGTCGTAGGTGGCGACCTTGGGACTGGGCACCAGGATGCGTTCCTCGCCCGGATACGGCGCCTCGCGCCCGCCGCTGAGGAAGAAGGTGACGTGCGCGTACTTCTCGGTTTCGGCGATGCGCAGCTGGGCCAGGCCCTGCGCGCCCAGCACCTCGCCCAGGGTGTTGGCGAGGTTGTCCGGGGCGAAGGCCAGCGGCGCCGGCAGGCTGGCGTCGTACTCGGTCAGGCAGACGTAGCGCGACAGCGCCGGCCGGCGCACGCCTTCGCCGAAGCCGTCGAAGCCCGGCGCGACGAAGGCCGCGCTGAGCTGGCGCGCGCGGTCGGCGCGGAAGTTCATGAACACGATCGCGTCGCCGTCGCGCATCGGCTGCGCGCCGGCCAGCGCGGTCGGCCTGACGAACTCGTCGTTCTCGCCGCGCGCGTACGCCGCCTGCAGCGCGGACAGCGCATCGGGCGCGTCGCCCTGCGCCTCGACGATCGCATCCCAGGCCAGGCGCACGCGCTCCCAGCGCTTGTCGCGATCCATGGCGTAGTAGCGGCCCGACACGCTGGCGATGTGCGCGTTGCCCAGTGCGTCGCACTTGTCCTGCAGCGCGCGCACGCTGGGCTCGGCCGAACGCGGCGGCATGTCGCGGCCGTCGAGGAAGGCATGCACGGCGACCCGCGACACGCCGCGGCGCGCCGCCAGCTCGAGCATCGCGAACAGGTGCTGTTCGTGGCTGTGCACGCCGCCGGGCGAGAGCAGGCCCATCAGGTGCAGGGTGCCGCCGCCGGCCATCGCCGCGTCGCAGGCGGCCAGCAGCTCGTCGTTGTCGAAGAAGCTGCCGTCCTCGATCGCCGCGTCGATGCGGGTCAGGTCCTGGTAGACGATGCGTCCGGCGCCGATGTTCATGTGTCCGACTTCGGAATTGCCCATCTGCCCGTCCGGCAGGCCGACGTGGCGGCCCTCGGTGTGCACCAGGGTGGTCGGATGTTCGGCCAGCAGCCGCCGCCAGTTGGGCACGTCGGCCAGGGCGATGGCGTTGTCGTGGGGGTCGTCGCGGTGTCCCCAGCCATCGAGGATCAGCAGGACGACGGGCCTGGGGCGCGCGGAACGGGGAGCGGGGGCGGCTGGCACGGACGGGAGTCCCGGTGACTTTCGACCGGTGCGATTGTAGCCAAGCGGGCGCAAGCTGTCGGACACGCAACAGGCGCCGCGACCGTTGCAGCGGCAACCGCGCGCCCCAACGGAGGAATCCCATGTCATCCATCCGCTTTTCGCTGTCCCTGGCCCTGGTCGCCCTGCTGTGCGCGCCGCCGGTGCTGGCGCAGCAGGACATCAGCAAGGTCAACGGCAGCATCGTGGCCCAGGCCGGCCGGCCCTACGGCGACGTGGAGACGGTGAACGGCAGCATCACGATCGAAAGCGGCGCCAGCGTGAAGGACGCCGAGACCGTGAACGGCAGCATCCGCGCCGCCGACGACATCGGCGCCGACAGCCTGTCGACGGTCAATGGCGCCATCCGCGCCGGCCAGCGCGCCACCGTGCGCGGCGACGTGGAGACGGTGAACGGCAGCATCTTCCTCGGCGAGGGCGGGCGCGTGGGCGGCGGCGTCGCGACGGTGAACGGCGCGATCGGCCTGGTCGACGTGGACCTGGCCGGCGGCATCGCGACGGTCAGCGGCGACGTCACCGTCGGCGTCGGCTCGCACGTGACCGGCGGAATCCGGGTCGAGAAACCCTCGTCCAACTGGTTCCCGGTACAGATCAACAAGCGCAAGCCCAGGATCGTGATCGGCCCCGGCGCGGTGGTCGAGGGCGAACTGGTGTTCGAGCGCGAGGTCGACCTGTACGTGCACGACACCGCGCGGGTGGGCAAGGTCACCGGCGCGACGGCCACCGCCTACAGCACGCCGCGGGCGCCGCAGGACTGAAGCCCTGCCGCCGGCCTTCCGCGGCAGCGGACGGCGCCGCCGGTCCGTCTTCCGGCGGAGCCGCCGCGACGACGCGTGGCCGGGGCTTCCGGCCCTGGCCGCGGCTGCGGGCCGGCGTAGAATCGGCGGTTCTGCTTTGCCTGGAGCCCACCGAATGCGTTCACCCCTGATCCTTGCCTGCGCCGGCAGCCTGCTGCTGGCCGCATGCAGCCGCGAGCCGGCCGCGCCGGCCGAAGTCGCCGCGCCCGATGCCGCGCCGGCAGCCGAACACGCCTTCAAGCCCGAGATCGACGCCGACGACCTGCGCACCCTGGTGACCACCCTGGCCTCGGACGAGTTCGAGGGCCGCGCGCCGGGTTCGGCGGGCGAGGAGAAGACGGTCGAGTACATCAAGGCCCAGTACGAGCGCATCGGCCTCAAGCCCGGCGGCGACAACGACAGCTACTTCCAGACCGTGCCGATGGTGGAAACCAGCGCCGACGAGTCCACCGTGCTGCGGCTGGACAGCAACGGCGCGACGCGCGAGCTGAAGTTCGGCCCGGACATGGTGATCGGCACCCGCACCGGCCAGGCCGAGGTCTCGGTCAAGGACAGCGAACTGGTGTTCGTCGGCTATGGCGTCAACGCGCCCGAGCAGGACTGGAACGATTACGCCGGCCTCGACGTCAACGGCAAGACGGTGGTGATCCTGGTCAACGACCCGGGCTTCCACGCCAACGACGAATCGCTGTTCGACGGCAACCGCATGACCTACTACGGCCGCTGGACCTACAAGTTCGAGGAGGCCGCACGCCAGGGCGCGGCCGCCGCCCTGATCATCCACGACGACGAAGGCGCGTCCTACGGCTGGGACGTGGTGAAGAACTCCTGGTCGGGGCCGCAGTTCGACCTGCGCGCCGAGGACGATCCGGAACCGCGCGTGCCCGCCCAGGGCTGGATCAGCGGCGACGTGGCGCGCCAGCTGTTCGCCGACTCCGGGCTTGAACTGCAGGAGATGTACGCATCCGCCAACCGTCGCGGCTTCAAGGCCGTGCCGCTCAAGGCGAAGGTGTCGTTCGACCTGCGCAGCACGGTCGCGCAGAAGTCCTCGCAGAACGTGATCGGCTATCTCCCGGGCACCGAGGCGCCGGACGAGACGGTGATCTACCTCGCCCACTGGGACCACCTGGGCAAGCACGAGGGCCACGACCCCGACGCCGGCACCGACATGCTCTACAACGGCGCGGTCGACAACGCGACCGGCGTCGCCGGCATCATCGAGATCGCGGAGAAGTTCGCGGCCGCGCCGCCGCGCCGTTCGGTGGTGTTCCTGGCGGTGACGCTGGAGGAGTCGGGCCTGCTGGGATCCAAGTACTACGTGGCCCAGCCTTCGTTCCCGCTCGAGAAGACCGTGGGCGTGATCAACCTCGACGCGATGAGCGTGGGTGGCCGCGCGCGGGACGTGGTGGTGACCGGCAAGGGCAATTCCGAGCTGGAGGACATCCTGCTCGGCCACGCCGGCGGCCAGCAGCGCACGCTGGTGGAGGAAGGCAACCCGGCCGGCGGCTTCTACTTCCGTTCCGACCACTTCAACTTCGCCAAGGCCGGCGTGCCGGCGCTGTACGCCAAGGGCGGCAGCGACCTGGTCGAGGGCGGCAGCGAGGCCGGCAAGCGGGTCGGCGAGGAGTACGCGCGCCGCTACCACCAGCCCAGCGACGAGGTCCACGAGGGCTGGCGCTTTGACGGCATCGCCGAGGACCTGGAACTGCTGCACGCGGTGGGCCAGGAACTGGCGGCCGGCAGCACGTGGCCCAACTGGTACGAAGGCAACCCGTTCAAGGCCGCGCGCGACGCGCAGCGCGCGGGCCAGTGAGGCCCGCGCGGCGACGCGCTTGATCGGAAACGGCGCCGCAAGGCGCCGTTTTCGTTCGCATCGCGCCCTCGCCCCCACCCCGGCCCGACCGTCCCCCGCAAGCGGGGGAGCAAGACCGACCAGACGGCGAAGGCTTTCCTGTCCCCGCTCGCGGGGGAGGGATAGCGCGCGCAGCGCGCGAGGGTGGAGGCACGGGACTGCCGCGTCCCGCCCCCCCCCTGCCCTACCCTGTCCCACCCGACCCGGAGACCGCCATGACCCTCGCCACCGCCTACTGGTGCGTGCTGATCGCCGCCGTGCTGCCCTACCTGTGGGTCGGCTTCGCCAAGGCCGGCGCGCCCCGCTACAACAACCGCAATCCGCGCGCCTGGCTGTCCAAGCAGGAGGGCAACTACCGGGTGCAGCGCGCCAATGCCGCGCACCTCAATGCCTTCGAGGCCTTCGCCCCGTTCGCCGCCGGCGTGGTCATGGCGCAGCTGGCGGGACTGGAGCCCGCCACCATCGCGATGCTCGCGGTGGCCTTCGTGGTGCTGCGGGTGCTGCACGGCGTGTTCTACCTCGCCGACATCGCGACCGCGCGCAGCCTGGCGTGGGTCGCGGGGTACGGCTGCGTGCTGGCGCTGCTGGCCCTGGCGGCGATGCGCATCGCCTGAGCCCTGCCCGGCGCGGCTGGTCAGCCGGCGACCAGCCGCACCCGGGCGAAGTTGCGCTTGCCCACCTGCAGCACGCCCTCGAAGCCCGGCGCGAAGGCCATCCCCGCATCCTCCACCACCACACCGTCGACCTTCACCGCACGCTCCTTGAGCTTGCGGTTGGCCTCCGAGTTGCTGGGGGTGATGCCGGCTGCGGTCAGCAGGGCGGCGATGCGCAGGCCCTCGGCCGGCACGGCCACGTCCGTCAGCGGCAGCAGCGAGGTGTCGCCCTGCCCGGTCACCGCCGCCTGCCAGCCGGCGATCGCGGTCTCGGCCGCGCCGGCATCGTGGAAGCGGGTGGCCAGTTCGCGCGCCAGCCGCAGCTTGACCTCGCGCGGATTGAGTCCCGATGCGACCTCGGCCCGAAGCCTGGCGGCCTCGTCGATGGAAATGTCGAAACTCAGCAGCTCGATCCACTTCCACATCAGCGCATCGCCGATCTTCATGGTCTTGTTGACGATGTCGATCGCCGGCTCGGCGATGCCGATGTAGTTGCCCAGCGACTTGCTCATCTTGTTGACGCCGTCCAGGCCCTCGAGCAGCGGCATGGTCAGCACCACCTGCGGCGCCTGGCCGTGCGCCTCCTGCAGGCCGCGGCCCATCAGCAGGTTGAACTTCTGGTCGGTGCCGCCGAGCTCGATATCGGCCCTGAGCGCCACCGAGTCGTAGCCCTGCACCAGCGGATACAGGAATTCGTGGATGGCGATCGACTGCTGCGCCGCGTAGCGCTTGGCGAAATCGTCGCGCTCGAGCATGCGCGCCACGGTGTGCTGGCCGGCCAGGCGGATCATGTCGGCTGCCGACATCGCCCCGAACCATTCGCTGTTGAAGCGCACCTCGGTGCGCTCGCGGTCGAGCACCTTGAACACCTGCGACTCGTAGGTGCGGGCGTTCTCCAGCACGTCCTCGCGGGTCAGCGGCTTGCGGGTGGCGTTCTTGCCGGTGGGGTCGCCGATCATTCCGGTGAAGTCGCCGATCAGGAACACCACCTGGTGGCCCAGGTCCTGGAACTGGCGCATCTTGTTGAGCAGCACCGTGTGGCCCAGGTGCAGGTCCGGGGCGGTCGGGTCGAACCCGGCCTTGACCCGCAGTGGCCGCCCCAGGGCCAGGCGCGCGGCCAGGTCCTCGTGCTTGAGGATCTCATCGGCCCCCCGGGCGAGCAGGTCGAAGGCGGTCGGGTCGGCTGGGGCGGAACTCATCGGGGCGGTTTGTCCAGGTGATGGGCCGGAATGTGATCCCGGTCAAAAGAAACCATTAAATATCCGTGAAGTCGGCTAAAGATCCGAAAAGCCTTGGCCGACAAGGGTTTGACGCTCTGATTTCATGTGCTTATCGTACCGCGCTGACGCGCCCGTCACGCCCTTTGGACACCACCATGACGCAGCCGCCCCAGATGTCACCGGATGACGTCCAACGCCAGAACATCCGCGAACAGAACCTGCGGGCCGCCGCCGAGAACACCGCCAACGAGGCGCGTTTTGCCGATCCGCGCGACGCGGCGCGGTTTCCGTTCAACGGCCGCTGGACCCGCCGCGACTGGGCCCACGCCAGTCTGTTCGCCACCCTCGGCGCACTGGTCATCGGCATGGTGCCGGGCTTCTCCAACGCCATGCGCACCGACGCCCTTGCGCCGGAACTGACCACGCTGTCGCTGCCCCTGCCGCCGCTGCCGGTCGCCACCCGCGCCCAGGCGCAGCAGCGCGCCTGGGACCTGGTCAAGGTCGAGAGGGGCCAGACGCTCGGCGCCATCTTCGAGGCGCGCAGCATTCCCGCCGCCACCCTGCATCGCCTGCTGGACGCTTCGAGCGACCGCCAGGCGCTGACCCGCCTGCGCCCCGGCGCCGAGCTGGGCTTCGACCACGCCGCCGACGGCCGCCTGGTCGCGCTGCGCTACGACCGCAACGACACCCAGCGCGTCGAACTCTCGCTGGCCGGCGACAAGGTCGTGGAAAAGGTCATCGAGCGCCCGGTCGAGGTCCGCACCGCGGTGATCAGCGGCAAGGTCGGCAAGTCGCTGTTCCATTCGGCGCGCAAGCTCGGGCTGAGTGCCTCGGTGATCAACACGCTCACCGACGAGGTGTTCAAGTACGACATCGACTTCGACCGCGACGTCACCTCCGGCGACCGCTTCAGCGTGGTGGTCGAGCAGACCTGGCGCGAGGGCGAGCTGATCCGCAGCGGTCCGGTGACCGCGGCGGTGTTCACCGCCAAGGGCAAGCCGTTTACCGCGGTGCGCTTCGAGCGCGACGGCAAGGGCGAGTATTTCACCGCCGAGGGCCGGCCGCTGAAGAAGAGCTTCATCCGCAGCCCGATCCAGTACGCGCGTCTGAGCTCGCGCTTCGGCACCCGCCGCCACCCGGTGCTGGGCACCTCGCGCATGCACAAGGGCGTGGACTACGCCGCGCGCTCCGGCACCCCGATCATGGCGGCCGGCGACGCGCGCGTGGTCTCGTCGGGCTGGCACGGCGGCTACGGCAACACCGTGGTGCTCGACCACGGCAAGGGCCACACCACCCTCTATGCGCACATGTCGCGCACCGCCAGGCTCAAGCGCGGCGAGCGGGTCTCGCAGGGCCAGGTGATCGGCTACGTGGGTTCGACCGGCCTGTCCACCGGCCCGCACCTGCACTACGAATTCCGCGTCAACGGCGTGCACCGCAATCCGCTGCAGCACACCATGCCGCCGCCGGAACCGCTGAGCGGCACCGCCCTGGCCCAGTTCCGCCAGCAGACGGCGCCGGCGCTGGAGCGCATCCGCGACGTCGAGGAAGTTCTCTACGCCACGGTGCCCGCACGGCCCTCGCAGGACGATCCGCAGGTGGCCGCGGCGACGACGCTGCCCGGCAACCGCAAGGGCTGAGCGCGCGCCGTAGGGGTCCTGATCGGGAGGCCGGGCTTCCAGCCAATCCAAGGCCGGTGCGCCGCTCGCTGACGGCGAACGCCTGCACCCGCAAAGGCCCTCCGGGCCGGCGCGACATTCTGCGGCGGCGCCCCCGCCCACCCCGGCAGGCCGCGGGCCGTAGAATCGGGCCATGTCAGATCTCTACCTCGGCCTGATCTCGGGCACCAGCGCCGACGGCATCGATGCCGCGCTGGTCGATTTCGCCGATGGCCAGGCGCGGCTGGTGTTCGGCCGCACCTATCCCTGGGATCCGGCGCTGCGCGCGCAGCTGGTCGCGCTCGGCCAGCAGGGCGCGTCGCTCTCGCTCGACGCCATCGCGGAACTCGACGTGCGCGTGGCCCGCGCCTTCGCCGAGGCCGCCAACCTCGCGCTCGCCGACAGCGGCACCGCCGCCGCGGCGGTACGCGCGATCGGCTCGCACGGGCAGACCCTGCGCCACCGCCCGTGGGGGCCGTACCCGTTCACCCTGCAGCTGGGCGATCCGTCCACGCTGGCCGAACGCACGTCGATCACCGTGGTGGCCGACCTGCGCCGCCGCGACATCGCCGCCGGCGGCCACGGCGCGCCGCTGCTGCCCGGGCTGCACGCGGCGCTGCTGCGCGCCCCGGACGAGGACCGCGCGGTGCTCAACCTCGGCGGCATCGCCAACCTGACCCTGCTGCCCGCGCGCGGCCAGGTGCGCGGCTTCGACACCGGCCCGGCCAACGCGCTGATGGACGCCTGGTGCCTGCGCCACCTGGCCGAGGACTTCGACCGCGGCGGCGCCTTCGCCAGCCGCGGCCAGGTCGACGCGTCCCTGCTCGAGCGCCTGCTCGACGACCCCTGGTTCACCCAGCCGCCGCCGAAGTCGACCGGCCGCGACCATTTCCACCTCGGCTGGGTCGAAGCGCGGCTGCGCGGCGACGAGGCGCCGGCCGACGTGCAGGCCACGCTCAATGCACTGACCGCGCGCACCGTCGCCAATGCGCTGATGGCCACGCAGCCGGACACGCGCCGGGTGATCGCCTGCGGCGGCGGCGTGCACAACCCGCGGCTGATGGCGGCGCTGGCCGCCGCGCTGCCCGACGCCCGGGTCGAATCCACCGTCGCGCACGGCCTCGATCCCGACCACGTCGAGGCCATGGGCTTTGCCTGGCTGGCGCGGCAAACCCTGCTTGGCCTGCCCGGCAACCTGCCCAGCGTGACCGGTGCGGCCGGGCCGCGCGTGCTGGGCGGGATCTATCCGGCCTGAGCCGGTCCACCCCGTCCCGCCCGGGACGCCGCGGCCTGCGCCTGCTTCCGGTGGTCTTCGTGCTGCTCGGCCTCGCGTCGCTGCTGCGGCTGGCGCGCGACGGTGCCGCCTGCGACGGGCTGGCCGGCGCGGGCCTGGTCCTGCTGGCCCCCGGCTGGCTGCGCGGCGATGGCACCGCGTCGGTAGGCGGGCACCGTCTGCGCGTGGCCCTGGCCGCGGGCGGACTGCTGCTGATGGCCGCGGCCACGGTGGTGCTGGTGCGGGGCTGACGACCGGGCTTTCGAGCGGCCATCGCACGGCTGCCCACGGCGACGGACCGCAGCCGGCTATTCGCGCACCAGCGGCCGGACCACCTCGAGCAGGCTCACCAGGGTCCTGCCCGGCTCCTCCCACGGCACCATGTGCGCCGAACGTTCGAACCAGACGCCGCGCGTGAACGGGGCGTCCACGCGCGCCAGCCAGTCGGCGGTGGGCTGCGAGGGCGTGGTGTAGTCGTGGCGGCCCATGAACATCACCACCGGGATCGGGAACTCGCGCACGCCGCTGAAATCCACCTGGACGTATTCGTCGAGCAGCCGCTCCAGCGTGAACAGGCTGCCGGCATTGAGCGCGGCGCGGTCCTCGGCGTCGTAGTCGGGGGACAGGCGCGCGGCCCCGTAGAACCACAGGTTGGTGGCATCGCGGTGCGCGGCCATGCCGCCGTAGTGCTGCGGCCACTTGCGCGCGGCCACGATGCGCTCGCGGGTGAGCGGCGCGGTACCGGGATACGGCAGCAGCGCCTCGATCTCGCGCACCGCGTCCGCGTTGCCGTGGCGGCGCGCCTCGGCCAGCCCGTATTCGATGCTGATGCGCTCGTTCTCGCGCACGTCGATCACCTGGCCGATGCCGACGTAGGCATGGAACAGGTCGGGCCGCGCCTGCGCGGCGTGCATCGCCGGGATCGTGCCCCAGCTGTGCGCCATCAGCACCAGCCGCTGCTTGCCGAGCCTGCTGCGCACGTGTTCGGCCATTGCGACCAGGTCGTCGACGTAGGTCTGGATGCGGATCGTGCCGGCGACGGCGTCGGAGTGGTCCTCGCGCCAGGTCTTGCCGGCGCCACGCTGGTCGTAGTGGACCATCGTGAAGTATTCCTCCAGCGGCCGCTGGAACTGCCACAGGCTCGGCATCGTCGGCGAGGCCGGCCCGCCGTGCACGAACAGGATCACCGGGTTGGCGCGGTCCTGGCCGCGGATACTGATCCAGTGGTCGACGCCGTTGATGCGCTGGCGGTAGGTCTCCTGCACGCCGTCGGGGCCGGGAATGCGCAGCAGGTCCTCGACCACCGCGCGGGCGCGGGCGGCGTCATCGACGGGGGGCGTCTGCGCGGGCGCGGCGAGCGCGCAGCAGCACAGGGCAATGGCGGTCAGCGATCGGAGCATGGTGCGATCCGTGGAGTGGGACGTCCCCACCCAGATACGGTCAGCGCCACGACGGTTGCAGCCATGGCCACGTCAAGCGCAATCCGCGCCGATCGAGCCCTCAAGCAACGCTACCCGCGCCCGGAGCCGCGGCGGATGCGCCCAGGGGGCCCTGGTCGCCCGCATGCGCTCCTCGCCTGGACAGTCCAATGCCCACCGAGGGGATGGCGAGCCCCGGCAGCCAGCCTGGCCTGACAAGCACAGTTGGCGCGCCGCACCGGCTGGCGATCGGCGTCGTCGCGGCGTTGGCCGCCACCCCGGCCCTCCCCCGCAGGCGGGGGAGGGGGCAAAGGCGCGCGGAGGAAATTGGAGGCGGGGAAATTGAAGGTGGGACGGAGTAGAGGACGCCGAGAATGGTTCGAACCGATGGCGCGCGGAGCCCGTAGCGCGCGCCTGCGCTCTTTGCTCCCTCCCCCGCCCGCGGGGGAGGGCCGGGGTGGGGGCCCGCCGGAGCGTCGCTCCAGGCGCGCCCGGCGCACCCGGAGCCGCCCCTCAGCCCGCCAGCAGCCGGTTCATCCGCTGCACGAACGCCGCCGGATCCTCCAGCGGCGCGCCCGCCGCCAGCTGCGCCTGCTCCAGCAGCAGCGTGGCCAGGTCGCCGGCGCGCGCGTCGTCGTGCTCGCCCAGCAGCTTGCGCGCCAGCGCGTGCTGCGGATTGATCTCCAGGGTCGGCTTCTGGTCGGGCACGTCCTGGCCGGCTTCGCGCAGCAGGTGCGCCAGGTGCGGCGCCATCTCCCATTCCGACAGCGCCAGGCACGAGGGCGAATCGGTCAGCCGCGCCGACACGCGCACGTCCTCGACGCGGTCGCCGAGCAGGCCCTTGATCCGCTCCAGCAGCGGCGCGGCGGCCTGCGAAGCCTCCTCCTGCTTCGCCTTCTCCGCCTCGTCCAGCGGCAGCTCGCCCTTGGCGATGTGCTTGAGCGGCTTGCCGTCGTACTCGCGCAGGTGGCCGAGCATCCATTCGTCGATGCGGTCGGACATCAGCAGCACTTCGATGTCGCGCGCGCGGAAGCCCTCCAGCTGCGGGCTGCCCACCGCCGCGCGGTAGCCGTCGGCGGTGACGTACCAGATCGCGTCCTGGCCTTCGCCCATGCGCGCGACGTAGTCGTCCAGCGAGACCGTGCGCGCCTCGCCATCGCCCTTGGTCGAGGCGAAGCGCAGCAGCCTGGCGATGCGCTCGCGGTTGCCGTGGTCCTCGACGATGCCTTCCTTGAGCGTGTTGCCGAAGGCCTTGAGGAAGGCGGCGAACTTCTCCGGCTCGTCGCGCGAGAGCTTCTCGATCAGGTCGAGCACGCGCTTCACGCAGGCGCCCCTGATCCGCTCGAGCTGGCGGTTGTGCTGCAGGATCTCGCGGCTGACGTTGAGCGGCAGGTCGTCGGCATCGACCACGCCACGCACGAAGCGCAGGTAGTTGGGCAGCAGCTCCTCGGCCGCGTCCATGATGAAGACGCGCTTGATGTAGAGCTTGAGTCCCTTGCGCTCGTCGCGTCCGCCCATCATCAGGTCGAACGGCGGCTGCGAGGGGATGTAGAGCAGGGTGGTGAAGCTCTGGCTGCCCTCGACGCGGTTGTGCGACCAGGCCGCGGCGTCGTTGAAGTCGTGGCCCAGCGACTTGTAGAAGTTCTGGTACTCCTCGTCGCCGATCTCCGACTTCGGCCGGGTCCACAGCGCGGAGGCGTCGTTGGCGGTCTCCCACTCCGGCGCGGCGTCGGCCTTGGCCTCCCCGTCCTCGCCGGCCGGCGCGGCTTCCTTCGGCATCCGGATCGGGAAGGCGACGTGGTCGGAGTACTTGCGCACCAGCGAACGCAGCTTCCAGCCATCGAGGAACTCGTCCTCGCCGTCCTTCAGGTGCAGCACCACGGTGGTGCCGCGCTCTTCGAGCGTGGCGGCCTCGAGCGTGTACTCGCCGCGGCCGTCGCTCTCCCAGCGCACCCCGGACTCCGCCGGTTCGCCGGCGCGGCGGGTGAGCACGGTGACGCGGTCGGCGACCACGAAGGCCGAGTAGAAGCCGACGCCGAACTGGCCGATCAGGCGTGCGTCGGCCTTCTGCTCGCTGCCCAGCGCCTCCAGGAAGCGGCGCGTGCCGGAGCTGGCGATGCTGCCGATGTTGGCCACCACTTCGTCGCGCGTCATGCCGATGCCGGTGTCGCGAATGGTGATGGTGCGCGCGTCCTTGTCCCAGCTCACGTCGATGCGCAGCTCGGCCTCGCCGGCCAGCAGGTCGGGGTGGGCGATCGATTCGAAGCGCAGCTTGTCGCAGGCATCGGAGGCGTTGGAGATCAGCTCGCGCAGGAAGATTTCCTTGTGCGAATACAGCGAGTGCGTGACCAGGTGCAGGACCTGGGCGACTTCGGCTTCGAACTTGCGCGTCTCGGCGACGGTGGTCATGGAGGACTCCCTAGCTTGGCCATGGCAGGCGCCGGATATGCGTGCCGCGGCGGCGATTTCAAGCGCGGAGCAGCCGTTTGCCGCATCGCGGGGATGGCGTTATCGTCCGCCCATGCCCTCGTCGACCGCCAGGAGCACCGTGCGCTGCAAGGCGCGGCTGCTGCGTCCGGCCGCGCCGGCCGACGCCAGCTGGACCTTCCTGGTGCTGCCGGCGGCGGCCAGCGCGAAGTTGCCCACGCGCAGCATGGTCAGCGTCGAGGGCCAGTTCGCCGGGCAGCCGTTCCAGGCCACCCTGGAGCCCGATGGACAGGGCAGCCACTGGCTGCGGGTCGAGCGCGAGCTGCGCGAGGCGGCCGCGGTCGCGGCAGGCGACACGGTGGCACTGGTGCTCACGCCGATGGCGCAGGAACCCGAACCGGTGCTGCCGCCCGACCTGCGCGAGGCGCTGGATGCGGATCCCGGCGCACGCGCCACCTGGGACGACATCACCGCGGTGGCGCGCCGCGACTGGATCGCCTGGATCACCTCGGGCAAGAAGGCCGGGACCCGGGCCAAACGCATCGGCGTGGCCTGCGACAAGCTCGCCTCCGGCCAGCGCCGCGCCTGCTGCTTCGACCGCTCCGGCATGTACAGCAAGTCGATGTCGGCGCCGGTCGCGGCGGAGTAGCGGCCAAGCGCGGCCTGCCGCTTGACGGCGTGCGGCGGGCGGCGGGCGGCGGATGTTGTGCCGGCGCCGGATGCGCAGGGGAAAGGGGAAGATGGGCACACACCGGACGTTCCGGGAGGCCGCGGCCTTGCTGGTGCTGTGTTTCGCGGGCCTGGTCCAGGCCGCGCCCACTGTCGGCGAACCATCGCCAGTCGATCTGCTGGGCACGACCCCCGACGGTGAACAGATCCGCATCAGCGAGCATCGCGGCAAGGTGTTGGTGGTGAGCTTCTGGGCCTCGTGGTGCGGCTATTGCCGCAAGCAGTTCCCGCTGCTGGACCATGTGCAGGCCTCGGCCGGCCGCGAGCAGTTGCGCGTGGTGGTGGTGAACTTCCAGGAGCCCAGGAGCGACTACGTCCGGATCCGCCGCTCGCTGCGCAAGTCGTCGGTGACCTGGACGCACGACCGCGACGGCAGCCTGTCCGACGCCTTCGGCGTCAAGGGCGTGCCGTACATGCTCGTCTTCGACAAGGCCGGCGAGCTGGCTGCCGTGCGCAGCGGCTATTCGGAGGAATCGGCGGCGCAGGTGATCGACCTTCTCAACGAACTGATGTCGGCACCAGCCCCGCCGCCGTTGCCGCCTCCGGCGCCGGAGGTGGTGGCGTCCGCAGCGGCTGCGATCGCCACGTCCTGACGGTCCAATCGCAGCGCCTCGACTGGCGCAGCCTCGTCGCGTCGGCCGCCGCGGTCAGCGCCCGCCGGGCTTCGCGACTTCGCGCGCGAGGCGGCAGGCTCATGCGTCGCGGCTCGCCCTGCTCAGGCGGTGGGCTGGCCCGTATGCGGCGTGTGGATCAGCGGACCCAGGTCGAAGCCCTGCTGGCGCGCGATCGCGCAGTAGTGGTTGCGCGTCACCTCGTCCAGCGCCGGCTCGCGCGCCAGCAGCCACAGGTACTTGCGGTCGGGGCTGCCGACCAGGGCGATGCTGTAGGCCGGGTCGAGCGCGATGATCCAGTAGTCGCCCCTGGTGAAGGGAATCCAGCGCAGGCCCTCGGGCAGGAAGCTCACCTCCAGCTTGCTGCCGGTCCCGTCCACCGCGGTTGCCTGGCCCACCGCTTCCTCCACCTCGCCGTTGCGGCGCATGCGGTTGCGCACCTCGACCGAACCGTCGGCCTCGAGCGTGTAGGTGGCCGAGACGTCGGTGCCGTCCTCGGGCTCGTGGCGCATCGGCAGGCGCGCGATCTCGTACCAGGTGCCCATGTAACGGGCGATGTCGACGCTGGGGACGGTGCGCAGCTCGGGCAGGTCGGGCACGGAAGCTCCTTGGAGGATGTCGGGCGGCAGGTATAGGCGGCGGAGAGTGAAGCGGCCGTGGCGGCGGGCAGGCCCGGCCCGGCGCTACAGCGGCCAGACCCGCAGCAGCAGCGGGATCGACACCGCCAGGACCAGCAGCTGCACCGGCAGCCCGAGCCGCCAGTAGTCGCCGAAGCGGAAGCCGCCCGGACCCAGGATCAGGGTGTTGTTCTGGTGCCCGATCGGGGTCAGGAAGGCGCACGAGGCACCGATGGCCACCGCCATCAGGTAGGGATCCGGATCGACGCCGAAGGTGGTGGCCGCGCCCACCGCGATCGGGCACATCACCGCTGCGGTGGCGGCGTTGTTCATCAGGTCCGACAGGGTCATGGTGACCACCATCACCAGCACCAGGCCGAGCACGGGGTGGCCCTGCGCGAGCGAGTCGAACAGCGCGCGCGCGATCAGGTCGGCGGTGCCGGTGGACTCCATCGCCCCGGCCACGGGGATCAGCGCCGCCAGCAGGACCACCACAGGCCAGTCGATGGCCTCGTAGACCTCGCGCGGCGGCACCGTGCGCAGCGCCATCGAGGCGACCACGCCCAGCGCGAACGCCGCTGCGGCCGGCAGCAGGCCGAACGCCGTCGCCGCGATCGCCAGCGCCAGCACCAGGCTGGCCGTGATCGCCTTGCGCCGGTTGGGGATGCGCAGCGCGCGTTCGGCCAGGGGCACCGCGCCGAACTGCGCGGAGAAGCCGGAAATCGCCGCCAGCGTGCCCTGGACCAGCAGCAGGTCGCCCTCGCGGAAGGGTTGCGAGCGCAGCCGCGTGCGCGAGAGCCGGCCGGCGCGCGAGATGGCCAGGACGTTGATCGCGTGGTGGGTGCGCAGGTCGAGATCGATCGCGGAGCGGCCCGACAGCGCCGAACCCGGCAGCACCACGATCTCCTGCAGCACGATCTCCTCGTGCGGGGTCCGCGCGGCATCGCGCACGGCCTCGTCCCCTTCCGGCGCCGCCCGGTCGTCGCCGTCCCCGTCGTCCGCTGCCGGGTCGCGGCCGGCGCGCCAGTCGCGGACGCGCAGCGCGCGTCCGCCATCGGTCAGCGCGCGGACCGGGGCCCGCCCGGCGGGCGGGCCGCGCCCGGGGTCACCGTCCTGGCCCGCGCCATCGTCGTCTTCCCGCGGCGGCGGGACGTCCTCTTCCAGCTTCAGTCCCAGGCTCGACAGCAGGCTGGACAGCGCGTCCGCGTCGGCCTCGACCACCAGCACGTCGCCGGCGCGCACCACGCGCGAGGGGTGCGGTGCGTGTACCCGGAACTCGCCCTGGACGATGCCCAGGACCTGCGCGCCGTGCTGGTCCATCGCCTTCTCGATCGCGGACAGCCGCTCACCCACTGCGCGCGCGCCCTCGGGCACGCGCACCTCGGTGACATAGGCGCCGGGGTCGAAGCCCGCGGCCGCCGCCTCGCGCCGGACCGGCACCAGCTTCCAGCCGCCGAGCGCGATCAGCAGCACGCCCGCGCCCGCCACCGCCACGCCCACCGGGCTGAAATCGAACATCGAGAACGCAGGCGCACCGGTGGAGGCGCGGTAGCCGGAGACGATCAGGTTGGGTGGCGTGCCGATCAGCGTGGTCATCCCGCCGAGGATGGAACCGAAGGCGAGCGGCATCAGCACCTGGCCCGGCGCGAGCTTGCGCTTGCGCGCGATCTGCAGCGCCACCGGCATCAGCAGCGCCAGCGCGCCGACGTTGTTCATGAAGCCGGAGAGCAACGCCGCCAGCGCGGTAAGCGCTGCGATCGACAGCATCGGTCCGGCCTTTGCCGGCAGCGCCACACGCGCCAGCGCATCCACCGCGCCCGAAGCCTGCAGACCGCGGCTGAGCACCAGCACGCAAGCCACGGTGATCACCGCGGGATGGCCGAAGCCGGCGAACGCCTGTTCCGGCGCCACCACCCCGGCCAGCACGGATGCCATCAGCGCGCCCCCGGCGACCAGGTCGTGGCGCCAGCGGCCCGAGAGGAAGGCGGCGACGGTCGCCGCGAGGATCGCGAGGATCAGGAACTGGTCGGTCTGCATGCCGTTGCCTGGTCGTGGTCAGGCGACAGGGTAGTCGTCCGGGCGCGCGGGCGTGGTGGCCCCCGGTCGATGGCTACGCGACCGGTGCGCCGGCCGTGCCGGCCTCGTCCAGGCCGTCCTCGGCTCCCGGCGAACTGGTTTCCGACCTGCGCGGCACCGGCGTGGGCGTCCGCGCGGGCAGGGTCTCGCCGGGACCTTCGCGCGCAAGGTCGGCGCGCAGCCTGGGCAACGCTTCGGGGTGGCACTGGGTCAGGTAGTCGATCATGCGCTCGCGCACCACGCAGCGCAGGTCGAACAGGTCGCCGGAATTGCCCGAGCTCACCAGCAGGCGCACCTGGATGGTGTGCTCGCAGGTTTCGGTGACCTGGGCCACGCACACCCGTCCGTCCCAGCGCGGGTCTTGCTCGCAGATCCGCTGCAGCTGCGCGCGCACCTCGGCCATCGGCGTGCGGTAGTCCAGCCACAGGAATGCCGTGCCCAGCAGCTGCGCACTGGTGCGGGTCCAGTTCTGGAACGGGTTCTCGATGAACCACTGCAGCGGGACCACCATGCGCCGCTCGTCCCAGATGCGCACCACGACATAGGTACTGGTGATCTCCTCGATACGGCCCCACTCGCCTTCGACGATGACCACGTCGTCGAGCCGGATCGGCTGCGCCAGCGCGATCTGCAGGCCGGCGATCAGGTTGCCGAACACCGGCTTGGCGGCGATGCCCGCGACCAGGCCGATGATGCCGGCCGAGGCCAGCAGGGTGGCGCCGATCTGGCGGATGGCGGGGAAGGTCATCAGCGCCAGGGCCACGCCGACCAGGATGATCGCTCCCTGGATCACGCGCGCGATCACCCGTGTCTGCGTCTGCACCCGCCGCGCGGTGAGGTTGTCCTCGATGTCGACCGGGTGCTCGCGCAGGATCCGCGCTTCCACCGCGCCCACCGCGCGCACCGTCAGCCAGGTCGCGCACAGCAGCACGCCGATCCCGAGCCAGTGCTTGGCCTGCGCCGTGGCGTGGGCGGAGAGCGGCGTCGCATCGACCGCCAGCATCAGGAACAGCAGCGGCAGCGCCAGCGCGGCGGGCACCGCGATCACCTGGACGACGCGTGCCGGCAGCGAATCGCGGGAACTGGCCCGCGCGCGCGCCGCGACGTACAGCAGCACCTGGCGCACCACCAGTCCGAGCAGGAGCGCGGCCACGATCGGCCACGCGATGGCAGTCAGTTGCGGCCAGTCCACGCGCTGCATGCGTTGCGTCTCCCTTCGTGCAAACGCGGGAGGATGGCAGCCGCAGCGTGGACGAAGCGTAGAGCGCGGGAATGCCCGCCGCCTGCAGGACGCGCCTGCGCCGGTGTCCCGATCCCGGCACGCGTGGCCGCGATCCGCGTCAGCGTGTGCCCGACGCCTGTTCCAGCCCGGGCGACAGCCAGAACGGGATGGTGTACTCGCGCCGCCGGCGAACGCCGCGATCGCCGCCATCGGCGTTCCATACCAGGTGCAGGTCATGGCGGCCGTGCGCGAGCGCGGCCATGTCGAGATAGCCGACGATGCCGCGCAGGCCGAGGTCGCGACGCTCCGCCGGGAGGAAACCGGCCAGCGACACGGGTTCGCCGTCCAGCGTCACCGACCACAACCGGGCGATGCAGGCGACCGCGCGCGCCCCGGCGCCCTCGCCATCGCGATTGCGCCCACCCTCGGCGCAACGCTCGCGCGCCAGCGGATTGTCGAGCGCTGGCTGGTGCGGAATGAACAGCCGCAGGTGGCTGTCGGCGATGCGGTCGGACGGGATCATCGGCAGGCGCTTGAGGACATCGTCGCCGGAACGCAGCGCCTCGTAATGCGCGCTGCGCAGGCCCTGGTCGACCGCGTCGGTGGTCACCACCTCGTAATGGTGCGCCAGCGCCAGGCGCGAGGAGGCGGCGATCTGCAGCGATCCCAGCATGCCGGTGGCGGCGATCACCACCATGTAGACGGCCATGAAGGCATTGCCGCGCAGATTGCTGTGCAGGGTCAGCTGCACCGGTGCGATCAGGCGCTGCGGGATCAGCACCCCCAGCACCCGCAGCATCAGGCGCACGGTACGCTCCAGCCGCGGTGCATCGCGTCCGGCCCGGCGCAGCCGCGCGATGCGCTTTTCCAGCACGACCGGCACCAGCCCTACCGTGATGAACACGGCGTAGGCCACGGCCAGCAGCGCGGTCGTGGCGCGCGCGGGATCGTCGAACAGCCGGCCGACCAGGCCGGCGGCGAGGATCGCCACGACCGCCAGCACGCCCACCCAGGCGATCGCCAGCGCGATCAGCAGGGTCATCGCGAACAGGATCGAGGCGGCCCGGTCGGCCCGGTCGATCGCGCTCCCCAGGTCGCCGACCACGCGCTCGTGGTGTTCGCGCGAGACGCTGCCCATCAGGGGGACGCGATCCCAGCGGATCCCGTCCGGGAAATGCGACTTCAGGCCGATCAGCCCGACCCAGTATCCGCGGATGGCCAGGTGCACGGCGAACGCCGTGCCCAGCGTGTATCCCAGGCCGGTGACGACGAAGAAGCCGAACCACACCGCCTGCATGAACACGCCCTCGACGTGCACCTCGCTGGCGGCCCAGGCGTCGAACGCCCGGCCCGGCACGGTCAGCAGGGCGAAGGCGAGCAGCCCCGAGATGATCAGCTCGATCTCGTCGGTGCGTTCGCGCAGGCGTTCGAAGGCCACCCGGCCCGCGGGCGGCTGGACGTCCGCGCCCGCCTCCGGGCGCGTGCTGGTGGTCTGGGTCATCGGCGTAGCTCCCCTCTCCAGGGGAGTCTAGCGCGCGGCCGGGGCGCATCCGGGCGGCGGACGCTCGTTGACGATGCGCGCTGCACCGGCATGCGCTAGCGTGTGCTGCCCCCGACAGCCCGAGGCCATGCCCATGCGCAGCGCGATGCATCACCGTTTCGGCGATCCGGCCGAGGTCCTGGTTGCCGGCGACAGCCCGCTGCCCGAACCGGGTCCGGGCGAGGTGCGCGTGCGCTTGCGCCTGGCGCCGATCCACAACCACGACCTGTGGACGGTCCGCGGCCAGTACGGATGGAAACCTTCGCTGCCGGCGATCGGCGGCAGCGAAGGCTTCGGCGTGGTCGATGCGCTGGGTGCGGGGGTCGAGGGCTTCGCGCCGGGACAGCGGGTCACCGCCGCGTCCGGCCGCGGCACCTGGGCCGAATACTTCGTGGCGCCGGCGGACATGCTGGTCCCCGTCCCCGACGCGATCGGCGACGAGCTGGCCGCGCAGCTGGTGGCGATGCCGCTGAGCGCGCTGATGCTGCTGGAGACGCTGGACGTGGCGCCCGGGCAATGGGTCGTGCAGAACGCGGCCAACGGCGCGGTGGGCAAGACCCTGGCCATGCTCGCCGCCGCCCGCGGGGTGCACGTGCTGAGCCTGGTGCGGCGCGAGGCCGGGGTGGCGGAGATGGCGGCGCTGGGCGTGGAGAACGTGCTGTGCACGGCCGACGCGGACTGGCGCGACGCGGCCAGGTCGCTGCTGGGCAAGGCGCGCGCGCGCGCGGCGGTGGACTCGGTGGGCGGCACCGACAGCGGCGAACTGGTGGCGCTGCTCGGCGACGAGGGCGTGCTGGTGTCGTTCGGCTCGATGAGCGGCGAACCGATGGTGATCCCCTCGGGCGACGTGATCTTCCGCCACCTCACGGTGAAGGGTTTCTGGGGCAGCAAGGTCAGCCGCGAACTGGCCCCAGGCACCCGGCAGCGCCTGTTCGGCGAGCTGCTGCAGCGCGCCGCCAGCGGCGAGTTGCGCCTGCCGGTGGATGCGGTCTACGACCTTGCGCAGGCGGCCGAAGCAGCCGCCGCCAGCCAGCGTCCGGGACGCGGCGGCAAGGTGCTGCTGCGCGCCTGAGGGCACGGCCGCTCGCGCGGCCGTGTCCGGCCCCGCGCGAGGAATCAGTCCGCGGTCACCGCCTCCAGGATGCGCTTGCCCGCGGCGATGTCGTCGGCTTCCTCCACCGACGCAGGTTCGGCCTCGCCGCCGGTACCGTTGCAGCGCCCCGCCATCAGCGGGCAGTGTTCGGACATGTAGTCGATTTCCAGGTTGAGCCGTTCCAGCAGGAAATCCACGAATGCGCGCACCTTCGGCGATTGTCCGTGGCCGCGCGGGAACACCGCGTTGAACTCGTACTCGGGTCCGGCCCAGCCGGCGAGCACGCGTCGCACCTTGCCCACTTCCACCGCGGGCTTGACCATCACGTCCGCGCCGATCACCAGCCCCTCGCCGCACAGCAGCGCGCCCTTGAGCGCGGCCGGATCGTTGACCACCAGGATCGGGTTGACCGGGAAATGGTGCAGGCCGCTGCCGTCGTCCAGCGGCCAGGCGTAGCCGCTGCCGTGGCGATGCTTGTGCATGGCCAGGGTGCGGTGGTACTGCAGCTCGTCCGGATGCAGCGGCTCGCCGTGGCGCTCGATGTAGGAGTTGGCGGCGAAGATCTGGGTGCGGATCGTGCCGAGCCGGCGCGCGACCAGGCTCGAATCGGGCAGCGGCCCCAGCCGCAGCGCGACGTCGATCTCGGTGGCGATCAGGTCGACCGGTTCGTTGGACAGCGTCATCTCCACACGCACTTCCGGATGGCGCATGTGGAACTCGCCCAGCAGCGGCGCGATCTTGTCGATGCCGATCGAATACGGCGCGGTGAAGCGCAGCCATCCGCGCGGGCCGGCCTGCAGCTGGCTGACCGCGCTCTCGGCCTCGTTGAGGTCGCGGGCGATGCGCTGGGAATGTTCGAAGTAGATGTTGCCGGCCTCGGTCAGGCCCAGCCTGCGCGTGGTGCGGTGGAGCAGCTGCGCGCCCAGGCGCGACTCGAGTTCCTGCACCTTGCGACTGACCGTGGTCTTGGGAAGGCGCAGCGAACGCGCCGCGCCCACGAAACTGCCGTGCTCGACCACCTTGACGAAAATCAGGGTGTCGTTGAGATCGTGCGTCATCGCCGCCTCCTGCGTGTGATCGCTGATTGGCCCGCCTGCTGGACAATTATTCCCTCAATCGGGGACTAATCAAGTCCTGATTCGAAGCGCAGGATGTGCGCCATCCCCCCGATGGACCGCCGCCATGCGTGCCGCGCCGCACCGCCACCTGTCCCATGCCAGCCTCGCGATACTGCTGGCGGTGGACCTGCTTGCCCTGATTGCTCTCGTTGCAGATCAATGGCTTGTCATCGGTCCTGGTTGGAGCTTGCTGCTCGGCGCAGGGCTCACCCTGGTACTGCTGCCGGCCCTGCTGCGGCTGGTGGACCGGGTGTTCGCGGCGGCCCGCGAGGCCCGGAATATCCCGGTCGCGGGAGGAACATTCCCGTGAGCGGGATAATCGATTCCGGGACAATGCGCCGAAGCCTGGTCGTGCTGGGCGCCGGCGGCGCCGTGGGCGCGGGCGTGGTCGCGGCGGCGCTGGACGCCGGCCAGTCGGTGGTCGCGGTCGGCATGGACGAGGCCGCGCGCCAGGAGCTGCTGGTGCAGCGCCCGGACGCGCACCTGACCGCCCTCGCCGCGCCCATCGCCAGCGACGCCGACGCGGCCGCGCTGGCCACCAGCCTGCGCGGCCTGGGCGTGCGCGTCGAGGGCGTGGTGGCCAGCCTCGCCGGCGCGCATCCCTGCGGCCGGCTCATCGACGAACCGGCCGAGGTGCTGCAGCGCACCCTCGACCAGGACCTGCTGCCGCACCTGTTCGCCGCGCGCCACCTGCTGCCGCTGCTGGCCGGCGACGGCGCCGGCTACGTGCTGGTCGGCGGTCCGGGCGGGCGCTATCCCTGGGCCGGCTATGGCCACTGTTCGATCGCCGCCGCGGCGCTGCGGATGATGGCGCGGGTGCTGCACGAGGAAGCCGGCCGCCAGGGCCAGCGCGTGCAGCTGCTGTCGATGGACGCACCGCTCGGCGCCAACGCCGCCGACGACGCGCTGGCGCTCGGCCGCCGCGCGCTGGCGATGCTCGAAGCCGCGCGCGGCCGCTGTCCCGCACCGATCCTCGATTACGCCGCGCCCATGACCTCCGGGGTCATCGCCACGACTCCCGCCGCCGGCGCATCGTCGGCCATGAGCGGCCGCCGCCGCGCCAGCCACGCCGAGGTGCTGCCCGCGCGCGACCTGCGCGCAGCCCGCGCCCTGCTCGACGCCATCGTCTCCCCCATGTCTCCAGGAACCCACCACGATGAACACTGCTGATCGCAGCATGTCTTTCCACCGCATGCCCTTCCGCCACGGCCTGCGTGCCGTGCGCCTGGTTCCCGTGCTGCTCGCGGCCGCGCTCGCGGTCGCCTGCAACAGCAACGCCGCGCCCGGCGACGCCGCGCCGCCGGCACCCGAGGTCAGCGTCGCCCAGGTCGTCGCCCGCCCGGTGCAGCAATGGGATGCCTTCAGCGGCCGCGTGAGCGCGGTCGAGACGGTCGAGCTGCGTCCGCGCGTGAGCGGCTACGTGCAGCGCGTGGCCTACGAGGAAGGCCAGCTGGTGGGCAAGGGCGACCTGCTGTTCGAGATCGACCCGCGTCCCTACCGCGCCGCGCTCGATCGCGCCCAGGCCGACCTCGAACGCGCGCGCAGCGAGGCCAAGCTCGCCAGCGCGCAGAACGTGCGCGCCAGGGCGCTGGTCGAAGCGCGCGCGATCTCGCGCGAGGAGTTCGAAACCCGCAACGCCGCCACCGCGCAGGGCAATGCCGCGGTGCGCGCGGCCGAGGCCGCGGTCGCCGCGGCGCGCCTGGACCTGCAGTTCACCCAGGTGCGCTCGCCGATCGCCGGCCGCGCCGGTCGCGCGATGGTGACCGTCGGCAACCTCGCCCAGTCCGACGCGACCGTGCTGACCACGGTGGTCTCGCAGGATCCGGTGCACGTGTACTTCGAGGCCGACGAGCAGACCTGGCTGCGCTACAGCCGCGCGGCCGGCGACGGCGAGCGCGCCGGCACCGACAGCGCGGTGCGCGTCGGCCTGGCCGGCGAGGACGGCCATCCGCACCGCGGCACGGTGGATTTCGTCGACAACCGCGTCGATCCGGCCACCGGCACCATCCGCGCGCGCGCGGTGCTGCGCAATCCCGACGGACTGTTCACCCCGGGCCTGTTCGCGCGCGTGCAGCTCGAGGGCAGCGCCGAGTTCGACGCGCTGCTGGTCGACGACAAGGCGGTGCTGACCGACCAGGACCGCAAGTACGTCTACGTGCTGGGCGAGGACAACACCGCGCAGCGTCGCGACGTGGTGCTGGGCCGGGTGGTGGACGGCCTGCGCGTGGTGCAGTCGGGCCTGGCGCCGGAAGACAAGGTCATCGTCAACGGCCTGCAGAAGGTGTTCATGCCGGGCATGCCAGTGGCGCCGAAGCCGGTGGCGATGGACGCGCCTGCGGGCGAGGCCGTGGCCAGCGTGCGCTAGCGCGACCTGACACTGCTCCCCGGCGCGCGCCACGCCCGGGGAAGCGGCGTTGATCGAACGGCCGCGCATCCCGCTCGCGCGCGGCCAACCCGTTCCCCCGGGGCCGTTCCCCTCGGCCCCTCCGGCTGGCGGTCTTCCCGATTCCCTCCCTCGCGGGAAGGCCGCCGGACCGGATTCTGTCTCCAGGCCGCGCTCGCGCGGCAGCCGCGGCCGTTGCCGCAAGGACCTACCGCCATGGACTTCTCCCGCTTCTTCATCGACCGCCCGATCTTCGCCGCGGTGCTGTCGATCGTGATCTTCGCCGCCGGCCTGATCTCGATCCCGCTGCTGCCGATCGGCGAATACCCCGAGGTGGTCCCGCCTTCGGTGGTGGTGCGCACGGTGTATCCGGGCGCCAACCCCAAGGTCATCGCTGAAACCGTGGCCACGCCGCTGGAGGAAGCGATCACCGGCGTCGAGGACATGATGTACGTCAAGTCGGTCGCCGGATCCGATGGCGTGCTGCAGCTCACCGTAACCTTCCGCCCGGGCACCGATCCGGACGAGGCCACGGTGAAGGTGCAGAACCGCGTCTCGCAGGCGCTGGCGCGGCTGCCGGAGGACGTGCGCCGCCAGGGCGTGACCACGCAGAAGCAGTCGCCGGTGTTCCTGATGGTGGTGCACCTGACCTCGGAGGACGGCCGCTACGACTCGCTGTACCTGCGCAACTACATGCGCCTGCACGTCAAGGACGAGCTCTCGCGCATCGATGGCGTGGGCGATGCGCAGCTGTTCGGCGGCGGCGACTACGCGATGCGGCTGTGGCTGGACCCGGACAAGGTGGCCGCGCGCGGCCTCACCGCGGGCGACGTGCTGCGCGCGGTGCGCGAGCAGAACGTGCAGGTCTCGGCCGGCCAGCTCGGCGCCGAACCGATCGCCAACGGCAGCGACTTCCTGCTGCCGATCAATGCGCGCGGACGCCTGGAGACGGTCGAGGAGTTCGGCGACATCGTGCTCGAGGCCGGCACCGGCGGCGAGATCGTGCGCCTGCGCGACGTCGCCCGCATCGAGCTGGCCGCGGGCGACTACACCCTGCGCGCGCGACTGGACGGCAAGAACGCGGCCGCGATCGGCATCTTCCAGGCACCGGGCGCGAACGCGCTGCAGATCCGCGACGCGGTGGTGGCCAAGATGGACGAGCTGCGCCCGACCCTGCCCCCGGGCGTGGAGATCCAGTCGATCTACGACACCACGGTCTTCGTGCGCGATTCGATCCAGTCGGTGATCACCACCCTGCTCGAGGCCACGCTGCTGGTGGTGCTGGTGGTGATCCTGTTCCTGCAGACCTGGCGCGCCTCGATCATCCCGCTGCTGGCGGTGCCGGTGTCGGTGGTCGGCACGTTCGCGGTGCTGTACCTGCTGGGCTATTCGATCAACACGCTGACCCTGTTCGGGCTGGTGCTGGCGATCGGCATCGTGGTCGACGATGCGATCGTGGTGGTGGAGAACGTCGAACGCCACATCGAGGAGGGCGCCACGCCGCTCGAGGCGGCGCACCTGGCGATGAAGGAAGTATCCGGCCCGATCGTCGCGATCGCACTGGTGCTGTGCGCGGTGTTCGTGCCGATGGCGTTCCTCGACGGCGTGACCGGGCAGTTCTACAAGCAGTTCGCGGTGACCATCGCGATCTCCACGGTGATCTCGGCGATCAACTCGCTGACCCTGTCGCCGGCGCTGGCGGCCAAGCTGCTCAGGCCGCACGGCGCGGACAAGGACGCGCCCTCGCGCATCATCGACCGCCTGTTCGGCTGGATCTTCCGTCCGTTCAACCGCTTCTTCCACCGCAGCTCGCAGCGCTACGAGGGTTCGGTGGCGCGCGCGCTGGGCCGCCGCGGCGCGGTGTTCGTGGTCTACCTGGTGCTGCTGGCGGGCGCGGCGGTGATGTTCAAGGCGGTGCCGGCCGGCTTCATCCCGGTGCAGGACAAGCTGTACCTGATCGCCGGGGTGAAGATGCCCGAGGGCGCGTCGATCGAGCGCACCGACGCGGTGATGAAGAAGATGGCCGCGATCGCGATGGACATCGACGGCATCGCCAACGAGGTCGCGTTCCCCGGCCTGAACCCGCTGCAGTTCACCAACACGCCCAACAACGGCGTGGTGTTCTTCACCCTCGATCCGTTCTCGGAGCGCTCGCGCAGCGCCGAGGAAATCACCGCCGAGCTCAACCAGAAGCTGGGCACGATCCAGGAAGGCTTCACCTTCGCCTTCATGCCGCCGCCGATCCAGGGGCTGGGCAACGGTTCGGGCTGGTCGCTGTTCGTCGAGGACCGCACCCGGCTGGGCTACGGCGCGCTGCAGGATGCGGTGCAGGCCTTCCAGGGCGCGGCGGCGCAGACGCCGGGACTGGGCTACCCGATCACCAGCTACCAGGCCAACGTGCCGCAGCTCGACGCGGTGGTCGACCGGGTCAAGGCCAAGGCCCAGGGCGTGCCGCTGACCGAACTGTTCGAGACCCTGCAGACCTACCTGGGCTCGGCCTACGTCAACGACTTCAACATGTTCGGTCGTACCTGGCAGGTGATCGCGCAGGCCGACGGCGGGTTCCGCGACCAGGTCGAGGACATCGCCAACCTGCGCACCCGCAACGCGGCCGGCGACATGGTGCCGATCGGCGCGATGGTGGACATCCGCCAGACCTACGGCCCCGACCCGGTGATCCGCTTCAACGGCTATCCCGCGGCCGACCTGCTGGGCGAGGCCGACCCGCGGGTGCTGTCCTCGGGCGAGGCGATGGCGACGGTCACCCAGCTCGCGCAGCAGGTGCTGCCCACCGGCATGGACATCGACTGGAGCGACCTGAGCTACCAGCAGGCCAGCCAGGGCGACGCGGCGCTGGTGATCTTCCCGCTGGCGGTGCTGCTGGCCTTCCTGGTGCTGGCGGCACTGTACGAAAGCTGGACCCTGCCGCTGGCGGTGATCCTGATCGTGCCCATGACCATGCTCTCGGCGCTGGTCGGGGTCTGGCTGACCGGGGGCGACAACAACGTGTTCGTGCAGGTCGGGCTGGTGGTGCTGATGGGCCTGGCGTGCAAGAACGCGATCCTGATCGTGGAGTTCGCGCGCGAGCTGGAACTGCGCGGCAAGGGCATCGTCGAGGCCGCGCTGGAAGCCTGCCGCCTGCGCCTGCGCCCGATCATCATGACCTCGGTGGCGTTCATCGCCGGCACCGTGCCGCTGGTGCTCTCCAGTGGTGCCGGGGCGGAGGTACGCTCGGTCACCGGCATCACCGTGTTCGCCGGGATGCTTGGCGTCACCGCTTTCGGCCTGTTCCTCACCCCGGTGTTCTACGTGGCGCTGCGCAAGCTCGCCAACAGGCCGCTGGTCTCGCACGGGCCTGCCCACGCCACCGCCCATGCCCAGCTCGACGCCTGACTGCGCCGTCCGGAACCGGCCAGCCGTCGCGCCGGCCCGTGCCCACACTGATCCCGCGCGGCGGCCGCCGCCGCGCTTCCTCCCTTCGCCGTACAGGATCCCATTCGAATGAACGCATCCCCCCGCATCGCCCTGGTCACCGGCGCCACCCGCGGCATCGGCCTGGAAACCGTGCGCCAGCTCGCCGAGGCCGGCGTCCACACCCTGCTGGCGGGCCGCAACCGCGAGCGCGCGGTCGAGGCCGCGTTGAAGCTGCAGGCGAGCGGCCTGCCGGTCGAGGCGATCGCGCTCGACGTCACCGACGCGGCCAGCATCGCCGCGGCGGTGGCCGACGTGGAACGGCGCCACGGCCGGCTCGACATCCTGGTCAACAACGCCGGCATCGTGGTCGACGCCGCCGACAAGGGCGTGTCCGGCCAGTCGCTCGAGACCTGGCGCGCCACGTTCGACACCAACGTGTTCGGACTGATCGCGGTGACGCAGGCCTTCCTGCCGTTGCTGCACAAGTCGAGCTCGGGCCGCATCGTCAACGTGTCCAGCGCCCTGGGCTCGGTGACGCTGCACGCCGATCCGTCGTCCTTCATCTACGACTTCAAGATCCCCGCCTACAACGTCTCCAAGAGCGCGGTGAACGCCTGGACCGTGCAGCTGGCGTACGAACTCAAGGACAGCGCGATCAAGGTCAACACCATCCATCCGGGGTACGTGAGGACCGAGATGAACCACGTCGACGGGGAACAACGCGGCGAGCTCGACGTGCCCGACGGCGCCCGCACCAGCGTGCGCCTGGCGCTGATCGACGACGACGGCCCGAACGGCGGCTTCTTCTACCTGGAGGAGTCGCTGCCATGGTGAGCCGTCTCGCGATCACCGCGCTGGCCGCGGCGCTGCTGGGTGCATGCGCGGTCGGTCCCGACCACGTGCGCCCGCACATGGCCGTGCCCGAGCGCTTTGGCGCGGCGGCCACGCCGGCAGGCGATACGCCGGCGGACGCATCCGCCAGCGCCCAAACGCCGGCGGCGTTCGACGACGCCTTCCTCGACGGCCTGGGCGATGCGCAGCTGGCGCAGCTGGTGGACGAGGCCCTGCACGCCAACCACGACCTGCGCATCGCGCTCTCGCGCATCGACCGCGCCAATGCGCTGCTGCGCAACGCGCGCCTGGACATGCTGCCCACGGTCACCGCGCAGGGCGAGGCCGCGGACGTACGCAGCAGCGCCGACCAGGCGCCGGGGCTGTCGCGCGAGCAGCGCGATGGCGAGCAGTGGAACGCCGGCATCTCCGCGGCATGGGAGCTGGACCTGTTCGGCCGGGTGCGCCGTTCAATCGAAGCCGGGCGCGCGGGCGCCGATGCCAGCACCGCCGATCTGCGCGCGCTGCAGGTGGCGGTGACCGGGGAGGTCGCGCGTACGTTCGTGGAGTTGCGCGGCACCCAGGAGCAGCTGCGCGTGGCGCGGGCCAACCGCGACAACCAGCAGCGCACGCTCGACCTGGTGCAGGCGCGCCTGGATGCCGGCGCCGGCACCGAGTTCGACACCGCCCGCGCGCGCGCCCAGCTGGAAACCACCGCCGCGCGCATTCCCGCACTGGAGGCGCAGGAGCGTGTGGCCATGCACCGGCTGGCGGTGCTGACCGGTCGCGATCCCGGCGCACTGGTCGCGCAACTGGCGCCGCAGCATCCATTGCCGGCGCTGCCGCCGCGCATCGATGCCGGCGCGCCGGGCGAGCTGCTGCGTGCGCGTCCCGATGTCGCGGCTGCGGAGGCGCGGCTGCACGCGGCCACGGCGCGCATCGGCGTGGCCACCGCCGACCTGTTCCCGCGCTTCACCCTGGGCGGGCTGATCGGCAGCCAGGCCATCGATGCCGATGCGCTGTTCGAACGCGACAGCGAGACCCGCATCGTCGCGCTCGGCATCGACTGGTCGTTCCTCGACATCGGCCGGGTGCGCGCCCGCATCGCCGCGGCCAACGCCGAAGCCGAAGGCGAGCTGGCCCGCTACCAGCAGGCGGTGCTGCTGGCGCTGGAGGATGCCGAGAACGCGCTGGTCCGCCACGCCCGCGCGCGCAGCGAGGACGCGCACCTGGAGCGCGCGGCGATCGACGCGGCCCGGGCCGCGCAGCTGGCGCGGGCGCGCTTCGAGGCAGGCGCATCGGGCCTGCTCGAAGTGCTCGATGCCGAGCGCGTGCAGCTGCAGGCGCAGGACGCCTTCGCCGCAGGCCGCACCCGCAGCGTGGCCAGCGCGGTGGGGCTGTACAAGGCGCTGGCCGGGGGCTGGCCGCAGCGGGTGCCCGAGCGTGAGCGCATCGCCGGGCGGCGCTGAGGCCCCCGGCCCGTGCGGAAAGTGGGACGGCCGCACGCTGGGGTCGACCCCAGCTAGGGCGCCACCGGGCTGACGCGGCCCCGCCGGCCTCCCCTACCGTCGCTGCGTGGCGCGGCGGGGGACGCGTCGTGCATCCGATGCGAACCAGGGAGCCGCCATGTCCGTCAACGCCGTCGATCACGCTTCCCACGCCGACAGCGGCACCAACCGGGCGGGAGACCACCTGAGCCCGGACGGGTTCGACTACAACCGCATCCAGGGCCTGCAGGGCAATCCCAACGTCACCGAAGCGTTCCTGCGCGGGGTGGAAGAGATGGCCGGGCGGCTGGGCACCCGGCCGGAGTACATCCTGGCGGTGATGAGCTTCGAGACCGGCGGCAGCTTCAGCCCCGGCGTGCGCAACGGCGTCGGCAGCGGGGCCACCGGCCTGATCCAGTTCATGCCCACCACCGCGCGCGAGCTGGGCACCAGCACCGATGCGCTGGCGCGCATGAGCGCGGTGGAGCAGCTCGAGTACGTCGAGCGCTACTTCGCGCAGCGCTCCGATCCCGGCGACCTCAACACGCTCGAAGGGGTGTATACCACGGTGCTCTACGGCAGCCCCAGGCCCGACCCGGGCTCGACCCTGTTCTCGCAGGGCGGTGCCGCCTACCGCATGAATGCCCCGCTGGACCTCAACCGCGACGGCCGCATCACCGCCGGCGAGGCCACGAGCTTCGTGCGCAACAAGATCGATGGCGACGCGCCCGCGCCGATAGAAGGCGCCCCACCGCGCCCCGATCCGGGCGACGCGCCGCCGGCCGAGGGCAGCCGCTACACGGTGCGCCCGGGCGACACGCTCTCGGCGATCGCCGCGCGGTTCGGCACCACCGCGCAGGCGCTGGCCCAGTCCAACGGCATCCGCAATCCCGACCTGATCCATGCCGGCACCACGCTGCGCGTGCCCGCTGGCGAGGCCGCCCCTGCCCCCGCCACGAGCTACACCATCCGGCCCGGCGACACGCTCTCGGAGATCGCGGGCCGGATGGGGACGACGGTGCAGGCGCTGGCCCAGGCCAACGGCATCCGCAATCCGGACCTGATCCACGCCGGCAACACCCTCTCGCTGCCCGCCGGCGCCGCGACCAGCGCCAGCTACACCATCCAGCCCGGCGATACCCTGTCGGGGCTGGCGGCACGCTTTTCCACCAGCGTCGGCGCGCTGATGGCGGCCAATCCGGGGATCCGCGACTCCAACCTGATCCATGCCGGCGACACCCTGGCCCTTCCCGGCGCCGCAGGACGCGGCGATGCGCCGGCCGGCGGCACGCCACCCGAAACCGGGCCGCGCGGCGATGCGCCCCCGGTCAGCGGCACGGCGCCGACCTATGCGCCCTACACCGTCTACAGCACCGGCCACCAGGCCGCGTTCGCGGTCAGCGATGCCAGCCAGATGCAGCCGCACCACGACTACCAGACAGTCACGCGCAACGGCCAGCAGCTGGAGGTGCGCGACATCGTCCTGCACCGCAATGGCCAGTCGCAGACCAGCCAGGCCATCCCGGCGCCGCTGCAGGGCGAGGTCATCCACGCCGGGCCGAAGGGCGGCGCCGGCAATGCCGTGGGCATCCGCGGCGCGGACGGCAAGGTGGCGTGGGTCTTCCACATGTCCAGCATCGACGTGCGCGTGGGCCAGCAGGTCGGCTACGGGCAGGACCTCGGCAACCAGGGCTCCACCGGCAACTCCACCGGGCCGCACGTGCACATCGAGGCCGCGCCCGCGGTGATCGACCGCTGGGTCAACGACCTGGTCGACGGCCGCTTCGACGGCCGCAAGGGCTGATCCGGGCCGGCGGCGCCCGGTGCCGATGAGCCGCGTCGCGCTGTTCGCCTGCGGCCTGCTGCTGGCCGCGTGCGGCGCAGCCAGCCCGGCGCCCGAAGACGGCCAGACCCCTCCCGCCACTGCGCAGGCGCAGACCCTGCCAGCCGACATCCAGCGCGCGCTGCAGACCGACGAGCGCGTCCTCGACTGCCCGCAGGGCCAGGTCGACGGACACAGCGCGTTCGCGGCCGACTGGGTCCGGCCGCGGCGGGTGGACCTGGACGACGACGGGCGCGCCGACTGGCTGCTGGAGGGCGTCCACCCCTGCCTGCGCCGCGATGGCGCCGCCGACTGGTGGATCTACGCCGAGACGGCCGGCGGGCGTCGCCTGCTGGGCCGCGTGCGCGGCGCCCGCGCGCTGGACGTGCTGCCCGCGCGCAGCCGCGGCCACGCCGAACTGCGCGTCGAGGACACGGAGGGCGAGCGCATCCTGCGCTACCGCGACGGCGGCTACTGAGTGGGGACGTCGTGCGGCCGCGCTACCATGTGCGGCCCGCGATCGAGCCCCAGGAGCCTGCACGTGACCGAATCCGACGACGCCCGCAACGGCGTATCGCGCACGCAGGCCGAAGAGGCGGTGCGCACCCTGCTGCGCTGGGCAGGCGAGGACCCGCAGCGCGAGGGCCTGCTCGACACGCCCAAGCGCGTGGTCAAGGCCTATGGCGAATGGTTCAGCGGCTACGCGCTGGACCCGGACGAGTACCTGGCGCGCACCTTCGAGGAGGTGGCCGGCTACGACGAGATGATCGTGCTGCGCGACATCGAGTTCGAGAGCCATTGCGAACACCACATGGCGCCGATCATCGGCCGCGTGCACGTGGGCTACCTGCCCGCCGGCAAGGTGGTGGGCATCAGCAAGCTGGCGCGCGTGGTGGAGGCCTACGCCAAGCGCTTCCAGGTGCAGGAGAAGATGACCGCGCAGATCGCCGGCTGCATCCGCCGCGTGCTGGCGCCCCTGGGCGTGGGCGTGGTGGTCGATGCCAGCCACGAGTGCATGACCACGCGCGGGGTGCACAAGCGCGGCGTGAGCATGGTCACCTCGACCATGCTCGGCAGCTTCCGCGAGGATGCGCGCACGCGCGCGGAGTTCCTGCGCTTCATCGAGGCGGGCGGCGGCCGACGCTGATGGCGGCCTGTCCCTGCGGCAGCGGGCGCGGTTACGACGACTGCTGCGGGCCGCTGCACGCAGGCGTGCCGGCGGCCGACGCGCAGGCGCTGATGCGCTCGCGCTACAGCGCCTACGTGCGCGAGGACGCGGCCTACCTCCTGCGCAGCTGGCATCCGTCCACGCGCCCCGACGCACTGTCCTTCGACGATCCACGGCCCACCTGGCTCAGGCTGGAGGTATTGCGCCACCTCGCGACCGGCAGCGACAGCGCCGAAGTGGAGTTCGTGGCCCGCTACCGCATCGGTGGCGGCAGCGTGGTGCGCATGCGCGAACACAGCCGTTTCCTGCGCGAGGACGGTCACTGGTATTACCTGGACGCGGTGGAGGGCTGGGGCCGCGCGGAGGGACGCGGGCGCACGCAGCGCCATGCGCAGCGCCAGGCACGGCGCCTGCATGCGCCGCATCCGGGCCCCGCATCCACCGGACGGCGCGGCCTGTCCACCCGTGGCCGGGGCAACGCATGGGCGGCTCAATGAATCCCCTGCAACCCTGCAGTCCCCGGCATGCGGGATGACCACGCCGGCGAGGCTATCCTCCGGCCTCCCCCGCACCCGGCCGACGCGATGCTCCGTTTCCATGTCCTTGCCCTGCTGTGCGCGTTGCCGGCTGCACAGGCGCTGGCGCAATCCCCTACTGCTCCGGCGCCCGTCGAGCCGCCCTCCGCGTCGCAGTCCAGCGTGCCGTCAGCGCCGCCGGTCGCGGCGCCGGCACCGGCCGATCCCGAGTACGACGCCTGCGTCGCCAATCGCCTGCGCCCGCAGGCGGCGGCGAGCGGCATCCCCGGCGAGGCCTTCGACCGCTACATGACCGGGGTGACGGCCGATCGCAGCGTGCTCGGCCTGCTCGACGCGCAGCCCGAGTTCACCACCCCGATCTGGGACTACCTGGCCGGTCTGGTCGACCAGGAGCGCGTGACCGACGGCCGCGCGATGCTGCAGACGCACCGCGAGCTGCTGGCGACGGTGTCGGCGCGGTACGGCGTGGATCCGGAGATGGTGGTGGCGGTGTGGGGCGTGGAAAGCGACTACGGTCGCGTGTCGGGCAAGCGTCCGTTGCTGCAGTCGCTGTCGGTGCTGTCGTGCTTCGGCCGCCGCCAGGCGTTCTTCCGCGGCGAGTTCCTGGCCACGCTCAGGCTGCTGCACGACGGCGACCTGCGCGATCCGGCGATCACCGGCTCGTGGGCCGGCGCCTTCGGGCACACCCAGTTCATGCCCAGCACCTACGCGCGCATCGCGGTCGACGGCGATGGCGATGGCCGCCGCGACCTGGTCACCAGCATCCCCGATGCGCTGGCCTCGACCGCCAACTACCTCAAGCGCAGCGGCTGGCAGACCGGCCGGCCCTGGGGATACGAGGTCAGGCTGCCGCCCGGCTTCGACACCGCCCTGGCCGGGCGCACCAGCCGCCGCCCGCTGTCGGACTGGGTCGCGCGCGGCGTGACCCGCGTCGATGGGACGCCCATCGCGCCAGCCGATACGCGCAGCGCGATCCTGCTGCCGGCCGGTGCCAAGGGCCCGGCCTTCCTGGTGTTCCGCAACTACGACGCGATCTATTCCTACAACGCCGCCGAAAGCTATGCGCTCGCGATCGCCACGCTGGCCGACCGCCTGCGCAGCGGCAGCGGCCTGGCCACGCCCTGGCCGACCGACGACCCCGGCCTGTCGCGCGCGCAGCGGCGCGAACTGCAGACCCTGCTGCTGGCGCGCGGCCACGCCATCGGCGAGGTCGACGGCATGGTCGGCACCGCCACGCGCCGCGCGATCCGCGACGAACAGCAGCGCCTGGGCGTGCAGCCTGCGGACGGCCGTGCCGGCACGAAGATCCTCGAGGCCCTGCGCGCGGGCCGCTGACCGCGCGGGCCGTCCTGTCCTCCACCACCGGCGCCCCTCTGCGCCGATTCGCGGATAATGCGCGCCCGCATCTTCCGGCCCGCCTGCGTGAGCGAACCGACAGCCGCCCGGCGCAAGGCCGCGCTGGTCTTCATCTTCCTGGTCGTGCTGATCGACGTGCTGGCGTTCGGGCTGATCATCCCGGTGCTGCCGCACCTGGTCGAGGAGTTCACCGGCAGCACCTCGCGCGCGGCGCTGTGGATTGGCGTGTTCGGGACGGTGTTCGCGGCGATCCAGTTCCTGTGCTCGCCGATCCAGGGCGCGCTGTCGGACCGCTACGGACGTCGCCCGGTGATCCTGCTCTCGTGCCTGGGGCTGGGCCTGGATTTCGTGATCATGGCGCTGGCGCCGTCGCTGTGGTGGCTGCTGGTCGCGCGCGTGTTCTCCGGCGTGTTCTCGGCCAGCTTCAGCACCGCCAACGCCTATGTCGCCGACATCGTGCCGGCCGACGCGCGGGCGAAGAGCTACGGCATGATCGGCGCGGCGTTCGGCGTCGGCTTCACCATCGGCCCGGTACTCGGCGGCTGGCTGGGCGAACTCGACCTGCGCCTGCCGTTCTGGTTCGCCGCCGGGCTGGCGCTGCTGAACTTCTGCTACGGCCTGTTCGTGCTGCCCGAGTCGCTGCCGCCGCAATCGCGCGCGGCACGCTTCGACTGGCGCGCGATCCGCCCGTACGCGGCGATCCTGCTGATCGGTCGCTATCCGTCGATCGTCGGACTGGCCGTGGTGGTGTTCATCGCCAACCTGGCGCACTACGTCTATCCCAGCGTGTTCGTGCTGTTCGCCGACGTGCGCTATGGCTGGGGCCCGTGGCAGGTGGGCTGGGTGCTGTTCCTGGTCGGCGTGTGCAGCGTGATCGTCAACGTCGCGGTGGTGGGGCGCGCGGTGCGGGCGCTGGGCGAGCGGCGCGCGCTGATCCTCGGGCTGTGCTGCGGCACCGCGGGCTTCGTGGTGTACGCCTTCGCCGGACAGGGCTGGATCTTCCTGCTGGGGCTGCCGGTGAGCGCGCTGTGGGCGATCGCCTCGCCGGCCAGCCAGGCGCTGATCACCCGCCAGGTCGACGTGGACATGCAGGGCCGCATCCAGGGCGCGCTGATGAGCCTGGTGTCGGTGGCGGGGATCGTCGCACCGATCGCCTTCGCCAGCGTGTTCGGGCTGTTCATCGGCGAACGTGCGCCGGTCGCGTTTCCCGGCGCGCCCTGGCTGCTGGCATCGATGCTGCTGGCCGTCGCCGCGCTGATCGCGTGGCGGCATGCGCCGCGACCCGTGCAGCACGCCGCGCACGACTGAACGCGGGCAACGACGCGGGTCCGGCGCGACTTGCCGCGCCGCACGCGCCGGTGCGAGGATCGCCTGCTCGACGTGGAGGGATCCCGATGCGCAACACGATGATCATGCTGCTCGCGGCGGGCCTGGTGGCCGGCTGCGCGGGCTACGAGGTGCGCGATACCAATGCGGCCGTGGACCGCAATCCGGCCTGCGCCAGCCGCCCCGACCGTCCGGGCGAACCGCTGCCCCGGGAGTGCGAGCGCACCACCGAGGCGGGCTGGAGCAGCGAACGGCGCGAGAGCACGCCGATCGATTTCAGCCGCAAGCGCGGCGACGACTGACCGGTCCGGTCCCGCGCCACGAGGGCGCGGACCGGACCGCGGGATCAGCCGCAGTTGAGGGTCTGGATCGCGCCAGCGGCGTCGGTGGTGATGGTCAGCCGGTCGATGCGGAAATCCATCGTCGCAGCGTCGTCCGGTCCCAGTACGCGCACGCTGGTGGCGCCGCTGTCGGCGGTGGCCTGGGCGACGACCGTTTCGCTGGCTTCCTGGCCGACCAGCGCCTGGATGGCGTCGGCATTGCACGGCTTCGCTTCGCCGACGGCGCCATCGAGCGGCGATATGGCGCCGGCGTCGCCCGCCGGCGTCGCAGCATCGGCCTGGGCGGCGGGCGCGGTGCCGGTCGCAGGCGGAGCATCGGCGTCGCGGTCGGGCGAGCAGGCGCCGAGCAGCGCGATGAGCGCGGCCGACAGCAGCGGCGTGCGCAGCGGAAAGCGGGATGTCGAACCAGCCATGGCGCAATCTCCTTGTGTGGGAGCGGCGACGATAGCGTCGCCTGCCTGAAGGCTCGCCGCTCGGGCCAGCTGGCATTCAGTGCACCGCCGCGCGCTTGGTGGCCGGGAGCGCGGCACGCAGCATCGCGTTGTAGCCGCTGGCGAGCAGGGCGAAACCGGCTTCGGTCGGATGGATCTCGTCGTACCAGAAGCCGCGGTCGTCGAGCGAGCCGACCGCGGAGAAGTCGGCGTAGGAGAACAGCCCCGGCCAGGCCGCGCGGCTCGGCGCCAGCACCTGGTCGCGGAAGCCGTCCACCAGCAGCCGCCAGGCGAAGCGTTCGGCTTCGGCCTTGCTGCCCAGCACCGGCTGCATCACCGGCCACAGCCACGGCCCGACCGTGCCCATCACCATCGCCGCCAGACCGAGGTTGCGCACGGTCAGCGCGCCCTCCTTGCCGATCGCATGGCGCGACAGCGGCGCGTAGCCATGGCCGACCACGCGCAGGCCGCCGAGCGGTGCCATCGCCGAGAGCAGCAGCTCGTAGCGCGCGCGCAGCCGCTCGAACACGCCCTGCGTGACGACCCGTTCGAACGCGGCGTCGGCGTCCATGCGCGGCGCACCGGCGAAGACCGCGGCCAGCCGCTCGCCGAGGCAATCGTTGCCGCCGATGCTCAGGCACAGCAGGTCGAAGCCGCGCGCGGCGAAGCGTTCGGCGTTGTCGCGGCAGGCCGCCGGCGTGAGCATCCGCGCCGCGGTCAGCCCGGGGCCGCCGAGCCGGATCGACATGCCGTCGATGCGCGCGAAGCTGTTCCAGCACAGGTTGCGGTACAGCGGCGTGCTGAACCACGAATCGCCCCAGTAGGCGATCAGCGGCCGCTCCTGCAGGTACGCGCGCCATTCGCGGCGCTGGCGCGAGCCCGGCGTGCCGCTCGCCGCACGCAGCTGCTGCCAGTTGTCGTAGATGCGCTTGAGCGCCATGCCGGCACCTCCTGCCGCGAGTCTGCGCGATGTGGCGCGTGCTGTCGCGGCCGCGGTGGCGGGCCTCCGCCGCGCGCCGCGTCGTACCCCGGTCCAACGCGCGACGCCGGCGCCGGCGGTCACGTCCCGCCAGCGCGTTGCGGCGCGTTTGCACTACAGTGGCCGGCGGGGGATCCGCCACACGCACATGGAGGATGCGGTGCGCCTGTCGAACCTGTTGCCGACGGCCCTGCGGGCGCGCTGGAGCCCCGCTCCACCCGCGCCCGACCTCGCGTCGGTCCGCGCCGCCGAGCTGGGCGTCATCCTCGGCGCGCGCGCCGGCCAGGATCCGGCCGCGGTCGAGCCCTGGGGCCTGGCGCTGTCGGGCGGCGGCATCCGCAGTGCCACCTTCGGCCTGGGCGTGCTGCAGGGACTGGCCCGGCTGGGCCTGCTGCGCTGCTTCCACTACCAGTCCACGGTCTCGGGCGGCGGCTACATCGGCGGCTTCGTGCAGGCCCTGATCCGGCGCCATGGTTTCGCCCAGGCGTTCGCGACCCTGGACGGCAGCGGCACGGCCACCGGGGAAGGGCCGGGCGCGCGCCCGATCCGCCACCTGCGCGAGTACAGCAACTACCTGGCGCCGCGCAAATCGCCGTTCTCCGGCGACACGCTGGGCATGGCCGGCACCTACGTGCGCAACGTGCTGCTGGTGCAGGCGCAGCTGTGCGCGCTGATCCTGGCGCTGTGCCTGCTGCCGCTGCTGCTGTACGCGGGCGCCGACGCGCTGAGCCTGCGCAACCCGACCTTGCCGCTGTCGCTGGCGGGACTGACCGGCATGCTCGCGGTGGCGCTGCTGGCCTGGGTCAGCACCTGGGCCAACCGGCGTCCGCTGCCGGCCGAGGGCGAACCGCCGCAGCCGCCGCGGCGGGTGGTGCTGGCGGCGCTGGCGACGATCCTGGCGCTGGCGCTGGCGTCCATGCTCGGCGCGCTCGGGCTGGCCCGCTTCGAGCGACTGCCGGGACTGTTCGGCGCAGCGCTCGGCTGGCTGCCCGGACGCTGGACCATGGGCGGCGCCGACCTGGGCATCGTCACCGCGGCCCTGTACCTGGGGGTCTGGCACGCCTGGCTGGTGTTCGATCCCTGGTATTCGCGCCGGGTCGCGCTCGGCGACGCACCGCCGCCGCCGCTGCAGCGGCATCCCTGGCGCTTCGTGCTCGGCACGGTGGGCGCGGCCGCGTTCGCCGGCGTGGCGATCGTGCTGCTGCGCGGCTGGCTGCGCGCCTGGGCGCTGGCCGACGGCGGGCTGTGGCACGTGCTGGTGGTCGGCCCGCTGCTGGTGGTGGTGGCGGTGGCGCTGACCGCGATCGTGCACCTGGGCCTGGCCGGACCGGCGATGAGCGACCTGCAGCGCGAGATCTGGGCGCGGGTCGGCGGCAAGACCTGTGCGCTGGTGGCGCTGGGCATGACCCTGGCGCTGTCGCTGGTGATCTACGGGCCCTGGCTGTTGCGGCTGGGCGCCGGCCAGGGCGTGCAGGCGCTCTCGACCGCCGGCTGGGCCGGGGCGCTGGCCTGGCTGTCGACCACCGGGATCGGCCTGCTGGCCGCGCACGGCACCCGCGCCGGCAAGGGCGGGTCGCGGCGCTCGCGCCTGCTCGACCTGGTCGCGCGGCTGGCGCCGTGGGTGTTCGTGCTCGGGCTGCTGGTGGCGCTGAGCCTGGCCGGGCAGGTCCTGCTGCAGGCCGCCGGCCCGGCGCTGGAGCGGCTGGCCGGCGGCCTGCCCGCCACGCCGGCGCCGGCCGGGTCGGCGCGGCTGGCCGATCATCTCCTCGCCCTGGGCGCAGCGGTGGCCGCCCATCCGCGCGCGCTGGCGCTGCTGGTCGCGGCGGCCCTGGCGGTCTGGCTGCTGCTGGGCTGGGCGGTGAACGTCAACGAGTTCAGCCTCAACGCCTTCTACCGCAACCGCCTGGTGCGCTGTTACCTCGGCGCCAGCAACCTGCACCGCAATCCCGAGCCGACCACCAACTTCGACCTGCAGGACGACCTGGTGCTGGCCGACGTGGTCGAGGTGCAGCGCCTGGACGGCGCGCGCCCGCTGTATCCGCTGGTCGGCACCGCGCTCAACCTGGTGGCCGCCAAGCAGCTGGACTGGCAGGACCGCAAGGCCGCCTCGTTCTGCCTGTCGCCGGGCTGGTGCGGATACCTGCCGCCGGACTCGCGCAGCGGCGAAGCGCCGATCGGCGACCGTGCCGCGGCCACCGCCGGCACCGCGACCGCCGCCACGGCCGGCCGCAACGATCCGCTGGCCGGTTCGCTCACCCTGGGCGCGGCGATGGCGATCTCCGGCGCGGCGGTCAATCCCAACATGGGCTACCACAGCTCGCCGGCGGTGACCTTCCTGCTGACCCTGTTCGATGCGCGGCTGGGCTGGTGGCTGCCCAATCCCCGCCATCCCGAGCGCCCGTCCGCCGACAGCGCGCCGTTCTTCGGCCGCTGGCTGCTGGCCGAACTGCTCGGGCGGACCCACGCCGGCGGCAAGTTCGTGCACCTGTCCGACGGCGGCCATTTCGAGAACCTGGGCCTGTACGAGCTGGTGCGGCGCCGCTGCCGCTTCATCCTGTGCGTGGACGCGGCGGCCGACCCGGCGCGCGCGTTCGGCGACCTGGGCAATGCGGTGCACAAGTGCCGGGTGGATTTCGGCGCCGAGATCGACATCGACGTGTCGGCGCTCGCACCGGGCGAGGACGGCCTGTCCGAGCGCAGCTGCGCGGTCGGACGCATCACCTATGCCGACGGCAGCGGCGGCACCGTGCTCTACCTCAAGCCCACGCTCACCGGCGAGGAGCCAGCCGACATCGCCCACTACGCGCGCAGCCACGCCTGCTTCCCGCACGAGCCCACGTCCGACCAGTTCTTCGACGAGGCGCAGTTCGAAAGCTATCGCCGGCTCGGCCAGGACATCGCCATGCGCGCGCTGGCGCCGGTACTCGAGCGCAGCGGCGCCGAGCCGGGCGCGCCACGCCACGACGAGCTGGGCGTGCACGACTCGGCGCTCAAGGAAAAGCTGCTGATCGCCCTGCGCCAGCGCTGGGTGGCGCCGGTGCCGGGCGTGCCGGACCGGTTCGCGCTGCATGGCCAGGCGCTGGCCGACCTGCTGCGGCAGCTGCGCGGCAACCCGGCGCTGGCGGTGCTCGATGCGCAGTTCCACCCGGCCTGGACCGACCTGGTCGCGGGCGCGCCACCGGCTGAAGGCCAGCCGCCGCCATCGCCGCTGGAACGGCGCACGCGGCTGCCGGCGCCGGAGGACTTCCGCGCCTGCTTCTACTTCTGCCAGGAGCTGATCCGGCTGATGGAGGCGGTCTACCACGACCTCGACCTGGAACACGCCTGGGACCATCCGGACAACCGCGGCTGGCTCAATGCCTTCCGCCACTGGAGCTGGGCGCCGATGTTCCGCATCGCCTGGCTCATCGGCGCGCCGATGATCGGCGCGCGCTTCGTGGCGTTCTGCCAGCAGCGGCTCGACCTGCCGCGCCTGGACAACGATGCCGGCGACCGCCAGCGCGTGCTGCGCATGGAGAAACTCGAGCCGGCCGCGGGCGAGGACTGGCGCGGCCTGTGCGACCGGCTGCTGGCGCGCGGCACGATCAACCACGTCGAGCACTCGATCCTGCTGTCCGATCCGCTGTGCGCGCATGCGGTCCGGCCCACCCACCTGTACCTGCTGCGCCTGCGCTGGTCGGCCGCGCTAGTCGGCAACGACGAGCGCCTGGGCGACACCACGCTCGGCGTGGCCGCGCTGGCCGAGGGCACGCTGCGCCTGCTGCGGATCCAGGACCACGTGCGCCGCCTTGGGCTTGCCACCGAGTTCCTGCGCCTGCTGATCAACCGGCAGGTGGTCGATGCGGTCGATATCCGCGGCGGCTGGTACGGGCTGGGCGGCGTGTGCCGCAACCGCACCGCGACGCGGGTGCGGCTGTGGCTGGAGGACGCGCTGGCGCTGGCGCGCAGGCGCCAGCGCGCGCGCATCGATGCGGTCCATGCCGCCCGCCAGGACCGTCGCGCGCGGCGCCGGGCGCCGCCGGCCGGATGAGCGCAGGACCTGTGGCACGGTTGCGCGCGCGTGCCACGCGGCTACCCTCGGAGCGGACCCTCCCCCGCCGGACCACGCCCATGCGCCTGTTCGCCACGCTGACGATCCTGCTGCTGCCGCTGATGGCCGACGCCGCCGACAGGCCGCCGTCCAGGGCCGAGGTGGCCCGCTTCGCCGCCGACGCGCTGGCGCGCAACTGCGATCCCGCCGCGCCAGGGATGGCGGTGCTGCTGGCGCGCGGCGACGACGTGCTCTACCGCGGCGCCTGCGGCCGCGCCAGCCTCGAGCTCGACGTGCCGCTGTCGGCCGACCACGTGTTCCGCATCGGTTCGGTGACCAAGCAGTTCTCCGCCGCGGCGGTGCTGAAGCTGGCCGAGGACGGCAAGCTGTCGCTCGACGATCCGCTCACCCGGTTCGTGCCTGGCTACCCCGGCGGCGACGCGATCACGGTGCGCATGCTGCTCGACCACACCTCCGGCATCCGCAGCTATACCAGCATCGAGGCCATCATGGCCGGCGGCGGGATCATGCAGGACCTGTCCACCGCGGCGCTGATCGACAGCTTCAAGGGCGAGGCGGCCGACTTCGCGCCGGGCCAAGGCTGGGCGTACAACAACTCCGGCTACGTACTGGTCGGCGCCGTGATCGAGGCGGCCACCGGCAAGTCCTGGCATGCCTACCTGGAGGAAGCGTTCTTCGGGCCACTGGGCATGGAGCACACCGGCTACGGCAGCGAGGCCGAGGCGGTGATCCCAGGGCATGTCAACGGCTACACGCTCAACGGCGAACGCTGGGCGCGCGCCCGCTACCTGAGCATGACCCAGCCGCATGCGGCCGGCGCGCTGGTGTCGACCGTGGACGACCTGCTCAAGTGGAACCGTGCGCTGCACGAAGGCCGCATCCTCAGCCAGTCCAGCCACGCGGCCATGACCACGCCCGCCGGCAAGGCCGCGGAGAACGCCTACGGCTTCGGCATCAGCACCGGCACGCTGCGCGGACAGCCCAAGCTGGAGCACGGCGGCGGCATCTTCGGCTTCAGCGCCTACCTGCTCTACCTGCCCGGGGACGAGGTCAGCGTCGCGGTGCTCTACAACGCCGACGCCGGGCGGCCGGACATGCTCGGCACCGGCCGCGTCGCGCAGCTGCTGGCGGCCCACGCCATCGGCAGGCCCTATCCGGAGAAGAAGGCGATCGAGGTCGACGAGGCCACGCTGCGCGGCTACGAGGGCGTGTACCGCATCGACGAGAACAGCGCCCGCACCCTGCGCGTCGCCGGCGGGCGCCTGACCTCGCAGCGCAGCGGCGGCCAGGCCTATCCGCTGGTGCCCGTGGGCGAAGACACCTTCCTGTTCGAGGAGGGCTTCTCGCGGATGGTGTTCGAACGCGGCGACGATGGCGCGGTGGTGGCGATGCGCTTCTTCCCGGAAGACGAGGGTGAGGGAGAGCGCATCGCGCGCAGCGACGAGCCGTTGCCCACGGCCCGCACCGAAGTCGACCTGCCGCGCGCCGCGCTCGAGCGCATCGCCGGCGAATACGTGTTCCAGGGCGCCGTGCTGAAGGTATTCCTCGACGGCGACACGCCCAAGGCCCAGCTCAGCGGCCAGCCGGCGTTCGAGATCTTCGCCGAGTCGGCGTCGGCGTTCTTCCTCAAGGTGGTCGACGCCAGTCTTCGTTTCGCGCCGGAGACGGGCACGCCGGCGACGGTGACCCTGTCGCAGGGCGGGCACGAGACGGTGTTCGCGCGCCGCGACTGAGCGCGCGTACGCTCAGCCGCGCCAGAGCACCCGGGGCGCGGCCGGGCAGGCGCTGACGGCGCGTGGCTCCTCGAGTTCGCTGTCGAGCAGCCAGCAGTCGTCGAGCACCGAGCAGTAGCAGGCGCGCAGGCGCACCTGGTGACGCTCGCGGTCGAAGGCGTCGAAGGTCTCCTGCGGCACGCGCGCCAGCGGCATGCGCAGGAACGACACCCATTCCTCGGCGCCGAACACGCGGCGCTGGATGCCGCTGCCGATGATCGGATGGACGTCGCCGCGCGACTCCGGCATCCCGCCACAGCAGGCCTGCAGCAGGTCGCCCGCGGTCGCCATGGGCTTGCCGCGATGGGCCAGTTCGACCCAGCGGATGCGCGCCGGTCCGGTGCCGCGGTTGAGCAGGTCCAGCGCGATCTCGGGGCTGCCGTCGTCGCGCGAGATGTTGCTGCTGCCGAAGATCATCGACGGCCATACGCTCGCGGCCAGCATCCGCTCCTGGGTGCGGTTGGCGCTGATCGCCACGAACAGCGACACCACCGAGAGCATGATGGCGCTGGCGCCGACCACCAGCTCGAAGCGGCCTCGCGCGGGCGCCGGGGGCGGGTTGCCCGGAGGTGCCGTGGCAGGAGGCGGAGCGGTGGGTTCCGTGGTCATCGCCAGACCCCTCCTCCTGTCAGGCGGCCTGCACGATCCGCAGCGGGTTGTCCCACTCGCGCAGCAGCTCGGCCTCGCGTGCCCTGGCCGCGTGCAGGTGCGCTTCCTTGACGTGGCCGTAGCCGCGGATGTGCTCGGGGATGCCGGCGATCTCCGCGGCGAGGTCGACGTTGCCCGCGTCCAGCTTCTCCAGCAGCCCGCCCACGGTGCGTTCGTAGTCCTCGATCAGCTGGCGCTCCATGCGCCGCTCTTCGGTGCGGCCGAACACGTCGAAGGTGCCACCGCGCAGGAAGCGCAGCTTCGCCAGCAGGCCGAAGGCCTTGAACACCCAGGGCCCGTACTCGCGCTTGACCAGTTCGCCCTTGGCGTTCTTCTTCGCCAGCAGCGGCGGGGCGAGGTGGAAGTGCAGGCGGTAGTCGCCGTCGAACTGCTGTTCGACCCGGCGGCGGAACTCGCCACTGGTGTACAGGCGCGCGACCTCGTACTCGTCCTTGTAGGCCATGAGCTTGAAGAAGTAGCGCGCCACCGCTTCGGACAGGTCGGTCGAGCCCGGCGCCCTGACCCGCTCGGCCTCGCGCACGCGGGCGACGAAATCCGAATAGCGCTGCGCGTACTTCGCGTCCTGGTATTCGGTGAGGAACTCGATGCGGCGCGCGATCAGCTCGTCCAGCGAGCGCGACAGGCGCAGGTCGTCCATCGGCAGGAAGGCGACCGCATCGGTGCCGGCATGGGCGGGCACGTGGCGCAGCTCGTCCTCGGCGCGCAGCGGGGGCGGGGCCGAGGTCGCGCCCCATTCGGTGCTCTCCCACTCGCCCGGCGGCAGCGACGCCAGCGCGCGCGGCGTGGCCTCGGCCGTGGTCGGCGCGTTGCGCACCACGCCCGCGGCCTCGTACACCGATTCGGGGTCGATCGCGGCCAGCCTGCCCCAGGCGAAGGCGGTCTTGTTCATCTCGATGGCCGCGCCATTGAGTTCGACCGCCCGCATCAGCGAGTCCAGCGACAGCGGCACGAGGCCGCGCTGCCAGGCGTAGCCGAGCATGAACAGGTTGGAGGCGATCGCATCGCCCATCAGCGCGGTGGCGAGCTCGGTCGCATCGATCTGCAGCGGCGCCTGGCCGCCCATGGCCTGGGTCACCGCCTGCACGATGTCGGCGGCCGGGAACTGCATGTCCGGACGCGTGGTGAAGGTGCCGGGCATCGCCTCGTAGGTGTTGAGCACCACCTGCGAGCGTCCGGCGCGTACCTTCGACAGCGCCCAGTAGTCGTTGACCACCACCATGTCGCAGCCCAGCACCAGGTCGGCCTCGCCGGCGGCGATGCGCACCGCGTGGATGTCGTCGGGCGCCTTCGCGATGCGGATGTGGGTGGTGACGGCGCCGCCCTTCTGCGCCAGGCCGGTCTGGTCGAGCACGGTCGAGCCGCGGCCCTCAAGGTGGCCGGCCATGCCCAGCAGCGCGCCGATGGTAACCACGCCGGTGCCGCCGACGCCGGTGATCAGGATGTTCCAGGGCTGCGACAGGTCGGTGGCGAAGGCCGGCGGCGGCAGGCTGGCCAGGCGTCCCGCCGTCGCGGCCTTGTCGCCCTTGCGTGGCTTGCCGCCGTGCACGGTGACGAAGCTGGGGCAGAAGCCCTCGACGCAGGAATAGTCCTTGTTGCAGTTGCTCTGGTCGATCTCGCGCTTGCGCCCGAACTCGGTGTCCTTGGGCAGCACCGAGACGCAGAACGACTTCTTGCCGCAGTCGCCGCAGCCTTCGCAGACCAGGGTGTTCACGAATACCCGCTTCTGCGGATCGACCATCTTGCCGCGCTTGCGGCGGCGGCGCTTCTCGGTGGCGCAGGTCTGGTCGAAGATCAGCACGCTCACGCCCTTCACCTCGCGCAGGCGCTTCTGCACCGCGTCCAGCTCGCGACGGTCCTCGAACTCGGTGCCGGCCGGGAACAGCGAGCGGTCGCGCCACTTCGACAGGTCGTCGCTGACCAGCACGATGGTGTACACGCCCTCGCTGCGCACCTGGTGGGCGATCTGCGGCACGCTCAGGATGCCGTCGACCGGCTGTCCGCCGGTCATGGCGACCGCGTCGTTGTAGAGGATCTTGTAGGTGATGTTGACGCCGGCCGCGACCGACTGGCGGATCGCCAGCGAACCGGAGTGGAAATAGGTGCCGTCGCCGAGGTTCTGGAACACGTGCGGCGTATCGGTGAAGCCGGCCTGGCCGCACCAGGTCACGCCTTCGCCGCCCATCTGGGTGAAGGTGTCGGTGCTGCGGTCCATCCAGGTGACCATGTAGTGGCAGCCGATGCCGCCCAGCGCGCGCGAACCCTCCGGCACCACGGTCGAGGTGTTGTGCGGGCAGCCCGAGCAGTAGTGCGGCACGCGCGGGAACTGCGCGCGCGGCAGCGCCAGCTCGCCTTCCTTCTGTTCCATCCAGCGCAGCACGTCGCGGATGTGCTCGGTGTCGCGGCTGCCCTGCGGGATGAACTGCTGCAGCCGCCGCGCGATCACGCCGGCGATGGTGGCCGGGGTGAGTTCGCCGGTGGACGGCAGGATCCACTGCCCATCCTCGTCGTACTTGCCGACGATGGACGGCCGGTCGCCGTCGAAGTTGTAGAACAGCTCCTTCATCTGGCTCTCGATGAAGGCGTGCTTCTCCTCGACCACCAGGATGTCGCGCAGGCCGCGCGCGAAGGCGCGGATGCCTAGCGGCTCCAGCGGCCAGGTCATGCCGATCTTGTAGACGCGGATGCCGAGTTCGCGGCAGCGCTGCGCGTCCAGGCCCAGGTATTCCAGCGCCTGCAGCACGTCGAGGTAGCTCTTGCCGGTGGTGACGATGCCGAAGCGCGCGTCTGGCGCGTCCAGCACCATGCGGTCGATGCGGTTGGCGCGGGCGAAGGCCTGCGCGGCCTTGACCGCGTAGCGGTGCAGGCGCATCTCCTGGTCCAGCGGCGGATCAGGCCAGCGGATGTTGAGCCCCCCCGGCGGCAGCTCGAAGTCCTCCGGAGTGAGGATCTGCAGCGCGAGCGGGTTGACGTCGACCGAGGCCGAGGATTCCACCGTCTCGGCAATGGTCTTGAAGCCCACCCAGCGCCCGGTGAAGCGGCTCATCGCCCAGCCGACCAGGCCCATGTCGAGGATGTCCTGGACGCCTGCCGGATTGAGGATCGGCATCATCGCGCTGGTGAACTCGCCCTCGCTGCCGTGCGGCAGGGTCGAGGAGCGGCAGGCGTGGTCGTCGGCGGCCAGCGCCAGCACGCCGCCGTGGCGCGAGGTGCCGGCGGCGTTGCCGTGCTTGAACACGTCGCCGCAGCGGTCCACGCCCGGGCCCTTGCCGTACCACATGGCGTACACGCCATCGACCGTGGCGCCCGGGAACAGGTTGGTCTGCTGGGTGCCCCAGACCATGGTCGCGCCGAGATCCTCGTTGAGGCCCGGCTGGAACTTCACGTTGGCCTCGCCCAGGTACTGCTTCGCCCGCCACAGCTCCAGGTCGAAGCCGCCCAGCGGCGAGCCGCGGTAGCCGGAAATGAAGCCGCCGGTGTTCAGGCCCGCGGCCTGGTCGCGCAGGCGCTGCATCAGCGGCAGGCGCACCAGCGCCTGCACGCCGGACAGGTAGATGCGTCCGTCGGTGCGGGTGTACTTGTGGTCCAGCGTGTAGTCGGGGTCGGTGACGCCCCGGGTCAGGCCGGTGTGCGCGGAAGCGGGCGAGGAGAGTTCTGCGGTGCTGGTCATGGCGTCTTGGTCTGGCGGGCGGCGCACGGCCGCAGGCTGGGACGCAGCACGGACGCCGCGGGTCCGGGTAAACGTGTCAAGTGTAACAGTGGCGACGGCGCGCAGGCCCGTTTGCGCGGTCGCACAGCCGGGTATACAAAGGCGGACAGGGGCGTCGGCGCAGGCCAGTGCGCCGGCAAGGGGGCACGATGTCACCCGACAGTCAGACAGCCTCGCCGCAAGATCGCGGTGCCTGGGCCAGGCTGCACAACCACGCGCTGGTGTCGCTCGCCCGCCGCGTCTGGCAGGACGATTGCACGCTCGACCGCGCGTTCGCGCTGATCTGCGAAACCGCCGCCGGCACGCTCGAGGTGGAGCGGGTCAACATCTGGCGCTGGGATGCGGCCAGCGGCCGCCTGCAGTGCCTGCACCACTTCGAACGCAGCCGCGGCCATCGCCGCGCCGGGTCCGCCGATGCGGTTCTGGACGTGGGCCGCGACTACGCCGCCGCGCTCGACGAGGTGCGCGTGATCAACCGGAGCGCCGCGGCCGCGGGCGACGGCGGGCTGGGCGACTACCTGCAGCGCCACGGCATCGGTTCGCTGCTGGACGCGCCGGTGCGCTCGGCCGGCGAACTGCTGGGGGTGATCTGCCACGAGCACGTCGGCCGGCCGCGCACCTGGTCGCCCGAGGACCAGGCCTTCGCCGGCAGCATCGGCGATTACGTGGCGATGGCGCTGGAGATCGACCGCCGTCGCCGCCTCGAAGGACGCGTGCGCTACCTGGAGCTGCACGATCCGCACACCGACCTGCCCAACCGCGACCACCTGCTGGGCGTGGTGCATGCGGCGCTGCGGCCGATGCATGGCGCGGACAACGGCCTGGCCGCGATCCATCTCAACTTCGATGCCTCCCCGCACGACGGCGATGCCGGCCACGAGCTGCTGGTCGAGGCCGCCGCCCGCCTGCGTCGCGACCTCGACGGCGAGGCGACGCTGGCGCGGGTGCGCGGCAATGCCTTCGCCGTGCTGCCGCACCGCCACCTGCACGAAACCCAGGCCCTGGTCCTGGCCGAGCGCTGCGTGGATACGGTGCAGTCCTGCCTGGACGAACAGGGCATCGCGGTGATCGTCACCGCCGGCATCGCCTTCTCCCGCGACCTCGCCGCGCCGTCGGCCGACAACCTGCTGCGCAACGCCGAGACCGCCAGCCACGAGGCGCGGCGCAACCGCCACGGGCGCTGCGAGATTTTCGATGCCGAGCACCATCGCGGCCTGGTCGAGCGGCTGCACATGGAGCGCAAGGTGCGCGAGGCCTACGAGGCCGGCCGCATGTGCGTGCAGTTCCAGCCCGAGGTCGAGCTCTCGACCGGGCGCTGGGTCGCGGCCGAGGCGCTGCTGCGCTGGCGCGACGACCAGGGCCGCTGCCGGCCCGCCTGCGACTTCATCGACGTGATCGAGAACAGCGGCCTGATCGTGCCGATCGGGCGCTGGATGTTGCACGAGGCCTGCTCGCTGGCGCAGGGCTGGCCGGCGCTCGCCAATGGCATCGGCCCGAAGCTGCGCGTGAACCTGTCGGCGCGGCAGTTCGAGCAGGCCAGCCTGGTCGGCGACGTGAGCGCCGCGCTGGCCGGCAGCGGCCTGCAGCCCGGGCGACTGTGCCTGGAGCTGACCGAAAGCATCCTGCTGCCCGACATCGCCGTCGCCGCGCAGACGCTGACCCGGCTGCGCGAGCTGGGGGTGTCGATCGCGCTGGACGACTTCGGCACCGGCTACTCGTCGCTGGCCTATCTCAAGCGCCTGCCGATCGACGTGATCAAGCTCGACCGCTGCTTCATCGGCGGCCTGCCCGACGACCCCTACGACCTGGCCATCGTGCAGGCGATGTCCACCCTGGCGCAGCGCACCGGCATCGGCATCGTCGCCGAAGGCGTGGAAACGCAGGCCCAGGCCCGCACCGTGCGCGAATGCGGCGTGCAGCGCGCGCAGGGGTTCCTGTTCTCGGCATCGCTGGACAACGAGGAGCTGGTGCGGGGATTCGCGGACTGACGGCTCGGCGCCGGAGGGCGGGCGTTGGCGTCGTGGTTCCGGTAGCGGCCTGCGCCTCCCCGGCCCACTCCCGCAGGCCGGTGAGGAAACAGGCGAAGCAGCCACCGCCAAGGCGCCCAGGGGCGGCAGTCGGGAGTTCTACTGCGCGCGGCCAGGCGTGGACGTCGCCGCTCCCTCCCCGCATGCGGGGGAGGGTCTGATGCGGGTCAACGCGGCATCGTCTCGAAGAGGCGTGTCGCCTCCCGCGTTACTTGCGCACTTCCTGCGTATGCGACTGCAGCGCCTCGGCCAGGCCCGGCACGCCCTCGGCGCCGGTCGGCACCGTGATGCTCGAACCCTTGAACTCGTCGCCGATCGGCTGCGAGCGTCCGCCCAGGCACTGCGACAGGAAGCCTTCGGCGACGGCGTTGAAGGCCTTGTTGTTCTCCGGCCTGGCGAAGCCGTGGCCTTCGTCGGGGAACAGCACGTAGGTGACCGGGATGTTCTTGGCGGTCATGGCATCGACGATCTGGTCGCTCTCGTCCTGCTTCACGCGCGGGTCGTTGGCGCCCTGGCCGATCAGCAGCGGCTTGCTGATCGCATCCACGCGCGAGAGCGGCGAGCGCTCGGCCAGCCAGGCCTTGCCTTCCTCGGTTTCCGGATCGCCCATGCGGCGCACCAGCTGCTTGTAGAAGCTGGCCCAGTACGGCGGCACGGTCGAGAGCAGGGTGTTGAGGTTGGCCGGCCCGACGATGTCCACGCCGCAGGCGAAGGTGTCGGGGGTGAAGGTCAGGCCGACCAGGGTGGCGTAGCCGCCGTAGCTGCCGCCCATGATCGCGACCTTGTCCTGCGTGGTCACGCCCGTGTCGACCGCCCATTGCACCGCGTCGATCAGGTCGTCGTGCATCTTGCCGGCCCACTCGCCGTCGCCGGCGTTGGTGAAGTCCTTGCCGAAGCCGGTCGAGCCGCGGAAGTTCACGCTCAGCACCGCGTAGCCGCGGTTGGCCAGCCACTGGTCGTAGCTGCTGTAGCCGTAGGCGTCGCGGGCCCAGGGGCCACCGTGCACCAGCAGCACCATCGGCACCGGCCGGTCGGCCTTGCCGTCGCCGTTGGCGTCGGCGTGCGCGGGCAGGGTGAGGTAGCTGACCAGGGTCTTGCCGTCGCGCGAGGTCAGTTCCTGCGGCCACATCGGCACCAGCGGCTTGCCCTCGAGCGCGGGCCGGCCGGAGAACATCCGGGTGAGTTCGCCACCGCCCTTGCCGTCGCGGTCGTAGCGGTAGTACTCGACCGGCGACTCGGCCGCCGAATAGGCGACGATCCAGGTCCTGTCGTCGAGCGTGCGGGTATTGATCGAGGCCTCGCCCGGGCCGATCGCGTCGAGCCGTTCCAGGTCGGCCCGGATCGCATCGTCGAGCACGGCCCACTGTTCGCGCAGGTAGTTCACCGCGACCGCCTGCACCTTGCCCGTGGCCGGATCGGCGAGGCCGCCGCCGATGTCCGCGCGCGGGTCCTCGTGTACCAGGGTCTTCTGGCCGGTCGCGGTGTCGATCGCGAACAGCGCGTTGGTGTTGCGCTCGCGCGAATCGCGCATGTACAGCGTGGCGCCGTCCTTGGTCAGGCCGGCGTAGCCGGTGGTCATGCCGTCCTCGAACGGAATCTCGTCGTACTTCTCCCAGGTCTCGCCGGCGCGGCGCAGCAGGTCCTCGCCGCCGTCCGGGCGGGCGCGCGAGGCGAAGCGCAGGCCGTAGTCGGCATCGGCGATGTACCCCGAGATCTCCTGGTCGTTCTTCTCCACGAGCGTGCGCTCGCCACTGCCGAGGTCGACGCGGTAGACGTCGTGCCATTTCGGATCGCGGTCGTTCATGCCCACCAGGATCGTGTCCGGGTGCCGGTCGCTGACCCCGACCACCTGCGCGGTGGTCTTCTCGAACGGGGTGAGGTCGCGGCTCTCGCCGGAGGCCAGGTCCACCGCATGGAGGTGGAAGTCCTCGTCGCCGCCGCTGTCGCGCAGGTACAGCAGGGTGTCGGGCCGGTAGGACCAGAAGTAGCTGCGGATGCCGCGTGCGGTGTCGCGGGTCACGGCCTTCGCCGCGGACGGGTCGTCGGCCGGGGCGATCCAGACGTTGAGCGTGCCGTCGAGCGGCGCGACCCAGCTCAGGTACCTGCCGTCGGGGCTGAGCTGGACGTTGGCGCGCTCGGGATTCCCGAACAGCGCCTCGCGCGGGATCAGCTCGACCTGCTCCAGGGAGGTGGGAGTGGCGGCCTTGGCATCGGCAGGCACTTCGTCGGCCTTGCCGCTGCTGCAGGCCGACAGGGCGATGGTGATGGCGGACGCGAGCAGGAGGCGGTGCATGGGCGGTTCCAGGCTGGGTGAGCCAGCGAGGATACGGCCAAGGCGCCCGCGGTTGCGCTGGCGCCGCCGCGGTCAGGCCGCCTGCCGGCGGCTGCCGCGCTCGGCCGGCCGGTAGCCCAGCGCCTCGGTCAGGTGCGCGGTGGCGATGGCCGGGCTGCCGGCCAGGTCGGCGATGGTGCGGGCCACGCGCAGGATCCGGTGCATCGAGCGCGCCGACAGGTGCAGCGCCTCGATCGCGCGCTCCAGCAGCGCCTGGTCGTGCGCCTGCAGCCGGCACCAGGCCATGGTTGCGGCCTGCGACAGCTGGGCGTTGAGGCCGCCGGCGCGCTGCTGCTGGATGGCCCGCGCCGATTCGACCCGGGCGCGGATCGCGGCGCTGGATTCGCCCTCGGGCGCGTCGGGCCGCAGTTCGGCCGGGGGCAGCCGCGGCACCTCCACATGCAGGTCGATGCGGTCGAGCAGCGGCCCGGAAATGCGGCCGCGATAGCGTTCGATCGCCTCGCCGGGGCAGCGGCAGCGGCCGGAGGCGTCGCCGGCCCAGCCGCAGGGGCAGGGATTCATCGCCGCCACCAGCTGGAAGCGCGCCGGGAACTCGCTTTGCCGCGCCGCGCGCGAAATCGTGACCACGCCCGATTCCAGCGGCTCGCGCAGCACTTCCAGCGCATGGCGCTGCCATTCGGGCAGCTCGTCGAGGAACAGCACGCCGTTGTGCGCCAGCGAGATCTCGCCCGGCCGCGGCTCGCTGCCGCCGCCGACCAGGGCGATCGCGCTGGCGGTGTGGTGCGGCGCGCGGAACGGCCGCTCGCGCCAGCAGGCCGGATCCAGCCCGCGTCCGCTGACCGAGGCGATGGCCGCCGTTTCCAGCGCCTCCGCTTCGCAGGCCTCGGGCAGCAGCCCGGGCAGGCGCGAGGCCAGCAGGGTCTTGCCGCAGCCCGGCGGGCCGACCAGCAGCAGGTGGTGGCCGCCGGCCGCGGCGATCTCCAGCGCGCGCCGCGCCTGCGACTGGCCGCGCACGTCGCGCATGTCCGGACGTTCGGATCGCCGCTGCGGGGGCGCGACCGCGGGCGGCAGCGCGCGCTGGCCGCCGAGCAGGGCGCAGGCCTCGAGCAGGGTGCGTGCGGTGCAGGTCTCCACGCCCGAGGCCAGCGCGGCTTCCGGGCCGTTGCCCTCGGCCACCACCAGCTTGCGCCCGGTCTGGGCCACGGCCAGCGCGGCCGGCAGGATCCCGTCCACCGGCCGCAGTTCGCCGGTCAGGCCGAGTTCGCCGATGAATTCGTAGTCCGCCAGCGCCTCGCGCGGGATCTGCCCGCTGGCGGCGAGGATGCCCAGCGCGATCGGCAGGTCGAAGCGGCCGCCGCACTTGGGCAGGTCGGCCGGGGCCAGGTTGACGGTGATGCGGCGCGCCGGGAACTCGAACTGCGCGCACTGGATCGCCGCGCGCACCCGGTCCTTGGCCTCGCGCACTGCGGCTTCCGGCAAGCCGACGATCGACATCGACGGCAATCCGCCGCCGAGGTGGACTTCCACCTTGACCGCGGGCGCACGCACCCCGGCGCGCGCGCGTCCATGCACGAGCGCGAGTCCCATGGTGGCCGGCTCAGTGGGCCGGGGTGCCGGGCGCCGGACCGGCCGCGGACGCCTGCCGCGTCTCGAGGTCGGCGACCACGGCCTGCAGCTGTTCGAGCTTCTCGCGGGTGCGCAGCAGCACCGCGCGCTGCACCTCGAACTCCTCGCGGGTGACCAGGTCGAGCTTGGCCAGGCCCGACTGCAGCACCGCCTTGAAGTTCTCCTGCAGTTCCTCGCGGCTCTCGCGCAGGCCGGGGGGAACCAGGCCGCTGAGGCGACGGGCGAGGTCGTCGATGTGGTTGAGGTCGATCATGCCGCTGCTCCGGTGCGTGGAATGCGTCCAGCTTCGTCCGTGCCGCGTGAGGGCGCAGTCGGGGCGTGGCGCGGCCGGCTGTAGGAAAACTCCGACCGCCGGCGGGGGTATGCTAACGCTGCGCCGCGAACCCGCGGCGGCCGACCGGACCGTGGAGCCCTGCAGATGAAGATGGTGATGGCGATCATCAAGCCGTTCAAACTCGACGACGTGCGCGAGGCGCTGGCCGAGGTCGGCGTGACCGGCATCACCGTCACCGAGGTCAAGGGCTTCGGCCGCCAGAAGGGCCACACCGAGCTCTATCGTGGCGCCGAGTACGTGGTCGACTTCCTGCCCAAGGTCAAGCTGGAGATCGCGGTCACCGACGACCAGGTCGAGCCGGTCACCGAAGCGATCGTCAAGGCCGCCGGCACCGGCAAGATCGGCGACGGCAAGGTGTTCGTCTACGAGCTCGACCACGCGGTGCGGATCCGCACCGGCGAGCTGGACGGCGACGCGATCTGAGGCGTGAGTCTCCGCCGCAGCTCGGGGCTTGCGGCCCTGGTCGGCTGGTGGGCTATAGTCAGGTCTGGAACAGGGAGATCATCATGCGCGTGTTGTGCCATGCAGCAGCTGCATTGCTTGCGGGGGCGATGCTCCTGAACAGCGCCAGTGCCGGTCAGGCAGACGTGACCACCCAGGTCGTCGTCGAGACGAGGGCGGAGAAGATCCTCGAACAGCAGACACGGATTCTCGAGGAAGCGACTGCGAAGCAGGGAAGGTATCGGGATCTCGACAGCCGAAGCCTCGGTCGTCTGAAACGGGAACAGGAGACCGTGTTCTCGCTGCTCGAAGGAAAGACCTCGTCGGAAGAATTGACTCCTGGAGACCAGCTGAAACTGTTCAATTCGCTTGAAGCGATATCCGCGATCGTCAATCGGGACGAAGACGAACGCATGGTCTGCCGGCGCGCCAGGCGCACAGGCAGCAACATGAGCGAAACGGTCTGCAAGACAGTGGCGCAACGTCGCGAGGAACAGGAAAAGGCGCGGGAAACGCTTCCTTCTCGGCATGCGATTTCCTGCGGCAACTTCTGTCCCTGACGACCATCCAGCGCGCTTGGGACCGGCATGGCGTCCGAAGCGTTGTCCCTCGACCCTGCGGGCGCAGTTCAGCCGGCGCGTAGCGCCTGCGCCACGAACGGCGGCAGCACCTGCGCGCCCTTGTGGATCCCGGCGCTGTAGTACTTCGTCGCGAACGGCATCGCGTCCGCGTCGGCTTCGCGGAACTCGAAGCCGCCGGACTTGCGCGCGAGCGTGCAAGACCACCAGCCGGTGGGATAGCAGGGCTGCGGGAACGGCAGGGTCTGGAAGCTGGTGAAGCCGGCCTTGCCCATCTCCGCGCGCATCTCGCCGATCAGCTCGAGCAGGGCCAGCGGCGATTCGGACTGCTGCACCAGGATGCCGTCGTCCTTCAGCGCACGGAAGCAGCTTTCGAAGAATGCCTTGTTGAACAGGCCCTCGGCCGGGCCGACCGGGTCGGTCGAATCCACGATCACCACGTCCAGGCTGGCCGGCGCGCAGTTGGCCATGTACGCGATGCCGTCGTCGAACAGGATCCGCGCGCGCGGGTCGGCGTTGGACTCGCACAGCTCGGGGAAGTACTTCTCCGCCATGCGCGTGACCTGCTCGTCGATGTCGCACTGCACCGCCGTCTCCACGCCCGGGTGGCGCAGAACCTCGCGCAGCGTGCCGCAATCGCCGCCGCCGATGATCACCACGTTCTTCGGATCGGGATGAGTGAACAGCGCCGGGTGCGACATCATCTCGTGGTAGAAGAAGTTGTCGCGCGTGGTCACCATCATCGCGCCGTCGATCAGCATCACGTTGCCCCAGTCGGTCGATTCGTAGATCTCGATCTTCTGGAACGGCGACTGCACCTCGTCGAGCTTGCGCACGATGCGGAAGCCGATGGCCGAGCCGGTGGGTTCGAACTGTTCGTGCAGCCAGTTGCTGGCGGTCATGGGGCGTCCTGTGGGTGCGGATGATCCAGCGCGCGCAGCGCTCGGATTCGCGCACCGCGGCGGGCGCGCATTGTAGCGGACGCTGCGCAACGCGCCCGCGACGGCGCCTCCGGGCGGCGCCCGAGGCCGCGGCGGGCGCACCGTGGCGCCGCGCATACGGGACGTGGCGCCCGCAGGCCCTAGAATGAGCGGCCCGATTCCCCCGGATGCCTGCGATGACCGCCTGGTCGACCGAGCAAGCGCGCAAGACCTACTCGATCCCCCACTGGGCGGAAGGCTATGTCGATGTCGACGACGCCGGTCGCGTGCTGGTGCGACCGCTCGGCGAGGGCGGCACCGGCATCGCGCTGCCGGAGATCGTCGACAAGGCCATGGAGCGCGGCGCCAAGCTGCCGCTGCTGGTGCGCTTCCCGGACATCCTCGGCGACCGCCTGCGGCGGCTGCAGGCCGCCTTCGAGCAGGCCCAGGCGGCCAGCGGCTATGCCGGCGGGTACACGGCCGTGTATCCGATCAAGGTCAACCAGCACGCGGCGGTGGCCGGCACCCTGGCCTCGCACCACGGCGAGGGCTTCGGCCTGGAAGCCGGCAGCAAGCCCGAGCTGATGGCGGTGCTGGCGCTCTCGCGCCCGGGCGGGCTGATCGTGTGCAACGGCTACAAGGACCGCGAATACATCCGCCTGGCGCTGATCGGCCGCAAGCTGGGCCTGGCCACCTTCATCGTGGTGGAAAAACCGTCGGAACTTCGCCTGATCATGGAGGAAGCGCAGGCGCTGGGCGTGGAGCCGGGCATCGGCGTGCGCATGCGCCTGGCCTCGCTGGGCGCGGGCAAGTGGCAGAACAGCGGCGGCGACAAGGCCAAGTTCGGGCTGTCGCCGCGCCAGGTGCTGGACCTGTGGAAGTCGCTGCGCGATGCCGGCAAGAGCGACTGGCTGGGCCTGCTGCACTTCCACATGGGCTCGCAGATCTCCAACGTGCGCGACATCGCCAACGGCATGCGCGAGGCCACGCGCTATTTCGTCGAGTTGTCGAAGCTGGGCGCGAAGATCAGCCACGTCGACGTCGGCGGTGGCCTGGGCATCGACTACGAGGGCACGCGCTCGCGCAGCTTCTGCTCGATCAACTATGGCCTCGACACCTACGCGGGCAACATCGTGCAACCGCTGGCCGATGCCTGCGCCGAGCACGACCTGCCGCCGCCGCGCATCGTCACCGAGTGCGGCCGCGCCATGACCGCGCACCACGCCATGCTGGTGGCCAACGTGGTCGAGGTGGAACAGGCGCCGGAAGGCCGCGTGCCCGAAGCGCACGATGACGAGCCGGGGGTGATCCGCCACCTGCGCGGGATCCACGCCGAACTCGACCAGCGCCCGCCGGTGGAGCTTTACCACGAGGCGCAGCACTTCCACGCCGAAGGCCTGTCGGCCTACGCGCTCGGGCAGGTCGACCTGGTCCACCGCGCCCGCATCGACGACCTGTTCTACGCGATCGCGCACGGCGTGCGCGCGCGCCTGAGCTACGACGAGAAGAACCACCGCGCGGTGCTCGACGAACTCGCCGAGCGCCTGGTCGACAAGTACTTCGTGAACTTCAGCGTGTTCGAGTCGATGCCCGACGTGTGGGCGATCGACCAGGTCTTCCCGATCGTGCCGATCGAGCGCCTCGACGAGATGCCGTCGCGGCGCGGCGTGATCGCCGACATGACCTGCGACTCGGACGGCAAGATCGACACCTATGTCGAGAACGAGGGCCTGGACAGCTCGCTGCCGCTGCACCCGCTGGCGCCGGGCGAGCGCTATCGCCTGGCCTTCTTCCTGGTCGGCGCCTACCAGGAGATCCTGGGCGATATCCACAACCTGTTCGGCGACACCGACGCGGTCGAGGTCCGGCTCTCCGGCGACGGCTACGCCATCACCCAGCAGCGGCGCGGCGACACCACCGACGTGATGCTCGACTACGTCGGCTACAAGCTCGACGACCTGCGCCGGATCTACCGCGCCCGGGTGGGCGCGGTCGACTTGGGCAAGGCCGAGGCGGCGCGCCTGAACGAAGCGCTGGAGGCCGGACTGACCGGCTACACCTACCTGGACGACGCCTCGCCGGGCTGAAGCGCGGCGCTCAGGCGGCCGGACCCGCACCCTGGGTCCGGGCTTCCTGGACCAGCGCCACCCGCAGTTCCACCCGCTTGAGTTCGCGCAGCACGCGGTTCGCCTCGACCCGGGTGCCCATCACCGACTTCATCATCGCCGAGTACTGGAAGGCGAGCAGCGCCACCACGCCCCAGCGCACGGCGGACAGGGTGTCGATCGCCGCCCAGAGCCGCCAGAACGCGAATGCGAAACCGGCGAACGCGGCGAGCGCGGTGACGTAGGCCAGCACGCCTACCCAGCCCTCCGGACCGCGGAACAGTCCCAGCGCCTGGTGGACGTAGCCCGGCTCGCCGTGACGCGCGAGCAGCTCGCGGTCCTCGGCGGTCAGGGCACGGGAAATCAGTTCATCGGTGTCGTTCATGTCGGCACTCCTTCCAGTCGGGCGCGGATGCGTTGCCGCGCATGCATGAGCCGGGTCTTGACCGTTCCCGGCGGGATGTCGAGCGCGACGGCGATCTCCGCCACGCCCAGGTGTTCGAGGTGGAACAACGCCAGCGCCGCGCGCTGCGCCGGCGGCAACTCGCGCATGGCGGCCAGCACCTCGGCCACCGCCACGGACTGCTCGCCGCCGTCGGCCGCCACCGCTTCGGCCTGCTCGACCGCCAGCGTCGCCAGGCCTTCGCGCTCGCGCCGCGCGTGGCCGAAACCGCGCTGGCAGCGGCGCGTCACGATCCGCAGCGCCCAGGCGGGAAAGGCGCGGGCGTCGGCCAGCCCGCGGATGCCGCGCATGATCTCGATCCAGGCCTCCTGGACCGCGTCCCGCGCATGTTCGGGATCGCCGGTCAGGCGCCAGGCGTGGCGTTCCAGCCGCGGCTGCCAGCGCGCGACCAGTCGTTCCCAGGCGGCGCGGTCGCCCGCCCGCGCCGACGCGGCGAGGTACTCGTCATAGATCCTGGCGGCATCGCGCGACACGGGTCGCTCCCCTCACGTTCCGATGCAGGAAGGTGGGGCAAAGCGGCCGCGCGGTTCACTCCCCGGCGCTCTATCCGCGATGGACCTGGAAACCGGCGAAGGACTGCGTCACCGGCATGATTTCCAGCCGGTTGATGTTGAGGTGCGGCGGCAGGGTCGCGACGTAGTGGATCTGCGCGGCGATGTCCTCGGCCGTCATCGGCTGCGCGCCGGCGTAGAGCCGGTCGGAGGCGGACTGGTCGCCGCCGGTGCGCACCAGGGTGAACTCGGTCTCGGCCATGCCCGGCTCGATCGAGGTCACGCGCACGCCGGTGCCATGCAGGTCCGAGCGCAGGCCCAGCGAGAACTGGGTGACGAAGGCCTTGGTGCCGCCATAGACGTTGCCGCCGGGATAGGGATAGCTGCCGGCGATCGAACTGATGTTGATGATCGCGCCGCGCCGTTCGATCAGCGTCGGCAGCAGGCGGTGGGTGAGCGTGGCCAGGGCGGTGACGTTGGTGTCGATCATCTGCCGCCACTGCGCCAGGTCGGCCTGCTGCGCCGCCGCGGTGCCCAGCGCCAGGCCGGCGTTGTTGACCAGCACGTCGATGCCGCGGAACGCGTCGGGCAGCGCGCCGAGCGCGGCCTCCATCGCGGCCGGGTCGCGGATGTCGAAGGCGGCAGTGTGCAGCCGGTCGCTGGCATGGGCTTCGGCGAGCGCCTGCAGCCGCTCCGCGCGCCGCCCGGTGGCGATCACGCGCCAGCCGCCGTCGAGGAAGCGCCGCACCGCGGCGGCGCCGAAGCCGGCGGTGGCGCCGGTGATGAGGATGGTCCTGGGCATGGGGGGATTCTATGCCGCGGGGCCGGGGGCATGGCGACCGGTGGCCCCCACCCCAGCCCTCCCCCGCGAGCGGGGGAGGGAGCAGGGCCGCGCAAGACGCCATTCGCCCGTCATGTTCGCCCTCGCCAGGCATGGCGCGGGTCAGTGCTCAGACCTCTTCCGGAGCGAACATGTTTCCCGCCGGCGACGACAGGCTCCCTCCCCCGCCTGCGGGGGAGGGTTGGGGTGAGGGGTTGGCGCAGCGTCGACCCTCAAGCCCCGGCGCGGCCGTCCGAAGTCCCGGATGCAGGCGTCCCCACCCTTCCCGGCTCCCCCTGCTCCTGCCCGGCCGTCCTTGCCGCACGTTTTCGACCAGTCGCCGTCTTCCCCCGGGTCTTCGCCTTGGTCGCCCGGTGCTTTTCCAGCATGCCTTCGGCCAGCACCACGTCCTCGGACAGGATGCCCGCGGCCTTGGCGATGGCGATGCGCGCCTGCGCCCGGTTCTCGTCCGGATTGGCCTGCAGCAGCTCGCGGATCGCCTCACGCAGCGCGCGGTCCGCGCTGCGCTTGAGCTGCAGGTCGTTGCTTTCCCGGAACAGCGCCAGCAGCGCATCGACGACGGGTTTGATCAGGGCGGCTTCGATGGCCATGGCGGTGTCTCCTCGAACACCGCCAGTGTCCGCCCGCGGCATCGCGCGGGCTGCGACCGCCCTGCGACGGGCGGCTCAGTTCGCCTTGATCGCCAGCGCCGGCAGGCCGCCGTTGCCCAGCTTCTGCTTGGCCTCGGCGAGCGCGGTGGCGCTGCCGTACGGGCCCATGCGCACGCGGTACACGGTCTTGCCGTTGGCGGTACCCGACTCGACCCGGGCGCTCAGCCCGAGCAGGGCGATCCGGGCCTTGAGCGCTTCGGCGTCGCCCGAGGCGCTGAACGAGCCGGCCTGGAGGATGTAGCGGGCGCCGTCTGAGGCCGGGGCCGTCATGGCCGCGGTGGCCGCCGGAGTGGCGGTCGCCACCGGCGCCGCGGGCGCGGCAGCGGGCTGTTCGGCCGCCGCCGCGTCCTGCTCGCGCAGGCGCTGCGCAGCCAGGGTGCGGCGCTGGCGTTCGGCTTCCTCGCGCGCGCTGGCGGCCAGCTCGGCGTCGGTCAGCGCCACTTCCTGCTCGGGCAGCACGGTATAGAAATCGTATTCGGGCGCTTCCTGGGCCGGCGTGGCCGCGGTGGCCGGGGGCCGGGGTGCCGGGACGTCCTCCACCGGCGCCTCGCCCTCGTCGATCGCGCTCACCGGCGGCTGCGCGGCCGGATTGGGCTGCGGGCGGAAGAAGCCGTCGTTGCCGTCGGGCTTGAGGTAGCGGGGCACCACCAGCACCGCGACCAGCGCGATCACGATGCCCAGGATCATCCACGCCCAGCCCGGCAACCCGTTGCCGTCGTTGCGCCGTGCCTGCGATTTGCCGCGTCTTGCCGCCATCTGCCTACTGCCTCACATCCGTTCGGGCGCGCTGACGCCCAGCAGTTCCAGGCCATTGGCCAGCACCTGCCGCACCGCCAGCGCCAATGCCAGGCGCGCGTCGCGCACCGTGGCCTCGTCGACCAGGAACTGGTGGTCGTTGTAATACGTCTGGAACCCCTGCGCCAGTTCGAGCAGGTAGACCGCGATCAGGTGCGGTTCAAGCTGTTCGCCCGCCGCGGCCACGATCTCCGGCCAGCGCGACAGGTCGATCAGCAGGTCGCGCAGCGGACCGTCGTCCAGGTCCAGCGGCTGCGCCAGGCCATGCTGCAGGTCGAAGGACAGGCCGCGCTCGTCGAGCTGGCGCAGCAGGCCGCAGATGCGCGCATGCGAGAGCTGCACGTAGTAGACCGGGTTGTCGAGCGACTGGCTGCGCGCCAGGTCGATGTCGAACACCAGCTGCGAATCGGGCTTGCGCGCCACCAGGAACCAGCGCACCGCATCGGCGCCGGCCTCGTCGATCAGGTCGCGCAGGGTGAGGTAGCTGCCGGCGCGCTTGGACAGCTTCACTTCCTCGCCACCGCGCATCACCGTGACCATCTGGTGCAGCACGTATTCGGGATAGCCGGCCGGGATGCCCTTGTCGAGCGCCTGCAGGCCGGCCTTCACCCGCGCCAGCGAGCCGTGGTGGTCGGCGCCCAGCTCGGTGATCGCGCGCTCGTAGCCGCGCTGCCACTTGGACAGGTGGTAGGCCACGTCCGGCACGAAATAGGTGTAGGTGCCGTCGGACTTGCGCATCACGCGGTCCTTGTCGTCACCGAACGCCGTGGTGCGCAGCCACAGCGCGCCGCCGTCCTCGTAGGTATGGCCGTTGGCGACGAGTTCGCGCACGGTCTCCTCGACCTTGCCTTCGGTGTACAGCGAGGACTCGAGGAAGTACACGTCGAAGGACACGCCGAAGGCGGCCAGGTCGGCGTTCTGCTCGCGGCGCAGGTAGGCCACGGCGAACTGTCGGAGCGCGTCGAGGTCGTCGGCATCGTCCTTGCCGGCCACCACGTGGTCCTCGACCTCGATGCGGTCGCCGCGCAGGTAGCTGGCGGCGACGTCGGCGATGTAGTCGCCGTTGTATGCGTCGGCCGGCCAGTTGGCGTCGCCGGGCTGGAGCCCCTTCGCACGCGCCTGCGTGGACAGCGCGAGATTGTTGATCTGCACGCCGGCGTCGTTGTAGTAGAACTCGCGGCGCACCGCCCAGCCGTTGGCGTCGAGCACGCGCGCGATGCAGTCGCCGATCACGCCGGCGCGGCCGTGGCCCACGTGCAGCGGTCCGGTGGGATTGGCCGAGACGTATTCCACGCCGGCAGTACGTCCGGCGCCGGCGTCGTTGCGGCCGTAGCCCGCGCCCTGGGCGTGCAGCTCGACCAGCTGCCGGCGCCAGGCCTCGGGCGAGAGGCGGAAGTTCAGGAAGCCGGGCCCGGCGATGTCGACCGCGGCGATGTCGCCGCCGGTGGCCAGCGCATCGACCAGCAGCTGCGCCAGCGCGCGCGGGTTCGACCGCGCCGGTTTGGCCAGCAGCATCGCGACATTGGTGGAGAAATCGCCGTGCGCACGGTCCTTCGGCCGCTCGACGACGAAATCGGGCGTGGCCAGGTCGGCGGGCAGGGTGCCTGCGTCGCGCAGGGTGGCGATGGCCTGTTCGACGATCTGTCGGATCTGGCCGCGGAGCGGGGTTTTCACGGGATGCGCAGTCGGATGTTGCAGACCGGCATTGTACGCGAGCGTGCCGCCGCGCCCGTCGCGCTAGACCCAGCCGCGCGCGGCCAGCGACACCGGCGTGCCATCGCCGACCACGAAGTGGTCGAGCAGGCGCACGTCCACCAGCGCCAGCGACTGCTTGAGCTGGGCGGTGACGGCGCGGTCGGCGGCGCTGGGTTCGGGATTGCCGCTGGGGTGGTTGTGGCCGACGATCACCGCCGCGGCGTTGTGCGCCAGCGCGCGGCGCACCACCTCGCGCGGATGCACCTCGGCGCCGTCGATGGTGCCGCGGAACAGTTCCTCGAAGCCCAGTGCGCGGTGGCGTGTGTCCAGGAACAGCACCGCGAAGACCTCGATCGCCTGGCCGCGCAGGCGTTGGGCGAAATACCGGCCGGCCGAGGCCGGATCGGTCAACGCCTCGCCGCGCTCCAGTCCCGCCGCCAGCCAGCGGTTGCACAGCTCCAGCGCGGCCGAGAGCATGCACGCGCGCGCCGGGCCCAGGCCGGGCAGGCGCGCCATCTGCGGCGCCGGCAGTTCGAGCAGCGCGCGCAGCGGGCCGTGGCGCTCCAGCAGCTGGCGTGCGGTGGCGACCGCATCCTGGCCGCGCAGGCCCGAACCCAGGAAGATCGCCAGCAGCTCGGCGTCCGACAGCGCAACGGCGCTGCGCGCCAGCAGCTTCTCGCGGGGACGTTCCAGGCTGGGCCAGTCGCGAATGCGCATGCGTCGGTGCTCGTGGAAGCGGGCGCTGGCGGCCGGCGCGAGGCCAGGCGGGACAGGGGAAATCGCGTCGGGCGCCGCTTCGGCCCGGCCGCCAGCATGGCCACGATTGCAGCGCGATCGGCGCGTCCGCGCAGCCGGGCACCCGCCCGCCATCGGGTAAGCTGTCCGCCCGATCCGGCGTAGGACTTTCCCGACGATGCCAGCGCAGCGCGGCCTGCATGGACAACGCCTGCTGCTGTGCGTCTGCGGCGGCATCGCCGCCTACAAGGCGGCCGAGCTGGTGCGCCGCCTGGGCGAGGCCGGTGCCACCGTGCAGGTGGCGATGACCGAGAGCGCGCAGCGCTTCGTCGGCGCCCAGACCTTCCAGGCGCTGAGCGGGCATCCGGTGCGCACCAGCCTGTGGGACGCGGCGGCCGAAGCGGCGATGGGCCACATCGAGCTGGCACGCTGGGCCGATCGCATCGTCATCGCCCCGGCCACCGCCAACACGCTGGCGAAACTCGCGCACGGGTTCGCCGACGACCTGGTCAGCACCCTGTGCCTGGCCACCACCGCGCCGCTGACCCTGTGCCCGGCGATGAACCATCGCATGTGGCTGCACCCGGCCACGCAGGCCAACATCGCGCTGCTGCGCGAACGCGGCGCGCAGGTGGTCGGCCCCGGGGACGGTCCGCTGGCCGAAGGCGAATCCGGCCCCGGCCGGCTCAGCGAACCGGCCGCGATCGTGGCCGCGCTGGAGGCCGCATGAGCGGGCCGCTTGCCGGCCGGCGGGTGCTGGTCAGCGCCGGACCGACGTTCGAGGACATCGATCCGGTGCGCTTCGTCGGCAACCGCAGCAGCGGCAAGATGGGCTTCGCCGTGGCCGCCGCGGCGCGGGCGATGGGCGCCACCGTGGTGCTGGTCGCCGGTCCCGTGCAACTGCCCACGCCCGACGGCGTGCGGCGCGTCGACGTGCGCTCGGCGGCGCAGATGCACGCCGCGGTGCTGGCGGAACTGCCGGCCGATGTCTACGTCGGCGCGGCCGCCGTCGCCGATTTCACCCCGCGCGCGGTGTCCGAACACAAGATCAAGAAGACCGCCGGCAGCCACACCCTGGTGCTCGAACTGGTCCGCACCCCCGACATCCTCGCCGAGGTGGCCGCGCATCCGCAGCGCCCGGCGCTGGTGGTCGGCTTCGCCGCGGAAACCCACGAGGTCGAGCGCTATGCGCGCGGCAAGCTGCAGGGCAAGCGCCTGGACCTGATCGCCGCCAACCTGGTCGGCGCGGCCGAAGGCGGCTTCGAGCGCGACGACAACGCGCTGGTCGTGTACTGGGACGGCGGCGAGCGCAGGCTCGGCCCGGCCGCCAAGACCGAGGTCGCCGCGCAGCTGGTGCAACTGATCGCGGAGCGCGTCGCGTGAGCCAACCCGGTTTCGTCCTGCAGGTGAAGGTGCTCGACCCGCGCCTGGGCGGGCAGTGGCCGCTGCCGGCGCACGCCACCGAGGGCAGCGCCGGCCTCGACCTGCGCGCCGCGCTCGATGCGCCGCTAGCGCTGGCCCCGGGCGATGCGGCGCTGGTACCGTCGGGCCTGGCGATCCACATCGGCGATCCGGCGCTGTGCGCGGTGATCCTGCCGCGCTCGGGACTGGGCCACAGGCACGGCATCGTGCTGGGCAACGGCACCGGCCTGATCGACGCCGACTACCAGGGCCCGCTGCTGATCAGCGTCTGGAATCGCGGCCGGGAAGCCTTCACCATCGAGCCGGGCGACCGCATTGCGCAGCTGGTGATCCTGCCGGTGGTGCGCGCGCAGCTGCAGCTCGTGGATACTTTCAGCGACAGTGCGCGCGGCGCGGGCGGCTTCGGCCACACCGGCATGCGCTGACAGGGGAGCAACGACATGACCGAAACCAGCGGATCGTCCAGGGCGCGCGTGTTCGCGCAGGCGCGCCCCCTGCTGCCCTTCCTGGCGGCCGCCGTGGCGCTGCTGGCGCTGTGGCTGGCATGGAGCGGCTGGCGTGGCCTGCAGGACGAGTCGCGCCGCACCAGCGCGAGCCTGGCGCGCGACACCGCGGCGAGCGTGGCCTCCACCCACCTGCGCGGCGAGCTCAAGCGCATGGACGAGCACCTGGCGCGTCCGGAGGTACAGGCCGCGCTGCAGGCCGGCGACCTCGACGGCGCCGCGCGCGCCCTGGCGGCGGACTGGCCGCAGCTGGAACAGGCGCAGATGCATCCGGCCGACCTGACCGCGCGCCACGCGGCGCTGCCCGAAGGCGGGTTCGGACCGGTCTCGGTGATGGAGGCGGCGCTGGTCGAGGGCGCGCCGGTCGTCCAGGTGATCCGTGTCGGCGACGGGCCGCGCGTGGCCGTGGCCGCGCCGGCCAGGGTCGGCGACAGGCTGGTCGGGGTGGCGCTGGCGCAGCTGCCGCTGTCGCGCGCCACCCAGGGGCTGGAAGTGGCGGACGTGGACCCGGCCACCTATGTCGCCCTGCGCCAGGGCGGCTTCACCCTGCTCGAGCGCGGCGATGTGGCCCAGGCCGACGCCGCCGAACGCATGGCGGTGCCGGTCACCGGTACCCCCCTGCGCGTGGCCGCGGCGCTGCCGGCGGCATCGGCCGCGCCGTTCGGGCTGGAGGGCGTGCCGCTGTTCGTCGCGGTGGGTGGCCTGCTGTTGCTGGCCTACCTGCTGTGGCGGCTGCCTGCGCCGGTACGGCGCGCGCTGGAAGTCGAGGCGCCGGCCGACCACGCGCAGGCTCCCACCCTGGCCGAAGCGCTGACCGCCGGCCCGGGCGATACCGACGCTTCACCCACCGCCGACGCCGCCCCCAGCATCGTGATCCGAGAAATGAAAGCCGAACCCGTGAACATCGACCGCAGCATCTTCCGCGCCTACGACATCCGCGGCATCGTCGGACAGACCCTGGACACCGGCGTGGCCGAACTGATCGGCCATTCGGTCGGCTCGCTGATGCACGACCAGGGCCTGGAGGACATCGTGGTCGGCCGCGACGGCCGCCTGTCCGGTCCGGACATGGTGGCCGGCCTGATCCGCGGCCTGCGCAAGGCCGGGCGCAACGTCATCGACATCGGCATGGCGCCGACCCCGGTGACCTACTTCGGCGCCTTCCACCTGCGCACCGGCTGCTGCATTTCGGTCACCGGCAGCCACAACCCGCCCGACTACAACGGCTTCAAGATCGTGGTCGGCGGAAACACCCTGTCGGGCACGGCGATCACCGACCTGTACGCACGCATCGCCGACGGCCGCCTGCACGATGCGCCCGAGCCGGGCGCCGCCAGCGAGCGCGACATCGGCGACGCCTATGTCGAGCGGATCAGCAACGACGTGCAGCTGGCGCGGCCGATCAAGGTCGTGGTCGACGCCGGCAACGGCGTGGCCGGCGAGATCGGCCCGCGCGTGCTCGAGGCGATCGGCGCCGAGGTCATCCCGCTGTTCTGCGAGATCGACGGCACCTTCCCCAACCACCATCCCGATCCGAGCGAACCGCACAACCTCGAGGACCTGATCGGCACGGTCAAGCGCTTCGACGCCGACCTGGGCATCGCCTTCGACGGCGACGGCGACCGCCTGGGCGTGGTGACGAAGGACGGCGAGAACATCTATCCCGACCGCCTGCTGATGCTGTTCGCGGCCGACGTGCTCGACCGCAATCCCGGCGCGGTGATCGTCTACGACGTGAAGTGCACCGGGCGCCTGCCGGGCCACATCCTGCGCCACGGCGGCAGCCCGCTGATGTGGAAGACCGGGCACTCGCTGATCAAGGCCAAGATGCGCGAGACCGAGGCCGAACTGGCCGGCGAGATGAGCGGCCACTTCTTCTTCCAGGAACGCTGGTACGGCTTCGACGACGGCATCTATGCCGCCGCGCGCCTGCTGGAGATCCTGGCGCTGGAACCGGGCGAGCCCAGCGACGCGCTGAACGCGCTGCCCGGCGGCGTGTCCACGCCCGAGATCAAGGTTGAGGTCGCCGACGGCAACCCGCACGGCTTCGTCGAGCGGTTCCAGAAGCAGGCCAGCTTCGAGGGCGCGCGCCTGTCGACGATCGACGGCCTGCGCGTGGACTGGAACGACGGCTGGGGCCTGGTCCGCGCCTCCAACACCACGCCGGTGCTGGTACTGCGCTTCGACGCCGACAGCCAGCAGGCGCTGGACCGCATCCTCGGCGACTTCCGCGCGCAGATCGCGCTGGTGGATCCGGAGCTGCAGCTGCCGTTCTGACTCCCGGACTGCGCTGTGCACCTGCGGCGAAGTCGGCATCAGTGATAGCGCGCCGGGGCGACGGGTGGCGCGGTAGGCCGGCTACGGGGAGCGCTGGGGACGAATGTCCACCGTTCCTGACCGAGGATCTGCCGCGTTGGCACCATCGCCGCGTGTCCGGGAGCCGAGACGCGGCTTGGCCGGGGAGTCCCTGCAGCGAAATCAAGGAGGAGGCCTTCGCCGCAGGCGAAGGCCGGGGGACATTCGCGGAAGGGACTCCCCGGTCAGGCCGCGGCCCCAACGGCGGCGCATGCACCGGACACGGCGCATGCGCCCACTCCACTCCCATCGAAGCGGGAGCACTCAGCCGCGCGCGATCTCCACCCGCCTGCCATCGGCCTTCGCCGACGCGAACGCGGCATCGACCACGCGCAGGTCGGCCAGGCCCTCCTCGCCGGGCGCGCGTGGCGCGGTGCCCTGCAGGATCGATTGCGCGTCGTTGTCCATCTGCTCGGCCTGCATGCGCGGGCGCGCGCCAAGCTGCGGCTCGAATACGGTGCCGTCGCTGGCCCGGCCCTGGTTGCCTTCGTAGCCCTGGAACGGACTCATGGTGTACCAGCCGCGCTCGCAGTCGACCTGCAGCGTGTTGAGCTCGCGGCCGAAGCTGGTCACGCAGTCGGCGACGATGTCGTCCGGGAACTCCAGGCGGAAGCGCGTCGTCTCGTCGACGCCCTTGAACAGATCGCGGCGCGCGGTCTCGTCCCAGGCCTGCACCGCGACCGGTTCCATGCCGGTGCAGTAGCGCGCGGCGTTGATGCAGTACACGCCCATGTCGTACATCGCGCCGCCGCCGCGCGCCGGATCCAGGCGCCAGGCGCCGTCTGCGCCGTCCCGCCAGCCGAACCAGCCGGCATCGGCGCGCAGCTTGATGATCCGCCCGAACGGCCGTTCCTTCGCCATCGCCATGAACCGGCGCGTGTTGGGTTCGTGCTGCATGCGGTAGCCGACGGCCAGCTGCACGCGGTTGTCGCGGCAGGCCCGGATCATGGCCTCGCCTTCGGCCGCATTCATCGCCATCGGCTTTTCGCACCAGACGTGCTTGCCGGCGTTGGCCGCGACCTCGGTCAGCGACTTGTGCACGTGGTTGGGCGTGGCGATGTAGACCACGTCGATGTCGGGATTGTCGGCGATGCGGTGGAAGTCGTCGTAGGAATAGACGTTGGCATCGGCGATGGCGTACTTGCGCTGCCACTCTTCGAGCTTGGCCGGCGTGCCGCTGACCAGGCCGGCGAGGCGGCAGTGGCGGGTCAGCTGCAGCGCCGGGGCCAGCAGGTGCCCTGCGTAATATCCGAGCCCGACCAGGGCCACGCCGAGCTTGCGCTCCTGCGCCAGCCCGCGCGGCGTCCAGGCCGCGGCCGCGCCGGCCACCGCCATCGACTGCAGCGCTTCGCGCCGGGTCCAGCCATTGCTCCCTTGCTTGCCCATCGCACGCTCCCTCCTCCCGGGTGTCGCCTGCATGTTAGCGCTCACCTGGGGCGATCGGCGCCTGCGGCCGGGCGATAATGCGCCCATGCATGGCCTGCACCCCCGTCGCGTCGCGGTGGTCGGCGGCGGCCCGGCCGGGCTGATCGCCGCCGAACGGCTGTGCGCGGCGGGGCTGGCGGTGGACCTGTTCGAAGCCAAGGGTTCGGTCGGGCGCAAGTTCCTGATTGCCGGCAAGGGCGGACTCAACCTCACCCATTCCGATCCGCCCGCGCTGTTCGCCACCCGCTATCGCGAGCGCGAGGCCGAGGTCGCGCGCTGGCTGGCGCGGTTCGATGCCGCGGCACTGCGCGACTGGGCGCACAGACTGGGCGTGGACACCTACGTCGGCAGCTCGGGGCGCGTGTTCCCGCTCGACCGCAAGGCCGCACCGCTGCTGCGCGGCTGGGTGCGGCGATTGCGCGAGCAGGGCGTGGCCTTCCATGTGCAGCACCGCTGGCGCGGCTGGAGCGCGGACGGGGCGCTGTGTTTCGACACCCCCGGGGGCGAGCGGCGCGTGGTGGCCGACGCGACGGTGCTGGCGCTGGGCGGCGCCAGCTGGCCGCAGCTGGGCAGCGACGGCGGCTGGGTGCCGACGCTGGTGTCGCAGGGGATCGACGTGGCGCCGCTCGCGCCGGCCAACTGCGGCTTCGACATCGGCTGGTCGGCGCACTTCGCCCAGCGCCACGCCGGTGCGCCGCTCAAGCCGCTGGTCGTGCACTGGGTGGATGCGGACGGGAAGGCGCAGGCGCTGCAGGGCGAATGCGTCGTGACGGCGAGCGGGCTGGAAGGCAGCCTGATCTATGCGATTTCGGCGACGTTACGCGAATCGATCGCGCGCGACGGTCACGCCGACATCGCCCTGGACCTGGCACCGGGACGCGAGGAAGCCGCGCTGCGCCAGGCGCTGGAGCGGCCGCGCGGCGGCCGCAGCCTGTCCGAACACCTGCGCCGTGCCGCGGGCCTGCAGGGCGCCAAGGCCGGACTGCTGCGCGAGGTGCTGGGCGCCGGGGCGATGCAGGACCCGGCGCGGCTGGCGGCCGCGGCCAAGCGCCTGCCGCTGCGCGTGCTGCGGCCACGGCCGGTGGCCGAAGCGATCAGCAGCGCCGGTGGCGTGCGCCTGGAGGCGCTGGACCGGCGGCTGATGCTGCGCGGCCTGCCCGGCGTGTTCTGCGCCGGCGAGATGCTCGACTGGGAGGCGCCGACTGGCGGCTACCTGCTGACCGCGTGTTTCGCCAGCGGACTGGCGGCGGCGGACGGGGCGATCGACTGGCTGGAGGCGACGGCGGCCGGCTGAGGGTCGCGCGCGTCGATCCCGCTTCGTTGCGCGGCTGTTCCGGCAGCCAGCCCGGGACGGACGTGGCGCCGGCGGCTCGGGCGGCCGGGCAGGCCGCCAGGCAATCAGCCCCGAGCCGGGGTCCGCAGCGCGTGGTAGCGCTCGATGGCGTGCTCGAGTTCGGCATCCAGCGAGGCGCGCTCTTCCTGCTGCTGGCGCATGATCGCCTGCTGGCGCAGCAGGTCGACGTGCTGGGCCCGGATGCTGCTGGCCAGCGCCTTGCCCACCGGCTTGCCCTGCAGCTCCAGGTCGTTGGCCTGGCGCAGCAGCGAGACCAGGCTCTGGCGCAGGTTGGCCACGCCCATGCGCGAGGTCTTCAGGCCTTCGTCCACCAGCACGATGCGATCGCCGAAGGCGTTGCGCAGGTCGGCCTCGGTCTCGTAGGACTCGGCCATCGCGCGTTCGCGCCGCAGCCGCGCGGCCTCGGCATTGGCGGCGATGCGGGCCTGGTGCTGGGCCTCCTCGGCGGCGGCGCGCTGTTCGGGGCTCAGCTGTTCGTCGAACCGGGCCAGCGGCCGGCCGCTGCTCACGCTCAGTTCGGTGCGCGCGGCGTCCACCGCCTCGGGCGGCAGGGCATCGCCGCAGACCTTGCGGCCGTTCTCGTTCCAGCAGTAGAGCTTCTTCTCCGCCTGCGCGGGCCGGTTCTGCTGGGCCTGGACGGCCACGGGCAGTGCACACAGCGCGGCGATGGCGAGCATTGCGTGGATCTTCATCGAACTCCGCCCCCTGCGGCTCGAATCAGCGATGGTTGTCGCGGACGCCATATTGCACCCGATAGGCCTGCAGGCGGACGCGCTCGTCGGCAAGCGACGCGCTTGCGTCGGCGAAGCCGAGCAGGTCGTCCAGCGTGGCCACGGCGACCACCGGGATGCCGGCCTCGGCCGCGACGGCCTGTGCGGCCGACTGCGACTGGCCTTCGCCGGCGATTTCCTGGCGGTCGAGCGCGATCACGATGCCGGCCGGGGTGCCGCCGGCGTTGCTGATGATCGCCAGCGCCTCGCGGATCGCGGTGCCGGCGGTGATCACGTCGTCCACCACCAGCACGCGGCGGCCGTCCAGCGGTGCGCCGATCAGGCTGCCGCCCTCGCCATGGGCCTTGGCTTCCTTGCGGTTGAACGCGACCGGCAGGTCGCGGCCGCGGCGCGCGTACTCGCAGGCGAGCGCAGTCGCCAGCGGGATGCCCTTGTAGGCCGGGCCGAACAGCAGGTCGAAGCCGGTCCCGGCCTCGTCCAGGGCATCGGCATAGCAGGCCGCCAGCGCCGACAGCGCGGCGCCGGAATTGAACAGGCCGGCGTTGAAGAAGTACGGGCTTTCCCGGCCGGATTTCAGGGTGAACCGGCCGAAGCGCAGCGCCTGCGCCTGCAGGGCAAGGTCCAGGAACCGGGTGCGGTGGTCGCTCATGGCGGCATTGTCCCACAGCCGCCGGCGCCGGCCGCCGGACATCGTGGCCCGGAAGCGCGCGCCGGCCGTTGCGGTCCGGCCGGCCGCACCGGGATGCGACAATCCGCGGTTGTCCTTGATCGAGAAGGAGTCGGAAGATGTCCGGCCTGCCCCCCTGCCCGCAATGCGGTTCGAGCTACACCTACGAGGACGGGGCGATGCTGGTCTGCCCGGAATGCGCGCACGAATGGTCGCCCGGCGAAGCCGCCGAGCAGGCCGCCGCGGACGCCGCCGCCGCCCAGGTGCGCGACGCCAACGGCACCCCGCTCGCCGATGGCGACAGCGTGGTGGTGATCAAGGACCTGAAGGTGAAGGGTTCCTCGCTGGTGGTGAAGGTGGGCACCAAGGTCCGCAACATCCGCCTGGTCGACGGCGACCACGACATCGACTGCAGGATCGACGGCATCGGCCAGATGGGGCTGAAGTCGGAGTTCGTGCGCAAGGCCTGACCCGCTGTCGCGGACCCGGCCGCGTGCGCGGCCGGCCGGCGCGGCGGCGCGCGCGATGGGCTAGGCTTGCGCCTCGCCCAACGCAGTCCCCCGCATGCGCATCGTCAGCTTCAACGCCAACGGCATCCGTTCCGCTTCGACCAAGGGCTTTTTCGGCTGGCTGGAAGGCCAGCAGGCCGACGTGGTCTGCCTGCAGGAAACCAAGGCGCAGGAACACCAGCTCGCCGATCCCTGCTTCCGCCCGCTCGGCCACTGCGTCTACCGCGACGCGACCACCAAGAAGGGCTACAGCGGCGTGGCGATCTACAGCCGCCGCGAGCCCGACGAGGTGCGCACGGCGCTGGGCTGGGCGCCGTTCGACGACGAAGGGCGCTACATCGAGGCGCGCTTCGGCAACCTCAGCGTGGTCTCGTTCTACATCCCCTCCGGCTCGTCCGGCGAGCTGCGCCAGGGCTTCAAGTTCGAAGTGATGGAGTGGCTCAGGCCGATCCTCGACCAGTGGCTGGCCAGTGGCCGCGAGTACGTGCTGTGCGGGGACTGGAACATCGTGCGCGCGAAGAACGACATCAGGAACTGGTCGAGCAACCAGAAGAATTCCGGCTGCCTGCCGGCCGAGCGCGCCTGGCTCAACTCGATGATCGCCGACGAACACGGCGACGGACTGGTGGCGCCGCCGGCGCGCGGCTGGAAGGACAGCTTCCGCGTCGCCCGGCCCGACGCGGTCGAATACACCTGGTGGAGCAACCGCGGCGCCGCGCGCGCCAACAACGTCGGCTGGCGCATCGACTACCAGCTGGCGACGCCGGGGATCGCGCAATCGATCACCCACGCCGCGGTGCATCCCGAACCGCGCTTCTCCGACCACGCGCCCTACGTCGTGGACTACGACGCGTGAGCGACGCCAGGCCGTCGACCTGGAGGGCGTTCACGCAGCCCGCGGCGTGGACGATGTTCTTCTTCGGTTTCGCCTCGGGCATGCCGTTCCTGCTGGTCGCCGGCACGCTGGCGTACTGGCTCAAGGAAAACGGCATCGAGCTGAAGAACATTACGCTCATCGCCAGCGCCGGCATGACCTACACGCTCAAATTCCTGTGGGCGCCGCTGGTCGACCGCTGGCGGCTGCCGCTGCTGGGCCGTTTCGGCCAGCGCCGCGGCTGGCTGCTGCTGGCGCTGGGCATCGTGATCGCCGGCCTGCTGCTGATGGCCCAGCTCACCCCCGACCGGCTTGCCGCGTTCGTCTGGATCACCCTGATGACCGCCTTCGCCGGCGCTACGCTCGACATCGCGGTGGACGCGTACCGCGTGGAGATCGCGCCGAAGGAATCGCAGGGCGCGCTGGTGGCGACCTATTCGCTGGGCTACCGGATCGCGCTGATCGTCACCGGCGCGCTGGCCCTGGTGCTGGCCGACCACGTGGCCTGGCCGCTGGTGTACCGGGTGATGGCGCTGGTGATGCTGGTGCCGGTGGTGGCGGTACTCGTCGCGCGCGAACCGGATGTGGTGCGCGTGCGGATGGAGACCTGGGGCCAGGGCCTGCGCGAGGGCGTGGTCGAGCCCTTCGCCGATTTCTTCCGCCGCTTCGGCGGCGCGCTGGCGCTGGCGCTGCTCGGCTTCATCCTGTTGGCCAAGATCTCCGACCAGTCGCTGGGCGGCGGTATCATGGCGCCGTTCTACCTCGACCAGGGCTTCACCAAGACCCAGATCGCGGCGGTGTCCAAGGTCTACGGGATCTGGGTGGGCATCGCCGGGGTGTTCCTCGGCGGCATCGCGGTCGCGCGCTGGGGCGTGAAGTGGCCGCTGCTGGCGGGCGTGATCCTGGGCGCGGCCAGCAACCTGCTGTACCTGTGGCTGATCGGCGCCGACGGCGACGTGTGGATGCTGACCTTCGTGATCTCCGGCGAGAACCTCGCCCAGGGCTTCCAGGGCACCACGCTGGTGGCCTTCCTCTCGGCGCTGGTCAACCAGCGCTTCACCGCCACCCAGTACGCGCTGTTTTCATCACTGGTGATGTTGCCGGGCAAGGTGCTGAGCGCGGTCTCGGGCGGGATCGTGGAGCAGGTGGGCTACGGGGTGTACTTCGCCATCACCACCGCGGTGGCGGTGCCGGCGGTGCTGCTGTTCTTCTGGTTGAAACCGAGGCTGGTCCTGTCGGACGATGGCGCCGCCTCGACATAGGGAAACGCCGGGATGACCGACATCGTGCTCAAGGATGCCGACCCGATCCTGTTCGACCGGATCCGCCGGGTTGCCGATGCCCGCGGCTGGGACCTGCCGCACGCGCTGCAGTACCTGCTCGAACAGGGCCTGCACGTGTACGAGGGCGATGGTTCGGTACGCTTCGACAACACCGAGGCCGACGCGCTGGCGGCGATGATCAAGGCGCTGGAGCAGGTGCCGGACGACCCGGGCTACGCCTCGATCGGACGCGTACGCTCGGCAGCCGACTGAGCGCAGCAGCCAGGTCCGGACACCCGCGATTGCGGATCCCCTGCCACCATCCGGTGTTGCCGTTGCAGCGGACCCGGTCTGGCCGAACCATCGGCCACTTCCCGGTCCGCCTCCGCCCACCGCCGACCAGCGACTGCGTCCCGACGGCCCCTGCGCCATCGTCGGCGTCCCGGTCCTGCGACGCCTGCATGCCCTAGCGTCGTGGTCCGGTCCTGCGCCGCACCAGCCGCGCCAGCGTGGCCGGGTCGTTCACGGCCTGCACCCGTTCCACGCCCATCGCCTCGGCGAGGTAGCGCGCGTTGGCGCCGCCCAGCCAGATCGGCAGGTCGGCGCGCAGGCCCTCGTGCAGCAGACGCAGTTCGGCCAGGGTGGCGCGCGCCTGGCCGGGGTCGATCGAACTCAGCGCCAACGCCGAGGCGTCGAGCCGTTCGGCGACCCGCAGCAGCTCGGCGGCGGGCAGTTCCGTACCGAGGTACAGCACCGGCGCATCGGCTTCATGCGCGAGCAGGGCCGCGCCGAGCAGGCCCAGCTCGTGGGGCTCGCCGGGCAGGGTGGCGAAGAGGATGCGCGGGCGCCGTTCGCGCGGGTGCTGGTTGAGGATCGACAGCAGCCGCGCGCGCAGCAGGCTGCTGACCAGACGCTCCTGCGCGATGGCGAGGCGGCCGTCGGCCCAGCGCATGCCCACCTCGCGCAGCAGCGGCATCACCACCCGGGTCACCAGGATCTGCACCGGCAGGGTCGCGATCGCCACCGACAGGTCGCGGTCGAACTCGTCCACGCGGTAGTCGGCGACCGCATCGAGCATGCGCTCGGGCAGCGCCTCCAGCGCGCCGTAGCCCGACTGGCGCGCCTCGCCCAGGAGACGGTCCAGGGCCTCGTCGTCGAGCGGCGCGAGGTCGCGGATCGGGTGGCCGCGGCCGGTCAGGCGGTGCAGGCGGGCCAGCCGCTCGACCATCGCGCTGTCGTACAGGCGTCGGCCCCTGGCGTCGCGGTGCGGCACCACGGCGACGTGCCGGCGCTCCCACGCGCGCAGGGTTTCAGGGGTGAGGCCGCTGAGCTCGGCGGCTGCCTTGACCGGGAACATGCGGCGCAATGTACAACGTTTGTCTAAGTTCTACTTGTACAAACGGCTAACGGCACGGATCCCAGACTGGCCCCCTTACCCCAGTCCCGGAGTACCACCATGAAGCGTTCCGCCCAGATCCTTCCTTCCCGCGTCCGTCCCCTGCTCCTCGCCCTCTCGCTCGGCCTCGCCGCACCGCTGGCGATGGCCGGCCAGGCCGGTGCGGCCAAGCCCGCCGCGGCCAGCCAGGCGCGGGCCGACATCGTCGACACCGCGGTGGCCGCGGGCCAGTTCAAGACCCTCGCCGCCGCGCTCCAGGCCGCCGGCCTGGTCGACACGCTCAAGAGCGCCGGCCCGTTCACCGTGTTCGCGCCGACCGACGCCGCCTTCGCCGCCCTGCCGGCCGGCACGGTGGAAAACCTGCTCAAGCCCGAGAACAAGGACCAGTTGGTGGCCGTGCTGACCTACCACGTGGTGTCCGGTCGCTATCCGGCCGCGCGCGTGGCGGGCATGACCGAGGCGGCCACCGTCAACGGCGCCAAGCTCGACATCCAGGCGTCAGGCAACGCGGTCAGCGTGGGCGACGCGCGCGTGGTCACCGCCGACGTGAACGCCAGCAACGGCGTGATCCACGTGATCGACAAGGTCCTGATCCCGGGCACCTGAGCCCGTCCCACTTCCGCTGGAGACCCCCATGAAGGCACTCAATATCACCACCCTGCTGCTGGTCATCGTCGGCGGCATCAACTGGGGCCTGGTCGGCGCCCTGCAGTTCGACCTCGTCGCCGCGATCTTCGGCGGCCAGGACGCGCTTCTGGCGCGGCTGGTCTACGTCCTGGTCGGCCTGTCGGCCCTGTGGCAGGTCATGCCGCTGCTCAAGTCGGTCAGCGTCGACGAAGTGCGCGCCCAGGCGCACCGCTGAGCGTCCGTGGCAACAGCCGCCCGCACCCATGGTGCGGGCGGTTTTCTTGTTCCTGCGGTCGCGATATCGATGGCCCGTCGACGGGCGTGTCCTGTCGTCGCAAGGCGCCGGATCCATCGCCGCGTGCGCACCTGGTCCCATCCCCGGTTCAGCGGCGTCTCTCCTGGCCTGCGTAGGTCCGCTAACGCAGGCGCACGGCGTAATCGTCGCGGACGTGCTGGTTGATGTAGGTGTTCAGTCCGGCGCCGGCATCGGCCAGGCGCTGCATCTCCATCACGTGGACGATGCCCGGATGGCGCGCGTCGTAGCGGTAGGTGCCGCCGCGGTGGAACCGGATGTCGATCCAGTCCGGGCCGCAGTCGTAGGCGGCCACGCCCGAGTCGTGCCCGGCCGACCGGTAGCGCTTCAACGCCGATCTGTCCTGCCCATGCGCCGGACCTTCGCACCGGCGCGGGCATGGACACGTGAAGCGCGGGTGCGGCACGCACGGTGAACGGGAACCGCGACGGTGTTCAGGGTTGCACGTCGGCTTCATGGCCAGGCGTGGAAAGTAGGACGCACTTTCGAAGGAGATGGACGATGACGAACGACAAGAAGATCCAGCACAGCCTCAACGACCTGATCGAGATCGCCCGCGACGGCAGCGAGTTCTATACCGAGGCCGCCGGCAAGGTGCAGAACCCGGAACTGGCGACGCTGTTCCAGCAGATGGCCGGGCACAAGCGCGAGATCGTCACCGGCCTGACCGCCGACGTGACCGCGCTCGGCGGCAACCCGGCCGACCACGGCACCATGGTGGGCTCGATGCGCCAGGTCTACGCCAAGGCGCGCGCGGCGATGGGCGACACCCAGTACGCCTACGTGGCCGAACTGGAGGAACTGGAGGACCGCCTGCTCCACGCCTTCCGCGACACCATCGACGACGCCGATACCCCGGCCGTTGCGCGGACCGCGGCGCAGAAGTACCTGCCGCGGGTGGTCGAGTGCCACGACATCATGCGCAACCGCAAGATGGCGCTGAAGCAGGCCAGCTGACGCACTTCTGCATCACGCACCTCGAGGCCCCGGCCGCAATGCCGGGGCCTCCCGTCTGTAGGACAGCACAGATACCCGCGGGGAGCCGCGGCGCCACCGCCGCGAAGGCCTGACCACACCCTCCACGCCGCGTGAATCCGCCGGTGCTAGGCTCGAAACCATGTCCACGCCGCAGCCCGCCAACCCGTTCGCGCCACCTGCCGGGGACGACGTCCGCGACCTCCGCGCGCGGTACCTCGCCGTGCGCGGGCGGACCCGCGGCCTCGCCGCGCCGCTGAGCCCGGAAGACGCGCAGCTTCAGTCCATGCCGGACGCCAGTCCTGCCAAATGGCACCTGGCGCACACCACCTGGTTCTTCGCGCGTTTCGTGCTCGAGGACCCCGCCGCCATCCCCCCTGGCTGGGACGTGCTGTTCAACAGCTACTACGTCGGCGCTGGCGACCGCCATCCGCGTGCGCAGCGCGGGCTGCTGTCGCGCCCCTCGCTGGACGAGGTGCTGGCGTGGCGCGAGCGGGTGGACGCACAGGTCCTGCGCGAGCTCGACGACGACCGGCTGGCGCCGGACCGGCGCGACGTGCTGCTGCTGGGCATCCACCACGAGCAGCAGCACCAGGAGTTGCTGCTGACCGACATCAAGCACGCGCTGTGGTGCAACCCGCTCGCACCGGCCTACCGCACCGACCTCCCCGCCGCACCCGCCGCCGTTGCGGCCGGCGACGGATCGCCGCATTGGCTGCGCCGCGACGAAACCATCGTCGGGATCGGCGCGCCACGCTGGCCCGACGCCAGCGCCGACTTCGCCTACGACAACGAGACCCCGCGCCATCGCGTGCTGCTACAGGCGCATGCGATCGCGCACCGCCCCGTATCCAACGCCGACTACGCCGGTTTCATTGCCGATGGCGGCTACGCGACGCCCACGCTGTGGCTGAGCGATGGCTGGGACACGGTGGCACGCGAGGGCTGGCGTCGCCCGCTGTACTGGCATGCGGACGGCACGCGCGAGTTCACCCTGGCCGGCTGGCGCGAACGCGATCCGCACGCGCCCGTGTGCCACCTGAGCCACTACGAGGCCGACGCCTTCGCGCGCTGGGCCGGCGCGCGCCTGCCAACCGAAGCCGAGTGGGAAGCGGCCGCCTCGGGCTGCGCCATCGAAGGCAACTTCGCCGAAGACCGGGCGCCGCTGCATCCGCTGGCCAGCCCGGGTCCCGCGGCGGTGGATGCGCCGCAGGGGATGTTCGGCGACGTCTGGGAGTGGACCTCCAGCGCCTACGCGCCCTGGCCCGGTTTCCGCCCGCTGCCCGGCACCCTGGGCGAATACAACGGCAAGTTCATGAGTGGCCAGCTGGTGCTGCGCGGCGGCAGCTGCGCCACGCCGCGCGGGCACGTGCGCGCCAGCTACCGCAACTTCTTCGCCCCGCACGCGCGCTGGCAGTTCTCGGGGCTGCGCCTTGCAAAGGACATCGATTGAGCTCCGGACCGGAACTGACGGACCTGCATCCTTCCACCGACGACATCGCCGGCGACGTGCTGCGCGGGCTGGCGTCGGTCCCCAAGCGCCTGCCCTCGAAGTACTTCTACGACCAGCGCGGTTCGGAACTGTTCGAAGCCATCACCCGGCAGCCCGAGTACTACCTCACCCGCGTGGAGCTGGCGCTGCTGGCCGACCGCGGCGCCGAGATCGCCGCCGCCGTGGGTCCGCGCGCGCACGTGGTGGAGCCGGGCAGCGGCAGCGGCCGCAAGACCCGGCTGCTGCTCGACGCGCTGGACGACCCGGTGGCCTACACGCCCATCGACATCTCGCGTGCCGCACTCACCGCCAGCGCGGGGCGCCTGGACCGCGAGTTCGGCGACGTCGAGGTGCTGCCGGTGCTGGCCGACTTCACCCGCGCGGTGCCGCTGCCCACACCCGCACGCCCGGCCGACGCGGCCCTGGTGTTCTTCCCCGGCTCGACCCTGGGCAACTTCACCCGCGACGAGTCGGTGCGCCTGCTCGGCGCCATGCGCGCCACGATGGGCGATGGCGGCGCCGCCCTGCTCGGCCTGGACCTGGAAAAGGATCCGGCCCTGCTCGAGGCCGCCTACAACGATGCCGCCGGCGTCACCGCCGAGTTCACCCTCAACCTGCTGCGCCGCCTCAACCGCGACGTGGGCAGCGATTTCGACCTCTCCGCCTTCGCCCATCGCGCGCGCTACGTGGCCGCCGAAGGCCGCATCGTCACCACCCTGGAAAGCCTGCGCGAGCAGGTGGTGACTGTCGAGGGCCGCCGCTTCCGCTTCGCCGTCGGCGAGCAGATGCACGTCGAACAGAGCCAGAAGTACACCGATGCGCGCATCGCCTCGCTGGCCGCGGACGCCGGGCTGCGGGTCGTGGCCGGATGGAACGATCCGCGCGACTGGTTCGGCTTGCGCCTGCTGCGGGTGGCGTGAAGGCGGGCGGACGCCCTAGCATTCCCGCCCGGACCGGGCTGCGTCGGATCCGGCCGACCTCTCCCAGGATGCGCAAGCGATGACCCCTCCCGACCACGAGTTCGATCCCGACGACAACTACCGGGGCGAGGCCGAGCGCTCCGAGATCGACGACGACGCCAGCACCGAAGCGCTGGTCTGGCAGCTGCTGCTGGTCATCAATCCCGGCGACGAGGACGCGGCCCTGGCGCAGTTCACCGCCTTCCAGGAGGCACTGGGCGGCGCCGACCCCGACGACCTCGACCTGCCGCAGCTGCTTCGCGACGTGACGGACTGGAAGTCCGGCTTCCATATCGACGAGTCCGATACCGGCGCCCTGATCGAATGCCTGGAGGAACTGGCCTCGCGCTTCAACCTCGACATCGACTGGGGCGTGGAAGACCCGACCGACGACGGGTTCCTGGCCCGCGCCACCGCCAGCGAACTGCTGGAAACCACCCACGACCAGCTGCGCCTGGAGGGCTATACCCTGTGGACCTGGGACACCGGCACCGACGCGCACGCCGGCTGGATGTCGTTCGCCAGCGACGACGAGGGTGTGCGCATCCTTGCCCCCGCGCTCGGATTCGATGCACGGCCGGCCGGTGGCTGAAACCTCCGGCCTGGCCGCGCCTGCCCGGCCGGCCCGGCGTGCGCAACCGGCCGATGGACCATGTCCATCGCGCCACGCGCGCGCCTGCGCCATGCTGGCGACCTCTCCCGCCATGGAGCCGGGCGTCGATGGCCCTGCTGTTCGCGTTGCTCGGAATCGGCCTGGCCTGGGCGCTGGGCGCGCTGCAGCTGTGGCCCCGCACACGCTGGGTCGGCGAGCTCCTGCCGTGGCTGGGCGGCCTCCTAGCGCTGGGGGTCGCGGCCTGCGTCGTACTGGGCATCGCCAACATGCTGCTGCCCCTGGGCCCGTGGCAGTCGCCGTCGAACGACCAGGTGCTGCACCGCCTGTTCGGGGAGGGCACGCTGGCCATGCGGCGCACCGACTGGCCCCTGCTCAACCGCGCGGCGAACGTGTACCTCGGCCTCGACATCGCCTGGACGCTGCTGGCGCTGTGCGCGGCCTCGATGCACGGCCTGGTGTTCTGGGCCGGCATCGCCGAACGGCGCCGACGGACCCACAGGCTGCGCGGGGCCTGACCCGCCGGGCGCCGGCCCCGGATCAGCCGGCGACGCGGAACCTTCGCACATGCTCCACCAGCGCGCGCAGCTTGGGCGGCTGGTTGTGGCGGCTGGGGTAATACAGGAAGAAGCCGTCGAAGGGCGGCAGGTAGTCCTCGAGCAGGGCGACCAGTTCGCCGCTCTGCAGCCACCGGCGGTAGTTCTCTTCCAGGCCGAAGGTGATGCCGCCACCGGCCAGGGCGGTGCGCAGCATCAGGCGCAGGTCGTTGGTGGTGACCTGGGCGGCCACGTCCACTTCGAAGTCGCGGCCGTGTTCGCTGAACTCCCAGCGGTAGGGCATCACGCCCGGTGCCGGCCGCCAGCCGATGCAGCGGTGCCGCACCAGTTCGCGCGGATGCGCGGGGGCGCCGTGCGCGTCGATGTAGGCGGGTGCGGCCACGGCCACCTGTCGCTGCGGGCCGGTGAGCGGCACGGCCACCATGTCCTGTTCGATCACCTCGCCCAGGCGTACGCCGGCGTCGAAGCCGCCTGCGACCAGGTCGATGGGGTCGTCGCTCACGGTCACGTCCAGGGTGATGCCCGGATGCGCTTCGGCGAAGCCGGCCACCAGCGGACCGGACAGGAAGCGCTCGGCGATGGAGGACACGTTGACGCGCAGCAGGCCGCGCGGCGGGCCGTCGTCCAGCGCGTCCTCGAGTGCGGCATCGACGGTGCGCAGCGGCGCGGCCACCTGGCGGTGCAGCCGCTCGCCGGCCTCGGTGAGGCGCACACTGCGGGTGGAGCGCTGCACCAGCGCGACGCCCAGGCCGTCCTCCAGCCGGCGGATGCCCTGGCTGACGGCCGAACGGGTGACGCCCAGCGCATCGGCAGCGGCGCGGAAGCTGGCCGTCTCGGCGACCGCCAGGAACATCCGCAGCAGGTTGAGGTCCGGGGCCATTGGTTAGCCAGTCTAACCAATGCATCCAGCATCTGGCGGGTTATCTGGACGTCGGCCCGTCGATAGGGTGTGCGGACGCGGTGCCGACCGGCCCGCCCTCCCCCCGACAACGAGGCAACCCCATGGACAACATCAACGACAGGATCGTGCTGGTCACCGGCGCCAGCAGCGGCATCGGCGAGACCACCGCGCGGCGGCTGGCCGCACGCGGCGCCACCGTGGTGCTGGGCGCGCGCCGCATCGACCGCCTCGAGGCCCTGCTCTCGCAGATCGCCGCCAGCGGCGGCAAGGCCGTCGCCCGCACGCTGGACGTGACCTCGCGCGCCGACGTGCAGGCCTTCGCCGACCACGCGCTGGCGCAGTTCGGCCGCATCGACGTGCTGGTCAACAATGCCGGCGTGATGCCGCTCTCGCCGCTGTCGGCGCTCAAGCTCGACGAGTGGGACACGATGATCGACGTGAACATCCGCGGCGTGCTGCACGGCATCGCGGCGGTGCTGCCGGCGATGGAGCGCCAGGGCCAGGGGCACGTGGTCAACGTGTCCTCGATCGGCGGCCTGTTCGTGATGCCGACCGCAGCGGTGTACTGCGCCACCAAGTACGCGGTGCGCGCGATCTCGGAAGGCCTGCGCATGGAAAGCGACATCGTGCGCGTGACCTGCGTGTATCCCGGCGCGGTGGAATCGGAGCTGGCCGGCACGATCACCCATGCCGAATCGGCCGAGGCGATCGGCCGGTTCCGCCAGATCGCGCTCAAGCCCGAGGCGATCGCAGGCGCCATCGCGCACGCCATCGCGCAGCCGCCCGAGGTCGACACCACCGACATCGTGGTGCGCCACCTGCGGAGCCCGGCCTGATCGCCGCGCGCGGGGCGCAGCGGCGCCCCGTCCCGCAACACCTGCGCCCGGCACATGGTGCCGGAGCGCGGCAGGATCGTGCGGGCGGTGCGTTCCTGGAGACCTGGGCGCTGCAGGCGCTGATGGCGGACTAGGGCCGCACGGGAGCGTGCACGGCGTGGCGGCCGGCAGGCAGCGTCCCGCCCGCGCCCGGTGCGGCAAGGTGCCCCCGTGCCAGGGCGGCCACCGCGCCCCATGTCGATCGGCACCTCCGCGGCGGGCGCCGCGGGCGCATCCTGAGCGGCCAGACCTTGTCCTGGCCCCACCGGAGCCCCCATCCATGCTGCGTCCCCTGCTGCTGACTTCCGCGATCGCGCTCGCCCTGGGCGCCTGCGACCGCACGCCCACCGAGCCACCGATGCCGAATACCGCCACCGCACCCGCCGCGCCCGCACAGGTCGAAAACCCGCTCCTCGCCGCCAGCACGCTGCCGTTCCAGGCACCGCTGTTCGACCGCATCCAGGACGCGCACTACCAGCCGGCGATCGAGGAAGGCATGCGCCAGCACCTGGCCGAAGTCCGCCAGATCGCCGAGAGCGCCGAAGCGCCGGGCTTCGCCAACACCATCGAGGCGCTGGAGCGCAGCGGCGCCCTGCTGACCCGCGCCGCGTCGATCTTCTTCGCCATGACCTCGGCGCACACCAACGAGGCGCTGCAGGCCGCCGAGCAGGCGCTGGCGCCGAAGCTTGCCGAGCACGCCGACGCGATCCATCTCGATCCCGAACTGTTCGCGCGCGTGAAGTCGCTGTACGACCAGCGCGCGCAGCTCGGGCTCAACCCCGAGCAGCTCACCCTGCTCGAGCACACCTACGACAACTTCGTTCGCGCCGGCGCCCAGCTCGATGCCGACAGCCAGGCCGAACTGCGCAAGCTCAACAGCGAGGAGTCCTCGCTGACCACCGCGTTCTCCAACAAGCTGCTGGCCGCGACCAAGGCCGGCGGCGTGCTGGTGGACGACGTGGCGAAACTCGACGTCCTGGACGAGGCCACCATCGCCGCGGCCGCCGAAGCCGCCAAGGCCGACGGCAAGCATGGCCAGTGGCTGCTGGTGCTGCAGAACACCAGCCAGCAGCCGGTGCTGACCTCGCTCAAGAACCGCGACCTGCGCCAGCAGGTGATGGCCGCCTCGCTGGAACGCGCGCAGAAGGGCGACGCCAACGACACCCGCGCCACCATCCAGCGCCTGGCCGAACTGCGCGCGCGCAAGGCGCAGCTGCTGGGCTTCGAGAACTATGCCGCCTACAGCATCGCCGACCAGATGGCCGGCACGCCCGAGGTTGCGCTCAAGCTGCTGACCGACACCGTGCCCGCGGCCACCGCGCGCGCCCGCGCGGAACTGGCGAAGATCCAGTCGGTCGTGGACGCGCAAGGCGGCGGCTTCGAGGCGGGCGCCGCCGACTGGGACTTCTACGCCGAACAGGTGCGCAAGGCCGAGTTCGACCTCGACGCCGAGCAGATCAAGCCCTACTTCGAACTCGACCGCGTGCTCAAGGACGGCGTGTTCTTTGCCGCCGAACAGCTTTACGGCATCACCGCGAAGGAGCGCACCGACCTGCCCGTCTACCACCCCGACGTGCGCGTGTTCGACATCTTCGACGCCGACGGCACCCAGCTGGCGCTGTTCTACCTCGACCCGTTCCAGCGCGAGAGCAAGCAGGGCGGCGCCTGGATGGGCAACTTCGTCGAGCAGAACGGCCTGACCGGCGACATCCCGGTGATCTACAACGTCGAGAACTTCACCAGGCCGGCCGACGGCCAGCCCGCGCTGCTGAGCTGGGACGACACCACCACCCTGTTCCACGAGTACGGCCACGCGCTGCACGGCATCTTCTCGAAGACCACGTATCCCAGCGTGGCCGGCACCAACGTGCCGCGCGACTTCGTCGAGTTCCCCTCGCAGTTCAACGAGCACTGGGCGCTGGATCCGAAGGTGTTCGCCAACTACGCCAGGCATTACCAGACCGGCGAGCCGATGCCGCAGGCGCTGGTGGAGAAGATCACCCGCGCGCGCACCTTCAACCAGGGCTATGCGACCACCGAGTACCTGTCGGCGGCGCTGCTGGACATGGCCTGGCACACGCTGCCGGCGGGCGATGCGAAGAAGGACGTGGAACCGTTCGAGCGCGAGGCGCTGGCGAAGTACCAGGTGGACCTGGCGGCGGTGCCGCCGCGCTACCGCACCAACTACTTCAGCCACATCTGGGGCGGCGGCTATGCGGCCGGCTACTACGCCTACTTCGGCGCCGAGGTGCTCGACCACGACGCCTTCCAGTGGTTCCGCGAGAACGGCGGCCTGACCCGCGAGAACGGCCAGGTGTTCCGCGAGAAGATCCTCTCCATCGGCCACTCGCGCGATCTTGCCCAGGCCTATCGCGAGTTCCGCGGCCAGGATCCGAGCGTGGAGCCGCTGCTGGAGCATCGCGGCTTGAAGTAAGCAACGAGACCCTGCACAACAACGAAGGCCCGCAATCGCGGGCCTTCGTTTTTTTCCCGATGCCCGCCCGGGAATGGGCCGCGCAGGTCAATGCACCGCCGTGCGCCTGGCCCGCGACCTGAGCACCATGCAGTAGCCGGCCGTGACTGCGATGCCGGCGATCACGGCGGCGGAGCCGCCAGCGACCGCCACGTTCGTCGGCGCGAACGCCCACAGCCCCGCGTAGACCAGCCCACTCAGCACCATCGACCAGCCGCCGACGCGCTTGACCCGGCCGATGCAGGCGCTGGGCGCGACGCTCTTGGGCAGGCGGTTGCCGATCCAGGCGATCATCAGTCCGTTGAGTCCGATCACCACGCGCGTGGTGGCGTCCTGGTCGATGTAGCCCAGCTTGCGCGCGTAGCTTGCAGCGAGCGCCACCGCCACGATGCCCGCGGCCCAGGCGATGTATCCGGTCAGTTCCCTGTTCATCGCGTTGCTTCCTTCTTCTTGCCTGGCCTGGATGCGCTGGCACCCACGCCGACGGAGTGGACGAAGCCCAGCAGCGCTTCCTCGAGCACCGAGAGCTTCAGGTGGTAGATGACCGACTTGCCCGCCTTCTCGGCGTGCACCAGGTCGGCGTCCTTGAGCACCGCGAAGTGCGCCGACATCGTCGGCTTGGAGACATCGAACTGATCGCTGAGCTCGCCGGCGCTCATGGGCCCGCTGCGCAGCAGCTGCAGCACGCGCCGGCGGGTGGGATCGGAGAGGGCTTTGAAGACCTGGCTCATGGATCGATAATTAGCTAATTATCTAATCGTGTCAACTGCGGCGCTGGATGCGACTCCGGCGGCAGCACTGGCACGTATCGTGCAAGACCATGCCCAGCGGCAGTACGCTGGGCCAGGGGAGGATCCGGATGAAACGCACCACGTTCGCCCTGCTGGCGCTGCTGTGCGCCGGCGGCGCATCCGCGCACGGCGGCGGACTCGATGCGGAGGGTTGCCACACCAACCGCACGACCGGCGACCACCACTGCCATCGCGCGCCCGCGAATCCCGCAGCCGCGGCCCGACCGCAACGCACGTCGCCTGCGCAGCTGGCCCCTGCACGACAGGCGCCGGCGTCCGGCCGCGCGTTCGCCAACTGTGCGGCAGCGCGCGCGGCCGGTGCGGCCCCCGTGCATCGCGGCGATCCGGGATATGGTCCGCACCTGGACCGCGACGACGACGGCATCGGTTGCGAGCCCTATCGAGGGCGGTAGCGTCGGCGACGACAGGTCCGTGGCGCGCGGCCCCGCAACACCGGACGCCTGTGCAGCTGCCCGCCCACAGATCGCCACCATTGGTCACGGCGACTCAAGACACTGCTGCCGCGTCGGCCGATCGACGATCATCCGCATCGACACGACAACGCAGGCGCACGTGCATGGCAAACGGTGTTTCCACCCTGCGACTGTGGCTGCTGCGCGCGATGTATGCACTGATCGCGGTGGGCCTGGGCCTGACGATCTGGCCGCAGATCCTCGGCCGGCCGGCGACCGCGGACGAAGGATCGGTGATCCGGGCGCTGCTCGGCGCGCTGGCGGTGATGGCGGCGCTGGGCGTGCGCCATCCGCTGAAGATGCTGCCGCTGCTGCTGTTCGAACTGCTTTGGAAGGTGCTGTGGATCGTCGCGTCCGCGCTCCCGCTGTGGGCCGCCGACGGGCTGGACGCCTACGGCACGGAAACCTTCTTCGCCTGCCTGATGGGCGTGGTGCTGGTGCCGCTGGTGGTGCCGTGGGGTTACGTGCACGCCGAGTACTTCCGCGCACCGGGCGAGCCGTGGCGTCGTCCGGCGCAGCGGCCGGCACGCGACCAGGCGTAGCCGGCGCCCCACCCCTGGGCGCATGAGGCGCGGCGTACCGCGATCCGCCGCCGCGCGCTGGATGCTGCGGCCCAAGGCCCGTGGCGCGCGGCCTTCCCTGCGTCGCAGGTCATCCTGCCGCGGCGCGTGCGTCCGCCGGTGCTGGTGGCGGCAACAGCGCCACGGCGTCCGCGCCGGCCGCGAACTGCAGGCGCGACGACGTATCGCTGGCCGCCTGCCACACCGCTTCGGCGACGTCATCGGGGCGGGTGACGGCAGTGAGCTGCCCGAAACCTTCGAACACCCTGGTCGCGAACGGCGCGTAGGGTTCCGTCACCAGCCCGGCCATGCGTCCGGCGCCGTTGTCGGCAAAGCGCGTGTCGGGGCAGTAGCCCGGTTCGACCAGCTTCACCCGCAGGCCGAATGCCGCCAGCTCCAAGGCCAGCGATGCGCTGAAGCCTTCGATCGCGGTCTTGCTGGCCGTGTACGCCGCGACCAGCGGGAACGGCGCCAGCGTCGCACTGGAGGTGACGTTGACGATGGTGCCGGCGCCGCGCGCGCGCATGCGCGGGATCGCCGCCTGGCACATCGCCATCGTGCCGAAGGTGTTGGTCTCGAAGATCTCGCGCACGGTCGCCATCGGCGTGGCCTCGAACGCACCGAACAGGCCGAGGCCGGCATTGTTGACCAGCACGTCGACCGGGCCGGCGGCCTTGAGCGCGGCGGCGATACTCTCGGGGTCGGTGACATCCAGCGCCAGCACGCGGATGCCAGCGGGCATCAGCCCAGGGCGCGGCTGGCGCATGGTCGCGATGACCTGCCAGCCGCGGGCGTGGAAGTAGCGGGCGATGGCCAGGCCGTAACCGGACGAACAGCCGGTGATCAGGATGGTTTGCATGGGTGGCTCCCTGGGGGCGTTTGACGCGGGGAACCAGCATCGGCGAGGCTGCCCGGATGATCGATGGCTGATCGTCCGCATTTGTTTAGCAGGAGTCCGGAGATGGGCGATCCCCTGTCGCAGATCGTAGGCCTGCTGCACCCGCGCGCGGTCTTCGCCAACGTCATCGCCGGCAAGGGCCAGTGGGCGGTGCGCTTCGCCGAGTACGGCCGCCCCAGCTTCTGCATCGTGCTGGATGGCGGCTGCCGGCTGTCGGTCGACGGGCATCCGCCGGTGGCGATCGAGGCGGGCGATTTCATCCTGCTGCCGACGACGCCCGCGTTCACCCTGTCCAGCGGCGAGGCCGCGCGGCCGGTGCTGCTGGATCCCGCCGACCTGCCCCGCGACGGCAGCGAGGTGCGCTACGGCGAGGCCGGCGGCGCGCCGGACATGCGCTCGCTGGGCGGCGCATTCGTGTTCGACGATGCCGATCCGGCCCTGCTGGTCTCGCTGCTGCCAGGGCTGGTGCACGTGCGCGGATCCGCCCGGCTGTCGCGACTGGTGGCGATGGTGGCCGAGGAAACCGTCGGTGCGCTGCCCGGCAGTTCGGCCGTGCTGTCGCGGCTGGCCGAGCTGCTGCTGATCGAGGCGATGCGCGCGACCAGCAGCGGCGACGCGCCGCCGGGACTGCTTCGGGGACTGGGCGACGAGCGCCTCGCGGTGGCGCTGCAGCTGATGCACGCGCAGCTCGACCGGCCCTGGACCGTGCCGCAGCTGGCCAGGGCCGCGGCCCTGTCGCGCTCGAGCTTCTTCGAGCGCTTCAGCCGCACCGTGGGCGTCGCGCCGATGGAATACCTGCTGGGCTGGCGCATGCAGATCGCCCGGAACCTGCTGCGACGCGGCGAGCTGAGTGCCGCGCAGATCGCGGACTGTGTGGGCTATGGCTCGGCCAGCGCGTTCAGCGTTGCGTTCCGCCGCCACGTCGGGATGGCGCCTGGGCGCTATGCGCTGGCGACTCGGGTCCCAGACTGAGACACGCTGCGGACGGCGTCTGGCCGCCTGTGCTAGAATCGACGCAGTTTCGCGTAATTTGCCGCCAATCGCTTCGTTTTCAACGAAGTTATGGCCCGCTGTGGCCGTGCATTGGCGATGCCCGCGCGATCCCCATGCCCGGTATCGGCAGGAACGGAGCCCGGCTCCGGTCGGACTCCCGACGTGCTTTTCCAGCGGTCCATCGGGTGCAGCCCGCTGCAGCCGGGCGCCCGTGCGCCTGCTGCCGGCGCGACACACCTACAGGAGATGACACCCGCATGACCCAACGCATCGCCGTCCTCGGCGCCGGCCCCAGTGGTCTGGCCCAGCTTCGCGCCTTCGACGCCGCCCGCCGCGCCGGCGCCGACGTCCCCGAGATCGTCTGCTTCGAGAAGCAGTCCGACCTGGGCGGCATGTGGAACTACACCTGGCGCACCGGCCTGGACCAGCATGGCGAGCCGGTGCACGCGAGCATGTACCGCTACCTGTGGTCGAACGGGCCCAAGGAATGCCTGGAGTTCGCCGACTACAGCTTCGAAGAGCACTTCGGCCGCCCGATCGCCTCGTACCCGCCGCGCCCGGTGCTGCGCGACTACATCATGGGCCGCATCGAGCGCAGCGACCTGCGCCACCAGATCCGCTTCAACACCGCCGTGCATTCGGTCGAGTACAGCGAGGAGACGGGGAAGTTCACCGTCACCGTGCGCGAGCTCAAGGACGATTGCATGGTGAGCGAGGAGTTCGACTGGGTGGTGGTGGCGACCGGCCATTTCTCCACGCCCAATGCGCCTGCGTTCGAAGGCCTGTCGCAGTTCCCCGGCCGCGTGCTGCACGCGCACGATTTCCGCGACGCCTGCGAATTCGCCGGCAAGGACCTGCTGCTGGTGGGCAGCAGCTATTCGGCCGAGGACATCGGCACGCAGTGCTACAAGTACGGCGCGAAGTCGGTGACCTTCAGCTACCGCAGCGCGCCGATGGGCTACGACTGGCCCGAGGCCTTCAGCGAGCGCCCGCTGCTGACGCGGGTGGAAGGCAACACCGCGCACTTCGTCGACGGCAGCCAGCAGGACGTGGACGCGATCATCCTGTGTACCGGCTACCAGCACCACTTCCCGTTCCTGCCGGACGAATTGACCCTGCGCACCCGCAACCGCCTGTATCCGCAGGACCTGTACAAGGGCGTGTTCTGGATCGACAACCCGAAGCTCGTGTACCTCGGCATGCAGGACCAGTACTACACCTTCAACATGTTCGACGCGCAGGCCTGGCTTGCGCGCGACGTGATCATGGGTCGCACCGAGCTGCCCGATACCGACGCCATGCGCGCCGACAGCGAGGCCTGGTTCGCGCGCGAGAACGCCTGCGCCGGCAGCGACGACGACATCGACTTCCAGGCCGCCTACGTGCGCGACCTGGTTGATCGCACCGACTACCCCGAGTTCGCGATCGAAACGATGGCCGACATGCTCAAGTCGTGGATGCGCGACAAGCAGGCCGGCATCCTCGACTACCGCGACAGGAGCTACCGCTCCACCATCACCGGCACGCTCGCGCCGCCCCACCACACGCGCTGGATGGAGGCGATGGACGATTCGCTGGAGGCGTTCCTGGAGAACTCGGGCGAGCTGGAGGACCAGCTCGAAGTGGAGCAGCCGGCGATGGCGGCCAGCGCCGGCAAGACCGCGGCAGAGCCAGTGCGCCGCCGCGCCTAGCACCGGCAGGCCCCGTGGCCGGCGTCAGCGCTTGAGGCCGGCCACGATCTCCGACACGTCCACGCCCATCTCGAGTTGCACGCGCACGTACTCGCGCTCCTTGCGCGAGAGCGTGCGACCGGCCTCGATGCGCACGTCCTCGGCCTGCAGGATGCGCAGGATCCGCGGCAGCGCCGAGCCGATGGCATCGGGCCCGTAACCCGCGTCGCGCAGGGCTGCGCGGAGGAGAACTTCAACGTCCATGGCACGGCCTGCTGGTGCGGGGCGTGCATTGTGCGGCATGCGGCAGCCCGCCCGTTGCGTGCACGTGCTGCGCCAGCCGCGATGCATGGCGACCTGCGCGCCGGCGATGTCGAGGGGCGCCGGCGGCGCTCAGCCCTGCAGCTGCCGCAGCACGAAGTGCCAGGCCGGCAGCGTCGCCATCGCGAGCACGATGCCGTAGCCGACCAGCGCCGCCGCCAGCCGCGGCGCCATGCGGTGCGAGATCGCGAGCGCGGCGGCGGTGACCATGGTCGGCATCGCCGATTCCAGCACCGTCACCTGGCGCATGGCCCCGGTCAGGCCAAAGGCCAGGGCGAGGGCCAGTGCCAATGCCGGCAACAGCACCAGCTTCAACCCCAAGCCCAGCGCCAGCGGCCCGACCTCGTCGCGCGGCAGGCGCAGCTGGATCGTCAGGCCCACCGCCAGCATCACCAGCATCAGCATCACGCCGGCAAGCTGGCGGAGCGCCGCCGCGATCCAGGCCGGCGGATGCTCGGGCATCAGCGTCAGGCCGAGGACCAGCGCCCATATCGGGGGAAAGCGCACGATGCGCAGCGCGATCGTGCGCGCCGTGGGCTTCGCGTCGCCGCCGTAGCGCGCCAGCACCAGCAGGCCGAGGGTGGACAGCATCACGAAGGTGCCGAACTGGTCGTAGACCACCGCGTACGGCAACGCGTCCGCGCCGAGCAGCGCCTGGATCATCGGATAGCCGATGAAACTGGTATTGCCCAGCATGGTGCACATCAGCAGCACGCCGAGCTCGTCGCGGCGCATCCGCATGCGCGGCGCCAGCACGCGCAGCAGCGCCCAGCTGGCCGCCGCCAGCAGCCAGGGCACCAGCACCAGGCCGAGCAGGCCCGGCTCGAAGCGCAGTCGGGGCACGTACACCAGGATCGCTGCCGGCAGGCACACGTACAGCACCACCAGGTTCAGCGTCTCCGCCGCGCCCTCGGGAAACACCCGCAGGCGCGCGAACAGCATGCCCAGCGCCAGCATGGCGAGCATCAGGGCGAAGGCGTCGAAGGCCATCGAGGCCGCTACCCGTGGTGGAGAAGGGGGCCATCATAGGGGCCGTCGTCCGGCGCGCCATCCGCCATTGGGCACGGCCGAGACAGCCTGCGCCGCTCGATGGCTGCTGGAGCGAGCAAGCGATCGCTTGCTTTGGCGGAAAGCAAGCCAAAACTTGCGTTATCTAAAAGCAAGCGATAAGTTGCGTCCCGGTATGGCCCCGAACGGCAGGCAACGCAGATGGCTGGAACTCCCCCGCCCCATATCGTCCGGACACCCGGACAACTCGGGCCTCTGCTGCGCGCCCTGCGAAAAGACGCAGGCCTGACCCAGGCCGACGTTGCCGGCGCCCTGGGCATGACCCGGCAGGCGGTCAGCGAACTGGAGAACCGGCCCGAGGCTGCCTCCTTCGAGCGTTTGATGAGGCTCTGCGCGGTCCTGGGCGCGGAAATCGCACTGCACCCGCGGGACACGTCGCGGCCTGCGCGGGCGCCGGAATGGTGAGCCGGTGAGCACGCTGCATGTGTGGATGAACGGCGAAATGGTCGCCACCTGGGAACGCGGCGATCGCGGCGGCCGCCTGACCTATGCGTCGCAGTGGCTGGAATCCCCCGCCAGGCGGCCGCTGTCGCTGTCGCTGCCCCTGCTGCCGGCTGGCCAGAGCCATCGCGGCGAAGCCGTGGGCGACTGGTTCGAGAATCTGCTGCCGGACAGCAGCGACATCCGCACCCGCATCCGTGATCGCTTCGGCCTGCGTTCGACGGCGACGTTCGAACTCCTGCAGGCCATCGGCCGCGACTGCGTCGGCGCAGTGCAACTGCTGCCGGACGCGACGCGACCTGCCGACCTGCACGACATCCGCTTTCGGCCGCTGGACGAGGCGCAGGTCGCAGCCCTGCTGCGCAGCGTGACGGCAGCCCCCGGGCCTGGCCGCCTGGCGGGCGATCATGACGTCTTCCGCATCTCGATCGCCGGCGCCCAGGAAAAGACCGGGCTGCTGCATCACCAGGGCGGGTGGTGCGTGCCGCTCGGCAGCACACCCAGCACGCATATCTTCAAGTTGCCCCTTGGACTGGTGGGCAACGTGCGCGCCGACATGGGCGACTCGGTGGAGAACGAGTGGCTGTGCCTGAGATTGATGGCCGCGTTCGGCCTGCCCGTGGCCGAGGCCGCGATGGAACGTTTCGACGGGCAGCGGGTGCTGGTGGTGTCCCGTTTCGACCGCCGCCTGGCGGCCAATGGCAGCTGGTGGATGCGGCTGCCGCAGGAGGACATGTGCCAGGCCTTCGGCCTGCCGCCGTCGCGACGCTACGAAAGCGACGGCGGTCCGGGGATCGTCCGGATCATGGAGCTGCTGCGCCTCTCCGAAGAACCGGCAGACCGGGCCACCTTCTTCAAGAGCCAGGTCCTGTTCTGGATGCTGTCGGCCACGGACGGCCACGCCAAGAATTTCAGCCTCCACATCCAGGCAGGCGGGCGGTTTCGCCTGACGCCGCTGTACGACGTGCTGTCGGTCCACCCGATCATGGGGCCCGGGGCGAACCGGCTGGACCCGCACCGGGCCGAACTGGCAATGGCGGTGGCCGGCAGCAATCGCCACCGCCGCTTGCGTGACATCCGCCGTCGCCACTGGAACGAGACCGCACGCGCATGCGGAATCCCGGATGGTGCCGAATCGTGGATCAGGGAATTGCTGGACAGCGTGGAGTCCGCGATCGCAAGCGTCGAACGGCAACTGCCGCACGGTTTCCCCGACCGTCTGGCCAGCAGCATCTTCGCCGGGCTGCGGGATTCGGCACGACGGCTCGCTTCCCAGCGGCCCGAGGGCTGACCAGTCTGTCGGGATCGCAAGGCAGGGCTGCCGTGCGCCCCTGCGCTCGACCATCTGCAAGGGCCGGGACGCCCCAACGCGACGCGCAGGAGCGCCCCCCTCTGCGAGGGATCACCCCTCAACCCTTGACGCACACCACCTGTCGCAACGTGTGCACCACCTCCACCAGGTCCGCCTGCGCCGCCATCACCGCGTCGATGTCCTTGTAGGCGGCCGGCGATTCGTCGATCACGGCCTGGTCCTTGCGGCACTCGACATGCGCGGTGGCCTCGCGGTGCTGCTTGAGCGTGATGCTGCTGCGGGCGGCGGTGCGGCTCATCACCCGGCCGGCGCCGTGGCTGCAGCTGTGGAAGCTGTCCTCGTTACCGAGGCCGCGCACGATGAAGCTCTTCGCGCCCATGCTGCCGGGAATGATGCCGAGCTCGTCCCTGCCTGCGCGCACCGCGCCCTTGCGCGTCACCAGCACCTCGCGGCCGGCGTGCGTCTCCTTCTGCACGTAGTTGTGGTGGCAGTTCACCGCCATGGCCTGCAGCCTGAACTTCGGCAGTTCGGTGCGCATCGCATGCAGCACGCGCTGCATCATCGCCTCGCGGTTGGCGCGCGCGTAGTCCTGGGCCCAGCCCACGGCCTCGACGTAGTCGTCGAACAGCGGCTCGCCTTCCATGAAGAAGGCCAGGTCCTTGTCGGGCACGTGGTAGCCGAGCACGCGCTTGCCCAGTTCCTCGCGCGCGCGCTGGATGAAGTAGCTGCCGATCAGGTTGCCGGTGCCGCGCGAGCCCGAGTGCAGCATCACCCACACCGCATCGCTCTCGTCCAGGCAGACCTCGATGAAGTGGTTGCCGCCACCGAGCGTGCCGAGCTGCCGTTCCACCTTGTCGAGCCGGATCTTCGGGTGCCTGGCCTTGATGCGCTCGAGCCGTTGCCACAGGCCGGAGTGGGCCAGCGCGGTTTCGACGCTGTCGGGGGTCTTGCGATGCTCGCCCTGCGGGCCGTTGCCGACCGGGATCGCGCGCTCGATCGCCGAGCGCAGCCGCGCCAGCGAATCGGGCAGGTCGCCCGCGCCCAGCGTGGTGCGCACCGCGGCCATGCCGCAGCCGATGTCCACGCCCACCGCGGCGGGGATGATCGCGCCCTGCGTCGGCACCACCGATCCCACGGTGGCGCCGATGCCGAGGTGCACGTCCGGCATCACCGCCACCCAGGGCCCCACGAACGGCAGGCTGGCGATGTTGCGCAGCTGCGCGTGGGCCTTGTCTTCCAGCGGCACGCCGCGGACCCAGCCCTTGATGGGGGTCTCGCCTTCGCGATGCAGCCATTGGTAGTTTGTCGTATCCATCGGTTCCATTCCTTGTAGGGCCCCGCGCGTCGCGTCCATGCGACGAACGGGGTTGCTACTTCATCGTCACCAGCTGCCTGACGACGCCATCCAGGCCGCCGAACACGGTCAACCGGTCGATCTTCTCGGTCACCTTCTCCAGGGCTTCCAGCTCCTTGAGGCGCATCAGGACCGGGCTTTCGTCGATCAGCTTCGCGGTGTTGAGCAGCGAGCGGGTGGCGTTGGCCTCCTCGCGGCGGCGGATCACGTTGGCCTGCGCCAGCTTCTCCGCCTGCACGACCCCGTTGAGGATCTCGCGCATCTCGCCCGGCAGGATCACGTCCTTGACGCCGACACCCAGCACCTCGATGCCCAGCGCCTCCACGCGACCGCGCACGTAGGCGAAGATCTCCGCGTCCAGCGTGGCCTTGTCGCCCAGCAGCTCGTCGAGCGTGCGGGCGGCGACAGCCTTGCGCAAACCGTACTGCAGTTCGCGGTAGACGTAGTCGCCGTACTTGGCTACCTGCGTGCGCGCGGCGACCGGGTCGGTCACGCGCACGGACGCGGCCAGGTTCACGCGCAGGCTCACCTTGTCGCGGGTCAACAGTTCCTGGCCGGAGACCTCCATCGACTGCACGCGCAGCTCGATGGTCTCCACCGCCACGTTCTTCCGGAAGTTCCAGAAGGCGTAGCTGCCGGCGCCGAGCACCTCAACCAGCATGTTGTCGACGAACACCAGGCCCGCCGAATCCGCCGGCACTTCCAGCACCACGGCCACGCGGGCCAGCGCGCCGAGCTGGCGCAGGCGACGCGCGACCTCCGGCGTTACCCGCAGACCTTCCGCGAGCGACACCGTCTCGACGTCGACCTGCACCAGGCCGCGCCAGTACAGCTGGCGCACGCCCGGGGCCAGCACGTCCTCGAGGCGGCCGTTCTTCGACACCAGGCCCACCTCGTCCATGCCGATGTCGGCGAGCACGAAGGTCTCGCCCAGCCGCGCGCCGAGCGCGGCGATCAGCGCGTCTACATCGTTGCCGGCGTACTCCGGCTTGCGGATGTCGTGCACGACCACCTCCAGCTTGTCACGCCACGCGAACAGGCGGTACACGCCCGGCGCGAGCACGCGTTCGAAACGGCGGTTGCGATACACCAGGCCGCGCTCGGCATCGCCGATCACGACCCGTCGGGTCCAGAACATCATGGGCTCTCTCCTTGTGAATGGCTCTGGTGATCGGCTCGCGATGTGCGGGGAGCCGGTTGCCGCGTATTGCCGACGGCGGGATGCCGCAGGCGAAGAAGGTGGAAACGTCCCTGACGGAGCGCGCGCGGGCGGCCGGTGCTGGCTTGGGCGTCCTCCGCGAATCGACGGTTGCGTCCGTCCCGGCGCGCGACCGCTCTTCCGCGTTGCCTGCCACCGCCAGGACGCGGTGCCGGAGCGCTCCCCGTTGCGTGGCCGGCGGTCGTCGCGATGGACTGCGATGCCTGCGAACCTGCGCACGGGACGTTCCCGGTTCGGGCTTGCGCCCTGTTGTGCTGATGACAATCAGCGATCGTTGGAGCGGGATTCGAACCCGCGACACATGGATTACAAGTCCATTGCTCTACCCGTCTGAGCTATCCAGAGGTCAACGTGCGGGACTCGAACCCGCAACCGACAGCCCATGGCTGTTGCTCTCCCTTTGAGCCAACGTTGTCGCAGTCGGACCTCGCCGGCATCGGCATACGCCACGGCAGTGCCGCGCGCACCGGGCGGGGACCAAACCCGCACCGCTGTTGCCGGTGGATTCCGACTGCGTATTGCCGCTTTTCCGGCGGCAATGCATGGCGTCGCATCGCGCCGCGGCCTGCACCGAGGCACCCAGGCGCCGCGCCGTGTGCGGGTGTGAGTCCGCACCGTCGCGTCTCCGCGTCCCTTGCCACGGGCCAGCATGCCCGGACACCTCGGGATCGCGCGATGCACGCGTGTTCGAAAAGTCCTTTGCGAACGCCAGAACGAAAAATGCCCCCGGCATGGAATCCGAGGGCATTCGCCGTGCCTCGGAAGATCGGGGCGACCGATCTCCCGTAGAGGAGCCGGTCAGGTCAGAGTGACGCCTTCATACGCGAACCACGCGCGCAGGCCCGCATCGCGCTTGCGCAGCGACGCTATGGGGCGGTTGGCGATGTGGTTTCGGAGAGTCATGGTCGAAGGTCGATTGAAGCGTTGAATTGGATCGCGTGGATCCCGAAGGGTGCGCACCCTACTCGCGTCGCTGGACGCGCGCAAGCATTTTCTTCAAGGATCGACGAACGGTCGGTTTGCATCGTCGGGCGGGTGGTCCGCGTAGTCTGGCCCGCGTCCCGGCGAGATCACCGGATGGACAATGACTCCGCGACGTTCTGCCCTCGACGCGCTGCGGAGACATCCCTGGCGCCACTCACCCCGCCAACAGCTGCCGGGACAGCTGACCGGCCCGGCCCCTGGCCGGCATGTCACGAAGGATCATGCGGATGGCGTCGGGCAACGCATGACCGTGGACCAGCGCGAGTTCCAGCAGGATCTCCAGCAGCAGTGCGAGATCGCGCTGCGGCTCCGCCGGGGATGCCACCGCCATCTCGCACAGCAGCCGGAACAGCAGTGGATGCGTGGCGGGATCGATCCGCAGCGCCGCCCGGAAGCTGCGCGCGTAACGCGACGCCTTGACCAGCGGCGTCGCCGAGAGCGCGCGCAGCTGCGTGGCCAGCGCGTCGGGGTCGATGCGCCCCTCGCGCCATGTCGCGACCAGCGCGTCGACCGCCAGCGCCTGCTGGCCGGGCTCCTTTGCCGCCAGTCCAAGCGCCAGCAACAGGACGGCCATGGGCCCCATCGCGACGGCCGGGTCGAGCAGGCGCTCGAGATACGCCTTGTCCGCCCATTGCGCCTGCCACCAGTCGAGGTTGTTGCCGATCGTCCGCACGCCGTCGGCGAAGTACGCTTCCTGGCACGCAGGCAGCAGTGCGGCGGACATCCTGACCAGGGATTCCTCGCGACCGCCGAACCCGGGATGGTGGAGCGCTCGCCAGCGCGTCTCCCCCGGCATTGCGACGTGGTGGCGATGGACGGCCAGCAACTCCCAGGTTGCAGGACGCGGCGCGGGCGCAGTCTCCAGGATGATCGCGGCATGCCGGTACGTCTTGCCAAAGGCCTCGGAGGTCCAGGTGTCGACGCGCCAGCGGTAGCGGGCGGCCAGAGGACCATCCGGCCCGATGTCGCCCAGCATCGCAAGCAGCGTCCGATCATCCGCGCCGGGACAGCGGATGCGCGCGGCAGCAGCGAACAGCGCGGCGTGATCGGCGTCGGGCGCGAGGTCATCGCCCAGCCCATAGCGCAGTGCCCGCGCAAACGGTGTGTCGGGAAGCGCCCTTGCGGCCTCCACGAGGTCCGGCTCGCCCGTTGGCGCGAGGCGCAGCAATGCACGGACCTGCTCGTCCAACTCGACATCGACGCCGGCACGGTGGTACTGGAGGGCACGTGCGATCAGCGCGCGGGCTGCGATGAACCCGCCGCGATGGGTCGCCGCGGACAAGGGTGGCAGACCCGGTCCCCGCTTGGCGAGGCGGCGCCATGCCTCGGTGCGGGCTGCCAGGCATTGCTGGCTCGGGCTGGCCGCGCCGTGCTCGTCGCGCGCCGGCTGCATCGCGGGGAACGCGCCTGTCGTCAGCGCGGTAACGAGTCGCGCCAGCTCCCGGGCCACCGGACCCCGCACGCGCGGGCCGCGCTTGATCACCGGACCCAGCCGTTCGAGATGCAGCGCATCCAGCGGAGCCGCCTGGACCAGGGCGGCTGCGGCCATCTCGAAGGCGTCGATGTCGGCGTCGTTCTCGAACACGTGTGCGATGAGGGCGACCAGTGCATCCGGATCGGCAGGCGGTTCCAGCCGACGCGCATCCTCCACCGGGCTGACCGGACCCGGGCCACGTGTCGCGTCGGCACCGGCCGCCACCTCCGCTTCCTCCGGCGGCACATCGCCGGCTCCCGACAGTGCGCGGAACGCGGCTCGATGCACCGCTGCGATCCCGTCGGCATAGGGCGACAGCCGTTCGACCAGCTGTGCGCCGCCGCGCCAGCGCGCCAGGCGCTGCAGGACCTGGCCCTGCACGTCGGCGGAGTCATGCACCAGTGCAGCCACGATCACATCCACGGCCTCGACCCCCAGCGCAGGACTCCGCTGCACGCAGCCGTCGATCAGCTTGAGCGCGGCCAGCACCTTCCCTTTCGCGCTGGCGTGCATCACCGGGCGCAGGGCATCGAGCAGGGCGGCATCATCGATGACCTGCAGCGGCTCCAGGCGCTTCAGCACGGCCAGCGCCAGCGTGACCGTCGGTGGGATCCGGCTGTGGCACAGCGCGAGGTAGCGCGGCGCACGGCCCGCCAGCAGGGCGGAATCGGGCTCCAGTTCCGCATGGAAGCGCGAGAACCAGCCCGTGCGGAACTGCGGCCAGTCGCGCTCGAGCGCGTCGAGCGTGCGATCGAGCAGGAATGCCTTGCTGTAGACGCCTTCGCCACACAGGCGTCGCAGCGTCGCGGACCAGTTCGCGTGGCCGCCGGTGTACTTGTCCACCGCGGCCAGGTTAAACTCGCTGCTGCCCTCGACCGCCATGATCCCCGGCAGCACATCGCGCAGGCCCGCGTCCGCCGCCCAGAGTTCCGCGAAACGCCCGGTATACGCAAGGCTGATCAGCCCGGTGAAATAGTCGTCGCTGTCCGGCCGGGTCACCAGGCCGGCGACGATCAAATCCTGCACGGTCTCGACCAGGCGCGGGTTCTGCGCCAGCAATGCATCTGCAAGTCCGTGCAGCGAGTCGGGGCGGAATTCGCCGCACAGTGCAACGAGCTCCTTCGACCAGCCGAAGCGCGATGCGACGTCCTGCGCCGTGCCGCACGCCACCAGCACGGCGACGCCCGCACTGTTCTGCGCGTCCGAAGGTGGCATTCCCCATCCGCCCCGGGCCGGGTCGTCGATCTTCCAGCGCGCCTCGTCCAGCAGCTTGGCCATGCGGCGAGCGCTGGCGCGGTGGCGCGCGCGTTCTTCGCGTGGAAGTGCGCGCAGAAGGGCGAGCGTCTGCGCAACGTCGCCCGCGTGTACCGCCTGTTCGAGAGGGGTGGCGGGCGAGAAGATGGTGGCCATCCTGGCGTAGCCTCAAGGCTGTTCAGTGGGTGGCGGCGCGCGCGGCCGACGCGGCGAGGACATGCTTGCATGGTCCACGCTGGCCCTGGTGGCGGGCGAACCACGGGCACGTGCAGTGCAGCTCGCCGTCCACCTCGCGCACCCGGTGCACGGTGCCGCCGCTGACAACGCTGGCTTCGAACGGCAGCGGCGAGACCACCGCCACCGCGCCCGCGTCGAGCAGCCGTCGCGCATCCGCCAGGCGCGGATGCATGTCCTCCATCGCCGACAGGTCGAATGGCAGCACGCGATGGAAGTAGCACTGCGCGCCGACATCGAAGCCGACCAGGCCGCTGGCGCCGAGGATGCGCAGCGCGCCCAGCACGCTCGCAGCATCGGTGTCGAGTTCCGCGGCAAGCGCTTCGGGGTCGATCGCGGACTGCCAGTGGAGCGCGGCGCGTACCCGCGCCAGCACGGCGCCTCCCCCGACCGCGGCTCGCATCAGTGACGCCAGCGCTTGGCCTTCGCCGGAGAACCCGCGCCAGGTTTCGCTGCTGATCACGAGACTGGCGCGGACGGCGCCGAAGTCGAGCAGCCAGGTGCTGGCCTGCTGCATCGGGTCGGCGTGCACGTGCAGCGCCTGCGCCCGGGGCAACAGCGGCTCGAGCACGCGCAGGCGCGATGCCCCGGTCAGGCGCACCGCGCCTTCCGATGGCCGGGTGGAACCGACCAGGCCGCGGGCGCCGCGCGCGATCCACAGCGGCGTCCGGCTGGTGCCGGCTTTCGGCAGCGTCCGCAGCAGGCGCTGCACCTCCACGGACGTGGCGCTGAAGCAGGGCCGCATGCAGGCCTGGTAGGACTGCACCTCGACCATGCCGCGCAACCAGCGCATGGGCAGCGCCACCTTGCGCTCGACCACCTCGGTCCCCGCCGAGCGCAGCTTCACCGTATCGTGTCCCACCGCCAGCTGCAGCCCGGTATCGTCGTTGACGCGGGCCAGGGCGGCGCGCATCGGCGCGTTGAAATCGACGTTCGTCGTGCCTTTTCCGACCGTCGTCCCCTCGTAAGCGGCGGGAAGCAGGTCGACCCTCAGGTAGGTGCTGCAGCAGGAGGAAAACCCTTCGAAGCGCAGCATCCCCCCGCCGCTGGTGACCACCGGGTCGGCCAGGGCGATGGCGCGGGCGACGGTGTTGGGCGGCGTGTGGAAGCGGCTGCCGACCAGCAGGTGGACCGCCGTCAGAAGCTGGGCGACCAGGCGCGGCTCGCGAATGTTGCCTTCGAAGAAGTGCGGCTGGAGTCCATCAGGGGCGCTGCTGGTTTCCAGCGAGAGCCGGGGCACGGCGCCGTCGCGCAGGGCGGACGGCTGTGCGTAACGATACGTGTGCAGGAAACTGCTCAGACCGACCTCCCCGGTGGTGATGCTGCAGCGTGTAAGCGTCCGGCAGGACGCGCCATGGTAGCGGGGCGCCCGGTGGCGGCATCTTCCGCGCCTGATGCGTTTGCGCCGGGGCGGATCGCACGAAGGCGCAGTACATGGGTTTGCCCCAGATGCGGGACTGGCCCGGAGGGGGCATGCGGACGCCCTCGTTCCGGCAACGCTCAACCGAATGGTTGACAATCCGGGAAGGGGGCCGCAACACTCAACCCCATGGTTGAACAACACCTCGACAGTACCTTTACCGCACTGGCCAACCCCACCCGCCGCGGGATGCTGGCCGACCTGATGCTGGGCGAGAAATCCATCGGCGAACTGGCCGCGCCGCACCGGATGAGCTTCGCGGGCGCCTCCAAGCATGTCGCCGTGCTGGCGCAAGCGGGGCTGATCGAACGCTACAAGGTGGGGCGGCAGCAGCTGTGCCGGATCCGGCCGGAAAGGCTGAAGGACGCCAGCGACTGGCTGGGCCAGTGGCAGCGGCTGTGGACCACCCGCCTCGACCCCCTGGAGCGCGCATTGAAGGACGACGCCGCGCCACGTGCGCGCGCTTCCGCCAAACCCCGCAACGAGGACACCCATGACTGACACCCGGCATACCGACCAGGCCACCACGGCCATGCTGCGTTTCGAGCGGCTGCTGGACGCGCCCGCCGACAGGGTCTGGCAATACCTGGTGGACCCCGAGCTGCGCGCGCGCTGGTTCATGGCCGGACTCACCGACGCCAGGGTCGGCGGCAGCCTCGGCCTGACCATGGACCACGACCGGCTCTCCGACCGCGACGTGCCCACGCCGGAACGCTACCGCCCCTACATCGGCCACAGCTGGAGCGAACGCATCACCCGCTGCGAACCGCCCCACGTGCTTGCCTTCACCTGGGAGAACGGCGACGCAGGCGAAGTCACCATCGAACTCGCCGACGCCGGCAACGACACCACGCGCCTGGTACTGACCCACACCGGCCTGCGCGGTCGCAGCGACGCGCTGAACTTCGGCGGCGGCTGGCATTCGCACCTGGCCGTGCTGGAGCGACGCATCCGCGGCGAAGGCGTGGAGGATTTCTGGGCGCTGCATGCCAAGGCGGAGGCGCGGATGGGGGAGATGCTGGCCGAGGGCGGCGACAGCGGCTGAGGTGCACGCCGTTGGACGCCCCTTCTTGCGTGCATCTGTTGCGTGCATCGCGCGCCAGCGCAGCAGACGAGAGTGGCCGCCACACCGCCAGGAGAACGGAGGGTCAAGTCTCGATCAGCTCCCGGGCGCCGGTGCTGACAGCTTTGTGCCGAATTTGTCCCTGGCACATCTCCCCTCCCTCTCTCCTCTCAGGGCTGTAGCAGGCCAGGCCCAGGTACTTCATGAGGGGATCTCCAGCGTGGTGTTGTATCTACGGCGAGGAGGATTGGCAGATGTCGACATGGCCCCGCACTTGCCTATCGAACCCGAAAGTCCGGTTGCCCGCTGGGGTTACGCTTGATCTTGGTGATGTTGGCGCTGGCTGGTTAATTGTCCCTGACACCTTTTTCTCTTTTTCTTTCGATCCGCCCCCCCGGTGCGCCAAGCTGTACGCGCATCGGCCGTCGACACCCCACAAGAAGAGAGCGCCCTTGTCGGGGCGCTCCGTGGGTGCAGCTGTTCGGGATCTGGGGGACGCGGTCAGGGTTGCGTCGGATCTCCGTTGCGGGCCTTGTCCTGCTTCCGCGCCATCCAGGCGTCGTGCTCGCTGCGGGATATCGTGCCGTCGCCCCCGGTGTGCTGGTCAGCCGGTCTCCGATGCGGTGCCTGGCCGGCGTCTTCCGTTACGCCTGTCCCGACCAGACTCGGATCCGATCGTAAAGAAACGCGCAGCTGATCTTCTTTGAAATCATTGATTGAAAATGAATTGACTCGGGTTTGGGCGATCTATATCGTACTGAAATCGTAAAGAAACAACGTACCGCATGCCACGACCGCCGTCCGCGACACCGGCCGACCTGCTGGGCCTGCTCGCCAGCGGCGAACCGGTGCGCGCCTCGCACCTCCTGCAGGAACTGGGGATCAGCCGCCCGGTGCTGGGACGGCTGGTGCGGGAGGCGGGCAACCAGGTCCTGCGGGTCGGTCGCGCGCGCGCCACGGCCTATGTCGCCCGCGCCGGCACCGATGCCGGCAGCGCCTGGCCGCTGTGGCGCATGCGGCCCGACGCCACGCTGGAGGAACTGGGCACGCTCCACCTTCTGCGCGGCGGACGGTTCCTGTTCGAATCGACGGGCGAGCGGCCCAACCTCACGCGGCCGGTCGATGAAGTGCCCGGCCACTTTCCGGGCCTGCCGTGGTTCATGGACGACCTGCGGCCACAGGGCTTCCTCGGCCGCAGCCTCGCGCATCGAAACGGTACCGGGCTCGGCGTTCCGACAGACCTCAACCGTTGGCAACTGCGCGACACCCTGCTGGCCATCACCCGCACCGGCGGGACCGCCATCGGAGATCTGCTGCTGGGCGGCCACGCCGTCGAGCGCGCGCTGGCGGAACTGGACGCGCCGCCCGATGCAGTCGAGGCGTCCGGGCGGCACGCGCGATATTCGGAATGGGCGGATGCCGCCCTGGCAGGCGAGGAGATCGGCTCATCGCCCGGCGGCGAACAACCCAAGTTCACCAGCACGGTCCACACACCCGGCGGCCGCTACGCCGCGTTGGTCAAGTTCGCCGTGGACGACAGCGGCCAGGCCGCGGCCCGTTGGGCGGAACTGCTGGCCTGCGAACAGTTGGCGCTCTCCTGCCTGCGCGAAGCCGGCCTGCCCGCCGCCGAGGCCGAACTTGTCGAGGCCGATCGTCACCTGTGCCTGGAAGTGCGCCGCTTCGACCGCACGCCGGACCGCATCGGCCGTCTCGGCTTCGTCTCGTTGCTGGCGCTGGATGCGGCTTTCGCCGGTACCGGCGGCCACGACTGGGGACTGGCGGGCGAACGCCTGGCGACGGCAGGCTTGATCGACCCGGACACAGCCGCCCGGATGGCCCTGCTGCACTGGTTCGGCCGCTTCATCGGCAACAGCGACATGCACGCCGGCAACCTCGGCTTTCATCTCGTCGACGCCGGCCCGCTCGCGCTCGCCCCCGCCTACGACATGCTGCCAATGTCTCTGGCGCCATCGCGCACCGGGGCCGTGCGTCCGGCCGCGCCGCTGGGCCTCCACCCGCCCGACCGCGCAGGACAGAGCCGCCATGTCGCGCTCGCCGCCGAAACGGCCATCCGGTTCTGGGAGCAGGTGGCCGGATCGCCCCGCATCCACTCCGAGATGCGGCAGGTAGCGATACGCAACCGCGAGGTGGTGGCGCGCTTCGCGCGTACATTCGCAGTTTGATGGCGCAACGCGGCGAGCCCGGTTGTGGGCCTGTCTGTTGTTGGCTCGTGTTGGCTGCGAGGTGACTGCCGTATCCGGGCCCCGGATCAGTCGTCACGATTCACCAGGAAAGACGGGCCGTCACCCGCGCCTCGTCTGCGTCGAGCGAGAACTCCCACCCGTTGCGCTCGCACAGGCGCTGCACGATGCCGAGGCCCAGGCCATAGCCGTTGGACGCCGGGGCGCCGTCCGGGCTGGGCCGGCCGGCGTCGTCGCCGCTGCGCCGGTTGGTGACCAGCAGGTCGCGCGCGCGGATGCGCACGGTGATCGGCCCCTGGCCGGCGGGCGTGTGCTCGAATGCGTTGCGCACCAGGTTGGTGACCGCGATCAGGAACGCCTGCGGGTGCCCCTGGACGACGGGCGTGGCGTGGCTTTCGACATGCACGTCGACGTCGACGCCCTTGCCGCCCAGCAGGTAGCGCTGCTGCTCGATCGCCCGTTCCACCAGCGGCGCCACCAGGAAGCGTTCGCCGTACTGGCCGCCGTCGGCTTCGCGCGCGATGCACAGGAACATCTCGATCGTGGACTTCATCTCGGCCGTCGCGCGCCGGATGCGGTCCAGCGCCTTGACGTCTTCGGCCGACAGGTCACCCTGCTCCAGCAGTTCGATCGCGCCGGTGATCACGGTGATCGGCGTGCGCAGCTCGTGGCTGGCCGAGCCGGTGAAGTCGCGCTCGCGCACCACGAACGCGCTGATGCGCTCGAGCGTCTTCTCGATGGTGCCGGCGAGCAGGCCCACCTCGTCGCGTCCGAAGCGGCTGGCCTCGATGAGTTCGTGGTCCCGGGCCGAGAGGTGTTCCAGGTCGATGCCGGCGACCACGTCGGCCAGCTGCACCACCGGCGCGATCGCCCGGCGCATCACCAGCACCCCGAGCCCGAAGCCCAAGGCGCCGAGCACGACCACGACGCCGGTGATGACGAGCAGCCACCACCAGTCCTCGGACGAGGCCGCCTCGATCCCGGCGACATCGAACACCACGAAGGCGCGCCCCTGTGCGTTGTCGGCGGGGACGACCGCCACGTGCAGCTCCTCGGCGACGAACTCGTAGGTGCCCGCCTCTGGCCCTGCTGCCGCCCATTCCCGCAGTGGTTCGGGAAGGCTGCCGGCGTCGTCGTATCCGCGCAGGCTCAGCGACAGGTCGGGGTAGCGCTCGGCGGCGTGCTGCAGCTGGTTGGCCAGCACGCGGTCCTCGCTGAAGCGGATGGCGCCGTAGAACGCGAATCCCCAGGCTACGCTGAGTCCGACGACACACAGCGCGAACGCGTACTCGACCCGTTTGCGCAGGCTGTGCTGCCGCACTATTCGGCGTCCTGCGCGATCCGGTACCCGATCCGGTGCACCGTGTGGATCAGCGGCTGGTCGAAGGGCCGGTCGATCGCCTGCCGCAGCTTGTACATGTGCGAGCGCAGCGCATCGCCGTCCGGCCGCTCATCGGCCCACAGCAGCGTCTCCAGGTCTTCGCGGCTCACCACGGACGGGGACTCTTCCATCAGCCGACGCAGCAGCTTGATGCCGGCGGGGTTGATCTCGACGCGCCGCCCCGCCCGATGCACCTGCAGCGTGGACCGGTTCAACGTCAGGTCGGCCACGGCGAGAAGCTTGTCCGGATTGCGGTGCGTCCGCTTGTACAGCGCGCGGATGCGTGCATGCAGCTCCTGCAGTGCGAACGGCTTGACCAGGTAGTCGTCGGCGCCGGCGTCGAAGCCCTTGAGCCGGTCGTCGAGCGTGTCCCGGGCCGTCAGCATGAGCACGGGCGTCTCGATCCCGGCCTCGTTGCGCAGCCTCTCGCAGAAGGTGAGGCCATCCATCCGCGGCATCATCAGGTCCAGCACGATGACGTCGAACGGATGGGTCAGCGCCAGGTTCATTGCGGTCACGCCGTCGTGGGCGAAATCCAGGACATAGCCGAGCTTCTCGAGGTACGCGGCGATGTTCGCGCAGATGTCGCGGTTGTCCTCGACGATCAGCGCCCTGATGGGCGTCGCATCAGGAACGCGTGGCATCTGCCGCCTCCCGTCTACCAGGCGTAGTCTAGCCGAAGCCCGATCAGCGGTTCGGCCTCGCTCTCGTCCGCCACGTTGACGCCCCTGCGGTAGTCGAACTCGGTGTCGTCGGTCGACGAGGCCGAGGTGAGGTTGATGACGTCGAGGAAGGCGGTGACGTCGATGGGGCCGAAGGCGCGCCGGTAGTCGACGCGGGCGTTGAGCACGCCGTAACCGTCCCTGCGGCCGACGCCTCGCTCGACCGTCTCGCGCGAGTAGCGCAGGGGCTGTCCGGGGCCCAGCACGTCTTCATGGATGAGGTAGGCATCCTCCGGCCTGCCGGACAGGTACTTGTAGCGGGCGGCCACCTTCCAACGGTCGGTAATTTCCCAGGTCACGCCGAGGGTGGCCACGTGCTCGCGGCTGAACTCGTCGGCAACCACGCCGCGGCCGTCCTTGCGGTCGATCTCGGCATCGTTCCAGGAGTAGGTCGCGGTGGCGTAGAGGCCTTCGCGGATCGTGCCCTTGAGCACGACGTCGACACCCTTGGAGGTGCCGTCGCCGATGTTGGCGAACGTACCGCTCGCGCGATCCTGGTCGACCACCAGGTTGTCGAGGTCCTGGTGATAGGCCTCCGTCAGCACCGACCAGCGGGTGTTGAAGAAATACTCGACACCGACGCTCGTATGCGTGATCTCCTCGTTCTCCAGCGTGTTGGCCGCGTTGGCCGCGAGGTCCAGGAACCTCGGCGACTGGTGGAACAGGCCGGCCGTCGCGAAGTACCTGACGCGTTTGGCCGGCCGCCAGTTGGCCCGGATCCTGGGCGAGACGAGGCTTTCGTCGGTGAGGTCGTCGCGCTCCAGCCGCACGCCGGTGCGGATGTCCCACGCGCCGAACTTGAAGGCCTGGTCCACGTAGCCGGCATAGTTGGTGGCCGTACGGCTCAGGGCGGAGTCGATGTTCTCCGGCGTCAGCACGATGTAGCGCTGGCCGGGGTCCGGCCTGAAATCGTCGCTGTCGTAGACGTAGCGGATCCAGTCGCCGTCCAGCACGGTGCTGTAGTCCAGCTCGACCCGCGTCGCCTGGATGCCCGCACTGAACGTGCCCCAGCGGTTCACCGTGTCGAAGTCGCTGCGCCAGCCGAGTTCGGTCTCGTCCTCGGTCACGGTGATGATGTCTTCGCGCACCGGGAAATCCGAGGCGGCCGAGCCGGGCGGCACGAGATCGGGGAATGCTTCGCCCTCCGAACTGACCTTGTGGCTGGCGCGGCGGTAGATCCGGTTGGTCCAGACGGCGTTGTCGCCGATCAACGATCGCAGGGTCAGTCCGTACAGGTCGCTGTCCTGCTCGAAGTCGAGCAGCGCCGCATCCTCGAAGTTGGGCGACTCGAAGACGTGGGTCACGTCGCGCGTGTAAGTCTCGCGCGTGTCGATCAGCAGCACTTCGAGCGTGTTGGACGGGCTGATCGGCACGACCGATTTGACGATGACGTCGCGCAGCACGGGGTTGCCGATGTCCAGTTCCTCGATCGTTTCGAACAGGGAACCGAAATCCAGCCGGCGCGCGGACACCAGCAGGGTGGCGTCTTTCGTGATGCCGGCGGGGCCGTCGTAGCCGACTTCGAAACCTGCGAGGTCGTAGCGCAGGCTGGCCGACGGGCTCGGATTGCCGCCGGCCACTTCGAGCTTGAGCAGCGAAGCGGCCCGGCCACCGTACGCGGGACCCCAGCCGCCCGGCGAGAACTCGGCGCCGCTGATGACGTCCGGGGCGAAGATCGAGAAGCGGCCGCCGCCGCCGACATCCTCGTCCTCGCCCAGTGTCGCGTCGAAATGCACCGCCTTGTCGAAAGGAAACTCGTCGACGAAGACCAGGTTGTCGCGCGGCCCGCGGCCGCGCACGCTGAAGCTTGCGAACTCGCTCGCCGATGCCAGCCCAGGCAGGCCGTCGAGCGACAGCAGCGGATCGGCGCCACCGCCGACGGCGTCGCGCAACGCGTCCCGGTCGAGCCAGATGCTGGACGGCGATGCGAGCGCATCGATCGGTCGTGCCTGCACCACCACTTCCTCCAGCAGCGGAACGGCCAGTTGGAACTCGAGCTGCGAGTTCTTGCGCGTGACCACGCGGATGCTCGGCTCGGAGACCGGCGCGAACCCGGCCTTGGCGATGTCGACCGTGTACAGGCCCGGATCGAGCTGGTCGACCACGATGCGGCCCTGCGCGTCGGTGTCCAGCGTGCGCGCGGAGGCGGTGTCCCGTTCCGTGATCGTGACCCGCGCGTTCGGGAGCGGGCGGGCGGTGGTCTGGTCCCTGACGACGATGGTCAGCGCGCCGGGTGCCTCCTGCGCGTGCGCCAACAGTGGAAGGCCGATCAACTGCGCCGAAAGTGCCAGCGCCAACGTCCGACGCGCGAGCCTGCTCATATCGTCCTGCCCCCGGGAATGGCCGCGCCACCTCATTGGCGCGCTGCGAGGTTAAGCACGCGAATGTCGCCAAAAGGTCGCCGGCGGGGGTGCGCGTGCCGGCTCCGGTGCTTGGACCTGACCAACCAAGCCAGCTGTACTTGCGACGTATCAATCGTCCAGGACTTCCGGCTTCTTGAGCACCTTCTTGTCTTCGGCCGCCAGGCGGCGTTCGACCTTCCTGACGTCTTCTTCCGGCGACAGGTTCTCCGGAACGATGCCGCGGCCGAGCAGGGTGTTGCGCACCGCCCGGTTGTTGGACACGTGTTCCTGCGAGATCGCCGATTCGCTGCGCATGCGTTGCTCGCGAGCATTGTGGATGGTGATTTCGGTGGCGAAGTCCTTGGCCTTGAGGATCAGCGTGGGCGCGAAGTCGGCCAGGGGGCGGCTGGTGGGCACCTGCCAGCGCTGCTTCATTTCCTGCGTGTTGCGACCGAACAGCGCGTGGTCGCGCTTGCTTCGGATCGTGGCGAAGTCCTGGTTGCCGCCGGTCTGCTGGTAGATCACGCCGGACAGTTCCTTCTCGGTTTCGCTCAGCTTGCGGCGCGCCTGCACGCGTTCGGCTTCCAGCAGTCGCTGCTCGATCAGTTCGGCGCGGCGGGTCTGCAACGCGAAGTAGGTCTGTGCGAACGCGATTTCCTGCTTGCGTGGGTCGCCGTTCTGGGCGATCAGGTAGCAGGCGTAGCGCGTGAGCATGATGTCGTCGACCTCGCGCTGGCTGCCGGAGCCCAGGTCGACCATTTTGTTGACGTCAACAAAATGGTCCGAGACCTCATGCCCCGAAACCTCGCAGGCAGTCTTCGCCTTCGAGATCACGCTGCTCGAGAAGTTTCGCCACTCGGCGTAGCCAAGCAGGTGCTGCAGATCGCGGGCCAGCCAGAACTCGACGCCGCCGTCGGTCTTGTGGCATGCGCCTCGAAACTCTCGGTGAGATTGTGCACAAGATCCTTCTTCATCTTTTCTTTCCTTCCGTGTGCGTGCGGATCCTCAGCCTACCGCGCTGCCACCCAAGCGCCAGCCCAGACCCGACCAGCGGCCGGCATGCCGCGACAGCGCGGCGCGGAACACGGCCTCGCCGGCAACCACGTGCAGCTGGCCGCGCGCACGGGTCATGCCGGTGTAGACCAGTTCGCGGGACAGCACGCGGTTGTCGCGCTCCGGCAGCACCAGCCAGACCTCGTCGAACTCGCTGCCCTGGGCCTTGTGCACGGTCATGGCGAAGGCGCTGTCGTGCGCGGGCAGCGCGGCGGGGTGGAAGGGGCGCGGGTGCTGCGGGTCGTCGCCCGGGAACCAGGCCATCAAGGTGCCGCTGTCGTCATCGAGGCAGATGCCGATGTCGCCGTTGAACAGGCGGTGGCGGTAGCTGTTCTCGGTGATCAGCAGCAGGCGGCCGTGGAAATCGCGGCTGGCGACGGACGCGGGGCCGGCGCCGCGGCGGGTGCCGGCGAGCAGGTCTTCGATGCGGGCGTTGAGGCCGCGCGCGCCCTGCGGGCCTTCGCGCACGGCGGTGAGGATGCGCAGGCGGCTGGCGCGGGAGAGGGCTTCGGCGGGATCGCGGGCGTCGGCGAGCGAAGTCCAGTGCGCGAGCAGATGGTCGCGATGCGACTGCAGTGGATCGGCGTTGCCCTCGAGGAAATGCACGCCGGAGAGTTGGCCGCCGCGCAGCAGGGACAGCGCGGTGGCGCTGTCGCCTTCGCGCACGGCGGTGGCGAGCGGGGCGAGGTCGAGCGCGGCGCTCTGGCGGTAGCCGCGGGTGAGGTGGATGTGGCGGGCGGGGAAGGTGGGGGCGGCTGGTCGGAGAGCGCCCCCACCCGCGCCTTCGGCGCGACCTCCCCCGCTTGCCGGGGAGGTGGGGGTGTTGGCGGGGGAGGTGGCGGTGTTGGCGGCGGCGAGGATGCCGGCGAGGACGTCGCCTGCTTCCACCGAGGGCAGCTGGTCGGGGTCGCCGAGCAGGACCAGGCGCGCGCCATCGGGGACGGCTTCGACCAGCTTGGCCATCAGCGGCAGGTCGATCATCGAGGCTTCGTCCACCACCACCACGTCGAAGGGCAGCGGGTTGTCGGCGTGGTGGCGGAACGCGGGTGAGTCGGGGATGGTGCCGAGCAGGCGATGCAGGGTGGTGCCGGTGGTGGGCAGCTGTGCGGCAAGCGTGGGGTCGATGCCGCGCGCGGACAGCGCCTGGACGGCGTTGCGCACGCTTTCGGCCATGCGTTCGGCAGCGCGGCCGGTGGGAGCGGCCAGGGCGATGCGCGGCGGCGCGGCGCCGGATTCCGTGGCCTGGGCGATGAGCGCCACGAGCATGCGGGTGATGGTGGTGGTCTTGCCGGTGCCGGGGCCGCCGGTGACGAGCAGGAGGCTGTGTTGGAGGGCGGCGGCGACGGCCTGGGATTGGAGGTCGTCGGTGGGGTGCGTGGGGTGCTCCTCGTCTGCCCGGCGGGCATCCTTTCCCGTGAGTGGGGGATGAGACGGCGGGGGAGAGGAGATCGCGGCGTAGCCGATACGGTGGAGGCCGGCGGCGAGGCGGCGTTCGTATTCGCGGTAGCGGCGCAGGTAGACGAGGCCGTGCTCGTACACCAGCGGCGCGTCGGCGGGGGATTCGGCGTCGCCGCTGTCGGGGTGGGCGACCCAGGGCGAAGATTGCAGCGCGGCGCGCCAGGCCTCGATCGTGGGCCAGTCGATCGGGGCGTCGACCAGGCGCTGGGGCTGCGCGGGGTCGAACCCGGCGTGGCCGGAGGCGACGGCCAGGGAGGCGAGCGCGGCGGCGGCAAGCACCGCATCGGGGGTGTCGGGATCGAGGCGGCGCAGGCTCTGGGCCAGGGCGTGGTCGAGGGTGCGCAGGCGGCCGCTGCGGAACAGGTCGTCGAGCAGGGGTGCGCGGGGTGCTCCGGGGGCCCCCACCCCAGCCCTCCCCCGCGAGCGGGGGAGGGAGTTCGAGGCATCCGCGCCGGCGGTCAGGTCGGTGGGCTGGCCTGCTGGCTGGCTTGCTGATTGACCTGCTGACGGATCCGCTGGGGAACCTGCTGGCTGGGCAGCGGTCGGGTCGGTGGGCTGGCCTTCGGGGAACAGCGGGAGCGTGGTGTTCATGTGGGCGTCTGCTCCTGGCGCGGCTCCGGCTGCCCCCATCCCAGCGCTGCCCCGCTTGCGGGGGAGGGAGCGGATGCGTTCGCGGCGGCGTCGGGCTGCCCTCCACCGGCGAACAGGACGTCGAGTGCTTCGACCAGTTCCGGATCGAAGCGCCAGGCCTGCACGCCCTGCGCCGGGTGTGCGTCCTTGCCTGGCGGGGCCGGATCCACTTGCTGGCCAGGCGGCGCCGGATGCGTGCCCTGCCCGGCCGGCGCTGCATCCGCGCCGTCACGGCCGGCATCGAGGCCGCGGCAGAACACATAGCGCACGCCGCCGAAGTCGCGGGCGTAGTCGTAACCATCGCCCAGCCGGAAGCGCAGCCAGCGGTGCAGGGCCAGGGTGTAGATCAGCGCCTGCAGGTCGTACTCGCTGTGGGCCATGGCTTCGTCGAGCTGCGCGGGGCCGTAGCCGGGCAGGCGGTTGGACTTGTAGTCGAGCACGTACCAGCGGCCATCGTGCACGTAGGTGAGGTCGATCAGGCCGGTCATCAGGCCTTCCAGCCGGCGCCGGGCGCCGAAGCCCTGGCGTGCGGTGAGCAGGCCGTGGCGGTGCAGCAGCGCGAGCAGCGCGTCGACGCGCGTGGGTGCGAGCGCGAACTGGAACTCGATTTCCGGGCGGCGCATGCCTTCCGGTACGTCGGCCAGGCGCGCGCCTTCGGGCAGGGCGACGGTGAGCGTGTGGCCGATGAGCGCGGTGAGCACCTCGATGCCGTCGTCGATGTCCTCGGCCGGGTAGCCGCCGGCGCACAGGCGTTCGGCGATGAGCGCCACGTCTTCCGCCGTGGGCGCGGGCGCACCGGGCGTCCACGCGGCCCAGCGCGCGAAGTCGCTGCGCTCCAGCACGTCGTGCAGCACCACGCCGAAGCGGGTGCCGGCGAAGCGCGGGTCGAAGGCGTCGGCGTCGCCGCCGGTGTCGGTGTCGGCATCCGTTGCGGGTTCGTCCTGGCCGCCGGGCGCGGCCTGGGTGGCGCTGGACGAGGCATCGCCCTGGCCTTCGGCGTTGGCGAGCTGGGTGAAGCTGTAGACCCACCAGTCGCTGGCCAGCGGGCGCGCGGCGATGCGCGCCGGCGGCACCGCCTCGGTGGAGGCCGGCGGCAACCACGGCAGCCTCTCCGGCGGCGTGCTGTCGTCGATGGCGAGCGCGCTGCCGAGCGCGTCGGCCAGCGCATCGGGCCTGGACACCATGTGCAGCAGCGGCGACTTGTCGTGGTTGCAGAACAGACCGCTGGCCAGCCACAGCGCATGGCGCGCGCGGGTGAGGCCGACGTACAGCAGGCGCGCGTCCTCGGCGCGCTGGGCTAGGCACCAGGCGTCCCGGGCCGCTTCCCAGCCGCTGCGCGAGGGCAGCAGCTTCCAGTGCAGCGCGCGGCCGGCTTCGCCGTTCACCACGGCGCGGTGGCCGGGATTGCGCGCGGGCGCGCCGATCGCCGCGAACGGCAGGAACACCAGCGGGTATTCCAGGCCCTTGCTCTTGTGCAGGGTGACCACCTGCACGCGCCTGGCGTCGGACTCCAGGCGCAGCAGCTGGCTCTCGTCGTTGGCATTGGCGTCGGCGATGGCGTTGGCCAGCCAGTCGACCAGGCCGTGCAGGCCGAGCGCATGCGATTGCGCGTCCTGCAGCAGTTCGGCCAGCTGCAGGGTGTTGGTGAGGCGGCGCTCGCCGTCGAGCAGGCCGAGCAGGCGCCCGGCGTGTTCGGCGCAGAGGTCGTTGACCAGCGCCAGCGGGCCGCCGCGCTGCAGCCGCTCGCGCCAGGCCAGCGCGGTGAGCTGCCAGTGGCGCAGCGCTTCGCCGTCTTCATCCAGCGCGGCGATGGCCTTGGCATCCAGGCCCACCAGCACGGTGGACAGCGCCATGCGCAGGCGGCCGTCGTCTGCGCCGTGCAGCAGGGCGAGCAGCAGCGCGTGCAGGTCGCGCGCTTCGGGCGTGGCGAACAGGCTCTGCTTGCCGGCGGCGACGGCAGGAATGCCGGCCATCGCGAGCGCGTGGCGGATGCGCGTGGCCTCCTTGTGCGAGCGCACCAGCACGGCGATGTCGCCCGGCTCCACCGGACGACCGTCGATGCTGGCGTGGCCTTCGCGCGCGTCGCAGAGCACGCGGTGGATGGCGGCGACGCAGGCGGCCGTGGCCAGTTCGCGCGAACGGCCGGCGCTGAAGGGTTTCGGCTTGCCCTTGCTGTCGACCTCGTCGGGCAGCGGCGCCTGCCACAGGGTGAGCGCGGGCGCCGCGCTGCCGCTGCGCTGGAAGTCGGCATCGTCGCGCACGCCGCCGGGCTGCACGTCCTTGAATGCGATGCGGCCGTCGATGAACGGGGGCGGCACCTTCGCGTCCGCGTCGGCCGCGGCCTGGGCCTGCGCGTACAGCATGGAGACCGCACGCAGCACCGACGGCCGCGAGCGGAAGTTGAGCGACAGCGGCGGCGCTTGCCGCGCGGTGGCGCGCGCCGCGAGGTAGGTCTCGACGTCGCCGCCGCGGAAGCCGTAGATCGCCTGCTTGGGATCGCCGATCACGTACAGCGCCGGCGCGCCGCTGGTGACCCCGAACACCCGGTCGAAGATGCGCCACTGGCGCGCATCGGTGTCCTGGAACTCGTCGACCAGGGCGACGGCGTACTGCGCGCGCAGCCTGGCGGTGAGCGCTTCGGCACCGGGGCCGTCGATGGCGTCGGCGACGCGGTCGATCAGGTCGTCGTAAGTCTGCACGCGCTGCTGCTGCTTGGCACGCGCGACGCGCAGGCGCGCGTCGCTGCGCAACCGATGCAGCAGCTCGACCCGGCGCGCGTCCTTCCACTCGGCCATCGCGGTGAGCGCGTCGAGGTAGGCGGGCACGGCATCGCAGATGGGCGAGTCCGGGGTGCGGCCAGCGTGCTTCACGCTCGTGCGCTTCTGCAAGGTGTCGCGAGTCAGCTGCGGCAGCTTGGCGTGCTCGAACGGCGCGCTGCGTTCGCTGGCGCTGCACCACTGCTGCAGCGAATCGAACAGCGCGGCGATCCAGTCGATCTTGTAGCTGCCGCCGTGCAGGACCTTGCTCTCCACCGCCGCAACCAGCGACGCGCGAAACTCCTCGCCATGCGCGCGGAAGGCGGCGGCGAGCGTTTCGCCCGTGGCATGCAGGCGCGGCGCGGGGTCGTCGGGCAGTTCGGCCAGCGCCGGACGCAGCAGTGGCTCGCGCACCAGCACGGCCAGGTCCGCGGCCAGCGCCTCCGGGCCACCCGGCCACAGCGCGACCAGATCGTCGGCGGCATCGGCGTTGCTGCCGTGCCATCGCCACAGGTCGGCGGCGATGGCCTCGTGCAGGGCGGTGTCGCTGGTGAGCAGCTCCGGCGCGTCGAAGGCCTGCCCCACTTCCAGCGCATGCTCGCGCAGCACGCGCGCGCAGAAGCCGTGGATGGTGAAGATGGCCGCGAGGTCGATGTCGTTGGCGGCGGCGTGCAGGCGGCGGCGCAGGGCTTCGGCGGTTTCGGTGCCGCGCGCGAGGTGGGCGTCGAGTACCGCATGGGTCAGCACCGCATCGGGCGCGGCATCCGCTGCGGGCGTCGCGCCCACCAGCTGCTCGGCCAGCAGCAGGCGCGCGCGGATGCGGCTGCGCAGCTCCTGGGTGGCGGCCTCGGTGAAGGTGACGGCCAGCACCTGGCCCACGCGCAGGCCGCGCTCGACCACCAGGCGCACCACCAGCGTGGCCAGGGTGAAGGTCTTGCCGGTGCCGGCGGAGGCCTCGATGGCGTGGACGCCTTCGAGCGCGAGGGCGAGGTAGGGATCGCGCAGCGACCGTTGCGCGGCGCTGCCCGCGTCACCGGTGTCGTGCGGGTCGCGCCCGGCGGTTGCGTTCACTCCGCATCCTCCAGGTCGAGCGTGGCGGCGATGTCGCGCAGCGCGCCCAGGTCGGTGCCGGCGTAGAGCTCGCCCGCCATCACCGCCGAATAGATGCCCATCGCGAGATCCACGAACGCGACCTGCGTCGCCTCGTCGGTGAACGGGTCGCGGCCGCGCAGCGCCAGCCGCAGCGCCTCGCCCGTGCCCTCGCCCCAGCTGCGCTCGCTGCCGTGCCAGCGCTGCGCGGCCAGCTGGATGCCGCGCTCGAAGGTCGGCGCGCGGAATAGCTCCCAGCCGCTGTAGGGCGCGAACGGCAGCGGCCGGCGCAGGCCCCTGGCGCGCAGCTCGACCAGCCAGCGCAGCACCTCGCGCGCCTGCGCGGGATCGAGCGCTGCGCGCTCGTGCGGGCCGACGCCGAGTTCGCCGCCGTCATGGAACTCGACCAGCGGCGCCGTTTGTCCGGCCGCGCTCGCCAGCAGCCAGTCCAGGCCATTGCGAATCGCCGACTGCCCGGCAGGCGGATCGAAGCGCAGGCGCGCGATACCCTGCGGGTAGGCGTCGGCGATGCGGCCACGCAGCGCCAGGCCATCGATCGTGACCTCCAGCCGCGGCGCCTCCGGCTGCGCGGTCCCGCGCCAGTCGCGGAAGGCGAGCGCATATGGATCCACCTGCCCGCGCACGGTCTCGAGCGTGCGTCGTCCCAGCGGCCCGGACGGCAGCAGGCCGCGCGCGCGCAGCAGCGCATGCGTCGTTGCGTCGCCATCGCCGCGCAGCGCCGCGTCGAACACCGCCTTCTGCAGCTGCTGGCGGGCGAAGCCGCGGCCCGGCGCCAGCAGCGGCTCGACGTCGTCGTCCACTTCCTCCACTTCGGCCAGCCGCAGGCCCAGGCGCTGGCGCAGGAAGACCTCGGCCGGCGCCTGCAGGAAGCGGCGCAGTTCGTCGAGCGAAAGCGTGGCGCCTGCATCGGCTTCGATCGCCGCCAGTGCGTCGTCGCCGAACCACACCGGCAGCGCCGTGCGCGTCTGCGCCGGCTGCGCGGCCGCCGGCCACCACTGCGCGTGATAGGAAAAGCGTCGCGGCTCGCCGTCGCCGCCGAACGCGGCGGGCGCGAACGGCTGCAGCGGATGCCGCACCACCAGCGCGTCGGCGGCCTTCGCCTCCGGCGCGTGCTGCGCATCGGCGGCGGCCAGCAGGTCGGCCACCAGCACCGAGGGCTCGCGCGCGCTGCCATCGCGCGGGTCGGCGCCCTGGTAGCTGACGTAGAACACGTCCTGCGCGGCGGCGAACAGCTGCAGGAACAGGAAGCGGTCGTCGTCACGGGTGGAACGGTCGCCCTGGCGACGCAGGCCGCCGGCCAGATCGGCGCTCAGGCGGTCGAGCCCGCCGGCCGGATCGCGGCGCGGGAACTCGCCGTCGTCCATGCCCAGCAGGCAGATCGCGCGGAACGGCAGCAGCCGCATCGGCACCATGCGGCCGATGCTGACGCCGCCGGTGAGCAGCGGCGCGCGGGTGTCGGCTTCCGACAGCGCGGCGGCGAAGTGCGCGCGCACGACCTCGGCCGGCACCGGCGTGGCGACGCCGGCGCGGCGCGCGTCGGCGGCGAAGGCATCGACCAGGCTGCGCAGGCGGTCGAGTGCGCGGCGCGAGGCCGGCGCCGACGGCGGCCGTGGCAGCAGCGCCTCGAGCAGGCCGAGCAGGCGTTCGCGCCAGGCGTCGGGCGGCAGCGCCTCGTCGAGCGCGCGGGCGTGGCGGGCGAGCACGCGCAGCAACCGCACGAGCGTGTCGAGCGCGTCCAGCGCACTGCCTTCCAGCTCCGGCATCGGCGCGACCAGCTGGCCGCCGGCTGCGAGGATCGGCGCGTCGCTGCCGCTGGCGTGGCCGAGCAGCAGGCGGTCGAGCGCGAACGCCCAGGTGTAGGCGTCGTCGGCCGGCGCCTCCAGGCGCGCGCGATGCGCGGCGTCCAGGCCCCAGCGCGCACCGGCGGCGTGCAGCCAGGCGTGCAGGCGGTCGAAGGCGGCGGCGTCGAGCTGCGCGGCTTCGGCCAGCGGGGGGCTGGCCAGCAGGTCCAGCGTCTCCACCAGGCCGAAGCGCGCCACCGGCAGCGCCAGCAGGCGCAGGAAGACTTCGGCCAGCGGCTCGCCGGCGAGCGGGCTGGCGTCGGCGACGGCGTAGGGAATCGCCTGGTTGAAGCCGGCATCGCCGCGGCCACGGCCGCCGAACACGGCGTCGAGATAGGGCAGGTAGGGATCGATGTCGGGCGCCAGCACCGCGACATCGCGCGGCTGCAGCGGCGGATCGAAGCGGTCGTCCTCGAACAGCGCGCGCAGCTGGTCGTGCAGCACCTGCAGCTCGCGCAGGCGGGTGTGGCAAGCGTGCAGTTGCAGGCTGGGGTCGTCCAGGCGCAGCCCGGGCAGGCGCGTGCGCGGGTCCTGCGCCGTGGGCGCGGGCGGCGGCGACGGACGGCGATGGAACAGGTCCGACTGCAGGCGCCGCAGCAGGCTGCCGTGCAGCGCGCCGCCGCCTTCGCCCGGATCGGCGTCGCCGCGGATCTCGAGGTCCGGATGCACCACCTCGTAATTGCCCAGCACCGCCATGAAGTCGCGGCCGGCCGCACCCCAGGCGCGCAGCAGCGGGTTCTCGCCCGCGGCCGCGTCGGGATCGCCGCCGCGCACGCGCTGCAGGTCGCCCCAGTAGTCGCGGCTGGGCGAAGGCACGTACAGGTGCAGCGTGCCCACCCGCGCTTGGCTGGCGATCACCCGCAGCACGTCGGGCGAGACGTTGAGGATGGCGAAGGCGAACAGCCGCGGCGGCAGCCCGGCCGGCAGCGGCGTGCCGGGATCGGCGAAGCCGCGCAGGTAGGCGTCGATGCGGCGCGCGCGGTGGTCGCTGCCGCCGGCCACGCGCCGCCACAGCGCCGCCTGCGGGTCGCGCGGCGCCTCGCCCGCCTCCCAGGCCAGCAGCCATTCGCGCCGCCAGGCCTTGTACTTCTCGAAGGCCTGCGCCAGCTCGCCCGACAGCGACCAGGCCTTGAGCGGATCGGGCGCACCTTCCAGATACGCGCGCAGCGGCTGCAGCGCGCGCTCGCGCAGCAGGGCCGGATCGGCCAGCGCGGCATGGATGCGCCAGCGCAGCGCGGCCGCGTCGAGGTCGTCGCCGCGACCGGGCACGTTGGCGTCCAGCGCGCGCTGCACGAATTCGCCCGGAGTCAGGAACTCGAGGTTGGCCGCCACGCCATGCGCCTGGGCCAGGGTGGCCTGCAGCCAGCGCCGCATCGCCACCTGCGGGATCAGGATCACGTCCGGCGCCAGCAGCCCCTGCCCGGGCGCGGGCGTGCGCAGCTCGGTGGCCAGCAGCCCGGCCAGCACGTCGAGCGCGTTGGAGTGGTAGAGGCGGAAGTCGGTCCGGGCGTCGGTGTGCATGCGTCCGGGCATTGTGCAGGAACCGGTCGCAGCCCCCGCGACCCCGCACCGGCGCCGCGCAAGCCCGCCTGGCAAGGCCCGCGACGGGGTGCGGGCTGGGTCCGGCCGGCTTTGGTGTTTATACTTCGGGGCTAGCTGCGGCTCCGTCTGCCGCGGGCCAAGGGTGCTTTCGTGCGCAATTACGACCTCGAATTCCTCAAGCGCTTCTCGTTGGTGATCGGCTTCCTGGCGCTGTTGACGCTGGGCCTGATCATCGCGTCCGTGTTCCTGCACCGGGCGCTGCCGGCGGAGGTCGATCCCTCGGCCGCCAAGCGCACGCAGAACCGCATCGCGCCGGCCGGCGCGGTCTATGCCGGCAGCACCGGCGCCGCCGCCCAGGCCGCCGCCGCCGCGGCCGCCGCCGCGCAGGCCGCTTCGCAGGTCGCCTATGGCGGCACGCTGGACGGCTCGGTGATCTACCAGAACCTGTGCTCGGGCTGCCATACCTCGGGCGCCGGTGGCGCGCCGACCCTGGCCGCCGCACAGTGGACCGCACGTATCGCCCAGGGCACCGAGACCCTGTACCTCCACGCGATCGAGGGTTACACCGGCAGCGCCGGCGTGATGCCGGCCAAGGGCGGCAACCCGGCGCTGACCGCCGAGCAGGTGGAAGCCACGGTCGACTGGATGGTCGCCAACCTGCAGTAACCTGACCGCCTGTCGCGGTCGCCAGGAACGCCGCCCCCGGGCGGCGTTTTTCGTGTCCGTTCGCCGAGGAACGCTCGCATGTCCCTGCCCCGCCCCGCTCCGTCGCTCATGCTCGCCGCCCTGCTGGCAGGCTGCGGCACGCCCGCCGTCGAGGCGCCCGCCGCCGCGCCGCCCCGGGCCGAGGGCGTGCTGGCGATCGGACAGGTGCAGGGCGACGGCGCGACCAGCCCGCTGCTCGACCGGACCGTCAGCGTCGAGGGCGTGGTCACGGGCAACTTCGGCCGGCACCTGGGCGGCTGGTTCGTGCAGGACGAAGGCGACGGCGACGCGGCCACCTCCGACGCCCTGTTCGTGGTCGCCGACGACGCCCCGGAGCTGCGCGCCGGCGACCGGGTGCGCGTGGAGGGCCGCGTGGTCGAACACGGCGAGCGCGGGCGCGGCACGCTGACCTCGCTGCAGGCCAACTCGATCGAGGTGGCCGGTCGCGGCACGGTCGCGCCGCTGGTGCTCGACGCTCCACCCACCGACTGGGAACCGCTGGAGGGCATGCACGTGCGCATCGACGCGCCGCTGACCATCGACGGCCAGCATGAACTCCCGCGCCGCGGCGTGCTGCACGCCAGCTTCGGCGACCGGCTCTACACCCCCACCGAACTGGCGCCGCCCGGCCCGCAGGCCGCGCGCGTGGCCGCCGACAACGCACGCCGACGGCTGCTGCTGGACGACGCGATGGCGCAGGAGCGGCCGCGCAGGATCTGGTACCTGGGCGGCGGGCCGGCACCGCGCTCGGGCAGCGTGGTCAGCCGCGCCGAGGGCATCGTCGACCAGCGCTGGGGCGACTGGCGGCTGCAGCTGACCCGTGCGCCGCGCATCGAACCGGCGGCGCGCCCGCCGGCGCCGAGCGTGCCGGGCAGCCTGCGGCTGGCCTCGTTCAACCTGGGCAACCTGTTCAACGGCGACGGCCGCGGCGGCGGCTTCCCGACCGCGCGCGGGGCGCGCACGCCTGCGCAGTGGCAGGCGCAGCTGGCCCGCGCCACGGCCACCCTGCGCGCGCTGGACCCGCACGTGGCGGCGCTGATGGAGCTGGAGAACGATGGCTACGGACCGGAGTCGGCGCTGGCCCAGCTGGTCGGCGCGCTCAACGCCGACGGCGGCGACTGGGCCTTCGTCGACGCCGGCCAGGGCCCCGGCAGCGACGCGATCCGGGTCGGCCTCGTCTACCGCAGCAGCCGACTGCGACCGCTGGGACGCCCGGCCGTGCTCGAGGAGGGTCCGCTCGGCCGCGGCAGCCGGGTGCCGCTGGCGCAGGCGTTCGTGCCGTTGGCGCAGGGGCGCAAGGCGGGGCCCGCGTTCGTGGTCGTGGCCAACCACTTCAAGTCCAAGGGCTGCGGTGAGGCGCAGGGCGAGCAGGCCGACCAGGGCGACGGGCAGGCCTGCTGGAATCCGCGGCGGGTGGAGTCGGCGCGCCTGCTGGGGCGCTGGCTGGACACGGATCCGACCGCATCAGGCAGCGATCTTGTCGCGATCGTCGGCGACCTGAACGCCTATGCGCAGGAAGAACCGCTGCGCCTGCTGCGCGCCCAGGGTTGGGTGGACGCCCTGGCGCCCACGGCAACCGGGCGCCACAGCTTCGTGTACGACGGCATGGCCGGACGCCTGGACCACGTGCTGCTCAGCCGGTCCCTGGCGGCCCGCCTGGCCGGCGCCGCGATCTGGCACAGCAATGCCGACGAGCCGGCCGGCGCCCGCGATCGCGAGGCCGGGGCCGACGTCGCGCTGCCGTGGCGCAGCTCCGACCATGATCCGCTGCTGGTGGGACTGGACCTGTAGGGCGCCGGTCCCGACGCTCCCGCGCGTTGGCGCGTGATCCGGGCCGATTGCAGGGGCCCGGATCGCGGGGCGCGATGCGGTTGCGCCAGCCTGGGGACGTGCGCGCCGTCAGCTGCGATCCGGCGGGCGCCGCCGCAGCGGCGGCCGGTGAGTCCGTGCCCGGCAAGGGCGGAAGCGTCCGCCGACTCGCCCGGACCAGCCGTGCCCAGACGCGCCGATGCGCGCAGCGGCGCTGCGGACGACCTGGCCGGCAGCCGCTGGCCGGCGCGCCGCCGGCATCACGACGGGCGCACGGGGTGGCCCGGGTATCATGACGTCATGGCCATCCTCCCCGACTTTCCCGCCGAAAGCGGCACCCTGCTGTTGCCGGGGCCGGCGGGCGCGCTCGAGGTCGCGGTCGATCCGCCCGAGGCCGACGTGGACGCGCGGCCGCTGGTGGCGATCGTCTGCCATCCGCTGCCCACCGAGGGCGGCACCATGCACAACAAGGTCGTGACCATGGCCGCGCGCGCCCTGCGCGAGTCCGGCGCGACCACGGTGCGCTTCAACTTCCGCGGCACCGGCCAGTCCGAGGGCGCCTTCGACAACGGCGACGGCGAGCTCGACGACCTGCGTGCGGTCGCGGCCTGGGTGCGTGCGCAGCGACCGGGCGACACCCTGTGGCTGGCGGGTTTCAGCTTCGGCGCCTATGTCTCGCTGCGCGCGGCGGCCGAACTGCGGCCGGCGCTCCTGATCTCGATCGCGCCGCCGGCCGGGCGCTGGGATTTCGAGGCCATCACCCTGCCGACCATGCCCTGGCTGGTGATCCAGGGCGAGGCCGACGAGGTCGTCGAGCCGCAGGCGGTCTACGACTGGCTGGAGGAGAGCGGTGCCCAGGCCGAACTGGTGCGCATGCCCGACACCAGCCACTTCTTCCACCGCAAGCTGATCGACCTGCGCGGCGCGATCAAGCACGGCGTGCACGCCTACCTGCCTGCCGCCAATGGTTGAGGCGGACGCGGCGATGCCGCCGTCGGCGCACTACCGCGCCGGCGTCGAACGCGGCGACTGGAGCGACGACCCGGCGCAGCGCGAGGCGCTGCAGGCGCTCGACCGCATCCACGCCGCGCTGTTGCAGCCGGCGCCGCGTACCGGGCTGTTCGCGCGCCTGCTGGGCAGCGAACCCCAGGACGCACCGCAGGGCCTGTACCTGTGGGGCGGGGTGGGCCGCGGCAAGACCTTCCTGGTCGACCTGTTCTACGCCGCGCTGCCGCTGCCGGAGGTGCGCAGCGCGGCGCTGGCCAGCGGCGCCCTGCCGCAGCCGGCGCCGGCCCGCGGCCCGGCGGGCAAGCGCCGCACCCACTTCCACCGCTTCATGCGCAGCGTGCACGCGCAGCTGCGCGCCCACGCCGGCGAGCGCGACCCCCTGGCGACGATCGTGCGCGAATGGCGACGCCGGATGCGCGTGCTGGTGCTCGACGAGTTCTTCGTCAGCGACATCGGCGACGCCATGATCCTGGCGCGGCTGCTGGAGCGCATGTTCGCCGAGGGCATCGTGCTGGTGACCACGTCCAACGTCGACCCGCCCGACCTGTACCGCGACGGCCTGCAGCGCGCGCGCTTCCTGCCGGCGATCGAGCTGGTGCAGCGCCACTGCCAGGTCGTGCACCTGGACAGCGACACCGACTACCGGCTGCGCGCGCTGACCCGCTCGCCGGTCTACCGCGCGCCGCTCGACCCGGGCGCGCATGCCTGGCTGGAGTCGCGCTGGCGCGAGCTGGGCGGCGACGACAGCCACCGCGACGCCGGCATCGAGATCGACGGGCGCCGGATCGCGGTGCGCGCGCGCTGCAAGGACATGGCCTGGTTCGACTTCGCGGCGCTGTGCGAAGGCCCGCGCGGCAATGCCGACTACATCGAGATCGCACGCGAGTTCCACACCGTGCTGGTCGGCGGGATCCCGGTCCTGGACGACCTGCGCAACGACGCCGCGCGCCGCTTCGTGCATCTGGTCGACGAGCTCTACGACAGCCAGGTCAACCTGGTCTGCACCGCGGACGCGGCGCCGCACGCGCTGTACACCGGCGAGCGCCTGGTCGGCGCGTTCGAACGCACCGCCTCGCGCCTGATCGAGATGCAGAGCGCCGAGTACCTGGCCAGCGAGCACCGCGGCGGCTGAAGACCCCGGCCCGTGGGAGCGCGCTCGCGCGCGAACTGCGTTCGCGACCAAGGTCGCTCCCACTGCCAGCTGCAAGCTCCCACTGCCAGCTGCAAGACGCTCGCCCCGTGGGAGCGCGCTTGCGCGCGAAGGGCACTCGCGCCCAGGGTTGCTCCCACTGCCGGCTGCAGGACGCTCACCCCGTGGGAGCGCGCTTGCGCGCGAAGGGCATTCGCTTCCAGGGTTACTCCCACCGCCAGCTGCAGGACTCTCGCCCCGTGGGAGCGCGCTTGCGCGCGAAGGGCACTCGCGACCAGGTCGCTCCTGCACAAGGCCGCCGACCTTCGCGTGGTGGGAGCGCGCTTGCGCGCGAGAGGCGTTCGCGACCGGGGTCGCTCCCACAGGAATCCCTGTTCAGGCCACAACATTTCCGGTTGACCGCTCCGGATGACCCCACTATCTTGTGGCCCGTCGGTTCCCTGCGCCCAGCGCAGGGATGAAAAGGGAAGCCCGGTGACGCCCGCCCGCGAGGGTCGCGGCCAGTCCGGCACTGCCCCGCAGCGGTAACCGGGAACGAACCCGCCACCAGCACTGGAGCCTGCGCTCCGGGAAGCGGCGGGGGAGGTGGACGCCAAGGCGTCCGTACCCGTGAGTCCGAAGACCTGCCGACAGCCGCGCGCATGCACGCCGCGCGGTGCCGGCCGCGGAATCTCCGGGGGGAGATGGCTGGTGAAGCAGGAATCCGGACGCGGCCCGTCGCTGCGTCCCCGTTCCTGCGACGCCGCCCGTCCACCCTTGCCTCCAACGCCACGCCCGCCTGCGAGGGTCAGGTCGGCCGTGCGCCATCCACGGAGGACGCATGCCCCATTCCAACGAGCCCCACGACGCCGTCGCGGCCGCCCCTGCACGCACGCCGCCGGCCGGCGCCGCCAGCAGCCGCATGGCCGCGCCGGCCCCCGCCGTCGACGGCGACGACGCGATCCCGCCGCCGAAGGCCGATACCGAGGCCGGCGCCACCGCAGCGACCGCTGATGGGCACGTCGGGACCTGGATCACCAAGGAAGCCGGCAACCGCCGCATTCCCTACGACCGCGCCCGGCTGGAGCGCGCGATCGACCGCGTGCACGCGGAGTTCGCGCAGCTCGACATCGCCGACTACAAGCGCAGCGTGTTCGGCTTCGTCGAGCGCAAGGACGCGGTGAACGCCGACGATCTCACCGACCACCTGATCCGCGAGGCCGAGGCCCGCGTCGACGTGACCGCGCCGGAGTGGGAGATGTTCGCCGCGCGCCTGTACCTGCACCGCCTGTACAAGCGCGCCGGCCGCAACCGCTTCTACGACGCCGGGCAGAAGTACGGCTCCTATGTCGGGCTGCAGGAATCGCTGGCCGACCGCAACATCTATTCCAACGACATCCTGCGCGCCTACTCCAAGGAAGAGCTGATCGAGGCGGGCCGGATGATCGATCCGGCGCGCGACAGGCTATTCGCCTACAACGGCCTGTACCTGCTGGCCACGCGCTACCTCGCCACCGACCATGCGCGCAACGTTTACGAACTGCCGCAGGAGCGCTGGCTGACCATCGCGCTGTACCTGATGCAGCACGAACGCCCACGCGAGCGACGCATGCAGCTGGTGGGCGAGGCCTACTGGGCGCTGTCGAACCTGTACATGACCGTGGCCACGCCGACGCTGCAGAACGCCGGCAGGACCGGCGGACAGCTGTCGTCGTGCTTCATCGACACGGTCGACGATTCGCTGCAGGGCATCTACGACTCCAATACCGACATCGCCCGCGTCTCCAAGGGCGGCGGCGGCGTGGGCGCCTACATGGGCTACGTGCGCTCGTCCGGCTCGTCGATCCGCGGCGTGCCCAACTCCTCGGGCGGCGTGGTGCCGTGGATCAAGCAGCTCAACAACACCGCCGTGTCGGTCGACCAGCTCGGCCAGCGCAAGGGCGCGGTGGCGGTGTACCTGGACATCTGGCACCGCGACATCGAGGCCTTCCTCGACCTTCGCCTCAACAACGGCGACCAGCGCCTGCGCGCGCACGACGTGTTCACCTCGGTGTGCATCCCCGACCTGTTCATGGAGGCGGTGGAGCGTCGCGGCGAGTGGTACCTGTTCGACCCGCACGAGGTGCGGCGGATCAAGGGCTGGTACCTGCAGGACTTCTACGACGAGCGCCGCGGCCAGGGCAGCTTCCGCGAGCGCTACGAAGAGGTCGTCGCCGACGAGCGGATCAGCCGCAGGACGGTCAAGGCGATCGACATCTTCAAGCGGATCATGGTCAGCCAGCTGGAGACCGGCAACCCGTTCATGTTCTACCGCGACGAGGTCAACCGGAAGAACCCGAACAAGCACGCCGGCATGGTGTACTCGTCGAACCTGTGCACCGAGATCCTGCAGAACATGAGCCCGACGAAGCTCATGCAGGAAATCATCTCCGGCAACCAGATCGTGACCACGCGCCAGGCCGGCGACTTCGTGGTCTGCAACCTGTCGTCGATCAACCTCGGCCGCGCCGTGCTGCCGCCCGAAGGCCAGGGTGACCTGATCACCGACGTGCTTGAGCGGCTGGTCCCGATCCAGGTGCGCATGCTCGACAACGTGATCGACCTCAACGAGCTTCCGGTGCCGCAGGCGACGATCACCAACCGCAAGTACCGCGCGATCGGCCTGGGCACGTTCGGTTGGCACCACCTGCTGGCGCGCAAGGGCATCCACTGGAACGAGCCGGCGGCCGAGGAGTTCAGCGACGCGCTGTACGAACGGATCAACTACCTCACCATCCAGGCGAGCACGGACCTGGCGAAGGAGAAGGGCACCTATCCGGCGTTCAGCGGCAGCGACTGGCATACCGGCGCGTACTTCCGCGACCGCGGCTACAACAGCCCGCAGTGGCTGGACCTGGCCGCGCAGGTGGCGGTCAACGGCGTGCGCAACGGCTGGCTGCTGGCGGTGGCACCGAACATGTCGACCGCGCAGATCGCCGGCTCCACCGCTTCGATCGACCCGATCTACTCGGCGTTCTACTACGAGGAGAAGAAGGACTATCGCCGCCCGGTCGCGGCGCCGGGCCTGTCGCTCGACACCTGGCCCTACTACGAGAAGGGCGCCTACAAGGTCGACCAGTTCGCCTCGGTACGCCAGAACGCGCGCCGCCAGCGCCACGTCGACCAGGCGATCAGCTTCAACCTGTACGTGCCCTCGACCATCCGCGCCTCGACCTTGCTGGAGCTCCACATGACGGCGTGGCGGGAGGGGCTGAAGACGACCTACTACGTGCGCTCGAACGATATCGACATCGCCGAGTGCGAGTGGTGTTCGAGCTGACGCGCTGGACCTTCACTTCCCCCGCCTGCGGGGGAAGTCGGCCCGAAGGGCCGGATGCGGGCCTGCTTTTCGCGAACCTGCGGCGCGCCCCCACCCCAGCCCTCCCCCGCAAGCGGGGGAGGGAGCACACAGACAACACCGACGGGATGACTCCATGTCCGCGACTGCACCGCTCACCGCCACGCCGCTCGAACGCATCCGCATCCTCGAGCCGCGCCATCCGAACCGTTCGACCGGCATCATCAACGGCACCACCTCGGGCATCCTCAACTGGAACGACATCCCGTACCCGTCGTTCTACCGTGCCTACAAGGAGCTCTCGACCAACTTCTGGATCCCGGACGAGGTCGACATGAAGAGCGACGCCAGGCAGTACGGCGAGCTCTCCGCGCGCGAGAAGAACGCCTACGATTCGATCATCGGCCTGCTGGCCACGCTCGACTCGCCGCAGACGCGCTTCATCTACAACGTCGCCGAATACATCACCGATCCGGCCGCGCACGCCAATGCCGCGATCATCGGCCAGCAGGAGGTGATCCACAACGAGAGCTACAGCTACGTGCTGGCCTCGATCACCGACCTGGCCAACCAGAACCGCGTGTTCGAACTCGCGCGTACCCATCCCACGATCATTGCGCGCAATGCGCCGATCATGGCCTCGTACGACGAGTTCATGCGCGAGAGGACCGCCGAGACCCTGCTGCGCTCGCTGATCCAGTCCTCGATCCTGGAGGGCATCAACTTCTATTCGGGCTTCGCCTACTTCTACAACCTGGTGCGCCAGAACCGGATGACGGGCACCGGCAAGATCATCAGCTTCATCAACCGCGACGAGCTGGCGCACACCAAGTTCATCAGCGAGGTGATCCGCGCCATCGTCGGCGAAAACCCCGAGCTGCAGACCGATGAACTGACCGACTACGTGCACGGCGCGTTCGCGCATGCGATCGAGCTGGAGACGCAGTGGACCGGGGAGGTGCTCGACGGCATCGACGGCATCGACGTGGACGAGATGATCCGCTACGTGAAGTACCGCGCCAACAAGATGGCCGGCATGCTCGGCATCGACAAGCTGTACCCGGACGCCACCGACAACGTGATGCCGTGGATCCGCGCCTATGCCGACAACTTCACCGAAACCAAGACGGACTTCTTCGAGATGCGCAACGCGTCCTACAAGAAGACCAACCTCGACAACGGCTTCGACGACCTGTGAGTGCGGCCCGTCGCCCCGACGAACGCACGGCCCTGCCACATCCCCGTGGGAGCGGCCTTGGCCGCGAACGCCCCGGCCGGCGTCGCGCCTCCCCGGCCTTCGCGGCCAAGGCCGCTCCCACAGACCGGGCCGCCACAGGATGGGTCGCGAATGGCTGCAGCTCCCCCGGCCGGGCGGTACGCGCGTCATGCGGGTCCTGATCGCCTTCGCCTCGCTCAGCGGCAACACGCGCGACGTCGCGCGGATGGTGCGCGCGCGCTGCGAGCAGCGCGGGCATGCGGTGAGCTGGGTCGAAGCCGACATCGAGGGCCTGGCCGCCGCCGGACCGGATCCGCGCCACGACCTGTACCTGCTCGGCGCCTGGACCGACAACGCCGGGCGCACGCCGGCGGAGATGAAGCGATTCATCGCCGAGCTGGTCGGCGCGGTCGGCAAACCGGCGGCCCTGGCGGCGTTCGGCACCGGCGAGACGCAGTGGGGCGAGGCCTACTACTGCGGCGCGGTGCGGCGCATCGCCCGCTTCTTCGACTCGCCCCTGCCGCGCCTGGAGATCGAGCAGATGCCGCATGGCGAACGCGACGCGCACCGGATCCGCGAATGGACCGACCTGATCCTCAATTCCATCGAGAGCCCGCGCCATGCTGACCCTGCACGCGTCGTCGCCTGACGACTATCACGCCGCCATCGAAGCGCATCCGCGCCTGCTGGTGGATTACCACAAGGACGACTGCCCCGGCTGCAGGATGCTGGACATGTCGCTGCAGAAAGTCGCGGGCGAGGACGCCTGCGCCGGGCTGATGCTGCTCAAGGTGAAGCTGGAGACGGTCGGCGAGGACTTCTTCCGCTCGCTGGGCCTGCGCCAGACGCCGACGCTGTCGCTGTTCCGCGAGGGCGTCGAGGCCAAGCGCCTGCCGGGCTTCCAGGCGCCAGGCCAGATCCTGCGCGCGCTGCAGCTGTGGCTGCCGGCGGCCGAGACGGCGGGGGCATGAGCCGGGCGCCCGTCGGCACCGCGGTCGCTGCCGATCAGGCACCGCCCCGATCACATCGCGTTGCGGCGTGCCCGACGATGCTGCCGGCCTGGCCGGAGACCCGGCGCTGACCTGGACCACGCGTGGACGAGACCACCCCCAGCATGACCCATCTGTTCGAGCAGCTCGGGCTCGACGCCGATCCGGACGCCATCGACGGCTTCATCGCCTCCCACCAGCTGGCCGGCGCGGTGCATGTCTACGAGGCTCCGTTCTGGAACGACGGCCAGCGCCAGTTCCTGGCCGAGAGCATCGGTGCCGACGCGAAATGGACCACCATCGTCGACCAGCTCAACGAATCGCTGCACGAGGATGCGGTGAAGCGCCAGACCGGCCTGTAGCGGCGCAGCGCCACGGTTGCGGCCGCAACCGACCTACCGCGCGCGCGGTGCGTGTGACATAGTCGCGCGCCCGCACGCCGCAGCGCCCGCAATGTCCCGCGACCACGTCCTCACCCTCTCCTGCCCCGACCGCACCGGCATCGTCCATCGCGTCTCCGGGCTGCTGTTCGAGCACGGCTGCAACATCGTCGACGCGCAGCAGTTCGGCGATGCCGAGACCGGACGCTTCTTCCTGCGCGTGCATTTCGACGTCCCGGCCGCCGGCGCCATCGACGCCGTGCGCGAGGCGTTCGCACCGCTGGCCGCCGCGCATGCGATGGACTGGGCGATGCACGACGTGCGCCGGCGCGCGCGACTGCTGGTGCTGGTGAGCCGGCAGGGCCACTGCCTCAACGACCTGCTGTTCCGCACCCACAGCCGCCAGCTGCGCGCGGACATCGCCGCGGTGGCGTCCAACCACGCCGACTACGCGCAGCTTGCGGGCAGCTACGGCGTGCCCTTCCACCACTTCCCGGTCGATGCCGGCAGCCGCGTAGCGCAGGAGCAGCGGATCCTGGAACTGGTCGAGCGCGAGCGCATCGACCTGGTGGTGCTGGCGCGCTACATGCAGATCCTGTCGCCGCGTCTGTGCGAAGCGCTGGCCGGGCGCGCGATCAACATCCACCACAGCTTCCTGCCGAGCTTCAAGGGCGCGCAGCCCTACCACCAGGCGCACGCGCGTGGGGTCAAGATCATCGGCGCCACCGCGCACTACGTGACGCCGGACCTCGACGAAGGGCCGATCATCGAACAGGACGTGGCCCACGTGGACCACGCGATGACCCCGGCGGCGCTGATCCGCATCGGCAGCGACATCGAATCGCGCGTGCTGGCGCGCGCGGTGCGGCTGCACGTGGAGCACCGGATCCTGCTCAACGGGCATCGGACGGTGGTGTTCCGCTGAGGCGTCGTTCCCGGATGCCCTGACGCGATGCAGGTGCGCGGCCCCGGCGCGGGCCGCATGAGTCCGTTCCCCTGGCGCGCCCGGCGCCTTCCCGGCTGCCGACACCCGCGCGACCTGCCTGCAGCGCGGCGCCCCGATCTGAATCGGCCCGCTTCCGCGCGCCGCGATGACGACATCGGCGGGATTCCCAGGGCATGCGTCGCGGCCGCTTGACCCGCCTCGCGCACCGGCGTAAGGTCCAGCCCGCCAAGGTACGTATCGCTCTATCTTGATAGAGCGATACGTTTGAAAGGGAAGCCGGTAGGAGCCATGGGTTGAAGCCGGCGCTGCCCCGCAGCGGTATGTGGAAACGACCTTCGCCATGAAGCACTGGGCATTGCCCGGGAAGCGGCGAACAGTAGGGAGGACGCGACCCGTCCTGCGTCCACGAGCCCGAAGACCTGCCTCGGCCGGAGAGCGATCTCCGTCGACCTGGCGCCCGTGGGAGGCGCGGGAAGGTCGCGCCTTTCGAACGAAGGCGCGTGCCTTCGCGTGTGTCCGCGCGGCTCCGAATCGCCCGAGGGGGCGACCACGAACCGAGGAGTACATGTACATGACCACCGTATGCAATCTGGGCTTTCCACGCATCGGCCTGCGACGCGAACTGAAGAAGGCCGTCGAAGACTACTGGCGCGGTGACGCCACCGCCGGACAGCTGCACGACCAGGCCAGGGCACTCCGGCTGAGGCACTGGCAGCTGCAGCACGCTGCAGGCGCCGATGTCGTGCCCTGCAACGACTTTTCCCTGTACGACCACGTGCTGGACACGGCCGTGCTGTTCGACGCGATTCCCGCACGCTACAGGCCCCTGTTCGATGCGGACCCCTTGCGCGGGTACTTCTCGATGGCGCGTGGCTGGCAGGACGACGACCTCGACCTGCCCGCCCTGGAGATGACCAAGTGGTTCGACGCCAACTACCACTACCTGGTGCCGGAACTCGAGCGCGGGCAGTCGTTCCGCCTGCGCGGCGACAAGCCGCTCGCGGAGTTCATCGAGGCGCGCGACGCCGGCGCCAGGGCACGCCCGGTGCTGCTGGGACCGGTGAGCTTCCTGCTGCTGTCCAAGTGCGTCGACGGCAGCCGGCCCCTGGACCTGTTGCCGGCGCTGCTTCCGGCGTATGCGCAACTGCTCGCCCGACTCCGGGATGCCGGCGCGGAGTGGGTCCAGCTGGACGAGCCCTGCCTGGTCCTGGACCTCGGGGATGCGGAGCGACGCGCCTACGATGAGGCCTATCGCGCGCTTGCGGATGTGGGCGGGCCGAAGCTGCTGCTGGCGACCTACTTCGGCACGCTGGAACACAACCTGCCGTGGGCCGCCTCCCTGCCGGTGCAGGGGCTGCACGTGGACCTGGTGCGTGCCCCCGGGCAGCTGGATGCGGTGCTCGATGCGGTGCTCGATGCGCTGCGCGAGGACTGCGTGCTGTCGCTCGGGCTGGTGGACGGCCGCAACATCTGGCGCACCGATCTCGACCGGGCCGTGCTGCTCGCCCGCAGCGCCGCCGACCGCCTCGGCAAGGAGCGCCTGCAGGTGGCGTCCTCGTGTTCGATGCTGCACGTGCCCATCGACGCGAGCCTCGAAACCGGACTGGCGACGGAACTTCGCGGCTGGCTTGCCTTCGCGAAGGAGAAGATCGGCGAGCTTCGGGTGGTGGCCGATGCGCTCAATGGCCTGGCATCGGCAAACGCGACCCTCGAGCTCGCACGCGAGCGTCTCCAGCAACGCCGCCGGTCCAGGCGCGTCCACCGGGCCGAGGTCGCTGCGAGGGTCGAGGCCCTCACCCCGGACGATGCGCGCCGCAAGAGCCCATATGCGCAGCGCAGCGCGCTCCAGCAGCGCCGCTATGGCTTGCCGGCGTTTCCGACCACCACGATCGGGTCGTTTCCGCAGACCCCGGAGGTGCGCAAGGCGCGCGCCGCGTTCAGGGCCGGCCGGCTGGACGAGTCACAGTACGTCCAGTTCCTCGAACAGCAGACCGCGCACTGCGTGCAGGTACAGGAGCAGATCGGCATCGACGTGCTGGTGCATGGCGAGTTCGAACGCAACGACATGGTCGAGTATTTCGGCGAGCAGCTGGAAGGATTCGCCTTCACCCGGAACGGCTGGGTCCAGAGCTACGGCTCGCGCTGCGTGAAGCCGCCGATCATCTATGGCGACGTGTCGCGCCCCGCGCCGATGACGGTGCGCTGGTCGACCTACGCCCAGTCGCTGACCCAACGACCGATGAAGGGCATGCTGACCGGCCCGGTGACCGTGCTGCAGTGGTCGTTCGTGCGCGACGACCAGCCGCGTGCGGACACATGCCGGCAGATCGCGATCGCGCTGCGCGACGAGGTGGCGGACCTGGAGGCGGCCGGCATCGGCATCATCCAGGTCGACGAACCCGCGCTGCGCGAGGGCCTGCCGCTGCTGCGCAAGGACTGGGACGCGTATCTGGAATGGGCCGTGGAGTGCTTCCGCATCACGACTTCGCCGGTGGACGATGGGACGCAGATCCACACCCACATGTGCTACTCGGAGTTCAACGACATCATCGAAGCGGTCGCCGCAATGGACGCGGACGTGATCTCGATCGAAACCTCGCGGTCGCGGATGGAGCTGCTGGATGCGTTCGCGCAGTTCCGCTATCCCAACGCCATCGGCCCGGGCATCTACGACATCCATTCCCCGCGCATTCCCGATCGCGATGAGATGGGCGACCTGCTCCGCAAGGCCACGTCGGTGCTCGCGGTCGACCAGATCTGGGTCAACCCGGACTGCGGACTCAAGACCCGCGGCTGGGCCGAGACAACGGCCGCCCTGGAGGCGATGGTTGCCGCGGCCAAGGAGTTGCGCCTGGACCAGGCGGCCGCCTAGCGTCCATGCCCCTCATGGGGGCGAGACCTGTTCCACCGATGCACCCGCCGCGCCGAGTGCGGCGCGCGTGGGTGCATCGCCTTCCGGCGTCACCGGCCGCGTGAGCTCCCACAGGACGCTCGCGCGCAAGCCCGCCTCGATCGCATCCTGCGCCGACCACAGCACGCAGTAGTCGCGCGCCAGGCCGCACAGGTGCACGTCCTCGATGCCGCGCTCGCGCAGCCAGCCGGCCAGGCCGGTGGGCGGGCGGCGGCCGTCCGGACCGACGTTCTCGCGGAAGGCGCTGTAGGAATCCACCTGCGGGCGGGTGCCCTTGCGGAGGATCAGGTCGGCCAGGCTCCAGTCGACACGCGCATCGAGGGCGGCGCCCGGCGTGCCCTGCACGCAGTGGTCGGGCCACAGCACCTGGGGATGGCCGTGCAGTTCGATCGTCTCGAACGGCCGGCGGCCGGCATGGCTGGAGGCGAACGAAGCGTGCCCGGGCGGATGCCAGTCCTGGGTGGCGACCACGGTGCGGTAGGCGCCGGATGCCAGCAGGTCGGCGATTCCGGGCACGACCGCATCGCCCTCGTGGCAGGGCAGCGCGCCGCCGGGCATGAAGTCCGGCTGCAGGTCGATCACGAGCAAGGCGGTGGTGTCAGGGTGGAGGGGCATCGGGGGGATCCTCGTGTGTGGGCTGGAGGGACATCGGGGGGATCCTCGTGTGCGGGCTGGCGCGGCTTCGGCGGGCCCCCACCCCGGCCCTCCCCCGCAGGCGGGGGAGGGAGTCCAGCGTCCACTTGCTGAACGCCTCGGCGCGCGGCCCTCCCCCGCAGGCGGGGGAGGGAGCAACAGCCGAACGTGGGTCCGTCATTCCATTCCGCTGCGCCCGCCGCATCGCTGCGATCGAGGCAATGCGGCGACCGCCCTGCAGGCTGATGCACCGGTTGGTCGCAACCACCAGCGAGGTCACGTCTTTGCTCCCTCCCCGCAGGCGGGGAGGGAGTCCAGTGTCCACTTGCTGAGCGCCTCGGCGCCCGGCACGGCGCATCGCCCCGGGCCGGAACGCATCGGATCAGGCGATCGAGGCGCGGTAGATCGACTCGATCGAGGCGTCCAGCGCCTGGTTGTAGGCGGCGTCGTCCTGCTGGGCGCTCAGGCCTTCGGTCAGCGCGCGGCTGAAGCTGGCGATCACGCCGGGGTTCCTGGCCAGCATGGCGTTGGCGTCGTCGCGGCTGTAGCCGCCGGACAGGGCCACGACCTTGAGCACGGCCGGGTGGTCGACCAGTTCCTGGAAGTAGCCGTCGACGCTGGGCAGGGTCAGCTTGAGCATCACCGGCGTGGCGGGATCGAGCCTGTCCAGGCGCTCGAGCAGGCCGCGCTTGAGCTCGACCTCGATCGCCTGCTTGTCGGGGCTGTTGATGTCGACCTCGGGCTCGATGATCGGCACCAGGCCGGCGGCGAGGACCTGCTGGCCCAGTTCGAACTGCTGGTCCAGCACCTCGGCGATGCCCTTGGCGTTGTTGGCCTTGATGACCGAACGTTCCTTGGTGCCGAACACGCCGCGCGCCTTGGCCCGCGCCAGCAGGTCGGCCAGGCCGGGGATCGGCTTCATCTTCTGCACGCCGTCGGCCTCGTCGGCCAGGCCCTTGTCGATCTTCAGGAACGGCACCACGCCCTTGTCTTCCCACAGGTAGGCGACCGCGTTCTTGCCGGCGAAGTCGTCGTCCATGGTGCGCTCGAACAGGATCGCGCCCAGCACGCGCTCGCCGCTGAAGGCCGGGCTGGTGACGATGCGGGTGCGCATCGCATGCACCTGCTCGAACATCTCCTGCTCGTTGGAATAGGCCGATTCGTCCACGCCGTAGAGCTTGAGCGCCTTGGGCGTGCTGCCGCCGCTCTGGTCGAGCGCGGCGATGAAACCCTTGCCGGAGGCGATGCGGTCGCGTTGCTGGGGATGGATGGCCACGGTCGGTGTCTTCCTGTGCAATGGGCGGGTCATGCGCCGGAGCCGGGCATGATAGCGCCGCCCGCCGGCGGTTGCCGGCAGGCGGGGCGATGGCACGGGATTCCGCGGGCAGGCGACGGAGTCCGGCCTGCCGCGCCGCTTCAGCTCGCTTCGTCGGCGCCTTCGTCGCCGGCCGCCGCGTCCACGATCTCGCCGGTGTGCTGGCCCAGGGTCGGCGCCGCGAAGGGTTCCGGTCCCGGCGTGCGGCCGAAGCGGATCGGACGCGCGATGCCGCGATAGCTGCCCAGGACGGGATGGCCGATCTCGGCGATCATGCCTTCGGCCAGCACCTGCGGATGCTCGAACATGTCCTCGACCTGGCGCGCCGCCGCGCAGGGCACGTCCTCGCCGAAGATCTCCTCCCACTCCAGCGCCGTGTGCGCCTGCAGCGCGCGGTGCAGCTGCGGCAGGATCTCGTCGGCGTGGCGGGCGCGCTTGCGCACGCTGTCCAGGCGCGGGTCGTCGGCCAGCGCGTCCAGGCCGGTCTTGGCGCACAGCGCGCGCCAGAAGCGCGGCGTGTTGGCCGAGATGTAGAGAAAGCCATCGCGGGTGGGATGGATGCCGGTCACGCCGCCCGAGCGCATGTCGCGGCTGATGTCGTGGTCCTCGCCCTGCGCCCAGACCATGCGCGCGGACTGCATGGTCAGCGCGCTGCGCAGCAGCGACACGCCCACGTACTGGCCCTGGCCGCTGCGCTCGCGTTCGTACAACGCCGAGGACACGCCGGCGGCCAGCAGCGCGGCCGCGTAGTAGTCCACCACCGAGCCGTAGATCAATTCCGGCGGACCGCCGCGCTTGCCCTGCATGGCGCACATGCCGGTCATGGTCTGCAGCACCTGGTCGTAGCCGGCCTTGTCCTTCAGCGGCCCGGTCTCGCCGTAGCCGGTGACTGCGCAGTACACCAGCCGCGGGTGCAGCGCCGACAGCGTCGCGTAGCCGATGCCGAGCCGTTCCGGCACACCGGGGCGGAAGTTGTGCACCAGCACGTCGGCCTCGCGCAGCAGCCGATAGAGCACCGCGCGCTCCTCGTCGCGCTTGAGGTCGAGCACCACGCCGCGCTTGCTGCGGTTCACGCCGAGGAAGGCGCGACTCTCTGCCTCCAGCGTGGATGGATAGTTGCGCAGGTTGTCGCCGCCCGGCGGCTCGACCTTGATCACCTCCGCGCCCTGGTCGGCCAGCAGCGTGCAGCCGTAGGGGCCGGCGATGTAGGCGCTCAGGTCGAGCACGCGCACGCCGCCCAGCGGGCCGGCATCGCCTTCGCGGGCGTGGTGGAAAACAGGACTCAACGGGGCCTCCGGCGGATCGTCCATGGTCGGGGGTGCGGAAGTCTTGCCGAAGGCCCGGTGCCGGGACAGCGCGCGCGCCTATCTTCTGCGTACAGGGAATCTTGCTTGAGCGCGTGGCGCATGGTCACCGCGTCCCGCAGTCGTCGTCGGCGAAGCCATCGGGCGACGGCGCCAAGTGCAGCCAGGTGAGGCGCCAGCTGCGGTCGCGGCGGCCGCCGACGGCATACCAGGGACCGAAATCGAGCGGCGCGCGGTCGTCGAAGTGCAGGCGCAGGCCGGTAGCCGATACACCTTCGGCTGGCGCCAGTTCCTCGATGCGCAGCAAGGCATCGTCGTCGGGCAGGCGCACGGTCTCGCGCGGCTTGTAGCCGTCGATCAGCCCCGTGGCATAGGCCAGCGGGCCGCGCGACAGCGCCAGCCAGGCGTTGTGCAGCACCTGCTGGCGCACCGGCGAGCCGTCCGGCGCGCGTGATTCCTGCACGTTGCGGTGCACGCGCCGGTGCACGCGCGGGCGCATCGGCAGTTCGAGCACGAGCGCGTCTCCGGCCGACCACTCGCGCTCGACGTCGGCATAGTCGCCGGCCGCCACCGCGACCGGGGCGTCATCGCCGATCGCCAGGGTCGCGCCATCGGCCCAGGCCGGCACCCGCAGGCGCAGGCGGAAGCGCGTGGGCGCGTCGGGCTCGACCTCGATGCGGATCGTGCCGGTGAAGGGATAGCCGGTGCGCTGTCGCAGCGTCGCCTCGCCGCCACCGGACAGCGGCAGCCGCGCCTGGCCCGGTCCCAGCAGGTTGGCCACCACGCCCTGCGCGTCGCTGGCCCAGGCGATCGCCGGCAGCTCCTCCAGCGCCATCGCGCCGCTGGATTTGCAGCAGCGCCAGTAGTTGGTGTGGATGCGGCGGCCGTTGGCGTAGGAGTAGTAGACCCAGTCCTCGCCGTCGGGCGCCTGCGCGCCGATCAGGTCGTTGTAGGCGCTGCGCTCGATTTCCTCGGCGTAACGGGCCTGGCCGGTGATCGCCAGCAGCTCGCGGTTGAGCTGGATCCAGGCCAGCACCGAGCAGGTCTCGATGTAGGCCTCGGGATCGAACACGCCGGCGGGGTTGAACACTTCGCGCGAGCGGTGGCCGATGCCGCCGAACGGCCCGCCGCCCAGGCTCAGGTGGTGCTCGCGGATCGCCTGCCACTGCCGGTCGAGCGCCTCGCGATAGTCGGCGCGGCCGGTGGCGCGGTGCAGGCGCGCCAGGCCGACCAGGTTCCAGCACAGCTGGTAGGCCTTGCCGGTGGCGATCTCGGAGGGATCGGCGCCGGCCAGCGCGCGGTCGAGCAGGGCCAGGCGCGGATTGGCGTTGGCCTGCTCGAGGACGCATTCGGCCAGCTGCAGGTAGCGCGGCTCGCCGGTCAGCAGGTACAGCTCCGCGGCCGGGTCGAGCAGCACCGTGGCCGACATGCCGTGGTGGTTGCCGACGCTGGTGATGTCCAGGCCGTCCTCGCAGAAGCTGCGCCAGCACAGGTCGGCGATGCGCCGCGCGGCCTCGAGGTGTTGCGGCTGGCCGAAGCAGCGGTGCACCTCGATCAGGCCCAGCAGCAGGTAGCTGTGGGTCCAGATGTCCCAGGTGCGCAGCGCCGGCTCGCCGTTCCAGCTCTCGGGCTTCGGCGGCTGCGGCACCATGAAGCGGCGCTGCGGCGCGTAGTTGCCCAGGTAGCCGTCGTCGGCCTGGACGTCGGCCAGATGGTCGGCCACGGCCAGCACGCGCGCCCGCAGCGCGGCATCGTCGCTGCGCGCCGCGGCCTTGGCCGCGGCCGCCAGCCACTTGCCGGCGTGCTCGCCGTACCAGTCGCCTTCCTCGTTGTGCTCGCGGTGGGCGGGATCGAAGATCGCGATCGCCGGGCTGTCCGGCCCGGTGATGAAGTGCGACAGCCGGCCGCGCCGGTTGGCCTCCAGCGCCTCGCCCAGCACGCCGTCCAGCCGCACCTGGCCGGGCCGCGCCGGCTGCTGCGCCTGCGCGCCGCGCTCAGCCATGGGCCGGCTCCGCGTCGACCACGCAGCGGAAGCCGACCGTGCCCGAGCGGTCCTTGCACGGCGCCATCAGCAGGTACTTGCCGTGCTGGTCGAGCCGGTAGGCCTGCGGAAAGTACCAGTGCGAGGTCTGCGGCTGGTAGCTGCTGCCGCCGCGCAGGATCGCCGCGCGGGTGTGCTCGTCGACGAACTCGTCGGTCCACTGCCAGACGTGCCCGACCAGGTCCTCGACGCCGAACGGCGACGCGCCCTGCGGATGCTGCCCGACCTCGTCGGGCGGCAGCAGGCGCCGCCCGCGGTTGACCCGCGGCACGCAGGCCTTGCTCCAGTCGTTGCCCCACGGGTACAGGCGGCCGTCGTTGCCCTGCGCGGCGTACTGCCATTCCCACTCGCGCGGCAGGCGCTTGCCGGCCCAGGCCGCGTAGGCGCGCGCGTCCTCCAGCGACACCCAGGTCACCGGCCGATGTTCCCAGCCCGGGCGCGGCGCCCCGTCGACCCAGTGGCGCAGGAAGTTGGCCGCGTCGCGCGGCGCGTAGCCGCTATCGCGCACGAAGCGCTGGAACTGCGCGTTGGTCACCGGATGCCGGTCTATGTGGAACGCCGGCACCTGCATGCGCCGGTGGTGGTGGCGGCGCGGCGCGGGTTCCCAGGGGTACTGCACGTCCACGCCGGCCCAGTTGAAGCCCTCGATCTCGATGCCATCGACCTTGAACAGGAATTCGCCTGCCGGCACCGTGACCATGCCCTCGGGCGCGGTCGCCCGCGGCGCGGTCGGCGCGACCTCGACCATCGCCTGCGGCAGCGCCCGCCAGGCCGCCGAATGCGCATTGAGCGGCTGCGCCGCCTGCGCGGCGACGACGGCGAGGTAGTCCTCCAGGCCGGGTTCCACGGCGCCCGGCGCCAGCGCCAGCACCGCGCCGAAACCGCGCGCCTCCAGCGGCAGTTCCAGCAGCGCCTGGCCGTCGACCACGCGCGGCGACAGCGCGCGGCCGTGCCAGACGTCCCAGTAGCGTGTGCCGTCGACATGCTCGATCGCGAACTGCTCGCCGTCCACGTCGTATTCGTTGCGGTTGGCCATCGTCCACAGCACCCGGCCGTCGCCGGGGAAGCGGCTGATGAACACGTTGCGCTGCGCGCTTTGCTGGTAGGGCGCCCAGTCCATGCTGACCACCAGCGACGGGAACTGCCGGTAGATGGTGGCGATGCGGCGCAGCGCTTCGGCGTTGCGCGGGGTGAACTGGTTCCAGATGCCCCAGATGTTTTCCCAGGCGTTGTAGCCGATGCCGTTGAGGAAGCAGTACTGCAGGTCGTGGGTGCGGTCGCGGCCCCAGCGGTTCTCGTAGTTGACCATGTGGCGCGGCTCGAGCCACTTCCACTTCGACACCGGCGGCACCGGGCCGTCGGGCGCCTTCTTGCCCCAGCTCTGCACGTTCCAGATCAGCTGCTCCTCGGCGCTGATCGTCGATTCTGGCTGCACCACCACCGGATGCCCGAGCCGATCGCAGGCGTCGAAGAACGCGCGCGGCACGCCGTTGAAGGTGTCGCCGTTGATGCCGTCGGCGCCGACCGCCTTCACGATCGCCGCCAGGCCGTCCCAGTGCGTGCAACCGGGGTCGCGGGTGCCGTGATCCCAGGGTTTGGCCGGCAGGAACACCTTGACCCCGCGCCGGTGGAAGGCATCGACCGCGCGCTTGAGGCCTGCCAGGCCGCCGGGCAGGTCGTGCGCCAGGTCGAACTGGTTGCGGTCGTCGATGCCGATGTTGGGGTAGATGTACCAGATCAGCACAGAATCGAGGCCACCGAAGCGCCGCTCGAGATCGTCGAGGTAGCGATCGACCGTGTACTCGCCCGTCCCGACGTCGAAGAAGTGACGGTCCTCGACCATCATCTGCGCGTGCACGAAGTTGCGCTGCGCCCACTGCAGTTCCGGGCGCCGGTAGTGGGCGTCGTCGTAACCGATGCGCACCAGGTGTTCGCGGCGCCAGTCCCGCAGTTCGGCCAGCCAGTCGGCGGCGCTTTCGTTGGCGTCGATCATCCACTGGCCGATGTCGGCGAACGGCCAGCCCGGCGCCTTGCCCGGCGTGGGCAGGTAGCGGCCGGTGGTGACGTGCGAGAACTTGTACTCGCTGCGCAGCGGCGCCGGGCCGTGGTCGGCGTCGGCGGGATCGGATTCGGGGATGTCGTAGGGGGAGGTCATGGCGTCATCGAATCGTAGGGGAATGCCGGAATGTCCGCAGGCGATCCGCGCGGGCGTCGTGACAGGCAAGGCGCGCACGCAGCGCCGTGCGTGGTCGCCACGCTAGCGTCCGCGGCGCGCGGCGCGCGGCCGCCGCGACGGAATCGGCTGCGCGGCCAGCTGCAGCACCGCCTCGTGCTGCGGAATGCTCGACTGCGCGCCTGCCGCGGTGCAGGCCAGCGCCGAGGCCGCGCTGGCCTCGCGCAGGGCCTGCCGCAGCGGTTCGCCGCGGGCCAGCGCGGCCACCATCGCGCCGCAGAAGGTGTCGCCGGCCGCGGTTGTGTCGACCACGTCCACGGCGAACGCCGGCTGGCGCAGGAACGCATCGCCCTGGCGCGCCACGCAGCCGTCGCCGCCGAGGGTGACGATCGCGCAGGGCACCGGCAGGCGCCGCAGCGCGGCTTCCAGGTCGGCGGTGTCGCCGGCCAGCATCGCCAGCTCGCCCTCGTTGACCACCAGGATGTCGACCGCGGCCAGCAGCCGCGCCGGCAGCGCCCGCGCGGGTGCGGCGTTGAGCACGACGGTGACGCCGGCCGCGCGCGCGCTTTCGGCCCAGGCGGTGACGCTGGACAGCGGGGTTTCGAGCTGCAGTAGCAGGTGGCTGATGCCGTCGAGCGGCGGCAGGTCCTCGGCGGCGAGCAGATCGTTGGCGCCGGGCGCGACCACGATCGAGTTCTCGCCCGAGGCGGCGATGCAGATGAAGGCCACGCCGCTGGCGGTGCCAGGCGCGCGCTTTTCCGCCAACGCCACGCCCGCCTCGCGCAGCGAGTCGCGCAGGCGCGCGCCCTGCGGATCGTCGCCGAGCGCGACCAGCATGGTGGTGGGCGCATCGCCGGCCCGCGCGCTGGCCACGGCCTGGTTGGCGCCCTTGCCGCCGGGAAAGGTCTGCAGGTCGCCGCCCAGCACCGTTTCGCCCGGCGCCGGCGCGCGCGGCGCGCGCACCACGAAATCGAGATTGGCCGAACCGGCCACCAGCACGCGGGTCCGCGGCATCGCGTTCATGGCGCGAGCACCTGCTGCACGTGGTTGTAGAAGGGCAGCGCGACGCGCGGCAGGTCGGCGTCCGCATCGCCGGGCAAGTGCTGCAGCATCAGCAGGCCGATGCCGGCGCTGGCCGGGTCGATCACGAAATAGGTCGAGGCCGAACCGGTCCAGCCGGCCTGCCCCGCGGCGCCGGTGCGGCCGATCGCCGCCGGGTCGAGCAGCACCGACAGCCCCAGGCCGAAGCCGCGGCCGCGGCCGTCCTCGATCCAGGGATGCGCCAGGCCCATCGGCGCGAGCTGGTCGTGCAGCATCGCCTCGGCCAGGTCGGCGGGCAGCAGCCTGGCGTCGCCGTGGCGGCCGCGCGCCAGCAGCATGCGCGCGAAGGCCAGGTAGTCCGATGCGGTCGAGTACAGCCCACCGGCCGCGCTGGGATACGGGCGCAGCGCGGTGCCGGGCACGTGCCCGGGCGGTTCGATCGCCGGCACCAGCCGGCCGCGCGCATCGACCCGGCCCAGCTCCACCAGGCGATGGCGCTGGCCGGCGGGCACCTCGAAGCCGGTGTCGGCCATGCCCAGCGGATCGAAGAACGTGGCCTGCAGGTAGGCGTCCAGCGACTGCCCGCTCCAGACCTCGACCAGCCGGCCGAGCACGTCGGTGGCCAGCCCGTCGTAGACGAAGCGCAGCCCCGGGTCGCGTTCCAGCGGCACGCTGCCGGCGCGGACGACCAGGTCGGCCAGGTCGCGGCTGCGCTCCAGCTGCGCGGCCTCGCGCCGCTGCAGCGCCTCGCCCCCGCCCACCGCGAAACCGGCGGTATGGGTGAGCAGGTGGCGCACCGTCACCGGCGTCGCCGGATCGCGCAGGCGCCCCTCGTCGAGCACCTGCAGCCCGGCCAGCGCCGGCAGGTGCGCGGCGACCGGATCGTCCAGGCCGGCATGGCCTTCGCCGACCAGGCGCAGCGCCGCGGCCGAGACGATCGGCTTGGTCATCGAATGGATGCGGTAGATCGCGTCGCGGCGCAACGGCCGGGTGCGTGCGAGGTCGGCATGCCCGAGGGCGAGGTCGACCAGCACGGCGTCCTGGGTGGCGATCAGCAGGTGCGCGCCGGGATAGCCGCCTGCCAGCACCGTTTCGCGCAGCCAGCGCGCGGATCCGGTTGCGGGCATCGCCTCGGCCGACCCGGGCCGCACTGCGGCGTCGTGCGCGGTCGCCGCGGCTGGCGCCAGCGCGAAAGCCAGGGCAAGCAGCAGTCCGGAGCAGGCGGCGCGGGGCAGGATCAAGAGGCTTCTCCATGCACGCCGGCGTGGCGGCGCGCGAACGACAACGTCCGCAAGGCCCGACCACGTCGCGCCCGGCGGTCGCCACGGGCGCGGCGCGGGACCGGCCCCCGCGGACGGCATCCGGCGGTAGGCCGGATGCCGCGGGCTTCGATCAGAACTTGATCGTGTGGGTCAGCGACACCATGCGGCCACGGCCGGCCCAATAGTTCTGCCAGCCCGGCAGCTGCGACCAGGTCAGCACGTACTGCTTGTCGAGCAGGTTCTCGACGCCCAGCGACAGGTTGCCGAAGCGGCCGGTGTCGTAGTTCACGCTCAGGTCCCACAGCGCGTAGCCGTAGGTGTCCTCTTCGTTGGCGTAGGTGTTGCCGTTGGCCGGGTTGGCGTAGGTCTCGCGCAGGTCGCGCGAGAAGGTGCGGGTCACGCCCAGGGTCGCATCCAGCGCATCGGTGGGCGTCCAGGTCACCGAGGCGGTCACCTTGTCCGGCGAGATGTCGAGGATGCCCATCTCGCGCTCCAGGCCCGAACCGGGGAAGTACTCGGTCTGGCCGCGGATGCGCGAGTACAGCAGGCTGCCCTTCCACTGCTCGCTGAAGGTCCAGCCGCTGCTGAACTCGAAGCCCTCGATCTCCACCGGCGCGCGGGTGAGGATGAAGTCCTCGGTCTCCGGGTCGATGGTCAGGCTGGAGCCGAAGTCGGAGGTGGAGCGGTACACCGAGGCGCCGAACTGGCCGCGGGCGCCGCGCCAGTTCACGCCGACCTCGCGGTTCTCGGTGATCAGCGGCTGCAGGTCGGCCACGCAGGCCACGGCCTTGCACGGGCTGGTGGCCTGGATGTTGCGCAGCGGGATGCCGACGTTGGCGATGCCGAAACCCTCGGCGTAGGAGGCGAACACCGACCATTCGTCGCCGATGCGCCAGATCGCCCCGAAGTTGGGCATGTTGGCCTTGTAGTCCAGCGTGCCGCCCTGCACCGGCGTGTTGTCGCGGTAGGCGGTGGTGGTGTAGCTGTCGATCTGCAGCTCGCCGTCCTCGCGGCGGATGCCCGCGTCCAGGGTCACCGGGCCGATGTCCCAGCTCAGCTGCACGTACGGCGCCAGGCTGCTGTACTCCATCGGCGGCACCCACACGCGGTCGGTCAGTGCCAGGCGCTGCGCCGCGGTGTCCTCGACCAGGTCGATGCCAGTGCGCACGCGCAGGCCCTCGACGCCGAACAGGTCGCCGTAGGCGTAGCCCAGGCGCAGGCCCTTTTTCTCCGAGACGATCTCGGACTGGTCCCAGATGCGCTCGGCTTCCGGCGGCGGCGGCTTGACCAGCTGGCGGTCGGAGCCGTTCTCGGGCAGGTAGCGCATCGCCTGGTCGGCCCAGTAGGCGTCCACGCTCAGGTCGCCGCCGAAGAAGTCGGCGTTGGTGTACTTCACCGCGAACTGCTGGAAGTCGTTGAACTCGGCCAGCGAGCCGGCGATCTGGCCGCGCTCGGAGGTGTTGGTGGTCGGCACCGGGCACTCGACCGGATCGAAGCGGCAGCCCTCGACCTGCACGTAGTTGTGCTTGCCGCCGATGTGGAAGTCGCTGTAGCTGGCCTGGATGCGCTGGGTCTGGCCTTCGCCGAAGTTGTAGCCGCCCTTGACGAACAGGTTCTTGGTGTAGGAATCCGACAGCGAGCCGGAGGTGTTCATGCCGATCCGGCGGCCGTCGCCGTCGTAGGAGATGCCGCGGTCGATGTAGGCGGCGCTGACCAGGAAGTCGGCCGCATCGCCGCGGTAGGCGTGGGTCACGCCGAACTTGTACTGCGCGCTGTCGCCCTCGAACTGGCTGCCGACGCGGGTGCTGACCGTGGTCTCGTGGCCGTCCTGGTCCGGCACGCGGGACAGGTAGTTGATGACGCCGCCGGCGCCGCCGATGCCCTCGGCCGCGGACGGGCCGTTGATCACCTCGATGCGGCCGATCACGCCCATGTCGGTGAAGGTGCCGTTGCGGGTGCCCTCGCGCAGCGGCGAGCCCTGCGGCACGCCGTCGAACAGGCGCAGCGCGATGCGGCCGCGCAGGGTTTCGCCGGAGTTGCTCATCGCCTGCGAGGATTCGGAATAGCCCGGCACCATGCGCGCCAGCACCGCGGTCGCGTCCTCGGTGATGTTGAGGTTGCGCTGCACCTGCTCGGGCGTGATCACGCTGATCGCGCCGGGGATCTTGTCGATCGAGGTCGCCACGCGGGTGCCGGTGACGATGACGTTGTCGAGCCGGGTGACTTCCGTCTCGCGGTCGGCCTGTGCGTCCTGGGCGGACTGGGCGAAGGCCGGCGCGGGCGCCAGCGAGGCGGCCAGCGCGATCGCGATCGCGGAGCTGAGGGGCTTGAGCATGGGATGCGACTCCATCGATCCGGCCGGGCGCGTGGGTACCGGCAGGTCGTTGCTGTATCTGTCAGGGTCCACGATGCGTCCGCCTCCCCACCGTCGGCGCCCGTGTGCTGTCGTGTGCGGGCCCGCGGGCCAGCGACATTGCGGCGAAGCCTATGCGCCGCCTGCGCGCGAATGAACCGGCGCGCCCTATGTTCAGAAGCTAGTTTTTATTGGCTACGAACACAGGAAAGATTGCTGCTTTGCAACATCGGCGTCACGCCGGGCTCCGTCGCGCCGGCAAGGGCCTGCGCGACCGCCTGGCATTCCTCGCGCAGGGCCGCGACCACGCGCGCGCGTACGCTGCTTGCCGACCAGACCATGCCGATGCAGCGCGCCTCGCTCGCCTCCGGCAGGCGCAGCCGCGCCAGCCGCAGTCCCTCGGGCCACGGCGGCAGCCAGTCGGGCACCAGCGACACGCCCAGGCCGCGGTCGACCATCACCGCGATCGAGTTCAGCGCATTGAGCTCGAAGCGCTCGCGCGGGACGATGCCGACCCGGCGCAGGTAGTCCTCGGCCAGGCGCCCGCCCCACTGGTGGCGGTCGTAGCGGATCAGCGGCTCGCTGGCGAGTACCTCGTGCGGGTCGCGATGGGCGAAGGCCTCGGGCACCAGCACCACCAGCGGCTCCTCACGCAGCAGTTCCCAGCGACAGGTCTTCGGCAGTTCGAACGGCGCCTGCAGCACCAGGGCCGCGTCGAGCTCGCCGCGCTCGACGTCGCCGTAGAGTTCGGCCGAATGCCCCGGCTTGATGAACACGTTGATCTGCGGCAGCCGGCTGACCATGCGCGCCAGCACGTCGGGCAGCATGCCCACCAGCACGGTCGGGCAGGCGCCCAGGCGCAGTTCGCCGGCGATCGCGCCATCGTTGGCGACGCTGCGCAGGTCGGAGACGTCGCGCAGCAGCCCGCGCACGCGCTCGAGGATGCGCGCGCCCTCTTCGGTGACGTTGACCGTGCGCCCGGCGCGGGCGATCAGCGGCACGCCCAGCTCGCGCTCCAGGGTGCGGATCTGCTGCGCCACCGCCGCCGGCGTGATGTTGAGGAACCTCGCCGCGGCAGCCATCGAGCCGCGGTCCACCACGTTGACGAACGTATAGAGAAACTGGGTATCCATGACATCCCCTGCGGCGGCGCCAGTGTGCCGGGAACGGCCCGCACCGGCGCGGGCCGAAAGGCATGGCCCGCGCGCCGGGACGCGGCGGCGGGCGGCCCCGGTTCAGCCGGGCCGGGGCGCCGGCGAATGGATGGTGAGGCCTTCGAGCGAACGCGTGGTGGCGGGGAAGAACAGGCTGGCGATGTAGCCGATCACGATGCACAGCGCGATCGAGATCGCCAGGTAGAAGTACGGGTGCACCAGGTCCATCGACCAGCACGCCAGGGTGATCAGGATCGAGGCCGCCACGCCGATCGCCACGCCCGCCGAATTCGCCCGCCGGGTGAACATCCCCAGCGTGTAGGCACCGGCGAAGCCGCCGCCGAGCAACCCGGCCAGCTCGATGGAGACATCGAACAGCGAGTGGATGTCGTAGCGGCTCATCACCAGCGCGATCGCGATGCCGACCAGGCCCACCACCACCCCCGACCATTCCGCGATGCGCAGGGCGGTCTTCTCGTCCGGGTTGCGCGCCAGCTTCTGGTAGAAGTCCACCGACACCAGGGTCGAGACCGAGTTGATGATGCTCGACAGGGTCGACATCGCGGCGGCGAAGATGCCGGCGATGATCAGGCCGGTGACGCCGGCCGGCAGCTCGGCGGCGATGAACAACGGGAAGGTCGCGTCGATCGGCAGCAGCGGGTTGAGCCGTTCGGGGTTGTCGCGGTAGTACATCCACAGCGCGGTGCCGATGCCGTAGAAAACGATGCCGCCCGGGATCATGATCGCCGCGAAGGTCCAGATCGAGCGCCCGGCGGCCTTGTCGTCCTTCGTCGACAGGGTGCGCTGCATCAGCACCTGATCCTTGGGGAAGGTCAGCACCACGTCGAACACGACCAGGAAGATGAAACCCCAGACCGTGGCCTTGGTGAGGTCGAAGCTGAAGTCGAACAGCCGGGTCTTGTCCTCCGCGGCGGCGGCGGCCATCAGCGAGGACAGGTCGCCGCCGGCGCTCCAGAAGATGAAGCCGATCGCGAACAGGGCGCCGCCGAACATCACGAACACCTGCACCACGTCGGTCCAGATCACCGCCCTGGAACCGCCGATGGTGGAATAGATGATGGTGAACACGCCCATCACCATGATCGACCAGACCACGTCCAGGCCGGTGATGGTGGAGATCGCCAGCGCCGGCAGGAACAGGATCACGCTCATGCGGCTGCCGATCTGCATCACGATGCACAGCGCGCTGGCGAGCATGCGGATGGTCGGATGGAAGCGCGTCTCCAGGTAGGAGAACACGCTCATCAGGTCGAGCCGCCGCAACAGGGGGACGATCCACACCGCCACGAACATCAACCCGAGCACCGCGATCAGGTTGTTGGTCATGTACTGCCAGTTGGTGTCGAAGGCCTTGGCCGGGATGGCGATGAAGCTGATCGAACTGGTGTTGGTGGCGTACAGGCTGATGCCCGCCGCCCAGAACGGGATGCTGCGGCCGCCGACGAAGAACTCCGATTCCGAACCGGTCTGGCCCTTGAAGTAGAAGTAGCCGCCGATGCCGAGCATCGCCACCAGGTAGACCACGATGACGGTCCAGTCCAGCCAGCCCACCAGTTGCTGGCCGGTCCGGATCTGCTGCGCGTGCAGGCGGCCGGCGCCGTCCTGCAGGACCACGCCGTTGCGCCAGCCGGCCACCAGGCCGGCGCCGGCGGGCAGCTGCGCGGGCAGTTCGCTCCAGGCACCGGTGATGGTGTGGAACAGCCGCAGCGACGCCACGCCGCCGGAACGCGCCGAGCCGGCCGCATAGAGCAGGTGCGCCTGGCCGATCGGCCAGGCCGGTCCCGCGACGATCGCGGCCGGCACCGCGCCGCGGTCGGCCCAGCCCGCGGCTGGCGTCCACTGCCGCAGATGGCCGTCCTGCGCGACCAGGTACAGGGCGAATTTCTGCGCGCCCAGCGCAGCGGGTGCCGCGGCTCCCGGCCAGCCGCCGTGCTCGAGCCAGGCGGCATCGGTGCCGTCGATCGCCCGCGACCACAGGCCGGCACCGCCCTCCTCGCGCCCGGCCAGGTACAGGCGGCCGTCGAGCACGGCCATGCGCGGCTCGCCAGCGAGCTGCGCAGGCGCGCCCAGGCTTGCGTGGCGCAGAGCGCCGTTGCGCCAGACCAGCGAATGGATCCGCAGGGCGTCGTCGTGCTTAAGCAGCAGCCAGCTGCGCCCGGCGTGCTGGGCGGCATCGAGGACGCGCGCGCCGGCAAGAGCAGGCAGCTCGACCGGCGCCCATTGCCGCTCGGAGGCATCGAGCAGCCAGCCGTGGCCATCGCCCAGCGCCAGCGGCCGGTCCTCGACGGTGACCAGGGATCGGACCTGCGCCCCCGCGGGCAGCGCCGGCAGCGCGGTCCCTTCGACCGAAGCCAGGCTCTCGGCGCGCGCCAGCGCGGGAATGCACAGCAGCAGCCAGAGGCCCAGCGCGGCCAAGGCGCGGAGGCCGGCGTTACCTGGCGGATGGAACATCATCGGGCACCTGGCGAAAGCACGAACAGCACGCCAGGGCGGGCGCGTTCGAAGGGGGAAGGACGACACGCGGTCAGCGGCCCGCGCCAGCGGAATCGCCCCTGCGGGCGGCGGCCTCGACGAGGTTGCGGGCACGCTGCAGGTAGGGCGCATCGATCATGCGCCCGGCCACCGCGAAGACCGCCCGCGATTCTCGCCCGGCCGCGTCCGCCGCCGCCACCACGTCGCGTGCCCGCGCCAGCTCGTCCGGGTCGATGGCGAACACCGCGTTGGCCAGCGGCACCTGGCGCGGATGGATGCAGCTCTTGCCGACGAAGCCCAGGCGCTGCGCCATCCGCGCCTCGCGCTCGAAGCCTGCGTCGTCGTCCAGCGCCGGCCAGGCGCCGTCGCAGGCGAACACCCCGGCCTCGGCCGCCGCCATGGCCAGGTCGAACATCACCGCGTGCACGTTGGCGCCGTCGCGTCCTACCCCATAGGGCTCGAACAGGTCGCCCAGCCCCAGCTGCAGCCCGGCCACGCGCGGATGCGCGGCGGCGATGGCGGCAGCCCGGCGCAGGCCGCGCGGAGTCTCGATGTTGAGCAGCAGGCGCGGTGCGCGCGGGCCATCCGTGCCGCCCTCGAGCCGTTCCAGCAACGCGCCCACCGCCTGCACCTGCTCGGGCGATTCGATCTTGGGCAGGTTGATCAGGTCCGGTCGCACCGGCGCCAGTGCCTGCATGTCGGCGGCGAAGTGGGCCGAGTCGACGGCGTTGACCCGCACGATCGCCAACTTCCCGCCGGCGATGGGGGAGCGGCCGGCGAGGAAGGCGGCCACGTCGGCGCGCGCCGCGGCCTTGCGGTCCTCGGCCACGGCGTCCTCGAGGTCGAACGACACCGCGTCCGCGGCGCCGGCCCAGGCCTTGGCGAACAGGTCCGGGCGTGCGCCCGGTACGAACAGCTTGCTGCGCATCACCCCTCCCGCGATCGCGGCCAGTGTGCGCAATCCACACTGCGATCAAAGATGGCGTTCCGATGTTCAGAAGATAATTTTGCTTGCGTTCGCTTGCCGGCCCGGGGCCGCTGCTGCAAGCTGGCCGACCCTCGATCCCGGCCTCCGCACGCCGTCTGGAACCAGCATGGGCCCGCATTCCTCCACGATCGCCCGCCTTGACCGCACGCCTGCCCCGGCGCGCGCGGCGGTGCGCGCGGTCCTCCCGCGATGAGCCGCTTCCTGCCGCCCTGGCTGCAGGCCTGGCTGGGCGAACTCACCGCGCTGGTGCAGGTGGTGGTGGTGGTGCTGTGCGCCCTGCTGCTGCGCTGGCTGCTGCTGCGCGTGGTCAAGCGCGTGGCCGCGCGCTACGAGCTGCCGGCCGAGATCGTGATCATCGCCCGGCGCACGATCGGCTTCCTGGTCGGGTTCGCCGCGCTGCTGCTGGTGCTGCGCGTGCTGGGCGTGTCGGGCGCGGTGCTGTGGGGCGCGTTCACCGGCTTCGCCACGGTGGCGGCGGTCGCCTTCTTCGCGCTGTGGAGCGTGCTGACCAACGTGTTCTGCGCGCTGCTGATCCTGATCACGCGGCCGTTCCGCCTGCTCGACCACATCGAACTGGTGGAAAGCGGCGACAAGGCCGGGCTGCGCGGGCGGGTGATCGACATGAACCTGGTCTACGTGACGCTCGAGGAAACCCATCCGGCGGGCGGCGAGAGCGTGCTGCGCGTGCCCAACAGCCTGTTCTTCCAGCGCGCGACCCGGCGCTGGCGCGGCGAGCCGGTTCCGCAGCTCCAGGCCAGCGCCGCCGATCCCTCGGCTGGCGACGACAGCAGCCCGCGGCCGCCAAGTGGCGGCGGCGGGAGTGCGGTGATGGGCAACTTTCCGTAGCGTCGCACGGTGGGCAGCACGTCCCACCCGGGGGTTTTTCGATGCACCTCCCACGGGGCGCGTAGCTCCGGATGGGCCGCAGCGCCCCGGGCGGGAGTGGCGCACCGCTCGGGCAGACATCCTTGTCCGCACTCGCGGCCGCGGCACATCCATGTGCCGCTTGCGCCACCTCCGCCTGGGTCACTGCGGCATCGCGACTTGGATGTCGTTTCTTCGGCTAGGAGCTGTGAGCGTTTCGCTTTTGCCCGTCATGACCGCTAAACGGACAGATGTCCGTCGGCCCGGGCGGCCCCGGTCGGAATGCGTAGTCCGCACACGACGGTCCGCCCCGGATGCCGTGCTCGCATACGATGCGGGTTCCCGTGCCACGGACCTGCCCATGCCCCGTCCCGCCCTCGCCCTGTTCGCACTTGCACTGGTCCCCGCGCTGTCCCTGGCGCAGGCGCGGCCCGACCTCGATGCCGCGGCGCAGGCCGTGCAGCCGAAGGTCGTGGAGTGGCGCCGCGACCTGCACCGGCATCCGGAACTGGGCAACGAGGAAACCCGCACCGCGCGCGTGGTCGCCGACCACCTGCGCGCGCTGGGCCTGGAGCCGCGCACCGGCATCGGCCCGACCGGGGTGGTGGCGGTGCTCAAGGGCGCGCGCCCCGGCCCGCGCATCGCCCTGCGCGCCGACATGGACGCGCTGCCGGTGACCGAAGCCACCGGCCTGCCGTTCGCCTCCACCGTGAAGAGCGAGTACCGCGGGCAGCCGGTCGGGGTGATGCACGCCTGCGGCCACGACCTGCACGTGGCGATCCTGATGGGCGTGGCCGAGGCCCTGGCCGGCATGCGCGAGCAGCTCGCCGGCGAGGTGATGTTCGTATTCCAGCCGGCCGAGGAAGGCCCGCCGGTGGCGGGCGAGGTCGCGGGCGCGAAGCGGATGCTCGACGAGGGCATCTTCGATGACTTCAAGCCCGATGCGGTGCTGGGCCTGCACGTGTGGTCTCGGCTGCATGCCGGCCAGCTCGGCGTACGCGCGGGGCCCTTCATGGCCAGCGCCGACGAGTGGACGCTGAAAATCCGGGGCCGCCAGACCCACGGCTCGCAGCCGTGGGCGGGCGTGGATCCGCTCACCGTGGCCGCGCAGGTGCTGCTGGGGGCGCAGTCGATCATCGCCCGCCAGGTCGACATCACCGCGCACCCGGTGGTGCTCACCGCCGGCCAGATCCAGGGCGGCACCCGCTTCAACATCATTCCCGACGAGGCGACGATGGTGGGCACGCTGCGCACCTTCGACCCGGGCGTGCGCGAGGACGTGATCGCGCGCCTGCGCAACACGGCCGAGCACTTCGCCGCCGCCAGCGGCGCGACCGCCACGCTCGAGGTCGCGGGCAATGCACCCTCGACCAGCAACGATCCGGCCCTGCTCGAACGCCTGCGGCCGTCGCTGGAAGCGGCCGCGGGCCAGGGCAACGTGGTCGAGGTGCCGCGCTACACCATCGCCGAGGATTTCTCGCAGTTCGCCAACGTGGTGCCGGGGCTGTACTTCTTCGTCGGCACCACCCCGCGCGGCCAGCCGCTGGAATCGGCGCCGATGAACCACTCGCCGCAGTATGCGCCGGACGAATCCGCGCTCGACCTGGGCCTGCGCGCGATGCTGCAGGCCACCGTGGATTTCCTGGGCGGCGGCTGAGGCCTACAGCCCCAGCCACTGGCGCAGCGGATGCGCCGGATCGGCCAGCAGGCGCAGCGCCAGCGCGATCGACACCACCACCAGCAGCGGCCGGATCACGCGCGCGCCCTGGCGCATGGCGAAATGCGACCCCAGGCGCGCGCCGATCCACTGCCCCACGCCCATCACCAGGCCCACCTTCCACAGCACCGCGCCGGCCGCCAGGAACACCGCCAGCGCGCCGACGTTGGAGCCGAAGTTGAGGAACTTGGTGTGGGCCGTCGCCTTGAGAATGCCGAAGCCGGCCAGAGACACGAAGCCCAGCATCAGGAACGAGCCGGTACCCGGCCCGAACACGCCGTCGTAGAAGCCGATCGCCGGCACGAACGCCAGGCCGAACAGCAGCGGGCTGATCCGCCGGTGCCGCTCGAGTTCGCCGACCCCGCGCTTGAGCCCGAAGTACAGCGCGATGGCGACCAGCAGCAGCGGCAGCACCGCGCGCAGCCAGTCGGTGGGCATCGCCGTCGCGAGCAGGGCGCCGCCGGCCGCGCCGGCCGCGGCGGCCAGCGCCATGCGCCACTGCGTGCGCAGGTCGACGTGGCCGCCGCTCGCATAGCTCCAGCTGGCCGCGCCCGAGCCGAACACCGCCTGCAGCTTGTTGGTGCCCAGCACCTGCAGCGGCGGAATGCCGGCCAGCAGCATCGCCGGGATGGTGACCATGCCGCCGCCGCCGGCGATCGCATCGATGAAGCCGGCCAGCAGCGCAGCCAGGAACAGCCACGCCAGCGCCTGCAGGGCGAGTTCGTACACGGAAGCGGGACAGGGAGATCGCGCGGGTGCCGCGCGGGAGGCCGGATTGTACGCGGCCACGCCGGCGCAATCCCGGTAGCATCGGCCGCATCCCGACTGGAGAAGCCCGATGCGTCCTGCCCGCCCGCTGTCGTCGCTGTGGTTCGCACTCGCGGCCTGCCTGGCCCTGCCCGTGGCGGCGCAGGAGGCGCAGGACGGACAGCGCCCCGAAGTCGCCGCGGCCGCGCAGCGGCTGCAGGCGCAGGTGGTGGAATGGCGCCGCGACCTGCACCGGCACCCCGAACTGGGCAACCGCGAAACCCGCACCGCGGGCGTGGTCGCCGACCACCTGCGCGCGCTGGGCCTGGAGCCGCGCACCGGCATCGCCACCACCGGCGTGACCGCCGTGCTCAAGGGCGGCCGGCCCGGCCCGCGGATCGCCCTGCGCGCCGACATGGACGCGCTGCCGGTCACCGAGCGCACCGGACTGCCGTTCGCCTCCACCGCCACGGCCACCTATCGCGGCGAGACCACCGGGGTGATGCACGCCTGCGGCCACGACGCGCACACCGCGATCCTGATGGGCGTGGCGCAGGCGCTGGTCGCGATGCGCGAGCAGCTGGCCGGCGAGGTGCTCTTCATCTTCCAGCCGGCCGAGGAAGGCCCGCCCGACGGCGAGGAAGGCGGCGCCGAGGAGATGCTGGCGCAGGGCCTGTTCGAGGACTTCAAGCCCGACGCGGTGTTCGGCCTGCACGTGTTCTCGACCCTGCAGGCCGGCCAGGTCGGCGTGCGCGGCGGGCCGCTGATGGCGGCCTCGGACCGCTTCAACATCGTCGTGCAGGGCCGCCAGACCCACGGCTCGCGGCCCTGGGGCGGGATCGATCCGGTCGTGGCCGCGGCCGACGTGATCGGCACCGCGCAGAGCATCGTCAGCCGACGCCAGAACATCTCGAAGCAGCCGGTGGTGGTGAGCTTCGGCTCGATCCGCGGCGGCATCCGCTACAACATCATTCCCGACAGCGTGGAGCTGGTCGGCACCATCCGCACCTTCGACGAGGACATGCGCCAGCAGGTCTTCGCCGACCTGGCCAACGTCGCGGAGAAGGTCTCGCAGGCGCACGGCGCCAGCGCCGTGGCCCAGGTGCCCGACAGCAAGGGCAATCCGGTGACGGTCAACGACCCGGCGCTGACGCAGCGCATGCGGCCCAGCCTGGCCCGGGTGGTGGGCGCCGGCAACGTGGTCGACCCGGGTCTGACCATGGGCGCGGAGGACTTCTCGTTCTACGCGCGCGAGGTGCCGGCGATGTTCTTCTTCGTCGGCGCCACGCCCGCCGGGCAGGATCCGCTGAAGGCGCCGAGCAACCATTCGCCGGAGTTCTTCCTCGACGAATCGGCGCTGGACGTGGGCCTGCGCGCGCTGCTGCAGGTCAGCCTGGACTACCTGCAGCCAGCCGGCTGAGCGGCACGGGTCCTGCGCGGACGCCGGGGCGGCCGACGCGCGCGGCGATAGAATGCGCGCATGTCCCGACCCGAAGATTCGCTGCTCGGTCGCGAGGTCGCCTACCCCAGGCAGTACGACCCGTCGCTGCTGTTCCCGATCCCGCGCGCCACCGGCCGCCAGCCGCTGCGGCTCGCGGGCGCGCTGCCGTTCACCGGCCACGACCGCTGGCAGGCCTACGAGCTGTCCTGGCTCGACGCGCGCGGCAAGCCGGTCGCCGCCACCGCCACGGTGACGGTGCCGGCCGATACCCCGAACCTGGTCGAATCCAAGTCGTTCAAGCTCTACCTCAACTCGCTCAACGCCACCCGCTTCGATGATCCCGCGGCGCTGCGCGCGCGCCTGGCGGCGGACCTGTCGCAGGCCGCCGGCGGGCCGGTCGAGGTCGCGTTCGGGCTGCCGCCGCTGGCGGGCGACGACGACGGCGCGATCGGCATCGACGCGCTGGAGCTGGACATCGACTGCTACGGCCCGCCGGATGCCGGGCTGCTGCAGGCCGATGCCGGCGCCGAGGCCACCGAACGCCTGCGCAGCGCGCTGCTCAAGTCCAACTGCCCGGTCACCGGCCAGCCCGACTGGGCCACGGTGGACATCGCCTACCGCGGCCCGCGCATCGACCACGCCGGCCTGCTGCGCTACCTGGTTTCGTTCCGCGAGCACGCCGGTTTCCACGAGCAGTGCGTGGAGCAGATCTTCATCGACGTGCTGGAACGCTGCCGGCCGCAGTGGCTGTCGGTGGAGGCGCGCTACACCCGCCGTGGCGGCCTGGACATCAATCCCTGGCGGGCCACGCCGGGGCGCACGCCGCCGCCGCCGCGGCGCGATCCGCGGCAGTAGCGCATCGGCGTCGCGATGCGGTCTTAACATCCCGCGTGCCACCGTCGTCGCCGCACATTCCACTGGCGGGAGCGCCCGGTCATGAGCAACGACAGGAAACCCGATTTCTCCAACGTCCAGAGTGGTGCCAGCACCACGCCGGGCGGCGGCAGCGGCACAGGCGCCGGCAGCGGAACGCTGGCCGGCGCCAGGCCCGACTTCTCCAACGTCTCCAGTGGCGCCGACAGCGTGCCCACCGCGCAGGGCGGGCCGGGCAGCATCGGCGCGCGCAGCTACACGATCGAGCAGGGCGACACGCTGTCTTCGATCGCGCAGCGGGTGTACGGCAAGGCCAGCCACTGGCGACGGATCTTCGAGGCCAATCGCGATGCGATCGACAACCCCGACCGGATCTTCCCGGGCCAGGTGATCACCCTGCCCGAGCTCGAGCAGGACGGCGAAGGCAAGGGCCCACCGCCCGCCTCCGCCTGACCGCCGATCCCGACGACTCCATCCAAGAGGACACCGCCATGAACCAGACCCGTCTTTCCCAGGCCCTGCTGGTCGCCGTCGTCGGCGCAGCCGCCCTCGCCGGCTGCCGCAAGGACGAACCCGCGCCCGTGGTTCCGCCGACCACCCCGACCGAGACCGCGCCGCCCGCCGCGCCGCCGCCGGCCGCACCGGTGACCGCGCCGGCCAGCACCGCGTCGGTGACGCTGGGCAACGCGATCGATGCCAACAACACCATCGCCACCCCGCTGACCTCGTTCGCCGCCGGCGACACGATCCACGCTTCGGTGGCCACCGACAGCCCCTCCGGCAGCACGCTGGTCGCCAAGTGGACCCACCTGGACAGCAACCAGACGGTGGCCGAGGAAACCAAGCAGGTCGCCGCGGGCGCGCAGACCACCGACTTCCACATCAGCAAGCCCGACGGCTGGCCGACCGGCCGCTATCGCGTGGAGATCTCCCAGGACGGCAGCGTGATCAACACCAGCGAGTTCGACGTGAAGTAGGCCTTCCACGGTCCGATCCCCGGAAAGGCGCGGCGCGAGCCGCGCCTTTTTTCATGGTGCATCGCGGCGACGCGCCATACCCGTGCGTTTTGCCCTGTTGTGGCCGAAGCGCGACAATGGCGCGTTGACCGCACCCGTCCTTCGAGCCGAGACCCGCGCATGCCCGACACGCCCAAGATCCTCTACACCCTGACCGACGAAGCGCCGTTCCTGGCCACCGCCTCGCTGCTGCCGATCGTGCAGGCGTTCGCCGGCGCCGCCGGCATCTCGGTGGAGACGCGCGACATCTCGCTCTCGGGCAGGATCCTGGCGCAGTTCCCCGACCGGCTGGCGGATGCGCAGAAGGTCAGCGACGACCTGGCCGAACTGGGGGCCCTGGCCAAGACCCCCGAAGCCAACATCATCAAGCTGCCCAACATCAGCGCCTCGGTGCCGCAGCTCAAGGCCGCGATCAAGGAGCTGCAGGCGCAGGGATATCCGCTGCCCGACTACCCGGACGACCCGCAGGACGACGCCCAGCGCGACATCCGCGCGCGCTACGGCAAGGCCATGGGCAGCGCGGTCAACCCGGTGCTGCGCGAGGGCAACTCCGACCGGCGCGCGCCGCTGTCGGTGAAGCAGTACGCGCGCAAGCATCCGCATCGCATGGGCAAGTGGTCGGGCGAATCGAAGTCGCACGTCGCGCACATGGACGAGGGCGACTTCTACGGCAGCGAACAGTCGGCGACGATGGCCGCAGCCGATACCCTGCAGATCGCCTTCCACGGCGCCGACGGCAGCCGCGCGGTGCTCAAGGAATCGCTGAAGGTCCAGGCCGGCGAGATCGTCGACGCCGCGCGCCTGTCGCGCAAGGCGCTGGCCGCGTTCGTCGCGCGCCAGATCGAGGATGCCAGGGCGCAGGGCGTGCTGTTCTCGCTGCACCTGAAGGCGACCATGATGAAGGTCTCCGACCCGATCATGTTCGGCGTGGTGGTCGAGGAGTTCTACCGCCCGGTGCTGGAGAAGCATGCCGCCGCGCTGGCCGAGGCCGGCTTCAACCCGAACAACGGCATCGGCGACCTGTATGCGCGCATCCAGTCGCTGTCCGACGACGCGCGCGAGGCGATCGAGGCCGACATCGCCGCGCTGTACGCGCAGCGCCCGGCGCTGGCGATGGTCAACTCCGACAAGGGCATCACCAACCTGCACGTGCCCAGCGACGTGATCGTCGACGCCTCGATGCCGGCGATGATCCGCGACTCCGGCGGCATGTGGAATGCAGAGGGCAAGCTGCAGGATGCCAAGGCGGTGATCCCGGACCGCTGCTACGCCGGCATCTACCAGGTGGTGATCGACGACTGCCGTGTCAACGGCGCCTTCGATCCGGCCACGATGGGCAGCGTGCCCAACGTCGGCCTGATGGCGCAGAAGGCCGAGGAGTACGGCAGCCACGACAAGACCTTCCAGGTGCCGGGCGACGGCCACATCCGCGTCACCGACGCGGCCGGCAACACGATGTTCGAGCACGCGGTCGAGGCCGGCGACATCTGGCGCGCCTGCCAGACCAAGGACGCGCCGATCCGCGACTGGGTGAAGCTGGCGGTGGACCGCGCCGCGATCAGCCAGACGCCCGCGGTGTTCTGGCTCGACCGCGCGCGCGCCCACGATGCGCAGGTGATCGCCAAGGTCGAGCAGTACCTGAAGGAACACAGCACCGGCGCTCTCGACATCCGCATCCTGCCGCCGGTGGAGGCGATGCAGGTTTCGCTCGCGCGCATCCGCAAGGGCCAGGACACGATTTCGGTGACCGGCAACGTGCTGCGCGACTACCTCACCGACCTGTTCCCGATCATGGAGCTGGGCACCAGCGCCAAGATGCTGTCGGTCGTGCCGCTGATGGCCGGCGGCGGCCTGTTCGAGACCGGCGCCGGCGGCTCCGCGCCCAAGCACGTGCAGCAGTTCCTGGAAGAGAACTACCTGCGCTGGGATTCGCTGGGCGAGTTCCTGGCGCTGGCCGCCTCGCTCGAGCACATCAGCCACCGCTGGCTCAATTCGGCCGCGCCGGCGCTGGCCAATGCGCTGGACGCGGCCAACGGCCGCTTCCTCGACAACGACAAGTCGCCCGGCCGCAAGCTGGGCACCATCGACAACCGCGGCAGCCACTACTACCTGGCCCTGTACTGGGCGCAGGCGCTGGCCGCGCAGGACGAGGACGCGGGCCTGAAGGCGAAGTTCGCGCCACTGGCGAAGACGCTGGCCGACGCCGAGGAGAAGATCGTCGCCGAGCTCAACGGCGTGCAGGGCCGCGCAGTCGACATCGGCGGCTACTACCGCCCCGACCAGGACAAGGTGTCGGCGGCGATGCGGCCCAGCGAGACCTTCAACGCCGCGCTCGCGGCCTTCGTCGCCGGCTGATCCGGCCCGCCGCCCCGGCCACGCGCCGGGGCAGGCCGCGACCGGCGCCGCCCGGTCCGGCCCGCGGCCTGCGGGAGGCCGGCCAGCCGTCCGCCGCTCAGCGCAGCGCCGCCAGCAGCGCCGTCTCCAGCTCCACCCAGCCGTGCCAGCGGCGGCCCTGCAGCAGCCCGGCCGCGTACTCGCGCGTGCCGGGCGCCGCCGTCGCGCCGCGCGGCCGGTCGCTGTCGGGGGACGCTGGCGCCGGTTCCGGCACGCCCGCCAGCATTCGCGCCGTCGCCGGGTCCTGGACATGGCCCTGGTTGAAGAGCAGGCCGCCGTAGATGTTCATGATTCGCCCTACTTGTTGGGTAGGGCGAAAGGTAGGCGCATGATCCGCAGCGAAAAAGCGAATGTTTCGCAAGCCAGTCTTGAACAGGATTCAAGATGTCCCGACCCCCGCTGCATGCGCTGCAGGGCTTCGTCGCGGCGGTCCGCCACGGCAACCTCACCCGCGCCGCCGAATCGCTCAACCTCACCGTCAGCGCGCTGAGCCACCAGATGCGCGCGCTGGAGGACCGGCTGGGCTACGCGGTCCTGGCCCGCGGCGCGCGCGGCGTGTCGGCGACCGCCGACGGCCAGCGCCTGCTCGAGCGCATCGCGCCGCACCTGGATGCGATCGCCGAGGCCCTGCACCCCTACCCGGCCCGGCGCGACCACGTGCTGACCATGAGCCTGCTGCCGTCGATGGCCTCGGCCTGGCTGTTGCCGCGGCTGGGCGGATTCCTGGGCGCGCATCCGTCGATCGAGATCAACCTGCAGTCGCAGACGGCGGTGGTGGACTTCGAGCGCTCGCCGGAGGTCGACGCCGCGCTGCGGGTCGGTCGCGGGCAATGGCCAGGCACGGTGACCGAGCACCTGTTCGACGACGCGCTGGCGCCGATGGCCAGTCCGGAGCTGGTCGCGCGCATGGGCGGGATCGACGCGCGACCGCTGGCGCAGTGGCCGTTGCTGGGCGACAGCGACGGGCAGTGGAACCGCTGGTTCGCGCTGGCCGGGGAACCGCCGCCGGCGCGCTACGTGGCGATGCTCGACGACACCGAGGCGCACCATCGCGCCGCGGCCGCCGGGGTGGGCGTGGCGCTGGGCCGGATGACCCGCGCGCGCCTGCTGCTGGAGGCCGGCCAGCTGGTGCTGCTCTCGCCGCGGCGGCTGCGCACCGCCAACGGCCACTGGCTGGTGTATCCGGAGCGCTCGCGCCAGCACCAGGGCTTCGCGAAATTCCGCGACTGGCTGCTCGCCGAGGCGGCCGGCTATGCGCGCAGCGTCGACAGCGGCCCGGCGTGATCCGGCCGCCGCCGTGATGTGTCAGGCTTGGCCTACCTGTCGCCACCGGAGTTCCCGATGCGCCGTGCCTCCCGTTCCGCGTTCCGCGCTTCCCTGCTGATCCTCGCCCTGGCCGCCGCGGGCGCCGCGCCCGCCCTGGCCGCCGACCCGCCGGCCGCCGCACCCGAAGCCGCACCCGATGCCGCGCTGCAGGCCGCCCTCGCCGGCGACTGGCGCAGCGAGGCCAACCGCGCCCGCGATGCCTACCGCCACCCGGCGCAAACGCTGGGCTTCTTCGGCCTCGCGCCCGGCCAGACCGTGGTCGAGATCACGCCCGGCGGCGGCTGGTACGCCGAGATCCTCGCGCCCTATCTGCGCGGCAGCGGCCAGTACGTCGCCGCCATCGTCGATCCCGCCGCGGTGCCCGAAGGCCGCGGCCGCGACTACCAGCAGCGCAGCAAGGACGGGCTGGAGCAGCGCTTCGCAGAGGCGCCGGCACGGTTCGATGCGGCGAAGATCGTCGGCTACGATCCGACCGCGCCGAAGTTCGGCGACGCCGGTTCGGCCGACCTCGTGCTGACCTTCCGCAACGTGCACAACTGGCGCGGAAGCGGCCAGGCCGAGGGCATGTTCAAGGGCTTCTTCGACGTGCTCAAGCCCGGCGGCGTGCTGGGCGTGGTCGAGCATCGCGCGAAGGCCGACGTGCCGGCCGACGACCGCAGCGGCTACGTCGGCGAGGCGCAGGTGATCGCGATGGCCGAGGCCGCGGGCTTCGTGCTCGACGGCAAGAGCGAGGTCAACGCCAACCCCAGGGACACGAAGGACCATCCCAACGGCGTGTGGACCCTGCCGCCGGGCAACAACCACGAGGCCGCGGATGCGGAGAAGTACCGCGCGATCGGCGAAAGCGACCGCATGACCCTGCGCTTCGTGAAGCCCGCCCGCGACTGACCGCACGGGCGACGGGCCCGGCACCGCGCGCGCGGGCGACGCCCGCCCGCCGCGCCCCTGCGCCGACGCAGGCCTGCCGCGCCTGCACCTGCCTGCCGGAGGTCGAACGATCCATCCTGCCGGCTCCGCCCGCAGGCGGCCCATCCCCGGCCGCACGCGGCCCCACTAAGCTAGCCACCCCGGGCGATCCGCCCTGGCCCTGCAGCCGCGACGCGCGCCGCGGCTGCGGCATATCCGCGCGCGCCCCACGCCCCACCACAGGATTTCCATGCGCAAGACCCTTCTCGCCCTGAGCCTCGCCAGCGCCGCCTTCGCGGCCACCGCCGCCGAACCGATGTCGGTCGGCACCACCGTACAGGGCCAGCTGCTGGCCACTGACCGGCCCAGCGACCGCGGCGGCCGCAGCCACGACTACCGCCTGCGCCTGGCCGAAGGGCAGCTGGTCGCGATCACCGTGAAGTCGACCGACTTCGACCCCGTGGTGATCGTGTTCAAGCCCGACGGCGACCTGCTGGGCGAGAACGACGACCGCGAGGACGGCAGCACCGATCCGCTGCTGGTGGTGTCGGCGCCCGAAACCGGCCTCTACACGGTGCGGGTCAATTCGCTGCCGATGGGCGAAGGCCACCTGGGCGCGTACAGCCTGCGCGCCAGCGTGATCAGCGACGAGTAACGGCCGATGGCGCTGATCGCGCTCAACAAGCCGTTCGGCGTGCTGTGCCAGTTCACCGACCGCAGCGTGCCGCCCCGGCGCACGCTGGCGGAGTTCGGGCTGCCGGCGGGGGTCTATCCCGCCGGCCGCCTCGACCACGACAGCGAAGGCCTGCTGCTGCTCACCGACGACGGCGCGCTCGCCCACCGCATCACCGATCCGCGCCACAAGCAGGCCAAGACCTACCTGGTGCAGGTGGAAGGCGCGCCATCCGAGGCACAGCTGCAACGCCTGCGCGAGGGGGTGGACCTCAACGACGGACGCAGCCTGCCGGCCGAGGCTGCATGCATCGAGCCACCCGCGCTGTGGCCGCGCGATCCGCCCGTGCGCTTCCGACGCAGCGTCCCCGATGCCTGGCTGCGCCTCGCCATCCGCGAGGGCCGCAACCGCCAGGTGCGGCGCATGACCGCCGCCGTCGGCCTGCCCACCCTGCGCCTGGTGCGGGTGGCGATCGGTGACTGGTCGCTGGGGGCGCTGGCGCCGGGGCAGTGGCGCGAGGTGGAAGCGCTGCACCGGCCGGGCCGAACAAACTGAACCTGCACCGGATTCCGGCCCCGCGGCCGGTCTGGTAACGTGTCCGGCCGGACCGCCAACACGGCCCTTCCGGCTTCGACAGGGACTTCCACGCAAGATGCCGACGGGCAAGACCATCGCTGGACGGGTCCTGGTCGTAGACGACCAGCCGTCGAACCTGCGCATCATCAGCGCGCTGCTGTCGCGCCAGGGCTACACCGTGCACACCGCCGAGAGCGGCGAGGAGGCGCTGCAGGCGCTGGGGAAGCAGAGCGCCGACCTGCTGCTGCTGGACATGATGATGCCCGGCATGGACGGCTTCGAACTGCTGGAGGAGGTGCGCCGGCACCCGGACTGGTCCTCGCTGCCGGTGGTGTTCCTCACCGCCGCGCACGATCGCGACCTGCTGCTGCGCGCGTTCGATTCGGGCGCCGTCGACTATGTCACCAAGCCGTTCATGCCCGAGGAACTGCTGGCGCGGGTGCAGGCCCACATCGGCCTGAAGCTGACCCGCGACCGGCTCGAGCGGGTGGCGCGCGAGCGCCAGGAGCTGGTGAACCTGGTCGCGCACGACCTGAAGAACCCGCTGAGCAGCATCTTCTTCGCCAGCGACCTGCTGATCACCGGCCAGACCCGCGAGGATCGCATCCCGCGCTACCTGCAGATGATCCGCGACAGCGCCGAGGACGCGCTGGGCTACATCCGCCGCTACCTGGAGACCCAGGCCTCGGCGCGGCCGCGCGGCGACGACCCGGTTGCGCGCGCCTGCCTGTCCGAGCTGGCGCAGTGGATCGAGCAGCGCTACGCGCTGCAGCTGGAGGAGCGCGGGTCGCGCCTGCGCATCGGGGAACTGCCGGGGCGCACCGAGGTCGCCATCGACGCGCTGGTGGTGCGGCAGGTCTGCGAAAACCTGATCAGCAACGCGATCAAGTACGCGCCGGGCAGCGACATCGACCTGGTGGTGCGGCCCAGTGCGCCGGGTTACTGGCAGCTGCGCGTGGAAGACCGCGGGCCGGGGATTCCGCCCAGCCAGCAGTCGGAGCTGTTCACCCCGTTCTTCCGGATCAGTTCCGGCGACGCCGCCACCGACGGCATCTCCACCGGCCTCGGGCTGTCGCTGGCGCGCCAGATCGTGGCCGCATCGGGCGGCGAACTGCGCTACGAAGACCGCGAGGGCGGCGGCGCCTGCTTCGTGCTGGAACTGCGCGAAGCCGCCTGACGCCTGCGGCGCAGGGTCGGCGCGTGGCGCGCGACCGAAACCGACGCACCGGCGGACCCGACACACCCCGCACGCGCAGCGGCCAGCGGCCGTGCGCGTGCGCCGGGCCTACTCCTCGGACGCGGGCCTACTCCTCGGACGCGGTGTTCTGCGTGGACTGGCGCACCGTGCGCGACGACGCCGTCTTGCGCGGGGCACGCCGCGGCTCGACCCGGCGCGCCTGGCCGTCGATGGTCTCGCCGGCGGCCTGCTTCCTGCGATAGCGGTGCACCGCATACCAGGCCGCGCCGGCGCCGATGACCGTGGCCACCACCAGCGCCGGATTGCGGCGCAGGAAGTGCCCGGCCACCCGCGTGCCGGTCTTGGCCATGCCGAGCGCGGCACCGGTCTGCAGCAGGGTGCCGGCGCGGGTCGGCATGTGGTCGCGGATGCTGTCGCCGACGTTGCCGACGAGGTCCATCATCTTGCCTGGGATCGAGTCGAGTCTGCTCATGGGTCGGGGGTCCTGGGGGTCGATACGGGCGGAGTGTGCGGCAGGACGCGTGGCTGCGGCGTGATCCGCGCGGGACGTCCGCGATGCGCTGCCGGCCCCTCGCCGTCGCCACGGCGGAGCGGAAGAGGCCCCCGCTGCCTTTCCGGCCCGCCGCCGCCGGACCCTTGCGCAAGCGCTTGCATCGCTCCTGGGCGGCGACGCTCAGGTGCCGCGCGGCTTGGCGCGATGCGTCGGCGCCGCGTTCCAGGGATCCTCCGGCCACGGGTGCTTCGGATAGCGCCCCTTCATTTCCCTGCGCACTTCCGGCCAGGTCCGTTCCCAGAAGCCGCGCAGGTCGCTGGTGACCTGCAGCGGGCGTCCGGCGGGCGAGAGCAGGTGCAGGGTGAGCGGGATCCGGCCTTCGACGATCGCCGGCGTTTCGCCCAGGCCGAACAGTTCCTGCAGCTTCACCGCGAGCACCGGCGGTTGCGGCGCGCCGTCGTGGTCGAGCGCGTACTCGATGGCGCGTTCCATGCCTGAAGGCACGCGGATGCGGGCGGGCGCGAGCTGTTCGAGCCGCTGGCGCTGGCCCCAGTCCAGGCGCCCGCGCAGGCCCTCGGCCAGCGCCTCGGCAGACAGGGCGTCGATCCGGCTGGCGCCCGCGAACAGCGGCCGCAGCCAGCGGTCGCGACTGGCCAGCAGGGCCGCATCGGACAGGTCCGGCAGATCCAGGCCGGGCATCCAGGCGCGCAGCGACTGCACGCGTGCGCGCCACTGGCGCAGCCCGTCGCTCCAGGGCAGCGCGTCGAGGCCGAGTTCGCCAACCGCGTCGGTGAGCGCCTGCGCGGCCTGCGCCGGATCGACGCGACCGGCGGGCCGCGCGTCGAGCACGATGCCGTCGAACCGGCGCACGCGTTCGGCCACCAGGGCGCGGCGGCCGGCATCCCAGCGCACTTCGTCGCGTTCGACGAAGCGTTCGCCGAAGGCCGAGCGCAGCGCCGCCTCGTCGACCGGCGCGCCGCGCAGCACCAGCGAGTCGCGCGCTTCCAGGCGCAGTTCGCTGGCCACCAGCCAGGCCTCGCCGCACAGGCTGCTGTCGTCGGCCAGGCGCGCCATGCGGCCATTGCTGAGCGGATAGCGCAGCCGGTCGCGCGGATGCGCGCGGCCGATGCGGTCGGGGAAGGCGCGCGCGAGCAGCGCGCCCAGCGCGTGCGCCGATGCGTCCGCCGGCGGCGCGCCATCCAGGCCGAGCCGGCGACGCCACTGGCGCGCGGCCTGGTCGATGGTCGCCAACGTGGCGCGGTTGGCATCGGCCTGCAGGCGACCGCCCCGGAACGCGGCAAGCGCAAGCCAGCGCTGGCGCCAGCCGTCGCTGCGCGTGCGCAGCGGATCGCGTGCCTCGACCAGCGCCGCCAGGTCGCAGGCCAGCGCGCGCTCCGTCCCGCCGCTGGCGGCCAGCAGCATCGCGGCCAGGCGCGGATGCGTGCCCAGCGCGAGCATGCGCCGGCCCGGCGCGGTGATCGCGCCGCCCTCGTCGAGCGCTTCCAGCCGTCGCAGCAGGTCGCGCGCCGCCGCCATCGCGCCCGGCGGCGGCGGATCGACGAAGCGCAACGCGTCGCTGCCCCAGGCGGCCAGTTCCAGCGCCAGCGGCGCCAGTTCGCTCTGGCCGATCTCCGCGCGCCGCTGCGGCTCCAGCCGCTGCGACTGCGGCCACAGGCGATAGGCCCAGCCTTCGGCCACGCGGCCGGCGCGGCCGGCGCGCTGGTCGGCCGAGGCCTGCGAGATCGCCACCACCTCCAGCCGCGAGAAGCCGCTGTTGGGGTCGTAGCGCGGCTCGCGCGCCAGGCCGCTGTCGATCACCACGCGCACGCCGGGCAGGGTGACGCTGGATTCGGCGACATTGGTCGCCAGCACCACGCGGCGGCGGCCATCGGCGGCAGGCTGCAGCACCCGCGCCTGCTGCTCGACGGGCAGGTCGCCGTGCAGTTCGAGCACGTCCACGGCCGCGGTGTCCGTCAAGGCGGCGGCATCGGGCCGCGCCAGCGCCGCCGCCAGCCGCGCGATCTCGCGCCGGCCCGGCAGGAACACCAGCACGTCGCCCGGATGCCGCGCCAGCGCGTGCTCCACCGCGCGCCGCGCCTGCACCTCCAGCGCCTCCTCGCGCCGGGCCGGGAAGAACGCGACCTGCACGTCGAAGCTGCGCCCGGCGCTCGTCAGCCGCGGCGCATCGAGGAAGGCGGCCAGGCGCTCGCCGTCGAGGGTGGCCGACATCACCAGCAGCCGCAGGTCCTCGCGCAGGCCGGCCTGCACGTCCAACGCCAGCGCCAGGCCCAGGTCGCCGGCCAGGTGGCGTTCGTGGAATTCGTCGAACACCAGCGCGCCGATGCCTTCGAGCATCGGATCGTCCTGCAGCATCCGGGTCAGGATGCCTTCGGTGACCACTTCGATGCGGGTGCGCGCGGACACGCGCTTCTCGAAGCGGATGCGGTAGCCGACCGTCCCGCCGACCTCTTCGCCCAGCTGCCGCGCCATGAACATCGCGGCGCTGCGCGCGGCTACGCGGCGCGGCTCGAGCATCACGATGCGGCCGCCCGCCAGCCACGACGCATCAAGCAGCGCCAACGGCACCTGGGTGGTCTTGCCCGCGCCCGGCGGCGCCTCCAGCACCAGCCGCGGATGCCCGGCGAGGCTGCGCTGGATCTGCGGCAGCAGCGGCGTGATCGGAAACGTCATCGCGCCATTGTAGGAGCGCCGGGCACACCGACGCGGCGGGGACGCGCGCCCGCACGCGCGCATGCGGACGCTTGCGGCCGCGCTCCTACAATAGGCGCATGGAACTGATCGACATCGGCCTCAACCTCACCCACGACAGCTTCGACCGCGACCGCGCCGCGGTCTGGCAGCGCGCGTGCGACGCCGGCGTGGGCCGCGCCATCCTCACCGGCGCCAGCCGCGCGCATTCGCCGGCCGCGCTCGAACTGGCGCGCACGCGCCCGGGCGAGTGGTTCGCCACCGCCGGCGTGCATCCGCACCACGCAGCCGAATACACCGCCGAATGCGACGCGGAGATGCGCGCGCTACACGCGCACCCGGAAGTGGTGGCGGTGGGCGAATGCGGGCTGGACTACTTCCGCGACTTCTCGCCGCGCCCGGCGCAGCGCCGGGCCTTCGAGCAGCAGCTGCAGATCGCGGTGGACACCGGCAAGCCGGTGTTCCTGCACCAGCGCGACGCACACGCGGACTTCATGGCGATCATGAAACAGTTCGACGGCCGGCTCGCGCCGGCGGTGGTGCACTGCTTCACCGGCACGCGCGAGGAGCTGTTCGACTACCTCGACCAGGACTGGCACGTCGGCATCACCGGCTGGCTGTGCGACGAACGCCGTGGGCAGCACCTGCGCGAGATCGTGGGGAACATCCCGGCCAACCGGCTGATGGTCGAGACCGACGCGCCCTACCTGCTGCCGCGCACGCTGCGGCCGCTGCCCAAGGACCGGCGCAACGAGCCGGCGTTCCTGCCCCACATCGTCGAGGAGCTGGCGCGCGACCGCGGCGAGACGACGGCGGCCACGGCCGCGGCGACCACCGCGACCGCGGCCGCGTTCTTCCGCCTGCCCGGCTGAAGCCAGGCGAGGTGCCGCCTGCCTGCCTCCCCGCATCGACACCCTGGAGGGCGTCGAATTCACCTTCACCACCAGCGACCACCACCTGCCCGGCCTGGGGCTGAACAGCGACGGCCGCGGCGCCGCGCTGTTCCAGGACGGCAACCCCGACGATCCGATGCGGTGGTCGGCGAACTGCCTCAGCTTGGCGCCAGGTCGCCAGCCCCGCCAACGTCGCGCCATCGGTGCGCGGCGTCCGGCGAGGACGATCCTGCGGGCAGTTCAGCCGCGCTTGACCAGCTCGACCCGGCGGTTCCTGGCCTTGCCGTCATCGCTGCCGTTGTCGGCGACCGGCCGGTCCGCGCCGAAGCCGGCTGCGGACAGCCGTGCGGCGTCGATGCCCTGCGCGGTCAGCGCGGCCACCACCGAGGCCGCGCGCGCCTGCGACAGGCTGCGATTGTGGTCGGCGCCCCCGGTGTTGTCGGTATGCCCTTCCACCGACAGTCGCAACGAGGGATCCTGCTGCAGCAGCGCCAGCACCTGTTCGATCTGCGGCTGCGAGTCGGGCAGGATCTCGGCGCGGTCGACCGCGAAGTTGACCTGGATCGCGACCCGGCCATCGGCATCGAGCTGCTGCTTCAGCGCAGCGGCCGGCAGCAGCGCCGCTGTCTGCACGAAGCCCTCGCGCTCCACCACCACCCACCCGGCGCCGCTGTACTCCAGGCGCGCATGCACCCAGACCTCGCGGCCGCCGGGACGGTCGACCCGATAGACCATCGAGTCGTAGCCGTGCCAGCTGTGCCCGGTGCCGGTGCTGTAGGGGCTCCGGAGGTCGGCGCCATAACGCTCGGCCGCCTGCTTCGGGATGCGGCCTTCGAACACCAGCGCGGCACCGGCCTCGTCCATCATCGCCTGCAGGTTGCGGCGCACTTCGTACATCGAATGCGAGCCGCGCTCGTCGTGGTCAACCCGCGCGATCCAGGCCTTGCCCTCGACCTCCTCGAAGTCCGATCCGGTCCAGAACGGATACATGTCGAAGTCGCGCTGCTTCGTCGGGCCGCCATAGCCGGCGGGCGTGGACAGCCATGGAAACGCGTCGCCCCAGTGCGCGCTCTGCTCGAACGGCTGCTGGTCGATGACCACCATCGCCGCCTGTCGCGGACCGATCGACAACTGCACCCAGGCCGTGCGCTGCGGCTGGCGGATCACGTACACCCAGGTCGGGATCTTGCTGTCCAGGTTGACGCCCTCGATGAAGCCCTGGCCGATCTCGTCATTGAGCTGGCCGTAGTACAGGTCGCGCAGCAGCGGCCCGTCGAAGACCTTGTGCGCGCCGGCCTGCTCGAGCACCGCTTCCAAGTTGCGGCGCAGCTCCAGCGCCGAGAACTCCTTGTCGCGGCGCCGGTCGCGCGCGACGCCCAGGCGCCCTGCCCAGGTCGCCCCCTCGACCCAGTGCAGGCCCTCGCCCATGCGCACGGGGAAACGCGCGAAGGCACGGGTATCGGGCCTGTTCACCAGGCCATAGCCGTCCGGCATGGAGAAGAACGGCAGCTCGCCGAGCGTGGCGTTGCTGACCGGCACGCTTTCGATGTCGAAGGGCAGCAGCGCAATCGGGTTGCCGGCCTTGTCCAGCAGCACGTCGGCAGTTGCGGCGGCGTCCGCCTCTCTGGCCGTTGCGCCGGACTCCGGGGCAGGCGCGTCCGGCGCCCCCGCTTCCTGCACCACCGCGTCTTCGTCCGCCTGCACCACGTCGGACGGCGATTGCGCCTGGTCCTGCGATTCGCCGCCTCCGCATGCAACCAGCGCCACCGCCAGCATGCCGGCGGCGAGCGTGTACCTGATCCCCATTCGTCCTGCTCCCTTGGATGGAAGCGGAAAGGTTATCCGATCGCGGTTTCGTAGCACTGCAGGTGCACCCACGCCGCCTGCAGCCGTGGTGCATCGAGTCCTGCCGCCTGCGCGCGTCGCAGCATGTCGCCGACGATGTGCGCCGCTTCCACGCGGGCGCCGGCTTCGAGGTCGCGCAGCATCGATGCTTTCACATCCGATGCCGGGTCGGCCAGGCTGGCGCGGGCGAGGTCGCGCGCCTTCTCCGGCACTGGCCGGCCCGCCGCGGCGGCCACGGCCAGGCATTCGTCGTGCAGCGCGGCCATCCATTCCGCGCCGCCCTCGCAGGCCACGATCCCGCCAACGCTGTCGCGCATCAGGCAGGTGCCGGCGGCGAGCGTGGCGAGGAAGCTGAACTTGTTCCACTGCTCCTGGCCGATGGCGTCGCTGGCGCGGTGGTCGATGCCCGCCTGCGCGCACAGTGCCGCGAACGCCTCCACGCGTGCGCTGCTACCGCCGCCACGTTCGCCGAAGGTGATCGAGGCGGGCCGGCCCAGGTGCGCGATGCTGCCGTCGTCGTGCTTGACCACGCTGATGAAGCACAGCCCGCCCAGCACGCGGTCGCGGCCGAAGCGCGCATCCAGCGCGTCGTAGTGCAGCAGGCCGTTGAGGATCGGCAGCAGCGTCGTGCCGTCGCCCATCGCCGGGGCCACGGCCTCGATCGCGCCGTCGAGGTCGTAGGCCTTGCACGACAGCATCACCAGGTCGAACGGCGCCTGCGCCACGGCCCCGGACAGCGTGCCGGCGGTCAGCACGCGCACCGCGATGTCGGCGTCGCCCAGCGGGCTGCGGAGACGCAGGCCGCAGCGTTCGAGCTGCGCTGCGCGCGCCGGACGCACGAGGAAGCTGACGTCGGCCCCGGCCTGCGCCAGGCGGCCACCGAAGTAGCCGCCGGTGCCGCCGGCGCCGAGCACCAGCACGCGCATCAGCTGCGCAGTCCGACGCCGCGCTTGAGCAGCCACAGCGACAGGCCGCCGAGCGCGGCCACGAAGAACAGCATCAGCGTGTAGGCGATCCACAGCGGCACGTCGCTGTCGCCCAGCAGGCCGTAGCGGAACGCGTTGACCATGTAGAAGATCGGGTTGGCGTGGGTCGCCGCCTGCGCCCAGCCCGGCAGCAGGGTGATCGAATAGAACACGCCACCCAGGTAGGTGAGCGGGGTCAGGATGAAGGTCGGCACGATCGCCACGTCGTCGAACTTCTTGGCGTAGATGGCGTTGACGAAGCCGGCCAGCGAGAAGATGGTCGCGCCCAGCAGCACGGTCGACAGCGTGACCAGCGGATGCGGCACGCGCACGTCGGTGAACAGCATCGCGATGCCCAGCACGATCACGCCGACCATCAGCCCGCGCGTCACCGCGCCGGCCACGTAGCCGCCCAGGATCACCCAGCTCGGCATCGGGCTGACCAGCAGTTCCTCGACGTGGCGGCCGAACTTGGCGCCGAAGAAGCTCGAGGAGATGTTGCCGTAGCTGTTCTGGATCACGCTCATCATCACCAGGCCCGGGACGATGAACTCCATGTAGGTGTAGCCGCCCATGTCGCCGATGCGCGATCCGATCAGCTGGCCGAAGATCAGGAAGTACAGCACCATGGTGATCGCCGGCGGCACCAGGGTCTGGCTCCAGATGCGCAGGATGCGCATGATCTCGCGACGGGTGACGGTGCCCAGCGCGATCCAGTTGCGGCGCGCGGCATCCTCGACCGCGACGGCGCCCGTCTCCACGCGGCTCATGCGGCCTGCTCCTGCGGCCTGGCGCCGCTGCCGGTCATGCGCACGAACAGTTCCTCCAGCCGGTTGGACTTGGTGCGCATCGAGCGCACGCGGATCCCGGCCGCGTCGAACGTGGCGAATACGCGGTTGAGGTCCATCGCCCGCGGCATGTCCAGATCGAGCGTGTGGTCGTCGAGCGCGGCCAGTGTGGCGCCCTCGATCGGCGGCAGCGTCGCGGGCAACGCGCCCTCGACGTCGAACAGGAAACCTTCGACGTCGAGCTTGGCCAGCAGCGCGCGCATCGGCCCCTGCTCGACGATGACGCCGCGGTCGATGATCGCCAGGTTGCGGCACAGCGACTCGGCTTCTTCCAGGTAATGGGTGGTCAGGATGATGGTGGTGCCGGCGGCGTTGATCTCGCGCAGCACGCGCCACATGTCGCGGCGGATCTCGATGTCCACGCCGGCGGTGGGCTCGTCCAGGATCAGCAGCCGCGGCCGGGTCATCATCGCCCGCGCGATCATCAGCCGCCGCTTCATGCCGCCCGAGAGCGTGCGGCTCATCATCCGCGCCTTGTCCCACAGGAAGGCGCGCTTGAGTTCCTCCTCGGCGCGCACCAGCGCCTGCGCGCGCGGCACGCCGTAGAAGCCGGCGTAGTTGACCAGGATGTCGAGCGGCTTCTCGAACATGTTGAAGTTGATTTCCTGCGGCACCAGCCCGACCTGGCGCATGGCCGCGCCGCGCTGGGCGGCCAGGTCGATGCCGAACACCGAGACCTCGCCGCCGCTCTTGTTCACCAGCGAGGAGATCACGCCGATCAGGGTGCTCTTGCCGGCGCCGTTGGGGCCGAGCAGGGCGTAGAAGTCGCCCGGCTGCACGTCGAGCGAGACGCCCTTGAGCGCCTGCACGCCGTTGTCGTAGGTCTTGCGGAGGTCGCGGATCCGCAGCGCGGGCGCGCCCGGAGCCGCCATGGATTCTGGGATCATCGCGTGGGCCTTGGCCGCGCCGTTCGCGGCAAGCCGCTAGTATAGGCGGCCCATCGGCCTACTCCCGGGCCGGAGCGTCCCAAATCCGTCTTGGCCATCGTCCAGTTCCCCCTCAGGCTCACCGGCCGGCGCATGCTCGCGCCCTCGGTCGCGCACCTCACGTTTGCCCGCGACGACGGGCAGCCGCTGGATTTCATCCCCGGCCAGTTCATCCAGGTGCACTTCCAGTACGCCGACGGCACCGCGACCAAGCGCTCGTATTCGCTGGCCACGATCCACGACCATGCGCGCGGCCCGGGCGAGGCGGTCGAGATCGCGGTGAGCTACGTGCCCGGCGGCGCGGCGACCGCGCTGTTCGAAGGGCTGGAAGACGGCGGCACGGTGCAGGCCAGCGGCCCGTTCGGGCGCTTCTGCCTGATGCCGCAGGACGCCAATCGCCGCTACCTGCTGATCGGCACCGGCACGGGCGTGACGCCCTATCGCGCGATGCTGCCGCTGCTGGAGCAGGCGATCGCCGAACGCGGCATCGAGGTGGTGCTGCTGTTCGGCGCACGCACTCCGGCCGAACTGCTGTACGGCGACGAGTTCCGCGCGTTCGCGCAGCGCCACCCGGCCTTCCGCTTCGTGCCCTGTTTCTCGCGCGAGCTGCCCGCCGCCGGTTCGCTGCAGGCGCACGAAGACGTGCGCCACGGTTACGTGCAGCAGTTCCTGGCCGAGTTCGCGCCCGACCCGGCCACCGACATCGCCTACCTGTGCGGCAACCCGAACATGGTCGATGCCTGCTTCGAGGCGTTGAAGGAGGCGGGGCTGGCGGTGCCGCAGATCCGTCGCGAGAAGTACGTCAGCAGCAAGTAGTCTCGCGCGCCATCCGGGTCAGGGCGTGGCGGGCTGCGGCAGCGCCTGCAATCGCGCGATCGGACGGAGGCCCCGTCGGAGTCAAGTTTGCTTGACAGCCTACCGGGCAGCGGGCAAGCTGCTGTCAAGCTTGCTTGACACACCTGCCATGCCCCACCCGCCCGACGACACCGCACGCTCCCTGTTCCGCCCGACCGCCATGCGCGCGCTGGCCGGGCTGGCGATCCTGCTGGCGGCCGCTGCGCTGCTGCTGCCGCGGCTGTCGCCGGGCACGCCGCGCGATGTGGCCATCATCCTGCTGGTCGGCGCCCTGCTGCTGGGCGCGATGGCCATGACGCACCGCGGCGGCGACTGCGATGCCGCACCGCCGGGGCTCACCCGCCGCTACCTGCGCGCGCTGCTGGGATCGATGTCGCTGTACGTGCTGGTGCTGTGCGCCTCGATCTGGCTGCTCAAGCGGGTCGACGTCCCGGCGTTGCGCGCGATCATCGCGCTGGCGCCGGTGATGCCGATCGGTTTCGCGGTCCGCGCCATGGTCGGCTACATGCGCGGGCTGGACGAGATGCAGCAGCGCATCGAACTCGAAGCGGTCGGCGTGGCCACGGTGCTGGTGTCGATGCTGTACATGACCGCCGGCCTGCTGCAGTCGGCGCGGCTGATCCATGTGGCCGGCGACGTGGCGATGATCTGGGTGTTCCCGCTGGTCTGCGCGGTCTACGGCATCGCCAAGTCCTTCGTGGCGCGGCGCTACCGCTGAGGGCACGGTCATGAAGAGCCGGGTCCGCGAACTGCGCGAAGCGCGCGGCTGGTCACAGGCGCAGCTCGGCGAACGTCTGGATGTGTCACGACAGACAGTCAACGCGATCGAGACCGGAAAGTACGACCCGAGCCTGCCGCTGGCATTCCGGATCGCCGCCGTGTTCGACGCCACCATCGAAACGATCTTCTTCCCGGAGGCATCCGCATGAAGCGCCTGCAGTACCTGCTCCCCCTTGTCGCCGGCACCCTGCTGCTGGCGTCCTGCGACGGCGGCGATGGCCGCCAGGCCGGCCCCCACGCTGACGCCCAGGGCCGCCTCCACTACGGCGAACTGGCCTTCGAACCCTGTTCGCTGCCGGCGCCCGGCGGCAACGCCGTCGAAGCGCAGTGCACCACGCTGGAAGTGCCCGAGAACCACGACGCACCCGACGGCCGCAGCATCGCGCTGGCGATCGCGCTGGTGCCGGCCAAGGGAATGGCCGAAGCCGACCCGATCTACATGATCGCCGGCGGGCCGGGCCAGTCGGCGCTCGAGAGCTATCCCCAGATCGAACGCGCCTTCTCCGACGCACGCCGCAACCGCCACGTGGTGCTCATCGACGCGCGCGGCACCGGCGGATCCAACCCGCTGCACTGCCCCGACTTCAGCGACGAGGAGATGCTCGCCGACCCGGGCAACGACAGCATCGAGGCGATGGTGCGCCTGACCGAAGCCTGCCGCGACCGGCTGCAGCAAAGCAGCGACCTGCGCTTCTACACCACCGGCGACCACGTGCGCGACCTCGAGCTGGTGCGCGGGAAGCTGGGCGCGCCGCGCATCAACCTGGTCGGCGTCTCCTACGGCACGCGCGTGGCCCAGCAGTACGCCGCCACGTATCCGCAGCACACCCGCGCGGTGGTGCTCGACTCGGTGGTGCCCAACTCGCTGGTGCTCGGACGCGACCATGCGCGCAACCTGGAGGACGCGCTCGACGCGCAGTTCCAGCGCTGCCGCGCCAACGAAGCCTGCCTGACCAACCTCGGCGATCCGCGCCAGCAGCTGGTGCTGGTGCGCGAGCGGCTGCAGGCCGGCGGGATCGCCCCGGTGCGCTATCGCGACCCGGTCTCGGGCGAGTGGCGCGAGGAGGTGCCGCGCTACATGCACCTGGTCGGCCTGCTGCGCATGTACGCCTACCAGCCGTCGATGGCCGCGACCCTGCCGCTGGTGCTGCACGAAGCCTCGCAGCAGCGCTACGAAAGCCTGCTCGCGCAGTCGCGCATGCTGAGCGTGCAGATGAGCGACGCCATGGCGATGGGCATGGGCCTGTCGGTGAGCTGCAGCGAGGACGCGGCCGAGTTCGGCGAGGACGATGGCGGCGACGACGCCACCGTGCTCGGCGCGGTGCTGACCGACACGCTGCGCGCGCAGTGCGAGGTCTGGCCCAGGGGCGCCCGCGCCGAGCGCTTCCGCGAGCCGCTGGCCGGCGACGTGCCGCTGCTCGCGGTCAGCGGCGAGTACGACCCGGTCACCCCGCCGCGCTATGGCGACGAGGTGGTGGAAGGCCTGCCCAACGCCCGCCACCTGGTGCTGCCCGGCCAGGGCCACAGCGTGCTGGGTACCGGCTGCATGCCCAAGCTGTTCGCCCAGTTCATCGAGACCGCCGATGCCGGCTCGCTCGACGCCCAGTGCCTGGAGCGGTTGAGCGCGCAGCCGCCGTTCGCCGGCAACTACGGCTGGGAGCCCTGAAGGCCGGGATTCGGGATTGGAGATTGGGGATTCGGAACAGCCCGATCCCCATCCTCGTTCCCGTCCGCCCCGTCTTCGAATCCCGAATCCCCAATCCCCAATCACGGCATTCCCATGATCCGCATCGACAACCTGCATAAATCCTTCAAGAGCAAGACCGGCACCGTGCACGCGGTGAAGGGCGTCGGCTTCGAGGCGCGCGACGGCGAGATCACCGGCCTGCTCGGCCCCAACGGCGCCGGCAAGACCACCACGCTGCGCATGCTCTATACGCTGATGGCGCCCGACCAGGGCCGCATCGAGGTCGACGGCATCGACGTGGCGCGCGACCCCACATCGGTCCGCCGCCAGCTCGGCGTGCTGCCCGATGCGCGCGGCATCTACAAGCGCCTGACCGCGCGCGAGAACATCGCCTACTTCGGCCGCCTGCACGGGCTGGACGAGGCGACCATCCGCGCCCGCACCGAGGCGATGGCGCGCACCCTGGTGATGGAGGACTTCCTCGACCGCCGCACCGAGGGCTTCAGCCAAGGCCAGCGCACCAAGACCGCGATCGCGCGCGCGCTGGTGCACGACCCGCGCAACGTGATCCTCGACGAACCCACCAATGGCCTGGACGTGATGACCACGCGAGGCCTGCGCGGCTTCCTGCGCGGGCTGCGCGACGACGGCCGCTGCGTGATCTTCTCCAGCCACATCATGCAGGAGGTCGCCGCGCTGTGCGATCGCATCGTGGTGGTCGCGCATGGCGAGGTGCGCGCGATCGGCTCGCCCGACGAGCTGCGCGAACAGACCGGCCTGGCCGACCTGGAGGACGTCTTCGTGCGTCTTGCCGACCTCGAAGCGGAAGCCAACGCGGGAGCACGCGCATGAAGTCGATCTGGACCGTGGCCAAGAAGGAACTGCTGGACCTGTTCCGCGACCGCAAGACCATGGCGCTGGGCCTGTTCATGGGCCCGATCGTGATCCCGGCGCTGATCCTGGGCATGGGCGCGCTGGCCGAGAAGAAGATGCGCACCCAGCTCGAGTCCACGCTCGAGCTGCCGGTGATCGGCGCCGAACACGCGCCCAACCTGGTGGCCTTCCTCAAGGGCCGCAACATCGAGGCGCAGGCCGCGCCCGCCGATCCCGACCGCGCGGTGCGCGAGCAGGACTTCGACGTGGTGCTCAAGATCGATCCGGATTTCGGCGAGCAGTGGCGCGGCAGCCGGCCGGCGCGGGTGGAACTGATCTACGACAGTTCGCGCCAGGATTCGCAGATCCCGGTCGACCGCCTGCGCGGGGTGCTGGTCGAGTACAGCCGCACCGTCGGCGTGCTGCGCGGGATCAACCGCGGGGTCAGCCCCGAGGCCGGGTTCGCGGTGCAGGTGGGCCAGCGCGACGTCGCCACGCCCGAAGCACGGCGCGGCATGCTGCTGGCGTTCCTGCCCTACCTGCTGATCCTGCTGAGCTTCCTCGGCGGCGCGGCGCTGGTGATCGACGTGACCGCCGGCGAGCGCGAGCGGCAGTCGCTCGAACCGCTGCTGGCCACGCCGGCCGCGCGCGCCTCGATCATGAGCGGCAAGATCCTCGCCGCCTGCCTGTTCGGCATGCTTTCGCTGCTGCTGATCGTGCTGTCGCTGAAGCTGTCGTTCCAGCTGGCGCCCGGGCCGATGCAGCTGGTGGACGTATCGGCGCCGGTGATGGCCAAGCTGCTGCTGGTGCTGCTGCCGATGGTGCTGATCGGCACCACCCTGCTGACCCTGATCGCGGCCAGCGTGAAGTCGGTGAAGGAAGCGCAGAGCTACATGAGCGTGCTGATGTTCCTGCCGATCATCCCGACCATCGTGCTGATGGTGAACCCGGTCAAGAACCAGCTGTGGCAGTTCGCGGTGCCGTTCCTGGCGCAGAACCAGATGATCCTCAAGCTGGTGCGCAGCGAGGCGATCCCGGTTCAGGAGTGGGCGGTGTACATGGGCGCGGGCTTCGGCCTGGGCCTGGTGCTGTGGCTGCTGGCGGCGCGCCTGTACCACCGCGAGAAGCTGGCGATCTCGGCCTGATGCAGGCCGGCCGGCGCCCGAGCCGGCAGCGGTATGTCCATCACGAAGAAGCCCGGCGGATGCCGGGCTTCTTCTTTTTCCGCGACGGCCGTGCGAATTACTGCGTCGGGCTGAAGTTGATGGTGCGGCGGGTGGTGACCGACGCCGGCACCGGCTCGAAGCGCCAGCGGCGGACCGCGTTGATCGCTTCGCGGTCGAACACCCGCGGCGGATCGGCGCGGACCACGCGCACCGCACTCACCGAGCCGTCGACGCCGACGGTGAACTCGACCTGCACCTCGCCCGACGTGCCCGAGCGCAGGGCGTCGGGCGGATAGCGCGGCGCCGGCGTACTGATCGCGCGCAGGTCGCTGGCGCTCGCGGCCGGACGGTTGGCCGGCGACGGGCTGGCGGCCTGCTGGCGCGCGGCTTCCTGGCGGGCCGCTTCCTGGCGCGCGGCCTCCTGGCGGGCCGCTTCCTGGCGCGCGGCTTCCTGCCGGGCCGCTTCCTGGGTCGCCTGCTGCTGCTGCGCGGCCAGGTCGCGCGCGGCCTGTTCCTGGGCCTGGCGCTGCTGCTCCTGGCGCTCGCGCTCGAGCTGCTGGCGGCGTTCGGCTTCCTGCTCGGCGGTGAGCTGTTCCTGCTGCGCGCGGCGCTCGGCTTCGGTCTCGGCGCTGGCGATGGTGGTCTTCAGGCGCTCGACCGCCGGGTAGGACGAATCGGTCTTCTCGATCAGGGCCAGCAGGCGGCGGGCCTCGTCGAAATCGCCGCGATCGCGGCTCTGCTCGGTCGCGATCACCGTCATCGGCAGCAGGTCGACCAGCGCGCTGGACACGCCGGCGTTGGCCGGCTCCTTGTCGCGCAGGGCCAGGTAGTACTCCATCGCGTTGTCCCCACCGGGGGCGTACAGCCGGCTTTCCTGGTAGGCCTTGGACGCGGCCTCGCGCAGTTGCTCGGAGCTGAGCGCGGCCACTTCGGCCGAGACCGCTTCGGCAGGCGGCTGCTCCGCGGCCGGCGTCGGTGTCGCGGCCGGCGTGGCGGCCTGCTGTGGCGCCTCGTCCTTTCCGCAAGAGGCCAGCAGGCCGGCCAGGCTCAGTGCGAGCGCGGTGCCGGTCAGCAGCCGACGCGACCCCCTCCGGCCGCCCGCGGTGGTGTTGGTGGACATCGATTTTCCCCTGTTGAGACGGTTCCCGTGTACGTCTAGGACGCGACAGCGCGCTGCGATTGTCAACTGGCGCCGCGGCCGGCGTCGAGTCTGCGCGGCCAGGCGCCCGCAAACTGTGATGGGGTTTGCGAAAAGGGTCGCGCCCGCCGCGTTCGCGGCCGGCGCCCGGCGTGCGCGGCCGCGGCGGCTACTTGCCGATGCAGAAGGTGGAGAAGATCCGCCCCAGCAGTTCGTCGGGCAGGGTCCGGCCGGTGATTTCGCCGAGCGCGTCGTGGGCCAGGCGCAGCGCCTCGGCGGCGAGGTCGAGCTGGTCGTGCGCCAGCACCGCCGCGGCATCGACCAGCGCCTGCGCGGCCCGGCGCAGGGCGTCGACGTGGCGCGCGCGCGCGGTGAACGCGCCTTCGGCCGGCGTGTTGCCTTCGGCCGCCTCGCGCAGCCGCGCATGCAGCAGGTCCAGGCCGGCGCCGGTGCGGGCGGACACCGCGAGCGCGCCCTCGGTCAGCGCCGGCGCGTCCACCAGGTCGCACTTGTTGTGCACGACGATGCGCTGCGGCACGCCGACGATGTCGGCGGCCACCGCGCGCAGGCCGGCGCCGGGGTCGCGCGCGTCCAGCACCACCAGCGCCAGGTCGGCGCGGCGCAGTTCGGCGCGCGCGCGGCGCATGCCCTCGCGCTCGATCGCGTCGCCGTCCTCGCGCAGGCCGGCGGTGTCGACCAGGTTGAGTTCGAAGCCGTCGATGCGCAGCGTTTCGTGCAGCAGGTCGCGGGTGGTGCCGGCGATCTCGGTGACGATCGCACGCTCGCTGCCGGCCAGCGCGTTGAGCAGCGAGCTCTTGCCCGCGTTGGGCGGGCCGACGATCACCGCATGCAGGCCCTCGCGCAGCTTGCGCCCGCGCTCGGCGGCGGCCATCAGCGTGTCCAGCTGCGCGCGCGCTTCGGCCAGGCCCTTGCGCAGCGCGGAGCCGCCGAGCGTGTCGATCGGCTCGTCGGCGAAATCGATCGCCGCCTCCACGTGCACGCGCAGCGCCAGCAGGCGTTCGGCCAGCGCATCCACGCGCTGCGAGAACTCGCCGTCGAGCGCGCGCCGGGCGGCGCGCGCGGCACGCTCATCGCCGGCCGCGATCAGGTCGGCGACGGCCTCGGCCTGGGCCAGGTCGAGACGGCCGTTGAGATAGGCGCGCTCGCTGAACTCGCCCGGCCGCGCGATCCGCGCGCCCAGCGCGCAGCAGCGCGCGAGCAGCTGGCGCAGCACCGGCGCGCTGCCGTGCGCCTGCAGTTCGACCACGTCCTCGCCGGTGAAGCTGGCCGGCGCGGCGAAGGCCAGCGCGATGCCGTCGTCGAGCACGTCGCCGTCGCCGTCGCGGAACCGCACGTGGTGGGCATGCCGCGGGCGTAGCGCAAGCGCGCACAGCTGGCGCCCGATCGCCAGCGCGTCCGGGCCGGACAGCCGCACGATGCCGACGCCGCCCGCGCCCGCGGGCGTGGCGATCGCGGCGATGGTGTCGGAGGTATCGGCGGAACGGACGTTCATGGGACCTGCGGAATGAAGAAGCCCGCCGGGCGGCGGGCTTCGGGCATCGGCGCGTGCGTCAGGCCTTGGACGGCGCGGCGTCGCCGTACTTGCGCAGCATGTACCACTGCTGCAGCAGGCCCAGACCGCCGTTGGTGACCCAGTACAGCACCAGGCCGGCCGGGAAGAACACCATCATGACGCCGAACACCAGCGGCATCAGCTGCATCATGCGCTGCTGCATCGGGTCCATGCCGGTCATCGGCGAGAGCTTCTGCGTGGCCCACAACACCGCGATGTTGATCACCGGCAGGATGAACCAGGGATCGCGCGCGGTGAGGTCCTGGATCCAGCCGATCCACGGCGCGTGCCGCAGCTCCACCGACTCGAGCAGCACCCAGTACAGGGCGAAGAAGATCGGCATCTGCAGCAGCACCGGCAGGCAGCCGCCGACGGGATTGATCTTCTCCTTCTTGTACAGCTCCATCATGGCGACCTGGAACTTCTGCTTGTCGTCGCCGTAGCGCTCCTTGAGCTGCTGCATGCGCGGCTGGAACTTGCGCATCTTCGCCATCGACCTGTACTGCGCGGTCGCCAGCGGGAACAGCAGGATCTTGACCAGGACCACCAGGCCGACGATCGCCCAGCCCCAGTTGCCGAACAGGCCGTGCAGCTTCTCCAGCACCCAGAACAGGCCTTCGCCCAGCCAGGCCATGATCGAGAAGCGGCTGTAGTCGACCACGCGGTCCAGGCCTGGCACCTGCTGCGCTTTGATCTGGCCGACCAGCTTGGGCCCGACCCACAGGCGTGCGCTGTCGACCGCCTGCTGGCCCGGCGCGACCACCACCGGCGTGGTGGCCATCTCGCGGATCAGGTAGCGCGGCACGCCGCTGCTGGTATCGGTGTCGAGTGTGATCGCGTTCTTCGCGCCGCCGGCTTCGCCCGGCAGCCAGGCGCCGAAGAAGTGGTGCTGGACGAAGGCGATCCAGGTGTTGCTGTCGGTGGCGTTGATCGCGCCATCTTCGTAGTCGGTGAACCAGCGCCGCGCATAGCCGCCCTCGTCGCCGTACCAGGTCGCGCCGGTCAGGCTGAACGACTCGGGGTTGGTCATGCCGCGCTTGACGTCGGGCGAGCCGCGCAGCAGCTGGCGATAGGCGAAGCCCTGCCAGGGCTGGCTGCCGGTGTTGACCACCTCGTCGCGCACGGTGATGGCGTACTGCCCGCGCGCCAGCACGTAGCTGCGCCGGATCTCGACGCCGTCCGGGCCGCGCCAGACGAACGGCACCACCAGTTCGTCCTGTCCCGGCGCGAGGCTGAAGCTGCGCGCGTCGCCAGCCGGCACGAAGCCCTGCTCATGGTTGGGCGCCGGGCCGGCGGTGCTGACCCAGCCGCTCTGCGCCGCATAGAAGTGCTGTGGGGCGCTGTCGAACAGCAGCACCGGCGGGCTGGCCTCGTCGCGGGTCTGCGGGTAGGTCAGCAGTTCGGCGCGCAACACGCTGCCGCCGTCGATGACCAGGCGCAGCACGTCGGTCTCGACCTGCACCGCGCTGGCCCGCTGCGGCGTGGCGCTGCTTTCCGGCCCCGTGGCCGGGGCCTGCGGCACCGCGGGCGCGCCGGGCACGGTGGCTTGGCCGGCCGGCGGCGATACCGGGACCGCGCTGCCGCCCGCGGGCAGGGCCTGCGCGATCTCCTGGACCGGCGGCGCGGTCTGTTCCTTGTTCCATGCCATCCACAGCAGCACCGCCACCATCAGCCAGGCAACGATCAGGAAGGTGCGGGTCTGGTTCATCGGGCAGGCAGGCTCATTCGCCGGAAGGACGCGGCGCGGTGGGAGGAGGCGGGGATGCCGTGCGGGAATCCGCGGCGGGCATTGTGCCGTCCGGGGCCGGGTGCGGCAACGCACCGGCACGGCGCAGCAGGCTGGTCATGGCATCGCGCAGGGCGGTGGACGTCGCCGTAGCCGCCGGCGGCCGCGCCACGAATACGTACGCGCCCGCGGCGAGGCTGGCCCGGTCGTGTCGGAACGCGTCGCGCAGGATCCGCTTGATGCGGTTGCGGCCCACCGCGCGGCGATCGACCTTGCGCGAAACGGCCAGTCCCATGCGCGGCGCCTGTCCGTCGGCCAGCCAGTGCAGCGCCAGCATGGGCAGCGCCACGCGGCGGCCGTCGCGGAAGATGCGGTCGAAATCCGCGCTCGCGCGGACCCGCGCCTGTCTCGGGAAGCAGGCGTCGGTCATCGATCGGTGGGGCCCCGGGCCGTCATGCGACCCGGTGGCAGCAGCTCGTCGGCTCAGGCCGACAGGCGCTTGCGGCCCTTGGCACGGCGGCGGGCAAGGATCTTGCGGCCGTCGGCGGTCGCCATGCGGGCACGGAAGCCGTGGTCGCGCTTGCGCTTGAGGTTGCTGGGCTGGTAGGTGCGCTTGGTGGCCATGGCGTGTACTGACGTGCAGCGGGCGGAAAGAACCGGCAATTCTAGCGACGTGCCCCGTCGCCGGTCAAGTCCGCCCCGCTCGCCACCCGGCGCCGGCGGATGCGCCGGCCGGGGGCGGGTGGTAGTCTGCCCTCCCCTTTTCGACCTCGCCGACCGGCCGCAGCCGCGCGCCGGGCGCTCTCCTTTTCCACCACGACAGCGACGCGAACGTTTTATGGATGCCTGGCCCCGCTGCCTCGAACGCCTGGAAGCCGAACTGCCGGCCGAGGATGTGCACACCTGGCTCAAGCCGCTGCAGGCGCGCCGCCACGACAGCCGGACCGTGCTGTATGCGCCCAATGCATTCGTGCGCGACGAAGTGGAAAGCCGCTACCTGCAGCGCATCCGCGAGCTGCTGGCGCACTTCGCCGGCAGCGGCGACGTACAGCTGGAGATCGGCTCGCTGCCGCGTGCCGCGGCCGTTGCGGCGGCCGGTCCGGCGGCCAGCGCGCCGGCTGCCGCGACACCCGCGCCGATGGTGTCCTTCGCCGGCCACCTGGACAGCCACTACACCTTCGACAACTTCGTCGAGGGACGCAGCAACCAGCTCGGCCGCGCCGCCGCCTGGCAGGCCGCGCTCAAGCCCGGCGACCGCGCGCACAACCCGCTGCTGCTGTACGGCGGCACCGGCCTGGGCAAGACCCACCTGATGTTCGCCGCCGGCAACGCGATGCGCCAGGCCAATCCGGCCGCGCGCGTGCTGTACCTGCGCTCGGAGGAGTTCTACAGCGCGTTCTTCCGCTCGATCCAGGAGAAGACGTCCGACCAGTTCAAGCGCCAGTTCCGCCAGATCGACGCGCTGCTGATCGACGACATCCAGTTCTTTGCCGGCAAGGACCGCACCCAGGAAGAGTTCTTCCACACCTTCAACACGCTGTTCGACAGCCGCCAGCAGATCATCATGACCTGCGACCGCTATCCGCGCGAAGTCGAAGGCCTGGAGCCGCGGTTGAAGTCGCGCCTGGCCTGGGGCCTGTCGGTGGCGATCGATCCGCCCGACTTCGAGACGCGCGCGGCGATCGTGCTCGCCAAGTCGCGCGAGCGCGGCACGCTGGTGCCCGACGAGGTCGCCTTCCTGCTGGCCAAGAAGATGCACGGCAACGTCCGCGACCTCGAGGGCGCGCTCAATTCGCTGGCCGCGCGCGCCAACTTCACCGGGCGCACGATCACCGTCGAGTTCGCCCAGGAAACCCTGCGCGACCTGCTGCGTGCGCAGCAGCAGTCGATCGGCATCCCCAACATCCAGAAGGTCGTGGCCGACTACTACGGCCTGCAGATGAAGGACCTGCTGTCCAAGCGCAGGACCCGCTCGCTGGCCCGGCCGCGGCAGATGGCCATGGCCCTGGCCAAGGAGCTGACCGAGCACAGCCTGCCCGAGATCGGCGACGCCTTCGCCGGCCGCGACCACACCACCGTCCTGCACGCCTGCCGCCAGATCCGCAACCTGATGGAAACCGACGGCAAGCTGCGCGAGGACTGGGATAAACTCATCCGCAAGCTGTCCGAATAGACGGATGACGCACGCGCTCCGGCGCGGTTGGCAGGGAGCGAAAGACAAGCTCATCCGCAAGCTGTCCGAATAGTCGGATGACGCACGCGCTCCGGCGCGGTTGGCAGCGAGGGACAAGCTCATCCGCAAGCTGAGCGAGTAGACGGACCGTCCCGCCGGCGCCATGCGCCCGTGGTCGAAGGCGTTCCGTCCGCACCGCAAGGGGCCGTTCGCGGACCGTGCCGTGGCGGCGTGCGGCTGCCGGTCGGCAGCGCGCGTTTCCGGGCTTCGTGCGAGGCACGCGACGTAGTCCCGCCGGTCCGAAAGCAGCCCCGGCACACGTCCCTCCATCGCAGGAACTTGCGCCGGTCGCGGCCGACGCGCTGGCCGCGGTCGCCCCGCCCCACGCCCCCTGTCGCAGCCCAGGCCGCGCCGCGCTGCTGCCACACGACGTGCGCCTCTTCCACGGCATCCCGTACGCGCGCGCGCGGCCAGCGTGCTGGTGACCGGCGAGCACATTTTCCGGGGTTACAGCAGCACGATCGCTGCACGCGGATGGTCGACGGGCTGTTCGCCCTGCCGGGCGCGCACGATCCCCGGGTGCGATCCCTACGTCAACGCCGGGCCTGGCGTGATCGAGGCCGGCACCCGGGCCGGCATGTCGCAGGTCGACGGCACACCGACGGACATCCGTGCGCACGAGACTCCGCCCGCAACCTCGTGCTGATCGTCGGAGATGGCCGCATCCGCAGGCATTGCTCTGCCGCCCCGCCCGCCTGGGGGCTCGCTTGCCTGCGCTGGGGATCCTCCCGCGCCCGACCCCTCGCCACCCCTCCCACCGGCTCGCAGCGACCGCCTCCGACCTGTGCAGAAGCCGCCGCCCCGCGCCCTGAAACCTTCGCTACACTAGATGTTGTGGTGTCCGTGGACAGCAGGCGCACAAGCTGTGGACAAGCTCGAGGGGGACAAACCATCCACAGCTTGCTCCCCTCCGGCCATGTTGTTTGTCCACACCCGATGACCCCTGAAAAATCCAGCGAAAACAACAAGTTGTAGAGTTGTTCCCGTTGTGCAGGCCCCCCAGCACCACCGCTTTTTAAGTTCTTACCGTTTAAAAGCATTGCTACAGGAACCCAACGCATGCGTTTCAGCCTGCAACGCGAAGCCCTCCTGAAACCGCTCGCGCAAGTGGTCAACGTCGTCGAGCGGCGCCAGACCCTGCCGGTCCTGGCCAACCTGCTGACCCAGGTCTCGGGCGGCCAGCTGTCACTGACCGGCACCGACCTCGAGGTCGAGATGGTCTCGCGGGTCGCGGTCGACGACGCCCAGGACGGCGAGACCACGATCCCGGCGCGCAAGCTGTTCGACATCGTTCGCGCCCTCCCCGACGGCAGCAAGGTCACCCTCAGCCAGTCGGGCGACAAGATCACCGTGCAGGCGGGGCGCAGCCGCTTCACCCTGTCCAGCCTGCCGGCCAACGATTTCCCGTCGGTCGACGAGGTCGAGGCGACCGAGCGGGTCAGCGTGCCCGAGACCGCGCTCAAGGAGCTGATCGAGCGCACCGCCTTCGCGATGGCGCAGCAGGACGTGCGCTATTACCTCAACGGCCTGCTGTTCGACCTGGCCGACAAGCGCCTGCGCTGCGTCGCCACCGACGGTCACAGGCTGGCGCTGTGCGAAACCGGGCTTGAGGAGACGGTGCCGACCAAGCGCCAGATCATCGTGCCGCGCAAGGGCGTGCAGGAACTGCAGCGCCTGCTCGAGGGCGGCGACCGCGCCGTGGTGCTGGAAATGGGCCGCAACCACATCCGCATCAAGCGCGACGACGTGACCTTCACCAGCAAGCTGATCGACGGCCGCTTCCCGGACTACGAGGCGGTGATCCCGATCGGCGCCGATCGCGAGGTGCTGATCGACCGCGAAGCCCTGCGCGCCTCGCTGCAGCGTGCCGCGATCCTGTCCAACGAAAAGTACCGCGGCGTGCGGCTGGAGATGTCGCCCGGCCTGGTGCGGATCAATGCGCACAATCCCGAGCAGGAAGAGGCTCAGGAAGAGGTCGAGGCCGAGACCAAGGTCGACGGCCTGGCCGTGGGCTTCAACGTCAACTACCTGCTCGATGCCCTGTCCGCCCTGCGCGACGAACAGGTGGTGCTGCAGCTGCGCGACGCCAACTCGTCGGCCCTGGTCCGCGAGGCGTCCAGCGAGCGCTGCCGGCACGTGGTGATGCCGCTGCGCCTGTGATGCAGGCGGCAGTGTTCCACGTGGAACCTGCGCTTCGCCCGGCTTCGGCCGGGCGAAGTCGTTTCGTGGCAGGGCAAACCGCAGCCCGCTGCCGCCACCAACGTGGATGCTCGCGGTGCGGCTGATCCGCCTGGCTGTCTCGGGAGTGCGCAACCTGGAGCCGCTGGAGCTGAGCCCGGGTCCGCAGCTGAACCTGGTGCTGGGCGCCAACGGAGCCGGCAAGACCAGCCTGCTCGAGGCCATCCACCTGCTGGCCTACGGCCGCAGCTTCCGTGGCCGGGTGCGAGATGGCCTGGTCCGCACCGGCGCCGAGGCGCTGGAAGTCTTCGCCGAATGGGCCGAACCCAACGACGTGCGCCGGCGCGCGGGGCTCCGCCACGGCGGGCAGTCCTGGACCGGACGCCTCGACGGCGAATCGGTGCAGCAGCTCGGCGACCTGTGCGCAGCCCTGGCCGCCATCAGCTTCGAGCCGGGCAGCCATGCCCTGGTCACGGCCGGCGCGGAGGCGCGCCGGCGATACCTGGATTGGGGCTTGTTCCACGTGGAACACGGCGAGGACCGGTTCCACCCGCTGTGGCGGCGCTATGCCCGCGCCTTGAAGCAGCGCAACGCCCTGCTCAAGCAGCGTTCGCCCGCGGCGCAGCTCGATGCCTGGGATACGGAGCTGGCCGCCGCCGGGGAACAGCTGGACCAGCGCCGGCGCGAATATGTCGAACGCCTGCAGCCGCGCTTTGGCGCACTGTCGATCTCGCTGGCGCCGCAGCTCGGTGAGGGGTTGCTCGACTATCGCCCCGGCTGGCGCCGCGAGCAGCTGCCGTTGGCCGACGCGCTCCTGCTGGCGCGCGAACGCGACCAGGCGGCCGGCTTCACTTCGGTCGGCCCGCATCGCGCGGACTGGCGCGTGCTCCATGCCCAGCGCCCCGCCGGGGAGGCCCTGTCGCGCGGCCAGGCCAAGCTCACCGCGCTGGCCTGCCTGCTGGCGCAGGCGGAGGACTTCGCCGCCAGCCGCGGCCATTGGCCGGTGTTCCTGCTGGACGACCTCGCCTCGGAGCTGGACCAGGACCACCAGGGGCGTCTGCTCGATCGCCTGCGTGCCAGCGGCGCCCAGGTCTTCGTCACCGGAACCGAGGCCGGGCCGGTCCTGATGGGCGGGCAGGACTGGCCGCTGGCCGTGTTCCACGTGGAACACGGGCGGATCCGGGCCGCCTGAACCGGGGATCCCGGTGCTTCGCCGGGGCCGGGGCGCCCGGCCCAGCCCGCCGCCCCGGCGCGGTATAATTCGCGCTTCCGTTCCAATAACTAAAGTGTCGTGCAGCGCGGCCCCGAGCCGCGCCGCGGCGCGACGGTGGTGCGAATGACCGAAGAAACCCAGATCCCCGCGGCTGCCCCCAGCCAGGCCTACGATTCCAGCCGGATCACCGTGCTGCGCGGGCTTGAGGCCGTGCGCAAGCGGCCCGGCATGTACATCGGCGACGTCCACGACGGCACCGGCCTGCACCACATGGTGTTCGAGGTGGTCGACAACTCGATCGACGAGGCCCTGGCCGGCCACGCCGACGAGGTCGTGGTGACGATCCACGAGGACGGGTCGGTGTCGGTCTCGGACAACGGCCGCGGCATCCCGGTCGATATCCACAAGGAAGAAAACCGCTCGGCGGCCGAGGTGATCCTCACCGTGCTGCACGCCGGCGGCAAGTTCGACGACAACAGCTACAAGGTGTCCGGCGGCCTGCACGGCGTGGGCGTGTCGGTGGTCAACGCGCTGTCGTCCAAGCTGATGCTCGACATCTGGCGCGACGGCTTCCACCACCAGCAGGAGTACGCGCTCGGCGAGCCGGTGTATCCGCTGCGGCAGCTGGAGGCGTCCCCGCGCAAGGGCACCACGCTGCGCTTCTGGCCCTCGACCGAGACATTCAGCGACGTCGAGTTCCACTACGACATCCTGGCGCGGCGGCTGCGCGAGCTGTCCTTCCTCAACTCCGGGGTCAAGATCGTCCTGTCGGACGAGCGCGGCGAGGGCCGTCGCGACGTGTTCCAGTACGAAGGCGGCATCGCCAGCTTCGTCGAGCACCTGGCCCAGCTCAAGACCCCGCTGCACCCGAACGTGATCTCGGTGTCGGGCGAGCAGAACGGCATCACCGTCGAGGTGGCGCTGCAGTGGACCGACTCCTACCAGGAGACGATGTTCTGCTTCACCAACAACATCCCGCAGAAGGACGGCGGCACCCACCTGCAGGGCTTCCGCTCGGCGCTCACCCGCACCCTGACCCATTACATCGAGCAGAACGGCGTAGCCAAACAGGCCAAGGTCAGCTTCTCGGGTGACGACATGCGTGAGGGCCTGATCGCGGTGCTGTCGGTGAAGGTGCCCGACCCCAGCTTTTCCTCGCAGACCAAGGAAAAACTGGTCAGCTCCGACGTCAGGCCGGTCGTTGACAGCACGTTCGCTGCACGTTTGGAGGAGTTCCTGCAGGAACACCCCCACGAGGCGAAGGCCATCGCCGGCAAGATCGTCGACGCCGCGCGCGCCCGCGAGGCCGCGCGCAAGGCCCGCGACCTGACCCGCCGCAAGGGCGCGCTGGATATCGCCGGCCTCCCGGGCAAGCTCGCCGACTGCCAGGAGAAGGATCCGGCGCTGTCGGAACTGTTCATCGTCGAGGGCGACTCGGCCGGCGGCTCGGCCAAGCAGGGCCGCAACCGCAAGAACCAGGCAGTGCTGCCGCTGCGCGGCAAGATCCTCAACGTCGAGCGCGCGCGCTTCGACCGCATGCTGTCGTCGGCGGAGGTGGGCACCCTGATCACCGCGCTGGGCACCGGCATCGGCAAGGACGAGTACAACCCGGACAAGCTGCGCTACCACCGCATCATCATCATGACCGACGCGGACGTGGACGGCTCGCACATCCGCACCCTGCTGCTGACCTTCTTCTACCGGCAGATGCCCGAGCTGCTCGAGCGCGGCCACATCTACATCGGGCTGCCGCCGCTGTACAAGATCAAGCAGGGCAAGACCGAGCTCTACCTCAAGGACGACGCGGCGCTCGACGCCTACCTCGCAGGCAACGCGGTCGAGGGCGCGGCGCTGGTGCCGGCGACCGGCGAGCCGCCGATCGAGGGCGCGGCGCTGGAGAAGCTGCTGCTGGCCTATGCCGGCGCGCGCGAGGCGATCGCGCGCAATGCGCACCGCTACGATCCGCTGGTGCTCGAGGCCCTGATCGACTTCACCCCGCTCGATCCCGAAGCGCTCAGCGCCAACACCGACGAGCGTCATGAGCTCGATGTGCTGGAAACGCGCCTCAACCGCGAGGGGCTGGGCCGTCCGCGCTATGCGCTGGAATGGCAGCCGGCGCGCGAGGATCGTCCCGCGGCGCTGATCGCCAGGCGCCGGCACATGGGTGTGGAAGCGATCCAGGTGCTGCCGCTGTCGGCCTTCGAGGGTGGCGAGTTGCGCGCGCTCAAGGAGGCCGCGGCGCTGCTGCACGGCCTGGTGCGCGAAGGTGCGCAGATCCTGCGCGGCAACCGCGCGCAGGCGATCACCAGCTTCGCCCAGGCGCAGGCCTGGCTGCTGGAAGAGGCCAAGAAGGGTCGCCAGATCCAGCGCTTCAAGGGCCTGGGCGAGATGAACCCGGAGCAGTTGTGGGACACCACCGTCAATCCCGAGACCCGGCGCCTGCTGCAGGTGCGGATCGAGGACGCGGTGGCGGCCGACCAGATCTTCAGCACCCTGATGGGCGACGTGGTGGAACCGCGCCGCGCCTTCATCGAGGACAATGCGCTGAAGGTGTCCAACCTCGACATCTAGCGGCGGCCGTGCCGCCGCGCGGACCGTCCACGTCCGCCCGGCCATGCGCAAGGGACCCTGCGCAGCCTGCCCGCCGTCGGCCCGCCGCCGTCGCCGGGTTGACGAAAACTTAAGATGCCCGCCGCCACACTCGCGGCGAACCGCAGGGGTCCCCCACATGAGGCACACCATCGCAGCGCTGGTCATCGTCGCATCACTTGCGGCGTGTGCCACCACCACCTCGTCCACCGGGCGTACCCAGTACGTGGGCGGGGTCTCGCAGGCGCAGCTCAACCAGCTTGGCGCGCAGGCCTTCACCGAGGCCAAGCAGAAGGGGCCGCTCAGCAACGACGCGCGGCAGAACCGCTACGTGCGCTGCGTGGTCGACGCGCTGGTGCGGCAGCTGCCGGCCGACCAGCGCGCCTTCGCCTGGGAGAGCGCGGTCTTTGCCGAGAAGGAGCCCAACGCCTACGCGTTGCCGGGTGGCAAGGTGGGCATCAACACCGGCCTGTTTGCCGTGGCCAAGAACCAGGACCAGCTGGCGGCGGTGGTCGCCCACGAGATCGGCCACGTGGTCGAGCGCCATCATGACGAGCGCATCACCCGCCAGATGGGCGCCTCCGGTGCGGTCCAGCTGATCGGCGCGCTCGCCGGCGACTACGGCCAGCTGGCCACCCAGGGCGGCAGCATCCTGGCGCAGACCGGTTTCCTGCTGCCCGGCTCGCGCGCGCAGGAAACCGAGGCCGACGTGGTCGGCCAGCGGATGATGGCGCAGGCCGGCTTCGATCCGCGCGCGGCCGTCGCGCTGTGGCAGAACATGATCGGCGCCGGCGGCAACCGTCCGCCGCAGTGGCTGTCCACGCACCCGGATCCGCAGAGCCGGATCTCCGAACTGCAGGTGCGCGCCAACCAGCTGGTGCCGACCTGGGAACAGGCGCGCGCCGCCGGACGCCGTCCCAGCTGCGGCTGACCTCCCGCGGGGCTTCCCGCGCGACCCTTCTTCGCGACATCCTTTCCAGCCCTTGCGCCCCTGGCGCATGAATCAAGGTGAGACCCATGCCCAAGACGATCCTTCCGACCCGCCTGCTGACCGCGATGCTGGCCACCGGCCTGATGCTGGCCACCACCGCCGCGATGGCGCAGGGCACGACCCGTGCCGAGGAGCGCCGGGCCGAGCGCGCGAAGAAGAACGAAGCGCGTGGCGAGGCGGGCAAGTCCGAGCCGCGCTATCCCGACGCCACCCGCGAGGAGCCCGAGGCCAAGGCCTCGCGCTCGGCCGGCACGCGGCTCAACAAGCTGTCCGAGGCCTACGAGGCGCAGGACCTGGAGAAGACCCGGACCCTGGCCGACGAGATCATCGCCGACGAGAAATCGAACGGCTACGACAAGTCCATGGCCGCGCGCATCGCCGGCGCCGGCCTGATCGGGCATGACGACGCCAAGGCGCTGGACTACTTCCAACGTGCCCTGCAGTTCGACGGGCTCAAGAACGACGACCACTACGAGGTGATGAACATCGTCGCCCAGCTGCACGCGCAGGACGAGCGCTACGCCGAATCGCTCGCCACCATCGATCGCCTGCAGGCCGAGACGCGCACCCAGGATCCGGCCATCGCCGCGCTCAAGGGCAACGTGCTGCTGCGCCTGGAACGCTACCCCGAGGCGATCGCGGCGCTGCGCCCGCTGGTCGACTCGCCCGACGCCAAGCCCGAGTACCAGCAGCTGCTGATGGCGGCCTATGCCGAGTCTGGCCAGGGCGCCGAAGCGGCCAGGCTGGCCGAGCAGATCGCCGCCGCCACGCCCGACGACAAGCGCTCGCAGCTCAATCTCGTCGCCACCTACCTGCAGACCGACCAGTACGACAAGGCGGCGGCGGTGCTGGAGGCGCTGCGCGCCAGGGGCGAGCTCACCGAGGAGCGCGAATACCGCAACCTGATGGCCTCCTACCTGAGCATGGACGATGCCCAGGCCAAGGCCATCGAGATCATCAACGAGGGCCTGTCCAAGAACATCCTCAAGCCCGACTACCAGACCTACGTCGCCCTCGCGCAGGCCTATTATTTCGGCGAGCCGCAGCAGATCGACCAGGCCATCGGCGCCTACCAGAAAGCGGCGCCGCTGGCGCCGACCGGCGAGACCTGGCTCAACCTTTCCAAGCTCCTGGCCAACGAGGGACGGCTGGCGGAAGCCAAGCAGGCCGCCCAGTCGGCACTTGACAAGGGCGTCCGCAATCCGGACGAGGCCAAGCGCATTCTTGCCCGGAACAACTGAGCCTTCGTCACGTAGGAAACCGGTTGGTATCGCGCCCATGGATTGGTATAAGCTTGGAAATTCCCGTCGCCGAAAAGCCGGCAGCGGATACGACATGACCCCGGACGCGCGGCGTCCGGCCAGACTTGAGTTCAACGCATGACCGAACGCTTGCCGACCGCCGACAAGAAAGACGAAGACGAAGGTCTGGACTGGGCGCGAATCGCCGGATTCACCCTGGTGGTGGCGATCCACGCCGCGGCCCTGCTGCTGCTGCTGGCGCCCGCCACTCCGCCCCAGGCCGAACGGCCGGACGACGATGCCACCCGCGTGGTGATCATCGAGCCGCCGCCGCCGCCTCCGCCGCCTCCGCCGCCGCCGCCGGAACCGCCGAAGCCCACGCCGATCAAGGAGCTGGTGCCGCCGCAGCCTTCGCCGCTGCCGCCGCCGCCCGAAGAGCCGCCGGTGGTGTTCGACGAGCCGTCGCCGGTCGACACGCCCGCGCCGCCGCCGGCCCCGCCCGCGCCGCCGCAGGCGACGCCCGACATCGGTGCCAGCGTGGACATCTCCTCCAGGAACATGAACCCGCCGCAGTACCCGCCGTCCGCCCTGCGCGCCGGCATCCAGGGCACCGTGATCCTGGTCGTGGACGTCGACGCGAACGGCAACGTCACCAACGTGTCGGTGGAGAAGTCGAGCCGCAACCGCGACCTCGACCGCGCCGCGATGCAGGCCGCGCGCCGCTGGCGGTTCAACCCCTCGATCGTCAATGGCCAGCCGGCCGCCGGCCGCGTGCGCGTGCCGGTGGACTTCAACCTCGGCGGCTGATCGTCACGTAACACCTTCCGCGTTACACCGTTCCACTCCTACACTTCAACAACATTCAAAAAGGTAAGCGTCATGCTGCAGGAAACCACCGCCGCCCCATCGACCGGAGGCAACGCCGAAGCACTGACCCAGATGGGCTTCGCGAACCTGATCGAACACATGACAGTGGTCAACTGGATCGTGTTCATCGTGCTGATCCTCATGTCGGTGCTCTCGATCTACTGGATCATCTACAACTTCTTCAAGCACATCCGGCTGAAGAAGAATTCCGACCGTGTCATCGCCACGTTCTGGGAAACCCCGAACGCGCAGGACGCCATCCGCTACATGGAAGAGCAGCCGCGCAGCGAGCCGTTCTCCAAGGTCGCGCTCGATGCCGCCCAGGCCGCCGCGCACCACCAGCGCCATGACGCTTCGCGCCTGGCCGAATCGCTCAGCCGCTCCGAGTTCGTCGACCGGGCCCTGCGCCAGGCGGTGACCCGCGAATCGCTGGGCCTGGAAGCCGGCCTGACCGTGCTCGCCACCGTCGGTGCGACCGCACCGTTCGTGGGCCTGCTCGGTACGGTGTGGGGCATCTACAACGCCCTGATCCGCATCGGTGCCACCGGCCAGGCCGACATCGGCGCGGTCGCCGGTCCGGTGGGCGAGGCGCTGATCATGACGGCCATCGGTCTTGCGGTCGCGATCCCGGCGGTGCTGGGCTACAACTTCTTCGTCCGCCTCAACCGCGGCGTGAACAACAAGCTCGACACCTTCGCCCACGATCTGCACGACTTCTTCGCCACCGGCGCACGCGTCGGCGAAAATCGCTGATCGACTCAGACTGACGGAGATCCGACATGGCCTTCAGTTCAGGCGGTGACGGCGGCCACGACAACGTCAATGCCACGATCAACATCGTGCCGTTGGTGGACGTCATGCTGGTGCTGCTGATCATCTTCATGGTCACCGCGCCGCTGATGGCGCACAAGGTGAAGGTCGACCTGCCGCAGGCCAATCTCGACGAACGTCCCAGCGAGGCGCCTCCGGCGCCTCCGCTGACCGTCGCGATCACGTCCAACGGCGACCTCTACCTCAACGACCAGCCGGTGACGATGGACCTGCTCGACAGCACGCTGGCGGTGGAAGCGCAGAAGACGCCGCAGCCGGCCGTCAACGTGCGTGGCGATGCCACCACGCCGTACAGGACCGTCAACGAAGTGGTGACCCTTGCGCAGCAGAAGGGCATGCGCAAGGTGGGCTTCGTCTCGGCCCGCGAAAAGAACTGATCGGGAGAACGCACGATGGCTTTTTCATCCGGTGGTGGTGACGGCGCGCCGATGGCCGAAATCAACATCATCCCGCTGTGCGACATCATGCTGGTGCTGCTGATCATCTTCATGGTCACCGCGCCGCAGGTGTCCTACCCGATCGACATCGACCTGCCGCAGCGCTCGTTGAACCCGCCGGCCAATCCGCAGGATCCGCCCGAGCCGATCCGCCTGCGGATCGACGCCGGCGGCACCATCTACTGGAACGACAGCCCGACCCCGGTGTCGGCGCTGCGCGCCATGATGGATGCCGAGGTCCAGCGCGATGTCGCCAACCAGCCCACGCTGGAGATCGACATGAGCGAGGATGCGGAGTACGGCGTGCTGGCCAAGGTGCTCGCCTCGGCCAAGAACGCGCACATGCAGAAGATCGGTTTCGTCAAGAAGTAGCGCACGACCGTCCGGCGTCGCCTGCAGCGCGCCGGCCGCTTACCGCAACAGCTTCAACGCCGCCCACCGGGCGGCGTTTTTTTGTCCGGCGCCAGGCGCGCCCGCGGGTTCGGCCGGGCCGGGTGGGGTCGCGTCGCGCCAGATCTTCAACCTCGCGTCTCGCTGTCGGCGCGATCCGGAGCTGGTCGGTCGGCCGTGCCGGACTCTTCCGGCAGGTTTCCGGACAGCGCTGCCGGCCGCGCAGCGTTCCACGTGGACTCCGCCCTCCGTGCGGATGCGTGCGCCCGCTCGCGGCGCTTGCGGCGCGCCGCGGGCCGGCGTAGCGTCGGGGGCGCATCCATTCCGTCAGGAGGTGCGTCATGGCATTCGCCCACCAGGCCGGTCGCGGGACGCCCGCGATGGCCGAGATCAACATCATCCCGCTGTGCGACGTGCTGCTGGTGCTGCTGATCATCTTCATGGTCACCGCCCCGGCCCTGTCGCAGCAGGTCGACCTGACCCTGCCGCAGGCCGGCCCGGCGCCGGACGAAGTGCCGCCGCCTCCGGTGACGCTGCGGATCGCCGCATCCGGGCAGCTGTTCTGGAATGGCGAGGAGGCCGACCGCAGCCAGCTGCAGGCGCGGATGCAGGACGAGGCGCGACGGCGCAACCAGGCGATGCTGCAGATCGATGCCGCCGGCGACGCCGACTACCAGGCGGTCGTGCAGGTCCTGGCGGCGGCGGAGAACGCCGGCCTGCAGCGGATCGGCTTCCTGCGACAGTAAGCCGGCTCAGCCGGCGCCGTCGATGATGGCCAGGTAGCGCGAGACCGTGGTGGCGAGGCCCTCGTACAGGGCCTCGCCGATCAGGGCGTGGCCGATCGACACTTCCTCCACCTCGGGCACCGCGGCGAGAAAGGCGCCCAGGTTGGCCTGGCTGAGGTCGTGGCCGGCATTGACGCCGAGACCTGCCGCGCGGGCGGCCCGGGCAGTGTCCGCGAAGGCGGGCAGGGCCCCGGCGCCGCGGCCCGCGGCAAACGCTTCGGCCCAGGGGCCGGTATACAGCTCGATGCGATCGGCGCCGATCGCGGCCGCGTGCGCGACATCGCAGCTCGCGTCGGCAAACAGGCTGACCCGGCAGCCCAGCGTGCCGAGCCGGGCGACCAGCGGCCGCAGCGCATCGCCGTCGCGGGCAAAGTCGAAGCCGTGGTCGGAGGTGAGCTGCGCGTCGGCGTCGGGGACCAGGGTCGCCTGGGCCGGGCGCACCCGTTCGCACAGGGCCATGAAGCCGGCATAGCCTTCGCGCGGCGGGGCGAAGGGATTGCCCTCCAGGTTGAACTCGACGCCCCGTGCACGGCACAGGTCGGCCAGCGCCAGCACGTCGTCGTGGCGGGTGTGGCGGGCATCGGGGCGCGGGTGCACGGTGATGCCGTGCGCGCCGGCATCCAGGCAGGTGCGGGCGGCGCGCAGCATGTCGGGATCGCCGCCGCCGCGCGAATTGCGCAGCACCGCGATCTTGTTGAGGTTGACGCTGAGGCGGCAGCTCATGCGCCGCCGCGAACCGGACGCATCATGGCGCCTGCGGCTCGTCGGCGGTGGCCGGCGCGACGCCCGCGGCGGCCGCGCGGCGCGCTTCGGCCAGCTCGCGCAGGCGCTGCAGTTCGCGCGGGTCGAGCATCTGGCTGTCGTCGCGGCTCTGGGTATCGATCCGCTGCGACAGCAGTCCCAGGATCCACAGGCAAAGCAGCACCAGCGCCGCGACCAGGCAGATCGCCACCAGTGCCATGGACGAGGTCATGAAGGCGATCGCGAGCGCGGCGATCGCGAGCAACAGGAACAACCAGGGCATGGGCAGGCTCCGCTGCGGACGAGCCGCCAGTCTAACGCCAACCGTTGCGCCGGCATGCCGTTGGGCCATCCGCCGCGGCCGCTGGTCGCGGGCCGCCGCCCGCCCGCGACCAGCGCAGGGCAGTGGGCCGGGCTGTGGTGCAAGCGCTGCCGACGCCGGGGAGACCGCGCCCCGAGCCGGCGCGTCTAGAGCAGCGGCGACATCAACCGGGCGAGGGCCTCGGGCAGCCGCGCGCCGAGCAGGCCGCGATGGCGGCCCTGGCGCACGCGCGGGGCGCTGGCGAGTTCGACTTCGATCAGCTGCGCCAGCGCCGCGCCCAGCTGCGCGTCGTCGAACAGCACCGACACCTCGAAGTTGAGCCGGAAGCTGCGATGGTCGAAGTTGGCACTGCCGATCAGCACCGTGCTCTGGTCCACCAGCAGCGCCTTGGTGTGCAGCATGCGCGGCCCGTACTCGTAGACCTTGACCCCGGCCACCAGCAGCGGACCGAAGTAGGACCGCGCGGCCAGCGTCACCAGCCGCGAGTCGCTCATGCGCGGCACCAGCAGGCGCACGTCCAGCCCGGCCAGCGCGGCCGAGGTCAGCGACATCATCGCCGCCTCGCCCGGCACGAAATACGGCGTCACCAGCCAGACGCGCTCGCGGGCGCCGTGGATGGCGCCCACGTGGGCGCGGTGGATCGCCTCCCAGTGCGTGTCGGGACCGGAGGTGATCACCTGCGCGCAGACCTCGCCGCGCGGCAGGAGCGGGGTCTGCCGGACCACGTCGCCGATGAAGTCGCGCTCGCCGGTGGCGTAGGCCCAGTCCTCGACGAACACCAGCTGCAGCGCCCGCACCAGGTTGCCTTCCACGCGCAGGTGCAGGTCGCGGTAGGCGGCGGCATTGAGCCGGTCGTTCTGGTCGTCGGTGATGTTCATGCCGCCGGTGTAGCCGATGCGGCCGTCGATCACGACGATCTTGCGGTGGTTGCGCAGGTTGGTCCACGGCCGTTGCCAGATGCGGCCGAACCGGGTGGGGTGGAACCACGCCAGCTCGCCGCCGGCCTCGACCAGGCTGGCGAAGAAGCGCTGGCAGCGGGCCCCGCCCAGCGCATCGACCAGCAGCCGCACCTTGACCCCGGCACGGGCGCGTTCGACCAGCGCGTCGCGCAGCGCGGTCCCGCTCCCGTCCGGATGCCAGATGTAGTACTCGAGGTGGATGTGTTCGCGCGCGCGGGCGATGTCGGCGATGAGCGCGTCGTACTTGGCCGCGCCGTCCACCAGCAGGCGCACGTCGCTGGCGGTGGTCATCGGCAGGCCGGTGGCCGTGCGTACCATGCGCGCCAGCTCGGCCACCTCCTCGTTTTCCGCCAGCGCCTGCGCGGGCAGTTCGCCGCGCACGCGCGCCCGGCGCAGCCGCTGGCGTTCGATCTTCTGCGGGCCGAACACGTGGTAGACGAGGAAGCCCACGTACGGCAGCAGCGCCAGGCCCAGCAGCCAGCTCACGGTCGCCACCGGCTCGCGCTTCTGCAGGATGATCCAGCCGCCCAGCAGCAGCATGTACAGCGCCCAGCCCAGGGTCAGGTACAGGCGCAGGTGCGGCACCGAGGCGAGCGCGTCCCAGCCCTGGCGTAGGAGGTCGAGAATCGGCACGGCGCTTCCGTCGTCGCTGCGGCTGCGACGCCCGGAACTAGGCTAGCGGGATGCCGACGATGGCGGAAGCATGTGCAGGCCCGCGCGGCCACGGGACGCCAGCGCATGAAACCGCGCCAGGCCCGGCGCCAGCAGGCACAGGCGAAGCTATCCGTCATCCCTGCGCCCGCGTCGTGCCGGCGATCCAGCGCGCAGGGCGGCGGTGCGTTGCACCCGGTCCCAGTCTTCCATGCCGGGATGGCGCGGGCCCAGAGACCCAGGCTGCCGGCCCAGCGCCACCCGCCGCGCGTACCAACCGACGGCCGCCAGACCGGCGCCGGACAGGAGCAGCAGCGCCGGGATACCCGCGATCTCGAAGGCAGAATCGATGCGCGCGTGCGTCGTGCCATCGGGCAGCACACGGTAGCGGACCGCCAGCGCACCACCGATGGGCGGCGCCTTCGTTTCGTCCCTGGGCAAGCTGCCGACGACGCGAGCCCTCAGGCCGCCGGCACCGCGGTAGGCGACGACGGGCACCACGTTCGAGCTCACGTAACGCCCACCCAGGTCGCGGGTGCCGCCGGCACGACCCTGGTGTGCGACGACCACACCCGGCGTGTGCGTGCTTTCGCGGTAGAACTGCCACGCTGCCGCCGACAACAGCGTGCCGGCCGAGAGCGCCAGCGCACCCAGCACCATCCATCCCCATGCGAGCCGGTGCAGCGTGCGAGCCTCGTCGTTCACTTCATGCGTACGGTGACGCGACCGCCCTGCACCGGCAACTCGAAAGCGATGCGGTCGAAGCCGGGGCGCGAGAACACGGTGGGGTTGTTGGAGAACCCGTAATCGTCCCTGGGGATGCCAAGGGGCCCGACGTCGAACCTGCGGTTGCCGTCCTTGTCGTGCAGCACCATCACCCCGTAGCGGCCCGCCTTCAGGCCGTCGAAGCGCACCTGCAGCCGGTCGCTGCCGTCGGGGTAGGCACGCTGCATCCGCAGTGCATCGCGCTGGTGGTCCCAGGCCTCCGCGGAATCGTAGAGAAAGACCGTCAACCTTCCGGTCTGGGCGCCGACGCGCTCGATGTCCACGACCAGTTCGACCGCGAACGCGGGCACGGCCACCGCGGTGGCGAGCAGGGGCGCGAGCAGCAGCGGCCGCAGGCGGCGCGATGGATCCATGGAGGGGCTCCGACAGTGGGGAAGGTGAGTCAGGCGGGCACGATCCGTGCGCCGCGGGGTGGCGACGCCATGCGGTAGCGTCGGTCCAGCCAGAGCCGCGCCGCCACGGCCAGCAGCACCGGTCCGAACCAGGCCAGGTAGAACCACACCGGCCCCTGCAGCGCCGGGACCAGCCGCGGCAGGCCGATCGACAGGAACGCGACATGGGTGGCGGCGCCATTGGCGACCATCGCGCCGTAGTGTTCCTGCAGCCACCAGCGCGGAAGGGTCGGGATGATCCGCCGGCGGCGCAGCATGTCCACGCCGGTGAGGATCCCGACGAGCGAGAATCCGGCGAGCAGCGGCTGGCCGCGATCCAGGCCCAGCCACAGCACCGCCAGCCCGGCCAGCGGGTTGGCCATCGCCAGGGCGAGGTAGGTCGGGCCCAGATAGCGTGCCGGATGCGGCCGGTCGCGGATCGCGCGCCACGACAGCCACACCGAGGTGCCCACCAGGAGCAGCAGGTAGCCCAGGAAGGCTGCGCCGGCCAGTTGCCCGGCGGCCAGGCGTGCGAGCGTGAGCGGAACGCCGCTCGCCACCACCAGCACCATGGCCAGCAGGTAGACGCGGCCGCACAGCCGGTGGGGCCCGCTGCCCTTGCGCAACATCGCCGACAGCCAGAACGTGCCCAGCGCGAAGGTGCCGGCGGCGACGTGCATGACGACGAAGCTGGTGGAACCGGTCATGGCGGCACCTCTGCGGCGGGACGGCCAGCATGCTGTGCGCGGGGCCGCGGCCGCAGTGCCGGGTGTCATCGATCCGGGGTGCCGGAAGTCACTTTCTGCGGGCGTGTCGTTGCCGTGCGGCGCCGCGGGCCGCAGGATGGCCGTCCGACCCGGAGGCCTGCCATGCACGGCCAGCTCAAGCCGCTGCTGCAACCGCTGACCCTCGCCGCCCTGGTGACGCTGGCGACCGTCGCCTGGTCGATCCATGGGGAACTGGGCGCGCAGCGACCGCTCGGGTGGGGATTGCTGGGGCTGTTCGGGACCATCCTGCTGCTGCTGGACCGGCTGGGGTCGCGCCCGCGACTGCGCGTGGCCGGCTACGTGGTACTTGTGGCCTGCGCGATGGCGGTGGTGGCCCTCGCCCCGCGCACCGGTACGTCGCCGATCCTGGTCGTGGTGCTGGTCGCGGCGCTGGCCGTGGACTACCCGGCCTGGCGGGTGCTGGTGATGGCCGCACTGCTGAACCTGGCCCTGTACCTGGTGCTCCGTGCGGGCGGCCACGGCGCCCCCGGCCACGCCGTCGGCGTGTTCCTGGGATTCCAGGGGTTCGCCGCGCTGGTGGCCTACTACGCGCGTGGCACCGAACTCGCGCGCGATCGCCTTGCCCAGGTCAACGCCGATCTCCTTGCCACCCGCGCCTTGCTGAGCGACAGCATCCGCGACGCGGAGCGGATGCGGGTCGCGCGCGAGCTGCATGACGTGGCCGGGCACCGGCTCACCGCCCTGACGCTGAACCTGCGGGCACTGGCCGACGTGCCGGCGCTGGCCGGACGCGCGGAACTGCAGGTCGCGCGGACGATGGCCGCCGAGCTGATGGCGGACCTGCGGCAGGTGGTGCAGGCGCTGCGCCACGATCGCGGCCTCGACCTCGCCACCGCGCTGCACGCCATCGCCGCGCCGTTCCCGCGCCCGTCGCTGCGGCTGGCGATGGCCGATGACGTCTGCGTCGAGGAGGCGGGCACCGCGGAAGTCCTGCTGCGCATGGTGCAGGAGGCGCTGACCAATGCCGCCCGCCACGGGCAGGCCCGCCATCTGCACGTGGCGATCCGGCAGGAGAGCGGCCGCATCGCGGTCACGATCGAGGATGACGGCCGCGCGCAGGTGCCGCTGCGCGAGGGCAACGGCCTGTCGGGAATGCGCGAGCGCCTGGCCGAGGCTGGCGGCACCCTGGCGCTGTCGGTATCGGCGTGCGGCGGGATGCGCATCGATGCGAGCCTGCCTGCATGAGCGCGCCTCGGATCGCGCTCGCCGACGACCAGGCGCTGGTGCGTGCGGGACTGCGCGCCCTGCTCGAACGCCAGGGGATCGCCATCGCCTTCGAAGCGGACGATGGCGCGGCGCTCCTCGACGGCCTCGCCACCAGCCCGGTCGATGTGGTGCTCAGCGACATCCGCATGCCCGGGATCGACGGCATCGAAGCCCTGGTGCGGCTGCGCGAACGCGGCGACGCCACCCCGGTGCTGCTGCTCACCACCTTCGACGACAGCGACCTGCTGCTGCGTGCCACCGATGCCGGCGCGCAGGGTTTCCTGCTCAAGGACGCCGCGCCGCAAGACCTGCGCGAGGCCATCGTGCGCATCGCCGCCGGCGAGGCGCTGCTGCAGCCGGTGAGTACCGGCCCTGTGCGCGCGCGCTATCGCTACCACGCCGCCGATGCGCCCGCTGAACCCTTCAGCGTCCGGGAGGTCGCGATCCTGCGCCTGCTCGCGGGCGGCTACTCCAATCGCGAGATCGCCCGCTCGCTGTTCCTCGCCGAGGGCACGGTGAAGAACTATGTCTCGGCCATCCTCGACAAGCTCGACACCCGCGACCGCACCCGAGCGGTGTTGAAGGCGATCACCCTGCGGGTGATCTGAACGCTCCGTCGTGGCCGGGCGCGGTGGTGCGGGGTGGCTGGCCAGTCTCCGGAGTTGTCGCAACGGCTGAGACGACGCTGCCGCACACTGCGCCGATGTCGATGGCGACCAAAGCCAGGGCCGTGCCCGCCGCGCCGCTCAAGGGCCGCGGCGCGGCCTCCTACGTGCCCGGCCGCTACGAGACCGCCACCGTGCACGCCGAGGACGACGGCTGGGACTGCCTGCAGGCGCGCGACGAGACCGATCCCGCGCCGCATCCCGACACCCGCGTGCACGAGGAGACCGCGCGCGGCATCGTCAGCCGCAACGATTCGCCCGACGTCGGCTTCAGCCAGTCGGTCAATCCCTACCGCGGCTGCGAGCACGGCTGCGTGTACTGCTTCGCGCGGCCGTCGCACGCCTACCTCCAGCTGTCGCCGGGACTCGACTTCGAGACCCGCCTGTTCGCCAAGACCAACGCGGCCGAGCGGCTGCGCGCCGAGTTCTCGCGCAAGGGCTACCGCTGTTCGCCGATCGCGCTGGGCATCAACACCGATGCCTACCAGCCGATCGAACGCCGCTACCGGATCACGCGGTCGCTGATCGAGGTGATGGCCGAATTCCAGCATCCGTTCAGCCTGTTGACCAAGAACGCGCTGGTCACGCGCGACCTCGACCTGCTGGCGCCGCTGGCGGAGCAGGGCCTGGTGACCGTGCATTTCTCGGTGACCACGCTCGACAACCGGCTGTCGGCGACGATGGAGCCGCGCGCCTCTGCGCCGCACGCCAGGCTGCGGGCAATGCGGCAGGTCGCCGAGGCCGGCATTCCGGTCGGGGTGATGGCCGCGCCGGTGATCCCGAAGATCAACGACCACGAGATCGAGGCGATCCTGGAGGCCGCGCACGCGGCCGGCGCCCGGTCGGCCGGCTACGTGCTGCTGCGGCTGCCGCACGAGCTCAAGGAGATCTGGCGCGAATGGTTGCAGCTGCACCATCCCGACCGCGCCGCGCACGTGATGAGCCTGGTCCAGCAGATGCGCGGCGGCCGCGACTACGACAGCGGATACGGCACCCGGATGCGCGGGCAGGGGCCGTTCGCGGAGCTGATCCAGGCGCGTTTCCAGCGCGCGCGGCGACGGCTGGGCTATGGCCGGCTGCCGCCGCTGGAATGCGGCCGCTTCCGCGCGCCCGCCGCCGCCGGCGACCAGGGCCGGCTGTTCTGAAGGCCGCCTGTTTCACCGATCCTGCACCGACCCTGCACACCGTTGTTCCGTAGACTGTCGGCCGCCGGCGCTCTTGCCGTCTCGACGTGACCGATCGTGCAGGTTGATGTGTCCTTGTATCAGGAAGCGTTTGCCCAGGCCGACGCTGGCCTGGCGCTGCTCGCGCCCGATGGCGCGTGGCGCTCGGCCAATCCGGCGCTGTGCACGCAGCTCGGAACGCCGGCCGCGGAACTGCTGGGGACGCGCGCGCACGAGACCGTGTTCGACGTGGACACCGCGCAGCGCATCGACGCGGCGCTGGCCGGAGGCGAGCCGCGTCGCGGCTTCACCGTGGAGCGAGCGGACGGCCAAGCCTGGCGGCTGTCGCTGGTGCGCCTGGCAGCGGGCGGACTGCTGCTGCAGCTGGATGTCGATGCGGGTGCGCAGGCGCGTGCGGCCACGGAGCGGATGCAGGAGCACCTGGGCCACGGCATCTCCCACGATCTGCGCGCACCGCTGCGCAGCATCGCCGGGTTCGCGGCGCGCCTGGACGAGTCGGGCGCGGTGTCCGAATCCGGAAGAACCGACCTCGCCCGCATCCGTGCGGCCGCGATGCGTGCCGAACATCTGGTCGACGGGCTGCTGGAACTGCTGCGCGCGGCGCGGCAGCCGCTGCGCGCGGACGAGGTCGACGTGAGCTTGCTGTGCGACTGGGTGGCCGGCGAACTGCGCGATGCCAACCCCGCGCGCAAGGCGCAGATCGAGGTGGCGCCGGACCTGTTCGCCCGCGGCGACGAACACTGGCTCAAGACGATGCTGGGGCACCTGCTGGACAACGCCTGGAAATTCTCGGCGACGCGCGATCACGTCGACATCCGCGTCGAGGGAACGGTCGCCGAAGACCGCCTGCAGCTGGCCGTGCACGATGCCGGCTGCGGTTTCGACATGCGTTATGCTGACAAGCTGTTCGTTCCCTTCCAGCGCCTGCATGGATCGGAACAGGGGGGCGGCAACGGCCTCGGCCTGGCGATCGCGCAACTGGTCGCCGAGCGCCATGGGGGCCGGATCCGGGGCACGTCGCGTCCCGGCCAGGGCAGCACCTTTTTCATCGACCTGCCGGCCGCGACCGGTCGCGACCTGGATGAGCGCAATGACGCATAGCGAGATCCTGCTGATCGAAGACAACCCGGACGACGCGGAGCTGACCCGCATCGCCTTTTCCGAGGCCGGCATCGATCGGCAGCTGGTGGTGGTGCGCGACGGGGCGGAGGCGCTGGACTACCTGTTCGCGCGCGGCGCGCACGGCTCGCGCGACGTGAGCCAGCTGCCGGCGATCGTGTTGCTGGACCTCAACCTGCCCAAGATCGACGGACGCGAGGTGCTGCAGGCGATCCGCGGCGATGCGCGGACCCGCTCGCTGCCGGTGGTGGTGCTGACCACCAGCGACGAGCCTTTCGACGTCGAGGCCACCTACGCGCTGGGCGTGAACAGCTACATCCGCAAGCCGGTGGAGTTCGACCAGTTCGTCGGCGTGGTCAAGCAGATCGGGCTGTACTGGCTGGTGCTCAACCAGCCGCGCGTGGCCGGCTGAGGCCGGACTCCGGTCGCGGCTGGCGCCGCTCCCGCGACGCGGGATGATGCGCGCCTGCAACGGCGGATCCGCCTATCCGGCCCCGTACAGCGCCTCCGCGCGCTGGAACAGGATCCAGCTGGTGGCGATGAACTTGTCCCGGCCCTGCGGGCGATTGCCGCGGTGGGTATGGGTAAAGGCGGTCGGCGCGATCAGCAGGTGGCCGGTGCGGGGTTCGATCCTGCGCTGCTGGAACAGGAATTCGGTCTCGCCGCCTTCGAAGCCGTCGTTGAGATAGAGCGTCCACAGCAGGTGGCGGTGCAGGGTGTCGCCATCGCCTACGCGCGGGTACAGCTCGCAGTGCCAGTAGGGATAGCCGCCTTCGCCGGCGCGGTACCACTGCAGGTTGACCGGACCCGGGCGCAGGCAGGTGCGCGCCAGCTGGCCGAGCGCGCGATCGTCGAGCGCGGCGAGGTCCTCGGCCGAGAGGCGACGCAGCCCGCCGTTGCCGTCGGGCTGCTGCAGCATCAGTGGCGCGACCAGGGCCTGCGGATAGCGGCGCAGGTAGGCCAGCAGGCCGCCATACACGGCGACGTTGAGCGCCTGCGCGACATCGGCCCAGTCGGGTCGGTCGCTGATGGAGAGGTCGCGGCTGTGCTTGAGCTCGGGATGCACGCCGCCGCCCACCTGGCCGGGCTGCAGCGCATCGCTGGCGCGCAGCCGCGCCACGATCGCCGCACAGGCCTCGGTCGCCAGCGCGCCCGGATACACCTCGATGAAGTCGGGGGGATGCACGGCCCGATTCTAGCGCTGGCGCGGCCATGCCGACCGCGCATGTGCGTCCAGCCAGGCGCCCGCCCCGGTCGCGGACGCGTCGCCGTGGTTCAGTCTGCGCGCGCCTGCCAGTCCCAGCGCAGCCCCAGCAGCAGCCCGCGGCCGGGACCGGGTTCGTAGTAGCGGCCGTTGCCTTCGTTGACGATGACCGACCCGACATGGCCGCGGTCGAACACGTTGTCGAGGCGGGCGAAACCGCGCAGCCGCCCGTGCGCGGTGCGCCAGTCGCGCGCGGCTTGCAGATGCAGCAGCACGTGGCCCGGTGCGTGCCGGGCGCCGGTGTCGCTGACGCTGATCGACGAACTGCCGGTGGCTTCGAGCGCAAGCTGCCAGTCGCGCGGCTGCCACTGCAGGCGAAGATGGCCCTGGCGTCGCGCGGTACCGGGGATCGTTGTCCCGGCCGCGACCAGGACCGACGGGTCGGTGCAGCCGGCCCCGGTACAGATCGGGAACGCGTCGCGGAAGCGTGCGTCCAGCCAGGTCCAGGCCAGCCGCAGCGACCAGGCCTCGGCGAGCGGCAGCGTCGCCGAGAGTTCGGCGCCCTCGCGCCGCGCGCGGCCGACGTTGCGGTAGCTGCTGCGGCCGCCGACGTTGCGCGCGACCGCCAGTTCGTCGTCGGTGTCGGCGCGGAACAGCGCCGCCTCCACGTGCGCGCCGCCGTCGCTGCGCCACTTGGCGCCGAGTTCGAGGTTGCGGCTCGTCGCTGGCGCGAGGTCGAACGCCAGCCCGGCGCCGCCGTCGGCGCGGTAACCCAGTTCGTTGAAGGTGGGCGTCTCGAAGCCGCGCCCCGCCGAGGCATACACGCGCCAGTCCTGCGCCGGCGCGAAGATGAGCCCCAGCACCGGCGTCGTCTCGGCGTAGTCCACGCGGCCGCTGTCGTCGGGATTGCTGGCGGTGATGTAGCGGTCGCTCGACTCGAAGCGCAGCTGGCTGCGGCGCACGCCGGCCAGCAGCGACCACCGCTGCGCGAACTGCCACCAGGCCTGCGCGTAGAGATCGCGGTTGTCGACGCGGTTGCGCTCGTCGCGCCGCAGCGCGCCGCGCACGCCCAGCGTGTCGCCGACGAAGTTCTCGTAGCCGCGCCGGTGCTGGCGCTGGCGGTCGGCGTTGCCGCCGGCGGTGAACTCGAGCGCACGCCCGGCCAGCGACCCGGACCAACGCCAGCGCAGGTCGACGCCGCCGTAGTCGTTGTCCAGGTCGATCACGCCGCCGGAGCTGAGCGGATTGCCCTGCGCGCCCACCGGCACCGACAGGAACTGCTCGATCTCGCGACGCCCGCCGTAGCTCATGGCCTCGAGCGCATGGCCACCCGCCAGCGGCTGCTCCCAGCGCAGGCCCAGCTGGTCCTGGCGCGCCGACTTGCGCGTGCGGTACTGCGTGGCGACCGCGGTGGCCTGGCGCGGATCGTCCTGCACCTGGTCCCAGGACAGGCCCAGCGGATCGAGCGCGCCGGGCGCATCGAAATGATTGGCCACCAGCTGCAGGCGGCCGTCGCGCGGCAGCGGCGCATGCAGCTTGAGGTTGAGCCAGCTGCGCCGCGCGGCGCTGTGGTCGCGCCAGCCGTCGGTCTCGAAGTGACTGGCCGCCAGCGCGTAACCCAGCACGTCGCCGGCGCCGCGCAGGCTGGCCGTGATCGCGCGGGCAGCGTCGCGTCCCGCGCTCGCCTGCAGGTGGCCGCGCGTGGGCGCGTCCCCGTCCGCGCTGAAGATCTGCACCACGCCGCCGGACGAGTTGCCGTGCAGCGCGGAGAACGGACCACGCAGCACCTCGACGCGCTCGGCGCCCGCCAGCACGAAATGCGAGACCTGGCCCTGGCCGTCGGGCATGGTCGCCGGGATCCCGTCTGCGTACAGCCGCAGCCCGCGCACGCCAAAGGTGGAACGCGCGCCGAATCCGCGGATCGACAGCTGCGTGTCCTGGGCGAAATTCTGCCGCTCGCGCGCGGCGAGCCCGGGCACGCCGGCCAGCGCCTCGGACACCGCCACGCCGGCGCCGGCCTCGCCACCGTCGAGTTCGATGCGATCGAAGGACGCGGGCACGTCGAACGGCGCGACCCGCTGCAATCGCGCGGCGGACACCTCGATGCGGTCGAGGGTGAGCGCAACGGGCTCGGCTGCGGACAGTGCAGCGGCCGGCAGCGCCAGCGCCAGGAGCATCGGCAACCGCCCGCGCAGGTGGCGGCGGCGGTGCCCTGAACGGATCGCGGGCATCATGAAAGGAGGCGGGGAATCATCGTCGGCAGTGTCCGGCGCGCGGCATGAACGGGTCGTCGTGGCAGGCCACCTGCGTGGTGGGACTGCGCAGCATTGGTGGATCGCACGGCGCCGGGACCGGGCGCACGCGTGCACCACATCCCCGCTTTCAGTCGGTGCCGGCAGAGGGCGTCATGCGGGATGCGCATGAGGCGACGGGTGCAACCCGCGCCGCGACCGCGCATGGAAACGACCGCGAGGCTCGAGTCCGGCACCAGGTCGCCGCCGGCCCGCTCAGCTGACCGCCGCCACCGCCTGCGCCACGTAGTCCAGGTTCTTCGCGCTCAGCGCGGCCACGCAGATACGCCCGGTGCCGACGGCGTAGATGCCGAACTCCTCGCGCAGGCGATCCACCTGCGCCTTCGACAGGCCCGAGTACGAGAACATGCCGGCCTGGCGCTCGATGAAGCCGTATTGCGGCGCGCCGTGCGCAGCCAGTCGTTCGACCAGGCCCGCACGCAGGGCGTGGATGCGTGTGCGCATCTGCCCCAGTTCGTCCTCCCACTGTGCGCGCAGCGCCGGATCGTTGAGTACGCCGGCCACCAGCGCCGCGCCGTGCGTGGACGGGCTGGAGTAGTTCGCGCGGATCAGGCGCTTGATCTGCGACTGCACGCGCTTGCTCTCGTCGGCGCTGTCGCTGACCACGGTCAAGGCGCCGACGCGCTCGCCGTACAGCGAGAACGACTTCGAGTACGAACTGGCGACGACGAAGTTGCGGATCGGCGAGGCAGCCAGCAGGCGGATCGCCAGTGCGTCCTCGGCAATCCCGCGGTCGAAGCCCTGGTAGGCCATGTCGATGAACGGAAACAGGTTGCGCTCGTGCAGCAGCGCAATCACCTGTTCCCATTGCGGCGCGGTCAGGTCGGCGCCGGTGGGGTTGTGGCAGCAGGCGTGCAGCAGCACCACGGTGCCGGCCTCGAGCCTGCGCAGGTCGGCGAGCATGCCGTCGAAGTCGAGCCCGTGCGCCGCCGCGTCGAAGTAGGTGTAGTCCACGACTTCGAAACCGACCGCGCCGAACACCGCACGGTGGTTTTCCCAGCTCGGATTGCTGATCGCGATGCGCGCGAACGGCAGCGCCTTCTTCAGCAGTTCCGCGCCGGTGCGCAGCGCGCCGCTGCCGCCGATGGTCTGGGTGGTCGCGGCGCGGCCCTCGGCGATCAGCGGCGACCCGGCGCCGAACAGCAGTTCGCGGGTGGCGCGCGTGTAGTCGGGCATGCCGTCGATCGGCAGGTAGCCGCGCGGCTTGCTGGCTTCGGCCAGCTGGCGCTCGACCTGCTGCACCGCGCCCAGCACCGGAATGCGGCCGTCCTCGTCGTAGTAGATGCCCACGCCGAGGTTGACGCGCGTGGCGCGGGTGTCGGCGTTGTAGGCCTCGGTCAGGCCCAGGATCGGATCACCGGGAACCAGTTCAACATTCGCGAAAAAGGGCACGGCAAGTCGTCGCAGAAGGAAGGGGAGGGGCGCCGGCATGCGGCGAAAAACCGCGTGATTCTAGCAGTTGCGTGGACGCGGGCCCGGGCGGTTGCGGACGGAACCGTCGAGGTCGGCGGCCGGGTGCCGGCTGCCCCGAACGACCGTCCGCGGGTGGCGGACCGTGGCGGTGCAGGGTCGAGCGCGCGGCGAACCACGCTGTGCGATGCGGCCCCGCAAGCCCCCGGGCTACACGTCCCCGTCGCTGGCCCAGCCTGCACCCGTGCCGCGCTGCAGGACCTGGTCGGTGGCGAGGATCTCGCCGGCCGGGATCGACGGCTGGTCGGCCAGGCGCGCGTAGATCGGGGTGAAGTCCGGCCGGGTGGCCTCGATCAGCTGCTCGAAGCTGTCGATCACGAAATAGGTCTTCTGGTAGCTGTCGATGCGGTAGCGCGTGCGCATGATCCGCTCCAGGTCGAAGCCGATGCGGTTGGGGGCATCGCTTTCGAGCGCGTGGATCGACTCGCCCTTCGAGGACACGATGCCGCTGCCGTAGATGCGCAGGCCCTCGGCCTCGCGGATCAGGCCGAACTCGACGGTGTACCAGTACAGCCGCGTCAGGTTCTGCAGCGCATCGGGGCCGATGGCGTGCGCCTTGACCCCGCCGCGGCCGTAGGCCTGCATGTAGTCGGCGAACAGCGGATCCATCAGCAGCGGCACGTGGCCGAACAGATCGTGGAACAGGTCGGGCTCTTCGATGTAGTCGATCTGGTCGGGCTTGCGGATCCACCAGGTCACCGGGAAGCGGCGATTGGCCAGGTGGTCGAAGAAATCCAGCTCCGGCAGCAGGCCTTCCACGCCGATCAGCTGCCAGCCGGTGGCCTCGCCCAGCACCCGGTTGAGCTCGGTGTAGCGGGGGATCGCGTGCGGGCTCATGCCCATGGCGTCCTGCGCGTGCAGGAAGGCCTGGCTGGCGCGACCGGGCAGGATCTCGCGCTGCCGTTCGAACAGGGTGGCCCAGGTGGCGTGGTCCTCGGCGGTGTAGTCGTCCCAGGGCTGCGCGACGATGCCGGTCGCATAGACCGGCACCTTGCCCTTGTCGGTGTGCAGGTTCTCGACGCGACGCGGCTGTTGCAGGGACATGGCTCGACTCCGGCGCTGGGCGCCTGCCGCCGGGACGGGGCGCGTTGGAGGGGATCTCACCGCAGGGTAGCCGGGCCGGCGCGCAACAGGCTTGCAAAGTTGCACACAGGCGCGGCGATGGCGCAGGATTGTTGCGCAACGGCAGGATCTGGAGCATGAAATGGCGGCAATCCACCTCGATCGCACCGATCTGATGCTCCTGGCCGAGCTGCAGCGGGCAGGCCGCCAGACCAATGCCGAACTGGCCGAACGCGTGCACCTGTCCGCCTCGGCGTGCCTGCGCCGCGTGCAGCGGCTCGAGCGCGAGGGGGTGATCGCCGGCTATCGCGCCGAACTCGATGGGGATCGCCTGGGCCTGGGCCTGCAGGCCTTCGTGCGCGTGCATCTGGCGCGCCACGATGCGGCATCCATCGCCGCCTTCGCCGCCCACGTCAACGACTGGCCCGAAGTGGTGGCCTGCCATGCGCTCACCGGCGACATGGACTACCTGCTGCACGTGGCGGTCGGCGGGCTGGAGCACTTCTCGCGCTTCCTGCTCGACAAGCTGCTGGCCCAGGCCGGCGTGGCCGACGTCAACTCCAGCTTCGTGCTGCGCACGGTCAAGGCCTTCCGCGGCCTGCCCCTGCCAGCTTCCTGACGTCTCCCGGCGAGTCGGCAGTCCCGCCGGTGCTTCGCCATGCCGTCATGTCGTAGAGGCGTCAACGATCCAGCGGACTGAGCACGCCAGCGGGGCCCCGGTTGAGGACATGGGTGTAGACCTGCGTAGTGCTGACATCCTTGTGTCCCAGCAGCTCCTGGATCGTGCGCAGGTCGGCGCCGGCCTCGAGCAGATGGGTGGCGAAGCTGTGACGCAGCGTATGCGGCGTGACCGGCTTGCTGAAACCGCAGGCCCGCGCCGCACGGCGCACCGCCTGCTGCAGGACGCCGGGGTCGAGATGGTGGCGCTTCTCCTGCCCGTCGAGCGGATCGTTCGAACGCCGCGTCGCCGGGAACACGAACTGCCAGTCCAGCAGCCATGCCGCCTGCCGATACTTGCGGGCCAGCGCATGCGGCAACTGCACGGCCCCGTGGCCGGCATCGAGGTCCTGCGCATGCAGCGCACGCACCTCCGCCAGCTGCAGCTGCAATGCCTGGTGCAGCCGACCGGGCAGCACGGTCTTGCGATCCTTGCCGCCCTTGCCCTCGCGGACCGTGATCTCGTTGCGGGCGAAGTCCACGTCCTTGACCCGCAGGCGCAGGCACTCCATCAACCGCAGGCCACTGCCGTACAGCAGCCCGGCCATCAACGCATCCCGGCCTGCCATGTGCCGCAGCAGTTCCGAGGCTTCCGCGCGCGACAGCACCACAGGCAGTCGCGGCTGGCGCTTGGCGCGCACCACGTCCTCCATCCACGGCAGGTCCAGCAGCAGCACCTTGCGGTAGAGGAACAGCAGCGCCGCCAACGCCTGGTTCTGGGTGCTGGGCGCCACCCTGTCGCGCACCGCCAGATTGGTCAGGAACCGCTCCACCGCCGGACCGCCCAACTCGCGCGGGTGGCGGACGCCGTTCTCACGGATATAGCGGCGAATCCAGTAGAGGTATGCGTGCTCGGTACGCAAGCTGTAGCGTTCCAGCCGCAAGCGGCCGCGAACTTCGTCCAACAGGCGCGGCCTGCTCGCGGGCGAATCTGAAAACTCATATCGCCGCCTCCCCGGCGATGGCGGTACGTTCGCGTTTCCACACACCGAACGGACGCCATGCGA
>NZ_CANLNF010000004.1:0-376789 GCF_947492465.1 uncultured Luteimonas sp.
GGCCAGGTGCTGTGCAAGCCGGGTTCGATCGCGCCGCACACCGAGTTCGAGGCCGAGGTGTACGTGCTGTCGAAGGACGAGGGTGGCCGTCATACCCCGTTCTTCAAGGGTTACCGCCCGCAGTTCTACTTCCGCACGACCGACATCACCGGCGCGGTGACGCTGCCGGAGGGCACCGAGATGGTGATGCCGGGCGACAACGTGAAGATGGTGGTGGCGCTGATCAACCCGATCGCGATGGACGAAGGCCTGCGTTTCGCGATCCGCGAAGGCGGCCGCACCGTTGGCGCCGGCGTGGTGGCGAAGATCATCAAGTGATGTGACACCCCGTGCGCGCGCAAGCGCGCACGGCTGGTGGAAGGTTATCCCCGCGCAGGCGGGAGATGCTTTTCAACAGCCCGACGGGCTGGTCATCCAGGCGCGGCGAGGGATCCCCACCCCCACCGTGCCAGGGAGGCGCAGGGGACCTTCGCTTCCCGTCCGCGCGGACGGGGCCGAAGCCGGGCAGGGCGGCGCAAGCCGCTCCGTCCAGCCTGTTCCGGAAACAAAGATGACGCGAGGACTTGCATCTTCAGCGTGAAGCTTTCATAATGTTCGACTCACCGCAGCCGAGCCTGTCAGGGCGGCGGCGGAACCGCGAAATGAGGGGCAGGACGCGCCTCGTTTTCGCCAGACAGGGATCTTGTCGCGCGGCAGGTGCTTCGCCCGTTCCGGAGCTTTCCGGGACACATAGGCGGGGCGTTTCGTCACGCTTGTGATCCAGGTCTGGGCGGATCGGGAAACCGGTCTGCCCTGCTTTTTGCAGTCACCCAGGTCGCCGGACGCGTCTTGTCCGTCGGCCGGGGCCCCAATACGGGGTCCGGCGCACCCAGCCGCCGGGCCTGTCGCTCTTTCAACGAAGGAATTCCGTCATGGCGGACCAGAAAATCCGGATCCGGCTCAAGGCGTTCGATCACAGGTTGATCGACCGTTCGGCCAGCGAGATCGTCGAAACGGCCAAGCGGACCGGCGCGCAGGTGCGCGGCCCGATCCCGCTGCCGACCAAGATCGAGCGCTACACCGTGCTGACCTCGCCGCACGTCGACAAGGACGCGCGCGACCAGTACGAAACCCGCACGCACAAGCGCGTGCTCGACATCGTCGACCCCAACGACAAGACCGTGGACGCGCTGATGAAGCTCGAGCTCGCGGCTGGCGTCGACGTCCAGATCAAGCTGACCTGAGGCCCCGAATCATGACCGCGAAGATCCATTCGTTGGGCATTGTCGGCCGCAAGGCCGGCATGAGCCGAGTGTTCACCGAGGACGGCAAGTCCGTTCCCGTGACCCTGATCGAAGCTACCCCGAACCGCATCACCCAGGTGAAGACGCTCGAGACCGACGGCTACAGTGCCGTGCAGGTCACCGCCGGCGTCAAGCGCGCCTCGCTGCTGACCAAGCCCGAGGCCGGCCATCTGGCCAAGGCCAAGGTCGAGTCCGGCCGCGGCCTGTGGGAACTGCGCGTGGCCGACGACAAGATCGCCGACTTCCAGGTCGGCGGCGAGATCAAGGCCGACATCTTCGAGGTCGGCCAGCTGGTCGACGTCCAGGGTGTCACCAAGGGCAAGGGCTTCCAGGGCACGATCAAGCGCTGGAACTTCAGCATGGGCGACGCGACGCACGGCAACTCGCTGTCGCATCGTTCGCCGGGTTCGATCGGCCAGCGCCAGACGCCCGGCCGCGTGTTCCCCGGCAAGAAGATGTCCGGCCACATGGGCGCCGACACCCAGACCACGCAGCGCCTGCAGGTGGTGAGGGTCGACGCCGAGCGCGGCCTGATCGCGATCAAGGGCGCCGTCCCCGGCGCTCCGGGTGGCGACGTCATCGTGCGTCCCTCGAGCAAGGCATAAGGAGAGATGACGATGGAACTCGCCATCAACGGTAGCAACGACAAACTGTCCGTCTCCGACGCGATCTTCGGCCGCGAGTTCAGCGGCGACCTGGTCCACCAGGTCGTCGTTGCCTACCGCAACGCCGGTCGCGCCGGAACCAAGGCGCAGAAGACGCGCGCCGAAGTCAACGGCACCACCAAGAAGTCGAAGAAGCAGAAGGGTGGCGGCGCCCGTCACGGCGCCCTGACCGCTCCGATCTTCGTCGGCGGCGGCGTGACCTTCGCGGCCAAGCCGCGCAGCTTCGCGCAGAAGGTCAACCGCAAGCAGTATCGCGCCGCAATGGCCGTGATCCTGTCCGAGCTCAACCGCCAGGGCCGCATCACGGTCGTCGAGTCGTTCGACATCGACGCGCCGAAGACCGCGGGCCTGGTGACCAAGCTCAAGGATTTCGACCTGGGCAAGCGCCCGCTGATCGTCACCGAGGACGCCTCGGAGAACCTGTACCTCTCCGCACGCAACCTGCCCTACGTGCAGGTGCGTGACGTGCAGGGCCTGGACCCGGTCGCGCTGGTCGGTGCCGACAGCGTGCTGGTCACCACCGAAGCGGTGAAGAAGATCGAGGAGTGGCTGGCATGAACGACGCCAAGCTCTATGAAGTGATTCGTGCGCCGCGCGTGTCCGAAAAGACCGCGCGACTGCAGGAAGTGTCCAACCAGTACGCTTTCGAAGTGGCGAAGGATGCGACCAAGGCCGATATCAAGGCCGCGGTCGAGAAGCTCTTCGACGTCAGGGTGCAGGCTGTCAACGTGGTCAACGTGAAGGGCAAGAACAAGTCCTTCCGTCAGCGCCAGGGCAGCCGTGGCAACTGGCGCAAGGCGTATGTGACGCTGGCCGAAGGCCAGTCGATCGACGTGATCAACGCGACGGCCTGAGGAAGCTCCCATGCCATTGATGAAGTTCAAGCCTACGTCCCCCGGCCGCCGCAGCGCGGTCCGCGTGGTGACGCCCGACCTGCACAAGGGAGCTCCGCACGCGGCGCTCGTCGAACCGCAGGGCAAGACCGGTGGTCGCAACCACCACGGCCGCATCACCACCCGTCACATGGGCGGTGGCCACAAGCAGCACTACCGCATCATCGACTTCAAGCGCGACAAGGAAGGCATCCCGGCGCGCGTGGAGCGGATCGAGTACGACCCCAACCGCACCGCGCACATCGCGCTGCTGTGCTACGTGGACGGCGAGCGCCGCTACATCATCGCGCCGAAGGGCCTCAAGGCCGGCGACCAGGTGATCGCGGGCAATGACGCGCCGATCAAGGCCGGCAACACGCTGCCGCTGCGCAACATCCCGGTCGGCTCCACGGTGCACTGCATCGAGATGAAGCCGGGCAAGGGCGCCCAGATCGCCCGTGCCGCCGGCGCCGGTGTGCAGCTGGTCGCCCGCGAAGGCGTCTACGCGCTGATCCGCCTGCGTTCGGGCGAGATGCGCAAGGTGCCGTCCGAGTGCCGCGCCACCATCGGTGAAGTGGGCAACGTCGAGCACAACCTCGAGAAGCTGGGCAAGGCCGGTGCCAAGCGTTGGCGCGGCGTCAAGCCGACCGTCCGCGGTGCGGCGATGAACCCGGTCGACCACCCGCACGGCGGCGGCGAGGCCAAGGCCGGGCAGGGCAACCCGCACCCGGTCACCCCGTGGGGCGTGCCGACCAAGGGCTACAAGACGCGCAAGAACAAGCGCACCCAGCAATTCATCGTGCGCGATCGCAGGAGTTAATCGGCCATGGCACGTTCACTGAAGAAGGGTCCGTTCGTGGACCACCATCTGATCAAGAAGGTGGAAGCGGCGGGCAACACCAAGAAGCCGATCAAGACCTGGTCGCGTCGTTCGATGATCCTGCCGGAGATGGTGGGTTTCACGATCGCCGTCCACAACGGCAAGAACCATATTCCGGTGCTGGTCAACGAGAACATGGTTGGCCACAAGCTCGGCGAATTCGCGTTGACGCGGACCTTCAAGGGTCACGGCGGCGACAAGAAGTCGGGCAGGTAAGGAGCGCACCATGGACAAGGCAACACGAGCCAAGCACGAAGAAGCCAAGCGCGCGCGCGCCGAGGTCAACAAGCGGACCGCCGTGCTGCGCACGGCCCGCATCTCGCCGCAGAAGGCGCGCCTGGTCGCAGACCAGGTCCGCGGCCTGCCGGCCGAGCGCGCGGTGAGCCTGCTCAAGTTCTCGGACAAGAAGGCGGCTGCGCTGATCAAGAAGCTGGTCGAGTCGGCGATCGCCAATGCGGAGAACAACGCAGGCGCCGATATCGACGAGCTGAAGATCGCCACGATCACCGTCGACGAAGGTCCGCTGCTGAAGCGCTTCATGGCGCGCGCCAAGGGCCGCGGCACGCGCATCCTCAAGCGCACCAGCCACATCACCGTCGTCGTGGGAGAGGGCAAGTAATATGGGTCACAAAGTTCATCCCACCGGCATCCGCCTCGGCATCGCCAAGGACTGGAACTCCAAGTGGTATGCCGGCAAGAAGGAATACGCCGGCTACCTGGCGGCCGACCTCAAGGTCCGCGAGATGCTGCGCAAGCGGCTCGCCGCTGCCGGCATCAGCAAGATCCTGATCGAGCGTCCGGCCAAGACCGCGCGCGTGACGATCCACACTGCCCGCCCGGGCGTGGTGATCGGCAAGCGCGGCGAGGACATCGAGAAGCTGCGCAAGGACGTGTCGACGATGATGGGCGTTCCGGCGCACATCAACGTGACCGAAGTGCGCAAGCCCGAGCTCGACGCGCAGCTGGTCGCCGAGTCGATCGCGCAGCAGCTCGAGCGCCGCATCATGTTCCGTCGCGCGATGAAGCGCGCCGTGGGCAATGCGATGCGCCTGGGCGCGTTGGGCATCAAGGTCAACGTCGCCGGCCGCCTCAACGGCGCCGAGATCGCGCGTTCGGAGTGGTATCGCGAAGGTCGCGTGCCGCTGCATACCCTGCGCGCCGACGTCGACTACGGCTTCGCCGAGGCCAAGACGACCTACGGGATCATCGGCATCAAGACCTGGATCTACAAGGGCGAGATCTTCGATTTCAGCCAGGTGGGCCAGGAGAAGCAGGACGATTCGCCGCGTGGCGAGCGTGGCGACCGCGGTGACCGCGAGCGTCCGCGTGGCCCGCGTCGCGACCGCGAGGCGAGGGACTAAGTCATGTTGCAACCCAAGCGAACCAAATACCGCAAGATGCACAAGGGCCGCAACGACGGCCTGGCCTGGAGCGGCAACGCCGTCAGCTTCGGCGAGTACGGCCTCAAGTCCACCGCGACCGGCCAGCTCACCGCGCGCCAGATCGAAGCCGGTCGCCGGTCCATCAGCCGCCACGTCAAGCGCGGCGGCAAGATGTGGATCCGCGTGTTCCCCGACAAGCCGATCACCAAGAAGCCGATCGAAGTCCGCATGGGCTCGGGCAAGGGTGCGGTGGAGTACTGGGTGGCCCAGATCCAGCCCGGCCGCATGATCTACGAGATCGAGGGCGTGAGCGAGGAAGTGGCGCGCGAGGCGTTCCGCCTGGCTGCCGCCAAGCTCTCGGTGACCACCACTTTCGTGACCCGGACGGTGCGCTGATGGCTACGACCAAGGAACTGCGCGGCAAGTCCGCGGACGAACTGCAGGGCCACCTGCTGGAACTGCAGAAGGAACGTTTCGCCCTGCGCATGCAGAAGGCGACCGGCCAGCTGACCAAGACCCATGAGGCTCGCCGAGTGCGTCGCGAGATCGCGCGTGTGAACACGCTGCTGTCGGCGAAGAAGTAAGGCATACGACCATGAACAACAGCGAAAAGAAGCAGAACACGGTCCAGGGCCGGGTGGTCAGCGACAAGATGGACAAGACGGTCACCGTCCTGGTCGAGCGCAACGTCAAGCACGCGCTGTACGGCAAGTACATCCGTCGCTCGACCAAGCTGCACGCCCACGATGCCGACAACGCCGCGAAGGAAGGCGACATCGTCCGCCTCGTGGAAGTGGCCCCGATTTCCAAGACCAAGAACTGGCGCGTGGTCGAGATCGTCGCCCGCGCGGCCGAGTAAAGGACGCTTCCCATGATCCAGATGCAGAGCCACCTCGACGTGGCGGACAACTCCGGTGCCAAGGAAGTGATGTGCATCAAGGTGCTCGGCGGCTCCAAGCGCCGTTACGCCGCGATTGGCGACATCATCAAGGTTTCGGTCAAGGACGCGATCCCGCGTGGCAAGGTCAAGAAGGGCGAGGTCTACGACGCCGTCGTGGTGCGCACCCGCAAGGGCGTGCGTCGCGCGGACGGTTCGCTGATCCGCTTCGACGGCAACGCCGCGGTGTTGCTCAACAACAAGCAGGAGCCGATCGGCACGCGCATCTTCGGGCCAGTGACCCGCGAGCTGCGTACCGAGAAGTTCATGAAGATCGTCTCGCTCGCTCCCGAAGTGCTGTGAGCGGAGGACAGGACAATGGCTAATCGAATCAAGAAGGGCGACCAGGTCATCGTGATCGCCGGCAGGGACAAGGGCAAGACCGGCGACGTGGTGCGCGTGCTCGGCGACAAGGTCGTCGTGTCGAACATCAACATCGTCAAGCGCCACACCAAGCCCAATCCCCAGGCTGGCCAGCCCGGTGGCGTGATCGAGCGCGAGTCGCCGATCCACGTGTCGAACGTGATGCTGTTCAACCCTGCCACCGGCAAGGGCGAGCGCGTCGGTACCAAGGTGCTCGAGGATGGACGGCGGCTGCGCGTGTTCCGCTCGAGTGGCGAGGCGGTCTGAAAAGACCCGCCTGATCCCCAGGAAAGAAGACAATGACGACCCGTCTGGAAAAGTTCTACAAGGATGAAGTGGTGCCGAAGCTGATGGAGCAGTTCGGCTACGACAACATCATGCAGGTCCCGCGCCTGAGCAAGATCACGATCAACATGGGCGTGGGCGAAGCCGCGGCCAACAAGAAGATCCTCGAGAACGCGACCGCCGACATGGCCAAGATCAGCGGCCAGAAGCCGCTGGTGACCAAGTCGCGCGTCTCGGTGGCTTCGTTCAAGATCCGTGACGGCTGGCCGATCGGCTGCAAGGTGACCCTGCGCCGTGCCCGCATGTACGAGTTCCTGGATCGCCTGGTGAACGTGGCGCTGCCGCGCGTGCGCGACTTCCGCGGCGTGTCCGGCCGTTCGTTCGATGGCCGCGGCAACTACAACATGGGCGTGAAGGAGCAGATCATCTTCCCGGAGATCGACTTCGACCAGGTCGACGCAGTGCGCGGCATGGACATCGCCATCACCACCACCGCCAAGACGAACGCGGAAGCCAAGGCGCTGCTCGAAGCCTTCCGCTTCCCGTTCCGCAACTGAGGAAACACACATGGCGAAGACCTCCATGGTCAACCGCGAGGCCAAGCGCGCCAAGCTGGTGAAGAAGCACGCCGCCAAGCGCGCCGAGCTCAAGAAGATCATCTCCAGCCCGACGGCGAGCTACGAGGAGAAGATCGAGGCGGCGACCAGGCTGCAGAAGCTGCCGCGCGACTCGTCGCCGGCGCGGCAGACCACCCGCTGCGCGCTGAGCGGCCGCCCCCGCGGCGTCTACGCGAAGTTCGGCCTGGGCCGCAACATGCTGCGCCAGGCGACGATGCGCGGCGACGTGCCGGGCCTGCGCAAGGCCAGCTGGTAACACGACAGGCCCGCCGCAGGCGGGCAGGCGCCACCGCAGCGGCCGCGCTGCGGGGGATGCGGCAGTCGCGCCCCATTGGGCGCTTCAGTCGTATATAATCGCCGGCTTGCCCGCGAAAGCGGGTAGCCAGACGGACCCGGCGACGCCGGGGACAATCCAGAACAGATTTTCGCGAAAGCGGATATCGGTGCACTCATAAGGAACTCGCATGAGCATGACTGATCCCATCGCCGACATGCTGGTCCGCATCAGGAATGCGGCCGCGGTCGGCAAGCCGACGGTGAAGATGCCGTCCTCCAAGACCAAGGTCGCGATCGCCAATGTGCTCAAGGCCGAAGGCTATATCGGCGACCTGCGCGTAACCGAGAACGGCCCGAAGGCCGACCTTGAGATCGTCCTCAAGTATTTCGAAGGCCGTCCGGTGATCGGGCAGCTCAAGCGCGTGTCGCGCTCGGGCCTGCGCCAGTACCGCGGCAAGGATGAGCTGCCCAAGGTCCTCGGCGGCCTGGGCGTCGCCATCATCTCCACCTCCAAGGGCATCATGACCGATTCGCAGGCGCGCCAGCAGGGCGTCGGCGGAGAAGTCCTGTGCTTCGTGGCCTAAGGGAGTAACGCACATGTCCCGCATCGCCAAGAAGCCGATCGCCCTGCCGAAGGGCGTCGAAGTGAACGCCCAGCCGGGCTCGGTCAGCGTCAAGGGCCCGAAGGGCACGCTGTCGGTCGTCAAGCCGGCAAGCATCGAAGTCCGGATCGAGGACGGCAACGCGCTGCTCTCGGCCAACGACCCCTCGCAGATCGCCCTCACCGGCACGCTGCGCGCGATCGTCGCCAACATGGTGCACGGCGTCTCCCAGGGTTTCGAGCGCAAGCTCGAGCTGGTCGGCGTCGGCTACCGCGCCGCGGTCCAGGGCAAGGACCTGAACCTGTCGCTGGGCTTCTCGCACCCGGTTGTGTTCCAGGCGCCGGAAGGCATCACGATCACCACGCCGACGCAGACCGAGATACTGGTCGCCGGCGCGGACAAGCAGCTGGTCGGCGAAGTTGCCGCCAAGATCCGCGGATTCCGTCCGCCGGAGCCCTACAAGGGCAAGGGCGTGAAGTACTCCGACGAAGTCATCATCCGCAAGGAAGCCAAGAAGGCGTAATGCGGCTCGCCGGCCTCCGCGCCGGTGTCCCGCCAGCCGATCCGCTTCCCGCCACAGAGCATATCCATGGACAAGAAAATCGCCCGCCTGCGCCGCGCCAAGTCCACGCGCGCGCACATTCGCGAACTCGGCGTGCCGCGCCTGTCGGTGCTGCGCACCGGCCAGCACGTCTACGCCCAGGTGTTCAGCGCCGACGGCTCGAAGGTGCTGGCCGCGGCCAGCACCACCCAGGCCGACGTGCGCGACGGCCTGAAGAACGGCAAGAACGCCGATGCCGCCGCCAAGGTCGGCCGCGCTATCGCCGAGAAGGCCAAGGCAGCCGGTGTCGAGAAGGTCGCGTTCGACCGTTCCGGCTACCGCTACCACGGCCGCATCAAGGCGCTGGCCGACGCCGCCCGCGAGGGTGGCCTGCAGTTCTGATGCACGGGCGGGGCAGGGTTGCCCCGCTTGAAGAACCAGGTCATGGCTGCCATTCGTGGCGGAACGCTGCCGGAACCGGCAGCGACTCCATCCGGCCATGGCCGGGCGTTCGCCAGGGTGGCGCGTCCTGACTCACCCCGCCGGTGCAGGTTGCACCGGACGCTCCGCGGCTTCTGTCCGACGGATGCGGTCCACCGCTCCAGACCACAACCATAAGCGGCCAAGCCGCAAATTCCCTTTCGAACAAGAGACATGGCAATGGCAGAACAACGTGAATCCCGCGGGCGCGACCGCAACCGCGATCGCGAAGAAGTCGATGACGGCATGATCGAGAAGCTGGTCGCGGTCAACCGCGTCAGCAAGACGGTCAAGGGCGGTCGCCAGTTCACCTTCACCGCGCTGACGGTGGTGGGCGACGGCAACGGCAAGGTCGGTTTCGGTTACGGCAAGGCGCGCGAAGTGCCGGTCGCGATCCAGAAGTCGATGGAGTACGCACGCAAGAACATGAACAGCGTCGACCTCAACGGTGGCACGCTGTTCCACACGGTCAAGTCCGGCCACGGCGCGGCCCGCGTGTTCATGCAGCCGGCTTCCGAGGGTACCGGCGTGATCGCCGGCGGCGCGATGCGCGCCGTGCTCGAGGCGGTGGGCGTGAAGGACGTGCTGGCCAAGGCCACCGGTTCGCGCAATCCGATCAACCTCGTCCGCGCCACCGTCAAGGGGCTGTCGGAAATGCAGTCGCCGACCCGCATCGCGGCCAAGCGCGGCAAGAAGGTGGAGGAGATCCTCAATGGCTAAGAACGAAGCCACCGGCGGCACCGTCAAGGTGCGCCTGGTCAAGGGCCTGCGCGGCTCGCAGGCGAAGCATCGCCTGTCGGTGCGTGCGCTCGGCCTGAACAAGCTCAACGACGTCCGCGAACTGAAGGACAGCCCGCAGGTCCGTGGCCTGATCAACAAGGTCCACTACCTGGTCCGGGTGGAGGAGTAATCATATGAAGCTCAATACGCTCAAGCCTGCCGACGGCGCCCGCAAGGAGCGCACCCGCGTCGGTCGCGGCATCGGTTCCGGCCTCGGCAAGACCGCCGGCCGCGGCCACAAGGGTTCGTTCGCACGTTCCGGCAAGGGCAAGATCAAGGCCGGCTTCGAAGGCGGCCAGATGCCCATGCACATGCGCCTGCCGAAGGTCGGTTTCCGCTCCAAGCTGAAGGCCGACACCGCGGAAGTGTTCCTGTACCAGCTCGACAAGCTCGACGGCGACATCGATTTCGCCGCCCTGCGCGCCGCCAAGCTGGTGCCGAGCACCGCGAAGAAGGCGAAGATCGTCAAGAAGGGCGAGATCTCGAAGAAGCTCGTGCTGAAGGGCCTGCTGGCAACGGCGGGCGCCCGCGCGGCCATCGAGGCCGCCGGCGGCAAGATCGAGGAGTAAGCAGGGCATGGCGCGAAGCGCGGGAGCGATGTCGGGTCTGGCCGGCGCGGGCAAGTTCACCGAACTGCGCCAGCGCCTGCTGTTCGTGCTCGGTGCGCTGATCGTCTACCGGGTCGGCTGCTTCATCCCGGTCCCGGGTGTGAACCCGGACGCGATGCTGCAGCTGATGGAGCGCCAGGAAGGCACCATCGTGGACATGTTCAACATGTTCTCCGGTGGTGCCCTGGAGCGTTTCAGCCTGTTCGCGCTGAACGTGATCCCGTACATCTCGGCCTCGATCGTCATGCAGCTCATGGTGCAGATCCTGCCGAGCCTGAAGGCGATCCAGAAGGAAGGCGAGTCCGGTCGCCGCCGGATCACCCAGTGGTCGCGCATCGGCGCGATCCCGCTGGCGATCTTCCAGTCGGCCGGTATCGCGATCGCGCTGCAGAGCCAGGGCGCCGGCACCGGCATCCCGGTCGTGTATGCGCCGGGCCCGGGCTTCGTGATGACCGCGATCGTGGCACTCACCGCCGGCACCATGTTCCTGGTGTGGCTGGGCGAGCAGGTCACCGAGCGCGGCATCGGCAACGGCGTGTCGCTGATCATCTTCGCCGGCATCGTCGCGGGCCTGCCCTCGGCGGTGATCGGCACGATCGAGGCGGCCCGCAACGGCGACATCAGCCCGATCGCGGTGATCATGATCGCGGTGATCGTGGCGGTGTTCACCTACTTCGTGGTGTTCGTCGAGCGTGGCCAGCGCCGGATCACGGTCAACTACGCGCGCCGCCAGGGTGGCCGCAACGCGTACATGAACCAGACCTCGTTCCTGCCGCTCAAGCTCAACATGGCGGGCGTGATCCCGGCGATCTTCGCCTCGTCGATCATCATGTTCCCGGCCACGGCCACCACCTGGTTCGGCCAGGCAGGGTCGACCCAGTGGCTGCAGCGGGTCGCGCAGGCGCTCTCGCCGGGCGAGCCGCTGTACATCCTGCTGTACGCGGGGCTGATCGCAGGATTCGCGTTCTTCTACACCGCGCTGGTGTTCAACTCGCAGGAAACGGCCGACAACCTGAAGAAGTCGGGCGCGCTGGTGCCGGGCATCCGCCCCGGCAAGGCCACCGCCGAGTATATCGACGGGGTGCTGACCCGGCTCACCGCCGCCGGCGCCGCGTACCTGGTGCTGGTGTGCCTGCTGCCGGAGTTCATGCGCGCCGAGCTCAACGTCTCGTTCTACTTCGGCGGCACCTCGCTGCTGATCGTGGTGGTCGTGGTGATGGACTTCATCGCCCAGATCCAGGCCCACCTGATGTCGCACCAGTACGAAAGCCTGCTCAAGAAGTCGAACCTCAAGGGCGGAGCGAGGACACGCTAAGCGCGGGTGGGCCGGGGCGCGCTTTGCGCGGCACTGCCGCGCTGACCCGGTGAACGCCCGGCCATGGATGGTCGGGCCGGACGATCCGAAGCCGACATGGCCCCGCCATGGATGGCAGGGGAGTCCAAGCCGAAGCGGCGCCCAGGCGCCGCGAGGTCGAGGCCAGGAAGGCAAGAATTCACGCCGGCGCGGAGCCTAGCCTCCCCCGGCACGATGGGCGACCCCTGCGGCAGTCCCGCGCGGGGGTGGATCCAGGCCGTTCGCGCACCAGAGTAGTGCGCGGGGCCGGACGGGGGGTTACCCCGGCCGGCCAGCCAGGATCCATCGCCGGAGCATGGGCACACTCCCCATGCCGGGTCGGCGGCGCTGCGGCGCCGTCGGCTTCCAAGCAACCCGGGACCCTGTTAGAATTTCGTGTTCACTCCGCCGGGGACTCCCGTTTCCGGCCGACCAACCAGTTGGAGATCCGCGCATGGCGCGTATTGCAGGTGTCAACCTGCCTGCCCAGAAGCACGTCTGGGTTGGGCTGCAAAGCATCTACGGCCTCGGCCGTACCCGTTCCAAGCTCGTCTGCGAAGCCGCCGGCGTGGCTTCGAACACCAAGATCCGCGACCTGTCGGAGCCGGAAGTCGAGCGCCTGCGCGCCGAAGTCGGCAAGTACGTGGTCGAGGGCGACCTGCGCCGCGAGATCGGCATGGCGATCAAGCGCCTGATGGATCTGGCCTGCTACCGCGGCCTGCGCCACCGTCGCGGCCTGCCGCTGCGCGGCCAGCGCACCCGGACCAATGCCCGTACCCGCAAGGGTCCGCGCAAGGCCATCAGGAAATAAGGAAACAGACTCATGGCCAAGCCAGCTGCCAAGCAGAAGAAGAAGATCAAGCGCGTCGTCACCGACGGCATCGCGCACGTCCACGCTTCGTTCAACAACACCATCATCACGATCACCGACCGCCAGGGCAACGCGCTCTCGTGGGCGACCTCGGGTGGCGCGGGTTTCCGCGGCTCGCGCAAGTCGACCCCGTTCGCAGCCCAGGTCGCCGCCGAGAAGGCGGGCAAGGATGCGCTGGACTACGGCGTGAAGTCGCTGGAAGTCCGCATCAAGGGCCCGGGTCCGGGTCGTGAGTCGGCCGTGCGTTCGTTGAACAACGTGGGCTACAAGATCACCAACATCATCGACGTGACGCCGATCCCGCACAACGGGTGCCGTCCGCCGAAGAAGCGTCGCGTCTAAGGGAGCGATAAGAAATGGCTCGTTACATCGGTCCCACCTGCAAGCTCGCGCGCCGCGAAGGCGCCGACCTTTCGCTCAAGTCCCCGACCCGTGCGCTCGACTCCAAGTGCAAGCTGGAGCAGAAGCCCGGCCAGCACGGCGCCGGCACCGGCGCGCGTCGCAGCAAGCTCTCCGATTACGCCCTGCAGCTTCGCGAGAAGCAGAAGGTCAAGCGTATCTACGGCCTGCTGGAGCGCCAGTTCCGCAACTACTACAAGAAGGCCTCGAACAAGAAGGGCAACACGGGTGAGAACCTGCTGCAGCTCCTCGAGACGCGGCTGGACAATGTCGTGTACCGCATGGGCTTCGCGGTGACCCGTCCTTCGGCGCGCCAGCTGGTCTCGCACCGCGGCGTCACGGTCAACGGCAAGCCCGTCAACCTGCCGTCCTACCAGGTCAAGGCCGGCGATGCGATCGCCCTGTCCGAGAAGGCGCAGAAGCAGATGCGCGTCCAGGAAGCGCTGAACGTCTCGTCGAGCATGGACCTGTCGCCTTCGTGGGTCGAAGTCGACCAGAAGAAGTTCAGCGGCGTGTTCAAGGCGGTCCCCGACCGTGGCGACCTGCCGGCGGACATCAACGAAGCGCTGATCGTCGAGCTGTACTCGAAGTAAGGACTGGCGGCGGGTCATCCCGCGGCACCAGCAACAACTCCCCCGGCCCGTGCCCGCGCACGGGCCACCCCTTTGGCAGCAAGCAAAGGGGCTCCAAACGTCCAGGGCCGCGCATCGACGGATGCTGTGGCCCTGCAGGAGACGCTACGAATATGACTGTTACCGCCAACCAGGTCCTGCGCCCCCGTGGTCCCCAGATCGAACGCCTCGCCGGCAACCGTGCGAAGGTCGTGATCGAGCCCCTCGAGCGCGGCTATGGCCACACCCTGGGCAACGCGCTGCGCCGCGTGCTGCTGTCCTCGATCCCGGGCTTCGCGATCACCGAGGTCGAGATCGACGGCGTGCTGCACGAATACAGCACGATCGAAGGCCTGCAGGAGGACGTGCTCGAAGTCCTGCTCAACCTCAAGGACGTCGCGATCCGCATGGGCACCGGCGAAAGCTCGACGCTGACGCTGAGCAAGTCCGGCCCGGGCGTCGTCACCGCTGCCGACATCAAGACCGACCACAACGTCGAGATCCTCAATACCGACCACGTGATCGCGCACCTGACCAAGGACACCCAGCTCAACATCCGCCTGAAGATCGAGCGCGGTTTCGGCTACCAGCCGGCCACCGCCCGTCGCCGTCCGGACGAAGAGACCCGTGCGATCGGCCGTCTGATGCTGGACGCGTCGTTCTCGCCGGTCCGCCGGGTGGCCTATGAAGTCGAGGCCGCCCGCGTCGAACAGCGTACCGACCTGGACAAGCTGGTCCTGGACATCGAGACCAACGGCACGATCGACGCCGAGGAAGCCGTGCGCACCGCCGCCGACATCCTCACCGACCAGCTGTCGGTGTTCGGCGACTTCACCCACCGCGACCGCGGCGGCCAGAAGGCGGCCACGCCGGGCGTGGATCCGATCCTGCTGCGTCCGATCGACGATCTGGAGCTGACCGTGCGTTCGGCCAACTGCCTCAAGGCCGAGAGCATCTACTACATCGGCGACCTGATCCAGAAGACCGAAGTCGAGCTGCTCAAGACCCCGAACCTGGGCAAGAAGTCGCTCACCGAGATCAAGGAAGTGCTGGCCCAGCGTGGCCTGTCGCTCGGCATGAAGCTCGAGAACTGGCCGCCGGCCGGCGTCTCGGCCCACGGCATGCTTGGGTGAGCACCCCGCGCCCAGCCGATGCCCTCAGGCATCGGCTGCGGGGTGTGAACGCCCGGCGCGCTGCGCCGGGCCGGGGGTGCAAACGCGGCGTAAGCCGCGGCTTCCTCTGATAGTCGCGATTCGCAGTACCCGCCGACGGGCCGAAGCCCGCGGCACGACCGGCGAAGGATGCCGGCAAGGACCATCCGCAGTCCGCATACAACGCCAGGAAGGCGACACAGACGTCCACGGCTCCACCCTTCACCCTTCCAAGGAATCAAGTCCATGCGCCACCAGAAAGCCGGCCGCAAGTTCAACCGCACCAGCGCCCACCGCCAGGCGATGTTCACCAACATGGCCGCGTCGCTGTTCAAGCACGAGCTGATCAAGACCACCCTGCCCAAGGCCAAGGAACTGCGCCGCGTCGCCGAGCCGCTGGTCACCCTGGCCAAGGTCGACAGCGTCGCCAACCGGCGCCTCGCCTTCTCGCGCCTGCGCGACAAGGAAGCCGTGGGCAACCTGTTCACGACCCTGGGTCCGCGCTACGCCAGCCGTCCGGGTGGCTACCTGCGCATCCTCAAGTGCGGCTTCCGCGCCGGCGACAACGCGCCGATGGCGTACGTGGAGCTGGTGGACCGCCCGCAGGCGTCCGCCGAGTAATCGGGCGCGCCAGTTGTGCGACACGCGAAACCCCGGCCTGGCCGGGGTTTCTGCTTTCCGGGCCGAGGCAATGGCAGGCGTCCCATTGGCGCCGCGGGTTGCCCGCCGTGCGCTGGTGCGCACCAGCACGGATAGCCGCTGCGGGTGCGAGACGATAGCTCCGCTCGTGTTCCCTGCGGGCGGACGCAGGCAGGCGCCGCCGTGTTGCGCCGCGATCCCGCGGCGCGTGCGCCGGGCCACCGACAGCGGTGATAATGCCAGCCCGGTCCACTTGCCGCAGGCTGCCATGAATCCATTCCGCTGGTCGTTCCGCGCACAGATGCTGTCGGGCGCGGCCGTGTGCTTCGCGCTGATCGGCTTCGCGATCTACAGCCAGCTCGCATGGGGCCTGGTGCCGTGCCCGCTGTGCATCTTCCAGCGCATCGCCTTCGCCGCACTTGGCCTGGTGATGCTGGCGGCGGGGCTGCACGCGCCGCGCGGCGCCGGCGGCAGGCAGGCCTGGGCCGTGCTGGCGCTGGTGGCGGCCGCGGTCGGCATCGGCATCGCCGGGCGCCACGTCTGGCTGCAGCTGTTCCCGCCGGAGATTCCCGCCTGTGGCGCCCCGTTCGCGTTCATGCGCGAGACCATGGACACCCCCGGCCTGATCCGGCAGGTGCTCACCGGCACGGGCGACTGTGGCGCGATCGACTGGACCTTCCTCGGCCTTTCGATGCCCTGGTGGAGCCTGATCTGGTTCGTGCTGCTGGCCGTGTGGGGCCTGCTGGCCGGCTTCCGGCGCCGCCGCTGAGAGCCTGCAGGACCCGTTGCAGCTGAAATTGACGCGCCGCAGCAAGGAGCGCACCATGCCCTTTCGTACAGGGCAGATCCCCATGCAAAGCGCAGACCGCACCCTCCAGGCCGTCAACCTTCCCGCCGAATGGCAGCCGGGCAGCTGGCGTTCGCGCCCGGCGCTGCAGATGCCGGTCTATCCGGACGAAGGCGCGCTGGCCGAGGTGCAGGACGAGCTGCGGCAGCTGCCGCCGCTGGTAACCTCGCGCGAGATCCTGACCCTCAAGCAGCAGCTGGCCGAGGCCCAGGAGGGCAAGCGATTCCTGCTGCAGGGCGGCGACTGCGCCGAGAACTTCAGCGAGTGCAGCTCGGACCTGATCTCCAACCGGCTCAAGGTGCTGCTGCAGATGAGCCTGGTGCTGGTGCACGGCATGAAGCTGCCGGTCGTGCGCGTGGGCCGCTTCGCCGGGCAGTACGCCAAGCCGCGCTCGGCCAATACCGAAGTGCGCGACGGCGTGGAGCTGCCCAGCTACCGCGGCGACATCGTCAACGGCCCGGCATTCACCGCGCAGGCGCGCATTCCCGATCCGCGCCGCATGGTCAAGGCGCACGCACGTTCGGCGATGACCATGAACTTCGTGCGTTCGCTGATCGACGGCGGTTTCGCCGACCTCCATCACCCCGAGTACTGGGGCCTGGGCTGGGTGAGCCAGGCGCCGCTGGCGGGCGAGTACGAAAAGATGGTGGCCGGCATCGGCGACGCGGTGCGTTTCATGGAGACGCTGGCCGGCGGGCAGATGCACAGTCTCAACCGCGTCGACTTCTACACCTCGCACGAAGCGCTGCTGCTGCCCTACGAGGAGTCGCAGACCCGCCAGGTGCCGCGCCAGTGGGGCTGGTTCAACCTCAGCACGCACTTCCCGTGGATCGGCATGCGCACCGCGGCGCTGGACGGCGCGCACACCGAATACTTCCGCGGCATCCGCAATCCAATCGCGGTCAAGATCGGCCCCGGCGTCACGCCGGACCAGTTGCTGAAGCTGATCGACGTGCTCAACCCGGACGACGAACCCGGCAGGCTCGGCCTGATCCACCGCATGGGCGCGACCCAGGTGGCGGAGAAGCTGCCGACCCTGCTCGAAGCGGTGCGCCGCGAGGGGCGCCGCGTGCTGTGGATCTGCGATGCCATGCACGGCAACACCGAGTCGACCAGCAACGGCTACAAGACCCGCCGCTTCGACAACATCCGCAGCGAGATCGAGCAGTCCTTCGACATCCACGCCGCGGCGGGCACGCGCCTGGGCGGCGTGCACCTGGAACTCACCGGCGAGGATGTCACCGAGTGCACGGGCGGCGCGCGCGCGCTGACCGAGATCGATTTGGAACGGGCCTACCGCTCCACGGTGGATCCGCGCCTGAACTACGAGCAGGCGCTGGAAACGGCGATGCTGATCGTGCGCAAGCACGCCCAGCTCAATCCGCCCGTCAGCGCCTGATCCACGGCCGGCGCAGGCCGGCCACGCGCCGCTTCAGCGACGCCGCCGCACCAGGTCGCGGGCCAGCACCGCGACCACGACCAGGTTCACCGCGAGCACGCCAAGCGCGAGCCAGCCGGGATGGCGGATCGAGGCGTGCAGTTCGAACGGCAGGTAGAGCGAGGCCGAGACGCAGCCCAGCCAGGACGCCCACGCGCGGGCGCGCCACAGACCCCAGGCTTCGATGAAGCGCAGCAGGCCATAGGCCGTGACCGCGAGCGCGGCCAGCTGCACCGAGTCGGGATTGATCGCGCGCTGCAGCCAGGACGACGCCGCGAGGCCCTGGCTGGCGCCGAGCCGGGACAGCAGCATCGTGGTCCAGTGCTGCAGGTTCTCGGCCCCCGCGAAGGCCAGCGCGGTGGCGGCGGCCAGCGACAGCGCGCCCTTGAGTCCCTCGAACAGCGCGACCGCGCGCAGTTCCGGGTGGGCTGCATCCCGCCGTGCGCGTTCTGCGATGCCGGGGCATGCGTTCATGTCGCTCAGAATAGTCCGGCCTGGTGCGGTTGCGCGGGCAGGTCGGTTCCCAGCAGCGGCCATTCGCCCAGCGCCTGGTAGCACCCGCCCGGGTTGAACAGCAGTTCGAAGCGGTCGATGCACAGCGCTGCGCGGGCGCAGTCGACGGTGTCGAGCCACGCCTGCCCGGCCAGCCCCCGCTCCAGGTAGGCGAGCGTGACGTGCGGTTGCGTGGTGGCCTGTTCCGGCCGGATGCCGCAGCGGCGGGCCGCGTCGCGGGTGGCGTCGCACAGCGCCTGCAGCGCGGCGCAGGCATGGGGCAGGGCGACCACCGCGCCGGACTGGGGCCAGTAGGCGACGCGTTCGACGGTGCAGGTGTGCGGCGGGATGCGCGCGGCGACCCCAGCGAACGCCTCGAGCAGGGCCGGCGTCACCACGTGGCCCGGGTCGTAGCCGAGGAAGCACAAGGTCGCGTGCCACTGCTCGGGCCGCCGCAGCGAAAGCCTGGCAGCGCCCTCGGGCCGTGCGGCCACGATCGCGTCGGCGATCGCGGTCAGCCGTTCCCGGCCACCGGCGTCGGGCCGCCAGCCGGGAAACAGCGCCTGGCTCACGCCGCGCGGCTGGCGCGCTTGCGGTCGCTCTCGGTCAGGAACTTCTTGCGCAGGCGGATTTCCTTCGGCGTGATCTCGACCAGTTCGTCGTCGTCGATGAAGTCCAGCGCCTGCTCCAGGGTGAACTTGATCGCCGGCGACAGCTGGATCGCGTCGTCCTTGCCCGAGGCGCGCATGTTGGTCAGCGGCTTGGGCTTGATCGCGTTGACCGTCAGGTCGTTGTCCTTGGAGTGGATGCCGACCAGCTGGCCCTCGTACACGTTGTCGCCTTCGGCCGCGAACAGCTTGCCGCGATCCTGCAGCGGCCCCAGCGAGTAGGCCGGCGTGGTGCCCGGCGCATTGGCGATCATCACGCCGTTCTGACGCTTGGCGATCGAGCCCTGTTCCTTCGGGCCGTAGTGGTCGAACACGTGGAACAGCAGGCCGCTGCCCGAAGTCAGCGTCTTGAACTCGTTCTGGAAGCCGATCAGTCCGCGCGCGGGGATCATGTAGTCCAGGCGCACGCGGCCCTTGCCGTCGGGCTCCATGTTCTTGAGCTGCGCCTTGCGGGTGCCGAGCTTCTCCATCACGCCGCCCTGGTGGATTTCCTCCACGTCGACGACGAGCTGCTCGATCGGCTCCATCAGCTGGCCGTCGATCTCCTTGATGATCACTTCAGGACGCGACACGGCCAGTTCGAAACCCTCGCGGCGCATGTTCTCGATCAGCACCGACAGGTGCAGTTCGCCGCGGCCGGACACCAGGAACTTGTCGGCGTCCTCAAGCTGCTCCACGCGCAGGGCGACGTTGTGCACGGCCTCGCGCTCGAGCCGGTCCTTGATCTGGCGGCTGGTCAGGAACTTGCCGCCGGACAGATCCTTGTTGCCGGCGAAGGGCGAGTTGTTGACCTGGAAGGTCATCGAGATGGTCGGCTCGTCGACGGTCAGCGCCGGCAGCGCCTCGGGCGCGTCGAGCGCGCAGACGGTGTCGGAAATGGTGAGGTCGGCGATGCCGGAGATGGCGACGATGTCGCCCGCCTGCGCGGTGTCCTGCTCGATCCGCTCCAGGCCCATGAAGCCGAGCACCTGCAGCACCTTGCCCTGGCGCTTCTTGCCTTCGCGGTCGATGATGGCCACGGGCATGTTCTTCTTCACCGTGCCGCGCTGCACGCGGCCGATGCCGATCACGCCGACGAAGCTGTTGTAGTCCAGCTGGCTGATGCGCATCTGGAACGGACCTTCTAGATCCACCGGCGGCGCCGGCACGTGCTCCATGATCGCCTCGTACAGCGGGGTCATGTCGCCTTCGCGCACGTCCTCGGTCAGTCCGGCGTAGCCGTTCAGGCCGGAGGCGTAGATGATCGGGAAGTCCATCTGCTCCGGGGTCGCGCCGAGGCGGTCGAACAGGTCCCAGACCTGCTCGACGACCCATTCGGGACGCGCGCCGGGACGGTCGACCTTGTTGATCACCACGATCGGCTTGAAGCCCATCGCGAACGCCTTCTGGGTGACGAAGCGCGTCTGCGGCATCGGCCCATCCATCGCATCGACCAGCAGCAGCACCGAATCGACCATCGACAGCACGCGCTCGACCTCGCCGCCGAAGTCGGCGTGCCCGGGGGTGTCGACGATGTTGATGCGGTTGTCGCGCCAGGTGATGGCGGTGTTCTTCGCCAGGATGGTGATGCCGCGTTCCTTCTCCTGATCGTTGCTGTCCATCACGCGCTCGGCGAGGACGGTGCGTTCGTTCAGGGTGCCCGACTGCTTGAGCAACTGGTCGACGAGGGTGGTCTTGCCATGGTCGACGTGGGCGACGATGGCGATATTGCGCAGGCGTTGGATGGACATGGATTCGAAGGTCGGGTCATCCGCACACGCTGCCGTGAAGGGGGCAGGGCGCGGGGGAGGGTGGAGGGAAGCGGGCTATTATATGGGGTCAACCGCCCGGTCCGGGCCATTGGAGCTGAATACATGAGCCTTATTGCCGTTTTCGACACCGACCGGGGCCCGATCCGGGTCGAACTGTTCGCCGACAAGGCGCCGCTGACCGTCGCCAGCTTCGTCAACCTGGCCCGGCGCGGCTTCTACGATGGACTCAGCTTCCACCGCGTGATCCCCGACTTCATGATCCAGGGCGGCTGCCCCAAGGGCACCGGCACCGGCGGCCCGGGCTACAAGTTCGAGGACGAGACCAGCAACGGCGTGAAGCATGAACGCGGCGTGCTGTCGATGGCCAACGCCGGGCCGAACACCAACGGCAGCCAGTTCTTCATCACCCACATCAAGACCGACTGGCTCGACGGCAAGCACACCGTGTTCGGCAAGGTCACCGAGGGCCTGGATGTCGTCGACGCGGTGAAGCAGGGCGACGCGATCAAGTCGGTGAAGATCGAGGGCGACGCCGAGGCGGCGCTGGCGGCCAAGGCCGACCGCGTCGCGGAGTGGGACCGGATCCTCGCCGCCTGATCCGCCCGCGCCGCTGCCGCCTCGTGAACGGGGCGGATGCGGCGCGTTGGGTCGCCCGCAGGGCGCAGCCGAGCCTCGTTCGCGACGCTGCGCGCCGGGTCGCACGGGCGCCCTCTCCGGGACGGATGCCAAGCACGACTCCTGGCTCCGATCCCGGCGCGGATGCAAGTGGAAACAGTGGCTTGCGCCCGCCTGCGGCCGGTCCGCCGCGGTGCCGCGTGCTAGAATTCCTCGCCGCAAATGCGGCGTCCGGCCGTCATCGACGCCGGCCCCGCCCTTCTTTCCGGGAACCCTCGCGATGCCGCAACTTGCCCGCCGCATGGGCCGCGCCAAGCAGAGCGCGATCATGCTCGTCGCCGAACGGGCGCGGCAGCTCAAGGCGCAGGGTCGCGACATCATCAGCTTCTCGATCGGCGTGCCCAACTTCCTGCCGGGCCCGCACGTCTACGCGGCCGCGCGCACCGCGCTCGAACACGATTCGGGCCAGTACGGCAGCAACCGCGGCGCCGACGCGCTGCTCGACGCCTTCCTCGGCCATCTCGAAACGGCCGGCCTGACCGGCTACACGCGCACCAACTGCGCCACCGGCATCGGCGCCAAGCACGTGCTCTACAACCTGTGCGAGGCGCTGCTGAACCCGGGCGACGGCTTCGCCTTCGCCACCCCGTACTGGACCAGCTACCTGGACATCGGCGAACTGCTGGGCGCCTCGATCCAGTTGCTGCCGTGCCCGCCGGAGCAGGACTACAAGCTCGTTCCGGACCAGCTGGACGCGGCGCTGGCGAAGCGGCCCAAGCTGCTGCTGTTCAACAACCCGTCCAATCCGACCGGCATGGTCTACACGCGCGAGGAGATTTCCGCGCTGGCCGACGTCATCGCGCGCCATCCCGAGACCTGGGTGATCACCGACGACATCTACCACCGGATGGTGTTCGACGGCGTCGGCTACCACAACTTCCTGCACGCGCGGCCGGACCTGCGCGATCGCGTGATCTTTGTCGACTCGCTGTCCAAGACCTACGGCATGCCGGGATGGCGGACCGGGTTCATGGCAGGTCCCGAGGTGGTGGCCAAGGCGCTCACGGCGCTCAACTCCACCCACATCACCAACGTGCCGGAAGTGGTCACTGCCGCGGCGGTGGCAGCGCTGTCCGGGCCGCAGGACGTCCCCGAGGCGCGGTGCGCGGAGTTCCAGCAGCGCCGCGACCAGGTGCTCGACGTGCTGGCGCGGATCCCCGGCGTGGCGTGTCCGAAGCCGCAGGGCGCGTTCTACGTGTTCCCGGACGTCAGCGTCGCCTTCGGGCGCACGCATGTCCCGTCGGGGCTGCGGATCGACAACGACGTCGACCTGTGCAACGCGCTGCTCGAAGCCAAGGGCGTGGCCTGCGTGCCCGGATCGGCCTTCGGCGAGCCGCGCGCACTGCGCATCAGCTACACCTGTCCCGAGGCGCAGCTCGCGCCGGGCCTGCAGCGCTTCCGCGAGTTCTTCGCGGAACTGGCCTGAGCGGCGGCGATGCGCGCAGCGGATTTGTCGATGCTGAATTGCGCCGTGCGCAGGCGCCGAACCTTCCTTCTTCTCCCCGTCGGGTCGACGCGGCCCTCCGTGCCGGCCTGCATTCCACTTCGCAAGAGGACCTCCCGATGAAAACTCCCGTCCGAGTCGCAGTCACCGGCGCCGCCGGCCAGATCGGCTACGCCCTGCTGTTCCGTATCGCCTCGGGCGAAATGCTGGGCAAGGACCAGCCGGTGATCCTGCAGCTGCTGGAGCTGCCCATCGACAAGGCCCAGGCCGCGCTGCGCGGCGTGATGATGGAGCTGGAGGACTGCGCGTTCCCGCTGCTGGCCGGCATGGTCGGCACCGACGATGCGGAAGTCGCGTTCAAGGACGCCGACTACGCCCTCCTGGTCGGTGCGCGCCCGCGCGGACCCGGCATGGAGCGCAAGGACCTGCTGCTGGAGAACGCCAAGATCTTCACCGCGCAGGGCGCGGCCCTGAACAAGGTCGCCAGCCGCAACGTCAAGGTGCTGGTGGTCGGCAACCCGGCCAACACCAACGCCTATATCGCGATGAAGTCCGCGCCCGACCTGCCGGCGAAGAACTTCACCGCCATGCTGCGCCTGGACCACAACCGCGCGCTCTCCCAGCTCGCCGGCAAGGCGGGCGTCGCCGTCGGCGACATCGAGAAGCTGGTCGTGTGGGGCAACCACAGCCCGACCATGTACCCCGACTACCGCTTCGCCACCGTCAAGGGCGAGTCGCTGAAGGACCGCATCAACGACGCCGGCTGGAACGCTGACGAGTTCATCCCGAAGGTGGGCAAGCGCGGCGCGGCGATCATCGAAGCGCGCGGCCTGTCCTCGGCCGCCTCCGCCGCGAACGCCGCGATCGACCACATCCGCGACTGGGCGCTGGGCAGCAACGGCAAGTGGGTGACGATGGGCATTCCCTCGGACGGTTCCTACGGCATCCCGGAAGGCGTGATCTTCGGCTTCGCCGTGACCACCGAGAACGGCGAGTACACGATGATCCGCGACCTCCCGGTCGACGACTTCAGCCGCCAGGCCATCGACAAGACCCTGGCCGAGCTCGAGGAAGAGCGCAGCGGCGTGGCGCACCTGCTGGGCTGAGTCCACGCGCGTGCGTGAAGCCCACTGTTCCGGGCTGGACGGCTGCATCCAGCCCGGCAATCCGCCGCTTTCCCACCCGGGCAGCAGGTGCAGAGGCAAAGCGGCCTAGTTGCGCATTCAGCGGGTTGACCGGAACGATCAACCCGCTTGATCGGGACGGTCAACATGCAGGGAAAAGGCCGGTTTTTCCGGCCTTTTCCGCGTTTGCTGGCGGATGATACGAAGGTCTTAACGCTTTCCCGGCGACGCAGGCCTAGCCTCTGGCCGAACACAGCGGAGACGGCCATGCGCTACGAAGACCTGTATCGGCAATCGATCGAGTCGCCGGAAGACTTCTGGGCGGAGCAGGCGCGCGCGATCCACTGGCACCGGGCGCCGGACCGGATCCTCGACGATTCGAACCCGCCGTTCCGCAAGTGGTTCGTGGGGGGCGAGACCAACCTGTGCTTCAACGCGGTCGACCGCCACCTCGACGAGCGCGGCGACCAGCTGGCGCTGGTGGGCTGGTCCACCGAGACCGGCAACATCCGCGAGCTGAGCTATCGCGACCTGCATCGCGAGGTGAACACCTTCGCCGCGAGCCTGCAGTCGCTGGGCGTCGGCCGCGGCGACCGGGTGGTGATCTACATGCCGCACACCGTCGACGCGGTGGTGGCGATGCTGGCCTGCGCGCGGATCGGTGCGATCCATTCGGTGGTGTTCGGCGGCTTCGCCTCGCACAACCTCGCCCTGCGCATCGACGATGCGCAGCCGCGCGTGCTGGTGACCGCCGACGCGGGCATCCGTGGCGGCAAGGTGATTCCGTTCCTGCCGCTGGTGGACGAGGCGTTGTCGCGGGCGGAACATCCGCCCGAGAAGGTGCTGGTGGTCGATCGCGGCCTGGCCGGACCACTGGCGCTGCGCGAAGGCCGCGACGTCGATTACGCGACGCTGCGCGCGGACCACGAGGGTGCGGAAGTGCCCGTGGCCTGGCTGGAATCCAACGAGCCGAGCTACATCCTCTACACCTCCGGCACCACCGGCAAGCCCAAGGGCGTGCAGCGCGACGTCGCCGGCTACGCGGTCGCGTTGGCGCTGTCGATGTGGTCGGTGTACGACATCCGCCCGGGCCAGGTGATGTTCTCCACTTCCGACATCGGCTGGGTGGTCGGGCATTCCTACAACGTGTACGGGCCGCTGATCGCCGGCGCCACCTCGATCATCTACGAGGGCCTGCCGACCTCTCCCGACGCCGGCATCTGGTGGCGCATCGTCGAGCGCTACGGCGTGCGCACGATGTTCTCCTCGCCGACCGCGCTGCGCGTGCTCAAGAAGCACGACCCGGCATTCATCACCGATCGCGACCTGTCCTCGCTCCAACACCTGTTCCTGGCCGGTGAGCCGCTGGACGAACCGACCGCACGCTGGATTTCCGAGGTGCTTGGCAAGCCGGTGATCGACAACTACTGGCAGACCGAAACCGGCTGGCCGGTGCTGACCCTGCTGCCGGGACTGGACATGAAGCCGGTGCGCTTCGGCTCGCCCGGCATGCCCAACCTGGGCTTCCGCCTGCGCGTGATCAACGAGGTCACGGGCGAGGACGCGCCCGCCGGCGAGAAGGGTGTGCTGGTGATCCAGCCGCCGCTTCCGCCGGGCTGCATGACCACGGTGTGGCGCAATGACCAGCGCTTCGTCGACAGCTACTTCAGTCATTTCAAGGAGCTGCTGTACAGCTCGCTGGACTGGGCGATCCGCGACCAGGACGGCTACACCTTCATCCTCGGGCGCACCGACGACGTGATCAACGTCGCCGGCCACCGCCTGGGCACGCGCGAGATCGAAGAGTCCGTGTCGAGCCATCCCGACGTGGCGGAGGCCGCCGTGATCGGCGTGCACGACGCGGTGAAGGGACAGGTGCCGATCGTGTTCGCCACGCTCAAGCGCGCGCATTCGGGCGAGGAGGCCAGCGAGACCGCTGCGCAGATGCAGAAGGTGGTGGTCGCGCAGCTGGGTGGCGTGGCGCGGCCGGCGCGGGTGTACGTGGTCAACGCCCTGCCCAAGACGCGCTCGGGCAAGCTGTTGCGCCGTTCGCTGCAGGCGCTGGCCGAGTCGCGCGATCCGGGCGACCTGTCGACGCTGGACGACCCCAATGCGCTGGACGAGGTCCGGCGTGCGCTGGAGCGCGGCCCGGAGGCGGGCAGCTGAGGAGGGGAGGCGGCGCTGCCCTTCGGAGGACGCGCGCCGCTTCTTTCCAGCGCCACAAGCTGACGCAGCAGGTCAGATGCTGGCAGCGGCCGTTCGCCCGAGGGGGTATGAATGCCGCCGGCCCCCCGGCACTGTTGCATTGCGTCATCCACACCGTGCCGGAAATGGAATGGTCTGGCGGCCGGGATTCTGTGATTCATGTCGCAACTTCGGACATGGCCCAGGATCGTGCGCCCACCGCGCACGGCCACTGGTACGGATCGTGCGAATTCTTCCCGGTTGACGGCGAATACGGGGAGAGCGACATGCAGCATCAGCTAATGCCGGCCAAGACCGAACAGGGCCGGGCGGAGATCGAGAGCCGCAGTCGCAAGCTGCCGGGTGGCCTGCGTTCGGTGCTGCTGCTGGTGGACGGGCGGCGCACGGTCGCCGAGCTGCAGGAGCTGGCCAAGCGCCTGAACGCACCGGAAGACGCGTTGCAGCAGCTGCTGTCGCTGGAACTGATCTCCGGCGAGATGGCGGCCGCGCAGCCTTCGATCGGCGAGCCGGCCAACGAGCCGATCGCCCCGCGCGACAGCGGCAGCAACCGCTACGCCATCATGTATGCGCTGATGACGGACCTGGTGCGCGAACAGCTCGGCGTGCGCGGCTACTTCTTCCAGCTCAAGCTCGAGCGCGCCGAAGACGATGCCGCGCTCGACGGGCTGCTGCCGGAACTGCAGGCGGCGCTGGCGAAGAAGACCAGCACGCAGGGCGCGGCGTCGAGCATCGCGCGGATCCGCGCCGCCGTAGAGGCTGCCGAGGCGGCCTGAGCGGGTGGCGGCTTGAACGATTGCCGGTTTGGAGGCGGTTCGCTTCTTGCCTGAGCGGCACCGAAGCAACGATTCCCGGATGCAGTAGTGGACAGCGTCCACAAGGCCGCGCAATCGCACCATGCGGCGCGTGCATGGCGGCACTGTGTCACGGCCGTCGGGGCGCCAAATCGCGACCCTCGCCGGCGCCGCGGCGCGCCCGCGTGATTCAGCCCTTGGGCTTGAGCTTCTGCACCTTGAGGAAGGTGTGGTCGCCGATCGTCGCCACCTGGTAGGCATTGCGCCAGCTCGGCGCGGCGATGGCGTGGGCCATGAAGTGGCTGGCGCCCGGCACGACTTCGGTGCGCTCGCCGGCCGGCAGCGCCCAGTTGCGCTCGGACTCGATGGCGATGCCCACCGCCTGGGCCCAGGCCTCGGTGTTGTGCATGCGGGTGCCGGGCGAGACGATCGTGGGGGCGAACTGCTTGCGGGCGGTCACCACTTCGCACATCGAATCGCCCCACAGGCCGCTTTCCTCGCGGCGCAGGGCGACCTCGGCGACGGCCTGCTGGCCGAGGACGGACTGGTCGCGGGCCTCCAGGTAGAGCGTCGTGCTCAGGCACAGCGAATCGGCGGCTTGTGGCGACATCAGCGAGGCCAACCACAGGATCCAGGCCAGTTTCATCGGAACTCCTTGCTGCGTTGCGTCCGGTCGCCCCCGTGCGTGCGTCCCTCTAGGAGACGACGCCGTCAGCGGCGGTGGTCGGACATGGCGTATTGGGGAGGGCAGCGTCTCTATGGCGCTTTTGCCCGGGCGCCGCAGGCCGCGGAAGGGGCGGCTCGGGCCGGTTCCCGCCAGTGATGGGCGGCGGGGAAAGTGCGCGCACGGTAAAAGCCGCAAACCGAATCCCTCCTGAACGGGTACCAAGAAGTGGATGATTCGATTGGAGTTTTTGCTCTGGGAAAGGCCCGTTCAGCCAGCAGGATCAAGGCGTTAGCGGGCAAGCCTCGGGTGTGAAGGCATGCGCGGCCGACGCGGGATCCCGCCGCCCCGTCGGGCCGGGTTGCGCCGTCACAGGGACGCTGCCAGCCGGCAGGCCTGGGCGATCGCCCGCTTGGCGTCGAGCTCGGCGGCCACGTCGGCGCCGCCGATCAGGTGGACCCGGTGCCCGGCTGCCTGCAGGGGTTCGAGCAGGTCGCGCCGGGGTTCCTGCCCGGCGCAGACCACCACGTGGTCCACCGGCAGCAGCTGCGGCTGGCCGTCCACGCGCAGGTGGAAACCTTCGTCGTCGACAGCCAAGTATTCGACGCCGCCGATCATCCGCACGCCCTTGTGCTTGAGCGTGCTGCGGTGGATCCAGCCGGTGGTCTTGCCCAGGCGGGCGCCGGGACGCCCCGGGCTGCGCTGCAGCAACCAGATCTCGCGCGGTGGCGGCGCGACCCTGGGCGGCCGCAATCCGCCGGCGCTTTCGAACGCCGGATCCACGCCCCATTCGGCCATCCACTGGCCGACATCCAGGCTGGGCGAGGCGCCTTCCTGCACGAGGAACTCGCCCACGTCGAAGCCGATGCCGCCGGCGCCCACGATCGCGACGCGGCGCCCGGGCACGATGTCCCCGCGCAGCACGTCCAGATAGCCCACGACCTTGGGATGAGCGTGGCCTTCGAAATCGACCCGGCGCGGATTGACGCCCGTTGCCAGCACGATTTCGTCGAAGCCCGACAGCATCTCCGGCGTCGCGTCGGTGGACAGGCGCAGCGCCACGCCGGTTTCGCGGATGCGATGGTCGAACCAGCGCAGGGTCTCGCCGAACTCTTCCTTGCCCGGGATCTTCCAGGCGAGGTTGAACTGGCCGCCGATGCGGTCGGCGCGATCGAACAGCACGACTTCATGGCCGCGCTGCGCCGCGACCGTCGCACAGGCGAGGCCGGCGGGACCGGCACCGACCACGGCCACGCGCTTGCGCACGGCCGCGGGCAGGTAGTTCAGTTCGGTCTCTGCGCAGGCGCGCGGATTGACCAGGCAGCTGGCGGTCTTGCGCTGGAACACGTGGTCCAGGCAGGCCTGGTTGCAGGCGATGCAGGTGTTGATCGCCTGCGGCGTGCCGGCGCGCGCCTTGTTCACCCATTCGGGATCGGCGAGCAGCGGCCGTGCCATCGACACCATGTCGGCACCGCCCGAGGCGAGGATGGCTTCGGCGACGTCGGGCATGTTGATCCGGTTGGTCGCCACCAGCGGCAGCACCACGTGCGGCCTGAGTTTGGCGGTCACGCGGGCGAACGCTGCGCGCGGCACCGAGGTGGCGATGGTCGGCACGCGCGCCTCGTGCCAGCCGATGCCGGTGTTGATGATCGTCGCGCCGGCAGCCTCGATCGCGCGCGCCTGCTGCACGATCTCGTTCCAGTCCGAACCTTCCGGCACCAGTTCCAGCATCGACAGCCGGTAGATGATGATGAAGTCCGCTCCGCAGGCTTCGCGCACGCGGCGTACGATCTCGGTGGCGAAGCGCATCCGCGCGGCGACATCGCCGCCCCAGGCGTCATCGCGGCGATTGGTGCGCGCGCTGAGGAACTGGTTGATCAGATAGCCTTCCGAACCCATCACCTCGACGCCGTCGTAGCCACCATCGCGTGCGAGCCTGGCGGCGGTGGCGTAGGCGTCGATGGTGCGCTCGATCCCGCGCGCGGACAGGGCGCGCGGAGTGAAGGGATTGATCGGCGCCTTGACCTTCGACGGCGCCACCGACAGCGGGTGGTAGGCGTAGCGGCCCGCATGCAGCAGCTGCAGGCAGATCTTCGCGCCATGGTCGTGCACGGGCCCGGTGACCTGGCGGTGCTTGCGCGCTTCCCAGGGCCAGGCCAGGCGACTGGCGAAGGGCGTCAGCCAGCCTTCGAAATTGGGCGAGAAGCCGCCCGTCACGATCAGCGCCACGCCACCCGCGGCGCGCTCGGCGAAGTACGCGGCGAGCCTGGGGAAGTCGCGCTTGCGATCTTCCAGGCCGGTATGCATCGAACCCATCAGCACGCGGTTGCGCAGCGTGGTGAAGCCCAGGTCCAGCGGCGCGAGCAGGTGCGGGTAGGGCTGGGCGTCGCTGGCGGCCATCATGAGCGAATACGCTGGCGTATGGATCGCGCACGATGCCGCGAATCGGGCGCCGCGGCAAGTCGCCGCCGCCGTGGGTCAGACCGTCGCAGCCTGCGCCAGCGGCAGTCGCGTCTCGCACCAGGGCAGGGTGCGCGCGACCAGCGGGCCGATCAGCAGCGCGAAGGCCAGGGTACCCAGGCCCACGGTCCCGCCCAGCCACCAGCCCGTCAGCAGCACCGAACCTTCGACGCCGGTGCGCGCGGCCCAGATCGGCCAGCCCAGGCGTGCGTGCAGCCCGGTCATCAGCCCATCGCGCGGACCGGGACCGAAGTGCGCGCCGATATACAGCCCGGTGGCCAGCGCCAGCAGGCCCAGGCCCGCGCTGAACGCCAGTCCCTGCTGCCACCACCCGCTGAACTGCGGCAGCAACCAGAGGCCGAGCTGCGCGCTGGGGCCGATCAGCAGCGCGTTGAGCACCGTGCCCAGGCCGGGACGCTGTCGCAGCGGCCACCACAGCAGCAGCACCGCCACGCCGATCAGGCAGGTGAGCAGGCCAAACGACAGCCCGGTCTGGCGCACCATCCCCTGGGTGAGCACGTCCCAGGGCGCGACGCCGATGCCGGCGCGCACCATCAGGCTCATGGCGATGCCGTAGAGGAACAGGCCGACCAGCAGCTTGGCCAGCCGAAGCGCCAGCAGGGGAGAGTTTGTCATGGTGGGGATTGTCGTTGGATCGCGGCTGGCGCGGCGTTCGCGCCACGCGTCGCTGTGTTGCGCTGGAGGCGCGGCGGTGTCGTCCGGCGGCTACCAGCCGGCCAGCGCGAGCTTGCCGATGCTGCGTCCGGATTCGAGGCGGCGATGCGCTTCACGCAGGTTGGCCGCGTCGATCGGCGAGAGCGTCTCGCGCAGCGTGCCGCGCAGCCGCCCTTCATCGACCAGGGCAGCAACGCGCGCCAGGATACGACCCTGCTCATCCATGTCGGCGGTGCGGTAGCGCGCCCGCGCGAACATCATTTCCCAGTGGATGCCGATGCACTTGGCCTTGTAGGGATCGCCGATGCGCAGTGCCCCGGCCGGCTCGACGATCAGGCCCACGTGGCCCTGCGGCGCCAGCAGTTCGCCCAGTTCGGTCCAGTAGCGGTCGGTGTCGGCGAGGTTGAGTGCGGCATCGACGTGCTCGAAGCCCAGCGCCTGCAGTTGCGGCGCCAGCGGCTGGCGATGGTCGACGACGTGGCTGGCGCCGAGTTCACGGCACCACTGTGCCGTCTCCTCGCGCGACGCGGTCGCGACCACGGTGAAGCCGGCCAGGCGCGCCAGCTGGATCGCGATCGAACCCACGCCGCCGGCGCCGCCGATGACCAGCAGGATCCTGCCGGCGCCGCCGCCGTCGAAGGCATAGCCCATGCGCTCGAACAGCAGTTCCCAGGCGGTGAGCGCGGTGAGCGGCAGGGCCGCGGCCTGCGCGAAATCGAGGGAGCCGGGCTTGCGCGCGACGATGCGCTCGTCGACCAGCTGCAGCTGCGCGTTGCTGCCGGGGCGGGTGATGTCGCCGGCGTAGTAGACCGCGTCGCCGGGACGGAACATCGTGACCTCCGCGCCGACCGCCTCGACCACCCCGGCCGCGTCGTAGCCCAGCACCTTCGGTTGCGCTTCGACCTGCGGCTTCGGCGCGCGCACCTTGGTATCGACCGGATTCACCGAGACCGCTTCGACGCGCACCAGCAGGTCGCGACCCTGCGCGACGGGCGGATCGAGTTCGACATCGAGCAGCGACTGCGGGTCGTCGATGGGCAGGTAGTGGGTAAGGGCGATGGCTTTCATGGCGTGGGCTCGCGGTGGGGTGGGACCGGGGGAGGATTGCGCTCGGCGAACATGCCGTTCCAGTAGGGATAGTAGGGATAAGGCGTCGGGACGCTGCTGGCCGCGTCGAGCCGGGCCATCTGCGCTGGTGACAGCGACCAGTCCGCTGCGCCGAGATTCTGTTCGAGCTGCTGCGCGTTGCGCGCGCCGACCAGGACGGTGGCCACGCCCGGCCGCTGCAGCAGCCAGTTGAGCGCCACCTGCGGCACCGGCCGGCCGGTCTCCTCGGCGACGGCGTCGAGCGCATCGGTGACGCGGTACAGGCGTTCGACCTCGACCGGGGGCGCGAACGCCTCCGTGGCGTGCAGGCGGCTGCCGGGCGGCGGCGGTTGTCCGCGGCGGATCCGGCCGGTCAGCCGGCCCCAGCCGAGCGGACTCCACACCACCGCATCCACCCCCTGGTCGAGGCCGAGCGGCATCAGCTCCCATTCGTAATCGCGGCCGATCAGCGAATAGTAGGCCTGGTGCGCGACAGGGCGGGCATGGCCACGGCGATCGGCGATCGCCAGCGCCTTCATCAGCTGCCAGCCCGAGAAGTTCGACACCCCGAGGTAGCGCACCTTGCCCGCGCGTACCAGCCCGTCGAGCGTGGCCAGCGTTTCCTCGAGCGGGGTGCGGGCGTCGAAGGCGTGCAGCTGCAGCAGGTCGATGTAGTCGGTGCCCAGCCGCCGCAGCGAGGCGTCGACGGCGCGCAGCAGGCGATGGCGCGAGGCGCCGGCGTCGTTGACGCCGTCGCCCAGGCGCAGCCCGGTCTTGGTCGACAGCACCACCTGGTCGCGCCGGCCCTTGAGGGCGGCGCCGAGGACGCACTCGGACGCGCCGTCCGAATACACGTCGGCGGTATCGAAGAAGTTGATGCCGGCCGCCAGGGCGATGTCGACCAGGCGCCGTGCCTCGCGCTCGCCGGTATCGCCCCAGGCCGAGAACAGCGGCCCGGTGCCGGCGAAGGTGCCGGCGCCGAAGCCCAGCGCGGACACCCGGAGGCCGGAGACGCCGAGGTGGCGATATTGCATGCGAAGTCTCCTCTCGGGACGGGCGGGCTGCGTGCGTGTCGCGGGGTGTGCGGCACTATCCCGGCTTGCGTCGCTTCGAAAAACCGACAGACTGGCGATGCAGTTTCAATGGAAGATTGAGAATCGTGGATCGCATCGGCGACATCGCCCTGTTCCTGCAGGTGCTGGACCTGGGTTCGATCAGCGCCGCCGCCCGGCACATGGACCTCTCGGTGGCCGTGGCCAGCCAGCGGCTCAAGCGGCTGGAGCGCGAACTCGGCGTGCGCCTGCTGCACCGGACCACGCGCCGCCTGCATCCCACGCCCGAGGGCCTGGCGCTGGCGCAGGAGGGCCGCGCGCTGGTGGAGGAGCTGGCGCTGCTGGGCGACCGGCTGCGAAGCGGCGGTGGCGAAGTCTGCGGCACCCTGCGGGTGACCGCCCCGGCCTCGTTCGGGCGCCAGTACATCGCGCCGCTGCTGCCGGGCTTCCTGGACGCGCATCCGGGGTTGCGGATCAGCCTCGACCTGGACGACCGCGTCGTCGACCTGGTCGGCGACGGCTACGACGTCGCGATCCGGATCGGCCGGCTGCACGATTCGACCCTGGTCTCGCGCCAGCTCGCGAGCAACGACCGGGTGCTGTGCGCCTCCCCCGACTACCTGAATCGGCGCGGGATGCCGGCCACGCCCGCGGACCTGTGCGCGCACGATTGCCTGGTGCTCACCGGCCGCGACGGCCGCCAGGACACCTGGCGCCTGGCCGGTCCGGACGGCGCGCCGGTGGCGGTCAGGGTGCGCGGTCGCTTCGAGAGCAACTACGGCGAGGTCCTGCGCGAGGCGGCGGTGGCGGGCCTGGGGATCGCGATGCACTCGCTGTGGCACGTCCACCGGGACCTGGCGCAGGGCCGCCTGCGGGTGGTCCTGCCCGACCATCCCCCGCCGGCGGGCGGACTGCATGCGGTGATGCCGGGCCGGGCCCTGGTGCCGGCCCGGGTCCGGGCCTTTGTCGAGTACCTTGCGCGCAGCTTCGCCCACCCGCCCTGGGCCGGGCCCGGGAGCGGGGCGCTCGCCGCGGCGGACCGGCAGCTTGCGCGCAAGTCGCTGAAACCCCTATAATTCCGCTCCTGTCCGCCCTCGATGGCGTGCAGACCACAGAATAACTACAGAACCGAACACAGACAGAGGCTCCACATGTACGCAGTACTGGTCACCGGCGGTAAGCAATACCGCGTGGCGCAGGGCGAAACGCTCCGCGTCGAGAAGCTCGAGGCCGAAGCCGGCAACGAGATCACCTTCGACAACATCCTGATGCTCGGCGGCAGCGACGGCGTGACCGTCGGCGATGCGCTCAAGGGCGCCACCGTCAGCGCCAAGGTCGTCGGCCACGGCCGCGCCGACAAGGTGCGCATCATCAAGTTCCGCCGCCGCAAGCACCACATGAAGCGGCAGGGCCATCGCCAGCATTACACCGAAATCGAGATCACCGGCATCGCCGGTGGCGACAAGAAGTAAGGAGAAGCAGTCATGGCACATAAAAAGGGCGTAGGTTCCTCGCGCAACGGCCGCGACTCCAACCCGAAGTACCTGGGCGTCAAGATCTTCGGCGGCCAGGCCATCGAGGCCGGCAACATCATCGTGCGCCAGCGCGGCACCCAGTTCCATCCGGGTCCGGGCGTGGGCCTGGGTCGCGACCACACGCTGTTCGCGCTGGTCGATGGCCAGGTCGAGTTCGGCGTCAAGGGTCCGAAGAAGCGCCGCACCGTGAGCGTGGTCGCGCAGGCCTGAGCCGCGCACCATGCCTAGCGAAGGGCCCCGCCGCGTGCGGGGCTTTTTCGTTCCGGCGGAGCGCCGGAACGACGGGATGGGGGATTCGGGATTGGGGATTCGGAAGAGCGAAGAGCCATGCCCATCGCCTCGTGACGTGCCGGTAGACTGCGTTCGCTGCTGTTCCCAATCCCGAATCCCCCATCCCGAATCCCATGAAGTTAGTCGACGAAGCTGAAATCACCGTCACCGCCGGCAACGGCGGCAACGGCTGCGTGGGTTTCCGGCGCGAGAAGTTCATTCCGCTCGGCGGTCCCGATGGCGGCGACGGCGGCGATGGCGGCAGCGTCTACCTGGTGGCCGACGAGAACCTCAACACCCTGGTCGATTTCCGCCACCAGAAGCAGTTCCGCGCCCAGCGTGGCGAGAACGGCATGGGCCGGCAGATGTACGGCAAGGGCGGCGAGGACGTGCTCATCGCCGTGCCCACCGGCACCGTGGTGCACAACGTCGATACCGACGAGGTGATCGGCGACCTGACCCGCCACGGCGAACGCCTGCTGGTGGCGCAGGGCGGCAAGGGCGGCCTGGGCAACATGCATTTCAAGAGTTCGACCAACCGCACGCCGCGGCAGTCGACCTCGGGCACGCCGGGCGAGGAGCGCACGCTGCGGCTGGAACTCAAGCTGCTCGCCGACGTGGGCCTGCTCGGCTTCCCCAACGCCGGCAAGAGCACCCTGATCCGCGCGGTGTCGGCGGCGACGCCGAAGGTGGCCGACTACCCGTTCACCACGCTGTATCCCAACCTGGGCGTGGTCAGCGTGGAGCCCGCGCGCAGCTTCGTGATCGCCGATATCCCAGGCCTGATCGAAGGCGCGGCGGAAGGCGCGGGCCTGGGCGCGCTGTTCCTGCGCCACATCCAGCGCACGCGGCTGCTGCTGCACCTGGTCGAGATCGAGCCGCTGGACGGCAGTGACGCGGTCGAGCAGATCCGCACCATCGAGCGCGAGCTCGAACGATTCGATGCAGGCCTGCTCGACAAGCCGCGCTGGCTGCTGCTCAACAAGGCCGACCTGATCCCGGCCGACGATGCCCGCGAACTGGCCGACCGCATCGTCTCCGAGCTGGGCTGGACCGGGCCGTGCTTCATCGTGTCCGGACTCGCACGCGAAGGCACCCGCGAGGTGATGCTGAAGGTGCAGGCCCACCTGGACGACATGGCGCGCGTCGAGCGCGAGGCGGCAGCGGACAGCGGCGACTGAGGCGCCGATGGAAGCGCCTTGCGGCGGTATCGGCCCCGGACCCGCACCGATGGGCGCGGACCAGGCGGGAGCGCCTGGCGCCCGCGCACGCCCCTGCGTGGTCCGCACCGGGACACAGGGGCCGGCGGCGCGCGCGGCGAAGATGCCTGAAACGAAAAACCCGGCCGGAGCCGGGCTTTTCCACGATGAGCCGGCCTGGACTCAGGCGGCCTTGAGCGCCTTGATGCGGGCGGTCAGGCGGCTCTTGTGGCGGGCGGCCTTGTTCTTGTGGATCAGGCCACGCGAGCTGAAGCGGTCCAGCAGCGGCTGGGCCACGGCAAAGGCGGCTTCGGCGCCGGCGGCGTCGTTGGCGTCGAGGGCTTTGACGACCTTCTTGACGGCGGTGCGCAGCTGCGAACGCTGGGCCGTATTGCGCGCGTTGCGCACGACGGTCTGCTTGGCGCGCTTCTTGGCGGACTTGATGTTGGCCACGATGGGATCCTGGAAACTGGTATGGAAGTGAACGGCGAAAACCGGCAGCAGCCGGGCTTCGGAAAGACGGAGCCGGAAATTATGGGGGTTTCAGGTACTTGGGTCAACAGGGCAGGCGGGCCGGGGGGCAGGGCGTGAGCGCGCCGGACCCCGTCCTGCCGCCCGAGGGCGCTTCGGCCGCCGCGCCGCGGCGCGTGGGCCTGCTGCGCTCCACCGCCGTGTTCAGCGCGATGACCTTCATCTCGCGCATCACCGGCCTGGTCCGCGACCAGGTCTATGCGGCGGTGTTCGGCGCCAATCCGGCGATGGACGCCTTCCTGGTGGCGTTCCGCATCCCCAACTTCCTGCGCCGGCTCTCGGCGGAGGGCTCGTTCTCGATGGCGTTCGTGCCGGTGCTGTCCGAATACCGGGAGCGCCGCGACCATGCCGCGGTGAAGGAACTGGTGGACCGGGTCTCCGGCACCCTGCTGGCGGTGCTGCTGGTGCTGAGCGCGCTGGCGGTGCTGGCCGCACCCTGGGTGATCCGGGTGTTCGCGCCCGGCTTCGATGCCGATGGCGACCAGGGCCGGCTGGCGGCGGAAATGCTGCGCATCACCTTTCCCTACCTGCTGTTCATCTCGATGGCCTCGCTGGCCGGCGGCGTGCTCAACAGCTACCAGCGCTTCGCGGTGCCGGCGCTGTCGCCGGTCCTGCTCAACGTATCGATGATCACCGCGGCCCTGGCCCTGGCGCCGCGGATGGACGAGCCGGTGATGGCCCTGGCCTGGGGCGTGCTGGTGGCGGGGCTCCTGCAGATGGCTTTCCACCTGCCGTCGCTGGCGCGGCTGGGGCTGCTGCCGCGGCCGCGCTGGGGCGCCGCGCACGAAGGCGTGCGACGGGTGATGAAGCTGATGGTGCCCACCCTGTTCGGCTCGTCGGTCGCGCAGCTCAACCTGCTGCTCAACACGGTCGTGGCCTCGATGCTGATCGGCGGCAGCGTGACCTGGCTGTACCTCGGCGACCGGCTGCTGGAGTTCCCGCTGGGGATGTTCGGCGTGGCGATCGGCGCGGTGATCCTGCCGCACCTGTCCAGTCGCCATGCGGTGGCCGATCCGGACGGGTACTCGAAGGCGCTGGACTGGGGTTTTCGGCTGTGCCTGATGATCGCCGTGCCCGCGTGCCTGGGCCTGATGCTGTGCGCCGAGGCGCTGGTGGCGACGCTGTTTCAGCACGGCCGCTTCACCGCGCACGACACGCAGATGGCGCGGCTCACGGTGCTGGCCCTGTCCACCGCGCTGCCGGCCTTCCTGCTGGTGAAGGTGCTGGCGCCGGCCTTCTACTCGCGCCAGGACACGACCACGCCGGTGAAGGCGGGCGTGGTGGCGGTGGGTGCCAACCTCGCGGCGACCGTGCTGTTCCTGGCCGCACTGCTGTGGCTGACCGGCGCCGGGCGCGAGGCCTGGGCGGCTGGCGGCGGCGACGTGCGCGCCGCGCTCAAGGCGCTGCCGGGCGCGCATGCCTGCCTGGCGCTGGCGACGGCCGCGGCGGGCTGGACCAATGCGCTGCAGCTGTGGTGGTACCTGCGCCGGGCCCGCGTGTTCCGCGCGCAACCGGGCTGGCCCCGCTTCTGGCGCCAGCTGGCGCTCGCCAGCCTGGCGATGGCCGCGGTGGTGCTGGCGCTGCTGCTGGTCTGGAACGACTGGACCGCCTGGCACTGGAGCGAACGGGTCTGGAAGCTGGCGGTGTTGGTGGGCACGGGCGGGCTGGTGTACGCGGCGGCTCTGTGGCTGCAGGGGATCCGGCCGCGCGACCTGCGCCATTGAGCGCGATCGTGCCGGAACACCCGCGCCGATCGCCCGCGCACGCACCGGGCGCATGGGGCGCCCGCTATACTCCGCGGTTCCCATGAGCAGGCTGTTTCGCGACGTCGACGGCGGGCCGCTGTGCCCCAACGGCAGTGTGGTCTGCATCGGCGCGTTCGACGGCCTCCATCACGGCCATCGCGCACTGGTGCGCCACGCGGTGGCCCGCGCGCGGGCCATCGGCGCCGAATCGGTGGCGCTGAGCTTCGAACCCCTGCCGCGCGAATTCTTCGCCGCCGCCAGTCCGCCACCGCGGTTGAGCCTGGCGCGATCGAAGATCGAAGGCCTGTGCGGCCTGGGCATCGACCGGGTCGGCCTGCTGCGCTTCGGCGCCCGGTTGGCGGCGATGCCGCCGCAAGCGTTCGTCGAAGCCGTGCTGGCCCGGCGCCTGCGCGCGCGCGAGGTCTGGGTCGGGCCGGAGTTCCGTTTCGGGCACCGTCGCGCCGGCGACATCGGCGTGCTCCGCGCGGAAGGCGAGCGCCACGGGTTCGTCGCCGGGGAGATCGAGCCGCTGCACCTGGACGGCGAACGCGTGTCGTCCACCCGCATCCGCCAGGCGCTGGTCGCTGGCGACTTCGACGCCGCTGCGCGCCTGCTGGGCAAGCCGTATTCGGTGTCCGGACGGGTGGTGCGCGGCCGGCAGCTGGGCCGCACCCTGGGCTATCCGACCGCCAACCTGCGCTTCGGCGGCAAGGTGCCCGCGCTGCGCGGGATCTACGCCACGCGCGTGCACGGCCTGGGCGATGCCGGCGCGGCCGGCGGCGGATGGCCGTCGGTGTCGAGCTTCGGCACGCGGCCGACGGTCGGCGGCGTGGAGCCGCTGCTCGAGGCGCACCTGTTCGATTTCGAGGGCGACCTGTACGGACGCCGCATCGAAGTCGAGTTCGTCGCGCGCCTGCGCGACGAGGAAAAGTTTCCCGACCTGCCGACCCTGGTCGCGCAGATGCATCGCGATGCCGACGAGGCCCGTCGCATCCTCCAACAGCACACCCCAGGGCGGGCCACCGCGTGACCGAAGACAACGACAGCCAGCGCTACAAGTCCACCATCCTGTTGCCCGCGACGGAATTCCCGATGCGCGGCGACCTGCCCAAGCGCGAGCCGGCCACGCTCGAGCGCTGGGAGCGCGAAGGCCTGTACGCGCGTTTGCGCGAGAACGCCGCGGGCCGGCCGCTGTTCGTGCTGCACGACGGGCCGCCCTACGCCAACGGCCAGATCCACCTGGGCCACGCGGTCAACAAGATCCTCAAGGACATCATCGTCAAGTCGAAGTATCTGGCCGGCTTCGACGCGCCCTACGTGCCGGGCTGGGATTGCCACGGCCTGCCGATCGAGATCGCGATCGAGAAGAAGTACGGCAAGGTCGGGGTGAAGCTCGATGCGGTCGAGTTCCGGCAGAAGTGCCGCGAATACGCCGAATCGCAGATCGAACTGCAGCGCCGCGACTTCAAGCGCCTGGGCGTGATCGGCGACTGGGACAACCCCTACAGGACGCTCGACTTCCGCTTCGAGGCCAACGAGATCCGCGCGCTGGCCAAGATCGTCGACAACGGCCACCTGACCCGCGGGGTCAAGCCGGTGCACTGGTGCTTCGACTGCGGTTCGGCGCTGGCCGAGGCGGAGATCGAGTACGCCGACAAGGTCTCGCCGGCGGTCGACGTGGCCTACGCCGCGCGCAGCCCGCAGGCGGTGGCGCGCGCGTTCGGCGTCGAGGTGCCGGAGGATGTCGAGGTCGCCGTGGCGATCTGGACCACCACGCCGTGGACGCTGCCGGCCTCGCTGGCGATCTCGGTGGGCGCGGCGCTGGAGTACGCCCTGGTCGAAGGCCCGGCCCACGACGGGCGGCGGCGCTGGCTGGTGCTGGCCGATGCATTGGCCGAGGGCGCGCTCAAGCGCTACGGCGTCGACGAGACGAAGGTGCTCGGCCGCGCGCTGGGCGAGAAGCTCGAAGGCATGCTGTTCGCGCACCCGTTCTACGACGGACGCGATATCCCGGTGCTGCTCGGCGACCACGTCTCGGCCGAGGACGGTACCGGCGCGGTGCACACCGCGCCCGGCCACGGCCAGGAGGACTACGCGGTCAGCAGGCAGTACGGGCTGGTCGAGAAGTACGGTGCGGCCGAACTCAACCCGGTCGACGGGCGCGGCGTCTACCTGCCCTCGACGCCGCCCGCGCATGGCGTGGCGCTGGCCGGCCAGCACATCTGGAAGGCCAACGACGCGATCGTCGAGGTGCTGCAGGCGAGCGGCGCGCTGCTGGCGCTGCGCAAGCTCGAGCACAGCTATCCCCACTGCTGGCGGCACAAGACGCCGATCGCGTTCCGCGCCACCCCGCAGTGGTTCATCTCGATGGACCAGGCCAACCTGCGCGCCGATGCGCTGGAGGCGATCAAGGGCGTGGGCTGGTTCCCAGGCTGGGGCGAGGCGCGCATCGCCGGCATGGTGGAAGGACGCCCGGACTGGACCATCTCGCGCCAGCGCACCTGGGGCGTGCCGATCGCGCTGTTCGTGCATCGCGAAACCGGCGAGCCGCATCCGCGCAGCACCGAATTGATGCGGCAGGTGGCCGACCGCGTCGAGCAGGGGGGCGTGGACGTGTGGTACACGCTCGACGCCGCCGAACTGCTGGGCGATGAAGCGGCGCAGTACGAGAAGATCACCGACATCCTCGACGTCTGGTTCGATTCGGGCGTGACCCACGAGGGCGTGCTGCTCGAGCGCGGCTTCGGCAAGCCGGCCGACCTGTACCTGGAAGGGTCCGACCAGCACCGCGGCTGGTTCCAGTCCTCGCTGCTGACCGGCGTGGCCATCGACAAGGCTGCGCCCTACAAGCAGTGCCTGACCCACGGCTTCACCGTGGACGAGCACGGTCGCAAGATGTCCAAGTCGCTGGGCAACGGCATCGAGCCGCAGGACATCATGAAGACGCTGGGCGCGGACATCCTGCGCCTGTGGATCGCCAGCGCCGACTACAGCAACGAGATGTCGCTGTCGCAGGAGATCCTCAAGCGCAATGCCGATGCCTACCGCCGCATCCGCAACACCGCGCGCTTCCTGCTGGGCAACCTCAACGGCTTCGAGCCCGCGCGCCACCTGTGCGCGCTGGAGGACATGCTGCCCTTCGATCGCTGGATCGTGCATCGCGCCTGGGAGCTGCAGGAGAAGATCGTGGCCGCCTACGCGCGCTACGACTTCGCCGAGATCGTGCAGCTGCTGCTGAACTTCTGCAGCGTCGACCTGGGTTCGCTGTACCTCGACGTCACCAAGGACCGGCTGTACACCATGCGCGAGGATTCGCGCGGCCGGCGCAGCGCGCAGAGCGCGATGTACCACATCACCGAGGCGTTCGTGCGCTGGATCGCACCGGTGCTGAGCTTCACCGCCGAGGAGATGTGGGCCTACCTGCCCGCACCCGCCGCCGGCGCCCGCGAAGCGAACGTGCTGATGGCCACCTGGTACGGGGGGCTGGCGCCGCTGCCGGCCGACGCGACGCTCTCGGCGCACGATTTCGAGCGGCTGCTCACCCTGCGCGAGAACGTGGCGCGGGTGCTGGAGCCGATGCGCGCAAGCGGCGAAATCGGCGCCGCGCTGGAAGCGGAGATCGAGCTGCACGCCGGTACCGCCGACCAGATCCGGGTGGCGCCGCTGGTCGACGAGCTGCGCTTCTTCCTGATCAGCGGCGACGTCAAGGTGCTGCCGTTCGAGGGCGAGCAGTCGCGCATCGTCGCCACGCCCACGCGCAAGCCCAAGTGCGTGCGCTGCTGGCACCACCGCGAGGACGTGGGTACGCATGGCGCGCACCCGCAGCTGTGCGGGCGCTGCGTGTCCAACGTCGAAGGCCCCGGCGAAGACAGGAAGTGGTTCTGATGGCCCGTCCCAGCCCCAATGCGCTGCCCTGGCTGGCCCTGTCGGCGCTCGTCATCGTCCTCGACCAGCTGAGCAAGTGGTGGGTGCTCACCAGCCTGCCCGAGTACACGCCGATCCCCGTGATCGAAGGCTTTTGGAACTGGTATCGCACCTACAACACCGGCGCCGCCTTCAGCTTCCTGGCCGACGCCGGCGGCTGGCAGAAATGGTTCTTCACCGTGCTGGGCGTGGGCATCAGCGTCCTGCTCGGACATTGGCTGTCGCGTACGCCGCGGGCCGACTGGCGCACGGCGCTGCCGTTCGCGCTGGTGATCGGCGGCGCGCTGGGCAACATCATCGACCGGCAGGTGCACGGCCACGTGGTCGACTTCATCCAGTGGTACTGGAAGGACTATTACTGGCCCGCGTTCAACATCGCCGACTGCGCGGTGGTGGGCGGTGCGATCGGCATCGTGCTGTTTGGGCTGTTCCAGGGGAAAACGGCCGCAAAGCGGTCGTGAAGCCGGTCCGCCTGCGCGGCGCGCGGCGATCACGGTCGCGCCGTGCGGATGGCGGACTGGCGTAGCAGCGGCGCACGGGAAGGCATCCTGCCGGGACGGGACGCGACGGGCTGTCGTGCCCGTCCGTCGGCGGCGTCGCGACCATGGGCAGAGGACGGTCAGCCGTGGCGGCGACTCGCCGGTCGCCAGCCTGACTCTGAATACGCCCGGCGTCGTCCAGGAGGTGGAGTGGGCAGCCCTCGAGAACATGCAAAGAGTCCCATTTGCATCTGCTAATGACTCTCATTAACCTGTGCGTCCGCCGGGTCTGGGCCCGGATCCCCACGGACGTCCTGAATGCCGCAATCCTCCTGCCGCGCGCTGCACGCCGCGCCGTTCGCTCCCACCGCGCTGTCGGTCGTGGTGGCCGCCACCCTGGCCATCATGGCCGCAGCCACGCCAAGGCCGGCCATGGCCTCGGGCGAGGGCTCGGGGGAGGCGGCACTGGCGGACCCGACCACGCTGGACCGGATCGAGGTGCACGGCAGTCGCCGCTCCGGCTATGCCGCCCCGCCATCGAGCGCCGGCACCGGCCTGTCGCTGACACCTCGGCAGACGCCGCAGTCGGTGAGCGTGCTGGGCCGCGAGCAGCTCGAGGACTTCGGCCTGGACAACCTCAACGACGCCCTGGAGTCGACCAATGGCATCGTGGTGGAGCGGGTCGAGACCAGTCGCACCTACTACACCGCCCGCGGCTTCGACATCACCAACTTCCAGTTCGACGGACTCGGCGTGCCGCTGCCATACGGCATCCAGAACGGCGACATCGACACCGCCCTGTTCGACCGCATCGAGGTGCTGCGCGGCGCCAACGGCCTGATGTCTGGCACGGGGAATCCATCGGCCACGGTCAATTTCGTGCGCAAGCGTCCGGGCGACGCGTTCGAAGCCGCGGCGCACGCGACCTTCGGCAGCTGGAAGCGCCGCCGCGTCGACGCCGACCTGTCCGCACCGCTCGGCAGTGGCGTGGTGCGCGGCCGCGTGGTCGGCGCGTACGAGGACGGCGACAGTTACCTCGACCGCCATTCGCTCGAGAAGTCCGTTGTCTACGGCGTGCTCGAGGCCGACCTGGGCGACGACACCCTGCTCACCGCCGGCATCTCGCGCCAGGACAACAACGCCGATAGCCCGCTGTGGGGCGCGCTGCCGCTGTACTACAGCGATGGCGCGCCGACCGACTACGACACCGGCACCAGTACCGCCTCCGACTGGTCGTACTGGGACACGCGCGACACGCGCAGCTTCGTTGAACTCGAGCACGCCTTCGGCAACGGCTGGAACCTGCGCGCGGCGATCAACCACCACGAGAAGATCGAGGACGCGGAGATCTTCTACGTCTACGGCGTACCGGACCGCGAGACCGGCCTGGGGCTGTTCTCCTATCCGTCGGCCTACGACGTGACGGTGCGTGCCCTGCACGCCGACGTGCGTGCCAGCGGCGCACTGCAGCTGGGTGGACGCAGCCACGAACTGGTCGTCGGCGCCAGTTGGGCGGACAGCAACGTGCGCGAAGTCTCGTGGTACGGAAACGACATCGGCACCGCGCTGCCACCGCTGGAAGCCTTCGACGGCCGTTATCCGAAGCCGGCGTTCGACCTGTTCTCCGATGTGTCCGACTTCGACTTCCGTCGGGACACGGTCTATGCCAACGTGCGCTGGAACCTGGCCGACACGTTGCGCCTGACGACCGGGGCCAACCATTCGAAGGTGCGGATGGACGGCATCGGTTACGGCGCCCCGAAATCGACCGACGCCTCGAAGACCACGCCCTTCGTCGGCACGGTCTGGGACTTCGCGCCGGCCTACTCGCTGTACGCGGCCTACGGCGGCATCTTCGCGCAGCAGACCGAGCAGGACGCGAGTGGAACGCCGCTGGATCCGATCGAGGGCCGCAACCTCGAAGCCGGCATCAAGGGAGAATGGTTCGACGGGCGCCTCAACGCGTCGGCATCGGCGTTCCGGGTGCGCCAGGACAACCTCGCGCGGTCAATCGGCTTCGATCCCGGGACCGGTCGATCGATCCATGAAGGGCAGGATGCGCGCTCCGAGGGCGTCGAACTGGAGGTCGCTGGCGAGCTCGGCGACACCTGGTCGCTGGCGGCCGGTTTCACCCGGCTCGACGTCGAGGATGCCGACGGCAACGATGCGCGCACCTATGTCCCGCGATCGATGCTGCGCGCGTCCGCGGTCGCGCGGATCGCTGCAGTGCCGGGCCTGCGCGTCGGCGGATCGTTGCGCTGGCAGGACGACATCCATCGCGAGGCGTTGCTGGCTGACGGCGCGGCGATCGAGATCCGCCAGGACAGCTATGCAGTGCTCGGGCTGATGGCGGGCTACCGTGCCGGCAACGGCTGGGAAGCGACCCTGAACCTCGACAACCTGACCGACGAGAAGTACATCGCCAGCCTGTACTGGGAGCAGGGCTACTACGCCACGCCGCGCAGTGCGTCGCTGACCATCGGCTACCGGTTCTGAGCGAGCGGATCAGTACGCGCGCGTTGCAGCGAAGACAACGGAGACGTCATGACGCCCCAGGCCGCGATCCAGGCAACCCCGAAACGTCCACCCGCGCGCTGGCGCCATGCCGGCGAAGTGATCCTGCGCACGCTGGCCGCCGTGTTCGGCGGCTACCTGCTCGCCCACGCGTTTTCCGCGCTGTCGGCGTCGGTGCTGCCGTTCGCGCGGCCCGATCGCGTGGTGGCCGGCGCGTTGCTGGCGTTCCCGGTGTGGTGCGCGGCGGCGGTGTACGCGTTCGGCGCACGCGACTGGAGGCGCGCCGTCGGGATCCCGCTGGTGCTGGCGCTGGCCATGCTCGGCCTGGCGGCGTTGCTCGCGGAGCAGGCGGTGCGTCCATGAACCCGGTCGGACGGAGGGGAAGCCGATGAAGAACTCGCTGCGCCAGGCGATGGCCTGGCTCCATACCTGGTCGGGCCTGCTCGCGGGCTGGCTGCTGTTCGTGATCTTCGTCGGCGGGACCATCGCCTGCTTCGATCGCGAACTCGACGACTGGGCGCGACCCTCGCTGCACGACCTGTCCGGCGCGCAGCCGACCCGGTTCGACGCCGCGTTCGCGCGCGTGCGCGAGCAGGCGCCCGACGCGCACGTGTGGTGGGCGCACGTGTCGGGCGAACGCAAGCGCGGCATGGAGGCGTTCTGGTTCAACGACGACGGCAGCGAGGGCCACGTGCTGCTCGATCCGCGCGACGGCGGCGAGATTCCCGCCTCCGGTCCCGGCCAGTTCTTCTTCGAACTGCATTACGACCTGCATGCCGGCCTGTGGGGCATGTACATCGTCGGCTTCACCGGGATGCTGATGCTGGTGGCGCTGGTCGCGGGCGTGATCACCCACAAGAAGATCTTCAAGGACTTCTTCATGCTGCGCTGGCGCGGTGGTGGCCAGCGTGCGTGGCTCGACGGCCACAACCTGGCAGGCGTGCTGGGCCTGCCATTCCACCTGATGATCGCCTACACGGGCGTTGCGATCTTCGCCGCCAGCTACATCTTCGGTGGCACCCAGGCCGCGTACGGCGGCGACGTCGAGAAGTTCTACGAGGAAGCCGGCGGCTTCTACGAGCGGCCGGAGATCGGCAGGCCGCTGCAGTCGCTGCATTCCATCGACGCCCTGGTTGCGGATGCGCAGCGGCGCATGGGCGTGCCGGTCGAATGGGCCTCGATCCACCATCCAGCCGACGCCAGCGCCATGATCTCGTTCGGCACCGGGCACTCGCGCCGGGTCGCCTGGGACATGCAGCAGGTGCACTACGACGCCGCCACCGGCGCGTTCGTGCACCAGTCGACTCCGGCGACCCCAGGCTACGACACCTACGCCTTCCTCGGCGGCCTGCACATGGCCCAGTTCGGCGGCGCGCCGCTGCGCTGGCTGTACTTCGTGCTCGGCCTGGCCGGCTGCGTGATGCTGGCCAGCGGCATGCAGGTCTGGGTACGCAAGCGCGAGCAGCGGGCAGCGCTGGCCGGGGCGCTGAGCGGTTACGGCCTGGTGCGCGCGCTGAACGTGGGCGTGGTCGCGGGCATGCCGCTGGCGTGCGCGACGATGCTGGTCGCCAACCGCCTGCTGCCGGCCACGCTGGCCGACCGGGCCGGGGCCGAGGTCGCCGTGTTCTGGTCCGCCTGGGCCGTGGCCGCCGCCTGGGGCGCGATCCGCGAACGCGGCGGACGCGGCTGGCGCGACCTGTTCGCCGCCACCGCGGCCATCATGCTGGCGATCCCGGTGGCGAACCTGCTGACCGCGCCGCACAGCCATCTGCTGGCCACCGTGGCCCGGGGCGACTGGGCGCTGGCGGCGGTGGACTTGGTGGCGGCCGGATGCGCGCTCGCCTTCGCGGCGTTGGCGCGCCAGGCGCAGCGCGGCCATCGGCTGGCCCGTCCCGTCGTGCGGCCGGCGGCACCGGCGCGCCGCGCCATTGCCGGCCAGGAGGGCGCCTGACATGGTGGTGCTGGGCACCCTGATGATCCTTGCCGGCTGGTGGCTGCTGGCCGCCGCCATGCCGCCGTGCCAGGTGTCGCGGGCGCGTCGCCTGCGCGTGGCGGGCGCGCTCGCGCTTGCACTGAGCCTGGGCTGCTATCTCCACGCCATCGGGTTCGAGCAGGGGCCGGTGTTCTGGGCGGCCGCATTGATGCTGGGCGCGCTGGCGGTCGCACTGCTGCGCGCCGCGACCGGCCCGGACGGCCGCCGCCCGCGACGCCGCGAGCCGCGATAGAGCCGCTCGCGGGGCTGCCGGGCGGCACGCCGTGTTCCGGCGCGGTTGCCCGCCGGAGCGCTACACTTGCACCTCATGGACATCGTCCTCGCCAATCCCCGCGGCTTCTGCGCCGGCGTCGACCGCGCGATCGAGATCGTCAAGCGCGCGATCGAGACGCTGGGCGCGCCGATCTACGTGCGCCATGAAGTCGTGCACAACCGGTTCGTGGTCGAGGACCTGCGCCGGCGCGGCGCGGTGTTCGTCGAGGAACTCGACGAAGTGCCCGACGGCAACACGGTCATCTTCAGCGCCCACGGCGTCTCGCAGGCGGTGCGCGAGGAGGCGGAACGGCGCGGCCTGAAGGTCTTCGACGCGACCTGCCCGCTGGTCACCAAGGTGCACCTGGAAGTCGCGCGCCAGTGCCGGGCCGGGCGCGACGTGGTGCTGATCGGCCACGCCGGGCATCCCGAGGTCGAGGGCACCATGGGGCAGTGGAAAGCCGAGGCCGGCAGCGGTCGCATCTACCTGGTCGAAGACCTGGAGGACGTGGCCTGGCTGGATCCGTCGCAGCCGACCAACATTGCCTACACCACGCAGACCACGCTCTCGGTCGACGACACCCGCGACATCATCAGCGCATTGCGCGCACGCTTCCCGCTGATCCAGGGGCCGAAGAACGACGACATCTGCTACGCCACCCAGAACCGCCAGGATGCCGTGCGCGAGCTGGCGCAACAGTGCGACCTGGTGCTGGTGGTCGGTTCGCCAAACAGCTCCAACTCCAACCGCCTGCGCGAGCTGGCCGAGCGCGATGGCGTGGAGTCCTACCTGATCGACGGCGCCGCCGAGATCGATCCGGAATGGCTGGTCGGTCGCCGCCACATCGGCGTCACCGCCGGCGCCTCGGCCCCCGACGTGCTGGTGCAGGGCGTGCTGGCGCGCCTGCGCGAACTGGGCGCCAGCGGCGTGCGCGAACTGCACGGCGAACCGGAAAGCATGGTGTTCGCGCTGCCCAAGGAACTGCGCCTGCAGCTGGTCGACTGAGGCTTTCCTCCCGGCGCCGCCACGAAAAAAGCCCCGCGATGCGGGGCTTTTGACGTATCTGGTGCCGGAAATAGGAATCGAACCTACGACCTACGCATTACGAATGCGCCGCTCTACCAACTGAGCTATTCCGGCAAGGGTCGCAGATTCTAGGCGCTCGCACCGGTCCGGTCAAAGGGCGCGGCCACTCGCCGCGCCGGCCGGGGGACGGCGCACCCGGACGCGGGCCACGCCGGATCGCGAGAATGGCTACAGCATCCCCAGCATCGTCAGCTCCGGCATCCTCAGCCGCAGTTCGTCGGCCAGCCGGATCGCCAGCGCGGTGATGGTCAGGGTCGGGAACGACCAGCCGCCGGTCGGGAACACCGAACTGCCGGCCACGTAGAGGTTGTCGATGCCGTGCACCCGGCACTGCCGGTCGACCACGCCGTCGGCGGGCGCGTCGGACATGCGCGTGGTGCCCATGTGGTGCGCGGTGGCCTGGACCGGAGGCGGCTGGTCGGGCTCGCGCAGCCAGGCGGCCGGCTCGAAGCGGCAACCGTATTCGGCGGCGACGTCCCGTCCAACGAGCAGCGAGGTGGCGCGGATGTTGTCGAGGTCCTGCTGGTTGAGCCGCCAGTCCACCTGCGCCTTGCGCAGGCCCAGGGCGTCCCTGCGGTCCGACAGGGTGATCCGGCTGGCGCGGTCGGGCGCCTGTTCGAAATAGCCGACCATCTCCACGCGGTCCGCCGGGACCACCGGGCGGCCGGCGAGCTTGCGGACTCCCGCCATGGTGATCCCGGGGGCGTGCCGGACGGCGCGCAGGGCCAGCTGCCCGGCGGCTTCAGACGGCGCGGATCGCTGCACGGGCAGGTCCCGGGCGAGTCCGTCGAGCATGGCCTGCTCGACGGCGTTGCCGGCGTCCGTGGCGACGGTCCGCAGCGATGCGCGCAGCTGGCGCAGCGAGCGCAGGCCGGGCGATGCGCGCTCCACCGCGAACGGCCAGAAGCGGGCGTTGAGCAGGCGGCCGGCATGCTGGGCGGTGCCCGACAGGCTCAGCTGGTGGGTCGCCAGCCCACGATCCAGCGGCCGCCTGCACCAGCCGGCCAGGCGCTCGACCTGGCCGCCGTGGAAACTGCCCACGTTGCAACGCGGATGGTCCATGAAGCAGCGGCCGACCATGTCGTGGAGATTGCCCAGGCCCTGCGCCACCACGTCGTCGGACAGCAGCAGCAGCCGCGCATTCTCGATCCCGCCCGCAGCGAGGACGAAGCAGCGCGCGTCGACGTGGCCGCGGCGGCCGTCGGTGCCGCCGATGACCGCGCGTCGCACGGCGCGGGCATCGCCGGTTGCCTGGAGCTGCATCAGGTTGGCGTGCAGCACCAGGTGCACGTTGGGCGAGGACTGCAGCATCGGCAGGTGCAACTGTCCGAAATCCTGCGGACTCATGCGGCAGACCCGGCTTTCCAGGCTCGCGGCCGGCTGCCTGGGCGTGGCCGGCGGAGGCTGGTAGCTGCCGTCTTCGAACGCATCGGATTCGACTCCGCACACGTGGTTGGCGCGCGCGTAATAGGGTGCGAGCGCGTCCCAGCCGAGCGGCCAGCCGCTTCCGGGAAGCCACTCGCGCCGCGCCAGTTCCAGCGAACTCATCGGGATGCAGCCGCCGCCCCAGATGCGGGTGGCGCCGCCCAGCGCGCGCAGCCGGCTGATCGCCGCGTCGAACGCCTGCGGGCCGACGGAGACGGCGGCGTTCAGCGCCTGGCTGTCGTGTTCGCCCTGCAGTCCGCCGCCTTCCAGCAGCAGCACCCGCCAGGCACTCCCGGCCAGTTCGCGGGCGATGGTGAGGCCGGCCGGCCCACCTCCGACGATGCACAGGTCCGCGTCGAAGACGTCGGGGCAGCCCGAGGAGCGAAAGTCAGAAATCATCCGTGTCCACTTTCCCGTCCGGAGGGGAGCCGGTCTCAGCTCCCGGTATTGCGCTCCGGTACGCTGTGGCCCGGATCTACAGGGCAAACGCGGATATGGCCAAAGCACGGACAGCTTACGTGTGCAACGAGTGCGGTGCGGACTTCAGCAAGTGGCAGGGCCAGTGCGGCGCCTGCGGTGCCTGGGACACGCTGTCGGAGATCGTGGTGGAAGCCGCCGCGGTGGCCAGGTCGCCGGCCGCGCGCCGCAGCGGCTGGGCCGGCAAGGTCGATCCGCCCAGGGTCACCGCGCTCAAGGACGTGCAGCAGGGCGCGGAGGTGCGCGTGTCCACCGGCATCGGCGAGTTCGATCGCGTGCTCGGCGGCGGGCTGGTGGCCGGCGCCGTGGTGCTGGTCGGCGGCGATCCGGGCATCGGCAAGTCGACCCTGCTGCTGCAGGCGGTGGCCTCGATGGCGACCTCCCTGCCGGGCCTGTACGTCACCGGCGAGGAATCGCTGGCACAGGTCGCCGGGCGCGCCGCGCGGCTGGGCCTGCCGCTCGAAGGCGTGGACGCGCTGGCCGAAACCGGGATCGAACGCATCCTCGAACAGGCCGCGCAGCTGCGGCCGCGGATCATCGTGGCCGATTCGGTGCAGACGCTGTGGACCGAGTCGCTGACCGCCGCGCCCGGGTCGGTGAGCCAGGTGCGCGAGAGCGCGGCGCGGCTGGTCCGCTACGCCAAGGAAACCGGCACGGCGGTGTTCCTGGTCGGCCACGTTACCAAGGAAGGCGGCATTGCCGGTCCGCGCGTGCTCGAGCACATGGTCGATGCGGTGCTGTACTTCGAGGGCGATTCGGGCAGCCGCTTCCGCGTCCTGCGCGCATTCAAGAACCGCTTCGGCGCGGTCAACGAGCTGGGTGTGTTCGCGATGGGCGACAGGGGCCTGAAGGAGGTGCCCAACCCGTCGGCGATCTTCCTGTCCGGCGGCAGCGCGCAGCAGCCCGGCAGTTGCGTGATGGTCACGCGCGAAGGCACGCGGCCGCTGCTGGTCGAGGTGCAGGCGCTGGTCGATGCCTCGCCGCTGTCCAATCCGCGCCGGGTCGCGGTGGGCCTGGAAGGCAACCGCATGGCCATGCTGCTGGCGGTCCTGCACCGGCATGGCGGCGTGGTCACCGGCGACCAGGACGTGTTCGTGAACGTGGTCGGCGGCATCCGCGTGCAGGAAACCGCGGCCGACCTGCCGGTGCTGCTGTCGGTGCTGTCCTCGCTGCGCGACGCGCCGCTGCCGGACAAGACGATCGCCTTCGGCGAGGTCGGGCTGTCGGGCGAGATCCGCCCGGTCCCCAATGGCGAGGAGCGGCTGAAGGAGGCGGCCACGCACGGCTTCCTGCGCGCGATCGTCCCGAGGGCGAACGCGCCGAAGGCGGGCAGCTACAAGGGCATGCAGGTGATCGGGGTGGAGCGGCTGGCCGACGCGCTGGAACAGGTATGAGCGATCCTGCGCGGCGGTTCGCGCGCTGGCCGTTCGCGCGCGTGGTTTCGGTGGCGCTGCATCCGTTCGCCGTGTTCGTCATGCTGGCGCTGGTCGCGGCGTGGCGGCTGGATCCGGCCAGCCTCCCGCGCACGGCGGCGGGTATCGCGGCCGCGGTGGCGATCGTCTGGGCTTTCGTGCTGCATCGGCGGCATACGGGACGCTGGCAGACGGTCGATGCCTCGCGGCCGCACGAGCGCCCGGCACTCTACCTGCTCGCCCTGGCGGTGGCCGGCGGCTACTGGTGGTGGATGGGCGGGCGTGCATCCAGCGCCTCGGCCGGCGTGCTCGCGGTGGTGGCCATGCTGTGCGTGGCCGGCCTGGCCAACCGCTGGATCAGGCTGTCGCTGCACATGGCCAGCCTGGCGTTCGCGGGCGTCGCGCTGCTGGGACTGTGGCCGGCGGCCGGAGGCGTCGCGCTGGCCCTGCTGCCGCTGCTGGGGTGGTCGCGGCTGCGGATGGGGCGGCACGCAGTGGCGGAAGTCCTGGGCGGCACCATGCTGGGACTGGCCTGCGGCGCCGTGCCGCTGGTGCTGCGGTGAGCCTTTCGCTGCCTGCGCAACGACGGCCTTGACGCGTGTCAGCCGCGTTCGTGGCGTGATACCGGCAGCAGGTCGGGCAGGGCGCCGTCGCCGTCCGCGGCTGCGGCGATGACGCGGTCGGCGTCGTCCAGTTCGATCCCCTCGGCCGCGTACCAGTCCGGGTTGTAGTAGCTGTGCGCGTAGCGCTCGCCACCGTCGCACAGGATGGTGACGATGGAACCGGACTCGCCGCGCGCCCGCATCGACTGCGCCACCCGCAGCACGCCGACGAAGTTGGTGCCGGTGGATCCGCCGACGCGGCGCCCCAGCCGGCGGTTGACGTAGCGCATCGCCGCCAGGCTCAGCGAATCGGGCACCTTGACCATGGCGTCGACGCAGCCGGCGATGAAGCTTGGTTCCGGCAGCGGCCGGCCGATGCCCTCGATCCGCGAGGCCGGTGCCGGCGCCTGCGGAGACGGCCGTCGCTGCGCCAGCGCCGCGTAATGCGCGTGGAAGGCCGAATGCTGCGGATCGGCGCACAGCACCCGCGTGGCGAAGCCGCGATAGCTCGCGTAGCGGCCGATGGTCGCGCTGGTGCCGCCGGTGCCGGCGCTGCACACCACCCAGGCGGGCACCGGGTGGGGTTCCTGCTCCATCTGCCGGAAGATCGATTCGGCGATGTTGTTGTTCGCACGCCAGTCGGTGGCGCGCTCGGCGTAGGTGAACTGGTCCATGAAGTGGCCGCCGCTTTCGCGCGCCAGCCGCACCGACTCGGCCGCGATGTCGCCCGCGTCGCGCACCAGGTGGCAGCGCCCGCCGTGGAATTCGATCGCCGCGATCTTCTCGGGCGAGGTGGAGGCCGGCATCACCGCCACGAACGGCAGTCCGAGCAGCCTGGCGAAATAGGCTTCCGAGACCGCGGTCGAGCCGCTCGAGGCCTCCACCACGGTGCTGCCCGCGTGCAGCCAGCCGTTGGCGAGCGAATACAGGAACAGCGAACGCGCGAGGCGGTGCTTGAGGCTGCCGGTGGGATGGCTGGATTCGTCCTTGAAGTACACGTCCACGCCGGGGAAGCCCGGCAGCGCCAGCGGAATCAGGTGGGTGTCCGCGGAACGATTGAAATCGGCCTCGATCCGCCGGATGGCCGCGCTGGTCCAGGTGTGGTGGCCGCAACAGGCGAGGTGGCTGGATTCGTCGATGAAGGGCATGTCGGACAGCGGGGCCGGGGAACGGTCATTCTCGCCGATTCCCCGGCGGTATACCGGCGCATCTGGTTTGCGCCGTGCATGCGACACCGGCAGACTGCCGTGATCGCATAGGAGATGCACGCATGCCGGATGGAATCCGTTGCCTGGGTCGGGCCCTGTTCGCCCTGGTCCTGCTGCTGGCTGCAGCGACATCAAGCGCTGAAGCGCCCATCGAACGGCTCGGCGTCCCCGGGCCGCTCCAGCTGGATGGGCAGGCGTTCCATTTCGTCTGGAGCAGCCACCCCTTCCCGCACTTCTACAAGCAGGAATATCTGCCCGAAGGACAGGTACTGACCCGTTACGGGCAGATGCTGATGATCGACGTGCTGCTCGGCGATGCCGGCCCGCGAGAACTGGCGCAGTTCAAGGTGGCAGAGTTGGAGGCGCGGAAAGCCGGCGACCCCGTGGTGAATTACGATTTGATCATGAAGGAAGACGGGTCGAGCTACCTGCTCGACTTCGTCGTCTCGGGTCGCACGTCGGGTGGGGAAATGATCGTCGAGTGGAACGCCTACCGCTACGAAGCGCTACCGGGCGGCGCGGTGATGCTGGGCATCAGCCGCCGCGGCTATGGGCACGACGGGGGGCGCAGTTTCCTCGTGGATGAGATGAAGCCGCGGCGGCAGGCCTGGATCTCGGAGCTGGCGCGGCTGGACATGCCCCCGATCGCGCTGCCCGTCCCCTGACTGGCCCGCTCAGGTTCGCTGCAGCAACAGCTCCAGCACGAACTTGCTGCCGAAGAACGCCAGGACCAGCAGCGCCATGGCCACCAGGGTCAGGCGCACGGCCTTGGCGCCACGCCAGCCGCGGCGCCAGCGCCCGACCAGCAGCGCGCCGAACACCAGCCACGACAGCATGCTGAGCACAGACTTGTGGATCAGGTGCTGGGCGAAGAAGTCGTGCACGAACAGCACGCCGGTCAGGAGCGTGGCCGTGAGCAGCACGAAGCCAACCCAGATCGTGCGGAACAGCAGCGTTTCCAGTTCGGTCAGCGGCGGCAGCACCCGCAGCCAGGCGTGGAATTCGCGCCGCCGCAGGGCGCGTTCCTGCATCCACAGCATGATCGCCAGCACCGCGGCGATCGCCAGCGTGGCGTAGGCCAGCAGCGCCAGCCAGGCGTGCAGTTCCAGGCGCCAGTCGAGATCGCGCGCGACCCGACCGGCCGCAAGCGTGTAGCCGGCCAGCGACGCCGCCGCCACCGGGAACACCACCACGCCCAGCGCGCCCATGCGCCCGCTCGCCGCATACAGCGTGGTCAGCGCCGCCATGCCCAGCGCGACCAGCGACAGCGCTGAGAAGAAGTGCAGGTCCACGCCGCCGGCGGCCCGCCAGGCCAGGAAATGGACCAGGCCGTGCAGGGCGACCGCACTCACCGCGGTCAGCTGCCAGAAGCCGGTGCCGGCCCCGCGCTGCGCCTGCAGCCGGCGCACCACCAGCCAGGCGGCCAGCAGGTAGAACGCGGCGGCGATGAGAACGATTGGCATCGCGAAAGTGTCGCACGAACCCGTCGCCCCGGGCAGCCGTCGCGACCGCATCGACAGGCCGGCGGCGGCCGCCCGCTATAATCGGCAGCCCTGTTTCCACGATGTTTCCGCCATGTTCGAATCGCTCACCCAGCGCCTGTCCGGCACCATCGACCGCCTGCGCGGCCGCGGCCGGCTGACCGAGGAGAACATCCGCGAGGCCACCCGCGAGGTGCGCATCGCGCTGCTCGAGGCCGACGTCGCCCTGCCGGTGGTGCAGGCCCTGATCGAGCGCATCAAGGTGCGCGCGGTCGGCCAGGAGGTGCTCAAGTCGCTGACCCCGGGCCAGGCGCTGATCAAGGTGGTGCGCGACGAGCTGACCGCGGTGATGGGCGCGCAGGCCAGCGAGCTGAACCTCAACGTGCCCGCACCGGCGGTGATCCTGATGGCCGGTCTGCAGGGCGCCGGCAAGACCACCACGGTCGGCAAGCTGGCCCGCCTGCTCAAGGAAAAGCGCAAGAAGAAGGTGATGGTGGTCAGCGCCGACGTCTACCGGCCGGCCGCGATCGAACAGCTCAGGACGCTGGCCGGGCAGACCGGCGTGCTGTTCTTCCCGTCCGAAGCCGGGCAGAAGCCCGAGGACATCGTCCGCGCCGCGATCGCCGATGCCAAGAAGTCCTTCGCCGACGTGCTGATCGTCGACACCGCCGGCCGCCTCGCCATCGACGAGGCGATGATGGCCGAGATCAAGGCGCTGCACGCCGCGGTCAATCCGGTCGAGACGCTGTTCGTGGTCGACTCGATGACCGGCCAGGACGCGGCCAACACCGCCAAGGCCTTCGGCGAGGCGCTGCCGCTCACCGGCGTGGTGCTGACCAAGACCGACGGCGACGCCCGCGGCGGCGCGGCGCTGAGCGTGCGCTACATCACCGGCCGGCCGATCAAGTTCATCGGTACCAGCGAGAAGACCGACGGCCTGGACGTGTTCCATCCCGAGCGCGTGGCCAGCCGCATCCTCGACATGGGCGACGTGCTGTCGCTGGTCGAGCAGGTCGAGCAGCAGGTCGACAAGGACAAGGCCCAGAAGCTGGCCGAGAAGGTCGCCAAGGGCAAGAAGTTCGACCTCAACGACATGCGCGACCAGCTCGAGCAGATGCAGAGCATGGGCGGCATCGGCAGCCTGATGGAGAAGCTGCCCGGCATGGGCCAGGTGCCCGAGCACCTCAAGCAGCAGGTGCAGCAGAGCAGGGAAGTGCCGCGGATGATCGCCATCATCGGTTCGATGACCAAGAAGGAACGTCGCAACCCGGCCCTGCTCAACGGTTCGCGCCGCGCGCGCATCGCCGCCGGGTCCGGCACCCATCCGTCCGACGTCAACAAGCTGATGAAGCAGTACCAGCAGATGGAAAAGATGATGGGCAAGATGGCTCGCGGCGGCATGAAGGGCATGATGCGCGGCCTGCAGGGGATGATGGGCGGCATGGGGCGGATGCCGTTCCGTTGAGCGCATGAGCCTGGCCTTCCTCGACGGCCGGCCGGCCAGCGCCGACGACCTGCGCGCGCTGGCGCTGGCCAACTACGGCCACTTCACCTCGATGCAGGTGCGCGGGCGTGCGGTGCAAGGACTCGAACTGCACCTGCACCGGCTGAAAGCCGCGACCCGCGAACTGTTCGACGCCCGCCTCGACGACGCCCGCATCCGCGAGGCGATCCTGGCTGCACTGGATGCGGCAGTCGCCGACGACGCCAGCGTGCGCGTCACGGCCTATGCGCGCGACTTCGACTACGCCCGGCCCGACCGGACGCTGCCGGTCGACCTGCTGGTTTCGCTCAACCCGCCGCGCCAGGCGCAGGCCGGGCCCGCCTGGGTCAAGACCTACGCGTTCCAGCGCCCGCTGCCGCATCTCAAGCACGTTGGCACCTTCCCGCTGTTCCAGCACCGGCGGCAGGCACTGCGCGAAGGCGTGGACGACGCGCTGTTCGTCGACGCCAGGGGCCGGATCAGCGAGGGGTCGGTGTGGAACATCGGCTTCTGGGACGGGCGCCAGGTGGTCTGGCCGCAGGCCGAAGCCCTGCGCGGCACCGCCGAGCGCCTGCTGCAGGCCGGCCTGGCGGAAACCGGCGTCGCCCAGCGGCATGCGCCGGTGGAGGCGCGGGCGCTGGCGGGGATGCGCGCGGCGTTCGCGGCCAATGCGACCGGGATCTGGCCCATCGCGGGGATCGACGAGACGACGCTGCGGCCGGATCCGGCCCTGATCGAGGCGCTGGCGGCGGCCCTGCGCACCCAGCCCTGGCGGCCGCTGGCGGGCTGACGGCCGACCCCGGGGTTCCGCGCGCCGGGCCGATGCCCTACAATTGCCGGCTTACCTCGCCATCCTGGCGACTGGGCAATACCGAGAACGCACCATGGTCAAGATCCGCCTTACCCGCGGCGGCGCGAAGAAGCGCCCCTTCTACCACATCATCGTCACCGACTCGCGCAGCGCGCGCGACGGCCGCAACATCGAGCGCGTGGGCTACTACAACCCCGTTGCCCAGGGCGCCGAGCAGCGCGTGGTGCTGGACACCGCCCGCGTCGACCATTGGGTCAAGCAGGGTGCGCAGCTGACCGACAAGGTCCGCAACCTGTACCGCGACGCCGTCAAGGCCGCTCCGGCCGCGTGATGGCCGGATTGCGCGCCGCGCAATCCACGCAAGCAATGAACGACCAGGCGCGCCGCATCCTCATGGGCAGGATCCACGGCGCGTTTGGCGTGCGTGGCGAAATGAAGCTCGAGTCCTTCAGCGAACCGCCCGAGGCGATCTTCCGCTACCTGCCGCTGACCATGCGCACCGCGCAGGGCGTGGAGCGCGAACTCGAGGGCGCCCGCGGCCGCACCACTACCAAGGGCATCGTCATGCGCCTGCCGGAGGTGGAGGACCGCGACGCGGCCGAAGCGCTGCGCGGCGCGGAGATCTTCGTCCCGCGCACCGCGCTGCCGCCGCCCAGCCCCGGCGAGTACTACTGGGTGGACCTGGAAGGCCTGCGCGTGGTGAATACCGACGGCGTCGATTTCGGCGTGGTCTCGCACCTGTTCTCCACCGGCGCCAACGACGTGCTGGTGGCGCGCGGGGATCGCGAACGGATGATCCCCTTCCTCCAGCCCGACTACATCGTCTCGGTCGACTTCGACGCAGGTTGCATCACCGTCGACTGGGACGCGGAATTCTGACATCGCGCCCGCGGCCGGGCGACCGGGCAGGGCTTCGGACCGGGACGACGACTTGCGTCGTGGGCGGGGCGGCGGCCAGGCTGTCACCCGAGCTTCAACCCGGTGCGGTCGACGCGATTGCCGCGACCGGATTGACCGCCGCGGCGGAACGTCGAACTCCGCGTCCGCCTCGACACCTGCCGCGACTCCCGATCCCCCCGATCCAGCCGCCAATCCCATGCGCATCGACCTGATCAGCCTGTTCCCCGAGTTCGTCGCCCAGTGCGCCGGCTTCGGCGTGGTCGGGCGCGCGCAGGAGCGCGGGCTGCTGTCGATCCAGGGCTGGAATCCACGCGACTACGCCGAAGGCAACTACCGCCGCGTCGACGACCGGCCTTTCGGCGGCGGCCCCGGCATGGTGATGCTGATCGACCCGCTGCGCGCCGCGATCCGCGCCGCGCGCGCGGCCGACCCGGCATCGGCCAGGGTCATCTACCTCAGCCCGCAGGGGCGGCCGCTGACCCAGGCGGTGGTCCGGGAACTGGCCGGGCGCGAGCGGCTGATCCTGCTGTGCGGGCGCTACGAGGGCGTGGACGAGCGCCTGGTGGCGGCCGAGGTCGACGAGGAGCTGTCGATCGGCGACTACGTGCTTTCGGGCGGGGAACTGGCCGCCGCCGTTGTCATCGACGCGGTCGCGCGGCTGCAGGAGGGCGCGCTGAACGACGCCGACTCCGCCGCCCAGGACAGCTTCGAGGCCGACGGCCTGCTCGACTGCCCGCACTACACCCGGCCGGTGCAGCATGAGCTGGGCGCCGTGCCGGAGGTACTGCTGTCGGGCAACCACGCCGAGATCGCGCGCTGGCGCCGCCGCCAGTCCCTGCTGCGCACCCGCGAGCGGCGTCCGGACCTGCTTGCCCACGCCGGGCTCAGTGCCGCCGATCGCCGCTGGCTGGACGGGGCCGGGGAGCCGGGCTCGTCCGACTGAACGGCCCCTTGGCCCCGCGCCCGGGAATGCGGCTATAATACGCGGCTGACCCGTCCCAAGGCGGGCAGCCATAGCCAAGAGCGTGCGTCCACGTGCACCACGCCTGACAACGACTCCAACAGGCTTTATCGAGATCCCGCCATGACCACCAAGCCCTCCCTGAATACCCTGCTGCAGCAGTTCGAAACCGAACAGGTGCAGCGCCAGCTTCCCGATTTCGGCCCCGGCGACACCGTCGTCGTCAACGTCAAGGTCAAGGAAGGCAACCGCGAGCGCGTCCAGGCCTATGAAGGCGTGGTCATCGGCAAGAAGAACGCCGGCCTCAACTCCTCGTTCACCGTGCGCAAGATCTCGCACGGCTTCGGCGTGGAGCGCGTGTTCCAGACCCACAGCGCGACCATCGACTCGGTCGAGGTGAAGCGCCGCGGCAAGGTGCGCGCCGGCAAGCTGTACTACCTGCGTGGCCTGGAAGGCAAGAAGGCGCGCATCAAGGAAGACCTGTCGCACCACGCCAAGGCCAAGGCCGCGGCCGCGGCTGCGGCGGCCGAATCCGCCGAGTAACTCCGGCGCTTCGCTTCCGGTTCGCAGACGGCCGCCGCAGGGCGGCCGTTCGCGTTTCCGGGCCGCGGACCGGTATCCCGCGCGCGCGACCGGCCGACGCCGGGCGCGTTCGGGACGAGGCCCTGCGGGTTTTCGCGGCGACGCGGCGTCTTGCCGGCGCCTTCGCGCGCCGCCGATACAATCGCGCCGTGGAACAGACGCACGACGACACGATGCAACCGGTCCGCCTCGATCTGTGGCTGTGGGCCGCGCGCTTCTTCAGGACGCGCGCGCTGGCCAGGCAGGCCATCGACACTGGCAAGGTCCAGCTCGGCGGCCAGCGGGCCAAGGCTTCGCGCGCGGTGCGCGTGGGCGACGCCCTGAGCGTGGAGCGGGCTGGCGAGCTCTTCGAGATCGAGGTCGCCGGGCTGTCGGATACGCGCGGCCCGGCCCCGGTGGCGCAGGCGCTGTATGTCGAACACGAGACCTCGCGCGCCCGGCGCGAGGCGCAGCGCGAACAGGCGCGCGCCGAGCGCAACGGCTACCGTCCGCCGGAGTCCCGCCCCGACAAGCGCGCGCGCCGGCTGATCCGTGCGCTGGGCGACATCGACGCGACCTGAGCCGGGGCTCGCGCCGTGCCGAACCGCGCCAGCCAGGCCCGTGTGGAGGGAAGGGCAGGCGCCGCCGCGCTGCGGCCAACCCGACAGACAAAAAAAGCCCGCGCATCCTGCGATGCGCGGGCCGGTCGCCTGGCGTGGTTCAGTAGCGCACGCGCAGCGTCACCCCGTACATCCGCGGCGCGGCCGGGAAGGCGTTGAAGGTGTTGAGCGGATTGCCCGGATCCGGGAACAGGCCCTGGAGTGGCGCATCGAAGCCCACCTGCACGTACTCGGTGTCGGTGATGTTGGTGCCCCACAGCTCGACCATCCAGCGGCTGTCGCTGGCACCGATGCCGAAGCGGGCGTTGACCACCGTGTAGGACGACTGGTGCTTCTCCACGTCGAGGTCCGAACCGGTGTTGTAGTCGCCCATGTACTTGGCGCCGATGTTGAAGCGGCCGACCATGGCGTTGCTGAAATCCCACTCGTAGGTCACCGCCATCGAGCCGGACCATTCCGGTGCGAACGGCATGGTCGCCCCGGGCAGCTTGTACAGCGCGCCCGACGTGCTCAGCGGGGTGCGCTGCTCGAAGTCCACGCCCGGGATGTCGCTGCCGAACGTGGTGTCGGCATACATCAGGCCGCCCTGCAGCATCAGGCCCTGCACCGCCTGTGGTTGCCACAGGATCTCCGCGTCCAGGCCGGTCGAGGTCACCTTCGGGATCGAGCGCACCACGAAGCTGGTGCCCAGGAAGCTGTTGAGCTGGAAGTCCTCGTATTCCTGGTGGAACACGGTGGCGTTGAGCAGCAGCGAGCCGTCCGCCCAGGTGGTCTTGGCGCCCAGCTCGTAGCTGTCGACGAACTCGGCCGCGAACGAGGTGTCCAGCACCGGCGTGATGCCCGCGCCGCTGGCCGAATCGCCGTCGGCCGACTGCACCCGGTCGAGGTTGAAGCCGCCGCCCTTGTAGCCGCGCGCGGCCGACAGGTAGGTCATGACGTTTTCGTTCCAGCGGTAGGCCGCCTTCAGCGTGCCCGACCACTCCTTCTCCTCGCTTTCCTGGTAGCTGTCGCGGGCCGGCGAGTTGTGCAGCGCATTGGCCCAGGGCAGGCACATGTAGCCGGCGATCTGCGGACCCGCCGAGGCCATGATCGCGTCCTGTACCGGACCGGGCAGCCCGGCGAAGGCGCTGCTGCGCGAACTCAGCGCGGCACGCAGTCGCGCGTAGCGCGCCGGATTGAGCGGATTCTGGTCGGCCAGGGTGCCCGTGCAGGCCAGGCTGCCATTGGGGTTGCTGTAGTTGGAGGTCAGCTCCTTGTCTTCGCGGGTATAGCGCAGGCCCAGGGTGATATCGAGCGCGTCGGTCGCGTGCCAGGTGTTGTTGGTGAACAGCGCCAGGCTCCTGGCGTTCTGCTGGTAGCGGTCGAGCGCGCCCAGGCCGGCGAAACCGGTGCCGTAAGGCGTGCCGCCCACCTGCGACAGGAATGCCGCGGCCGGAATGCCCATCGGGTTGTCCAGCGGCACGCCGGCCGCGGCCAGGCTCTGTCCGACCAGTTGGTAGACCAGGGTGGAGACGTAGGGCTCGTAGTGCGGGCCGATGCGGTAGCTCTCGTTGCGGTCGAGGTCCTCGTCGGAATAGAACATGCCGACCATCCAGTCGAGCCGGTCGGTCGAACCGGTCAGGCGCAGTTCCTGGCTGAAGGTTTCGAAGCCGGTGAACGACTCGTCCTCGTTGGCGTTGCGGTAGATCAGGTCGGCGGTGCTGAAGTCGTAGTCCAGGCCGTTGATGGCCTGCCATTCGCGCGAGGCGGTGATCGAGGTCAGGGTGGCGCCGCCGAAGGCGCCGATGTCCCAGTTGACCTCGGCCGAGACGCCGTTTTCCTTGATGTCCTGGCTGGTCGGGCGGTTGCTGTAGGCGACGCGGTCGAACGGGTCGTCGCCGGGCGCGGCCACGGCCTGGCCGCCGGCCAGCGCGTTGAGGATCGGGGCGGTGCCGCCGACGGTGGTCTGCACCGCCGTGCAGCAGTTCTCCTCGCGGCTGGTGAAGTCGGCCGACAGCAGGATCTCGAGTTCGTCGGACGGCTCGAACAGCAGCTTGCCGCGCACGGTGTGGAAGTTCTGGTCGTAGTCCTCGTCCTCGGTACGCGGGCCGTTGCCCGTTTCCACGTCCATCCAGCCGTCGCGCTTGCGCTTGGCGGCGTAGATGCTGAACGCGGCGCTGTCGCTGAAGGCGTCGTTGTAGCTGCCGGCCACGCCCAGCGCGCCGTAGTTGCCGGCGGTGACCTCGGCCTCGGCGCTCTGCGTGTAGCCCGGGCGGCGGGTGATCACGTTGATCACGCCGGCCGAGGTGTTCTTCCCGAACACCGTGCCCTGCGGACCCTTGAGCACCTCGATGCGCTCGAGCTGGCCCAGGTCGCCGAAGCCGACGCTGTTGCGCGGCCGGTATACGCCGTCGATCACCACGCCGACCGAGGATTCCAGGCCGACGTTGTCGCCCACCGTACCGATGCCGCGGATGCGCGCGGTGGTGATGGCCTCGTTCTGGGTGCTGGTGACCGTGAGGCCCGGCACCAGGATCTGCATGTCCTTGATGTCGCGCACGCTGGCGTCGCGCAGCAGCTGTTCGTCGAGCGCGGTGACCGAGATCGGCACGTCCTGCAGCGCTTCCTCGCGCTTCTGGGCGGTGACGGTGAGGGTGGCCAGCGTCCTGGTTTCCTCGGGCGCGGGCTCCTGGGCGGCCGCCGGCGCGGCCGTGGAAACGATCGCCGAGAACAGGGCGATGGCGAGTGTCGTGCGCTGCGGATGGCGTGCTGCCATGGAACTCCCCCAAATGGATTGAATGGCGATGCGGTGACGCGTAGTGGGTGCTGCGACAACGATGCGCGGCCCGGCGCCGGGAAGCCGGCGGCGGACTCCGGGAGGGGTCGGCCCGCGTGGGGGACTGGCCGAGGTCCGGAAGAGTGGAGCGAACGAAAACCTAACATACTTCGCGGCCTTGGGAAGCCGTCCGTGCTTTTCCGTATGGAGGACGGCGTCCGGGCGGCTTCCCGCCAGGCGGGACCGGAAAGAACATTGCGCCGTCACGGCCCGATCCTGGCCGGCGCGGCGTGCTGGTTCCCTCCGGCGCCGCGTGCTGCGGTACAGGGGGCCGCGCGGGCCCGGATACAATCCGCTGCCGACGCGCCGTCGCGCGTCCCGCTCCGGATCGAATGAAGCTGGACAAGTCCCCCGAACATACCCCGCTCATGAAGCAACAGGCAAGTAAGAACTAATATCGTGTCTAATGTACTGTTTTATATGCTGTTTTCTTCATATTGAACGCGTCCGACACCTCATGGTCCCTCTGTGGTCCATCCCTACCCGGTGCCTGCGTTTCGTTTCGCCCAGTTGGTCGTGGCCATAGCGGCTCGCTATGCTCCGGGCATGACCATGCGCGCTACCAGGGACGAGTACTACCTCGACGGAAAGAAGCAGGCCAAGAAGCTGTTCGACGAGCTGCACCCCCGCCGTAACCATGGCGTGGATCTAACCACCGACACCAAGACAGTCAGCCAGAGGATTGACCCGCTGCCCGGCGACACACTCATGCAGGCTGCCTTGGCGGATCTCTGGCTCCAACTGGACCAGAAGGAAGGCATGGACCGGCGCAAGCTGGCCCCACCTCCCAGCCCGTTTCGAAAGATCGTAGGCCGCGGGAACGCCAAGTGGGCAACCAAGGACGAGATCAAGGACTGGGACGCTGCCTGGCAACTCCGGGACGCAGCCTCAGCCATACGACAGCGAATGATGAGGTCCGGTGCCTCGAAGGTGGCCACGGCCTCGGCGATCCTCCACCGCAAACTTATGTGGCTGGTGGAAAACGGTGATGTGCTGGGCTGGATTGAAGACGTCGACGTGGAGGCTTTCCAGCGGGCCGAGATCGAACACCTGGACATCCAGGCCTGGACCGTCCAGCAAGCGCTCCACCGGCCGTGGAAGGACCCGCAGGAACAGCGCTTGTGGGCCAATCGCTACCGGGCTGGCAACCGCCTGCTGGAAGCTGAGGTCGAGAAGCTCGCACTGACAGCGCTTGCCCGACCCCGCGCGGATGAGACCAAGCTTCCGCCCCTTTAGTAGGGTTCCGGTTACGGGAAAGTCTGCCCTTTCGAAATCCACTGTAGCGGCTCCCAACAACAAAGGAGCTAGCTCATGGGTCTCGATATGTACGCTTTCTCGCTCGAACATTCGCCTGCCTTCACCCGACCGCACGACATCCTCAACTACCGCATCCCGGCCGAAGGCAAGGGATTGCCGGCCGGCAGGATCGTGCTCGGCATGGATGACGAAATGTACGCTCTAATGGCTAGGGCGTTGCCGCCCGAAGCGATCGCCCTGCTCGGTCCGCCGTCTGCCTTTTCGAGCAGTCTCGATGTCGGAAGCCAGTTTCTCGATAGCAAGTTCGTACTGCCTGGCTCGACCCTGATCCACCGCTGGCGTAAGCATCCCAATCTGCACGGCTGGATGGAATGCCGTTGGCGTGGCATGCCCTGGCACAGGGGAGCGAACAAAGCTTTCAACTACGCCACGCGCCTTCCGCTGGATGAGCAGGCTTTGGACGCATTGGAGCATGCGGTCCGGCAAGGACAGCTCCCGCCCACGGCCGGCCCTCAGTTCGGAGAAAGCTGGGCGTCGGAGCAGGAAAGCGACCTGGAATTTATCGCCAAGGCCCGCGAGGCACTGGCAGCTGGCAAGTACGTCTACTACACCAGCTGGTGGTGAGCCATGGGAGCCCAACTGCCAAAACAGGTCCGATGTTTCTTTGCTTACGCCAAGACTCTTCACCCGGGGTCCTACTCATCGCTTACGGACGAGGCTCGCTCCGATCTCACCGATTTGGTGCAAGAGGCTATCAAGGGCACGCTGGCCCATCGCCCTAAGGCCCGTATCAGCACCATCGTCAAGCTCCTGACCGAACAGATCCAGGAGGAAGTGGACGAGATCATGGTTCGGGATCAGGACGGTCAGCACATCGCCAGGATCATCGACGCGGCGATGGCTACGTTTCTGGCTACCTGCAATCTGGCCAACGCGGACGAAGCTACCGTCGACAAAGTTGCCTACGTGGTCCGCGGCCACATGGAAGATGTCGCGCGGGACTGGAACCTCACGGCCTGCACGTCCCAACGATTGGTGCTAGACGACCTCATCCAGGAGGCGTCTCACCGTGCTGAAACGAAGATCGAGGCTCTGCTGCGAGGCGCAGTGGCAAACGAAGACGAGAAGGAGGATTGCGATGCGTAAGCGCAAGAAACGTAGAAGAAGAAGACCAACAGCGCCCAAGGGCGCCGTTGGTCTTCCTTGTGCAGCCTAGTCTTGCTTAGACGGCGAACTTCACGGCACCCCAGACTGACGTCGATGGTGTTGTTCCGATCTGGATTGCAGGCGGCATCGCCATCTTTCCAGTTGCCGCCAAGGGAGACCATCGGAGCGTCATGGCGCTGCTTATAAGACTACCCCTACAAAGCAACCTGGGCCCGCCTGGCAGCCGCCTGAGCAGCCTTGTCTGATACCCCCTTGCGGGCCTTCGCTTCGTTGACGTGTGCGGGAAGCAGCTTCACTTGGGTGGGGATCTTCTTTACGCGGACCATGTCATTGGCGTCGATCTCCCAGTGGGTTAGCAACGGGCGCACGCCGGACTTCAAGCGGTCCAACGCGGTGCGCAACCGCTGCCTAAAGCGAGGAAGATCAAGCTTGGTTCCGCAAAGGCGCTGAAGCTCCTTCACCGAGATGGCCGGAGGAGTCTTATGGCTCGCGTAGTAGTTGTGCAGCCAGATAGCTATCTGGTTCCGGCCCAGTCCCAGCACGCGCAACATGTCGTTCTGCAGGACCTCATCGGAGAGCAACTGGGCCAAGTCCGGGTTCAAACGGAGGGCCATCTTCCCGCTGGCTTCCTCATGCAGGACCGAGAACACTAGTGCGCCCCTGTATCGACTCCGGTTCGAGCTCAGATAAACACTCGCCTGAGAAAGGTCTTCAAGCAGCCGCCAAGCTCGCAGTCGTTGGTCATGGTCCCGATAGGTCTGTCCCATGGCCCGCATGACATCAGTAGCAGAGACCACGAATTGCTCGCCGCTCAAACCATCCTCCTGCTTGGCCAGATGGATGACGGCTTGCCAGGCCTTGAAATGCTCTTGGTTCAAATGTGGCCCGCTGTACTGGACATCGATGCCAAGGGGGCCGTTCTCAACAGCAACCTGTCGGCGGTCGGACCGTTCACCTTTCTCCGCAACGCTGAAAAGGTCGCCTCGGATCATCGCCAGCGGCATGCTGACTTGGATCACAGGGATAGCTGCGGGATTTGTTTTTTTGGGGTGCGATCGACTGGTCATTTACCACGGTACGGGCGGCGTGCGATCTGTCAACTTGAGGCGGTTAGCGGCTACCTATCTAGCGCCCGGCCGCTGATCGAACGGGGCGGTTATCTGCTACGGACGGGGCGGTTAGCTGCTACCAACGGGGCGGTTATCTGCTACCACCGGGGCGGTTAGCTGCTACCGAAAGGGCGGTTATCTGCTACGAAGGGGGCGGTTATCTGCTACCGCCGATCTCCGTAAGTTATTGTTTTCACAATAGAAGCCGCGGGTTTCGCCGCCTACAGGCTTTAGGCTTTAGAGGCTATAGGTTGAGGGCGCTGGCCGCGCCCGATCTTTCGATCTGAGGGAGGAGCAACAGCAACAGCAACAGCGCCGGGGCCGGTGGCCCGCCGGCCTGTCGGGTGAGAGCTTTTCCTGATCTACTCGCGACCTTCGGTCGCGGTGTTTCTGGCCGGAGGCCAGGCTCTGGCCACCTGCGGTGGCCTGCCTATCGGCCAGAAGCCGTCAGGAACGCTCTCCGCGGCCGCACACGGCCCGTTCGCCCCGGAAGCCTGCACCGACTGCCACAGCGCGGAGCGGCGGCGCGACAGCGCCGCATAGCCTGGCCCACGGCCAGAGACACCGGACGCCGCACGGCGTCCGCCCGGCGCGTCAGCGCCGGCCTCTGGTCCAACGCTAGTTCATAACGATGGCACGCCTTCGCCTGGGCCCCGTGCTGGTAGCCGGTTTCGGCTGCGCCCGAAGCGGTGGAGTTGGCGCCTGCGGCTCCAACACCTCGACCAGATCAGGCAGCGGCATCATCCAGCGGCCCAGAACCCGCCTCGCCCCAGGGAGCCTTCCCGCCTTGATCCAATCGCGGATGGTGTCCGGTTGCCGGTTGAGCACCTTGGCGATCTGGGCGACATCCAGACAGACTTGGCCGGGGTACTGCCTCAGCAGTAGATCGAGCATGCGCGCTGACATCGATGGGCCTCGCGGTACATGTACCAAGCCCAGGGCTCGTCGCAGACGTCGAGACTCACCCATGATGGGATAGCCCCGGGGCTGGATCTTCAGATCGGTTAACGATAGGATCAGGCAACTAACGGCTGCCAATGGGCCTTTACAGGCCAATGGCGCCGACTACGCTGCCTTTGTGGAGTCTTACATGTTTCGAGAAAATATTCTGCCGCAAGAAACAGGTGAGGGAGTCTCCGCGCCCCCTATCAACGAGTTCCGAGCAATGCCAACACCGAAGTCCCCCACAGTTCATCGCACCAAGCTTGCAAAGTCGACGAAATCACCCGCCTTGCTGAAACATGATTACGTCATGGTTGAGGGAGATTGTGAGGCATTGCTTGCCAGTCTTCCCAAGGAACCACTGTTCGATCTGATCGTAACCTCGCCCCCCTACAACATTGGCAAGAGCTACGAAAAGAAAACCGGCCTGGATATCTACCTGGGATGGCAGGAGCGCATCATCGCCGAACTAATTCCCAGGCTCAAAGATGGGGGCAGCATCTGCTGGCAGGTGGGCAACTACGTCCACAACAATGAAGTCTTCCCTTTGGATATCGAGTTTGCGCCGATATTCAAGCAGCACGGTTTGCGCCTGCGTAATCGCATCGTTTGGCAGTTCGGCCATGGGCTGCACAACAAGCGCCGCTTCTCGGGTCGGTATGAAGTCGTGATGTGGTACACGAAGTCCGGTGCAAAGGATGAGGTTTACACCTTCAACCTCGACGCAGTGCGGGTGCCGTCCAAGTATCCAGGAAAGCGCCACTTCAAAGGGCCAAACGCCGGCAACCTCTCCGGAAACCCACTAGGGAAGAACCCAGAAGACGTCTGGGGCATTCCGAACGTGAAGAGCAACCACGTTGAGAAGACGGACCACCCTTGCCAGTTCCCGGTGGGGCTGATCGAAAGATTAGTTCTAGCCCTGACCAACCCCGGCGACCTGGTGTTTGACCCCTTCGCTGGCGTAGCGTCGGCAGGCGTTGCAGCCGCCATTCACGGCCGCCGCTTCCTGGGGGCCGAGCTGAACCCTTCTTACGTTCAGACGGGAGTTCAGCGGATCAACGACGCGCTCAATGGCACCGCACGCTACCGGCCCCACGACAAGCCTTTGCACGATCACACGAGCTCGCCACTTGCCGTTGCTCCGAAGGGCTTCAAGCGCGGCCAGTCCATCCAAGGGGAAGATGAGTGATCTTTCTAGGCACTGAACACTGCGAGGGCCGCAAGCTTCTTCCCCCGGCGCATAAAAAGGAGATTGAGGCCGCCATTGCCGCTATCACCCCCCCCACGAGCAAGGGCGGCTCTGCGAAGATGCGCTTTGCTTTTCTCAGCAGCCTGAAAATTTCAGGATGGACCGATGAGCTTATCGTTGCCCCAAACTCGGGCATGACCATCACGTCGTACCGCGATGGGGTGGGCCTGTGCTTCCAGACTGGAAACATGGCACGCATGTATGCAGACCTGATGAAGCTGCAGACAATGTATCTGAATGGCGCCATCAATGTAGCAGCGATCGTCCTTCCCAGCTCCACAACTGCCAAGCTTCTCGGCAGCAACATCGCGGCTGCGGAAAGACTGGAGCGCGAGCTTGTCGTGTTCCGGAAGACGTATCACGTACCAACCGCCATCTACTCACTTGAGGTATCTGAATGACAGTCGCAGCTCCAGCCGCCCAGTCGCGATTTGGCCGCCCGCATCCCACTCGGGTAGCTGAGTTCGACACACTGCTCAAGAAACACGATGGCCGCACTTTTCCCGTCGAGTTCCAAGGTGCCCCAAGGTATCTGAACGTCATCCGCGTGCCTATCGACCTCCCCAAGTATCGCTTAGGCAATGGCAGGACCGTCTCTCTTCAGGAAGAGCATCTGGCGCGCAACACAAGCCTTCGCGGCGACTTGTTCTCGGGCGATCCGGAACTGCTCGACGCACAGGAGGCTCAGCACGAAATTCTCGTGGAGCTCGGAGGATTGTCTGGGCTGCGCAAGCACTTTGAGAACACGCGAAACATCCAGGAAGCGCCCCTCGTTCTCGATGAAAGTGGCTTCGTTATCAATGGAAACCGTCGTCTCTCTACCTGGCGTGATCTGTACGCGTCAGATCAGACGAAGTACGCCCACTTTCGCTACATCGACGTTGTAATTCTGCCGCATTGCGATGAGCGCGAGATCGACCGACTCGAAGCCCGTCTCCAGATTGCCAAGGACATCAAGGCTGACTACAGCTGGGACACGTTTGCCAACATGCTCCACCAGAAGCGTGAGAAAGATGGTTTTTCCAACGCCGATCTTGCCTTGCTGTACGACATCAAGGAGTCCCATGTTACCGAGCTCCTGGACATGCGTCAGAACGCGATTGAGTACCTCAAGTCTCGGGGCAAGGCGAACATGTGGTCCGAGGTTTCTGATAAGGACTTCGCTTTCAGAAAGCTTGTTGGCACGCGCGAGAAGATGCCCGATGTCGGAAGCAAGGCCTTGTTCACAGAGGCGGCCTATGTGCTCATTGAGCGCCCTGAGGACGCGGGCGGCCGGCTCTATGATGCTATTCCTGCAATTGGCGAGTACCTCGATCAAGTGCGCGAGAGGCTGCTATCTGAGTTCCCCGTCGAGGCCCCAAAGGCCGACGATGCACTTGAGGGGCTGTTCGGTGGCGCTCCCGCAAAGGGCGAGGCCCGCGACACACCTTTGGCAGTAGAGATACAGAAGCCGGAGAACGCGGATCGTGCCCGGCAGATCATCGTCGACGTGATTGAGAGCCAGAAGCAGCTCAAGCGAGACAGCAAACAGGCCAACTACCTCCTTGACGCGTGCGCGAAGGCGAACACTCTCCTGGCTGGTGCTGCGAAGGATGGACTGCGCCCAGAGTGCCAGCGCGCCGGCGTTGAAGCCCAACTCAAGGGCATCGAGAGCCAGGTATCCAAGATCAGAAGCTACCTCGAACAACATGCTCAGGATTGACTATCGTCCATCCGACCGTCGCGCAGTGCTTTCCTGGGATAGCCAGGATGCTGAGCTTCCGTGGATCACGCTACTGAATCGGATTGTCTCCGATCACACGGATGACGCTACTCAGGAGATGTCGACAGTTCTTACTTTGCCCTGGTACAACTTTTCCGCCTTGCGCGGCGACGTTCTCAAGCTCCTTTCTGCTCATAGCTTGACGCTCGGCAAAGACGTCGATGTCAGCGCCCCAGCGGCTGCGCTTCTTCGCCAATCACACCAGACTCTCAGCAGCTATCAAAGTGCCGTCGACTCCGTCTCTGTCGACGCAACAGTGTTGCAAAACACCCTCACGGAGCGCGGCTTCCTGCGTACTCTTTCGGATGAGCAGTTGCGCAATGTAGGCCGCATGGCGCCCCTGCCTGCTGCAGCCACCTTCTCCGTACCAGGTGCGGGAAAGACCACTGAGGCGCTGGCGTACTTCATCTATCGCGCGACGGAAGGCGAGCGCTTGCTCGTTATCGCACCAAAAAATGCGTTCGCGTCGTGGGATGAGCAACTGGCCAAGTGCGCTCCGCACTTGGCCGATGAGTTTGTTCGCCTCAAGGGTGGTCGCGACAGGATCGAAGCGCTTCTCCGGCCCGACCCGCGCTGCATGATTATCACTTATCAGCAGCTCGTCCGCGTAACCGATCTAATTGCCGCCCACTGCGCAGAACACCCGTGCTTCATCTATCTCGACGAGAGTCATCGCATCAAGAGCGGCGTAGCAAAGCAGACTGCACGCGCAACGTTGAGTCTGTCGCATCTGCCTACGGGCAAGCTGGTGATGTCGGGCACCCCGATGCCTCAATCCACCGATGACCTCATTCCGCAGTTCGCCTTCTTGTACCCAGAAGTGCCAACTCGCGCTGATAACGTCGTAGACCTAATTCGCCCTGTCTACGTTCGAACGACCAAGGGAGAGCTTGGCTTAAAGCCAGTTGACCGCACGTTTGTTCCGTTGCGGATGGCACCTTTCCAGCACGAGCTGTATCAACTCATGAAACAGGAAGTAGCGCGCGACGCCGCGTCGGCGCTGTCCATCCCAGGCAAGCAAGTATTCCGATCCCTTGGCCGTTCTGTTGCTCGGCTCCTTCAGTTTGTATCCAACCCTGCGCTGCTGGCATCGGAGATCGGCTTCGCCCACGCCGATATGCTTGCAGGCGTACTGGCGGAGGGTGATGGTCCGAAGATCAATTATGTTTTGAGCCGAACAAGGAGTTTGGCACGCGAGGGGAAAAAGGTACTCATCTGGTCATCATTCGTGCGAAACGTCGAATATCTGGCCGATCGGCTTTCCGACGTGGGCGCCGTCTACATTCACGGTGGCGTCGATGCCGGCGACGAAGAAGTCGACGGGACGCGGGAAGCCAAGATCAAGCAATTCAGGGACAACCCGAACACCTGCGTGCTGGTGGCCAATCCTGCTGCTGCCAGTGAGGGTGTCAGCCTTCACGACGTCTGCCACCATGCGATTTACTTGGACCGCACCTTCAACGCAGCCCATTATTTACAGTCAGAAGACCGTATCCACCGCTTCGGATTAGCTGCAGATCAGGATACACGCGTAGAGATAGTCGAGTGTGTCGACACGGTAGACGAGACCGTACGCACGAGGCTGGACTTCAAGATCACCCAGATGGCAGACGCACTGAATGACTCTTCTTTGCGCCCGGATCCGATCGCGCTGGACCCTTCCGACATTGATGACTATGAAGAGTACAGCACGGGCTTGGCCACCGATGACATCCGTGCGCTCCTTTACGATTTTCGGAAATCCTTCGCGTGATTCCGCTATCCCCAGGTCTTCTCATCGGGGCTTTTGATCTGCTGCGCTTGGCAGAACTCACCCCGCTGGCCTTGCGTGAGGTACCAGGTTCATTCGGCAAGCTAGGCGGCATGCCAGTGAAGGACGTTCTCTCTGTCGTTCAAGGATTGAATTGGATCGAAGCCAACCCGTCCGGGGCTGCTGTGCTAACGCTTTCAGGGGCACGGATACGCGGACTGGCCGACCACCAGGCTCGAACGCGTGCGGCAGTCTTGGATTACATCGACATCGTTCGACCAGCTTGGCTGCAGGCCGCGGCGTCGGGTCGAAGCCGCGTTCTGTTGTTTGCTGGATCAGCTATTGCTCAGGTCTTCGATGAAGCCGGTCTTGTGAGTGGAACCGACGGAGCCACCGTGGCGTTCTGGGATGCCCTGGCCGCTCGTGCTCGTGGCCTAAAAGATGACCGTCTTACTGCGATAGGCCGCATCGGCGAACGTGCTTCGATTGAGTTCGAACAGAACAGGACGGGCCACAAGCCCCTGTGGGTGGCGCTAGAGAGCAACGCCGACGGGTACGACGTGTTATCGATTGTAGACAAGACCGATCCACGGCAACTGTCGATTGAGGTGAAAGCAACGACGCAGTCAAACGGTGGGTATTTTTACCTCACCCAGAATGAGTGGCGCCGCGCCCAGGAAACGGACCACCATGTCTTTCACCTGTGGCGGGTGGACGATGAAAGCCCCGTCTATCCCCCCGTCGTGGTAACCACCGCCGCCATGAGCGAACATGTTCCAGCCAATATGGGCGAAGGAGAGTGGCAAGGCGTGATGATCCCATTTGCTGCATTTCCGAACGCGGCTTAGATTGAAAGCATGACCTATACCGAACTCATCACTGCGGCGACGGCCATCTTGGCGCTGATCATCAGTGCTGTCGCACTACGCCGAGCTGGACGGGCCAACGAGATCGCCCAGGAGGCAAACGAGCTTGCGCAAGCGCCGGCCAACTTGGCCAAGTTGCAACTAGAACAGGAGCAGGCGAGGCGCAACAGGACAAGCGTTTCGCTGAGCTTAGTCAAGAAACAGAGCATCGGTGCCAATGGGCGTCCTCAGACGACGTATCGTTTTCGCTTGGTCAACGACGGGGAAACGCCAGCCTGCGATGCCGCGTTCGAAATCTTGACCAACGATAGCCCGCTCATGGAGCAGGACTATCGCTCCAAGTTGCCGGCCACGCTCCGGCCTAAGCAGGCGGTGGAAGTGTTGGCTGCGGTCCATATGGGTACGCCTTCACGACTGGACGCTGTCGTTTCTTGGACGAACGTAGATGGCACCGAGGAGCGCCATGAGTGCGTGGTTACGATGTAGCCCTTGCGCAGCGCCGATCCGTCGCTAACCTGGCTAGGTCGGTTGTGGCCCAGTAGACCTTACACCTCCGACAACGGCGCCCCAGGTGGGCGCCGATTTTTATTTCGTATCGGCTCGCACTGTCAGCAGCCTTCGATTCGACAGTTTCCGTCAGCCGTCCGTATCAGTCGCTACGAGAATGGGCAGCACATGCCCGACGGACCCACAGCCGACGCCTTAGCCAACGCGTTGGGCCTGCCTCAGGCCTGGTTTTTCGCCGAGACAGACGCGATTGCCGAGTCCATCTTGATCTTGTCGAAAATGTCCAAGGTCAGGCAGGAGGCGCTTCTGGTTGCCTTGAAGGCTGCAGCCGGCCGCTGACGCTACATCTCCATATCCCAGCCCTTAGGCCGCGGCGGCCTGGGCATCGTTGGCAGGCCGGGCTGGGTAGGCAGCATGCCCGGTCGGCGACGCGGAGGCGGTGCAGGGTTTCGGCCGGGCGAGCCCATGGCCGCGGGATCAATGCGCGTTGTACGCTCCGGAAAGCGGGATGTCTCCCAGTCGATCTCTTCGGGCGATGTGTCAGTGTCCTGACCCAGAACCACGGTCTTGGCCCGCGCCTTGACCGCCTCCACCAAGGCTAGGTCAGCCTGGACTTGCGCCACCCCTCCTTGGTAGTGCTGCTCGATCCAGGCCAGCTTCTCCTGCCGCTGCTGTGCCCGGTGCGCTGGAGTGGCTCCATCCAGTACGGCCAGCCGTTCGCGGAGCTGCTCCCGACGCTTGCCGCCAACCCGCCCGAGTTCCTGCTGGATCCGCTGCCGCTCCTCCACCAAGGTCATGTTCCACATTTTCGACGCGTCCTCATAGCGACGCTGGGATTCCCGCTCCTGACGCTGCCTGCTGCGCATAGTGATGTTGTCCAGCTCAGCATGTAGCCGGGCCACTCTCTCATCGCGCGACGCGGACGTACCCGCGACAGGGGATTTTTGCGCCTGCTTCCGCTCTCTGATCCTGTTCACCAGCACCTGCTCATCGGATTTTGCGGCGCTTGCGTGGCGGATTCCCACTGGCATTTGTTGACCTTGAGTCTTGGCCAGCGCGGCCTTCCGCCGAGCGAGCATGACCTGGCGGAAGCTGACCACATTGGGCTTCTCATGCCTCAGGTGCCGATCCGTGCGTGCCGCCTGCGCACCACCGACGTAAAAGGTCTCCAGCCAAGCCTCCAGCTCAGCCTTCGCCTTTTTCTTGTCGGCGTCGGTCCTTGGGTTGAGCACCGCCAGCCGTTGCTCGATCTGTTTTTGGCGGCGAACAGCCTTGTCGTGCTTCTTGCCCAAGGCCGCCCGCATGTAGGGATCTTCGTCGTCGGACAGCGCCTGGAAGCGGGCGATATCGCCGTCAGGATGAGTCAGCTGTTCCAGCTGAGACCACGCGACGTTGCGCTCCTCATCGCACTTGGCCTTCCACTGCTCCATGGCCTGGGCGAGATCCTGCCCAGCACGCTTGATCTGCTGTGCCTGAGCTTGTGCCTGAGCCTCCTGCTGCTCTCGCACCTTCTGCGCCTTGTCAGTAGCCAGTGGAGCGTCCGGCCCCGGGGCAACCAGCGGCTGGCCCAGCTTCTTGGCGACAGCGGGCTTGTTCCGCCTCCTGGCCAGCTCCATGACGGTTTCCTTCTTACCCCACTCATCCAGTGCGCTGGCCAGCTTTTCGACTTCCTCAGGGGATGCGAAGGCATGGAAGTTGCTCTTCGTGCGGGTCATGGCCACCAAGCCGGCGTTGCGGTCGATCATCCCGCCCCGGGCCAGCCAGTACACGCTCTCGGCACCTAGGCCTTGGGCACTGTGGGCGGTGCGGGCGTAGGCGTAGCCGAACCGCTGGAACTGTTCGGTATCCACGTCTACGGTTCGCCCATCGTCCAGCTTCACCACCAGCGTCAGGCCGCGCTTGCTCGTGGCCCGCTTGAAGCTGACCACCGTGCCAATATCGTTGTTGTTCCATCGCCGCTTGCCGTCCTTGTCTTTTCGGTCGTTCTTCTGGAAGCGGATCCGCTCGCCGATACAGACCTCCAGCTCACGGCGGTACTCGCCACTGCCCAGGGCCAGAGTCTTCGCTGAGCCTTCGGCTAGCTGACCACGTTCCTTCAAGCCCTTGCGGACGTAGCCATCCACCGCGGAGGCGTCGGCGTGGGTATGGACAACAATGAGCTTGTCCTGGACTGCGCGCTCGTCGTCCAGGTATGCCTTGGCCAGTGCCTTGACCTGGTGTTTCTCTTTCCGAAGCATGCCCTTGGCCAGCATCTCCTCGACGATGTTTGCGCCAGTCTTGTTCTCGTCGTAGAACGCCTCGGCTAGCTCGCGCTCCTGGGCGTTTCTCTGCCTCATGATCTGCGTGATGGAGGCTGCGCCGAACTTCTCGCACAGCTGGGCGAATGGGCCGCCAGCTTCGATTGCTTCCAGCTGTTTGGGGTCGCCTACGGCGATGAGCTTGGCCCCGGCCTTGTCCACATGCTTCTGGATCCGGCGGAAGGTCTTCGCGCCCACCATTCCAGCCTCGTCCAGCACGACGACATCGTTGGCTGTCAGGGTGAGCTTTCCCTTGTCCAGGGCGTACAGCAGCTCGGCCGTGTTTTTTCCCTCGATCTCTGCTTCCTTGCGCAGGTTATCCGTGGCCGCCTGGCTGGTAGAGGTGCCAATGACTCGCCGGCCGGCAGCCTTGAAAGCACGGACATAGGCGCCAGCACTTGCGCTCTTGCCGGTGCCGGCCTGCCCGATGATGCAGGCCAGCCCGCCCGTCTCGCTGGCCACATGGAGCACGCTGGCCTTCTGTTCGTCCGACAGCTGAACCGGCTTGCCCAGCTTTTCCGACATGGCGGCCTCATGCTCCTCAATGGCTTTGAGCACGGCTTCCCGGTCGAGCCGGATGTCCTGCTCCTCGGCCCGCTTCTTCGCCGCGGGCAACACAGTCAGCTCCAGGAACCACTGATCGCGGGAACACCATCGTGCCTGCTTGAGGCTCTCGTCGTCTCGCAGCCGGATGATCGTGCCGTTCTCCTCCCACTCCGCCAGCAGGCGATCTGCTTCGGCAGGGATGTCTATGCCGGTGCCCAACGGCAGCTCACGGGCCAGCTTGGCGATCAACGCAGAGCGGTTCCAGTGGCTGTCCATGGCGTGGAGCTCATCGAACCACGCCAGCGGGCTCTTCTGCTTCTCCAGCTCCACACTGTCCTTGCCCTTCAAGTCTGCGGCCTTCATGAAGTGCCCAGGCGTCAGGGCGGCCAGCTCTTCTAGTCGCTGCCGGGCTTCGACGATGATCTCGCTGGCGCTCATGTGCTTGGCGGCCCGGGTGGCCTTGGCCACGGTGGTGGCGTCTGTGATCCTGCCTTCCGCCTCGGCCTGGGCCATGCCTTCCTTGATCTGTGCTCTGCGCGTGGAGAACGCCTCGCAGGTGGACTGATCTATGCCGGCAATTTTGTTGGCCACCTTGCCCGTGTCGCGCTCGTCCTCGTCCAGCACCCGCTGCCGCTCAATGCCGAATCCCATGGCCATGAAGCCCTCGGCCAACTCGCGGGCGAACACCTCCTGGGCGGCCTCCTGCAGGCTCCCAGTGGTACGCATGAGATCGCGGAAATCCACGCTGCGGAACTGTCCGTCCTTGTCCAAGGCAACGTTGGCCACCACGGCGTGGCAGTGCCATTGCGGGTCCCCAGCCCTGCTGTCGATGTGGTCCACAGACCGCACCAACAATCCCTCGATCCCCACATGCCGCTGACCGCCCTTGCCGGCTCGCGTGTTCAGTCCGCCTGTGATCAGCTCCAGGGCCTTATCCCGGGCGCGGTGAAAGGCTTGGGTCATCTGCTCACGCTCGGCTGGGGAAGCGGCGATGAAGGCCAGGCTGTACTCCTTCCGGGGTGAGAACGTCAGGTCGACGGCCATGCACCGGCCGGCCTCACCAGCGTTTTGCACCAGCGCCTTGCCAGTCTTGGGGTGGTAGCCGGCCAGCAGCTTGGCGAAATCCTCGTCCTGGTTTCGCCCTGGCTTGTTCAAGCCCAGCTTCGCCGCCGCCGGGCTGTCCAGCCATTCGGCGTCGGGCAGGATTGGCTTGCCGTCCAGGCTCAGTCCTTCCTGGGCGTAGTACTCCCGAGTGGTGCTCAAGTACTTGCGGACAGCGTCAACGCTGCCGTCTTTTTTCAGGTGGAGCCGGGTGGATTTCAGGACGGCCATGGCTTCACCGTCCGATTAGTTCGACCTGTCAGGCGGTGCCTGACTGTTCTGCTCCGGCAGCGTTTCAGCGTCCAGCAGGGTCAGTATGGCGTTGAAGCCTCGCATGACTTCCCAGCGGACCTCCCGCACGAGATCGTCAACTTCGATGCCCTGGATCACGGTGGCAGGCGTGGCAGTAGCGCCGGGACGGCTCTCAGCCAGCTCTGTGATTTTGCTCTCCAGCGCTTCCAGTCGCTTATCCAGCTCAGGTGGAATGGTTGCCCCTGGCTCCACCGGTGTCAGCGCCCGGACGCGCGCATAGGCGTCGGCCGACAGCCCAGCGTGGCGTGCGGCAGACAGGAAGGTGGCCTCGTCGTTGCCGCTGAGGCGGAAGCGGATCTGGGTGCTCATTTCGATAGTGCTGAGGACTCTTACTTCAGCATGCGACACGGCCGCATATTGGCAAGCTTTTGGGGGGTGAGCAACGCGAGTTTCCTTTGATTTCGCGGTTTCCGTTCGCAAAACGGAACACGATTGCTCACCTTAGGTGCATTCGTGTATTGCTGCCTGCCAGCAATGACCTAGTCATTGGCTTTAGCGCGCGACAGCTTCATCGTCGCGCGTCCGGCCTGCCGACTGCCTCATCGTTGGCAGGCCGTCGCCGTCAGCGGCTCTATCCTGACGGCCTCGCCAGACAGCTCTTGTCTGGCATATGCGTCGCCGGCCTCGCTGACGCTCGGCCGGATTTTTCGGCCGACTGGCGTCGGCCGGCCTGCCTGGCTCTCGCCCTGGCTCTGGCTGACTCGGCTTCCGCCTCGTCGCTGCCCTTGCGCAATAACGTTTTTCTCACATGCTGCTGGCAGGTCCACTTCATTCCCCTGCCATGTCTTCCGATCCGTTCTCAGACTTCCAGCCGCCCAAGTCCACGACCCCCGCTCAGCCTTTCAGTCCCGGCCTCGCCGCGCAGCCGGCACCGACCACCGCGGCTCCGACGACTGCCCAGACCTCACGCCCGGCCTCGGCCAGGCCTTCTACTGCCAAGGCGGCCAGCAGCCCAGCTCGCAAACGTAGCCAGCGTGCCGAACAACCGAAGATGACGGTGGATCAGGCGATCGCCCGCGGTCTGCCGTCGAAGGAACTCGATGCCCTGGTGAAAGCTTGGACACGGTTCAAGTTGCAGGAAGCCCGCGATGAGGCGAAGGCTGCAGCGCAGAAGATGGCCAAGGCTGCGGAGGCGGGGCGTCGCAAGATCGCCGATGAGCTGTTGCGCCTGGCGGACGGCTACGGCTGTTCGATGGAGGAGGCCAAGGAAATCTACAAGGAAGCCCTGGCCGCAAAGTTCAACGGCAAGGTCAAAGGCAAGTGAGCCAGGGATTCTCCACCCAGCCACGTCTGTCGCTGACCGCCGAGCAGGAGGAAATCATCCTGCAGGTGCTGGAACGCAATCACGCCTACTACATGGCCCAGGGGATGGCCCGGGCACACATGTGGCCAGCCGAGATAATCTCCGAGATAAAGAGCGAGCTGACCCACGCTAAACTACTCCCCACTACTGATAAGGAAGAAGGGGCGACCAGCTCGGAAGGTTTCGCCTATCGCCGCGCCGCCGGGATCATGGATATGTCGGCGCGGATTGAACGTATCGCCCGCTGCCATCGTTCTTCTCCCACGTCGCGCTGACCCCTGTCGGGATGTCCCTCTTGTAGTACCACCAAGTAGGAGATTTCGGCTTGTGGCTGCCAGTCAAGATCGCCGTCGCTGCTTGCTTCATAAGCTCATCTGTTAGACGTGCGTACTCGGGAAAGCATGCTGCCATGTCCAAGGCAAGGATTTCTCTCTCGCTGTGGAATGCCGTGGCACGCACTAGGTCAGCATCGTCAGGGTCAAGCACTATCCCAATCCTCCACTGCGTATGATCCTGGCAGTAGAGGAGATTGCCACATTGCAAGACCCGCCCGCCGAGCTGCTTTGCGACGTCTGTCGGCACTTCCCTTCCATCCAGTAGCCCGTGTCCCGCCGGGTCCTCGTCGGTTGTTAGGGAAACCATATCGCCATTTAGTGGATTTGGTGGCGAACGGCGTATGAGCTGATCCGTGTGGATACGCCAAGCTCCTTCGGAAGTGGTGTAGTGATAAAGCTTCATGGCCGCTCCGTGTGTCTCGTGTTTCCCGCAACCATCAGCAGCCCCTCGCGCCGCCGCTGCGCCTCAAGCTGCCGCTCGGCATGATCGGCCCGTCCTCGCAGCAGCTTGGCGTACAGCCTGGTCCAGACCGCCCGCTGATCCATGTCGGCCCACAGCTGTCCGAACGCCTCCTCCAGGGTCAGGCCATCCAAGCGGCCATCCTCGACAGCGGCCAAGAAGGTTGCGTCATCCACAGTCAGCAGGTGGCCCAGGATCGCCCCGGTCTCGTCCAAAGCCCAGGGCTGGGGTGCGAGCAAGTCGGCCAAGGTGTCGAAGCGCAGGCCGGTGGCCCGGGTCAGGAGGCCTTCCAGAGCCTCGGTCGCAGCCTGGTGCCGTCGCAGGTCGGCGGCAGTCCTCAGGGCCTCGATGGCAGCTTTCGCCCGCGCGTCAGCCTCGGCTCTACGCCGAGCCAAGGCTTCCTTGGCTTGCTGCGGAGTGCGCTTTGCTGCGATGTCCAAGGCTTCGGCGGCTGGGCAGGTTCAAGGGTGGGTCGGACTGTTCGTCAAGGATCTGCTTGTCCGTCCCCCGCAGGATATTCCACACCCGCGGGCTGGTGGAGATGAGCGCTTCCTCGACCTTGGCCATGGCCTCCTGGAGGTGGGGCCATTCCTGCTGACTGTACCGCTCCGTTACCTTGGCCATGCGCCCACCCTCATCCCGGTCGCTATGGTGGTTGAGCAGCTGGCTGACCACATGGCCCGGCAGCAGCCGGCCCGCAAAGCGGCCCAGAGTGCGCCGCAGGTCATGGGGAGTCAGTCCGACGTCGATGCCTCGCTCCGGGTCCAGCAAGCCAGCGTCCAGCCGGATGTTGTGGATGATGGCCTTACTGTCGGTGTGGTGTCCGGCCTTGGACTGAGGGTTTCGGGCCGGGAACACCCAGCGACGTAGGTTCTCCAGGTGCCAGGCGTGGCGTGCAGCTGCGGCTTGGTCGCCTTCCTTCTGCGCCAGGGCCAGCGACTTCTCCCTGACCCGCGTTTTCAAGGCGGTGTCGTCGACTCGCCAGCGCAAGATCCGCTCGGCGAAGTAGGCCACGGGCAACAACTGGAAATCGCCGTTCTTCGTGTCGTGGAAAAACACTTGTGAACCGCGCAGCCCGGTAGTCGGGTTTTTCGCGAAAGGCTCCGGGGCCAGCCAAGCCCAAGAGGCGAGCTGCAGCTCCAATTCCTCAGGAGAGCAGCTGTCGTACCAGCGCAGCTTGGCGGCTTCACTGCGACGGCTTCCCCACAGCAGGGTCAGCAGCAGGTAGTCCACACCCACGGCGTTGTGGCCGTTTTGCATGTCCCTCCGACCCACGAGGGCTTTGAGCACCGCAGGCAAGCTCTGCGTGCCGGTTGCACTGTCATCCGTGCCCAAGGGGTTGCGCACGCGCGCGGCCTCGTAATGCTTGGCCAGATCGCGGCTGGACCGGTAGCGGTCTTCCTCGGTCAGCACATCGAAGGGATTGTGCGCCAGCGCCGGCTGGCGTCCCGCCTGGGCGGCCGCCTTCCGCTCCGCTGAGATGGCCTTTGCCACAGCCCTGGCCGCATTACCCATGGTCTGCTCGGTAGCCGACAGGCCGGCAGCGTGGGCCAAGGCGACTGTCTTGCCAGTCAGGCCCAGCCGGACCAGATCTGCGACAGTGAGCTTCCACCACTCGCCTTGGGCAGTCAGAAGTTCCTTGACCGCGGGTTTCAGGCGGTTCGATTGAAGCATGCAGGAGTGGCGCAGCTTGCTCCACGCCCCAAGGATGTCCTCATCTGTCAGCTCCGCGATGGCCCTGTCAGCAAGCCTGACCTCATCTCGTTCCAATCTGGCCAGGGCGTCCCTGACGCCTTCCACGCCGCCGACCTTGGCCTTTCCGCGGGCGAGGCGATCTTCGAGCTGGGCGATGTAGGTTCGAAGGGCGTCGCCTACCGTTTTTCCGCGGGCCCGCTGCCTGGCCACCTCAACCCGGATCCGCTCTCGTGGATCTTCGCCTGTCTGGCGGATGTGGTGCCGCTGAGCGCCAGCCAGTTCGTGCGCCCGGGCGATCGACAGATCTTGAACCGACCCCAGGGCGATCCGCCGCCTGACTCCCTCGTGCTGGGTTCTCAGCTCATAGAACACGCCCGTGGGACCCACATAGAAGCCAAACCCGACCGGCGCGCCCGGGGTGGCATCGCCGAACCGATAGGACTTGCCCGTTTCGTTGGGCACGAGGATGACCTTGCCGTTGGCATCCAACTCAGGGCGCTGGGCCATGGTCAGAGAACGCAGCTGCGTCTGCGTCAGGCGATACTTGGTTGCCAGTTTTGCCATGGTCCATGTGTCTCCGCGCGACAGTGGATGGTCCATAAGAGACAATCCTCGCCGCCGCTGCTTCGGTTCTGGTCCATCTATGGACCACTCGAATCCCTGAAATTTGATCTTACACCGCTTTTGAGAGCTACATGACAGTCCGCGATACCTCGCAAGCCGTTGAAAAATCTAGCCACCCAGCTGCGAGGGCGGCGGGCCATGAGCATACTCCACTAATGAAGCAGTACTTCGCCGCCAAGGCGGAGCATCCGGACGTGCTGCTGTTCTTCCGGATGGGGGATTTCTACGAGCTGTTCCACGACGACGCGCGCAAGGCCGCGCGGCTGCTGGACATCACCCTCACCCAGCGCGGCAGTTCCGGCGGGCAGCCGATCCCGATGGCGGGCGTGCCGCACCATTCGTCCGAGGGCTATCTGGCGCGGCTGGTGGCGCTGGGCGAATCGGTGGCGATCTGCGAGCAGATCGGCGACCCGGCCGCGAGCAAGGGCCTGGTCGAGCGCAAGGTGGTGCGGATCGTCACGCCGGGCACGGTGACCGACGAGGCCCTGCTCAACGAACGCCGCGACACCCTGCTGCTGGCGCTGGTGCGCGGCAAGGCGGGATTCGGGCTGGCCTGGGCGGACCTGTCGGCCGGGCGTTTCCTGGTCAACGAAGTGGCCAACGAGGACCAGCTGGAAGCCGAACTGGCGCGGCTCGACCCGGCCGAACTGCTGCTGCCCGACGAGGACGGCTGGCCGGCGAGCCTGCACGAGCGCAGCGGCCTGCGCCGGCGCGCGCCCTGGCTGTTCGATCCGGACAGCGGCCGCCGCCAGCTGCTGGGGTTCTTCGGCCTGCACGATCTCACCGGCTTCGGGATCGAGGACCGGCCTCTGGCCATTGCCGCGGCCGGCGCGCTGCTGGGCTACGTGGAGGAGACGCAGAAACAGCGGCTGCCGCACCTGACCTCGATCGCGGTCGAGAGCGGCGACGGCGCGATCGCGATGAACGCCGCCACGCGCCGCCATCTCGAGCTGGACACCCGCGTCGATGGCGACACCCGGCACACCCTGCTGGGCGTGCTCGACAGCACCGTCTCGCCGATGGGCGGACGGCTGTTGCGGCGCTGGCTGCACCGGCCCCTGCGCGAGCAGGACACCGTGCGCCTGCGCCACGATGCGGTGGCCACGCTGATCGACCATCGCTGCGAGGACGGGCTGCGCGAACGTTTCCGCGCGCTTGGCGACCTCGAACGCATCCTCTCGCGCATCGCGCTGCGCTCGGCGCGGCCGCGCGACCTGTCGACCCTGCGCGACGGCCTGGCGATGCTGCCTGCGTTGCGCGAGCTGCTGGCGCCGCTGGATGCGCCGCGCCTGCGCGAACTGTCGCAGCAGCTTGGCGAGCACGCCGCCGAAGCCGAACTGCTGGCACAGGCGCTGGTCGAGCAGCCGCCTGTGCTGGCGCGCGATGGCGGCGTCTTTGCCGACGGCCACGACGCAGAACTCGACGAACTGCGCCGGCTCAGCACCCATGCCGACCAGTTCCTGGTCGACCTGGAAGCGCGCGAGAAGGAGGCGACCGGCATCGCCACGCTCAAGGTCGGCTACAACCGTGTGCACGGCTACTTCATCGAGATCAGCAAGGCGCAGGCGGGCAGGGCGCCGGCGCACTACACCCGGCGGCAGACGCTGACCAACGCCGAGCGCTACATCACCGAGGAACTCAAGACCTTCGAGGACAAGGTGCTGTCGGCGCGCGAACGCGCACTGGCGCGCGAACGGCTGCTGTACGAGCAACTGCTGGACGCGCTCAACGCCCGGCTCGAACCGCTGCGCCAGTGCGCCGCCGCGCTGAGCGAGCTCGACGTGCTCGCCGCCTTCGCCGAGCGCGCGCAGGCGCTGGACTGGTCGCGGCCGCAGCTGGGCTCCGAGCCGTGCCTGTGCATCGAGCGTGGCCGCCATCCGGTGGTCGAGGCGGTGCGCGACCAGCCCTTCGAACCCAACGACCTGGTCCTCGACGGCGGCGCGGAGTGCAACGGCCGCCGCATGCTGGTCATCACCGGTCCGAACATGGGCGGCAAGAGCACCTACATGCGCCAGAACGCGCTGATCGTGCTGCTGGCGCACATCGGCAGCTTCGTGCCGGCCGCGCGCGCGCAGATCGGGCCGATCGACCGCATCCTCACCCGCATCGGCGCCGGCGACGACCTGGCTAAGGGCCAGTCGACCTTCATGGTCGAGATGGCCGAGACCAGCTACATCCTGCACCACGCCACCGAGCAGTCGCTCGTGCTGATGGACGAGATCGGCCGCGGCACCTCGACCTACGACGGACTGGCCCTGGCCGAGGCGTGCGCGCGCCACCTCGCAGCCAGCAACCGCAGCTACACGCTGTTCGCCACCCACTACTTCGAGCTGACCGCGCTCGCCACCCCCGGCAGCGGCATCGCCAACGTGCACCTGGACGCGGTGGAGCACCACGACGGACGCGGCAACGAGACGCTGGTGTTCATGCACGCGGTGAAGGAGGGGCCGGCCAACCGCAGCTTCGGCCTGCAGGTGGCCGCGCTCGCGGGCCTGCCCAGGGCGGTGATCCGCGACGCGCGCGCGCGCCTGGCCGAACTCGAACAGCGCGGGCACGATGCCCCGGCCGCGCCGATGTCGGCCGAGCGCATCGACCAGCCGCAGCAGTTCGGCCTGTTCGCTCCGTCGTCGGCGGCGCTGGAGGCACTGGCCTCGATCGATCCGGACGAGCTCACGCCCAAGCAGGCGCTGGAGGCGCTGTACCGGCTCAAGGGGCTACAGTAGCCGCCCGCGCGCGCTGCGCGCCGTCCCGGAGATGTCCATGTCCCCTTCGCTGACCGACCAGCTGTTCGAACAGCTCCAGGGCGCACCGCTGCGGCAGATCGCGCAGCAACTGGGTGCCGGGCAGGCGCAGACCGCGGGTGCCGTGAGCGCGGCGCTGCCTCTGCTGCTGGGCGCGCTCGGCCGCAACGCCAGCCAGCCGCAGGGCGCGGACGCACTGTACGGCGCGCTGCAGAACGATTTTTCCGGCGCCGGCGACCTCGGCGGGCTGCTGGGGGCGGTGCTCGGCGGCGCGCAGTCGCGCCAGACCAATGGCGCCGGCATCCTCGGCCACGTGCTGGGCGGGCAGCTGCCGCGCGCCGAAGCGGGTCTCGGACAGGCCACCGGCCTGGGCAACGACAAGGCCGGCCAGCTGATGAAGCTGCTCGCGCCGATCGTGCTCGCCTTCCTGGCGCGGCAGCTGTTCCAGAACAAGGGGCAGGGCGCGCTGGCGCAGGGCGAACCCGACGCACGGCTGCTCGGCTCGATCCTCGGCCAGGAGCAGCAGCAGGTGCGCCAGCAGGGCGGCATCGGCGGCGGCCTGCTTGGCGCGGTGCTCGACCAGGATGGCGATGGCCAGTTCGGGCTCGGCGATGTGCTCAGGATCGGCGGCGGGCTGCTGGGCGGCAAGCGCTGAGCGATGCGAAGAGGGCCGGCGGACGGGCGCGCACCTGCGCGGGCGGGAATGCCCCCGCCGCCGGTCGCACGGCTGCGGTGTCGACGATGGATCCGATGACGTGCCCATGTTCCGGCTGACGCGCGCTCCGTCGCCTGCCCGCGCGTCCGCGATGTCGTCCTGCAACCCCCGTTGCCCGCGCCCGACGGAACGCGCGCGATGAGCATGGCCCACGCGGAAGCGGCCACCGGCGCGCCGCGCACCCGCGACGCCGACGTCGTGGTCATCGGCGCCGGCGCCGCCGGCCTGATGTGCGCGATCGTGGCAGGCGCGCGCGGCCGTCGCGTGCGCGTGCTCGACCACGCGAACAAGGTCGGCAAGAAGATCCTGATGTCCGGCGGTGGGCGCTGCAACTTCACCAACACCGGCACCACCCCGCACAACTACCTGTCGGCCAATCCGCACTTCTGCAAGTCGGCGCTGGCGCGCTACACGCCGGCCGACTTCATCGACATGGTCGAGCGCCACCGCATCGCCTGGCACGAGAAGGAGCTCGGCCAGCTGTTCTGCGACGAGTCCTCGAAGCTGATCGTGCGCATGCTGCTGGAGGAGGCGGCCGCGGTGGATGCGCAGGTGCACACGCACTGCGGCGTGGACGCGATCGAACACGTCGGTGAACGCCACTTCCGGCTGCGCACCGCGCTGGGCGTGGTGGAATGCGGCGCGCTGGTGATCGCCACCGGTGGCCTGTCGATCCCCAGCATGGGCGCGAGCGGCTTCGGCTATGCGGTGGCGCGCCAGTTCGGGCACGAGGTGCTGGCCACGCGCGCCGGGCTGGTGCCGCTGACGCTCAGCGGCAAGCACCTGGAGCGGCTGCAGGACCTGTCGGGCGTCGCCTGCGAGGTGGAGGCGCACTGCAACGGCACCAGCTTCCGCAACCGCATGCTGTTCACCCATCGCGGCATCAGCGGGCCGGCGATCCTGCAGATCTCCTCGTACTGGCAGCCGGGTGACGACCTGCGCCTGGACCTGCTGCCGGCGCTCGACGTGCCGGCCTGGCTCGCGCAACAGCAGCGCGGGCGACCCGATGCCGCCCTGCGCAGCGTGCTGGCCGACGTGCTGCCGCGGCGCTTCGCGCAGCGGCTGTGCGAGCTGTGGCTGCCGGACCGGCCGATGAAGCAGCTCTCGCCGGCGCAACTGCGCGAGGTGGCCGCGACGCTGGCGGGCTGGCCGCTGGTGGCCAGCGGCACCGAGGGCTACCGCACCGCCGAAGTCACGATCGGCGGGGTGGATACCGATGGACTGTCGTCCAGCACGATGATGTCGCGGCGGGTGCCGGGCCTGTATTTCGTCGGCGAGGTGGTGGACGTCACCGGCTGGCTGGGCGGCTACAACTTCCAGTGGGCCTGGGCGTCGGGGCATGCGGCGGGCACGGCGGTCTGAGAAGGCAAACTGATAGGCATTGCCTATACCAGCCTTCACATAAATCGATTTCTTATATGTCCTCCGCAGGACTACGGTGGTCTCGACATCCAAGGGGAGACCCGCCATGACCGCATCCGAAGCCAAGTGCCCGTTCCACCAGACCGCCGGTGGCGGCACCAGCAACCGCCACTGGTGGCCCCAGCAGCTGCGCCTGGACCTGCTCAACCAGCATTCCGAACGCTCCCACCCGCTGGGCCCTTCGTTCGACTACGCCGAGGCGTTCGGCAAGCTCGACTACCACGCCCTCAAGGCCGACCTGCGCAAGCTGATGACCGACTCGCAGGACTGGTGGCCGGCCGATTTCGGCCACTACGGCGGCCTGTTCATCCGCATGGCCTGGCACAGCGCCGGCACCTACCGCGTGCAGGACGGCCGCGGCGGCGGCGGACGCGGGCAGCAGCGCTTCGCGCCGCTCAACAGCTGGCCCGACAACGTCAATCTCGACAAGGCCCGGCGCCTGCTGTGGCCGATCAAGCAGAAGTACGGCCAGAAGATTTCCTGGGCCGACCTGATGATCCTCACCGGCAACGTCGCGCTGGAGACGATGGGCTTTCGCACCTTCGGCTTCGGTGCCGGCCGCGAGGACACCTGGGAACCCGACCAGGACGTGTACTGGGGTCGGGAAACGACATGGCTGGGCGGCGACGTGCGCTACGCGCGGGGTTCGGAAGGCGTGGAGAAGCCCGCCGACGAGGCGGTGCTGGTGGCCGACGACGACGCCGACGGCAAGGTCCACACGCGCCGGCTGGAGAACCCGCTGGCCGCGGTGCAGATGGGCCTGATCTACGTGAATCCGGAAGGCCCGGACGGCAATCCCGATCCCCTGCTGGCCGCGCACGACATCCGCGACACCTTCGCGCGCATGGCGATGGACGACGAGGAGACCGTGGCCCTGATCGCCGGCGGCCACACCTTCGGCAAGACCCACGGCGCGGGCCCCGCCGACAACGTCGGCCCGGAGCCCGAGGCGACCGACCTCGACGCCCATGGCCTGGGCTGGCACAACCGTTACGGCAGCGGCAAGGCCGGCGACACCATCACCTCCGGCCTCGAGGTGACCTGGACGCAGACCCCGGCGCAGTGGAGCAACCACTTCTTCGAAAACCTGTTCGGCTTCGAATGGGAGCTGGAGAAGTCGCCCGCCGGCGCCCACCAGTGGGTGGCCAAGGATGCGGGCGAGGTGATCCCGGACGCGCACGACCCGTCGAAGAAGCATCGGCCGCGCATGCTCACCACCGACCTGTCGCTGCGCTTCGACCCGGTCTACGGGCCGATCTCGAAACGTTTCCTCGAGAACCCGCAGGCCTTCGCCGAAGCCTTCGCCCGCGCCTGGTTCAAGCTCACCCACCGCGACATGGGGCCGCGTTCGCGCTACCTCGGCCCGGAAGTGCCGAAGGAAGAGCTGGTGTGGCAGGACCCGGTGCCCGCGGTCGACCATCCGCTGGTCGAGGCGGCGGATATCACGACGCTGAAGCAGAAGATCGCCGCGTCCGGGCTGTCGGTGTCCGAGCTGGTGTCGACGGCATGGGCCTCGGCCTCCACGTTCCGCGGCGGCGACAAGCGCGGCGGCGCCAACGGCGCACGCATCCGTCTTGCGCCGCAGAAGGACTGGGCCGTCAACCAGCCCGAGCAGCTGGGGAAGGTGCTCAAGGCGCTGCAGCGCGTGCAGATGGAGTTCAACCTGGAGGCCGAAGGCGGCAGGCAGGTGTCGCTGGCCGACCTGATCGTGCTCGCCGGCGGCGTCGGCATCGAACAGGCGGCCAGGGCGGCCGGCATCGAAGTCGCCGTCCCGTTCACGCCGGGCCGCAGCGACGCGCGCCATGACCAGACCGATGTCGAGTCGTTCTCGGTGATGGAGCCCTTCGCCGACGGCTTCCGCAACTACGTCAGCGACCCGGCCGCGGTGCCTGCCGAACACCTGCTGATCGACAAGGCGCAGCAGCTCACGCTCACCGCGCCCGAGATGACCGCACTGATCGGCGGCCTGCGCGTGCTGGGCACCAACCATGGCGGCAGCCCGCATGGCGTGTTCACCGCGCGGCCGGGCACGCTGTCCAACGACTTCTTCCGCAACCTCCTCGACATGGGCATCGAATGGAAGGCGACCTCCAAGACCGCCGACCTGTTCGAAGGACGCGATCGCGCAAGCGGCGAAAAGAAGTTCACCGGGACCCGCGTCGACCTGGTGTTCGGTTCCAATTCGGTGCTGCGCGCGCTGGCCGAGGTGTACGCCAGCGAGGACGGCCAGCGCAGGTTTGTCGACGACTTCGTCGCCGCCTGGCACAGGGTGATGGAGCTGGACCGGTTCGACCTGCGCGGCTGACGCCGCAAGGCCGCCGCCCGGACAGGCCCGGCGGATCGGGGCCTGTCCGTTCTTGCGCAGGGCCGCGTGGATCGGCGCTGCAGCATGGCATCCATGCCGCCGGAGCCGGGCGCGCGGTGGCGGCGGTTGCCTCGCCGCCTGCGGTCGCAGGCGGATTGGAGTAAAAAGACAGGCCCGCGACCATCCCGTGTGCCGATGTCCAGCCAAGGCTTTTCCGATAACGACCTGCGCCAGCTCGCCAGCCGCGTGGGCGACACGCTGCGCGATGGCCACCACATGCTGGTCACGGCCGAAAGCTGCACCGGCGGCTGGATCGCCAAGGTCGTGACCGATATCGCCGGCTCTTCGGACTGGTTCGACTGTGGCATGGCCGCCTACAGCTACGAGGCCAAGCAGGCGCTGCTCGGCGTGTCGCCGCAGACGCTGGAAGTGCATGGCGCGGTCAGCCGCGAAACCGCGATCGAAATGGTGTCCGGCGCGCTGGTGCACTCGGGCGCATCGGTCGGTGTCGCGGTGACCGGCATCGCCGGCCCGGGCGGCGGCAGCGGCGACAAGCCGGTGGGCACGGTGTGGATCGCCTGGAAGCGGCGCGGCGGCTATGCGCGCGCGGAGCTGTTCCAGTTCGACGGCGACCGCGAATCGGTGCGCAGGCAGACCGTCGCCGCCGCCCTGCAGGGGATCGAAGGCGCGCTGTCGTGAACCGGCGCCTGCGCGCGGGGCGGGGTGGATGATGTGGGAGACGCTGGGCACCGTCCGCGACCTCGGGCGGCTGCAGGACATCGCCAGGGTCCTGGCCCGCTACGGATTCGGTGACGTCGCCCGCCGCGTCGGCCTGGCCGGGGCGCTGGAGCGGGCCGGGCGCCTGGTGCACTGGCAGGCGGTGGAGGAAGGGCTGCTGCAGCTCGAGGTCCCCGAGCGCGTGCGCGCCGCGCTGCAGGACCTGGGGCCGACCTTCGTCAAGCTCGGCCAGGTGCTGGCCACGCGCGTGGACATGCTGCCGCCGCGCTGGATCGAGGAACTGTCCGAACTCCAGAACGCGGTACCGCCGGTCGATTTCGAACTGGTGCGACCGCAGCTCACCGAGGACCTCGGCGCCGATCCCGACAGCGTGTTCGCCGAGCTCGAACACGTGCCGATGGCCGCCGCCTCGCTGGCGCAGGCGCACCGCGCCACGCTGGCCGACGGCACGCCGGTGATCCTCAAGGTGCGGCGCCCGGGCATCCGCGACGTGGTCGAGGCCGACCTGCGCCTGCTCTCGCACCTGGCGACGATCGTCGAGAAGCAGATGCCGGAGCTGCGCCGCTACCATCCGGCCGACACGCTGCGCCAGTTTGCTGCGTCGCTGCGGCGCGAGCTCGATTTCGCCGCCGAGTGCCGCAACGCCGAGCGCATCGCGCGCAACTTCGAGGGCCGCGACGACATCGTGATCCCGAAGGTCTACTGGCAGTGGACCTGCGAACGGCTCAACGTGCAGGAACGGCTGGAGGGCATTCCCGGCCGCGACCTGGCCGCGCTGGATGCGCTGGGCCTGGACCGCAGGGCGCTGGCGCGCACCGGCGCCGGGCTGGTGCTGAAGATGGTGCTGGAGGACGGCTTCTTCCACGCAGATCCGCACCCGGGCAACATCTTCTACCTGCCGGGCGGGGCGATCGGGGTGATCGACTTCGGTATGGTCGGGCACGTCTCCGAGCAGCGCCGGTTCCAGATCGTGCGCCTGCTGCACGGCCTGGTCGGGCAGGACGCCTCGGCCGTGTCCGAGGTGCTGGTGGACTGGACCGGCGACAGCCCGGACATCGACGAGGGCGGCCTGCAGGAATCGGTGGACCGCTTCGTCGACCAGTACCGCGGCGTCCCGCTCAAGGATCTGCGGATGGGGCAGATGCTCGGCGACGTGGTCGCGATCCTGCGCGGGCACGGGCTGACCCTGCCGCCCGACCTGGCGCTGATGATCAAGACCTTCCTGACCCTGGAAGGCATGGGTCGCCAGCTCGACCCGGACTTCGACATGGCCAGCGCGGCGCGGCCCTTCCTCGAGCGCGCGATGCTGCAGCGCTATGCGCCCGGCGTGCTGGCCAGGCGCGGGCGGCGCGCGCTGGCGGGCCTGCTCGACCTGGTGCGCGACATGCCCCAGGACGTGCACCGGCTGCTGCGCGCGGCACGGCGCGGCAAGCTGCGGGTGCATGTCGACGTCGATTCGCTCAAGGGCTTCGGCGACCAGGTCGACCGTGCCGTCAGCCGGCTGACCATGGGCGTGGTGACCGCGGCGCTGATCGTGGGTTCCTCGATCGTGCTCAACAGCGCCGGCGGGGTCTCCAGCACCGGCCTGCGCATCCTCGGCACGGTGGGCTTCGTGGGCGCCGCCCTGGGCGGGTTCTGGATCCTGTTCTCGATCTGGCGCGGAGGGCGATAGGGCATCGGGGCGATCGCGAAGCTCCCTGTGGCAGTACGGTTGCCTCGCAAATCGATTAGTAGTATTACTACTAACCATGAAGCTCACCGACACCCAGCAGCGCATCCTCGAACTCATCGCCGAGCGCATCGAGGCCGAAGGCGTCCCGCCGTCGCAGGCCGAGATCGCGCGGGCGTTCGGCTTCAGCGGCGTGCGCGCCGCCCAGTACCACCTCGAGGCACTGGAGGCGGCCGGGGCCATCGAGCGCGTGCCGGGCCGCGCGCGCGGGATCCGCCTGGCGCGCCCGGTCGCCATGCCGCAGCACGCGCTGGGGCTGGACGAAGTGCGCGATGGCGAGGCGCTGCACCTGCCGGTGCTGGGCCAGGTCGCGGCCGGCCTGCCCATCGGCGCGGACATCGGCAGCGAGCAGATGGTGCTGATGGACCGCGCCCTGTTTTCCCCCGCGCCCGACTACCTGCTCAAGGTCAAGGGCGACTCGATGATCGACGAGGGCATCTTCGAGGGCGACCTGATCGGCGTGCACCGCACCAGCGACGCGCGCAGCGGCCAGATCGTGGTCGCGCGCGTGGACGACGCGGTCACGGTCAAGCTGCTGAAGATCGGCCGCGACCGCATCCGCCTGCTGCCGCGCAACCCCGACCATGCGCCGATCGAGGTGCAGCCGGACCAGGACTTCGCCATCGAGGGCCTGTACTGCGGCCTGGTGAGGCCCAGCCGGTGAGGGCGGCGCGGGGTTTTCCGACAGCGGCGGCCGCCATCGCCCGGCTGCCGGGCCCCCGGCACACGACCAGCATTGTCCCTGGCGCCTGCGTCGCAGTCCCTGCGATGGGCGCCTGCAAGGATGCACCCAACCCGAATTCACCATGACAAGGACCACCACGATGGACGAGAACAAGAAGCGCGCGCTTTCCGCCGCACTGGGCCAGATCGAGAAGCAGTTCGGCAAGGGCTCGGTGATGCGCATGGGCGACGGCAGCGTCGAGCCGGCCGAGGTGATCGGCACCGGTTCGCTGATGCTGGACATGGCGCTGGGCATCGGCGGCCTGCCCAAGGGCCGCGTGGTCGAGATCTACGGCCCCGAGTCTTCGGGCAAGACCACGCTGACCCTGCAGACCATCGCCGAGTGCCAGAAGGCCGGCGGCACCGCCGCGTTCATCGACGCCGAGCACGCGCTCGACCCGACCTACGCGCAGAAGCTGGGCGTCAACATCGACGACCTGCTGGTGTCCCAGCCCGACACCGGTGAGCAGGCGCTCGAAATCGCCGACATGCTGGTGCGTTCCAACGCGGTCGACGTGGTGGTGGTCGACTCCGTCGCCGCGCTCACCCCGCGCGCCGAGATCGAGGGGGAGATGGGCGACCAGCTGCCGGGCCTGCAGGCGCGCCTGATGAGCCAGGCCCTGCGCAAGCTGACCGGCAACATCAAGCGCAGCAACTGCATGGTGATCTTCATCAACCAGCTGCGCATGAAGATCGGCGTGATGATGCCGGGCCAGAGCCCGGAAACCACCACCGGCGGCAACGCGCTCAAGTTCTACGCGTCCGTGCGCCTGGACATCCGCCGCATCGGCGCGATCAAGAAGGGCGACGAGATCATCGGCAACCAGACCCGCATCAAGGTGGTCAAGAACAAGATGGCGCCCCCGTTCAAGCAGGTCATCACCGAGATCCTGTACGGCGAGGGCATCAGCCGGGAAGGCGAACTGATCGACATGGGCGTGGACGCCAAGCTCGTCGACAAGGCCGGTGCCTGGTACAGCTACGGCAGCGAGCGCATCGGCCAGGGCAAGGAGAACGCCCGCAACTACCTCAAGGAGAACCCGGAGGTGGCCAAGCGGCTCGAGGCCGAGCTGCGTGAGAAGTTCAAGCCCGCCGAGGCCAAGCGTGACGAGGAAGCCGACAAGGCCGAAGCCGAGGGCTGAGCTTCCGGATGATCTTCGCGGCCAGGGACGGCCTTTTTTCCCGGCCTCTTCTCCGTGTGGGGAGGGGGCCATCGCCCGCCGGATGGACACGCCGCAGCACGCCAAGGACCAGCCGATGTCGATCGGACCATCGCCGAATGAACGCTGTGGCTGGCAGGCGGACGCCGGCCGGGTGCGGCCGCGAACCGCCGGCGCCGGATGGCGGCGGCGCAGTTGGATCGCGATCGCGCTGTGGATGCTGGCAGTCGCGCCCGCATGGGCGCTGGAGACGATGATGACGGGGCAGGCCCAGGGCGGGTTCACGGTCGCGATGCGGCCGCTCGAGCTGGAGGGCGCGGACAACGCCAGGCGCGGCCGCATGGTGATCGACAAGCGGATCACCGGCGACCTGGTCGCCACCACGCGGGGCCAGATGCTGACCGCCATGACCGGCGTGGAGGGTTCGGCCGTCTACGTGGCTGTCGAAGAAGTCACCGGGACGCTCGCTGGCCGCAGCGGCTCGTTCATGCTGCACCACCGCGGGGTGATGGCGCGGGGCGCGCAGGAGTTGTCGGTGCTGGTGGTTCCGGATTCGGGCGCCGGCGAACTGACGGGCATCGCGGGCGAGTTCCGGATCCGCGTCGTCGGCGGCAGGCACCATTACACCTTCTCCTACTCGCTGCCGGGCGGGGAGTAGGGCGGCCGACGCGATGGCGACCGACCAGGATTTCATCGCCTACGTGCACGAGCAGGCGGGGCTGGGTGCGCGTCTGGAACACAGGCGCATGTTCGGCGAGTACGCGCTCTATCTGGACGGCAAGGTGGTCGCGTTCGCCTGCGACAACAGCCTGCTGCTCAAGCCCACCGACGCGGGTCGGCAGGTGCTGCCTGCGCTGAGCATGGGCAGGCCGTACCCGGAGGCGAAGGAGTACTACGTCCTCGACGAGTTCCTCGACGATCCGGACCTGCTGCGGCTGGCCCTGTTCGTAACCGCAGGAGCACTGCCTGCGCCTCGGCCCAGGCCCGCGAAACGGGCCGCAACGGGGCAGGCCACGCGCTCTCCGCCGCCTGGGGGCAAGGGGCGGCGTCGATGAAACTGGACGTGGTCCAGGCGGACATCACCACGCTGGCGGTGGACGCCATCGTCAATGCTGCGAACGCTTCGCTGCGGGGCGGCGGTGGGGTCGACGGCGCGATCCATCGCGCGGCCGGGCCCGGCCTGCTGGCCGAATGCCGGACGCTCGGCGGCTGCGTCACCGGCGAGGCGAAGGCGACGGCCGGATACCGGCTGCCGGCACGACATGTGATCCATGTCGCCGGCCCGGTGTGGCAGGGCGGGGGCGCCGGCGAGGCGGAGCTGCTGGCGGCCTGCTATCGCAACGCGCTGCGCGTGGCGCGGGCGCTGGACCTGCGCAGCATTGCCTTCCCGGCCATCAGTACCGGCATCTACGGCTACCCGCTGGAGGCGGCCACCGCGATCGCGGTCGACAGCGTGCTGGCGTGGGGGCCGGAAGCGGTCTCGACGCTCCTGTTCTGCTGCTTTTCCGCGGCCGACGCCGAGGTGTACCGATCGATACTGGCGCAGCGCGGCTGGCGCGCGCCAGCGTCTGGGTTGCCGGATCCTCGCCGGACGCCGCAGGAGCGCGATCGATGAACGACCGGTCCCCGCCGCGACGCAAGCCGCGTCCCCAGCCCACGGCCACCCAGCGCGCCCTGGGCCTGCTGACCCGGCGGGAGCACTCGCGCAAGGAACTCAAGCGCAAGCTGGCCGCGCGCGGCGTCGAGCCGGACGAGGCCGCCGCGGCGATCGGCCGCCTCGCCGAGGCCGGCTGGCAGGACGACACGCGTTTCGCCGAATCCCTGGTCCGCAGCCGCGCAGGCGCCGGCTATGGCCCGCTGCATATCCGCGCCGAGCTGGGCATGCACGGCCTGGAACGGGACGCCATCGTGGCGGCGATGGAGACGTTCGAGGGCGACTGGACCGAGGTGGCGCGGGACCTGGTGCGCCGCCGCTTCGGCGAGGCAGGGCCGGTCGACCTCGCCCAGCGCCGCAAGGCGGCCGAACTGCTCATGCGCCGCGGCTTCGACGGCGAGCGCATCCGCGCGGCCACCCGTTTCGATCCCGACGACGCCGACACCTGAACCGGCCCGTTTGTTATTCTGCGTGCTTCCCCGGGTTGTCCGCCCTGGCCATCGATCCCGTCCGCAGGGGTCGCGTTGGGCCGGTCCGGACGCGCCCGCCTGCAGCCCGCCAGCCATGAACACGCCCAGCCCCTATACCACCGCGCGCATCCGCAGCGATTTCCTTGAATTCTTCCGCGGCAAGGGCCACGAGATCGTGCCCTCGGCACCGCTGGTGCCTGCCAACGACCCGACCCTGCTGTTCACCAACTCGGGCATGGTCCAGTTCAAGGACGTGTTCCTGGGCGCCGAGAAGCGCGCCAATCCGCGCGCGGCCGACGTCCAGCGCTGCCTGCGCGCGGGCGGCAAGCACAACGACCTCGACTCGGTCGGCTACACCGCGCGCCACCACACCTTCTTCGAGATGCTGGGCAACTGGTCGTTCGGCGACTACTTCAAGAAGGAGGCCATCGCCTGGGCCTGGGAACTGCTGACCGGGGTGTGGCAGCTGCCGGCCGAGCGCCTGCTGGTCACCGTCTACCACAATGACGACGAGGCCTACGCGTTGTGGCACGAGATGATCGGCGTGCCCGCCGAGCGCATCGTGCGCATCGGCGACAACAAGGGCGCGCCCTACGCCTCCGACAATTTCTGGCAGATGGCCGATACCGGCCCCTGCGGCCCCTGCACCGAGATCTTCTACGACCACGGCCCCGGCCACTTCGGCGGCCCGCCCGGCTCCCCGGACGAGGACGGCGACCGCTACATCGAGATCTGGAACCTGGTGTTCATGCAGTTCGACAAGCAGCCCGACGGCACGCTGGTCCCGCTGCCGGCGCCTTGCGTGGACACGGGCATGGGCCTGGAGCGGCTGGCCGCGGTGCTCCAGCACGTGCACAGCAACTACGAGATCGACCTGTTCCAGGCGCTGATCCGCCACGCCGCCGAGCTCACCGGCACCGCCGACCTGGAGAACAAGTCGCTGCGCGTGATCGCCGACCACATCCGCGCCTGCAGCTTCCTGATCGTCGACGGCGTGCTGCCCTCGAACGAGGGCCGCGGCTACGTGTTGCGCCGGATCATCCGCCGCGCCCTGCGCCATGGCTGGATGCTGGGCACGCGCGGGCCGTTCTTCCATCGCCTGGTGGGCACCCTCGCCACGCTGATGGGCGAGGCCTATCCGGAACTCGCGGCCAAGCGCGAACTGGTGGAGAAGGCGCTGCTGGCCGAGGAGGAGCGTTTTGCCGAAACGCTCGATGCCGGCATGAAGATCTTCGACGAGGTCGCGGCGAAGTCGGGCGACTCCATTCCCGGCGCCGACGCCTTCCGCCTCTACGACACCTACGGCTTCCCGCTCGACCTGACCCAGGACATCGCGCGCGAGCGCGGCCTGTCGGTGGATACGGCCGGTTTCGACGCGGCGATGGAGAAGCAGCGCGAGACCGCGCGCGCCGCCGGCAAGTTCGGCGGCGGCGTGCAGCTGCCCGCCGACCTGGTCGCGCAGCTGAAGCCGACCCGCTTCCTGGGCTATGACGCGCTGCAGGCCGAGGGCCTCGAGGTCGTGGCGCTGCTGAAGGACGGTCGCCCGGTCGAATCCATCGCTGCCGGCGACGAGGCCATCGTGATCCTCGACGCCACTGCGTTCTACGGCGAGTCCGGCGGCCAGGTGGGCGACACCGGCGAACTGCACGGCCTGGACACGCGCTTTGCCGTCACCGACACCCAGAAGCTGGCGGGTCAGTTCTTCGGCCACTTCGGCAGGCTGGAGGCCGGGATCCTGCGCCGCGGCGACACGCTCGCCGGCACGGTGGACGCCGACCGCCGCGGCAGCATCGTGCTCAACCACAGTGCGACGCACCTGCTGCATGGCGCGCTGCGTGGCCTGCTGGGCACGCACGTCGCGCAGAAGGGCTCGCTGGTCGCGCCCGACCGCCTGCGCTTTGACTTCTCGCACTTCCAGCCGGTGCACGGCGACGAACTCGCCGAGATCGAGCGCCGGGTCAATGTCGAGGTCCGCGCCAACCACCCGGTCGCCATCGACGAGATGGGCATGCAGGAGGCCATGGACGCAGGCGCCATCGCCCTGTTCGGCGAGAAGTACGGCGACCGCGTGCGGGTGGTGCGGATGGGCGAGTCGGTCGAGCTGTGCGGCGGCACCCACGTCGGCCGTACCGGCGAGATCGGCCTGTTCAAGCTGGTCTCCGAGGGCGGCGTCTCGGCGGGCGTGCGCCGTATCGAGGCCCTCACCGGGCAGGCCGCGCTGGACCATGTGCTGGGCGAGGAACGCCGGCTGCGCGAGGCGGCCGGCTTGCTGGGCGGCACCACCGCCGAGGTCGCGGACAAGCTGCGCGGCCTGCTCGAGCGGCAGAAGCGGCTGGAGCGCGAAGTCGAGACGCACAAGGCCAAGGCGGCCAGCGGCGCGACTGCGGACCTGGGCGCGCAGGCCGTCGACGTGGCCGGCATCAAGGTGCTCGCCGCGCGCGTGGAAGGCCTGGATGCCAAGGCACTGCGCGACGCGCTGGACCGGCTGCGCCAGCAGCTGGGCGATGCGGCGATCGTGCTGGCCGGTGCCAGCGAGGGCAGGGCGGCGCTCGTGGCCGGCGTGTCCGGTGCCGCCGCCGGCCGGATCAAGGCGGGGGAACTCGTGGCCTTCGTCGCTGGTCGTACCGGCGGCAAGGGTGGCGGGCGGCCCGACATGGCGCAGGGCGGCGGCGCGGACGGTCCGGAGCTGGTCGCGGTGCTGGCCGAAGTCCCGGCCTGGGCGGCAGCCAAGCTGAGTCCGGGCTGACACTGAGTATTTGCTCCATGACCTCTGTCGGTTGACCGGACGTCCCGTCCCCGACATGCTTCCCGTTTGTTTCAGTTTGAAACGTATGTTGGCATCAGGCGCGCGCGCCGCGGCCGGCGTTTCGGCACAGGCCCCCGGCCTATGGAGATTTCCAAGATGTTGATTCTGACCCGCCGCGTCGGCGAGACCCTGATGATCGGCGATTCGGTCACCGTCACGGTTCTCGGGGTAAAGGGCAACCAGGTGCGTATCGGCATTACCGCGCCGAAGGACGTTGCCGTCCATCGCGAAGAGATCTACCAGCGCATCCGTCGCGGGGACGAGCCCGAATCCGCGCGTGAGGCCGAAACCGACGGCAATTGATTTGCCGCGGCGGCCACGACTCCGGTATCCTTCGCGGCCTGTCGTGCGCGGCCCCGTTGTCGCCACGCGATCTACCCGGAGACTTGCCCGAGAGGCCGAAGGGGCTCCCCTGCTAAGGGAGTATGGGGTCAAAAGCTCCATCGAGGGTTCGAATCCCTCAGTCTCCGCCAGTTACATCGGAACGATTGACGGACGTCCAACGTCGCTTCATAATTCCGCTTCTGCGCAACGCGCCCGTAGCTCAGCTGGATAGAGCACCAGGCTACGAACTTGGGGGTCGGAGGTTCGAATCCTTCCGGGCGCGCCAAAACAACCGGCCACTGGCCGGTTTTTTTGTGCCCGGCGGATTTGCCGGCCCGCCGCGGACGGCGGGCGTTCGCGCCTGCGCGAAGCGATGCTTCGCGAGGGTCGTTGCGCAAGCCGCCGCGCGTAATCGATCGGCCGGTGTCGGCATGGTGGATCTGCCGCCACACGCGCCAGCGCGCGTCGCGTGGAGCAAAGTAGCCGCGCATATCAGGCAGGGCGCTCGCACGGGCGCGGATCCTGGGCAAAACGGCAGAGTCCCCGCGAACGCTGCAATCGAAGGTTTCCACGTGGACCGACGGGATGCACGCCTGCGCATCGTACGGGTCGCCCCTGCGGTCGGGATGGGCAGGCCGCTCCGGGCAACGGGCCGGCATCGTGGTCGGCCCACGGCGCGGAAGGCAGCTCACCGTGACCGATGCCTGCATGCCTTGCCAGGTCTGCGGCTACCGGACAGCCGTCCAAGGGGGCGTGTAATTCGTGCACACAGACCCGGTCGCGCCGGTTGACAGACCGGGCCGCCGCGGTGGGACGCGGCGGCTGCGGGTGTTCTGCGCATCGGGGCGACCGCCGTCACGGCAGGACTTCGACGCGCGTCCGGCCGGGGGCCACATGCCTGCCGCAGGGGCGGGCGTTCACGCCACGGCCGGAGCTCGGGCGACGTGCGGGTTTAAGATGCGCCCACTTGCCGGCCATGGACCGGTGGCAGGACAGGGGGATCATCGACCGACCGGAGTTGCCCGAATGCCTCATGCCCTGATCCGTACCGCGCTCGCCTGCGCCTGCCTGGCCCTGCCTTCCCTCGCCCTGGCGGCGACCTACACCGTCGGCCCGTCGGGCCGGCAGTACACCCAGCTCTCGGCGCTGGTCGACAGCGTCGACCTGGAACCCGGCGATGTCGTCCTGGTCGACGGCGGCGCCACCTATAGCGGCAACATCGTCGTGCGCAGCGGCGATCGTGGCGCGGCCGGCAATCCGGTGACGTTCCGCTGGAACCGTTCGGTCGGGTCGACCCGGCCGGTGCTGAGCGGCGGCTCGCACACCGTCAAGTTCCAGCAGTCCAACCACGTCGTGTTCGAGGGGTTCGACGTGCGCGGCGGCACTTCGTCGTGCGTGTTCAGCGAGGCGCACGACGTCACCGTGCGCGACAGCATCATCCGCGACTGTCCCTCGCACGGCATCCTCGGTGCCGACAACAATTCCGGCTCGTTCACGCTCGAATACAGCGAGGTGTACAACGCCGGCTCGGGCACGCACCGGCATCCGATCTACATGCAGTCCGACCAGGTGGCGTACCCGGGTTCGGTGTTCCTGATGCGCTACAACTACGTGCACGACGGCAACGGCGGCAGCCTGCTCAAGAACCGCCACGAGCGTGCGCTGATCTACTACAACTGGTTCGAGAACTCGGCCTACCAGGAACTCGAGCTGATCGGCCCGGACTGCGAGACCCAGCAGTCGGGCTGGACCCCGAACCTGCGGCGCGAGGATGTCGACCTGGTCGGCAACGTCATCGTCCACACCTCCTCCTGGCGCAACGCGATCCGCACCGGCGGCGACCTCAACGGGCGCAGCCAGGGCCGCCTGCGCATGGTCAACAACACCATCGTGTTCAACCGTTCGGGCATCGCCAACGCGGTGCTGGTGCAGCTGGGCCAGGAATCGGTGGAGATGCACAACAACGTGGTCCACCAGACCGGGTCGGGGGCGGCACCGAACATCCTGCGCGTGCACGAAGCGTCGGAAGTCGAGACGCCCTATTGCGCGCCGACCAGCCGCGAACCCTGGAGCAGCGGGCGCAAGGTGGCCGGAAGCAACAACTGGGTGCAGTCCTCGGCGGCGCTGGTGCCGGCCGAATTGACCGGCACCCTGCGCGGCACCGATCCGGGGCTGTCGAACATCGGCCAGCTCCAGCTGCGTCCGACGGCGAACAGCCCGCTGGTATCGGCCGGCAATCCGCAGCCGCCGACGCCGTCGGCGTTCCCGTTCCCGTCGCCGCTGCTGTTGCCGCAGTTCGATCCGCCGCAGCGGGCGAAGCTGGCGATCGGCGCGCAGGTCGCACGCGTGCCGGGCGCACGCATCGACATCGGCGCGATGGAAGCCGCGGGTGGCGGCGGAGCCCGCCTGCGTCGCAACGGTTCGCAGCCGCTGGCGCCGCTGCGCACCTCAGGCGCGCGCGCGCCGGCCGCCAGCGCGTCGCAGGCCCGAGCGGCCGCGGCGCACGACGCGCCGGCAGCAGGCGCCGTCGCCCCGCCGGCGTCATCGGCCGGGCAGGTGCTGCGTGCACAATCGACCGACGTCCGGATCACGCCTCCGGTCGTCGCGCTCTGGCGACGCTGGCTGCACTGGCTGGCCAGCGACCCGTTCGGCCGGCAGACCGTCCGGCACTGATCCGGCATGTGGCGTCGGTGACGAGGCCGGTACTGCTTCAGTCGTCGCGCCGCGCCAGGAACAGCGGATAGGGCGCAAGATCGACCAGTCCGAGCGCGTCACCGGCGACTTCGAAGACGCCGTTGACCAGGTCGGCGACGTTGCGCCGGGCTTCGAACGGCGGATCGTAGAACGCCTCCCGGCGCAGGATCGTGAAACCGTGCCGGCCCAGCAGCGCTGCAGCATCGGCGGCATCGTGGTGGCGGATGCCGGGTGCGGGATTGCGGTCGCGCTCGCGCTGTCCGCTCAGCCGCATCCACACGCGCGGCAGGAACTGCGAGGTCTTGGTGGCGATGACCAGATGGCCGCCGGGGCGCAGCACGCGGCGCAGTTCGGCGACGTAGGCTTCGTCGTCGGGCACGAACGGCAGGACCACGATCGACAGCACGATGTCGAAACTGGCGTCGGCGAAATCCACGCCATCCGGCCGGCACCGGTCGAACGGAATGGGCGCGTACTGCTGGCGCGCAAATTCGACGCGACGCTGTTCCACGTCCACCGCATGGATGTCCGGATGCGTGCGGGAGGCCGCCCAGGCGATGTCGCCCCAGCCGAAGCCGTAGTCGAGCACGCGTCCCAGCGGCAGCTCATGCAGCAGCGACAGCACCGCCTGGTGGCGCCGGCGCTGGTGGGGATCCTGCGGCGCGTCCCGGTAGAAGTGCCGGGGAATGTCGCTGCTCACGCGGGAAGGTTCGATCACTGCATCCATCGGGGCTCGATTCGTTTGGTTCCGCGCGGCTGCGCCGGTTTGGGCTGGCGGCGTCGGGCAGGGCTGGCGTCAGCAGCTTGATACGGCAGGAGCGCCCGGATTCGGCCAGCGGGCCCGTGCGCGTGGCGGCTCCCGGCGCCGCGACCGCAGCGCAGCGTGCATGCCGTCGCGTGGGTGGCACGCTGGCGTTCCGCGTCCATGCCGGTGGCCGATCGTGGGCCGATCCGCCGTTTCAGGTTCTGTCCGCCACGCCGGCCCGCATCCGCCGCAGGCCGACGACGTCCCTCCTCTGGATCCGTCCGAATGAGCGTCGCTGCTGCAGCTTCTCCCGGTCCGCTCGTGGACCCGACCAGGTCGATCGTCGATGGACTGGACAGGACGTGATACCGGCACGGCAGTCTCCAAGGCCGGACCGGGGGTTCCGCGGCCCGACGACGGTCGCGCGCCCGCCGGCATCGACCGGAGAACCGTGGCCGCTCGCGCGGGCGGGCGCGGCGGTGCTGCGCCGCATGCCGCCCGAGTCCCGCGAACCCGTGTGGGCGCGGGCATGAAGGTCCTGCACCTGACCCTGTCCTACAGCCACGGCGGCCGTCGCGAAGCGATCGCCGCACTGGCCTCCGGCTTGCGCGAACTCGGTGTCGACAGCCATCTGGGCTGCCTGGACGCGTTCGGTTCGGACGCCCCCGACCGCGCCCTGTTCGACGAAACCTTCAACCTCGACCGTCGCGGCCTGTTCGACGGCGCGGCGCTGAAGCGCCTGCGCGATCACTGCCGCGAACACGCGATCGACGTGGTGCACGCGCACGATGCCGCGAGCGAGGCGATGGCCGCGCTGGCGATGCCGGGCAGGGGGCCTGCGCTGCTGATGAGCTTCCACCGCACGCGCGCGCTGGAAACGGCGCGGTTCCGCGACCGGCTGCGCAATGCGCTGGTCGGCCTGCGGGTCGGGGCGGTGGTGACCGCGTCGCAGGAGCGGCTGCGGCACTACATCGACAACAACTACATGAGCGCGGCGAAGATCTCCTGCATTCCGCTGGGCATCGACCTGGACCGGTTCCGGCCCGACCCGGCGATCCGTGCCGGCGTGCGCCGCCACATCGGCGCGACCGAGGACACCCTGGTCGTCGGCACGGTCGGCCACTTCGGACCGGAGAAGGGCGTCGACCTCGCCATCGGCGCGTTCCAGGACTTCGCGCGCCGCCAGCCGGCGCGCGATGCGCGGCTGCTGGTGCTGGGCCGGGGCGACGCCGCGCAGGAAGCGAGGATGCGCGCATTGGCCAACGGCAGTCTCGGCGACCGCATCCACTTCTGCGGCTTCCAGCCCGACCCGGAACACTGGTTTCCCGGCTTCGACGTCCTGCTGCACGGCGCCCGCGACGAAGCCTTCGGCCTGGTGCTGGCCGAAGCGCAGGCCTGCGGGGTGCCCGTCGTGGCCGCGCGGGTCGGCGGCATTCCCGAGGTGGTGCTGGACCGGCAGACCGGGCGCCTGGCGCCGGTGGCCGAGCGCGATGCGCTGGCCGACGCGCTGCAGCAGCTGAGCGCCAGCGCCGCGTATCGCAGCGACCTCGCGCGGCAGGCGGTCGAACACGCGCGCCACCAGTTCAGCCGGCGGCGCTATGCGGGCGCGTACCTAGAGATCTACCGCCGCCTGCTGCACTAGGCGGCGAGGGGCGTCAGACGAGGGCTTCGGCCACGTCCGGGTGTCCGAGGAACTGGCGCGGGCTGGCCGAACGTCCGTAGGCGCCGGACTGGAACACCACGACCAGGTCGCCAGGCTCCGCGTGGCCGAGTTCGACGTCGTCGCCGAGCAGGTCCAGCGGCGTGCACAGCGGTCCGACGACGGTGGCCTTCTCCGGTTCGCGTGCGGCGCCGTTGACCGCGATCGGATAGTTGCGGCGCATCACCTGCCCGAAGTTGCCCGAGGCCGAAAGGTGCTGGTGCATGCCGCCGTCGGCGACCAGGAACACCTTGCCGCGCGAGATCTTGCGGTCGAGCACGCGGCACACGTAGAGGCCGGCCTCGCCGACGAGGTAGCGGCCCAGTTCCACCACCAGCCGCGACTGCGGCCCGAAGTCCGCGGCCGCGCGCGCGGCGAGCCGGTGCAGGGAGTCGGCGACGGGCGCGAGCTCGAGCGGCTTGTCGCGCTCGCTGTAGGGAATGCCGAAGCCGCCGCCGAGGTTGAGCCAGCGCAGCGGAGCGGGGAATGCGTCCAGCCAGGTCCTGGCCAGCTCGTAGCTGCGCTGCTGCGCCTCGACGATCGCCTCGGCGCGCAGGTTCTGCGAGCCGGCGAAACAATGGAAACCCTCGAACGCCAGCCCGGCCTCGGCGATCCGCCGCAGCAGCGCCGGCACCTGGTCGTCGTCCACGCCGAACTGCTTGGCGCCGCCGCTCATCTTCATGCCCGAGGCCTTGAGCTCGAACGGCAGGTTGACCCGCACCGCCACGCGCGCCGGCGTGCCGTTGCGTTCGGAGGCGCGCGCGAGGAGGTCGATCTCGCGGAATGATTCGAGGTTGACCAGGATCCCGGCGGCCTGCGCACGCTGCAGCTCCGCCTCCTGCTTGCCCGGGCCGGCGAAGCTCACGTGCTCGCGGTCCATGCCTGCGTCCAGCGCGACGCGCAGTTCGCCGGCCGAGGCCACGTCGAAGCCGTCGACATGGGCGCGCATGAAGCCCGCCAGCGCCGGCATCGGGTTGGCCTTGATCGCGTAGTGCAGCAGCACGTCGCGCGGGAACAGCGCGCGCAGGCTACGTGCGCGGGCCTCCAGCTGGCCGCGGTCGTACAGGTAGCAGGGCGTCCCGCCGACCTCGTCGACCACCTGCGACAGCGGCCGGCCGGACACCAGCAGCTCGCCGTCCGCGGCCCTGGGCCAGCGCTCGGCCGGACCTGCGTCACTTTTTGCCGGAATTGGCGCCTGCGGACCCAGATTTGCCATGTCTTCAACAAGCCATTGATTTGCAATAGGATACGCCGATTCCGGAGTGGCCAGATCGGCGCCGGCGCACGCCACCCTGTCGGCTCGCTGACGCCAGGATGTGACGCGCAGCCCAGTGCTGTCAGCCGCCACAGGGGGCCGGGAACGCAACCCTATACTCCTGCCGCCAAAAACGGGCCTCGCCCGTGGCTGGACGACAGGGCGCCCCAACACGCCCTCCGGAGACGCGCCCCATGCCTGCGATCGCTGCTGTCCGCCGCTGCTGCATGCCCTTGCTGCATGTGCTGGCGCTGTGCGCGCTGCCCGCGCTTGCCGGCTGTTCCGAGCGCGCGCCCGCCGCGACGCTGGGCGGCCAGGCAACGCCTGCGAGCGCTGCGCGAGCCGCCCCGCCCACGACGATCACCCTGACGCCCAACGGCGAGGTCGGCGATCGCGAACTGGTGAACCTGGGCATCCCCTTTCCCGAGGGCGCGCTGACCGATGCCGCGCGCGTGCGCATCCTCGACGCCGCGGGCGCCGAAGTGCCGGCCTACGTCCGGCCGAGCCTGCGCTGGCACTGGAAGGACGACAGCATCCGCGCGGTCAAGGTACAGTTCGTCGCCGATCCACGCGCGGCCTACCGCTTCGACATCACGCAGCCGCGCACGCGCTCGATCGACGAAGTGCCCTACGACGAGGGCACGCGCCCGGGCAAGATGGACGCGCCCGTGCCGCGCGTGCTCGCGACGCTCGATGCGGCGTGGCTGGTGGCGTCGGGCATCGCCGGTCCGCAGCTGGTGCACGACCGCGCACGCGCCTACGACCGCTACATCGACGGCCAATGGGCCTGGGCGGAGGATGCGCCGTATTCGGGCGTGCATGCCTTCCTGTTCGACCGGGCGTCGGTGATCGGACTGCAGTACGTGCGCAGCGGCCGTCCGGACCGGTTTGCCGAGTTCTACAACTCGGCCACCTTCTATCTGTCCAGGATCAAGCGCGAGGGCAGCGGCGGCGGCTGGCCGGACTGCACCGGCGGCTGGGAGTTCGACGGCGTCAACGCCTGCGATCCCAAGTACAGCTACGTCACCCCGCACCTGATGCTGGTGGCGCTGGCCGGGGACGACACTCGGCTGGACACGGCGACTGTCGCGCAGATGGCGGACAACCAGTTCAAGGGCGGCTGGAGCACGCCGATGGGACCCTACGCGGGCGGGGCGCAGGCGTGGACCGAACGTCAAGTGGGCCTGGCGCTGGAACACCTGGTGTCGTCTTACGAGCTGACCGGCTCGCCGCAGACCCGTCGCCAGATCGAGGACATGATCGGGTGGCTGCACGACCACCAGCAGGCTCCGCCCGGCGGCGACGCGGTCACCGGCGCCTGGACCCATTCGTGGCAGGCGCACGAAGGCGGCGACTACGACCCGGCCACCGACGTGCGCGGCGCCTCGCCGTGGATGAGCGCCAACCTGGTCGGCGGGCTGTGGCGCGCCTGGCTGGTCACTGGCGACGAGCGTATCCCGGTGATGCTGCGCGACTTCGGCCGCTACCTCGAGCAGCACGGATTCGTCCCCGACGACATCGCCGGCAACTGGCGCTCGACCTGCAACGCCGGCGGCACGATCGGCTGGTATTTCTCCTCGGGACTCGCGCCGCGCGAGCAGGTCGTGCGGATCCAGGACAGCGAAGGCTGGGGCTCGGATGCGCACAACCCCGAGTTGCTGATGGTGGTCGCCGCGGCGCGCCACTTCGAGACCGATCCGGCATGGCGCGAGAAGTTCTCTCGGCGCGCCGACAGGCTCGCCCAATACCTCAATCGCGAATGCGCTGCGGTCTCGCACACCCCACGCGCCTTCAATTGGCAGAACCGGAACCCGGAGTTGACATGGTTGCTCGCGCAATGACCCGCCCCCGCGCCCTGGCGCTGGCCCTGCTGTGCACCTTCGCGGGCGCCTGCCTTGCCGACCAGGGCGAAGCGCCCGTCGCACGTGCACTCGCCTCGGGCGCTGCGAAGGCGGCCGGCCCGCTGAGCTTCGTCAACGAAGCCGCGCAGCGCGTCGACACGATTCCGGATTCGCAGTACCGCTTCGATGCGCTGTTCGTGGACTTCAACAGCGACGGCTGCCCGGACGCCTTCGTCGTCTCGCACAGCGACTGGGGCGCGACCTCGCGCCTGTGGAACAACCGCTGCGACGGCAGCGGCACCTTCCAGCACGTGCCCAGCAGCCAGACCAGCCATTACATCGCAGGCAGTCCGCTGATCTCGGGCTGGGTCACGCGCCTGGACTTCAACGGCGACGGCAAGCAGGACTTCTGGGGCCGCCACGGCAACGCGATGGGCGCGCGCTACCGCAACGGCTCCAGCAACGGCGCGCACATCCCGCGCTTCGCCGCCAAGGAGAACGGCTGCGAAGGCTACTGCGCCTTCGGCGACATCACCGGCAGCGGCAATCTCGAGGTGGTGACCGACACCCGCCAGGTCCTGAGCATGTCGGGACAGCAGCTGCGGCCGGCATCCGGCGGCGCCGCGCAGCAGGTCGTCGGCGACGTGACCGGCGACGGCTGGCCGGACATCGTCCAGCCCGCACGCGGCGGCTACTGGCGCAACGACCGCGGCACGCTGGCCTGGGTGGCGGTGCCGGCGTTCGCCGGCGGCAGCTTCATGCAGATGCTGCTGGCCGACTTCGACAACGATGGCGACCTGGACCTGTTCTACCTGGACGGCAGCCAGTTCAGCGCCAGCGATCGAGGGTTGCTCTACCGCAACAACGGCTCGGGCGGGTTCACGGACGTGTCGTCGTCCTCCGGACTGTCCAGCATCGCCGTCAGCGACTACGGCAACATCGTCGCCGCCGACTTCGACAACGACGGCTGGCAGGACCTGATGGCCGCCGGCGTCGGCGATTCGGTGCGGATCTACCGCAACAACGGCAACATGACCTTCACCGCGTCCACCTCGACCAGTTTCGGCCAGGCTTCGGGTGACGGGCCCAATGGCTGGGAATCGGGCAAGCCGCGCGCGGACGTGGCCGATTTCGACAACGACGGCCGGCTGGATATCGTCAAGACCCAGTTCCAGAGCAACCTGGGCCTGTGGCGCAACACCACCAACACCGACGGCAACCGCTGGATGAAGGTGCGCGTGCGCGGTACCGCCGGCAACAGCGACGGCGTCGGCGCCAGCGTGCGCTGGTACCGGCCGGGCACTAGCCAGCTGATCGCGCACATGCCGGTGCTGGCGGGCGAGCAGCATCCGCAGACGCACCTGCACACCGGGCTGGCCAGCCATGCGACCGTCGACCTGGAGGTGCGCTTCCCCAACGGCGGGCCGACGCACCGCTTCGCGAACGTCGCCAGCAACCAGGAGCTCATCGTCTACCGCAACGGCTGCAAGCTCGACAACTGGCGTCCCGGCAACGGCTGGCCGCTCGCCGCACCGTCGAACTGCTCCTTTGCCAGCGCGCCGATCCGCCGCACCGGCGGCGCGCCCTTGATTGCTTCGGGCAATCGCCCCGCCGCCTCGACGCCGACCGCGGCGCCTGCGCTGCCGCGCCAGCACGCCGCGCCGGCGATCGCGCCAGTGGCGGTCGGTGCCGATGATGCTGTGGCCACGTCCTCGCAGACCACGCGGCAGCTACGCATCACGCCGGCGGCGCTGCTGCTGTGGCGGCGCTTCCAGGGCTGGCTGCGGGTGGCGCTGGCTGAACTCCAGTAGGCGACCGCAACGGGACGATGGCCGTCGCGAGGGCGGCGACGTGTCGAAGCGCCGGGACGTGCCGAGGTCCGGGCGCAACCACCGCCCGCGAGCGCAACCGGCGGAATCAGGGGGCCGTCCTGCGCCCGAGCCTGCGCAGGATGCCGCCGAACCACAGTTCATCGGCCTGCTTGATCAGCTGCCTGCTGCGATAGCGTCGCAGCCGTCGTTCCAGCTCGCGTGAGGCGGCCTCGTTGCCCATGACGCGCGCCAGCCGCAGGTTGTCTTCCCAGTCCAGGTAGTGGGTGGGACTGTCGATGGGGGCCTTGTCCAGCTCGGCGTAATCGGTGAGCGGCTCGAAGTTGCGGCTGCGCAGGCCGGCCAGGGTCAGGGCCATGCGGAAGCGCAGGCACTTCTCGCACTCGCCGCAGTTCAGGCCGCGGTCCTGCCAGCACACGCGGATGCGCTGCAGCAGGAAGTCGTCCGCGGCGACTTCGAGCAGCTTCTCGTGCCGGCGCGACTCGCAGCCGACGTGCTCGATGCGCACCCGGTCCGACGAGCACAGCGGATCGGTCAGCGGGTGCGAACCCTGCGGCGCGAGATCGTCGTAGGCGGCGCTGGAACTGATCGAGATCACCGGCAGGCCCAGCGCGTTGGCCAGGCTGCCCAGGCCGCAGCCTTGCGCCACGCCCCAGCCGATGCCGTCGCGCGACAGCTTGCGGATGAAGAAGCGCACGTTGCTTTCGATCGCCAGCAGCGACTTGCCGCAGGCTTCGGCGATCTCGATGTTGCCTTCCAGGCACTGCCGGTAGAGCGCGTCGTCGTCGAGCTGCATGTCGATACCGCGGACGTAGACCAGCGTGTCGATCGAGGCGCCGTACTTCTGCAGGCTGTGGCAGGCATCGAGTCCGCCCGAGAAGAACAGCCCGCGTCCGCGTTCGTCGGCCGGCGCTTCGTCCGGCCGGATCCGGACGTCGATGGCGATCTTGCGGAAGGCGGGATACCAGACCGTGTAGACGTCCTGCAGCCGGTCCAGGTTGGCCAGGAACCGCGCCGAGGCGGTGAGGGTCGCGGGAATCACGATGTCGCGCGCCTGCTCCATCGCGGGCAGCAGCATGGCGCACAGGAACGGTTCCGCGCCGAAGGCGAGCCCGTGTCCGGCGTCGGTGCGGAAGTACAGTTCGTGGCCGTCCACGCGGCCCGACAGCGTGGTGCGCGACGCGTCCCGCACGAGGACGGGATCCTGCAGCTCCAGCGGCCCGGTGGCGGTCATGCGTGGCTGCTTCCTCGCGGGCGGTCGCCGGAGTATTGCATGGCGCGATGGTGCACGACCGGCGCAAGCATGCGTGGCGCGCGCCACCCCACGATGGCCGGATCGGCCGCGTGCCCGCGTTTCCAGTACCGGGGCAGGGAAGGGACGCTCGCCTGGTTGTCGCGCGCGCTGCCGGCCCGATCGGTCCCGTGGGACTACACCGCAAAGCCGCCGCGTCCGCCGTGCCTCTTCGGCTTCGGCATCGGCGAGATTCTTGCGGGGATCGCGCGGCCGGGCTGAGCCGGGCATGTCGACCGCCGGCAGCGGCGGCCTGTGTTCATTGTTCAGCGCGGCGCTGCCGCGTGGAGGTCCATGGTCGCCATCGTCGTGTTCTGGTTCGCCGCCGGGCTGCTCGCCTACACCTATGCCGCCTATCCGCTGCTGGTGATCGCCCGCGCCCGGTTGCGCCCGCGTCCGGTGCGCCGCGGCGAGCGCCTGCCCACCGTGACTGCGGTGATGACCGTGTACAACGGCGCCGCCGACCTGGCGGCCAAGCTCGACAACCTCGCGGTGCTGGACTACCCGCAGGATCTGCTGGACATCGTGGTGGCCTGCGACGGCAGCAGCGACGCTTCGGCCGCCGTGGCGCGCGCCCACCGGGGGCGGCCGGTCACGGTGCTCGAATACGACCGGCGCCGCGGCAAGGCCGCCTGCCTCAACGACGCGGTGGCGGCGGCCCGCGGCGAAGTGCTGCTGATGCTCGACGTTCGCCAGCGCGTGGAACCCGATGCGCTGCGGCGGCTGGTGGCTTGCCTGGACGACCCGGCGGTCGGCGTTGCCGCCGGCGAGCTGCGTTTCGAGGATCCCGACACCGGCTTTGCCGCGAGCGTCGATGCGTACTGGCGCTACGAGAAGGCGATCCGCCTGGCCGAGAGCGCCAGCGGTTCGGCGATCGGGGTCAGCGGCGCGCTGTATGCGGTGCGTCGCGCGCTGTTCCCGGTCCTGCCCGAGGGCACGGTGCTGGACGATGTGTTCGTGCCGATGCAGGTGCTGCGTGGCGGCCATCGCGTGGTGCTGGAGGAGGGCGCGGTGGCCTGGGACCGTCCGTCGCGCAGCAGCGCGCAGGAGCGTGTCCGCAAGCTGCGCACGCTGGCGGGCAATTTCCAGCTGGTGTCGCTGGCGCCATGGCTGCTGGTTCCCGGCGCCAACCCGGCCTGGCTGCGCTTCGTCAGCCACAAGCTGCTGCGCCTGCTCTCGCCCTGGCTGCTGCTGCTGCTGGCCGGCGCGAGCATCGCGCTGGCCGGGCGGCACGGGTTCTACCTGCTCGCCGTCGCGGGTCTGGGGGCCTTCGTGGCGCTGGTGCTGCTGGCGGGCGTGGCGCCGCCGCTGGCGCGGCTGCTGCCGGTGCGTATCGCCGCCGCGTTCGCGCACATGAACCTGTTCGCCGCGCAGGCGCTGTTCACCTGGATCGGCAACCGCCGCCTGCACCTGTGGTGAGGCGCTGGCGCCGGCCCGCGCCGGCGCCAGCGCTCAGCGCAGGTCGTGGCTGCGCTGCGGGGGCACGCCGCCGGCCAGCAGCGGGCGGGAGGCGCCCTCGGGATCCGGCAGCGGGTCCCAGTCGCGGCAGAACAGCTTGCGGGCGACCTGGGTGGCGCGGTTGGCGATGCCGATCGGCGCGCCGAACCAGCGTGCGGCCAGGAACGCCTTGCGCCGCACGACCCAGTTGTACATTGCCTGCTCGGAATAGAAGTTGTAGCCCCAGCGCCGCTCGAACAGGCGCGACGAGGGCGCGGTTAGCTTGCGTCCCCAGCGGTAGAAGAAGAAGCGCATGTCCGACAGCGCCATGCGCGTGCCGAGGTTGTCGAAGTGGATCACCGACCGCGGCTCGACCACCATCGTGCGGCCCATCGCCGCCACCTGCAGCGAGATGTCCAGGTGTTCGCGGATCACCATCGACGGCAGTTCGATGCGCCTGAACACGTCGCCGTCGAACAGCACGCAGTGCAGTTCGAAGGTGCCCGTCTCGCTCCTGCGCTGCGGGATATCCGCGATTTCGGCGCGGCGGAAGTGCTTGCGTTCGAAAATGTAGGAGGTGTCGCCCACGTCCACCACGCGCAGTTCACCGGTGTAGAGGTGATTGCGCAGCGGCGCGCCGCGATCGACGCCTTCGCGCTCCAGGATCAGCGGCGAGACCACGGCGTGGCCGTCGCCCAGCGCGCCGAGCAGCGGCGCCAGCCAGCCTTCGGTGACGCGCGAGTCATTGTCCAGCAGCACCACGGCCGGGGTGTCGACCAGCGGCTGGACTTCGCGCAGCGCGTCCATCGGAGTGCGCAGGCCGAGGTCGAAGAAGCGCACTTCCGGCCTTCCCTGCAGCCGCTCGCCCACCGGCGCGATCACCGATGCGGGATAGTCGAGGTCCATGATCCACAGCCGGAACGGCTGCGGCGTGTGGCGGTAGACCGCTTCCACGCATTCGTCCAGGCCGGAGTAGCGGTCGCGGGGCGTGATGATGATGGTGACAACGGGGTCCATCGGGGTGGGTCCTGTCTGCAGTCGTGGCTCAGCTGCCGCCGAAGCTGCGCCGCCTGAGCCACCGGTATGCCGGGCCGGCCCAGCGCTTGGCCGGCTTCTTGAGGTTCCACAGCAGCCATTGCCGCTGTCGCGCGACGCCGGTGCCCTGTGCAAATGCCACCGCCGCGTCCGGACCCATGCCGCGTTGCAGCGCATAACGTCCGATCAGCAGGGCCTGCCCGCGGCGGAGCACCGCGGTGGTGGGTTCCGACGTGAACAGGTAACGGATACCGCTGGCGAAGGCGGACGTGGCGACCGCTTCGGAATAGAAGCCGCCCGGGATCGAGGCGACATCCACGGGCGCGCCGAGCACGTCGGCCAGGCGTTCGACGCTGTCGCGCCATTCGGCCGCCAGCGCATCGGCGGGCAAGCGCGAGATGTCGGCCGGATGGGTCTGCGAATGGCTGCCGATGACGTGGCCGGCCGCATGCAGCGCGCGCAGTTCGGCCTCGCTGCAGAACCCGGGCGTGCCGATCCGCGCGCCAGTGACCAGGAAGTGGCCGCGCATGCCGAGGGCATCGAGGATGCGCGCGGCCGGCACGGCGCTGGCGCCGCCGTCATCGAAGGTCAGCAGGCAGGATCCGGGCGCGAAGGCGTCGGCGGCATCCACGCGCGGGAAGCGCAGCCCGCTCGCGGCCAGGCGCGCCAGCTGGCCCTCGTATTCGCTCCACGGCAGCTTGTACGAGGCCGCCGAAGGACCGGGGAAGCCGCTGGCGTCGTCGGCGCCGTGCGCCACCACGTCGTGGTACATCAGGCTGGCGACGTTCACGGCGGCGGCGCTCCGACCGCGGCCCGCAGGCGCACGCCTTCGCTGCACCGGATCATGGCGCGGGCGTCGCCGCAGCGGCGGCGCGGTTGGGCGGTGGCGGGAGGATGAAGTCGCGCCAGTCGTTCGGGTCGCCGCCGTGGCCGGCCTCGGCCGCCTTGACGATGTTGAAGACCTCGCGCGAATTCACGTAGTGCAGCACGTAGCGCTCGCCGTCGTTGTAGCGCTGCTCGAGGTGGCTGAACATCGCGTCCACCGCCGGCCCGAGCACCACGTCGGCTTCCTTCTCGGGCGCGCCGTGGGTGTGGATCTTGATGAAGATCCATTCCGGGCGGCCCTCGACGTGGATGCCGGTCTCGACCCAGCCATCGACGCGGCCGGGCGTGGGCGGGTAATTGGCGCGGATGTCGGCGTTCTCGACCCGCGGCACGAAGCCGTGGCGGCGGTCGCGCCAGTTCAGGCCGACCGGGCCCTGCACCAGCAGCAGGTCGCCGCTTGGCGTGCCGCCGGCCCGCACCGGCACGCCGCGGTCGTGCGACTTGGGGCGCAGCGGGTCATCGGTGGCGTAGTAGATCGAATTGATCGTGCTGGTCTGGGTGTCGCTGGGCGCCGAGGGCATGGTGAAGTCGGCGTAGCAGCCCAGTTCGCGCAGCAGGATCAGTTCGTTGTCCAGGCCGCACCAGCGCCCGTCCGGACGCGAATTGTCCAGGCACCAGTTGCCGTGGATGAAGCCGAACATGACCTCGCCGGTGTCCGGATGCCGGGGCAGGGCGCCGTGGCGCTCGTGCAGCAGCTGCTTGAAGCGGGTGATCGATTCGCGGAAGTTGGCTTCGGTGTCGTTGTCGTGGTGCAGGTGCACCTCGAGCTCGCCGTAGCCGTCGCGGCACAGCGCTTCGAGCTTGGCCAGGTGCTCCTCGAGGTATTCCTCCTCGGGGTAGAAGAAACCGTGCTGCGGCTTGCGTCCGTCGGCGTCGCGGTGGCGGTCGGCGAGCGCGCGATAGTCGCGGCACCAGCGGTCCACGCGCGCGCGCTGCGTCTCGAGGTCGGGGCGGCCGTGCATCGGTTCGTAGTGGTCGACGAAGCAGAACATGACGTGGGTCGGCCCGGCATGGGCCGCACGCGGGCTGCGACGCAGCCAGGCGGGCAGCCAGATCTGCATGTTGCGCGCGCGGATGAAGCGGGCCACGACCAGCGCCGGTACGGCGAGGATGGCGAGGGCGACGAGGGCGACCGCCGCGACGCTCCAGGCGAGCGTGTCCGCGCCGATCATCGCGCCGCTCCCGGCACCAGCGACAGCAGCTCGCTGGCGTTGTTGCGCCAGCGCCGTTCGCGCTCGATGTAGGCGCGGGCGGCGGCGCCCACGCGCTGGCGTTCGTCGGTGCGGTCGCACAGCGCGATCACGCGGTCGACGCAGGCGCCCACGTCCTTGCGCGGGAACAGCCAGCCGGTGGTGCCGGTCTCGATCACCTCGGCCACCGGATCGTAGTCCGGCGCGACCACCGCCACGCCCATCGCCATCAGTTCGAACAGCTTCATCGGCGAGCCGTACTCATTGGAATCGGGAAGGAACGCGTAGTCCATGCACGCGACCCATTCGGGGATCTGGTGGTGCGGCACGCGGCCGGGCAGGCGGATGCGGTCGCCGAGGCCGCGCGCTTCCACTTCGCGGCGTACGGCCGGGAGGTCGGCGCCGTCGCCGATCACCAGCAGGGTCAGCTCGGGCGCCTCCTGCAGGCGGTCGATGATCGCCTCGACGAAGCCGGGCACGCCGTGCCAGCGCGCGAACACGCCCATGTGGCCGCAAACCACGCGGCCTTCCAGGCCATGGCGGCGGCGCAGGGCGTCGCGGTCGTGCAGGCCGGGATCGAAACGCGCGTCGACCGCGTTGGGCGACACCACCGACGGCGGAAGCTGCCCGTAATGCGCGGAAAGCAGGTCCTTGAAGTAGGTGGAGATGAACACGATCCCGGTCGCCCGGGTCATGCACCAGCCCTCGATGCGCCGCGCCAGCGACTTCAGCCATAGCGGGCGCAGGCGCTGCACCACGGCCGAATCGTTGATCTCCAGGATGATCGGGATGCCTTCGCGGCGCGCAATCCAGATCGTCATGAACAGGAACAGCGAGTAGCGCTCGTAGATGAAGTCGGGGCGGTTAAGCCGGATCTCGGCGCGGATGCGCCACCAGGTGACCAGGTTGTAGCCGAGCTCGGCAAACTCGAACAGCACGCCCGGCAGACGGCTGACGAGCGTTGCCAGGCGGCCCTTCCCGTCTGCCGGAGGCGGGGCCTTGGTCGCGGCCGTGGTCGTGCCGGCGTGTCCGGTCCCCGGTTCGACCTCGGGGTCGGCGCCGGGAAACGACAGCACGCGCACTTCGCAACCGAGCTCGCGCAGCGCGTTGGCCACGCCGCGGATGTGCACGCCTTCGACGCGGCGGCCCTGGGTGCGGTGGTGGTAGAGGGCCTTCATCCACGGCCTCGCGGCATGGCGCGCAGTTCGAGGCCGTTGGCGCGCCACTGCGGCAGCAGCGTCCCGAGCAGGTCCACGGTGGTCGCATTGTCGTCGTGCATCAGCACGGTGTCGCCCGGACGTGGCGGGTTGGCGTGGATGTGCGCCAGCAGGGTCGGCGCCGGCAGCGGTTCGTAGTCGTGGCTGTCATAGGACCAGAGCGCGACGGTGCGGCCGGTGCGGGCGAAGTGCAGCAGCAGGTTTGCCGGCAGCGCACCGCAGGGCGGACGGAACGGATGCGTGCCGCGGCCGCTGTAGGGCGACAGCGCTGCATCGGTGCGCGCGATCTCCTCGATCTGCGCCGGCAGCGGCAGGTTCCCCATCAGCGGATGGCTCCAGGAATGGTTGCCCAGGGCATGGCCCTCGGCCACGATCCGGCGCACGAGTTCGGGGTGTCCGTCGATCCGGTTGCCGATCAGGAAGAAGGTGGCGGTCGCGCCGTGCGCCTTGAGCAGGTCGAGCACGGCCGGGGTGAATTCCGGATGCGGGCCGTCGTCGAACGTCAGGTGCAGGGTCTTGCGGGAGCTGCGCGCACGCGTGGTCACCACGCGCGCGGGCAGGAGGCCGAGCAGGCGCGTCTTGCGGGATCGAGGTTGCACGGAGCGGTTCACTGGCGGGAAAGGGGCGTGGCGGCATCGCGCAGGATGCGGTCGAGCTGGCGGACATTGTCGTCCCAGCGGAAGCGGGCGGCGTGTTCGAGGATGCGATCGCGCGACCAGTCGCGCTGCAGCGCGTCGGCCAGGGCGCGGCCCAGCGCCTGGTGGTCGTGCGCAGGCACCAGGATACCGGCGTGCCCGGGCAGGACTTCGGGAATGCCGCCGACCCGGGTCGCCACCACCGGCAGGCCGCAGGCCATGGCCTCCAGCACCACGTTGGGCACGCCCTCGTTGTGGCTGGGCAGGCTGAGCACGTCGGCCGCCTGCATCCAGATGGGCAGCTGTTCGTGCGTACGCGCGCCGGCGAGCAGCACCTGGCCGGAGATCCCCAGCTGCTGCGCGCGGCGCTCCAGCGTCGCGCCGGCCGCACCGCTGCCGACGAACGCGAGCCGCGCCCGCGGGTGGTGCGCGAGCACCGCGGGGAAGGCTTCGAGCAGGTCGACGCAACCCTTGGCCGGCTTGAGGTTGCCGACGTAGAGCACCAGCGGCGCGTCCGCCGGCAACGCGAGCGCCTGGCGCGCCGCGGCCCGGTCGCCGGGCTGGAAGCGTGCGCTGTCCACGCCGTTGTAGAGCAGGTGGACGCGGGCCGGGTCCACCCCCAGTTCGCGGGCCTTGCCGGCGAGCGCATCGCTGACGGCGATCACCGCGCGCGCGCCGCGAAGCGCCGAGGCGATCTGCGGCCGGTGCAGCCGCTGGTTGGCCTGCACGTTGAGGTCGCTGCCGTGCACCTTGACCACGTACGGCAGGCCGAGCTTGCGCGCCAGGCGCGCGGTACCGACCGCATCTGGATAGCCCCAGCTCGCCAGCAGCAGGTCGTAGCGCTGGCGTCGCAGCTGCGCCCCGCGCTGCGCCATCAGCGAGGCATACCAGGCCAGCCCGTGCAGGCTGCGGCCGATGCGTGGGGGATACCAGAAGGTGAAGTCCGACGTGCGTGCGTGCTCGAGCACGGGCGTTTCGCCGCGCGGCCCGCGGCGTCGTTCGCGGAAATCGACCGCGACCATCACCTCCAGGTCGTGGAACTCTCCCAGCCGGTCGAACTGCTGCCGGTTGAAGCTGGCGCGCAGCGGATCCCAGGCGGTCGGGAACAGGTTGGTCAGCGCCAGGATCTTCATGCCAGCGCGCCCGCGTAGGCCTCGAGGTAGCGCGAGGACATCACCTCGAAGGTGGCGTTCGACAGCAGCCAGTCGCGGCCGGCGCGGCCGATCTGCGCGGCGCCCGCGGGATCGGCGAGCAGGCGCTCGAGCGCGGTCGCGAATGCGTCCGGCGAGCTCGGCGGCACCACAAGGCCATTGACGCCATCCTCGACGATCTCGGCGTTGCCGCCGACGTCGGTGGCCACGATCGGCAGGGCGCTGGCGCAGGCTTCGAGCAGGGCGATCGAGTAGCCCTCCGAGATCGACGACATCGCAAAGATCGAGAACGCCGGCAGCAGCTGCGGCACGTCGCTGCGGTCGCCGAGCAGGAACACGCGCCCGCCGAGGCCGGCCGCGGCGATGGCGGCTTCGATGGCGCCGCGCTCGCCGCCTTCGCCGGCGATCACCAGGGCCGCATCGTCGCGCCGGGCGCAGACCCGGGCGAACGCCGCGATCATCGTCGGCAGGTCCTTGGCCCAGTTCAGCCGCCCGACGAAGCCGACCAGCTGCGTGTCCGGCGACAGCCCGAGGCTGCAAGCAAGCTGCGCGCGCAGCTGGGGGTCGCGCTCGCGGAACGGTTCGGGATGGATGCCGTTGGGCAGCACCCGCAGCCGGTGCGCGGGCACCAGTCCGGCATCGGCCAAGCGGCGGCCGGCCGCCTCGGAGACGGCCACCGCCACGTCGGTGCGGCGCATCGACTGGCGGAACAGCCATTCGCGCCGGCTGGCCGGGCTGGCGTCGCCCATGCCGTGGCGCGTGTTCACGACCCGGCGCAGGACCAGTCCCAGCGAGGCGACGATGGCGTAGTAGTGCGGCAGGCCGTTGTGGCTGTGCAGCACTTCGGTGCGATGCGCGGCCAGTGCCCGGCGCAGGCGCAGCACGGCGCGCAGGTCGGCGCCATCGCGCTTGCCGCAGGCCACCACGCGGATGCCGTGCGCGGCCAGCTCGGGCGCCAGCGATCCGGCCTCGAACAGGCATACGACCTGGCAATCGTGGCCGGCCGCGGACTGCGCCCTGGCCAGGTCGATCACCACGCGTTCCAGGCCACCACGGTTCAGGTTTTCGACCACATGGCTGATCCTCACGGCAGCCTCGATACGGTCACGCGCAGCTTGCCGCTCGCCGTCAGCGGGATGTCGTCGACGCGCTGCAGGTCGAGGCTGGCCTCGCTGCCGAGGACCTTGGCCAGCTCGCGCCGCACGTAGGCTTCCTGCCCCGCGCCGAACTCCGGCCCGGGCACGACCCTGAGGATGAAGCGCTCGAGACTGTCCTGCACCACCTGGAAGCGGCGCACGCCGGCGACGTCCTTGAGCATGTGCGGGAAGAACTCGCCCGGCAGCACGCGTCCGTCCGGGGTGCGGATGGCGTCGAGCCGGCGGCCGTCGATCCGGCTCAGCCGCGGCAGGCCGCGCCGACCGTGCGCATGCCAGGCGGACCGGCGGCTGGCGACGTCGCCGTTGACGTAGCGGATGAAGGGCATGCCCAGGTTGTGCAGGTCGGTAATGGCGAGTTCCCCGGTCTCGTTGCCGTCTCCGGCCTGTGTCGCGCCCGTCAGCTCGACCACGAGGTGGTCGGCGTTGACCAGCAGCCCCTCGCGATCCTCCGCTTCGCAGGCGATCAGCATGAACTCGCGGCAGCCGTAGGTGTTGTAGGCCTTCGCCCCCGGGAACGCCGCTTCGATGATCGGCCGCTGGAAGTCGTGCAGCGCCTCGGCGGCGCCCAGCACCGACACCACCCCTGGGATGCTGCGGCCCTGCGCGAGCAGCCATCTTGATAGACGCACAATGGGGTCGACATAGGCCACGATCACTTCGGGCCGGTAGGCGGCGATGGCGTCGGCGTAGGCCGCCATGTTGTCGTCGCGCATCAGGAAGCTGTTGAGCATGCGCCGGTGGTAGGTGGCGTGGTACAGCCGCTCCTTCATCTGCGCGGCGCGGCCCGGCTCGCCGACCGCGCCGCCCCACAGGAACAGCGCACGCCGCCCCATCTTGGCGCCGGTCCAGGCGTAGCCGCGCCACATCACCGCGGCGCGGCGGTCGTTGCTCTCGCGGGTGTAGCCGAAGCGCAGCGGCTCGCCGGTGGAGCCGCCGGTGGCCTTGTACAGCAGGCCATCGCGCAGCGAACGCGCCTTGAGGTCCTCGCCGTGCGCGCGGATGTCGTCCTTGGTCAGCACCGGCAGGCGCGCGTAGTCGTCCATCGAACGGAGATCGCCCGGCTCGAAGCCGATCGTCTCCCAGCGGCTGCGGTAGAACGGCACCTCGTGCCAGCAATGCGCGACCAGCGCCTGCAGCTTGCTCCACTGGATCGCCGCGATCTCGTCCGGCGAACGCCACTGGTTGGCCTCGTACCCGGCCAGGTGGCGCAGCATGCCGCGCCCGCGCAGCGCCTCGTAGGACGGGTACAGGACGTGGCGGAACGTGCGTTCGTACAGGCTCATGCCGAAGCTTCCGCGCGTCGCGTCGCCCAGCCCAGCACGCGGCCCAGGAACGCCGGGCGCCCGCCGGTGAGCTGCGCGTGCAGCTGCTGGAAGTGGCGCAGGTCGGCCACGCTCCAGAACCCGAGCAGCAGGGTGCAGACCGCGTAGAGCACCGCCAGCGTTGCGCCGCCCAGCGCCAGCGTCGGCACGACCGGCAGGTGGCCCTTCACCGCCCATGCCGCCGCGGCGGCAAGCGCGGCAGCGGCCAGCACCCGGCATATCCGGCCCCATTCCAGGCGCGCGCCGCTGTAGCGCAGCGCCAGTCCGGTCACCAGCACGCCGCTCAGGATGCTGGTCGCGCCATAGGCGACCACCGCACCGGTCAGCCCGTAGCGCTGCACCAGCACGATATCCAGCGCCAGCTTCACCAGCGAGCACGCCACCACGATGATCATCAGCGCGCGCTGGCGGTCGGCGCCCAGCAGGTAACCCGAGGCGGCCTGCGACAGCGTCGCGATGGAACCGGCCGCGAGGCAGCCGGCGAACGCGAACGCTGCCGGCGCGAACGCCTCGCCGTACAGCAGGCCGATGATCTCGTGGGCGAACACCACGCCGAATGCCACCAGCGGCGCGGCCAGTGCGCTGAGATAGGTGGTCGACATCGACAGGCGCCGGCTCACCACCTCCCGGCCCTGGGCCAGGGCATTGGCCATCATCGGCAGCAGCAGCGCCCCGAACACGCCCGGCACCAGCAGCAGTGCGCCGCTGGAGAGCTGGAAGGCGACCTTGAACTGCCCTGCCGAGGCCGACGTATCGAACAGGGTCAGGAACAGCACCTCGACCTCGCTGGCGGTGATGAAGCTGACCGCCACGCTGACCGCCACCAGCGCCGTGTAGCTGCGCAGGCGCCGCCGCGTGTCCGCGTCGAGCGGCTCACGCGCGGCGGCCGGCGGCAGGAGCGGCGCGACCTGGCGGCGCGAGATCCACCAGAACACGAAGCTCGACACGGTGAACGTGCCCAGGAACCACTCCATCGGTCCGTCCAGCCACCACACCAGCAGGATCAGCAGCAGGTTCAGCGGCGCCACGATCACCGCGATCGCGGCGGTGGCGCGGAAGTTCTCGTAACCCTTGGCGATGCCCACGTTGAGCATGTACGAGGCGCGCAGCGCGGTGGTGACCAGCAGGATCAACAGCAGCAGGCCATGGTCGAAGCCCGGCATCAGCCGCTGGCCCTGCAGCAGGAACAGCGCCGTGCCGCCCAGCAGCACCACCGCCAGGAAGCCGCCCTGCACGCGCCAGGCCCAGGCCAGCAGCGAGCGGATCTGCGACTCGCGCCCGGCGCCGCGCAGTTCGGCGACGAACTTGATCACCGCGCTGGCCACGCCGGAGTTGGTGATCACCACGCCGGTGGCGACCAGCCAGATCACCAGGCTGTAGGCGCCGAAATCCGCCGGCCCCAGGTGCCGGGCGATGACGATCGAGGTCAGCATGCCGAGGAAGTACTCGGTGTAGATGCCCACCGAGGAGAACAGCGTGTTGCGGATGACCTGGCCGCGGGTGCTCATGCGCCCGCCATCACGAACAGGACCTTGACCACGATCCACAGCACGATCGCGCTGCCGACCGCGAGCACGCACCACTTGAACCAGTCGCGCTGCACGCTGAAGGCGGGCAGGCCCCCCCAGCGCTCCTGCGCGCCGCCGTACCAGCCGGTGACCAGGCCGAGCAGGATGTAGAGCAGGATCACGTAGCTGCGGCTCAGGAAGAAGGCGCAGGCGAAGAAGCCGACCATCGCGATCAGCAGGGTCATCGCCATCCGCCGTTCCTCGGTCCACAGCACCTGGTGCTGCGGATCCTCCATCTTCGCGGGCAGCCGCAGCACCATCACCGGCATCAGCACGCAGTAGCCCACCATCGCCAGCCACACCGTGTAGCCGACGATCCCGGTTTCGGCGAGCACCAGCACGAACGAGTTGTGCGCGGTCAGGAAGGTGTGCTCGGTGAAGTTGCCCACGCCCACGCCGAACACCGGGTTGGCCAGGAACATCTGGATGCCGTCGTACCAGGTCTCGATGCGCCCGTAGGCCGACGACTCGCCGGCGTCGAGTTCCTGCATGCGCGTGGGCAGGGCCATCAGCACCGCCATGCCGGCCGCGCCCACGGTGCCGGCCACGAGCAGGCCCCGGCGCAGCCACAGCCAGATGCCGGCCATCGCCATGACCGCCAGGAACGATCCGCGCGAGTCGGTCAGGTAGACGCCATAAAGCAGGGTGACCGCCACCGCCATCCAGAACAGCCGGCGCAGGCCCAGCATGCCGCCGCGGCCGGCCATCAGCAGGGTCATCGGGATCGCGATGATGAACAGCATCGCGAGGTCGTTGGGATCGCTGAAGATGCCCACGTACTGGATGCGGCCGTCCTGCACGGTCGGCATGCCGGTCCAGCCCTGGCCGAGCTTGACCTGCCCGATGCCGTGGATCGTCAGCACTGCCGCGCAGATCGAGATCACCCACATCAGCCGGCGCATGTTCTTCGGCGAGTGGCTGGCCTGGGCGATCAGGATCAGGGCCAGCAGCGACGGCAGCAGCTCGAGCAGGCGCGTCACCGCGCCGCCCGCCCAGCCGTTCACGACCATGGTCAGCATCGCCACCACGATGAACACCGCGAACAGCAGGTAGGTCGGCTGTGCCAGCGGCCGCCGGCTGCTGCTGATGAACCAGGTGCCGAGGGCGCCGAGCATCGCGATCGGCAGGATCGGGATGCCCATGTCGAGCAGGGCCGGATACTCCTGGGGGCGGATCAGTACCAGGCCCAGCCAGGTCAGCAGGAACAGCATCATCACGAATATGTCCGGAGCGTGGATCGGTGCGCGAACATCTCGGGCACCGCGAGCATGCCTTCGAACCAGGCGCGGTCGACGCTGGTTTCCACCGGCGTGCGCAGGAGACGGTAGCGGTCGGCCGCCGGCAGGGGGTTGGTGCCGCTGACATAGCTGAAACCGATGCGGAAACCGTGTGCGCGCACCGCATCGAGCACGCGCGCATCGTAGGCATCGGGGCCGCCGACGGGATAGGACACCGAGATCGCCGGTGTGCCCAGCTCCTCGGTCAGGCGTCGCTGGCATTGCGTGACCTCGTCCAGCAACGCCTCGTCCGGCAGTTTGGCGAGCATGCGGTGGTGCACGCCGTGGGCACCGATGTCCATGCCCGCGTCGCGCATCTCGCGCAGCTGGTCCCAGGTCATCGGCCGGCAGTCCACGTGGCCCTGCGACCGCGGCCTGTCGCAGGCGCGTTCGAATTCCGCGATCAGCGCCTGCTGGCCCGCGTCGTCCAGGTACTTCAGGCGATACAGCACCAGTCCGCTGAGCTCGCGCCTGGCCTCGAGGCCGGAAGGCAGCGGAACGTCGATGTCCAGCGTGGGCAGCTGCAGGCGCCCCGTCCGCGCGGTCACCACCAGGTGCGCCAGCCAGTCGTAGCCATAGGGCAGGCCATTGTCGATGTGTCCGGTGGCGACGAAGAAGGTGGCCGGCACGCCGAACTCGCGCAGGATCGGGAACGCGATCGCATGGTTGTCGTCATAGCCGTCGTCGAAGGTGACCAGCACGGGATCGCGCGGCAGCGCCGGACCGCCGTCGAGCGCGGCGACGACCTCGCGGCACGACACCGGATGGAAGCGCTGCGCCACGTGCCGCATCTGTGCCCGGAAATCCTCCGGGGTGGCGCTGACCAGGTCCGGGTCGAAGGCGAAACCGTCGCTGAGTTCGCGCACGCGGTGGTAGGCCAGCACGCGCAGGTCGCGGCGGAGCAGGCGCCGGGCGCCCTGCAGCAGGGGCAGCAGGCCCAGACGGTGCGTGCTGTTGGCCAGGCGCTGCCTGCGCGCCGGGCGTGGCCCCTGGCCGGACTTGGCGTGGTCATCGGACATGGCGTTGCACGTCGCTGGCCGCGGTGCCGGCAGCGCGCTGGCCGCCCAGGGCATGGCGCACGTGCCTCCTCCCAGTGGCGAAAGCGGAAACGGCCGGCGATGCGGAAACCCACACGGCCTCCCCGCCGGCGGCACGTGGCCTCCGCGAAGCACAGGGGCTCGTCGCGCGTGCTGCCATGGCCGCGCGCGCGCGCGGCTGGCCGGGCGGCGCACCGTTTCGCGTACGCTGTCTGGAACCATTCGCGCGCCGAAAACAGCTGTGTCCGATCCCACCGATTTCATCGCCCTGTACAACGAGCTCGGCATCGAGCCGGACTGCACGGTCGATGAGCTGCGCATGGCGTACCGGCGGCGCGTGGCCGACCTGCATCCGGATCGGGGTGGCGCATCGGACGGGGACGCACTGAAATCCCTCAACCTGCGCTATGCGTCCGCGCTCGAGTTCCATCGCCATTACGGCCGCCTCCCCGGCGCGCCGCCGGTGTCGCAGGCGCGGCCCAGGCCGGCAGCGGTCGAACCGCCGCGCTGGGAGGAGGCGCCCTTGCCGGAGCCGGGAGCGCGCAGGCCGTCGAGGGTCGTCTTGTGGGGCATCGTGTTGCTGGCGATCCTGGTGGTGTGGTGGATGTCGCGCACCGACGCCGGATTGCCGGGGTTCCAAGGTGCTGGTGTCGCGGTAAGTAAACGGCAAACGACATCGCGCACGGCCATCTCCCTGCGCCAGGGCATGCCGGCCGCCGAAGTGCTGGCGATGCTGGGCGAACCGGTCTCCCGCGAGCTCGGCGGCACCCAGTGGCTGTACGGCCCGTCCTGGGTGCGGCTGGAATGCAACGAAGTGATCGACTGGTACAGTTCGCCGCTGCATCCGCTCCGCGCTTCGCGCGCGCGGCCGACGGGCGACGAGGCGACCATCGCCGCCGCCGCGGGGACGCGTCGCTGCCCGCCCGGTTCCTCCACGCCCCACGACCTGCGGTATGCCCCATGACGCGTCTCCACGCCAAGCTGCGCAAAGCCGCCCGCCGGGCCTGGATGAAGTACGCGATGCGCGGGGTCGGCGGCGCCGACAACTACGAGCGGCTGGACCTGGCCTACAAGGTCGGCGATCCCTGGAACATGGAATCGGGGCTGGAACAGGCGCGCTTCGCGGCCACCAACAAGCTGATCGAGCGCCATTTCGGGCGGGTTGGCTCGCTGCTCGAAGTCGGCTGCGGGGAAGGCCACCAGACGCTCGCGCTGCAGCGGCTGGCAGGCCAGGTGCACGGCATCGACGTCAGTCCGACCGCGATCGAGCGCGCGCGCAAGCGGGTGCCGGGCGCGGAGTTCGCGGCGGCCGACATCCACCAGCAGCCCTGGGGCGACCAGCGTGGCCGCTTCGACCTGGTGGTGGCCTGCGAGGTGCTGTATTACGTCAAGGACATCCCGGCCACGCTGGAGCGCATGAGCCACCTCGGCCGCGCCTGCCTGGCCACGTTCTTCGCGCCGGCGCTGGTTCGCGTCGCGCCGCACCTGGAAGGCATCGAAGGCCTGCAGAAGGACTGGATGCAGCACCAGGGCGAGACGTGGCTGGTGTGCTGGTGGCGCAACCCGGAATGAGTGCGCGACCGGCGCACGCCGCGGTCGCAGACAGGGGGAACTGAGGCATGTGCGGACTTGCGGGATACCTCGGCCAGCCGGCCGATGCGGCCGGCTCGCGCGCGCTGCTGGAGCGGATGATCCATGCGCTCGCGCACCGCGGCCCGGACGGCTACGGCTTCCACGTCGAACCCGGCGTGGGCCTGGCGCATGCGCGCCTGTCGATCATCGACCTGAGCACCGGCGACCAGCCGATCCACAACCCGTCGCGCACGGTGTGGACGGTGTTCAACGGCGAGATCTTCAACTTCGTCGAACTGCGCGCCGATCTCGAGGCGCGCGGACACGTGTTCTACACGCATTCGGATACCGAGGTGATCGTGCATCTGTACGATCGCTACGGCGACGGTTTCGTCGAGCATCTCAACGGCCAGTTCACGATCGCGCTGTGGGACAGCGCAAGGCGGCGCCTGGTACTGGCGCGCGACCGTGCCGGCATCCGTCCGCTGTACTGGACGCAGGCGCGCGGCACGTTCTGGTTCGGCTCGGAGCCCAAGGCGCTGTTCGCCGCCGTGCCCGAACGTGCGCGGCTGTCTCTGCCGGGCCTGCTGCAGACCTTCAGCTACTGGGCGCCGCTGGATCCGGACAGCGCCTACGACGGCGTCAACAGCCTGCCGCCCGGCCACCTGCTGGCGATCGAGGCCGATGGCCGGCACAGGCTGACCCGGTACTGGGACTGGACTTTCCCCGACGCGGCGGACACGCGCGCGTCGCGTTTCGGCAGCATCGACCAGGCGGCGGGCGAGCTGCGCGAGCGCCTGATCGACGCGGTGCGCCTGCAGCTGCGCGCCGACGTGCCGGTCGGCGCCTATCTCAGCGGCGGCCTGGATTCCTCGGGCATCGTCGCCCTGATCCGCGGCTTCACCGACACCCCGGTGCGCACCTTCTCGGTGGCCTTCGACCAGGCCGAGTTCGACGAAAGCGGGCACCAGATGGCGATGGTGCGGCACCTGGGCACCGACCATTCCACGCTGCGCATCTCGCCGCGCGACATCGGCGCCGCGTTCCCGCGCCTGGTCGCGCATACCGAGACCCCGGTGCTGCGCACCGCCGCGGTGCCGATGATGCTGCTGGCCGATTCGGTGCGCGCACATGGCTATACCGTGGTGCTGACCGGCGAGGGCGCGGACGAGGTGTTCGCCGGCTACGACCTGTTCAAGGAAGCCAAGGTGCGGCGCTTCTGGGCGCGACAGCCCGATTCGAAACTGCGGCCGAAGCTGCTGTCGCGACTGTACGGCTACCTGGAGAATTCGCCCGCGGCCAACCCTGCGTTCGCCGCCTCGTTCTTCGGCCAGGGGCGCGAACACATCGACCGCGCGGTGTTCGCGCACGTGCCGCGATGGGCGACGTCGCAGCGCGCCTTCGCCTTCCTGTCGCCGGCGCTGCGCGCCGAGGCCGCGCGATGGGATGCGCTGTCCTTCGCCGAATCGCGCCTGCCGGACAACATTCTCGACTGGGCGCCGCTTGCGCGCGACCAGTACGTCGAGGCCAAGACCCTGCTGGCCGGCTACCTGCTGGCCGCGCAGGGCGACCGGGCGGCGATGGCTGCGTCGATCGAGGGCCGCTATCCCTACCTCGACCACACCCTCATCGAGTTCGCCAATCGCCTGCCGCCATCGTGGAAGATCCGCGGCCTGACCGAGAAGCACATCCTGCGCCTGGCCCTGGCCGACCTGCTGCCGCGCGACATCGCCCAGCGCACCAAGCAGCCCTACCGGGCGCCGGACAGCGCCAGCTTCTTCGTCGACGGCAAGCCGCTGGACTACGTGGCCGAGCTGTTCTCGCCGGAGAACCTGCGCGCCAGTGGCGTGTTCGACGTGGACGCGGTGGCGCGGCTGTTCGCCAAGGCGCAGGCGGGCAGGGTGATCGGCTTCGCCGACAACCAGGCCTTCGTCGGCCTGCTCTCGACCCTGCTGCTGCTGCGCGACCGTCCGCTCGCGGCGTAGCGCAACGCGTTCGCGCCAGCCGCTACGGCGTCGCCGCCGGTTCCAGACGCAGGATCCTGCCGTCGGTGCTGTCGGTGAGCAGGTACACCAACCCGTCCGGGCCGACGCGCACGTCGCGGATACGGTCGCCGCCCCGCAGCAGGCGCTCCTCGTGCACGACGCGCGCGCCGTCGAGCTCGAGCCGGATCAGCGCCTGGCCCGCCAGCGCACCTAGCAGCAGGTTGCCGTGCCATCCGGGGAACGCGTCGCCGTCGTAGAAGGCCATGCCGCTGACCGCAGGCGACTTCGGCCAGAAGTGCAGCGGCGCCTCCATGCCCTCCGCGCTCGTACCGACTGCGCCGGGCACCGGCTGGCCCGAGTAGTCCAGGCCGTGCGTCGCCAGCGGCCAGCCGTAGTTGCGTCCGGCGCGCGGCAGGTTGATCTCGTCGCCGCCCATCGGCCCGTGCTCGTGCAGCCACGGTTCGCGCGTGTCCGGATGCAGGGCCATGCCCTGGATGTTGCGGTGGCCATAGCTCCAGATCTCGGCGCGCGCGCCATCTCGGCCCACGAAGGGATTGTCCTCCGGCACGCGGCCGTCCGGATGCAGGCGCACCAGCTTGCCCTGCAGGTGGTCGAGCAGCTGTGCCTTGCCGGCATCACGGTTGTCGCCGGTGCCGACGAACAGCATGCCGGCGTCGTCGAACACGATGCGCGCGCCCAGGTGGCTGCCGCTGGAAAGCTTGGGTTCCTGCCGGAACACCACCTCGACGTCGTCCAGTCCGCGCTCGCCCAGGCGGCCGCGCGCCACGGCGGTGCCGGCCTTGTTGCCGCGCCAGTTCGCCTCGCCATAGGCGATGTACACCAGCCGGTCCTCGGCAAATGTCGGCGATGGCGCGACATCGAGCAGTCCGCTCTGGCCCTGCAGGAACACCGCCGGCACGCCTTCGAGCGGCGCGGACACCGTGCCATCGGCATCGATGCGCCGCAGCCGCCCGGGCCGCTCGGTCACCAGCATCGCGCCATCGGGCAGGAAGGCCAGCGACCACGGACGTACCAGGCCATCGGCGAACACGCGCACGCCCAGCGCGCCGTGTTCGGTCTGGATGGTCTCGATCGCGCCGTTGGCGTGGACGCGCGGCGTGGACACGATGTCCTCACCACTCTCCGGATCCCGTTCTAGACCACAGGCGGACAGTCCGATGGCCATGCACATGCAGGCAACGGACCGTCCAAGACGCACGACGGCTGCACGGCGAAGGCGGGAAGCGCGCGGGGCCAGAAGCATACTCGTTCACCTGGACTGGGGATTCGGATCGACATGAGCCGGCGGCAGCAGATCAAGCAGTTCATCCTGGGCAACTTCCTGTTCACCGACGACGACTCCGCGTTCGCCGATGATACGTCGCTGATCCAGCAGGGCATCGTGGATTCGACCGGTATCCTGGAGCTGATCGGTTTCATCGAGGAGACCTGGCCGATCAACGTGCCGCCGGAGGACATGACCCCGGCCCACTTCGACAGCCTGTCGGCCATCGACCGCTACCTCGACGGTCGCCTCGCGGCGTAAGCGGGCCTGGCGATGGACACCCTGCTCGCGCGGCTGGAACACACCGCCGCTGCGATGCCCGCGCGCGTGGCGCTGCAGCAGCGGGACCGGCATCTGGACTACCGGGCCCTGCGCGAGGCCGTGGACGGCTTCGCACGCAGGCTGCGCGCCGAAGGTGTCGCGCCGGGCGACCGCGTGGCGCTGATCCTGCCTAATTGCCTGGAGGCGGCCATCGCCTGGTACGGCAGCTGGCGCGCCCGCGCGGTGGCGGTGCCCCTGAACGCGCAGGCGCGCGAACGCGATTTCGTACCCTGGCTGCGGCACTGCGGCGCGCGCGTGCTGGTGCATGCGCCCACGCACGCCGATGCGCAGCACGCCGCCGCCGCCACGGGCGTCCCGGGCCTGGCGCTGGATCCCGCGGGTCATGCGACGGGCGCCTTCGCCGACGAGCCGGACGCACCGTTGCCTGCGCTGCCGCAGATCGACGCGCTCGCCGCGATCCTCTACACCTCTGGCACCACCGGCGCGCCCAAGGGCGTGGCCCTGAGCCATCGCAACCTCGCCGCCAACACCGCCTCGATCCTCGACTATCTGCAGCTCACCGCCGAAGACAGCACGGTCAGCGCGCTGCCGTTCTACTACGCTTACGGCGCCTCGGTGCTGCACACCCACCTGGCGGTGGGCGCGCGCGTGGTGCTGGAAGACAACGTGGTGTTTCCGCACCTGATCACCGAGGCGCTGGCGCGCGAACGGGCCACCGGCTTCTCGGGCGTGCCCTCGACCTTCGCCCTGCTGCTCGATCGCGGGCAGCTCGAGCGCCACGACCTGTCCTGCCTGCGCTACCTCACCCAGGCTGGCGGTGCGATGGCGCCCGCGCTCACGCGGCGCCTGCGCGAGGCCCTGCCGCAGGCGGCATTGTTCGTGATGTACGGGCAGACCGAGGCGAGCGCGCGCCTGAGCTGCCTGCGGCCCGACCATCTCGACGACAAGCTCGGCTCGGCCGGCACACCGATCGCCGGCGTCGAGATCCAGGTGCGGCGCGACGACGGCACACGGGCCGCGCCGGGCGAACATGGCGAAGTCTGGGCGCGCGGCGCCAACGTCATGACCGGCTACTGGAACGCGCCCGACGCCACTGCCGCGACGATCGTCGACGGCTGGCTGCGTACCGGCGACCTCGGCCATCTCGATGGCGACGGCTTCCTGTGGCTGGCGGGCCGCCGCAGCGACATGATCAAGACCGGCGCGCACCGCGTGCATCCGCAGGACATCGAGGAAGTGATCGCCGAACTGCCAGGCGTGCGCGAAGTGGCGATCGCCGGGGTGGACGATCCGCTGCTCGGCCAGGTGGTGGCCGCCTTCGTCGTGCGCGAGGGCGCCGCGCCGACCGAGATGATGGTCAAGGCGCACTGCCGCCAGCGCCTGGCCGCCTACAAGATTCCCAGGACCGTCGCCTTCGTGCCGGACCTGCCCAAGACCGCGTCGGGCAAGATCCGCCGCGCCGCCCTGCAAGAGGAGATCCAATGACTGCGCTCGATCCGTCCGTGCTTGAGCTCGACTACGCCGCCGAAGCCGACCGCATCGCAGCGCGCCTGCGCGAGATCGTCGCGCGCGACCTGCACCGGCGTGGTCTGGTGGTCGCGATCTCCGGCGGCATCGACAGCACCACCTGCGCCGCGCTCGCGGTGCGCGCGCTGGGTCCGGAACGCGTGTTCTGCCTGATTTTGCCCGAGCGCGATTCCAGCGACGACAGCGCGGTGCGCGCCAACATCCTGGCCGAGCACCTGGGCGTGCGCGTGCACACCCACGACATCGCCCCGGCGCTCGCCGCGATCGGCTGCTACGAGGCGCGCGACAACGCCGTGCGCACCGTGCTGCCGGGCTATGGCGAGGGCTGGAAGTTCAAGATCGTCATCGCCGGCGGCGCGCAGGGGCTGATCAACCGCTTCCGCATCGTCGCCGAGGATCCGTCCGGCACGCGCCACGAGCAGGACCTGCCGCTGGAGGCCTACCTGACCATCGTCGCGGCCACCAACTTCAAGCAGCGCATCCGCAAGACGCTCGAATATTTCCACGCCGACCGGCTCAACTACGCCGTGACCGGCACGCCCAACCGTCTCGAGTACGACCAGGGGTTCTTCGTCAAGAACGGCGACGGCGCCGCCGACGTCAAGCCGATCGCGCATCTGTACAAGAGCCAGGTCTACGCCATGGCCCGCCATCTGGGCGTCCCCGAGCGCGTGACGTCGGCCACGCCGACCACCGACACCTATTCGCTGGCGCAGGGCCAGGACGAGTTCTACTTCGCGCTGCCGTACGCGCAGATGGACCTCGCGCTGTGGGCGCTCAACCATGACCGTCCCGCGGGAGAACTGGCCGCAGCACTGGGCGTGTCCGACGCGCAGGCGCAGGCGATCTACGACGACATCCGCGCCAAGCGCCGCACCACCGCCTACCTGCACCGCGCGCCGGTGCTGGTCGAGCCGGTCCCCGAACCGCACCGGCGCTGATCCATGGCGCAGCCGCCCGCCTACACCGTCCACGAAGCCGACGTCGAGCGCGATCGCGGGCTGATCCTGTCGCTGTGGAGCGGCAACCTCGGCCAGGATGCGCGCATGGCGCGCAAGTACGACTGGTTCTACCGGCATTGCCCGTTCGGCGCGCCGCTCACCCTGTTGCTGCGCCACGAGGAGAGCGGCGACTGGGTGGGCGTGGCCAGTGCCGGTCCGCGGCCGATGTGGATGGATGGGCGTCGCGTGCTGGCAGGCGTGCTGGTCGACCTGGCGGTGGCGAGCGAACACCGTTCGCTCGGGCCGGCCCTGATGCTGCAGATGGCGCTGATGGAGGCGGGCCTGCGCCGCTTCGACCTGCTCTACGGCTTCCCCAATCCCAAGGCCGCCGCGGTGTTCAAGCGCGTGGGTTACGCATCGCTGGGCGCGCTGGCGCGACATGCGCGCGTGCTGCGGCATGCCGGCTACGTGCGCAGGCGCCTGCCGGCACCGCTGGCCGCGCCCGCGGGCTGGCTGCTCGACCTGGCCGACCGCGCGCGCCTGTGGTCGGCGAGCGGCGGACTGCAGGCGCAGTGGCACGATCGCGCGGATGCGAGCGGCGAGACGCCGTGGTCGACCGCATCGGCGGGGCAGGGGCCGGTGGCCATCCGCGACGTGGCCTTCCGCCGCTGGCGGCTCGACGAATGCCCGCTGGTCCAGCTGTGCCACCTGCAGGTGCGCGATGGCGGCGGCAACCTCGTGGCCTGGTTCGCCTGCGAGGCGCGCGAGCACGGCCTGCATGTCGTCGATGCCTGGACGGTGCAGGGGGAGGATGGCCCGTCGCAGGCGCAGCTCGCCGCCCTGCTGCGCGCCGCCCGCGCCGCCGGTCATGCCTCGGTGTCGGTGGAACTGGGCGGCGCGGCCGCCACCGCTGCCTGGCGCGACGCCGGTTTCGTGGCCCGCGAATCGCGTCCGGTCTTCGGCCGCGCCCGCGACGGCGACACCGCGGCGCTTGCTGACCGCATCTGGCTCACCTCCGCCGACGAGGACGAGTAGCTGGCACCGTGCCGTCCGAAGTCTTTCCCGCCATTCTCCCTCCCGCGCGCGGGAGGGCCGGGGTGGGGGCCTCCCGGCATCCACGCGTCCCCACGGCGCCTTTGCCCGCCCAGGCCCACATCCCGAACCCACCACCGGGTCGCCATCACCCCCGATCCCCGCGGTCCACACCGCCATGCTGCCAAGGGAGGCGCCATGCGCACCACCAGATTGCTGCCCTTCTTCGCCCTGACCGCGCTGCTGCCCGCCTGCGTGGAATCGGCATCGTCCGAAGGCGCGCGTCCGCCGACCCCATGGACCACGGTCGCGGCCACCACGCAGAGCACCGCCAGGGCGCCAGGCGTCCGCGTCGAGCAGGTGATCCACGAAGGCATCGTGTCCCCGACCGCCATCGCCAGCCCGCGCGACGGCAGCGGCCGCATGTTCGTCATCGAGCGCCAGGGCGGCATCCGCGTGCTCGACCGCGACGGCAAGCTCCTACCCGAACCCTATTACAGTCGCGACGTCGCCACCGCCGACGTGGAGCAGGGCCTGCTGGGCCTGGCCTTCGATCCCGCCTTCCGCGACAACGGGCGGCTCTACATCGCCTACAGCGGCGCGGCACAGGGCGAACGCCACGGCCTGGTGCTGCGTCGACTGCAGGCCCGCGATCCGTCCGCCAACCGCTTCGACGGCAAGGACGAGCTGGTGATGCGCGTCGAAGGCCTGGTCGCCAACCACAACGGCGGCCACATCGCCTTCGGCCCCGACGGCATGCTGTACTGGAGCGTCGGCGCCGGCACCGGCGAACCCCGCGACCACGCCCACGCCGCGGCCACCGACAACCTGCTCGGCAAGATCCTGCGCATCGACATGCGCGACGGCGCCGCCGGTGCGAAGAACGCCTGCGGCTTGAAGGGTCGCGCCGCGTATGCCATCCCCGCCGACAATCCGGTCGCCGGCAGGCGCGGCGAATGCGGCGAGATCTGGCTGCACGGCCTGCGCAACCCCTGGCGGTTCAGCGTCGGCACCGACGGCGCGGTCTGGGTCGGCGATGTGGGCAAGGACCGCGAGGAAGTGAGCGTCTGGCGCGACGGCGCAGCGCGCGACCTCGGCTTCCCGGACTGCCAGGGCAGCCACGACTACCCCTCCACCGGCGCCAGCGATTGCCCCGCCCGGACCGGCACCACCGGGCCGGTGTTCGAGTACGCCGGCCGCGAGCAGGGCCGCTGCGCGGTCACCGGCGGCATCGTCTACCGTGGCCCCAACGTCGCGCTCAAGGGCGCATACGTCTTCTCCGACTCCTGCTCCAGCGAACTGCTGGTCGGCCGTCTCTCCAGCACCGGCAAGCTGCAGGTCGCCTCGCTGCCCAGCGGTGTTGCACCCGGCTACGGCACCATCGCCTCGTTCGGCGAGGACGAGGACAACGAGCTGTGGTTCGTGAACCACTTGAATGGCGGGGTGTATCGGCTGAGGTGAGGCTGCTTTCGATCCACGCATGGTTGCGGAAGAGATCCACGCGGAGTTCGCTCCCAGCCTCCGATGGTTTCTGGTCCTGCACGACGGGAATCCGGGCGCGCAGCCATGAAAAATCGGGCACTTCCCTTTGGACATGCCGGTCCGGCTTTCCGGAGATCCGTGCTCTCTTTCTCTCCCACTTCCGGAACGCGGCCACATCCCGAGCGCGATCGCAGGATGTGCAGCGCGTCATTCACGTCCCATCGACGTAATCCAACCCGAGCTGAAGGCGGGTCACGGCCCTGACCGAAAGATCGCTATATTCCGGTGGCCCCAAGACGAAGGAGTTTGAACATGTTCCTGACCAAGCAGCAGCTGACGATGGTCCGTACGCTCGGCGTGGCCGTCGTGGCCACCGTGGGCCTTTCCGCCTGCGCCACCTATGACGACGAATTCGCAGGAATCAATTCGCGCCTGGATCAACTCGACACGAGGGTGCAGAGCGCGGCCCAGAGCGCCGAGTCCGCCAACCAGTCCGCGCAGCAGGCCAACCAGCGGCTGGATCAGATGGAAAGCCGCGTCCAGCAACTCGAGGGAGCGCCGCGCCGCACGCCGCGCGGATAGTTCGCGGCCGCCCGATTTGCGGCGAATGCCGTGACCAGGATCCGGTGGCCTTGTCGGCTACCGGTTTCCTTTTGCCCCCTTTCCGTTCCAGGAGCCGCCTATCCGTACGTGCAAGCACCCTGTGATCCGGGCCATTTCCGGTGTCTTGTTGTTGGCATTGGCGAGCGCCGGCGCCGCCAGCGCCGAGGAGGACGCCGCGCACCCCGCCGCCGTCGACCAGCTGCCGCGAGGCCAGGAGGTCTCCGACACGGTGATCGAACTCGCCGGCTGGGTTGTCGCAGCCAAGGACAGCCAGGGCTATCCGTTCGCGGTCATGGACAAGGCTGCCGCACAGATCCTCGTGTTCGGCGGCGACGGCCGGCTTCGCGGAGCGGCGCCCGGGCTTTTCGGCTCGGCCACCGGCGACCATACGGCCCCCGGGATCGCCGGCCTCGCGCTTCGCGAGATTCCGGGGCGGGATCGCACGACCCCGGCCGGTCGCTTCGTCGGCGGCTTCGGTCCGTCCATCGACGCCGGCCGCGTGCTGTGGGTGGACTACGATTCCGCGGTCTCCATCCACCCGACCGCGACCGGCGTGCCGGCCGAACGGCGCGCCGAGCGCCTCGCCTCGCCCTCGCCGGACGACAACCGCATCACGCACGGCTGCATCAACGTCGCGCCCGGGTTCTATGAGCGGATCATCCAACCGACCTTCGAGCGGGGCGGGGTGTTCTACATCCTGCCGGATGCGGCGCCGGTGGAAGAGACCTTCCCGGAGTTCGCGCGCAGTCGTGCGACTTCGCAACGCGACGACTAGAAGACGCGCACGGCCCGTACGCCAGTGGGGCAGGCGCGTCGCATCTTGCCCGCGCGAGAACGCGCAGCGGATCATCCGCATCTTGTCCCGCGCGAGAACGCACAGCGGGTCACGCATCGCATCGTCAGCCCATCTTGTAGCGGGAACGGGCAGCGTCCCCGTTCCGGCGCCCGTCGCTGGCCGATGGACGTGCATTTTCACCGGTCGGCCATGCGGGCGACGATCCACTCGACAATCGCGTCGAATCTCTCCGCATCGAGCGCATGTCCGCGGTCGACACGAAGCTCGGTGATGAAATCGCCGGCGACCCTGGCCACGACCTGGTCTGCATCCCGCGAGTACTTGTCTGCGGTGCCCGATACGACCATCGTTGGCCGCGGTGCGATGGCTGCAAGCACATCGTGCGTGTCGATCTGGCGAGCGAGTCCTGGCACCGCCTCGAACAGGGTGAACCCGGTTTCCTCCCGGCGGCGCGTCTCGAAGCTGCACACGGCCCCGCTGATGCATGCGAACCGGCATCTCGAATCCACTGCGGCGTGGTAGAGGGCCGTGTAGCCGCCATACGAGTGTCCCGCCGCTCCCACGAACCGCTCGTCTAACCCCGAGACCTGATGAAGCACGCTCAAGGCGCGTTGGGCGTCATCGAGGCACTTCCTCATCAGCAGGTCGCCATCCAGCAACCGGTAACTCATGGCGTTGTAGTGCCGAAGCCAGTCGTAGTAGTCCGGCTCGACGCCCTGGACCGCTCCGCGTCGATCTTCGAGAGTAATGGAGTCCGGGGCCAGGACCGCGACGCCTCGACGGGCGAGCGCCGGCGCGAAGGCCTGGAAGGGATCGCCCACATCGCCCGCCACCTCGCTCTTGCCGAAGTGGAACTCGCCGTTGTGCTGGTGGAAGACGACGACCGCGCCGAGCGTTGCGCGCCCCCGGGGCGTGAACAGGAACGCCGGTATGGGGTCGCCTTCGAGTCCCTGGTATTCGATCCTCTCGCGGGCGTAGCCGTCCGCCTCCCCAACGTCACCCCGCTGGAACTCCATCGGAATGGGCGTCGCAAGACCAAGGCGCTCACGCAGCGTCCGGCTGGGATCGGTCGACATCGTAAGATGATAGCGCCCGGTATGGGACGGCACGCCGGTCATGGGATGCGGGTGTTCCTCGCCGGGCCGATACCGTCCCGCGGCGAGGCCAGCGCCGGGCACTCGCGTGTACGACCTGAGCCGCCGGCGATCAGGCGGCCAATCGCCTCGTCGGCGCCCGGAACAGATACAGCCCCAGCCAATCCGGCCGGAACCGCCCGTTGCGATCCGCGATGCCGTCCTGCTCGAATCCCAGCCGTCCCAGCAGCCAGCCGGGCCGGTCGTCCACCGGATTCATCACCGGGTCGCTGGTGAACGCGAGTTCGTAGCCGGCGGCGTGGGTACGTTCCAGCACCCTGTCGTCGTAGCGGCCATGCGGATACGACATCGTCGGCGGTGGCTCCGCGTCGAGGTGTCGTCCCACGATGGCGCGCGCCGTCGCCAGCTCCGCGTCGAGGTCGTCGGCCCGTGTCATCGGCGTATGGGTCTTGCCGTGCACGCCGATGGCCATGCCGCCGCCGGCCAGTTCGCGCAGTTCGTCGCGGGTGACCATCTGCCGCACGCCGTCGTCCATGGCGGCGGCGAACGGGGCGAGGACCCGGTTGCGCTGCGCGGTGTCGAGCGCTTCGAGCGCGGCGATGACCTTGCGCAGACCTTCGATGGTGTCGGGCGGCATGGGATCGAGCGGATGGCCGGCTTCGGCCAGCGCCTGGGCAAGTGCCGGCACGCGCAAGGTGTCGCGGCGGAAGGCGGAGATCAGCCGTTCCTGGAAGAACGGCTCGTTGCGATCCACCACATCGGCCACGGCGAACAGCAGCCCGGGCAGGCCGGCCGCGCGCAGGCGGGGCAGGGCGTGGGCGTGGTTGTCGGCCCAGCCGTCGTCGAAGGTGATCAGCAGCGCGCGGTCTGGCAGCTGCGTGCCCTTGCGGCGGGCGGCTAGCACCTGGTCCACCGACACCACGTTGTAGTGGCGGCGGAAGAAGGCCAGGCACTGGTCGAGCAGGCCGGCCTCGAGCGTGTAGTCCGGGTCGCAGGAGGCCCAGCGGGGGTCGTCCTGGGCCAGCACCCGGTGGAACATGATCACCGTCAGTGCGCGACGGTTGCGCAGCCGGTGGTACAGGCCAAGCAGGCCGCTGCGATAGAGTGCGCGCTTGACCAGATCCGATGCCATGCCCGACATGCGCCCTGAAACCTCCGTCATCATTCCCACGTGGAACCGGCGCGAACTTGTCGCGCGGGCGATCGATTCGGTGCTGGACCAGACGCGCGAGGTCGAGGAGATCATCGTCGTCGATGACGGCTCCACCGACGGCACCGGCGAGGTTCTTGCCCAACGCTACGGAGAACGCATCACGGTGCTGGTACAGGCCAACGCCGGGGTGTCGGCGGCGCGCAACCGCGGCCTGGCGATGGCGCGGGGACGCTACCTGGCGCTGCTGGACAGCGACGACGTGTGGCTGCCGGAGAAGATCGCCCGGCAGGTGGCGTTCCTCGAATCGAACCCCGGCATCGGCCTGGTGCTGTGCGACGTGGTGCGCGTGGGCGTGGACGGGGCGACGATCGACGTGTTCGAACGGCGCGTGCAGATTCCGGAAGACGGCCCGGCGCTGCGCTGGGTGCTGCGCGATCCGGCGCTGGCGCCGCTGTCGGCGCTGATGCGGCGCGAGGTCCACGAGGACGTGGGCGGCTTCGACGAATCGCTGCGTACCGCCGAGGACCTGGATTTCCACCTGCGCGTTGCGGCGCGCTGGGGGATCGGCGTGGTACCGGAACCGCTGGCGCGTGCGCTGCGCGGGCACGATGGACTGTCGGCGCTGGCCTCGACCGAGGACGACTACATCGCGGTGATGGAGCGCGCAGCCGAAGCGGCGAAGGGCGCCGTGCCCGAGGATGCGCGGCGGCAGGCGCTGGCGACGGCGTACGTCAAGAACGCGGAGAGCAGCGTGTGGCGCCAGCGCTATGGCGAGGCCTGGGCGCTGGCGCGCAAGGCCTGGGCGCTGGGACCCGAGGCGCCGCTGCGGCGGCGCCTGCTGCGCCTGCCGGTGATGGCGGGAAAGCGGGCGGTGCGCTCGATGCTGCCGGGGGGCGGCTGAGGGCAGGAGACGCTTCGCTGTCGCGGCCCCGACCGACAGCGAGTTCCCACCATGGTCGAAGAACCGGCAGCCCGATCCGGCATTCCCGCTGCGTGTCGACAGACAGGCCGCGTCAGCCGTCCTCGCCCGGCAGCGCGCGGCCTTCGGCCTCGGCCTGCAGCGCGGCGCGGCGGATCTTGCCGGTACTGGTCTTGGGCAGCGCGTCGCGGAACTCGATCAGGCGCGGCACCATGAAGTCCTCGAGCCGCGCGGCGCAGTGGCTGATGACCTCGCGCGGCGTCGGTTGCGCGCCGTCCTCGACCACCAGCAGCGCCTTGAGCGCGCGCCCCAGGACCTCGTCGGGCACGCCCACCACGGCCGCTTCGCGCACGCCCGGCAGCGCGTAAAGCACGTTCTCCACTTCCTTGGGGCTGACCTTCTCGCCGCGCGACTTGATGATGTCGTCCTTGCGGCCGACGAAGTACAGGAAGCCCTCGGCGTCCATGCGGAACAGGTCGCCGGTGCGCAGCACCTTCTCCCACGGGTAGCGGCCGGGACTGAGCGTGCTGTCGGTGCCCTCGGGGTTGCGCCAGTAGCCCTGCATCACGTGGCCGCCGCGCACCATCAGCTCGCCCACCGTGTCCGGCGGCAATGGCTGGCCGTCGTCGCCGGCCACCCACACTTCGGTGAACGGGATGGCGATTCCGACGCTGTCGGGGCGGCGGTCGAGTTCTTCCGGCGGCAGCCAGGTGCAGCGCTTGGACTCGGTCATGCCGTACATCGAGTACACGCGCGCCTGCGGGAACATTTCGCGCAGACGCGCGATATGCGCCGGCGGCAGTGCCGCGGCGGTGTTGGTGATGAAGCGCACCGTGGCCGCCCATTCGGGCCTGAAGTTGCGCAGCTGCACGATCAGCGCGACCATGGTCGGCACCAGCGGGAAGCCGGTGACGCGTTCGCTTTCCAGCAGCGGCAGGATCTTCTGCGGGAACGCGAACGATTTCTCCAGCACCAGGGTGGCGCCGAGCTTCACGCACATCAGCAGCTGGTACAGGCCGTAGTCGAAGGCCAGCGGCAGCACGCTCAGCACCACGTCGTCCGGCGCCATGCGCAGGTAGGTGGTGACCGAGGTGGCGGCGAGCTCGATGTTCCGGTGCGTCATCATGACGCCCTTGGGCCGGCCGGTGGAACCCGAGGTGTAGACCAGCATCGCCAGGTCGATGTCGATGCCGCGCGGCGCTTCCGCCAGCGTCGGCGGCGCGGCGACGAACGCATCCCAGCCGGTTTCATCGGGGGCCGCGTCGTCGCCGGCATCGACCACCACCACGCGCCGCACCGATGGCGACTGCGCCAGCGCCGCACGCGCGACCGGCAGCAGGCTGGCCTGGGTGACCAGCACCGCCGCCTCGCAGTTGTCGAGCACGTAGGCCAGCTTGTCGGCCTTGGTGGTGGGATTGATCACGCTGAAGATGCCGCCCGCGCGCAGCGTGCCGAACACGCCGGCCGCGGCTTCCACCCGGTTCTCGAGGAACAGCACGCAGCGCTCGCCGTTGCCGAAGCCGTCGGCGACCAGCGCGGAGGCGAAGCGCTCGGCGGTGTCGGCCAGTTCCGCGTAGGACACGCGGCGGCCGGCGCAGACCAGGGCGGTGTGGTCGGGGCGCTCCCCGGCGCGGGCGCGCAGGTGCGCCTCGTAGCGCATCAGCCGGCCGCGGCGGCGGCGTCGAGCTTGGTGCCGACGTAGGCGACCAGGTTGGCGACGCTGTCGAGGTTCTCGGGCAGCACTTCGTCGTCCTCCACGAGGAAGCCGAACTCCTGCTCCAGCCAGGTCACCAGGGTCAGCACGCCGATCGAATCGATGATGCCGCTGTCGAGCAGGCTTTCCGCGGCGGGCAGCTGCTCGGGCACCGGGAACTGCTCCTGGAGGAAGGTGCGGATGCGGGACTCGATGGGGTCCATGTCGATGGGGGTACTCCGGTGGCGCGCGTTTGACCCCGCGCGGGCAGGCGGCCGGGCGGGGCGCGGCCAAGCGGGATATTTTGCCAGACCGCCGCATTGCAAGGCCGGATTGCGGGCGGCGCGGCGGCCAGGCGCGGGATCGGGCGTCCCTGGCGGCGTGGCGGCGGTGGACAAGGCCGCGTCCAGCCGGATGGGGTCGCGGACGGGTCGCCCCCAGGCCTTCGCGCCCCGTTCCGGCTCGCGGATGCCGGTGCGGTGTGCCGGATTGCCGCGACACCGTGGATGGCACGACGTTGCCCGGGACCGCCGGATGCGCGGCCACGATGCAGCGTTCGCCGATCCGGTGGACGTCGTCGCCCGCCACCGGCTTCGCTGTGGCCGTGCTCCCACGGCACGCCGGTGCCGGTCCACGCGTTGACGTGGACGACGACAGGCTTCACGTCGGCTTGTCGGAGTGGTGCACGGGTCCTGTGCAGCATCTGACCCGAACTGCCCGCCCGCGGAACGAGGCGGGACGCCCGCACATGCAGACCGGACCGAGCTCTTCCGTCAGCGGACCCCGCGTCCGAACACCACGACCTCGAAGGTCTGGATCAGGATCAGCACGTCGAACAGCAGGTTGTGGTTCTTCACGTAGAACAGGTCGTACTTGAGCTTCTCCTCGGCGTCCTGCTTGGAGGCGCCATAGGCGTAGCGCAGCTGCGCCCAGCCGGCCAGGCCGGGACGCACGCAGTGGCGCAGGCTGTAGTAACGCAGGTCCGCGTCCAGTTCGGAGACGAACTCGGGCCGCTCCGGGCGCGGCCCGACGATGCTCATGTCGCCGCGCAGGATGTTCCACAGCTGCGGCAGCTCGTCCAGGCGGGTGCGGCGGATGATCCGGCCGACCCGGGTGATGCGGTCGTCGTTCTTGCCGGCCCAGCGGGCCACGCCGTCGCGTTCGGCGTCGGTACGCATGCTGCGGAACTTCACCAGCGGGAACACCGAGCCGAGCAGGCCCACGCGGTCCTGCCGGTACAGGATCGGCTGTCCTGCACCGGATTCGATCCGGATCGCCAGCGCCACCAGCAGCAGCAGCGGCCAGGTGAATGCGAGGACGACCAGCGAGGCGATCACGTCCATCGCGCGCTTGCTGACCTGGCGGCCCAGCGAGCTGTCGAAACCGCCGGAAAACACCAGCCAGGACGGGTCGGTGAGGCTGAGCTTGATCTTGCCGGCCTCGCGTTCGAAGAACGAGGCCAGGTCGGTCACCTGCACGCCGATCTGCTTGCACTGCAGCAGGTCGTGCATCGGCAGGCCGCCGCGGCGGTCGTCGGGCCCGAACACGATCTCGTCGATGCGGTGGAGCAGGGCCCATTCGGCCAGCGGCGTGTCGATGGCCACCAGCTTGTCGGGGCCGACGGCGCTGGCCTCGTTGCCGCAGCGCACGTAGCCGACCACGCGGAAGCGGCGGCGATCGGCCTGGCGGCGCAGGCGCTGTTCGATCAGTGCCGCCCGGTCGCCCGAACCCAGGACCAGGACCCGCTGCTTCAGCGCGTCCATGTCGACCAGGCGATCTGACGCCGCGCGCAGGCCGGTGACCAGCAGGAAGCCGAACACCAGCGCCAGGCTCAGGATGCCGCGGCCCAGTTCCAGCGGCGGGAAGGCATAGAACAGCACGAGCAGGGCGAAAGTGCCGAACATGAAGCCGACCGCCTGGCGGACCAGCGAACCGGTCCAGCTCTCGCGCAGGTGCGGCTGGTACAGGCCCATGGTGGTCATGCCCAGCACGACCAGCACCGCGAACAGCAGCGCGCGCAGGCCCTGCAGCCACAGCGAGGCCGACCCCAGGGGTTCGGGATCGCTGATGAAGCGCACGTAGATCGCCAGGAACACGGCGCCCACCAGCAGCAGGATCTCCAGCGCGATGATCAGCGCCAGCCAGCGCGATGCGGTGCGGCGCATGAAGCGCGGCATCAGGCTGGCGGCCCGGCGCGCGGCGGGTGCCTGCACGATGTCGTTGAATTCGGCCTTGCTCATATGCTTCTGGTTCCCCTGGCGGCGCCCGCATGGGCCATGGGCCGCATCCGGTGCGCGTGCCGGCCGGCGATCTGCCTGTCCGTCTACCCTGCCGGGGGATCGACCCGGGGCCGCCGCTTGGCGGCCGCCCGGTCCTGCCGGCGTTGTCCTGACCTAACAGACGCAAGGACTGGCGGGGAGGGGACACGCGCCAGTGGGATCGACCGCGCGGGTGCGGCTTCGCGAGATGCCGGGGACGACAGGAATTTGCGGCATGCGGAGGGCGCGCCGCGTGCGGCCGTGGTTGCGGCGGGTCGCAGTTGGGGCGATCGGGCCTTGGACAACGGCGCGGCCGAGCGCCCGAATACGTATCCGGACGCGGTCGGCAGGGAACTGTCCGCCGGCAGCCGGCCGGCGGACCGGGCGGTCAGCCGCCGGGGGCCAGCGGCGCCGCGCCGTTGCGGCGACGGCCGCTGTTGCCGGCGTAGGTCTGCTTCCAGTGGCGCATCAGCTCGCGCAGGGCCTGCGGCTGGTTGGTCGGGGTCGCCTCGCCGGCCTGGTTGCGGGTGTTCTCGCCATGGCAGCCGGCGCAGGTGCGGATCTCGCCGGCCTGCATGGTCACCCAGACGCGCTCGCGCACCACCGGTTCGCCGTTCGGATCGACGGTCTGCCAGCTCAGGGCGCGATTGGCCGGGACGAACGCGGCGGTGGAGCCGTCGGCCGCGATCCTGACGCTGCCGGCCGGGCCGCTGCCGTTGGGCAGGTTGGCCGCGACGCTCATCGGCTGCGCCACCGGCCGGCGCCCGCGGATGTTGTTGCCGTAGCCGCGCACCAGGTTGGCCTGCACGATCTGGTAGTGGGCGATGTCGTAGACGCGACCGTTGCCGCGGGTCTTGCGCACCCCGCCGGGCACCTGCAGGTTGAACGGCTGCTGGGTGTCGCCGCGATCGCGGCTGGTCTGGTTGCGGGTGACGATCAGGGCGAGCTCGTTGCTGCGCAGCCAGTCGCGCAGCGCCGCTTCGTTGATGCCTTCGGCGGTGAGCACGGCACGCTCGGGCGAGGGAATGGCCGGATGCGCGGTCGCCGGCGGCGGCGTGCGCGCCGCCACTTCCACGGCTTCCAGTTCCCACAGCTCGCCGCTGTACTCGCGCGGCGTGGCGGCGTCGGTCCACCACGAGACGGTCTTGCGGATGCCCGGGGTGAGCGCGGTGCCGGCCACGAACATGCCCGACGCATCCACGTTGAGCTGGTGCAGGCGCAGCCTGGAGGAGCCGCCGAACGTGGCATCGGACGTGTAGCTGGCCACCATGTCGCCCGAGCCGAGCGGCAACGGATTGCGGAACCGGCCGCCCGGCAGGCCGTTGCTGCCCGTGGCGGGGCTGGCGTCGGTGATCGTCATCTGCTCGGCGTTGAGGGTCGGCGCACCGGCGATGCGCACGATCTGGTTGGTCGAGCCTTCAGCGAACTCCCGCGCATAGATGCCGTAGTAGATGCCAGGCTCGACCCGGCTCTCGCGGATGTGGAAGATACCGCCGTCCATCCGGATGTGCTTGCGGTTGGCGAAGTTGGCCAGGGACACGTTGTCCGACATCGCGCCGTCGTCCATGAACGCGCGCGGCAGGTAGCCATAGTCGCCGACCAGTTCCTGGCGGCCGATATGGTTGAGGGTGAGTTCGTCGGTGCCGTCCTGGTTCATCTGCCAGGGCGCGAACAGGTTGTAGGTATGCCCGCCCACGCGGCCATAGGGCGAGGTGGACTCCTGCCTGCGCTCGGGGAAGGTGTCGCGCACCAGGCCGATGCGCGTGGCGTTGGCAGCTTCGCTCGAGAAGTTGAACGGGTCGAAGGTATAGCCCAGATAGATCGAGCCGTCCTGCTGCTGGTCGTGCTGCAGGTGGTCCCAGCGGGTGAAGATGACCCGGCCGTAGCTGTCGATGGTCGGGCTGAAGGCGCCGCTGGGCACGTGGTTGAGCAGCGACACCCGGCCGGTCGCGACCTCCAGCTTGAAGATGCCGATGACGGTCGGCGTGCTCTCGTACTCGTCCAGGTTCGGATAGAGGTGGGCTTCGCCGCGGCGCGGGCTGTCGGAGGTGAACAGGATGTCGCCGTCGCTGGTATAGAGCGGCGAGACGTTGTTGTAGCCGGCCGGCTGGCCGGCGACCCGGGTGATGCGCGCGGTCTGTCCGCGTGCCAGCCCGGTGACCTCGTACAGCTGCCACTTCGCGCTGGTCGATCCGTAGCGCTGCGTCGGCGCGCCCACCACCATGCTGAAGATGGCGCGGTCGCCGCTCCAGTGCACGGTTGGTTCGCGCACCGCGATGGCGTTGGCGCCCTGCAGGCCGTCCATGCCGAAGCCCGCTTCGCGGGTCAGGTTGCGCAGCACGCCGTCCGGGTAGCGGATCATCAGGTCGCCGCCGCGCAGCGCCGAACCCATGCCGGGCATGTGGTTGGCGAAGCTCGACAGGCGGCTGGCGAACGGATCGCCCCCGGCCGTGGGCACCTGGGTGACGAACAGGATCGGGTTGGAGATGGCCTTGGCGACGCGGGGCGCTGCGCTGGCCTGGCGCGGGGACTGCGCCTGCGGCGCCGGCGCGGACGCCGCTGCCGCCTGGGGGGGCGTGTCGCCGGCCTGGATGGCCTGCTGCGGCACCGGCGAGCAGCCGGCCAGGGCCAGCGCGAGGCCGGCGAGGGCCGGAAGGACGGAAGCCCGGAAAAGAAGTCTCATGGGGAATGTGCCACCTGGCCGGAAAAGGTATGGGCTGCGCGAACGGAAGGGCCTGTCACGGCTTCCCTGCACCCGGCCGGCATGGCACTGCCGGCCTGGCCCACGTCACCAGGACGTGGCCCTCTGGCCTCCAATCGCGCGTCCTTCCCCCTGAGAAGACGGGCGATCATAGGCGCCCGATCCGTCGTTCAGCAAAATAAAGGCTGAACGAAGGCTGGCGTCAAGCGATGGCGTGGAATGGCGGTCCGCGGGCGCGGCGCGCCCGCTGGCGTCACATCTGACGTGTGACGCAGGTCCGATGTCGCGCGCGGCTACCGGTTGCGGTAGGTGACGGTCAGGTACAGGACGTTCTGCCGGCTGTCGCCGTACAGGCCATCGTCGGAGCGCCGGTAGTGCAGGTAGTCCAGGCGGCTGCTCCAGTGGCGCGTCCAGGTCTTGCTGACGCCGAACCCGAAGCGTTCGTCCTTGGTGCGCACGTCGATGTCGGTGAAGGTCGAACGCGCCACGTCGGCGAACGAGTGCAGGTCCCAGGTCGGCGAAAGCTGGTAGGACAGCTGCATGACCACGCCGCGACGGGTCTCGTCGAAAGCGCCGGTGTCGACGAAGTCGACCCGCTCGTAGTAGGGACCCACGCTGAGCCCGATGCGCTCGTGCCGATACATGTAGGTGAGGTCGATCCGGTCGTCCTCGTAGATCGAGGCATTGACCGCCGAGGACGCCGTCGACAGCCGGTCGGGCACTTCGACCGCCACGCCGATGCCCTGGAGCGCCGAGTCCGAGGAATCCGTCAACTGGTGGGCGATGCCGAGCGAGACGGCATTGCGCGGGCTGATGCGCCATTCGCCGGCGCCCCGGACCATCGGATGGGAGGTCGAACTGCCGTCGGCGTAGTCCACCCAGGTGTAGCCGGCGTCCAGCGCGAAGCTGACGCGGGCGAGGTTCTTCTGGTAGCGCAGGTAGCCGTCGTAGCGCCGGTAGTCGCGGGCGGTGACGTCGTTGTCGAAATCGACTTCCTGGCCGCGCGCGCTGAGCGTCAGGCTGCTGGTCGGGTCCAGTTCGCGGATCGCGTGCAGCGACGCGCTGATCCGTTCGGACTCGAAATCGTCGGCTTCCTCGGCGTTGCTGTCGATCCAGCGCAGTTCGGCGCGGCCGCGCACGGCCTGGTTCCAGTTGAAGTGGAGGTTGGGGCCCGCCGACAGCACGTTGACGCGCTGGCGGTTGTTGGTCGAGTCGGGCGCGAAGCGGTCGATCGGCCGCATTTCCAGGCTGTCCTCGACGGTGAAGCTCAGCGTCTCGGGCACCAGGAACCAGTTCAGCCTGCCGGCCAGGCTGGTTTCGAGCGCGTTCGATTGCGGCCCGTCGACGTAGTTCCAGTACTCGAAGCGGCCGCCGAAGTTGGCCTGCACGGTCGAGGTCTCCTCGGACACGACCACGCCGAAGCCGGCGCGCAGCGCGCTCGAGCTGGCCGGGTCGGTCGACGACATCAGCACGTTGTCGTTGCGCTCGATGCCCATGTCGGCCACGTAGTCGATGCGCACCGCATGCGCATGCAGCGGGACCGCCACGAGCGCGGCGGCGCAGGCGACGGGAAGGCACTTCCTGCGGATTCTCATGGTGGCGCCCCGGTTCATGCCGCTGCCTCAGTAGATGTTGTTGAACACGACGCCGGCGAGCTTGTCCGGGTCGAAACTCGCCGCCGCCTCGTCGATGCGCTCGATCGCGGCCTGGCCGTAGCCGGCGACGACGACGATCAGGTCGGCCAGGTCGGACAGGATCCTCGCGTCGGGCGAGTTGAGCACCGGCGGGCTGTCGAGGATGACGTAGCGGTTGGCCTGGGTGCCGCGCAGCGAGTCGATCATCATGCGCATGCGGCTCGAGCTGAAGTACTCGCCGGTGGTCTCTCGCGAGCTGCCGCTGGGGATCAGCTTGAGCCGCGGCAGGCCGGTGTCGTACTGGATGTCCGACAGCTCGCCGACGCTGCCGTCGAGGTAGTCCATGATCCCGCCGTTGGCGACGTCGACCGAGAGCGCCGCGTGCTGCGCAGGATGCAGGGCGTCGCAGTCGACCAGCAGCGCGGTCTTGCTCTCGTCGAACGCGAACGCGGCCGCCAGGTTGCGCGCGACGAAGCTGCCGCCGCATCCCTGCTGCACCGGCGCCACCAGGGTGACGAAGTTGCGTTCCCGGCCGAGCGCGAGCAGCTTGGTCCGCAAGCCGCGGAAGGCGTCGGCCTGGGCGCGGACGGAATCGTTGCGGTGGATCAGCTTGCGCTCCTCCAGCGCGATCGGCGTCAGGGGGTGCAGGGCCCCGTCGGCGCGCGTGATCGAACGCGATTCCGCATCGTCCGGGACTTGGGTGTTCAACGCATCGCGGCGTGCATTCACTAACGTCTGCTCCATGGGTTCTTCGACGCAACGGTCGTGATCAACCGTTGGTCATCTTGTAGGCGTAGGTGAGCGCGTACAGCAGCAGCACCGCCAGCACCATGCAGGTGCCCACCGTCAGGTTGAAGACCTGCCTGCGCCGCTCGCGCGGCGAGGGATAGGCCGGGATCGTCGCCAGCAGCGGGTAGCGGCTCCTGGCTTCGATCAGCTGCGGGCTGCGCACGCGCGGGTCGAAGCGCACCAGCAGCCACAGCAGGCCGAACGGGATCGCGACGGCGGCCAGCAGCCCGGCCGAGGCGATGTGCACGAAGCGCAGGCCGGTGGGCCGCAGCGGCATGGTGGCCGGGTCCTGGACCCGCAGGGTCAGCCCGCGGTTCTCCAGGTCCAGGCCCATCGACACGCGGGCGTTCTCGCGCCGGCGCAGCAGGTCCTGGTAGATCTCGCGGTTGACCTCGTAGTCGCGGGTGAGTTCGGCCAGCACGCTTTCGGATGCCGCGATGCGGCGGCTGCGGTCCAGTTCACCCTGGAGCAGGCTCTCGGCCACGTTCATGCGCGAGCGCGTGCCGGCGACCTCGCGCCGCGTCTGCGCCAGCTGGCTGCGCAGCTCCTGGTAGAGCGGGTTGAGCTGGGAATCCTCCGAGCCGGTCGGCGACTGCCCGCTGGCGGCGCGGTCGCGCTCCTGGACCAGCTGCCGCTGCACGTCCTCCATCTGGTGGCGCACGCGCAGCACGTCCGGATGGCGGTCGGTGTAGGTCAGCAGCAGGCGGTCGAGCTCGGCCTGCAGTTCGATCAGGCGGGTGCGGTAAAGCGTCTCGCGCGTCTGCACCGAGGTGACGGCCGATTCGCCCGACAGCTGCGAGGCGATCGAGCCCTCGCGCGACTGCTGTTCCAGCAGGGCCATCCGCGTCTGCTCCACCTGGGTACGCAGCGCCGAGATGCGCGAGTGCACGTCTGTCGCGCTGCCGGGCTGGGCGTCGGCGTTGCGCGAGCGGTACTCCTGCAGGTTTTCTTCCGCATCGGTGAGCTTGCGGTGGTACTCCTGCACCTGCTTCTCGATGAACTCGTAGGCCTCGCGGCTCTCGCGGCTCTTGGTGGCGAGCGTCTCGCTGATGAACATCGCGCCCATCATCTCGGTGACGCGGTGCGCGCGCTCGGGTTCGTTGTCGCGATAGGTGATCTGGACCAGGTCGGCGCGCGGGCTGGTGACGAGGGTGCGCCCCTGGATCTCCTCCATCAGGCGGTCCTTCTGCAGCGGACTCATGTTGGCCGCGTCCCAGCCGCCTTGCTCCACGATCTGCGACAGCACCTTGCGGCCGTACACGATCTGGCGGGCCATGCCGGCGCGATCGGTGACGCCGGTCGGAACCGCGCGGCCTTCAAGCAGCGGCTGGATGATGTCGCTTTCCTGGGCCAGGATCGTCACCGAGACCTGGTAGCTGCGGCCGACCACGAACAGGCCGATCACGAAGGTCAGCAGTGCGATAAGCGCGAAGATCGCGGCCAGCACGACGATGCGGCGGCGTCCTTCCTTCAGGACCAGCTTGACGTACTCGATCGGGGAGATGATCGGGCTGGCCGGGCCGGCCGTCGTCGCCGCACGCTGGGGTACGGGCAGGGTGCTCGGCTGCATCAGAACGCCCGCTCCGGCACGGTGATGACGTCGCCAGGCGCGACCTTGAAGTTGGTGCTCAGGTCGCCGCGGTTGATGATCCGGTCGAGGCGGATGGCGTAGCTGGTGGTCTCTTCGCCGTTCTTGCGGTACAGGCTGGAGCGGTCGGGGGCGGCGAACTCGTTCACGCCGCCGGCGGCCAGCACCGCGTCGAGCACGGTCATGCCCTGGCGGTAGGGGATCGAGACCGGCTGGCGGACCGCGCCGGTCACGCGCACCCGGGACAGATATTCATGGCTGCGCAGGTCGGTCAGGATCACCGCCACCTGCGGGTCTCGCACGTAGGCCGACAGCTTTTCCTGGATGTCCGCGGCGACCTCGCTCGGAGTGCGGCCGCCGGCCATCACGTCGCCGACCAGCGGCACCGAGATCTTGCCGTCCGGACGCACCGGGACGTTGATGCCGAGTTCGGGGTTGCGCCAGACGGCGACCTGGACCACGTCGTCCACGCCGATGGCGTAGTCGTCCACCGGGCCCTGGTCGGGCATGGGTGGCGCTTCCGCCAGTCCGCCGCCGGTGGCGCATGCCGCCAGCATGGCAGCCAGCAGCATCACGATCACTTGCCTCAACATGCGCATCTGCAAACCCCCGCTTGATTTCCGATGCCATGAATAACGCGGAATCGCGGCAACAACGGTCACGGCGGGGGGCGGCGGGTTCAGGCTCCGTGGTAGCTGCGGTACCACTCCACGAATCGCGCCACGCCGCTCTCGATGGAGGTCGACGGCACGTAGCCGGTGTCGCGCTGCAGGGCGGCGACGTCGGCCTCGGTGTCGGGCACGTCGCCCGGCTGCATCGGCAGCAGGTTCTTCTCCGCCTTGCGTCCCAGGCACTGCTCGAGCACCTCGATGTAGCGCAGCAGCTGCACCGGCTGGTGGTTGCCGATGTTGTAGACGCGGTACGGCGCGCTCGACGAGCCCGGGTTTGGCAGCAGCGGGTCGTAGGCTGGATCGGGGCCGGGCACGCGATCGAGGGTGCGGATCACGCCTTCGACGATGTCGTCGATGTAGGTGAAGTCGCGCGTGTGGTGGCCGTGGTTGAACACGTCGATCGGCCGGCCCTCCAGGATGTTCTTCGTGAACAGGAACAGCGCCATGTCCGGCCGGCCCCAGGGGCCGTATACGGTGAAGAAGCGCAGGCCGGTGGTGGGCAGGCCGAACAGGTGGCTGTAGGTGTGCGCCATCAGCTCGTTGGCCTTCTTGGTCGCCGCGTACAGGCTCACCGGGTGGTCGACGCTGTCCTCGACCGCGAACGGCAGCTTGCGGTTGGCGCCATAGACCGAGCTCGACGAGGCGTAGACCAGGTGCTCGATGCCGCCATGGCGGCAGGATTCGAGGATGTTGGTGAAGCCGACGATGTTGCTGTCGATATAGGCGTGCGGATTCTCCAGCGAGTAGCGCACGCCCGCCTGCGCGGCGAGGTTGACCACCCGCTGCGGGCGGAAGTTGGCGAACGCACGCTCGAGCGTGCCGCGGTCCTCCAGCGAACCCTGCACGAACGAGAAGCCGGGCCGCGGCAGCAGCCGCTCCAGCCGGGCCTGCTTGAGCGCCGGATCGTAGTAGTTGTTGAGGTTGTCGTAGCCGAGGACCTCGTCGCCGCGTTCGATCAGGCGGTGGCTCAGATGGGAACCGATGAAGCCGGCGGCGCCGGTGACGAGTACGCGCATTCGAATGTCCGGTTGTGGGTCAGAGGCAGCCGTCGACGCGGTCGCGCGGGAGCGCGCGCTTGACGTCGAACACCACCGCATCGGGCTTGCCGAAAGCATGCACGCCATCGGCGCCCAGCGCCACGAACTGGCGGTGCGCGACCGCCAGGATCACGGCGTCGTACCCTCCCGGCGCTGGCTCGGCCACCGGCGAGATGCCGTACTCGTGGCTGGCCTGCGCGGGCGAGACCCATGGATCGTGCACGTCGACATCGACATTGTAGGTGTGCAGCTCGTCGATGATGTCGGTGACGCGGGTATTGCGCAGGTCCGGGCAGTTCTCCTTGAACGCCAGGCCCAGGATCAGCACCTTCGCACCCGCGGTACGCAGCCCGCGCTGCTGCATCAGCTTGACCACCCGCTGGGCGACATGGCTGCCCATGCTGTCGTTGATGCGGCGTCCGGCCAGGATCACCTCGGGGTGGTAGCCGATCTGCTGCGCCTTGTGGGTGAGGTAGTACGGATCGACGCCGATGCAGTGGCCGCCGACCAGGCCCGGACGGAACGGCAGGAAGTTCCATTTGGTGCCGGCGGCTTCCAGCACCTCGTGGGTATCGATGCCCAGGCGGCCGAAGATCAGGGCCAGCTCGTTGATCAGCGCGATGTTGACGTCGCGCTGGGTGTTCTCGATCACCTTGGCCGCCTCGGCCACGCGGATGCTCGAGGCCTTGTGCGTGCCGGCGGTGATCACGCTGCGATAGAGCGCATCGATGAAGTCCGCGGCGGCCGGCGTCGAACCCGAGGTCACCTTGAGGATGGTCTCCAGGCGGTGTTCCTTGTCGCCCGGATTGATGCGTTCGGGACTGTAGCCGGCGTGGAAATCCTCGTTGAAGCGCAGGCCCGACTCGCGCTCGATGATCGGCACGCACACTTCCTCGGTCGCGCCCGGGTACACGGTTGACTCGAAGATCGCCACGCCGCCGCGCGAGATCGCCTTGCCCACGGTGCGGCTGGCCGATTCCAGCGGGCGCAGGTCGGGGCGCTTGTATTCGTCGATCGGGGTGGGCACGGTGACGATGAACACGTTGCACTCGCGCAGCGCCGCGGCATCGGCGGTGCAGGACAGGTGGGTCGAGGCGCGCAGTTCCTCCTCCGACATCTCCAGGGTCTGGTCGTGGTGGCGGCGCAGCTGCTCGACGCGGTCGGCGTCGATGTCGAAGCCCACAGTCGGGTATTGACGGCCGAAGGCGGCGGCCAGCGGCAGGCCGACATAGCCCAGCCCGATCACGGCGATGCGGATGTCGTTGCGTTCGGGAAGCGGAGCGGTCATCTGTCGGGCCGTCTGGTCAAGGAAGGGTCGCATTCTAGGCACGGCCGGTGCTGGCCGGACGCGCATGGGGCGCGACATGGCAGAACGGGGATTGCGGCGGCATGCGGCCAACGCGCACGTGGCGCCATCGTGACGGATAATCGGCCGCTGGCGTTCCCTGGACCCGTGGCATGCGCATCCTCGTCTTCGGCGGTACCGGCTACATCGGCAGCCATACCTGCGTCGAGCTCGCCGCGCGCGGACATGAGCTGGTCATCGCCGACAACCTGGGCAACAGCTCCGCCCATGTCCTCGATCGGCTGCAGCGGATCACCGGCAGGGTGCTGGACTTCCGCCGCGTGGACCTGCGCGACCGCGACGCCACCATGGCGCTGCTGGCCGATGGCGGGTTCGAGGCGGTGGTGCACTTCGCCGCGCTCAAGGCGGTGGGCGAATCGTGCGAAAGGCCGCTCGACTACTTCGACAACAACATCACCGGCACGCTCAACCTGCTGCAGGCGATGCGGGCCGCGGGCGTGGAGCGGATGGTGTTCAGTTCGTCGGCCACGGTCTATGGCGATCCCGACCGGGTCCCGGTGGCCGAGGATGCCGCGCTGCGCGTGACCAATCCGTACGGCCGTACCAAGCTGGTGATGGAGCAGCTGATCGGCGACCTGTGCGAGGCCGACCCGGATTTCCAGGCCGGCATCCTGCGCTACTTCAATCCTGTCGGCGCGCATGCCTCGGGGCTGATCGGCGAGGATCCCTCCGGCACGCCCAGCAACCTGATGCCCTACATCTGCCAGGTCGCCGTGGGCCGCCGCGAGCGGTTGAGCGTGTTCGGCGGCGACTGGCCCACGGTCGACGGCAGCGGTGTGCGCGACTACATCCACGTGGTCGACCTGGCGCGCGCGCATGCCGATGCGCTGGACACGCTGGCCCGCACCGGCAGCGGCTTCACCGTCAACCTCGGCACCGGCTCGGGGGTGAGCGTGCTGCAACTGGTACGGGCCTTCGAGCGGGCTTCGGGGCGCGCGGTGCCGTTCGAGATCGTCGGCCGGCGCGCCGGCGACGTGGCCGAGGTGTATGCCGATCCCGCGCGCGCGCAGGCGCTGCTGGGCTGGCGGGCGGAGCTGGACGTGGACGCCATGTGCCGCGATGCCTGGCGCTGGCAGTCGATGAATCCGGACGGCTACGGCAGCTGAGCGCACAGGCGGTCGGCCACGCGTTCGGGCTCGCGCATCCAGGCGTAGTGGTCGGGCCGGGTGCCGGCGGCGGTTGCGTCCAGGCATTCGATCCGTGCCGGTGCCCGCGGCATCTTGCCGAGCAGGAACGCAAGCGACGAGTGCGGCGCCAGCCAGTCCTGCGACAGCAGCAGCGCGTGCGCGGGCCGGTCGAGGCGGGACAGCCCCGCCTCGAGGTCCGCGGCCAGTCCCGCCGCGGCGTAGCGGCCGCTGATTGCGGTGCGCGCCCAGTCGACGATGACCTGCGCGGCCTCGTTGCCGCCAAAGCCGATGCGGCGGCCGGGCAGGGCGCCGTTGATCGACGCCAGCCAGGGCAGGAAGCGGTAGACCAGCGGCAGCCACGCACGTTGCGGCATCGGGAACGCGCGCCAGTAGGGAGCGCCGCTCGCCACCAGCCACGTCGCCTCGGCCGTTCCGGGCGCCAGCGCCAGCCGGCAGCAGGCCAGCTGTCCGCCCAGGCTGTGGCCGCCGACGATCCGCGGCGGGCCGTCGGGCAGGAGACGGTCGATGGCCGCCTGGCTGGCGGGGATGTCCTGCACCAGCAGTTCGCGATAGCCCCAGTCCACGCCGCGGCGGGCGCGCAGGCTGCTGCTGCCGTGGCCGCGCCATTCGTGCAGGAAGACCGCGACGCCGCGCGCGGCCAGCGCTTCGGCGAAAGGCAGGTAGTGGCGGGCGGCGACGCCCAGGGCGGGCAGCCACAGCAGGCTGTGGCGGGGCGCGGGCGGAATGCGCGCGAGCAGGTCCCAGCGATGGCCGTCCGCCGCGCGCACCTCGTGGCCGCTGGCGGACGCCGGGGTCATGCCTGCGGTTGTTCCGCCGCGCCCAGGTGGTCGAGCACGCGCACCTCGCCGCGTCCGGGCCGGTAGCCCTGGCGCAAGGCGCGGCCCACGTAGTCGACCGCCGCCGCGGCGGCCTGCGGCACCGGCCATCCCAGGCACAGCCGCGCCGCGGCGGCCGACGCCAGGGTGCAGCCGGTGCCGTGGCCTTCGATCGGCAGGCGGGCATGGGTGAACACGGCGGACGTGGTCGCGTCGCGGTAGCGGTCGACCACCTGCGCGCCCTCGTCCAGGTGCGCACCCTTGAGCAGGACGGCCCTGGCACCCATCGCCAGCAGGCGTGCCAGCGCCTGTTCGGCGTCGGCGGCGCTGGCGATGCGCATGCCGGCCAGCAGTTCGGCTTCGGGGATGTTCGGCGTCAGCAGGTCGGCGCGCGGCAGCAGGCGCGTGCGCAGCGCCTCCAGCGCGTCCTCCGCCAGCAGGCGCGCACCGGAGGTCGCGACCATCACCGGATCGAGCACCAGCGGCGCGGGCGCATGCGCCTGCAGCGCGTCGGCCACGGCGTGGATCACCTCGGCGGTCGCGAGCATGCCGAGCTTGACCGCGCCGATGTCGAAGTCGTCGAAGCAGGCGTCGATCTGCGCGCGCAGGAACTCGACCGGGGGCACGTGGACGGCGGTGACGCCCCGCGTGTGCTGGGCGGTCAGTGCGGCAATGGCCGACAGGCCATGCACGCCATGCGCGGCGAAGGTCTTGAGGTCGGCCTGGATGCCGGCACCGCCGCCCGAATCGGAGCCGGCGATGGTGAGGGCGGACACGATGGAATCGGACATCGCGACATTGTGCCGCCTGCGAAGGATTCGCGCGCGGGACGCGGTCGCGGCCCCGCGGCGCAAAACAAGAAGGTGCTTCCCCCTTCGGGGGAGTCGGACCAGGTTGCGGATAGCTGGATCGGGTCTGCGGTCGGGAGTCGTCCCGGGCCGGGGGTTACTCCCCCGCTCGGTCAGCCCGCTTCGCGGTCCGGCCCGCGGTGCAGCGCGCCCGGCGTTCGCGCGGACGCGCGGCACTGCCGCGCAAACGTCCGTGCTCGCGCATGGCTGACGCGCCGCCGCAGCCATCCATGCGCTGCTCTCTACCCCGCCCCGGAAGGACCATCGCCAGTCTCTGGTCCAGCTTCGAAAAGTGGGCCATCGAAGCATCGCAGCATCAGTCGCGGCAAGCCGCGCCTTGGCGGCCGGGGATCGCGACAAGCAAGACATGGATGTCTTGCGCGCGAGTCAGGACATGGATGTCCTGATCGGGCGAAAAGCGATCCCCGGCCGGCAGGGCGTGGCGTCCAGTTCGAAGCGTGCGTTGCTCCTCCCTCGACCGGGAGAAGAACCAGCAAAAAGGCCGCCCTGCGGCGGCCTTTTCATCGACGGCGGGGCGCGTGCCCTCAGCTTTCCGTGCCCAGCCCGGCGACGCGGCGGGCCTGCAGGAACCGCCCGCTCCAGTAGCCGGTGTCGAGCTGCGAGACGGTCACGTCGCGGCCGGTGCGCGGGGCGTGCAGGAAGCGGCCTTCGCCGATGTAGATGCCGACGTGGTCGACGCGCTTGCCGCGGCGGCCGAAGAACACCAGGTCGCCCGGAACCATCGCGGTGCGGTCGACCTTCTCGCCGTCGCGGGCCATGTCGCGCGAGACGCGCGGCAGGTCGATGCCCAGCGCGGTCCGGAACACGTAGCCGACCAGGCCGCTGCAGTCGAAGCCGGCCTCCGGCGAGGCGCCGCCCCAGCGGTACGGGGTGCCGAGCAGGGCGAGGCCACGCTTGAGCAGGGTCTGGACGCGTCCTTCCTCCGGCGCCGGGGAGGCCTGCGCGGCGGCCTGCGCCGCGATCAGCTGGTTGACGTCGCTGGCGAACAGCACGTCCTGGCTGGACGCGCGCAGCGGATTGGACACCAGAGTGCGGGTGACCGAGGCCGAGGGCGCCGCAAGGGCATCGGCCGAGTCGCCGGCCAGGCCGGGGCCGGCAAAGGCGGGCAGGGCGGATACGGCGAGCAGGCAGCCGCAGAGGGCGACGAACTTGCCCTGTCTGGCCGGATTGGAGCGATGTCGGGTCAGGCCGGACGGGGCGGTCGCTGTCGTCACGCGGGCTTCACTGGAGCGGATCAGCGGCGGAGTGTGCCGGAGTGAAGGCGGCGTGATGTTAAAACCGGGTTACACAAACCTGTCCAAGTAAGTGATTCTGCTCACAAATCCGAACGGTCCGTTCACTGCAGGACCCGCTTCGCCCCGCTGTAGTGGCGTCGCCAGTAGCTTCCGTCCAGATGGTCGAGGCGCACGGTTCCCCCGGTGCTGGGCGCGTGGACAAATCGTCCCTCGCCCACGTAGATGCCCACATGCGTGACCTGCGTCCCGCTTCCAAAGAACACCAGGTCGGCCGTGGCCAGGCGCTGCGGCTCGATCTTCGGGCCCTGGAAGCCGGCCAGTTCGCGCGAGGTCCGCGGCAGCCGCAGGTCCAGCATGTCGCGGAACACGTAGTTGACCAGCCCGCTGCAGTCGAAGCCGCCGTCGGGCGTGTTGCCGCCGTAGCGGTAAGGGGTACCGACCAGGCTGATCGCGCGCATCAGCACTGCATTGGCGGCAGCGGGATCGGCCGGCGTGGTCGCCGGCCACTCGCGCGTGGGCACCACGGCGGCGCCGCGCGGGGTCGGGCGCACGTCGTCGCGGCCGCAGCCGGCCAGCAGCAGCGCGCCGCCCAGGGCCAGCGCAAGGGCGGCCCGGATTGGCGTTGCCGCGTCCGAGTCCGGATAATGGCCGGCTCCGTCGCCCGACGGCAGGGTGCGTTCGCGTGGCGGTTTCATGCGCGGCATCCTGCACGGGCCGTTTCCTCCAGACAAGCCGCGGCCCGCGCCGCGCCTCCCAGCGAGCCGCCATGAAGATCGAGAAAGACCGCGTCGTCCGTTTCCACTACACCGTCGCCGAAGCCGGCCAGCCGCCGCTGGAGTCGTCGAAGGAGCGCGGCGAGCCGCTGGCGATCCTGATCGGCCACGGCAACATCATCCCCGGCCTGGAGAAGGCGCTGGACGGACACGAGGCCGGCGAAAGCTTCGGCGTCGACGTGCCGGCGGCCGAGGCCTATGGCGAGCGCCGCGACGGCCTGACCCAGCGCGTGCCCAAGAAGCACTTCGGCGCGCAGAAGCTGGCCCCGGGCCAGCAGGTGGTGCTCAACACCAACTTCGGCCCGCGCGCGGTGACCGTGGAGAAGGTGGGCATGAGCGTGGTCGACGTCGACCTCAACCACCCGATGGCCGGCAAGGACCTGCATTTCGACATCGAGATCGTCGACGTGCGCGAGGCCGAGCAGGTCGAGATCGAGCACGGCCACGTGCACGGCGAAGGCGGCCACCAGCACTGACCGCACCGCCGGCCGCCGCGCCGCCTGCGCGGTGCGGGCGGCTGGCTGCAACCGGGGACCCGCGCACGGCGGGTCCGCCCGGCGTCGCCGCCGCGATGGTCGCTCCGCGGCCGGCTCGCGGACGCTGCTCGTCACTGCGCTGCTTCGCGCGCTCGTCCACGCTCGCAACGAGCGTCCACGCCGCGCGATGGGGTCCGCGCTTCGCAGGGCCCGCTCGCACCGCGCGCCGCCGCGCTTGGCAAGCGCAGGCCGACCCCGTCATCCTGTCGCCCGGGATCGAGGGGAACCAGCACGTGACGCATCTGCAAGACCTCCAGGCCGGCGGTCCGCCGGCCTTTGCGCCGATCGACGCCGCGCAGCGCATCCAGGCGCTGGACGTGATCCGCGGTTTCGCGCTGCTCGGCATCTTCCTGATGAACATCGAGTGGTTCAGCCGGCCGCTGCAGGAGATGGGCTCGGGCATCGATCCGGCCGCCACCGGTATCGACCATGCCGCTGCGTGGGCCGTGCACGTGCTGGTGGCCGGCAAGTTCTGGGTGCTGTTCTCGCTGCTGTTCGGCATGGGCTTCGCGGTGATGTCGAGCCGGGGCGGGCACGGCGCGCAGTTCCGCAGCCGCTACGTGCGCCGCTGCCTGGTGCTGCTGGCATTCGGGCTGCTGCATGCGCTGCTGCTGTGGCCGGGCGACATCCTGCATGCCTATGCCGTGACCGGCCTGCTGCTGCTGGCCTTCGGCGAGGTGTCCAACCGCGCCAGGCTGCTGCTCGGGATCGGCCTGTATGCCGGTCTTGCCTCGATGATCGTGGTCGGTGGCGGCCTGATGTCGCTGGCGCCGCCGGGCGAAATGCCCGGGTTCGAAACCATGGCCGTGGAGTTGGAGTCCGCCGCGGCGGCCGCGCGCGAGGTCTATGCGCACGGCAACTACTTCCAGGTCGTGCTCCAGCGCGGTCGCGACTTCCTCACCCTCGGCGTGCAGGGCGCGCTGATGATGATCCCGATGGCGCTGGGCGTGTTCATGCTCGGCGCATGGCTGGTGCGCTCGGGGCGCATGCACGACGTGGCGTCGCAGGGCGGCTGGTTCGCGCGGCTGGCGCTGTGGACGCTGCCGCTGGGTGCGGTGTTCGTGACGCTCTCGATGTCGGTCGGCGAGAGCTTCGACGGCATGCGCGAGATGGGGCCGATGCTGCTGGCGCAGGGGTTGATGATGCTCGGCAGCCTGCCGCTGGCGCTGGGCTATCTGTCGCTGCTGGTGCTGGGCCTGGGCCTGCCCGGCATCTCGCGCGTGCTGGGCTGGCTGGCGCCGGCCGGGCGCATGGCGCTGACCCACTACCTGCTGCAGTCGCTGGTCGCTTCGAGCCTGTTCTTCGGCTACGGCCTGGGCTGGTGGGGGCAGCTCGGGCGCGGCGCGCAGGTGCTGCTGGCGCTGGCGATCTTCGCGCTGCAGGTGGTGGCGAGCCACTGGTGGCTGGGCCGCTACCGCTTCGGCCCGATGGAGTGGCTGTGGCGCTGGCTGACCTACGGTGCACGACCGGCGATGCGCCTGGGCTGAGCCCATGGAGTGCATCGCGCGCGCCGTTACACTGCACGGATGACCGAACGCAGCGACATCCTCGTCATCGGTGCAGGCGTGTCCGGCCTGGCCAGCGCGCTGTGCCTGCTCGAGCGGGGCCGCAGCGTGCGCGTGATCGACGCCGGCCGCATCGGCGGCGGCAGTTCCCACGGCAACTGCGGCACGCTGACGCCCAGCCATGCCGGTCCCCTGCATGCGCCGGGCATGGTGGCCAAGGCCATGCGCTGGATGCTGACGCCCGACGCGCCGTTCTACGTGCGCCCACGCTTCGATCCGTCGCTGTGGCAGTGGATGCTGCGCTTCGCCGGCCGCTGCAACCAGCGCGACTGGAATGCGTCGGCCGCGCCGCGTGCGGCCATCCTCAACGCCTCGCGCCAGGCCTTTCCGCAGTGGATCGGCGGCCACGGCCTGGACTGCGAGTTCGCCGAGCCGGGCGCCGACTGCGTGTTCCGCGATCCGGCGCAGATGGAAGCCTACGTGCGCCAGCTGCCGGCGCTGGCCGAACTCGGCATCGCGGCCGAGGTCATCGACGGCCGCGATTACCAGGCGCAGGAACCGGCGCTGCGCGAAGGCGTGGCCGGCGCGGTGCACTATCCGGGCGACGCCCAGCTGCGGCCCGATCGCTACGTGGCCGAACTCGCGCGCGTCGTGGTCGCGGCCGGCGGCGTGATCGAGGCGCAGTGCGAGGCTACGCATGCCGAGGCCGATGGCGGCGGCATGCGCGTGCACACCTCGCGGGGCGAGCGCCGTGCGCGCGACGTGGTGCTGGCGACCGGCGCCTGGTCGCCGCTGCTGGCGCGCTCGCTGCGGCTGCGCTGGCTGCGCGACGCGATGCAGCCGGGCAAGGGCTACTCGATCACCTATTCGCGCCCGTCGCTGGTGCCGCGGCGGCCGATGACGCTGCACGAGCGCAAGGTCTGCGTGACGGTGTGGGAAGACGGCTTCCGCCTGGGCAGCACGATGGAGTTCTCCGGCCACGACAGCACGCTCAACCGGCGCCGGCTCGATGCGCTCGAACGCGGCGCGGCCGAGTACCTGCGCGAGCCGGTCGGCCCGGTCAAGCGCGAGGAGTGGTACGGCTGGCGCCCGCTGTCGTGGGACGACCTGCCCATCATCGGCCGCGCACCGGGTCAGCCGCACCTGTGGCTCGCCACCGGCCACGGCATGCTGGGCGTGAGCATGAGTCCGGCCACCGGCCGCCTGCTGGCCGAGCTGGTGGACGGCGACACGCCGCACATCGACCCCACGCCGTACTCGCCGGAGCGCTTCGCATGAGCCGGACCGATCTGGATTTCGACCTCGTCGTGGTAGGCGGCGGCAGCGGCGGCCTGGCCGGCGCCTTCCGCGCGGCCGGGCACGGCGCGCGCGTGGCGCTGCTGGAGCCGGGCGAGCTCGGCGGCACCTGCGTCAACGTCGGCTGCGTGCCGAAGAAGGCGATGTGGCTGGCCGCGGAACTGGCCGGCAACATCGCCCTGGCCTCGCAGCTGGGTTTCGACGTGCCGGCGTCGCCGGAGCTGGACTGGCCCACGCTCATCGCCAGCCGGCAGCGCTACATCCACGGCATCCATGCCAGCTACCGCCGCCGCCTGGACGAGGCCGGCGTCGTGCTGCTGCCATCGCGCGGACGGCTGCACGATGCGCACACCGTCGAATGCGACAACGGCACGCGCCTGCGGGCGCAGCACATCCTCATCGCCACCGGCTCGCATCCGCGCCGGCCGGCGGTGCCGGGGGCGGAGCTTGCGGGCGTGTCCGACGACTTCTTCGCTTTCCACGCGCCGCCCGGCCAGGTCGCCCTGGTGGGCGGCGGCTACATCGCCGTGGAGCTTGCGGGCGTGCTGCAGGCGCTGGGCTGCCGCGTCGACATCTATGCGCGCAGCGCGCGGCTGCTCAGCCACTCCGACGCGGAGCTGGCCGGGCGGCTGCAGGAGAACTATCGGCAGCAGGGTATCGGCCTGCACTTCGACTACGCCCTGGCGGCGATCGAGGGCGAAGCCGGCGACCTGCGCCTGCGCGACGCGGCGGGCCAGTCCACCGGCGGCTATGCGCACGTGATCCTCGCCACCGGGCGCACCGCCAGCACCGCCGGACTGGGCCTGGAAGCGGCCGGCGTGGAGCTGGACGCGCGCGGCAACATCGTCGTCGACGCCTGCCAGCGCAGCCGCGTGCCGCACATCGTCGCGGTGGGCGACGTGACCGGTCGCGCGACGCTGACGCCAGTTGCGATCGCCGCCGCGCGGCGCGCCATGGACCGCGTGTTCGGCGGCGATGCGCAGGCGCGGCTGGACTACGACGACATTCCGACCGTGGTGTTCGCGCACCCGCCGCTGGCTTCGGTCGGGCTGACCGAGGCGCAGGCGCGCGAGCAGCATGGCGATGCCGCGGTCCACGTCAGCCGCAGCACCTTCCGCCCGATGCGCCAGGCGCTGGGCGACCGTCCGCAGCACAGCCTGTTCAAGCTGGTCTGCGTCGGCGAGGCGCGACGCGTCGTCGGCATCCACCTGCTGGGCGAGGGCGCCGACGAGATCCTGCAGGGCTTCGCCGTCGCGCTGAAGAAGGGCCTCACCCTGGCCGACCTGCACGACACGGTGGCGATCCACCCGACCAGCGCCGAGGAGGTGGTGCTGATGCGGTGAGGGCTGTCGAGCGCCGCGCCCGCACCGCTCCCGGCAGCTGTTTCCTGCCGCGGCCCGGCTACCTCTTCCGTGGGACTGAAACGCCTTCGGCCGTATGCACGATGGGCAGGATGCTGCCGTCTGCCCCGTAGTACAGGTGCTCCACCGCCACGGCGCGGCGGCCGAGACCGCCAGGTTGATCCCCGACGGTCAGCTTCCCGTCGTGGTAGAAGAAATACCAGTTGCCCTTGAACTCCACGATCCCCGGATGGATGGTGAAGCTGTTTTCCGCCGGGCCACTGATCTCGCCGCGGTAGGTCCAGGGGCCGGTGACGGACGGTGCGGTGGCGTAGGAGATCAGCTCGTCGTCGGACACGGACTTGTCCATCGAGGCGTAGGTGAGATAGTAGAGCTCGCCGCGCTTGTGCAGCCACGGACCCTCGACATACTTGGGCAGTGCGACCTGCTGGATGGGGCCATCCAGTTCGATCATGTTCGGCTTGAGCCTGGCGTAGTAGAAGTTGGCATTGCCCCACATCAGCCAGGCGCTGCCGTCGTCGTCGATGAAGACCGTCGGGTCGATGTCGTCCCAGGTGTGTGGTCCCTGCGGCGTCATGTCGTTGCTCACCAGCGCCGACCCGCGCGCATCGACGAACGGGCCGGTCGGGCTGTCGGAGACCGCCACACCGATCGCCTTGCCCGGACGCGTCCGGTCGTGCTCGACCGTGGCGTAGAAGTAGAACCTGCCGTCCTTCCCGATCGCCTCCGAGGCCCAGGCATCCTTGCTCGCCCACCTGAAATCGGTGGGCTTCATGATCGGGCCGTGGTCGGTCCAGCGCGTCATGTCGGTGGTCGAATAGACCCGCCATTCGACGATGTTGAACATCTCCTCGCCGCGCGCCATGTCGTGGCCGACGTAGAGGTAGAGCGTATCGCCGACCACCAGCGGGGCGGGATCGGCGGTATGGCGGTCGGTGAACAGCGGATTGGTGGCGCCGCCCGGCGCCTTGTCAGCGGTAGCGCATGCGGCCAGCGCAAGGCAGGAGATCAGCAGAAAGGATTTCATCGCAACGTCCGGTGGAAGGCGCGCCGGGGCGGGCGCACGTCGAAGGTCGGCAGGGGGGCGGAGGAGGGCAGCGCGTGGCGTCGGCAGGGATCGCGGATCGCCGCGGGGCCCCGTGCGTGGCACCGCGCAGTGGGCGTGGCCGTACAATCCGAGCCATGGAAATCTGTACGCTTCAACGCGGCACGGCGCCGCTGCTGGTCAGCCTGCCGCACGACGGTACGCTGGTGCCCGACGACATCGCCGCCCGGCTCACCCCGCAGGCGCGTGTTGTGCCGGACACCGACTGGCACATCGCGCGCCTGTACGCGTTCGCGCGCGACCTCGGCGCGTCGGTCCTCGTGCCCCTGCATTCGCGCTACGTGGTCGACCTCAACCGCAGCGAGGACGATGTCTCGCTGTATCCGGGGCAGAACACCACCGGGCTGTGTCCGACGGTGCGTTTCTCGGGCGAGCCGGTCTACCTCGACGGCGAAGCGCCGGACGAGGACGAGGTGCGCGCGCGCGTGGAGCGCTACTGGCGGCCCTATCACGATGCGCTGCGCGATGAGCTCGCGCGCCTGCATGCCGCGCATGGGCGCGTGGTGCTGTGGGAGGGTCATTCGATCCGCGGCGAACTGCCGTTCCTGTTCGAGGGCCGGCTGCCCGACCTCAACCTGGGCACCGCCAACGGGGCCAGCGCCGGCGTGTCGCTCCAGCGGCGCTTGGAGGCGGTGCTGGCCGGCCAGTCGCGCTACGACTGGGTGCACAACGGGCGCTTCCGTGGCGGCCACATCACCCGCCACTACGCCGATCCCGCGCGTGGTATCCAGGCCGTGCAGCTGGAAATCAGCCAGCGCGTGTACATGGACGAGGATTCCTTTGCCTGGGACGAGGCCAAGGCCGCGCAGGCGCAAGCGCTGATCCGCGCGCTGCTGGTCGAGGCGCTGGCCGCGGACTGATTGCGCGGCCGCCAGGCTAGCCATCGGTTGTCGCCGACAGCAGGCGCAGGCCGAACAGCCGTGGCGTGCGGCGTCCATCGCGCGCGACGAAGCGCACTTCGATGCCGTCGCCGCGCGCCAGCGCGGACAGGTCGGGCGGCAGGACGATCTGCCGGACCCCGAACTCGTCGGTGCCGGCGCCGGAGATCTCCACCGTCGACAGCACCTGTCCCTCGACCACGACGTCCATGGCCACGTTCCAATCGCCCCCGAACAGCTCCAGCGCCAGCGCCAGCGGTGCGTCGGCCGCGACGTCGCGGCGCGCCCGCAGGCGGTAGCCGAACCAGCCGCCTGCGTCGCGCCAGGCGCGGCCCATGAGCGAGCCCGTGTTCGACTCGCGACCCGTGTAGGCATGGTCCACTTCCGGCTGCTGTTCGCCGGGCCGCACCTGGTCGAGCGTGCGCGCCTCCAGCGCCTGGCGCTCGCGTTCGGCCGCCTCGACCGCAGCCACCACGGCCGGGTACTCCGCGGGCGTGGCAGTGCGCCAGTAGGCCATGTAGCGCGCGTCGTGCACGCGGAAGAAGGGTTCCAGCCGCAGTTCGCGGAATGTCTCGGGCCGGACCAGGGCCGATGCGGTGAAGGCCAGCGGCTCGCCTGGCACGGGCCGGATATGGTCGGCCAGGCGCGCGCGATCGCCCACCAGCATCGGCGCCTCGTCGAGCGGCAGGTACGGCCCCGGCGCGATGTGGCTGCCGCGGCCGTCGTCGGCCACCAGGCCGTCGAGCCCGTCTTCGCCGGTGCGCGCGGCCAGCATCAGCGGGCCATGCATCACCGCCACCCAGTCGGACCCGTCGGGCAGGGCTTCGAGGCGCGTGCGCATCGGCAGCGCGATGTCGATGCGGTCGCCGTCGTGCCAGGTGCGGGCGATCGCGACGACGCTGCCCGGTCGGGATGCGAGCGGCCAGGACCGGCCGTTCACGTGCACGGCCAGGTCGCCCTGCAGCCACGAGGGATGGCGCAGCTGCAGCGCGAAGGCCTGCGGTCCGGCCAGCTGCAGGTGCAGGACGGTGCGCGGATCCTCCGGGAACCTGGTCTCCTGTCGCAGCGTAAGGCCGCGTTCGCGCCAGTGCACGGACGAGGCGATGTACAGGTTCACCGCCAGCGTGTCCTCGCCGCAGGCGTAGACGAAGGAGGCGTGGCGGCCGTGGTTCTCGATGCCGGTGCCGACGCAGCACCAGAAGCATTCCTGCGGCTGCGAGTACACGCGGTAGTGGCGCGGCCGGATCGGGGTGAAGTACACCAGCCCGCCGTGGTGCGGATGCTGGGTGGACAGGATGTGGTTGAACAGCACGCGTTCGATGAATTCGACGTGGCGCGGCTGCGGATCCAGCCGGTGCAGCAGCATGGTCAGCCGCAGCATGTTGTAGCTGTTGCAGGTTTCCGGGCCTTCGCGCGAGGCCAGCATCGCGGAGAAGTCGTCGGCGGGGTGGAAGTGCTCGCGCGCGCTGTTGCCGCCGAAGGCGATGCTGCGCCGCTGCGACACCGTCTCCCAGAAAAAGCGCGCGGCGTCGATCCAGGCCGGCTCGTCGTCCAGTTCGCCGATGCGGGCGAAGCCGATCACCTTCGGGATCTGGGTGTTGGCGTGCAGGCCGTCGAGGCGGTCCTCGCCGCGCAGCAGCGGATCGAGGATGGCGCGATGGCAGAAGCGTCGCGCCAGCATCAGGTGCCGGCGCTCGCCGGTGAGGGCGTAGACGTCGGCCAGCACCTCGTTCATGCCGCCGTGCTCGGTGTCGAGGATGCGCTGCAGCTGCACGTCGTCGAGGTTGGCGACGAGGGCGTCGCACCAGTCGGCGAAGCGCACCAGCAGGTCGCGGGCGGTGGCGTTGCCGGCCAGCAGCCAGGCATCGCGCAGGCCGGCATACATCTTGTGCAGGTTGTAGAACGGCACCCAGGCGCCGTCGAGCGAGAATGCCTCGGCCTGGAACTCGCCCGAAGCGATGCGGTTCCACAGCACGCGCCCGTTGGGGACGCCGCCGAGGTAGCCATCGCCATTGGCGCGCTGCACCTCGGCCAGTGCGTCGACCATCGCGTCGAGACGGCGCCGCATCCCGCCATCGCCCTGCGCGGCCTGCTGCGCGAGGGCGGACAGGTAGTGTCCCGCGGTGTGGCCGTCCAGGCCCATCGATTCCCAGTTGGGATACTTCGGCGCCGGCGAGGGCAGGCCGGCCTCGATGCGGTAGGGCGCGAGCAGGCGGTCGACGTCGAGCGCCGCGAGGTAGCGCAGGTTGAGCGCGTGCGCGTGGCCGAAGGGACCGGCGTCCAGGCGGACCGCGTCCAGCGGGAACGGGTTGCCGGCGTTTGCGACGCCGGGAGAGGCAAGCGAGGGCCACGATCCCGCGGCCGGCAGCAGCAGGCCCGAGGCCGAAGCGACAAGGAAGCGGCGGCGATCCGGCGAAGCAGGGGCGGGGTGGTGCATCACGGGTTCCCTTGGACGGTGACGGCTTCATGCGCGCGGCGACAGGCGCCGTTGCCGCGTCCTCGATCCTCATCCATGCCGCGATGTGCGGACCGCATGCGCGGCCGGTCACCGGCCTTCGCATCCACCCGCCGCGGATCCCGTCGGCTCAGTGCGAATCGCCCGCCACGGTGTCGCCGCTGCCGCCGACCAGGAAGTCGAGGTCGGCGCCCAGGTGGGCCTGCTGCACGTGTTCGACGTAGAGCTTGCTCCAGCCGCGCGCGGGCGCCGGCAACGGGGTCCATTCGGCGCGGCGGCGGGCGAGTTCCTCGTCGCTCACGTCCAGGTGCAGGCGCCGGCCCGGCACGTCGAGCTCGATGATGTCGCCCTCGCGCACCAGCGCCAGCGGTCCGCCGGTGGCGGCCTCGGGCGAGACGTGCAGCACCACGGTGCCGTAGGCGGTGCCGCTCATGCGCGCATCGGAAATGCGCACCAGGTCGGTCACGCCCTGGCGCAGCAGCTTCGGCGGCAGCGGCATGTTGCCCACCTCGGCCATGCCCGGATAGCCGCGCGGGCCGCAGTTCTTCAGCACCATGACCGAGTCCGCGTCGATCTCCAGCGCCTCGTCGTCGATGCGCGTCTTGAAGTCGTCGATGTCCTCGAACACCACCGCGCGGCCGCGATGGCGCAGCAGTCCAGGCGAGGCCGCCGACGGCTTGATCACCGCGCCGTCGGGGGCGAGGTTGCCGCGCAGCACGGCGATGCCGGCCTCGGGCCTGACCGGTTCGGCCAGCGGCCGGATCACGTCGCGGTTCCAGCACGGCGCATCGGCGATGTTCTCGCCCAAGCTGCGGCCGTTGACCGTCATCGCATCGAGGTCGAGGTGGGCGGCGATTTCGCGCAGCGCCGCGGGCAGGCCGCCGGCGTGGAAGAAATCCTCCATCAGGTACTGGCCTGACGGCCTGAGGTTGACCAGGCAGGGCAGGCGAGAGCCGATCGCGTCCCAGTCGTCCAGCGTGAGCTGCACGCCCAGGCGTCCTGCGATCGCCAGCAGGTGGATCACCGCATTGGTCGAGCCTCCGATCGCGGCATTGGCGCGGATGCCGTTGGCGAACGCCTCGCGCGTGAGCACCTTCGACATGCGCAGGTCCTCGCGCACCATCTCCACGATGCGCCGGCCCGACAGGTGCGCCAGGCGCATGCGTCGCGCGTCGACCGCCGGGATCGCGGCGTTCTCGGGCAGCGACATGCCCATCGCCTCGACCATGCAGGCCATGGTCGAGGCCGTGCCCATGGTCATGCAGCTGCCCTTGGAGCGCTGCATGCAGGCCTCGGCCTCGTTGAATTCCTCCTGGCTGAGGGTGCCGGCACGGACCATCTCCGACATCTCGATCACGCCGGTGCCCGAACCGACCGGCTTGCCGCGCCAGTTGCCCGACAGCGACGGCCCGCCGGAAATGCCGATGGTCGGCAGGTCAACGCTGGCCGCGCCCATCAGCAGCGAAGGGGTGGTCTTGTCGCAACCCATCAGCAGCACCACGCCGTCGATGGGGTTGGCGCGGATCGATTCCTCCACGTCCATCGAGGCGAGGTTGCGGTAGAGCATCGCGGTGGGCCGGATCTGGGTCTCGCCCAGCGACATCACCGGAAACTCCAGCGGGAAGCCGCCGGCCTCGTACACGCCGCGCTTGACGTGCTCGGCCAGCTCGCGGAAGGAGCTGTTGCAGGGCGTGAGTTCCGACCAGGTGTTGCAGATGCCGATCACCGGGCGCCCGTCGAACAGGTCGTGCGGCAGGCCCAGGCCCTTGAGCCAGCTGCGGTAGTAGAAACCCTGCTTGCCGTCGCGGCCGAACCACTCCTGGCTGCGGCGTGCCGGCTTCTTCGGAGCGCTCATGCGGTCGGGGATCCTGCCCGGGTAAGGAGTGGCTGGCCGTTCGCGGAAGGCGCGAACGACCCTGTGCCACGATGATGCTACCGGGGTGATACATGCACGAAAAATAACAATTGCAGGCGCATCAATATGCGTCCTGATATCGATGCGCGGCAGCGGCGACGGCCGGCGCCGAGCCAGGATGGCGGCCGGTCAGGGTTCCCGACCGGCGCTCGCCGGGTAGACCCGTCCGGCTTCGTCCTTGAGCGCGGCCAGCACCGTGCGTGCCCCGGGCGAGAGCAGCCAGTCGGTGCGGGTGATGAAGCCGAACGAGTCCATCCGGCACGACAGCTCCACCGGCAGCTGCTTCACCATCCCGTAGCCCGCGTAATGGCGGGCCACGTCCACCGGCACCACGGCCAGGTGGTCGCTGCCCTGCAGCAGGCGCGGCACCAGCACCAGCGCCGCGGTGCCGATCACCTGGCGCGGCGGCTGCAGGCCTGCATTCTGGAACATCAGTTCGAAGCGGTGGCGCAGCACGCTGCCCTCCGGCGGCACCACCCAGCTCGCCCTGGCCAGTTCGGCCAGCGACGGCCGGCCCTGCGCGAGCAGCGGGTGGTCGGGGCGGGCGATGGCGCACACGTCCTCCTCGGCCAGCGGCTCGTAGTGCAGGTTGCGCTTGTCGTGGCGCGCGAACAGCCGCCCGATCATCAGGTCGATCCGGTTCTGCGCCAGCTGCTCGAGCAGCACGTCGCTGCTTTCGACCATCATCGAGATACGCAGGTCGGGGTGGTCGCGGTTGAGCCGCGCCAGCGTCGGCGGCAGCAGGGTCATCGCCGGGCCGGCGATCGCGCCGATGGTGACGCTGCCGGCGTGGCCGGCCTTGAGCGCGTCGATCTCGGCGCCGGCCTCGCCCAGGCTGGCCAGCGCGATGCGCGCGTGGCGGATCATGCTCTCGCCGTACCAGGTCGCGCGCATCCCGCGCGGCAGCCGGTCGAACAGCGGCACCCCGATCAGGTCCTCCAGGTCCTTGAGCAGCTTGGAGGCCGCCGGCTGCGACATGTTCAGCGACTCGGCCGCACGGTGGATGTTGCCCTGTTCCTCGATGGCGATCAGCAGCATCAGCTGGCGCGTCTTCAGGCGCGCGCGGACGAACCAGGGCGGGTTGGGCACGTGCGATGTCCTATGTCGTGATCCATATGGATTATCACGATTTTCGTATTTGTTGCATATCCATTGCCCGACCAGAATGGGTCCGGCCGAGGAACGCCGCAGATGCGCCCGGCCAGGACCGCGCCGGCGACGCTGCCGTGGCGGCCAGGATCACGCATTCGCGGAGGGGCGATGCAGGACCAGAAACTGTCGGTGCTCGAGAAGGTCGGTTTCGGCGCCGGCGACATGGCGGTGAATGTCGTCATCTCCTCGATGATGCTGATCATCACCTTCTTCTACACCGACGTGTTCGGGCTCAAGCCCACCGACGTCGCGCTGCTGCTGATCGTGGTGCGCCTGTTCGATGCGGTGACCGATCCGCTGATGGGCCTGGTCACCGACCGCGTGGAGACGCGCTGGGGCCGCTACCGTCCGTACTTCCTGGTGTTCGCGGTGCCGTTCGGCATCTCGGTATTCCTGGTGTTCACCACGCCCGACGCCGACTACGGCGCCAAGCTCGCCTGGGCCTATGCGACCTACCTGCTGGTGACGCTGTTCTTCACCATCGTCACCATTCCCTACATCTCGCTGATCGGCGTGCTCACGGCCGACCCGAAGGAGCGCCTCTCGGCCAACGGCTACCGGCTGTTCTTCGCCAAGGTCGCGGCCTTCATGGTGACCATCCTGGTGCCGGTGCTGGCCGAATCCTGGGGCCGCGGCCAGCTTGCCGAGGGCTACCGATGGGCGATGGGCCTGATGGGGCTGATGGCGACGCTGCTGCTGCTGCTGTGCTTCTTCACCACCACCGAGCGCATCCGCCACCACGTCGACCGCACGCCGCTGCTGCAGCAGGCCAGGCTGCTGTTGCGCAACGACCAGTGGCTGCTGCTGTGCGCGGTGTGCGTGATCGGCACGATCGGCTACGTGGTGCGCGGGTCGGTGGCGGCCTACTACGCCAAGTACTACCTCGGCGGCGATGCCGCGATGCTCTCGGCCTTCCTTGCCACCGGTGTCGGCGCGGCGATCCTGGCGATGGTGGCGTCCACGTGGATCACCAAGCGCTGGTGCAAGGTGGCGATGTTCCGCTGGACCCAGCTGCTGGTGGGCGTGCTGAGCGTGGCCATGTACTTCCTGGTCGAACCGGGCGACGTGGTGCTGGCCTTCGTGCTGTATTTCCTGATCAGCTTCGTGGTCGACCTGCATGCACCCGTGTTCTGGTCGGCGATCGTCGAAGCGGTGGATTACGGCCATGCCAGGAGCGGCCGGCGCGTGGCGGGGCTGGCGATGGGCGGCATCTCGTTCTGCCAGAAGGCCGGCATGGGTGTGGCCGGCGCGATCGTCGGCATGTTGCTGGCGTGGTTCGGCTACGTCGCAGACCAACCGCAGACCCCGCGCTCGCTCAACGGCATCGCGCTGATGCTGACCGTCATTCCCGGTCTGTTCCACGCGCTGATGGGCGCGGTGATGTTCTTCTACCGCATCACCGACGAGCGTTACCGCCAGATCCGCGCGCAGATCCTGTCCGACGCGCCGGCCGCCTGACGACGCAATAGAGAGCCCCCGCATGCGACTCCGCAACCCGTTCATCCGCAACCGCGCCGATCCGCACATCTCGCTGCACGACGGCCGCTACCATTTCACCGCCTCGGTGCCCGAGTACGACCGTATCGTGCTGCGCCGCGCGCCGACACTGCCCGGGCTGGCTGCCGCCGAGGAAAGGACGCTGTGGATCGCGCCGGCGACAGGGCCGGCGTGTTCGCTGGTGTGGGCGCCGGAACTGCACCGCATCGACGGCACATGGTTCGTCTATTTCGCCGCCGCGCCCTCGCGCGGGATCAGGGACGGGCTGTTCCAGCACCGCATGTACGCACTGCGCTGCGCCGCCGAAGACCCGATGCAGGGCGAGTGGGCCTTCGCAGGGCAGGTCGACAGCGGCATCGATGCCTTCTGCCTGGACGCCACCAGCTTCGAGCACGCGGGCGTGCAGTACTACCTGTGGGCCCAGAAGCATCCCGGCATTCCCGGCAATTCCAACCTCTACCTCGCGCCGCTGCGCGACGGCCTGCGCATCGAAGGCGAGCCGGTGCTGCTGACCAGGCCCGAGTTCGACTGGGAGGTGCAGGGCTTCCTGGTCAACGAGGGGCCTTCGGTGCTGATCCGCCACGGACGCGTCTTCGTCACCTACTCGGCCAGCGCCACCGACGAGCGCTATGCCATGGGCCTGCTCTGGGCCGATGCCGACGCCGACCTGCTCGATCCGGCCAGCTGGCGCAAGTCGCCCACGCCGGTATTCGTCTCCGACGCCGAACGCGAAGTGTTCGGCCCGGGCCACAACAGCTTCACCATCGCGCCGGACGGCATCACCGACCTGCTGGTCTACCACGCCCGCAACTACACGGAGATCGAAGGCGACCCGCTGTGGAATCCCGATCGCCATACCTGCGTGCAGCCGCTGCAATGGGACGCGCAGGGCATGCCGGTGTTCGGGCGGCCGCTGCGCGAGGTGGAGATTCCGGAGGCGGTGGCATGAGTGGCCCGCGTTTCGCGATGGCGCTGCTGGGCTGGCTGCTGATGCTGCCGGCGCTGGCCCAGGAGGCCCGGCCCAACAACGACGACATGATGGAGCGCCCGCCGGTCGCGGCCCCGCGCGAGGGCTACTGGGCCGACGTGCTGGCGCACGACCCGGTGATGATCCGCCAGGGCGAGACCTGGTATGCGTTCGTCACCGGGCCGGGCGTCACCGTGTACAGTTCCAAGGACATGGCAACGTGGCAGGCCGAGCCGCAGGTATTCGCGGAGATCCCCGCCTGGGCCTCCACCATCGTGCCGGGCTTCAACGGCCACATCTGGGCGCCGGACATCTCGCATCACGATGGCACCTACTACCTCTACTACTCGATCTCCAGTGGCGGCAGGAACACCTCCGCGATCGGCGTGGCCACCAACCGCACGCTCGACCGGTCCGATCCGGCGTTCGAATGGGTCGACCACGGCATCGTGCTGCGGTCGGTTCCGCACCGGGACATGTGGAACGCGATCGACGCGCAACTGGTCGAGGACGACGACGGCACGCCCTGGCTGGCCTTCGGCTCGTTCTGGGGCGGCCTGAAGCTGGTGCAGCTGCGTGAGGACCGGCTGCGCCCGGCCGAGCCGCAGCAATGGCACACGCTGGCCAAGCGCGCCCGTTCGATCCTGGTCGACGATGCCGAACCCGAACCGGGCGCGATCGAAGCGCCGTTCGTGTTCAGGCGCGACGGCTGGTATTACCTGTTCGTCTCGTTCGACCACTGCTGCCGCGGCGCCAAAAGCGACTACCGCATCATGGTCGGACGCTCGCGCACGCTCACCGGCCCCTACCTCGATCGCGACGGCCAGCGCATGGACCGGGGCGGTGCCACCGAAGTGCTGCGCGGCACCGCCCGCTGGCCCGGCCCGGGGCACAACAGCGCCTATACCTTCGATGGCCGCGACTACCTCGTCTTCCACGCCTACGACGTCGAGGACGGCGGCTTGCCTAAGCTGAAGGTGCTGCCGATGACGTGGGATGGAGACGGCTGGCCGGTGGTGGACCCGTCGCCGCTGCGTTGAAAACGCCAGCCTGCGCGTTGCCATGGATGCGTGCCCGGCACTGCATGTGCCGGCGGCGGCGGAGATCAGACAGGAGGGGCAGACGCGGCAACTGCGTCCCGCATGGCGATCGGTATCCTCGACCTCACAGGAGAAGGCCGCCCGGAGGCGGCCTCTTCCTGTGCTGCAGCAATCATGCCCTGGCGCTACGGCCCGAGGATCTGCTCGATCAGGCCGGTGGCCAGCTGCACCATGTAGTACTGGTCGTCGCGTGGATCCGGGCGCACCCAGGTATACCCCGCGGGCGGCGCCGCCAGTCCGTATGCGCCGTAGTCGCGCACGTAGTAGGCGTCGCTCAGGTAGCTGCGCGGCAGATGCTCTCCGCGCGCCCAGCGGCGTTCGGCCCGCGCCAGGTCGCGACGGTATTCGCGCTCGGCCTTGCGGCGGTCCTTCCAGTACTCGTGCTCGGCCTTGCGGCGATCCTTCTCGTACTCGCGCTGCGCCTCGCGGCGCTCCTTGGCCACTTCTCTCCCGTGCTTCCAGGGATTGTCGGCCTGGGCCACGCCCGAGGCCGCCACCATCAATGCGCCGGCAATCAGCAGGTGCTTCATCACGTACTCCCGGTGGAACGGTGGGTCGACCCTAGGGCGGGGCGGGTGAACCGCGGGAGAAGGTGCTGGCCTGTGTTTAGGCGGCGGTCGGACTGGAAGCTCCCGGGCCGGCTGCCGACGGGGCGCGGCAAGCCCGGGCGCGACGGGCATTTTCGTTCGGCGCATCCAGGTCCGGCCGATTGCCCGGTTCGCCGTCCTCGACCAGGAACAACCGTTGCGGCGCGTGTGCGAGCACTTTCACCGCGTCATCCGGCGACGTCCGTTGCGAAGGAGCGGTCGGGCATGGTGTAGGGATGGGCCGGTGCGGCCGGGAATCACCACGGCGGAACAGCTGCTGCGAGGATCAGTTGCACCACTGCTGCTCGCAGGGTTCGCCATCGTTGTTGCCATCCATCCTGACGTTCGGGCAGTTGCGGAGGAAGTACTCCGCCTCCGCGCACGACGTCATCTGCGAGCAATGGGTGCGGCCGTCGCATCGGAACGCGCTGCTGGCCACGGCGGAGGGCGTTACGGTCGCCGGCGCGACCGGCACCGCCGGGGACGCGGAGCCCGTCCCCCATGCAGGTTCGCCTGCAGGCGCCCGGGGCTGCAGGCGGGCCGTGGCCCCGGCCGGGGGTGCCTGCGCGACATCGGCCATGCGGGACCTGTACTGGTCGAATCCGACCAGGGCAACGGCGCCCAGACCCACCAGCGCCAGCACATGGATGACTTTCATGAGCGTTCCCGATCTTCTACGGCATGAGGTGTGGACCTCGCGGCCGGCGCGCCCGTCCATCCGGTCCACGTCCGATGGCATGGGCCCGGTGTGACGCGCCACGCGGTCGCGTTGCGGGACGTTCTGCCGAAACCATCGACGTGGTCCTTTTTATCATCCACCGGTTGGCGGTCGATACGGGGTGCGGCCGCGCTGCCGGTGATGTGCAAGCGCGGGTCGGGTGATCGCGCCTCGCGCGCCCGGTTCCGGTTCTGATCGCGATTCGCCGGCCAGCTGGTTCCCACCGTCAACGTGCCAGCAGGCGCCGGGTCCAGTCCAGCAGCACCAGCGGCAGGCGCTCGGGCTTCGACAGCAGGGCGTAGTGGCCGGGGCCGAACACCTTGGGCAGGTAGCCCGGGGCCTGCAGGTCCACGGTCAGGCAGAACGGGAAGATGCCCTGGAGCCGCGCCTCGGTGACCGACTGGCGCATGTCCTCGACGCCGAACAGGCCGTCGTAGCGGTCGGCGTCGTTGGGCTTGCCGTCCGACAGCATCAGCAGCAGGCGGTGCTCCGCGGGCTGGCGCATGAGCAGTGCGGTGGCATGGCGGATGGCGGCGCCGGCGCGGGTGTAGTTCTCCGGTTCCAGGCCGGCGATGCGCAGCGCAACCTCTTGGCCATAGGGCTCGGTGAAGTCCTTGAGCATGCGCATGGTCACGCCGTGCGGGCCCTCGCCGGAGAAGGCCATCGCCGAGAACGGTTCGCCCAGGCCCTGCAGGGCCATGCAGACCAGCAGCAGCGCCTCGCGCTCGACGTCGATGACGCGCCGGCGATCGCCGATGAAGCCGTCGGTGGAGCCGCTGGCATCGACCAGCAGCGACACCGCGATGCTGCGCCGGCCCGGCCGCCGCGCCTCGTACAGCCCGTCGCGCAGGAAACCGCCCGCGCGCAGGTCGGCGCGGCCCTGCACGCAGGCATCGAGGTCGATGTCCTCGCCGTCGCTCTGCCGGCGCAGGCGCACGCGCTCGGGCCGCAGCGCCTCGAACTGGCGGCGGATGCCATCGAGATGCGTGCGGTGGCGGGCGAGGGTGGCGTCGATCCAGGCCGGATCTCCGGGCACCGGCGCGAGCATGCGGACCGTGGTGCCGTGCTCGATGTAGGACGCGTCGGTGTGATTCCACTCGGGATACCGGAATCGCGCGTCGCCTTCGTCCTGCGCTTCGAACTGGAGCATTGCCCGACTGGCGGGCGGATCGTCCGACAGCAGCACCTCGCGCGGCGGATCGGGCGCGGCGATCATCCGCGTCGAGGCCAGCTCCGAAAGCATGTCGCCGTATTCGTCGGCGCTGGTCTCGTCGTCGCGATCCACCGGCCGCTGCAGGCCGAAGGGGTCCTCCGCGACCTCGTGCGGGGCGTCCTGCTGGATCATCCACACGCCGGACTCGCCGGGCCTGTCCTCGTCTTCCACCGCTTCGCGCTCTTCGGGCCGGCGCTCCATGCGCGCGCTGCGGAGCGGCTGGTCATCGTCGGGCCGGTCCCCGGAAGGAGCACCATCGACGAGATGGGCAGTGGCGCCGTCACTGGTGCGCAGTTCGCCGGTCCACCAGTCGCGGTAGAGCGGCATCGGCCCCAGCCGGCGGGCGTCGGCAGGACTGATCGACCATGCCAGCAGCCACCGTCGTGCCTGCGTCAGGCAGTCCCTGTCAGCGTCCGCCGCTGGCGTCGACGAGCCCGGCTCGCGCGCCAGGATGTCGCGGACCAGCCGTTCCAGCGGCTGCCTCGCCGGCGCGAACCCGGCCAGGGGCGGGCGCGCCGCCAGCGCCAGCTGCCGCAACCTGTGCAGGGCAGGCATCAGCCCGGGGAAATCGCGTGCGATGTCGTCCTCTGCGGCTTGCGCCTCCAGCACCAGCGCGGTGTCGCGCAACAGCGCATCGCGTTGCTGGACGATCCGCTGCACGTTGCCGCGCATCGCGCGGCGCGCCTGCTGCAGGGCCATGGCGCGATACAGCGTCGAAGCTTCGCCGGGATCGCTGGTGCCCAGGTGCGCGGGCAGCCAGATCGTGTCGCCGTTGGTGGCAGGCAGCGCCTGGCCGTGGCGCGGATACGCCCCCGGGTGGAACAGCCGATGCAGCAGCGTCGGCCGCGCCGGGGGGAGGCCGACCCGGATCGGCAGGCTGGTGCCGCAGGCGGCCGACAGCAGCAGGTCCAGGCGCCGTGCCAGCGAGGCGAGCGCGACGGGGGCGTCGGGTTCGCGTGCGTAGTGCCGGCGCCAAGTGTCGCGGATGAATACCGTCGCGTGCCGCGCGGCATCGACGACCAGGTCCTCGGCCTCGGCCACGTCGGCGCTGCCTAGGGAAACATCGCGTCGACGAGTTCGCGCATTGCGCCGAGCAGGGTCGGATCGTCGCTCAGCGGCGAAATGACGGCGGCATTGCAGGCCTCGCGCACGCCGATGCCGCTGGCGACCAGGCGGCCCGCGGCGATCAGCAGTCGCGTGCTGGGCACTTCGGCCAGTCCACGGTCGCGCAGCGAACGCACCCGGCCGGCCAGCTCGACCAGCGCGACCGCGGTGCCACGCTCCACGCCGCTCTCGGCGGCGACGATCGCCGCTTCCGCAGCCGGCTCGGGAAAGCCCAGCTCGATCGCCACGAAGCGCTGCCGCGTGCTCGGCTTGAGATCCTTGAGCATGCGCTGGTAGCCGGGGTTGTACGAGATCACCAGCTGGAATCCCGGCGCCGCTTCCAGCGTCTCGCCGGTGCGGTCGATCGGCAGCATGCGCCGGTAGTCGGTGAGCGGATGCAGGACGACGATGGTGTCCTGGCGCGCCTCGACCACTTCATCCAGGTAGCAGATCGCGCCCTCGCGCACGGCCCGCGTCAGCGGGCCGTCCTGCCACACGGTGTCGTCGTGGCGGATCAGGAAACGCCCGACCAAGTCGCTCGCGGTCAGGTCGTCGTGGCATGACACGGTGATCAGCGGGCGGCCCAGCCGCCACGCCATGTGTTCGACGAAGCGGGTCTTGCCGCAGCCAGTGGGTCCCTTGAGCATCACCGCCAGGCCGCCGGCATGGCATTGCTCGACGATCTCGACCTCGTTGCCGGTGGGCAGGTAGTACGGCCCGTCCGCGACGGGCCCACTGCGTGCATCCACCGTCAGCGTTCCGCCACCGCCACGGGCCGGTCTTCAGGTGCATCGGCGGCGATCACGTCGAACTGCGGCCGGTGCCGGAAGAAGTCGAAGATGAACAGTGCAACGCCCGTGGCGAAGATCGTCGCGGTCAGCACCAGCATCAGGAAATGCACCTGGATCTTGAGCTGCGCATCCAGGTAGCCCATGCCCATGATCCGCTCGAGGTAGACCTGGGCGATGCCGGCGGTGCCGAACGACAGCGTCATGCCGAACATGCCCGAGACCTGCAGCCAGAACGCCCAGTAGCCGAGCGGCGAGTACCCGTTCTGCGGCCGGTTGGTCAGGCTCGGCAACGCGTAGCTGATCATCGCCAGCACGATCATCGCGTAGGCGCCGTAGAACGCGGAGTGCGCGTGCATCGCGGTAACCAGCGTGCCGTGGGTCCACTTGTTGACGCTGGGCCAGGTGTGCGCCAGTCCGAGCAGGCCTGCGCCGAACAGCGCGAAGATCGCGCTGCCGATGGTCCAGTGCAGGGCCAGCGCATTCGGGTGGCGCACGCCGCCGCGGCGCATCGCCACATAGGCGTAGATCGCCATCGCGGCCAGTGCCAGCGGTTCGAGCGCGCTGAAGAAACCGCCGATCGGCAGCCAGATCTGGGGCACGCCCACCCAGTAGTAGTGGTGCGCGGTGCCGAGGATGCCGGCGAAGAACACCAGGCCCACGATCACGTACAGCCACTTCTCCATCACCTCGCGGTCGATGCCCGACAGGCGGATCAGCAGGTAGGCCAGGAAGCCGGCCATGATCATCATCCACACGCCCTCGACCCACAGGTGGATGGTCCACCAGCGGTAGAAGATCGAGACGGTGTAGTTCTCGTAGTGCAGCAGCGCCGGGATGTAAAGTACCGCCGACAGTGCAAGGCCGCCCAGCAGCACGCCCTCGGTGGTGGTGAACCGACCGGACTTCCTGATCGTCATGCCGATGTTGTAGAGGAACATCAGCATGCAGATCACGATGACGAGCTTGTGCGGCAACGGCTGCTCGAGCAGCTTGTTGCCGGTGCCGTAGCGGAACACGTAGCCGATGACGGCGGTGACGCCCATCAGCGTCCACAGGCCGAGCTGCCAGTAGGCGATCTTCGTGCTGTACAGCTCGGTGCGCGATTCGTCCGGCACCATCCAGTAGGTCGCACCCATGAAGCCGGTGAGGACCCAGACGATCAGCAGGTTGGTGTGGATCGTCTTGGTCACGTCGAACGGCAGGATGTACAGCAGCGGATCGGGACCCAGGTATTTGGCGGCCGACAGCAAGCCGAACACGATCTGCAGGCCGAACAGCACCATCGCCACCGCGAAATACCAGTAGGCGACCGATTGGGACTTGTAGCGCATGGGGAAATCTCCTGGTGCCGGCGCGTGCGCCCACCGGTTCTACTTCAGCGTTGCAAGGTAGGCGACGAGCTGTTCGACCTGCTCCTCGCCCAGCGCTTCGGCATAGGTGTCTGGCATGAACGACACGCCGGCGGCGGAGAACATCTCTCCCGGCACCAGGTGCGCGCTGGGGGTGGTGATCGATTCGCGGATGTAACCTTCCACGTCGGTCGCCTGGCCGGTGTACGAGGGCGATGCGAGCGTCTGCGCCGCGCGCCCGGCCAGGCCAGCCATCGACGGCCCGGCCAGCTGCACGCCAGGCTGCAGCGAATGGCAGGCGGTGCACACCGGCGTGGCACTGCGGAACAGGTGTTCGCCCAAGGCGCGCGGATCGCTGTCCGGGCTCACCGGCCGCACGTCCTGCGCCTGCGCAACGCCCTGGCCGGTGCCTTGCGCGGCTACGTTCACGGCCCCGCCGGCCACCAGGATCGGCCGCGGCGGCCAGCCCTGGTTGTCGACCTTCGACACCCAGTCGAGGAACTGGACCAGGTTGTGGATCTCGACCTCGCTCAGGTTCTGCGTGGGCATCAGCCGGCGGTGGCGCTGCTCGTCGTAGAACTTCGACGGATCGCGCATGTAGGCCTTGAGATAGGCCTCGCCGCGGTGCTGCGCGATCTTGGTCAGGTCGGGCGCGTAGTACGCGCCTTCGCCGAACAGGGTGTGGCAGTTGATGCAGTTGTACTTGTGCCAGACATCCTTGCCCGCGGTGACCTCGGGGGTGATGTCCTGCGCATTGGTGAGCTCACCGAAGCGCATGTGGCTGTGGAAGGTCAGGCCGATGAAGGCAACGGCGGCGAGGCCCGTTGCGACGATGGCGAAGATCCGTGACTGCCGCTTGTTCATGCGTCCTTTCCTCAGACGGCGATCGAGGGCCAGTAGGCGATCGCGGTATAGCCGGCATAGGCCACGGCCACCGCCATCAGCAACAACACGAGAATGCTAAGCCAGCGCACGGGTGAGAACAGACTGGTCGCCTTCATTCCATTGCTCCCGAGGGGTGATCCCACGCGGCATAGGCTAGTGACCAATTGCGTCACTTACAAGCTGCGCTGCACTCCGCGTGGCATCCGGCCCGTCCGCGGGGCGTGTCGTGAAAGAGGTGTGATGACCGCGGATGTCGGTGGTGCCCCGTGGCAGGAGTGTGCCTGGAGCAGGCGATCGTGCCGGTGCATCGGCTGCAGGTCCGTTCGGGTCGGGCGCAAACGCCCGCATGTCCCGCGCCTGCCCCGCCCTCATCGTGGAGGCGCAACGGCATCGTCGAACACCAGTTGCCAGTAGCCGACGTCGATCCAGCGATCGTGCTTGAATCCGACCTGCCCGAACCGCGCAACCTGTTGGAAGCCCATTCGCTCGTGCAGTGCGATGCTGCGCTCGTTCGGCAGTGCAATACCGCCTATCACGGTATGGATGCCCTGGCTGCGGAGGCGATCGACCAATGCCTGGTACAGCGCGTGCCCGATGCGCTTGCCCATGCCCGACGGGGACAGGTACACGGTCGATTCCACGGAGTAGCGGTACGCGCAGCGCCCCTTCCATCTGGACGCATACGCATAGCCGACGAGGCTGCCCTGGTCGATCGCGACGAGCCATGGCAAGCCGGCATCGGCCGTCTCGCGGATCCTGGTGGCCATCTCCGCCGCCGTGACCGGTTCGGTCTCGAAAGTGATGCAGGTGTCGGTGACGTAGGGGTTGTAGATTTCGGCGACAGGGGCGGCGTCGCCTGGGGCGGCATGGCGGATCTGCATGGGGTAGGTCCGGACCGGCGGGGGCGCATGTGGATTGCCGGATTCTCCGGGGTGGATGCCCCGCGAATCAATCGGCCGGGACGGCCTGGCCGTCGCCCTCGCCACATCCGTCCGGCCAGCGCGGCGAGACCGCCTGGGGCGCAGATCGCGCGCACAAGTGCAGACGCGCTAGTGCACGGCCCCGGTTTCCGCGCCGGCCGTCCGATGCGTCCCCAACTGCTCCACCAGCGACTCGCTCGCCCGGTTGAGGCCGATCACTTCGACTTGCGCGCCGTGCCGGCGCAGTTTCAGTACCACGCGGTCGAGCGCAGCCACGGCACTGGTGTCCCAGAAATGGGCGTCGCGCAGGTCGATCACCACCTTCGGCGGGGTGTGCAAGTAGTCGAAGCTGTTGGCGAACTGCACCGCAGAGGCGAAGAACACCTGGCCGCGGACGCGATAGGTGCGGGTGCCGTCGACGGTGTCGTCGCCGTCGATCTTCAACAGGGCGCTCACGCGACGGGTGAAGGACAGGGCGGTCAGCAGCACGCCGGTCAGCACGCCCATGGCCAGGTCGCGGGTGGCGACGGTGACGATCACCGTGCCGAACATGATCAGGTTGGCGGTCCTGGGGTGGGTGCGCAGCTCGCGGAAGCTCTTCCAGTGGAAGGTGCCGATGCTGACCATGATCATCACCGCCACCAGCGCCGCCATCGGGATCATCGACACCCAGCCCGAGGCATAGACCACCAGCAACAACAGCAGCACGCCGGCTACCAGACACGACAGCCGCCCGCGGCCGCCGGAGGACACGTTGATCACCGACTGCCCGATCATCGCGCAGCCGGCCATGCCGCCGAAGAACCCGGTGACCACGTTGGCCAGACCCTGGCCGGCCGACTCGCGGCGGCGATCGGTGGGGGTGTCGGTCATGTCCTCGACGATCTGCGCGGTCATCAGCGATTCCAGCAGGCCGACGACGGCCAGCGTGGCCGAGACGGGCAGCAGGATGCGCAGGGTGTCCCATGTCCAGGGGATGTCGGGGACGAAGAACGCGGGCAGGCTGTCCGGCATCTGGCCCATGTCGCCGACGGTGCGGATGTCCAGGCCGAGCACGGCGACGGCCACGGTGAGCACCACGATGGCCACCAGCGCCGACGGCACGACGCGGGTCAGCCGCGGCAGCAGGTAGATGATGGCCAGGCCGGCGGCGCAGACCGCGTAGACCGTCCATGGCATGCCGATCAGTTCGGGCAGCTGCGCCATGAAGATCAGGATCGCCAGCGCGTTGACGAAGCCCACCACCACCGAGCGCGAGACGAAGCGCATCAGCGTGTTCAGCCGCAGCGCGGCCGCCAGCAGCTGCAGCAGGCCGGCCAGGATGGTGGCGGCGAACAGGTACTGCAGGCCGTGGTCGCGCACCAGGTCCACCATCACCAACGCCATCGCGCCGGTGGCCGCCGAGATCATGCCCGGGCGCCCGCCGGCGATCGACGTGACCACCGCGATGCAGAACGAGGCATACAGCCCGACCTTGGGATCGACCCCGGCGATGATCGAGAACGCGATCGCCTCGGGGATCAGGGCCAGGGCGACCAGCACCCCTGACAGCACGTCGCCGCGCACGTTGCCGAACCACTGCTCGCGCAGCGGATAGAGAGAGGACATCAGGGAGCTCCAGGCGCGCCGCGGGCGCGCGATGACGAGAAAATGGCCCATATCCGCGCCGCAACATGGCAACGCGTCGCAGCGGAAGATGCTGGGGCTATGGCGGCGTCATCGGGACTGGACTGTGGGCAGGTGCGGCAGTTTATTGCAATGCAGCATGCCGCTCAATGCTGGTCCGCCGTGCAGGCCTTCTGCACTCGCGCCTTCCACTCTGGTCGGCCCGGCAATGCCGGTGGCGGACGTGGCGCGGTGTGGCACAGGCGGGATGCCGGAGGCGTGGGGCGGCGGGTCGAACTGTCGGGCGTGATCCTTGCGGATCGATTGCCCGCATCAGGGTCGGACGCTCATTCGAGCGTTTCCCGGATCTCATCCACGGCCGCCTTGGCATTGCGGGTGACACCCACCAGCGTCGCGGACGCAGCGCCAGTCCAGTCTCCGTAACCCACAAGCCACAGGCCGGGGCATTGCTTCGAGCGCGTCCCCGTCACCTCGACGCGCCCATCCGGCCCAACGATGCCCAGCGACCGCAGGTGGGCCGTGGCCGGCCCAAAGCCGGTGCACCAGATCACGGCATCGAACGGTGCCGTCCGTCCGTCCGCCCACGCCACGCCGTCGGCCGTGAAACGCTCGAACGGCGGCTCCGCGCGGAGCACGCCGCGCTCGCGCGCCTCGCGCACCGACGGCACCATCACGATGTCGCCCAGGCCGCCCGCGGGCGCATCGGGCACCCTGCCTTCCTGCTGCGCCCGCCAGCGCGCGGTGGCGCGGTCGAACAGGACCCGGCCGTCGACCTCGTCGGGCAGGAACGCCGGCGGCTGTTGGGTCACCCATGTCGTGTCGGCTACCCGCGAAACCTCGGCGAGGATCTGCGCCCCCGAGTTGCCTCCCCCGACGATGAGCACCCGTTTGCCGGCAAGGTGCCCGGGTTCGGCGTAGTGGGCGGAATGCAGCTGCTCTCCCCGGAACGCGCCGACCCCGGGATAGGACGGGACGTACGGATTGCGCCAGGTGCCCGTCGCGGAGACAAGTGCGCGGGCGGCCCATCGCCGGTCGCCGGCCCGTGCGACCAGGCGATCGCCGTCGCGGGTGACGCTCTCGACCATGACCGGGCGCTCGACCGGGATCGCGTAATGCGCTTCGTATGCGGACAGATAGGCCAGCACGTCGGCGCGCGTCGGGTACCCGGGTGTCGGCGCCATCTGCCTGCCGGCGATCGAGCTCCATGTCGCGGGCGAGAACAGCGTCAGCGACTGCCAGGCGTGCCGCCACGCGCCGCCCGGACCCTGTTCGGCATCGAGCAGGCGGAAGGACAGGCCAGTCCTGCGCAGGAAGTAGGCCGTGGCCAGGGCCGCCTGGCCGCCCCCGATGACCAGTACGTCGACGTCCGCCCCGTGCTGCATGCTCACGCGCCGTACTCCTGCCCGCCGTGCCGGCGCGGCAGGCGCAGGGACGTGACGGCGGCCAGCGCGACCAGGACCGCGGAGGCCACGAGGCAGGCCCTGATCCCGGCTGCCTGGTAGATCCAGCCCGACAGCACGGTCCCCAGCAGCCTGCCGAGCGCGTTGGCCATGTAGTAGAAGCCCACGTCCAGCGAGACGCCATCGGCGCTCGCATGGCTGACGATCAGGTAGCTGTGCAGCGAGGAGTTGATCGCGAACAGCGCGCCGAACACCGCCAGTCCGGCCAGCACCACCCACTGCGGCGACGCGCCCTGGGCGAGCAGCAGGGCCATCGTGGCGGGCACGGCGGCCAGCAATGCGGCCCAGCCCGCGGCAGCAGGCGCCCCGGGCGGAACGCTGCCGCGCGCCATGACGTGGGGTGCGAGCGATTGCACCACCCCGTAGCCGATCACCCAGGCGGCCATGAACCCGCCCACCTTCCAGAAATCCCAGCCCAGGACCTCGGCCAGGAACACCGGCAGGGCCACCACGAACCAGACATCGCGCGCGCCGAACAGGAACATCCGTGCGCCCGAGAGCAGGTTGATCGCCCGGCTCTTGGACAGGATGTCGCGAAACTTCGGTCTGGCCCGGGCCCGGCCCAGGTCGCGCTCGAGCAGGGCCAGGCTCATGAGCCAGACCAGCGTCAGGCACGTCGCCATGATGAGGATCGCGGGGCGGAATCCGATGGTCGTCAACAACGCCCCGCCGGCGAAGAAGCCCACGCCCTTGAGCGCATTCTTGGATCCGGTCAGTACTGCCACCCAGCGGAACAGCGTCCCCTGGCGGTTGGCCGGCACCAGCAGCTTGATGCTGCTCTTGGCGCTCATCTTGTTGAGGTCCTTGGCCACGCCGGACAGCGCCTGCGCCGCCATCACCCAGGGCACGGCCAGCCAGGCCGCGGGGACCAGCAGCATCCCCAGCGCGACCACCTGCAGCGCCAGGCCCGCGTTCATCGTGCGGTTCAGCCCGATCCGCGCACCCAGCCAGCCGCCGACGAGGTTGGTGACGACGCCGAAGATCTCGTAGAACAGGAACAGCATCGCAAGCTGCAGGGGGCTGTAGCCGAGCTGGTGGAAATGCAGCAGCACCAGCATCCGCAGCGCGCCATCGGTGAGCGTGAATGCCCAGTAGTTGCCGGTGATCAGCAGGTACTGGCGCACCTGCGGGGACAGGCGAGAGGGCATGGCCTATCGGTCCGCCTGGGCGACGAGACGGACCAGTTCGGCCGTGCGATTCACGTATCCCCATTCGTTGTCGTACCAGGCATAGATCTTGACCTGGGTGCCGTTGACCACCAGCGTCGACAGCGCATCCACGATGCTCGACCGCGGATCTCCCCGGTAGTCGATCGAGACCAGCGGCCGCGTTTCGAAGCCGAGGATGCCGGCAAGTTCGCCCTCGGCCGCGGCACGGAGCATCGCGTTGACTTCGTCCACCGTCGTTGCGCGCTCGACCTCGAACACGCAGTCGGTGAGCGAAGCGTTGGTCAGCGGAATCCGCACGGCGTGGCCGTCGAGGCGCCCGCGCAGTTCCGGAAAGATCTCGGCGATGGCCGTGGCCGAACCGGTCGAGGTCGGGATCAGGCTGCTGCCGCACGAGCGCGCGCGGCGCAGGTCCTTGTGCGGTGCATCCACGATGGTCTGGGTGTTGGTCAGGCTGTGGATGGTCGTGATGCTGCCGTGGCGGATGCCCAGGCCTTCGTGGATCACCTTGACCACCGGCGCCAGGCAATTGGTGGTGCACGAGGCCGCCGAGACGATCCGATGCTGTTGCGGATCGAACCTTGCATGGTTGACGCCCATGACCACGTCCAGCGTTCCGGCCGCCTTGATCGGCGCCGTCACCACCACGCGCTTCACGCCCTGGTCCAGGTAGGGTTGCAGGACGTCGGGTTTGCGGAACCTGCCGGAGGCCTCGATCACGACGTCGCAGCCGGACCAGTCGGTGGCGGCCAGATCCTTGTTACGGCTCACCGGGATGCGCCTGCCATCGATGACCAGGGCATCGCCGTCCGCGCCGATGGCACGATCCCAGCGACTGTGGACCGAATCGAACTCCAGGAGGTGGGCCAGGGTGGCGGGGTCGCCGGCGGGGTCGTTGACGTGCACGAACTCGAGGTCCGGGTGCTCCCAGGCGGCGCGAAGCGTGAGGCGGCCCATGCGGCCGAACCCGTTGATGCCGATGCGGATGGTCATGCATTCACTTCCTGTCTGGATGCGGTGGGGTCGGAGTGCGAGCGCGAGGCTCAGGCCATGCGGCGGTTGCGGGTGCCGGGTGTGGGCTTCGGCGGCCGGCACTGGCTCTCGTCGCCGCCGCAGCAGTTGTGGGTCAGGAATTCGACCAGACCGTTCATGGCAACGAAATCGGCGCGATAGACGATGCGCCGGCCCTGCGCTTCGCCTGCGATCAGGCCCGCGAGGGCGAGCTCCTTCAGGTGGAAGGACAGGGTCGCGCCGGGTAGGGACAGCACTTCGGCGATGTCGCCGGGAATGCGGCCCTCGGGCCCGGCTTCGACCAGCAGCCGGAAGATGGACAGCCGGGTCGGGTTACCGAGGGCCGCGAGCGCGGTGGTTGCGGCGTTCAATTCCATTATTCTAGAATAGTCGAACAGTTCAGCAGGACACAAGCGCCATGGCACCACAGGACCTCCCCAATCTTGCAGCTGCAGCGGTCGATCCGATCGCGCCCGAGCGGCTGGCGGCCGGCGACGGCCATCCGCCCAGGATCCTGGTGCTGTACGGCTCGCTGCGTCCGGAGTCCTACAGCCGCAAGCTCGCGCTGGAAGCGGCGCGCCTGCTGCGCCACTTCGGCGCCGAGACGCGGGTGTTCGATCCGCACGACCTGCCGCTGCAGGGCAGCGTCGGCTCCGAGCACCCGAAGGTGCAGGAACTGCGTGCGCTGTCGCTGTGGTCCGAGGGCCAGGTCTGGGTCAGCCCGGAGCGGCACGGCACGGTCACCGCGGTGTTCAAGAACCAGATCGACTGGCTGCCGCTGGAAGACGGTGGCGTGCGCCCGACCCAGGGCCGCACGCTGGCGGTGATGCAGGTCAGCGGCGGCTCGCAGTCGTTCAACGTGGTCAATGCGCTGCGCGTGCTCGGCCGCTGGATGCGCATGGTGACCATCCCCAACCAGTCCTCGGTGCCGAAGGCGTGGCAGGAATTCGATGCGGACGGCCGGATGAAACCTTCGGCCTACTACGACCGCGTGGTCGACGTCATGGAGGAACTGGTCAAGTTCACCCTCCTGGTGCGCGGCCGCAGCGACTATCTGACCAGCCGCTACAGCGAACGCAAGGGAGATCTGGCGGCCGGCACGCTGGCTGCGGCATCGGGCGCGGTGGATGCGACGCCGGCCGCTGCGCCACGGCTGCCCGCCGCACCGGCAGTCGCGGCAGCCCCGGTGGCCTCGTCGGCCTGCTGTGGCGTCGTCTCGACCTGCAACTGAGGCGTCCATGAGCGATACGACCACACCGCAACCCGGTTTCGCTGCACGCGCTTGCGGGTGCGGTACCCGTGTCGGAGGAGTGCGCTGATGGGCCTGTTCGAACGCTTCCTCAGCGTGTGGGTGGGGCTGGGCATCCTCGCCGGCATCGGCCTGGGCGTGCTGGCGCCGGACGCGTTCCGGGCCATCGCCGCGCTCGAGATCGCGCACGTCAACCTGGTCGTGGCCGTGCTGATCTGGCTGATGATCTATCCGATGATGATCCAGGTGGACTGGCAGGCGGTGAAGGACATCCGCCGCAGGCCGCGTGGGCTGGCGCTCACCCTGGTTGTCAACTGGCTGGTCAAGCCATTCACCATGGCTGCGCTGGGCGTGCTGTTCTTCCAGTACGTGTTCGCGCCCTGGGTGGATCCGCAGTCGGCCAGCGAGTACATCGCCGGCATGATCCTGCTGGGCGTGGCGCCGTGCACGGCGATGGTGTTCGTGTGGAGCGCGCTGGTGAAGGGCGACCCGAACTACACGCTCGTGCAGGTGTCGGTGAACGACCTGATCATGGTGGTCGCGTTCGCGCCGATCGCGGCCTTCCTGCTGGGCGTCACCGACCTCAGCGTGCCGTGGCAGACGCTGCTGCTGTCCACGCTGCTGTACGTGGTGCTGCCGCTGCTGGCCGGTGTGGCAACCCGCCACGTGCTGTTGCGGCGCTCGCGCGATGCGGTGGGTCCGTTCGTCGCCCGGCTCAAGCCTTGGTCGATCATCGGCCTGATCGCCACCGTGGTGCTGCTGTTCGGCTTCCAGGCGCGCACCATCCTCGAGCAGCCACTGGTGATCGGCATGATCGCCGTGCCGCTGGTGCTGCAGTCCTACGGCATCTTCCTGGTGACCTTCGTCGCGGCGCGCGCGCTGAAGCTGCGCCACGACATCGCCGGGCCGGCCTGCCTGATCGGCACCTCCAACTTCTTCGAACTGGCCGTGGCGGTGGCGATCTCGCTGTTCGGCCTGCACTCGGGTGCGGCCCTGGCCACCGTAGTGGGCGTGCTGGTGGAGGTGCCGGTGATGCTGTCGCTGGTGGCGATCGTCAACCGCTCGCGACACCTGTTCGCGCCGCCGGCGGGCGAGCCGCGCGCACCTGGCGTCGCGACCCCTGTCAACACGGAGACACGCGCATGAGCGAGATCACGATCTACCACAATCCGCGTTGCGGCACCTCGCGCAACACCCTGGCGATGATCCGCAACAGCGGCGAGGAACCCATCGTCATCGAGTACCTGCAGCAGCCGCCGACGCGCGCGCGCCTGCTGGAACTGGCCGATGCGTCCGGCGTTGGCGTGCGCGGCCTGCTGCGGGCCAAGGAGCCGGTGTGCGCCGAACTGGGCCTGGACGACCCGGCGTGCAGCGACGACGAACTCGTCGACGCGATGCTCGCCCATCCGGTGCTGATCAACCGCCCGATCGTGGTGACGCCGCTGGGCACGCGCCTGTGCCGGCCGTCCGAGGTGGTGCTCGAGATCCTGCCGCAGCCGCAGCAGGGCGCGTTCGCCAAGGAGGACGGCGAGCAGGTGGTCGACAAGGCCGGCCGTCGCATACAGGACAACGCCTGAGCGTCGGTTCGGGCGCGCTCAGCCCGGTTGACGCATGGCCGCGACCGGCAGCTCGGCCAGGCGGCGCATGCCGGGCGTTTCGAACAGCCGCGGCTGCGCAAGGTAATGCTCGAACATCGCGGTGGCGTCTTCCCCCCAGAACAGTTGGCCGTCGGCCACCAGGGTCGGCACGCCGAACACGTCCGACCGCACCGCGGCATCGAAGTTTTCACGCAAGCGCTGCTTGACCGCGGGCTGCTGCAGGGCGGTGGGGTCGTCGATGCCGAGTTGCGTGGCCACGGCCGCGAGGTCGTCGAAGGTCTCGGCAGGCCGTCCGTGGCGCCAGATGTGGTCGAAGATCGCATCGACCGCCTCAGCGCCTGCGCCTGCGGCGATGCACAGGCGCAATGCCGCGAGCGGATTGAAGGGATGGGCCGGCGGGAACGTCATCGGGATACCGGCGCGGTCGGCGCGCCACTGCGCGTGACGATAGGTGAACAGCCGTTTCGACGGGATCTCGGCCGGTCCCTTGTGGCCGTGATGGGACAGCAGGCCGGCGAGCAGGACGGGCCGGCAGACAGGCACGATGCCCGGCAGGCGCCGCACCGCCTGCCACTGCAGGTAGGCGAAGGGCGAGATGAAGTCGAAGTACCACTCGGCCGTGCGCGTGGTGGACGCGGGGGCGTCGGACGTGGTGGTCGGACTGCTGTGGTCCATCGCGCTGGTTCCCGTTGCGGCTGCGGCACGAGGATACGGGATCGCGCCCGCAGCCCCGGCAGCAGGCCGGGGCAGGGAACCGTGCCCGGCTGCCTTGCGGCGGGGACGGCGACGTGTTCAGTGCGGAATGCGCGCGATGACCTTGATCTCGAAGTCGAAGCCCGCCAGCCAGTTGACGCCGATCGCGGTCCAGTTCGGATAGGGCGCCTGCGGGATTACTTCGTTCTTGACGGCCAGGACGGTGTCGAACTGGCTCTGCGGATCGGTGTGGAAGCTCGTCACGTCGACGATGTCGTCGAGCCCGCATCCGCCTGCCTGCAGGGTGGCCTCGAGATTGGCGAATGCCAGGCGGACCTGGGCCTCGAAGTCCGGTTCGGGCGAGCCGTCCGCGCGGCTGCCCACCTGCCCGGAGACGAACAGGAGGTCGTCGCTGCGCACCGCCGGCGAATAGCGGTGGCGCTCGTACAGGGCGTGGCGGTCGGGCGGGAAGACGACGTCTCGTGAATTCATGGGATTGTCCTTGGCAGGACCGGCGGCCCTGGTGCGTGCGGCCACTCTAGGTGGCGGCGGCACTCGGATAAACGCGCCGATCCCGGGATCACTGTTTGTAGAATCGAAACAATCCCCGCCAGCGCCCGGAACCCCACATGGACCGTATCGACGCGATGCAGGCTTTCGTCCGCGTGGTGGAAACCGGCAGCTTTACCCGCGCGGCCGACACGCTGCAGTCGAGCAGGACGCGCGTGACGCAGCTGGTGCAGCAGCTGGAAACGCACCTGCGGGTCAAGCTGCTCAACCGCACCACGCGCAAGGTCAATGTGACCGCCGACGGTGCCGCGTACTACGAGCGCGTGGTGCGCCTGCTGGCCGACCTGGACGATGCCGAGACCAGCCTCTCCACGGCATCCGTGGCGCCGCGCGGCCGGTTGCGCGTGGACGTGCCCGCGCCGCTGGCGAGCCTGGTGCTGGTGCCCGCGCTGCCTGCGTTCCACGCGCGTTATCCCGACATCCAGCTCGACCTGGGTGCCAGCGACCGCAAGGTGGACCTGATCGACGAGAACGTGGACTGCGTGGTGCGCGGCGGTGAACTGCCCGGCCCGTCGCTGCGCGTGCGCCACGTGGCGGACCTGCCGCTTGGCGTGTACGCGGCATCGGGCTACCTGGAACGCGTCGGCGTGCCGGCGCATCCACAGTTGCTGGAACAGGCTCCGCACTACAGCGTCGGTTATCGCGGGTCCCGCAGCGGCGCGCCCCACGCCTACGCCATGCAACGCGGCGACGAACGGCTGCGCCTGCACGGGCGCCACGCGCTGATCGTGGACGACGGCAACGCCTATCTCGCTGCCGGCATGGCGGGCATGGGCGTGTTGTGGCTGCCGCGGTACATGGCGCGCGCACCGTTGGCACTGGGTGAACTGGTGCCCTTGTTCGAGGACTGGCAGCTCGATCCGATGCCGCTGTACGTGGCGTTTCCAACGGGCCGGCATGTCAGCCGCAAGCTGCGCGTGTTCATCGACTGGATCGTCGAACTGCTGGCGGAGCAGGCGCCCTGGATCGAGGCGCCGTCGCCGCCCATTGCGATCGGGACGACGACGGCCCCGCACGTCGATGGCCCCGGCAGCGCCGCCGTCGACCAGCGCGGCCCTGGTGGCGCCTCCCGACGGTAACCGCCACAAACGGACAGGGGCGCCGAAGCGCCCCCGCCGTCCCCGACTCCTGTTGCGCCGGGTCAGCGCAGTTGCAGCACCACCACGGACTTCGCCGGCAGTTCGACCTTCAGCGTGTCGCCTGACAGGCTGGCGCCGTCGAAGGCCGTCGGCCTGACCTGTGCGGGCTGCTCGAAGGTGTTGTGCGCGGTGATCGCGTCCGCGGTCAGTACCCGACCGGAGACGGAACCGGCTTGCAGCCCCGAGACGCTGGCCGAAATTCTGGCGGGCGTGTCCGGGTCGAGGTTGGACAGGGCGACATACACGTTGCCGTCCTTGGCCCGCACCGCCGAACCGTGGACCGCCGGCACCGAGGTCTCGCCGTGGCGGTACTGCGGGGTCTCCAGTTCGAACGGCAGGTGGGTCGCGTCCTGCCAGGGCTTGTACATCTCGAAGACGTGGTAGGTGGGCGTGAGCACCATCTGCTCGTCCTTCGTGAGGATCATCGCCTGCAGCACGTTCACCATCTGCGCGATGTTGGCCATCTTCACGCGCTCGGCGTAGCGGCTCATCACGTCGAAGTGGATCGAGGCGACCAGCGCGTCGCGCAGGGTGTTCTGCTGGTGCAGGAAGCCGGGGTTCACCCCTTCCAGCCCGGCGTACCAGGTGCCCCATTCGTCCAGGTACAGCGCGACCTTGTTCTCGGGGTCGTACTTGTCCATCACCGCGATGTGCTTGCGCAGCAGTTCGTCGACCTTGAGCGCGCTGGACAGCGTCTCGATCCAGCCGGCCTCGTCGAACTCGAACGAGGACGCGCGCGGCGGCCAGCCGCCGGGGACGGTGTAGTAGTGCACCGACAGCGCATCCATGTGCTTGCCGGCGATCTTCATCATCACCTCGGTCCAGTTGTAGTCGTCGCTGTTGGCGCCGGCGGCGACCTTGGTGACCTGGGTGCCGGCCGGCACCTTGACGAAGGTCTGGAACTGACGGTGCAGGTTGGCCGCGTGCTCGGGCGTCATGTTGCCGCCACAGCCCCACATCTCGTTGCCGATCCCGAAAAAGGGCAGCTTCCACGGCTTGTCGCGGCCGTTGGCGCGGCGCTCCTCGGCCAGCGAGGACCCGCTTTCATAGGTCATGTATTCCACCCACTCGGCCATCTCGCGCGGCGAGCCGCTGCCGGTATTGCCCGACACGTAGGCATCGGTCCCCAGCAGTTCCGCGAAATCCATGAACTCATGGGTGCCGAAGCTGTTGGGCTCGGTCACGCCGCCCCAGTGGGTGTTGATCTTGACCCGGCGCTTGTCGCGCGGGCCGACGCCATCGCGCCAGTAGTACTCGTCGGCGAAACAGCCACCGGGCCAGCGCACCACCGGCACCTTCAGCTCCTTCAGCGCCGCGACCACGTCGTTGCGGTAACCGCGGGTGTTGGGGATCTTCGAGTCCTCGCCCACCCAGATGCCGCCGTAGATGCCGTAGCCCAGGTGTTCGGCGAACTGGCCGAAGAGGTAGCGGCTCACCTCGGGGCCGGGCTGGTCGGCACGCAGCGTCGCGGTGGCGGTGGCCTTGTCCTGGGCGCCGGCGATACCGGCGGCGAGCAGGGCGGAGGTGAGCGCCAGCATGCGCAGTGGGGTCTTCAGCATCGGTGTTCTGCCTCGCTTTGTTGCGGAGATGGAGTGCCGCCGGCGCGTGGCGCGCGGCCGCGGTGACTCAGAAACGGTAGCGCAGTCCGACGGCGAACGTGCGGCTGTACAGCGAGGTGCCGAAGCTGTGCGTGGTCGGGTACTGGTAATAGCTCTGGTACAGCTCGTTGGTGAGGTTGGTGGCGTCGAAGGTCAGCGACAGGTGCTCGCTGGCATCGTAGCTGAGCTGCAGGTCCATGCTCTTCTCGGCGTTGAAGTAGATGCCGAGCGGATTGGCGAACTGCGCGGCCTCGTAGCGGTGCAGGAAGTCGTCGCGCCAGACATACGACAGGCGTGCGCCGAACTTCTCGCGCTCATAGGCGAGCACGACGCTGTAGGAACTGTCGGAGATACCGAACATCGGGGTGGACACCGTGTCCACGACCTCGCCGGCGGTGTTGGTGACCGGGATGTCCTGGCTGGAATCGAGCGCGGTGTAGCTGGCCTGCACGCCGAAGCCGTCGAGCAGTCCCGGCAGGTTTTCGGGGAACCAGACCACGCCCAGCTCCACGCCCTCGAGCTCGCCATTGGAGGCGTTGTCGGGCTGGGTGAGGATGTAGTCGTAGTCCTCGAACGTCACGCGGCGCCGGAAATCGGTGACCATGCCTTCGATCTCGCGCCGGAACAGGGTGGCGTAGACCGCGCTGCCGGGCGAGAAGTACCACTCCAGCCCGAGGTCGTAGTTCTTCGACTCGGTCGGCTCCAGGCCGGGGTTGCCGCCGCTGGCGGTACCGTAGCCGATGTTGGTGACGTCCTCGACGTAGATGATGTTGGGGTTGAGCTGGGCGAAGCCGGGGCGGCGCAGGGTTTCGCCGTAGGCGAAGCGCAGCATCAGCTCCGGCGTGAAGGCGTAGCGCAACATCAGGCTGGGCAGCAGCTTGGACGCGCTGGCCGAGGCGCTGCCATCGCCGAACACCATGTCGGTGTCGACGTTGACATATCGCAGGCCGAGCTGGCCGTCGAGCGCCTGCTCGCCGAGCTCGAAGGCGAAGTCGGCCTGCAGGTACGCCGCGGTGGTGGCCTCGTCGACGTGGAAGTCCTCGGGCATGGTCAGCTGGCCGCTGAGCGGCAGGCCATAGAGCGCGCGGTACGCATCGGCGTTGTCGCGGATGTGGTATCCGCCCGGCACGACCCAGGACGACGGCACGTCGGACTCGCCGTCGAAGAAGCCACGGTTGGTCCACTGCAGGTTGCCGTTGCCCACCAGCGAGCACTCGGGCAACGCGCGGTCGCACAGGGCGGGATTGGACGTGCGGTGGCCCTCGCTGGCGCTGCGCTCGTCATGGCGCAGGCCGAAGGCGAGCTTGTGGATCGGGCCGAGCTCGGCGGCATAGTCGCCGTCGAAGGTGAAGGTGATCGCGTCGCCACGACGGTACAGGGCATTGTCGTAGAGCTCGGCCACGTTCCATTGCGCGGGGTCGGCCGGATTGCTCTCGTCGATGTCGGGCGTCGCCGGGTTGTCGTCGAAGCCGAATGCCGGCTTGCCGCCACCGCTGTTGAAGTCGGCCCAGACCGCATGGGTCACGCGGTCGGTGCGCATGGCGAAGAACTCCTCGTCGAACTTGCTCTCCTGGTAGGTCAGCTCGGAGCGCAGCTGCAGGCGGTCGCCCACGTCCCATTTCCCGCCGAGCGCGTAGAGCCAGCTGTCGGTGCGGCGACTGAGCAGGTCGCCGCTGGTGAAGTTGTAGGGCGCGCCCACGCCGCTGCGCGACCGTACGATGTTGGTGCCCGGGAACAGCTCGATGTTGCCGGCCGGGTCGTCGCCCAGCGCGCCCCACCAGTCGACGAAGGAGAACAGCAGCGAGTTGAAGGACTCGTCGCGATAGCCGTTGTAGAAGGTTTCGAACACGTACTCGGAGGTGTCGTTCGGCGCCCACTGCAGCGAGACGCTCGCGGCGGGGCGTTCGCGCCTGCCGGTCAGGTCGCTGGCGAAGATCGCGTCGCGCGAAAGGATGTATTCGTACTGCTGGCCGCGCACCGGCACCGTCGAGCCCGGTGCGAAGGGCAGGCCCGCCTCCAGGCCCGGCTGCCAGACTTCCTGGCCGTCGATCGAGGTGGGAATCCGCTCGAACGGCACGAAGCCCGCCGGTGCGTCATCCGTGAAGAACGGCACCATCGCGCCGGCGGTCACGCTCTGGTCGCGGTATTGGGTAACGGCGTACGAGACATTCGCCAGCGCGCCGAAACGGCCGCCGCCCACGTCCCAGGTGTTGGAGACCAGTGCACTGAGGTTGGGATCGGTCTCGCCGCTCTGTTCCTGGTGGATGGCGCGGGCGGCCACCACGGCAGTCGCCCCGTCGAAGTCGAACGGACGGTGGGTGTGGATGTCGATCACGCCGGCGATGCCGGTCTCGATCAGGCTGGCCGAACGGGTCTTGTAGATCTCGACGCTGGACAGCAGGCTGGCCGGGACGTCGGCCAGCGCCACCGAGCGGCCCGAGGCGGTGAAGATGTTGCGGCCGTTGATGGTGGTGGTGACGTCGTTGAGGCCGCGGATCGAGACGGTGGACACCTCGCCGCCGCCGCGATCGGTGGTCTGCACGCCGGTCACGCGCTGCAGCGCCTCGACCAGGTTGTTGTCGGGGAACTTGCCGATGTCCTCGGCGACGATGGCATCGACGATCTGCATCGAACCCTGCTTGATCTGCAATGCGTCGATCATGCTCGCGCGCAGGCCGCGCACTTCGATGCGGTCCAGTTCGGTGGTCGTGCCGGAATTCGCCGGCGCGCAGGTCGCGTCGGGGTTCCCCGGAGTGGGGCAGGGCGGCGGCGGCGCGTCCTGCGCACTGGCCGGCAGGGCGGTGGCGAGCGCCAGGGACAGCGCGGCGGGCAGCACGCCCAGGCGCAGGGTGCGAGGCGGGGTGGAACGGGTCGGACGGGTCATGGGAGAGCCTCTCTCGATGCGTATCCGTCCGCCACGGTGCCGGCGCGGACGCTGCGGAAACCTGGGGAGAACCGGACGACCGGTGTCATCCAGGGAGCGGAAACAGGGCGGGGCGAGCGCTGCGCAGGCCGTCGCGCGCCGGCTGGCGGCGCGGCCGTGCCCGGCGGAAGAATGACAGGGGTGTTACGCGGCATGGCGGCATGCCGGCTGCTGTTGGCGTCGTCACTTTCAACCCCTCCCGGTCTACGAATGGACGCGATCAACCCGAGTTGTGGGGCCGCTGCCTGGAGACGTGGCCCGTGCATCGCGACGCTGTCGAGCGGCGCCTTCTGTTGCGATGCGGGTCGAGAATAGTGGCGCGTTCAATAACGTTCTAATGAATTAAACGAGTAGATGGATATCCGATTGCGTATGCGCCGCGCAGCCATTCCAATCCCGCCAACTGCCATTCCCGAAGCGGGATGGCTGCACCCCCGCGGCGCCGCCTATGCTGCCGCGCCAGGGCGATTCGCCGCGGCCATCCGGGAGTTGCGTGGACACGATCCGATCGTTCGGCCGGCTGGATGACGGTTGCCAGGTCCATGCGTACCGCATCGGCGAGGCCGATGGCGTGTGCGCGGAGATCCTCGATCTCGGCGGCATCCTCGCGCGCTTGCGCGTGCCCGGCGACACGGGGCGGGTGGACGCGGTGCTGGGCCTGCCCGACGCCCGCGCGTATTTCGGCGATCCGGCCTTTCTCGGCATCCTGGTCGGGCGCTACGGCAACCGCATCGGCGGCTCGCGCTTCGCCCTCGACGGCCAGGCGCACCTGCTCGCCGCCAACGAGGGGCGCAACCACCTGCACGGCGGCCTGCTCGGTTTCGGGCGGCGCCTCTGGACGGTCGAGGATCATCGGGCCGATGCGCTGGTGCTGCGGCTGCGCTCGCCGGCGGGCGAGGAGGGGTATCCGGGCAACCTCGACGTGCTGGCGACGTACCGCATCGCGGGCGATCGCCTGCAGCTGCGCTTCGACGCGTCGACCGACGCGGCCACGCCGTTCAATCCCACGCACCATCCCTATTTCAACCTGGCCGGCGACGCTTCGGTGCCGGCGTCCGCCCAGGTGCTGCAGGTGCCCGTCGCCGGCGTGCTGCCGGTCTCGGACGACCTGATTCCGCTGGGCCATGTCGAGCCGGTGGCGGGCACGGCCTTCGATTTCCGCACTGCCGCGACCCTGCAGGCCAGGATCGACCGCGACGACCCGCAACTGCGCATCGCCGCCGGCTACGACCACTGCCTCGTGCTCGAACCCGATCGCGCCTGGGCGGCCGCGCTGTACTCGCCGCACAGCGGGGTGGCCATGCGCATCGACTGCGACGCGCCCGCGCTGCAGCTCTACGGCGGCCAGGCGCTCGCCCGCCAGCATCCGGGCCTGGGCGACGGACTGTGCCTGGAGCCGCAGGACTATCCGGACGCGCCCAACCAGCCGGCGTTTCCCGATGCGATCCTGCGGCCCGGCCGGGCGTACCGGCGTGACATCCTCTACCGGTTCGCCCGCCCCGGACGCGACTGCGCCTGGGACGACGTCGCAGCGGCGCTCGAACCCGCCTGACGCCGGCCGCCCCGCCGCGAGCCGACCTTCCTTTCCGCGCGGCAGCCCTGCCGCCCGCGCTTTTCCGTGGAGACCGCATCCGTGTCAACCATCCATCTCGCGATCGTCGGCGTCGGCAAGATCGTGCGCGACCAGCACCTGCCGGCCGTGGCCGGCAATCCCGATTTCCGGCTGGTCGCGGCCGCCAGCCGCAACGGGCGGGTCGAGGGCATCGACAACTTCGGTTCGATCGAGGAGATGCTGTCGGCGGTGCCGTCGATCCAGGCCGTGTCCCTGTGCATGCCGCCGCAATACCGCTACGCGGCCGCGGTGCAGGCGATCGCGGCCGGCAAGCACGTCTTCCTGGAGAAGCCCCCGGGGGCCACGCTCTCGGAGGTCGAGGACCTGGCCGCGCGCGCGGCCGCGCAGGGCGTGTCGCTGTTCGCCAGCTGGCATTCGCGCTTCGCGCCGGCCGTGGAGGCCGCCCGCGCGTTCCTGGCCGGCACCCGCATCCGCGCCATGCGCGTGACCTGGAAGGAGGACGTGCGCCAGTGGCATCCGGGACAGGCGTGGATCTGGCAGCCCGGTGGCCTCGGCGTGTTCGACCCGGGCATCAATGCACTGTCGATCGTCACCCGGATCCTGCCGCGGCCGGTCTACGCCACCGCCGCGACGCTGGAGTTCCCGGCGAACCGCGACGCCCCGATCGCGGCCTCGATCAGCTTCAGCGATGCGGCCGGCCTGGACCTGGTCGCCGAGTTCGACTGGCGCCAGACCGGGCGGCAGAGCTGGGACATCGTGGCCGACACCGATGCCGGGCAAATGCTGCTGTCCGAGGGCGGCGCCAAGCTGTCGGTGGACGGGCGCCAGCTGCACGGCGAGCCGGAGCAGGAATACCCGATGCTGTACCGGCGCTTTGCCGAGATCATCCGCGCCGGCCGCTCGGACGTGGACCTGGCGCCGCTGCGGCACGTGGCCGATGCGTTCATGCTCGGCAGGCGCCGGGTGGTGGAGGCGTTCGACGACTGACCATCGGCCGCCGCCTGCGGACGGATCCACGCCTCCCCGCGGCGGCTGCCCGATGGCGAGGCGACGGGCTCCCGCGCCGCGCGGCGCTGGCATACGGAAACAAATATCGATTTCTCGACCGATTGAATTGGATGCATATCCGTCAACCCGTCAGAATCGGGCATTGGCATTCACCGCGCTGACGGGCTGCACGATGCGATTGATCCAGTTGAGGGACGAGGCCGGGAACATCCGGGTGGGCGTGGTCGATGCCGATGGCGGGCAGGTGCGCGTGCTCGACGGCCCGTCAGGCACCTACGCCCTGGCCCTCGCCGCGATTGCCGCCGGATGCAGCCTGGCCGAGCAGGCGGCGGCCACGCCGGGCGAGGCCCGCCTCGACTACGCGACCCTGCTGCAGGCGGGCCGCGTGCTGGTCCCGCTGCACCATCCCGATCCCGCGCACTGCCTGGTCACCGGCACCGGCCTGACCCACCTGGGCAGCGCGGCGGCGCGCGACGCGATGCACCAGAAACTGCAGCAGGCCGACGAGGCCACGCTCACCGATTCGATGCGCATGTTCCAGTGGGGCGTGGAAGGCGGCATGCCGGACCCGGGCGAGCCGGGCGCGCAACCCGAATGGTTCTACAAGGGCGACGGCGCGATCCTCGCCGCGCCGGGAGAGGCGCTGGAGTCCCCCGATTTCGCGCTCGATGGTGGCGAGGAGCCCGAACTCGTCGGCCTGTACCTGATCGGCCCGGATGGCACGCCGCACCGGCTCGGTTTCGCGATCGGCAACGAATTCTCCGACCACGTTACCGAGCGCCAGAACTACCTGTACCTGGCGCATTCCAAGCTGCGCGCCTGCGCGGTCGGGCCGGAGCTGCGCGCCGGCCCGCTGCCGGCGGACCTGCGCGGCAGCAGCCGCCTGCGACGCGACGGCGCGGTGGTGTGGGAGAAGCCCTTCCTCACCGGCGAGGCCAACATGTGCCATTCGCTGGAAAACCTCGAATACCACCACTTCAAGTACGCCGCGCACCGGCGCCCGGGCGACGTGCACCTGCACTTCTTCGGCACCGCCACGCTGAGTTTCGCCGACGGCGTGCGCGCGCAGCCGGGCGACGTATTCGAGATCGAACTGCCGGAACTCGGCGCGCCGCTGCGCAACCCGTTGCGCACGGTCGCGGCCGGATTCGCACCCGGCGGCGTACGCGCGCTGTAAGGTGCAGCACGCCATGCGGGTTCCCGATCGCCGCGCGCCAGCGGCCCATCCCCCGGCGGGAACCCGGACCCCCAGGAATCAAGGAGACGCGACGTGACCGACCAACGCTTCAGCAGCTACATCGCCGGCCAGTGGGTCGAAGGCGAGGGCGACCACGCCAACGAGAACCCGTCCGACCTGGCATCGCCAGTCGGCCACTACGGCCGCGTCGATGCCGCGCGCACCGGGCAGGCGGTGGACGCGGCCGCGGCGGCGCTGCCGGCCTGGTCGCTGTCCAACCCGCAGCAGCGCGCCGACATCCTCGACGCGGTCGGCAGCGAGATCCTCGCGCGGAAGGAAGAGCTTGGCCGGCTGCTGGCCAGCGAGGAGGGCAAGACCCTGCCCGAGAGCATCGGCGAGGCGGCGCGTGCCGGGCAGATCTTCAAGTTCTTCGCCGGCGAAGCGCTGCGCATCCCCGGCGAGAAGCTGGCCTCCACCCGCCCGGGCGTCGATGTCGAGATCACGCGCGAGCCGGTCGGGACCGTGGGCATCATCGCGCCGTGGAACTTCCCGCTGGCGATCCCGGCCTGGAAGATAGCCCCGGCCCTGGCCTACGGCAATACGGTGGTGTTCAAGCCGGCCGAGATCGTGCCGGGCTGCGCCTGGGCGATCGCCGAGATCCTCTCGCGCGCAGGCCTGCCCGAGGGCGTGTTCAACATGGTGCTGGGCAGTGGCCGCACGGTTGGCCAGGCGCTGGTCACGCACAAGTCGCTCGACGCGCTGACCTTCACCGGATCGGTGCCGACCGGCCATGCCCTGCTCAAGCAGGCGGCCGAGCGCGCGCTCAAGGTGCAGCTGGAGATGGGCGGCAAGAACCCGCTGGTGGTCCTGGCCGATGCCGACCTGGACAAGGCGGTGGAGTGCGCGGTCAACGGTGCGTTCTTCTCCACCGGCCAGCGCTGCACCGCGTCCAGCCGCCTGATCGTGGAGAACGCGGTCTACGACGAGTTCGTCGCGCGCATGCAGGCGCGGCTGGCGAAGATCCGCGTCGGCGATCCGCTGGAAGCGGGCACCGACATTGGCCCGGTCGCCAGCGGCGCCCAGCTCGAGACCGACCTGTCCTACATCCAGGCCGGCCACGACGACGGCGGCGAACTGCTGGCCGGTGGCGGGATGGTGGAGGGCAAGACCAAGGGCCACTTCCTGGCGCCCACGCTGTTCTCGGCCAAGCCGGACGACCGCATCGTGCGCGAGGAGATCTTCGGGCCGGTCGCAGCCGTGTTGCGCGCGGACGATTACGAACAGGCGCTGGCGATGGCCAACGACACCGAGTTCGGGCTGTGCGCGGGCATCTGCACCACCTCGCTCAAGTACGCCACGCATTTCAAGCGGCACGCACAGGCGGGCATGGTGATGGTCAATCTGCCGACCGCGGGCGTGGATCCGCACGTGCCGTTCGGCGGCCGCAAGGCCTCCAGCTACGGTCCGCGCGAGCAGGGGCGCTATGCGGTGGAGTTCTACACCACGGTCAAGACCGCCTATACCGCGGCCTGAGTCCGCGGGATGCCCGGTCCGGCGTGCAGGCGCCGGGTCGTGGCAGGATGGTGGTAGCGCAAACATTCGACGGGAGGGAGCGATGCGCAAGGTTCTGGGTGTGGCGGCGCTGCTGTGCGCCGCGGTACTGGCCGGCTGTTCCGGCGGGGGCGAGGGAGCTGGCGGCACCGGTAGCGATGCGATCACGGTCGGCTTCAGCCAGGTGGGTGCGGAAAGCGAGTGGCGCACCGCGAACACGCGTTCGGTGAAGGAGGCGCTGGCGGCGCCCGAGTTCAACCTCAAGTTCTCCGACGCGCAGCAGAAGCAGGAGAACCAGATCAAGGCGTTGCGTTCGTTCATCGCCCAGGGCGTGGACGTGATCGCCTTCTCGCCGGTGGTCGAAACCGGCTGGGACACCGTGCTGCGCGAGGCCAAGGCAGCCGGCATCCCGGTGGTGCTGACCGACCGCGCGGTCAACGTCTCGGACGAGTCGCTGTACGCGACCCTGATCGGCTCCGACTTCGTCGAGGAAGGCCGCCGCGCGGCGCGCTGGCTGGTCGAGGACAGCGCGGGCCAGGCCGGGCCGGTGCGCATCGTCGAACTGCAGGGCACCGTGGGGTCGGCCCCCGCCAACGACCGCATGAAGGGCTTCAAGGAAGTCATCGACGCGGACCCGCGCTTCCAGATCGTGCGTTCGCAGAGCGGCGATTTCACCCGTGCGCGCGGCAAGGAGGTGATGGAAGCCTTCCTCAAGGCCGAGGGAAGCGAGATCGACGTGCTGTTCGCGCACAACGACGACATGGCGATCGGCGCGATCCAGGCGATCGAGGAAGCCGGCCTCAAGCCCGGCACCGACATCCGCATCGTCTCGATCGATGGCGTGCGTGGCGCGTTCGAGGCGATGAAGGCGGGCAAGCTCAACGCCACGGTGGAGTGCAATCCGCTGCTGGGCGAGCAGCTGGCGCAGCTGATCCGCGACGTGCATGCCGGGCGCGAAGTGCCCAGGCGCGTGCAGGTGGAGGAGGGCGTGTTCACCCGCGAACAGGCCGAGGCGGAACTGCCGAACCGCAAGTACTGAGCACGCCGGGGGAGTCCGCAAACGGTTCTGCACCGACGCGTGCGGCGCTGCCCGCGTTCTCCCGCCTGCGCGGACTGACGTCGATGGCTTCCATGTCGTGGTGCCGATGGATGGACACTTGAGCAAGGTCGTGCTGCACGCGGAGGGACTGCACAAGCGGTTCGGCGCCACCCGTGCGCTCGACGGCGCCGGCCTGTGCCTGCGCGCCGGCGAGATCCACGCGCTGATGGGCCAGAACGGCGCCGGCAAGTCGACCCTGATCAAGCTGCTCACCGGCGTGGAAACCCCCGACGCAGGCAGCGTGGTCCTGGAGGGCCGCGCGATCGCGCCGGCCAGTCCGCTCGATGCGCAGCACGCGGGGATCAGCACGGTCTACCAGGAGGTCAATCTCTGTCCCAACCTCTCGGTGGCCGAGAACCTGTACGCCGGGCGCTATCCACGCCGTTTCGGGATGATCGACTGGCAGCGCGTGCGCGCAGGCGCGCGCCAGCTGCTGGCCGAACTGCACCTGGACCTGGATGTCGACCGGCCGCTGTCGTCCTGCCCGGTCGCGATCCAGCAGATGGTGGCGATCGCGCGCGCGCTGGGCGTATCGGCGAAGGTGCTGATCCTCGACGAACCCACCTCCAGCCTGGACGAGGGCGAGGTGCGCGAGCTGTTCGCGGTGATGCGGCGGCTGCGCGAGCGCGGCATGGCGATCCTGTTCGTCACCCACTTCCTCGACCAGGTCTATGCGGTGTCCGACCGCATCACCGTGCTGCGCAACGGTGGCCTGGTCGGCGAGTACCTGCCGGCCGACCTGCCCCAGGCCGCGCTGGTGCGCGCGATGGTCGGGCGCGAGGTCGAGCTGGCGGGCGGACGCGATGCGGCCGCGCCGTCGCCGCAGGACGCGGCGGTGGTGGTCGAGGCGCGCGGCCTGGGACGTCGCGGTAGCCTGCATCCGGTGGACCTGCAGCTGCGCGCGGGCGAAGTGCTGGCGCTGGGCGGCCTGCTCGGCGCCGGCCGTACCGAGCTGGCGCGCCTGCTGTTCGGCCTCGACCGGGCCGGCAGCGGCGAACTGCGCGTCGGCGGCGAAAAGGTCGACCTGCAGCATCCGGCCGACGCGGTGGCGCGGGGGCTGGCGCTGTGCCCGGAGGAGCGCAAGACCGAAGGCATCGTCGCCGGCCTGTCGGTGCGCGAGAACATCGTGCTGGCGCTGCAGGCGCGGCGCGGCTGGCGGCGCGCGCTGCCGCGCGCCGAACAGGAGCGGATGGCGGCCCGCTACGTCGACCTGCTCGGCATCCGCACCGCCGGCATCGAAACGCCCGCCGGTGCGCTGTCCGGCGGCAACCAGCAGAAGGTGGTGCTGGCGCGCTGGCTCGCCACGCAGCCGAGGCTGCTGATCCTCGATGAACCCACGCGCGGCATCGACATCGCCGCCAAGCAGGAAATCATGGCCGAAGTGGTGCGCCTGGCGCGCGAGGGCATGGCGGTGCTGTTCATTTCCGCCGAGATCGACGAACTCACCCGCCTGGGCGATCGCATCGCGGTGCTGCGCGAGCGGCGCATGGCCGGCGAACTGCCCGGCGGCAGCGATGGCCGCCAGGTGCTGGAACTGATCGCGGGGCAGGGCTGATGTCCGACGCGACCTCACCCCTGCCGCCGCCTTCGATCATGCGCCGCGCGTTCGGTCATCCGCTGGCCTGGCCGCTGCTGGCGCTGATCCTGCTGCTGGTCGGCAACGGCCTGTTCAACCCGGGCTTCCTGTCGCTGGAATGGCGCGACGGACGCCTGTACGGCAACCTCGTCGACATCGCCAACCGTGCCGCGCCGTTGATCCTGGTGTCGCTCGGCATGACCCTGGTGATCGCCGTGCGCGGCCTGGACATCTCGGTGGGTGCGGTCCTCGCCATCGCCGCGACCGTGGCGGCCTGGACGATCACGCGCATGACCGCAGGCGGCGGCACCGGCCTGGCCCCGCTGTTCGCCGCCGTCGCCGCCGCGCTTGCCGCGGCCGCGCTGTGCGGCGTCTGGAACGGCCTGCTGGTGGTGAAGGTGGGCATGCAGCCGATCATCGCCACCCTGATCCTGATGGTCGCCGGGCGCGGCATCGCGCAGCTGGTCAGCGACGGCCAGATCCTGACCATCTACTACCCGCCGTATGCCTATATCGGCGGCGGCTTCCTGCTGGGCCTGCCGTTCGCGCTGTTCCTGGTCGCAGCGGTGTTCGTCGCACTCAAGCTGCTGCTCGATCGCACCGCGCTGGGCCTGTTCGTGCGCGCGATCGGGCACAACCCGCTGGCCGCCCACGTGGCCGGCGTGCGTGCGCGGGCGATCACGCTGTCGCTGTACGTGTTCAGCGGCTTCTGCGCCGGGCTGGCGGGCCTGCTGGTCAGCTCCAACGTCGCCAGCGCCGACGCCAACAACGCCGGCCAGCTGCTCGAACTCGACGCGATCCTCGCCGTCGCGCTTGGCGGCACGGCGCTGGCCGGTGGACGCTTCAGCCTGGCCGGCAGCCTGGTGGGCGCCCTGATCATCCAGGCGTTGACCACCACCATCTACGCCATCGGCGTGCCGCCGCAGGTCAACCTGGTGGTCAAGGCATTGCTGGTGCTGGCGGTGCTGCTGCTGCAATCGCCCGAGTTCCGCGGCCAGCTGCGCGCGCTGGTCACGCCGCCGGCACGGGGGCAGGCATGAGCGCGGTGCCGCTGCGCGCGATGCTGCGCCCCGGCGGGCTGGCGCGGCTGTGGCGCGATCCGCGCATGGTCTCGCTGGCGGTCACCGTGGCGCTGTTCCTCGGCATGTCGATCGCCGGCGGGGTGCTCTACGACGGCTTCCTGCGCCCGCAGGTGTTCCTCAACCTGTTCATCGACAACGGCTTCCTGCTGATCGTCGCGGTCGGCATGACCTTCGTGATCCTGACCGGCGGCATCGACCTGTCGGTGGGCGCGGTGATCGCCTTCAGCACGGTGCTGCTGGCCAGCCTGGTGCAACAGCACGGCTGGCACCCGCTGCCGGCGATCGCGCTGGTGCTGGGGGTGGGCACCGCGTTCGGTGCGCTGATGGGCGTGCTGATCCAGCGCTACCGCCTGCAGCCGTTCGTGGTGACCTTGGCGGGCATGTTCCTGGCGCGCGGCGCGGCGACGCTGGTGAGCGTGGAATCGATCGGCATCGACCATGCCTTCCACGTCGCCGTGGCCAGCCTGCGGATCCCGCTGGGACCTGGTGCCTCGCTGTCGGCCGGCGCGCTGGTCGCGCTGCTCGTGGTGGTCGCCGGCGCGCTGCTGGCGGGGATGACGCGCTTCGGCCGCACCGTCTACGCCATCGGCGGCAACGAGCAGTCGGCGCGGCTGATGGGACTGGCGGTGGATCGCACCCTGGTGCAGGTCTACGCGCTGAGCGGCTTCTGTTCCGCGCTCGGGGGCGTGGTCTACACCTTCTACATGCTCAGCGGCTACAGCCTGCACGCGATGGGCCTGGAACTGGATGCGATCGCCGCGGTGGTGATCGGCGGCACGTTGCTGGCGGGCGGCAGCGGCTACGTGCTGGGCACGGTGTTCGGCGTGCTGGTGCTGGGCCTGATCCAGACCCTGATCGTGTTCGACGGTACGCTCAGCTCGTGGTGGACGCGCATCGCGATCGGCGCGCTGCTGCTGGCGTTCTGCCTGCTGCAGCGGCTGCTGGCGCGGCGTGGCGGAGCGGGCTGAGCTGCTCCGGTTGGTCCCGATGCAGCGGTGGATGCGGCACCGGAGCGGGGCCGGCCCGGCGGGCGCAAGCGGTCGAGCCAGCGCTGCCACGCCATGTACAGGTTCTGGGAGGACGACAGTGAAACCGGGACGGCTCCTGCGACTGCTGCTCCTGCTGGCCTGCGCGCTGCCGATGGGCACGGCGCAGGCGGCCAGCTGGAGTGCCGACAACGGCAACGGCAGCTTCACCAATCCGCTGTTCTACGACGAGTTCTCCGATCCGGACCTGATCCGCGTCGGCGACTGGTTCTACATGACCGGTACCACCATGCACGCGGTGCCGGGCCTGCCGCTGCTGCGCTCGCGCGACCTGGTGAACTGGGAGTTCGTCTCGTATGCGATGCCGTCGTTTCCGGATGGACCGGAGTACCGGCTCGAGGGCGGGCAGGACCTCTACGGCCAGGGCATCTGGGCGCCGGTGCTGCGCCATCACGATGGCCGCTTCCACATCTTCTCCAACATCAACGGACGCGGCCTGCACGTATTCACCGCCACCGATCCGGCCGGCCCGTGGACGCATTCGAAGATCGACCGCAACCTGCACGACCTTTCGGTGCTGTTCGACGACGATGGCCGGGTGTGGGCGGTATTCGGCTACAACGAGGTGCGGCTGGTGGAGTTGCGCGCCGACCTGTCGGGCGTGGTCGAGGGCAGCGAGCGGGTGATCATCCCCGCCGGCAACGGCATGGGCGAGGGCCACCATTTCTACAGGGTGGACGGTCGCTACTTCATCATCAGCGCCAACTACGCGCCGGTGGGCCGCATGCAGGCCGCGCGCGCCGAACACCTGGACGGGCCGTGGGAAACGGTGGCGATCAGCGCCAGCGAGACCATGGGATTCCAGCGCGGCTGGTGGGAAGACGGCGTCGGCCAGCGCTCGCCGATTCCCGACGACGGCACGGCGTTCTCCGCGCACCGGCCCGCCGGCAACGCGCTCGGCGCGGTGCCGCTGCACCAGGGCGGGATCGTGCAGCTGGCCAACGGCGACTGGTGGGGCTTCTCGATGATGGACCTGAAGTCGATCGGCCGCACCACCTTCCTCTCGCCGGTGACCTGGCACGAGGGCTGGCCCTACTTCGGCCTGGCGGGGAACCTGGGCCGTTCGCCGCGCACCTGGCGCAAGCCGGACGTGGGCATCGACATGCAGCCGCGGGCGCCATACCGGCGCGACGACGATTTCTCCGCGCCGAGGCTGCAGCCGGTCTGGCAGTGGAACCACCAGCCACATGACGGCAAATGGTCGCTGTCCGACCGGCCGGGCCGGCTGCGCCTGCATACGCTGCCGGCGACAGGCTTCCTCACCGCGCGCAATACGCTGACCCAGCGCGTGGTCGGTCCCGAGTCCACCGCCACGGTGACCCTGGATGCGGCCGGCCTGGTGCCCGGCGACATCGCCGGCCTCGGCCTGCTCAACATGCCGGCCGCCTGGCTCGCGGTGGTGCAGGACGCGCACGGCCGCGTGCTGCGCTGGTACAGCCAGGCGGCGCATCGCCATATCGACGTGCCATTGCCGTCGGCCACGGTGCGCCTGCGCGTGCATGGCGACCACGACCAGGACCTGGCGCAGTTCGCCTACAGCGTCGATGGCGGTGCGTTCACGCCGATCGGCGAACCGGTGCGGCTGCCGTACCAGCTCAAGACCTTCCAGGGCACGCGCCATGCGCTGTTCGCCTACAACCGTGGCGGCGTGAGCGGCGGACACGCGGACTTCGACGATTTCAGCGTGGTCGAACTCCTGGCCGACCGCTCGCGTAACATCCCGTTCGGGCAGGTGATCACCCTGGCGAACCGGGGCGACGGCAGCGTCGGCCACGTGCACGCGCTGGGGGTGCTGCAGCCGGTGTCGCCGGACTCGGCCGAGGCGCGCGCGACAGCGGCGCGCTTCCGCGTGCACGACCGCGGCGCGGGCCAGGTGGCGCTGGAGGCGATGGACGGCAGCGGCTTCCTCACCGTCGTGGGTATCGGCCTGTCGGCCGACGTGCGCCTGCTGCCGGAGCATCCCGTGGACAGCCGCTTCATGTGGCAGGACCTGCTGCGCGGCGAATTCATGCTGCTGTCGATCAAGACGCATCGCTACCTTGGCATCCTGCCCGGTAGCGGCGAACCCTATGGCGCGGATCGTCCCGGCACGCGGCCGGATCGACGCGATGGCACGGTGCTGACATGGGAAGGCGTGGATCCCGGGGACCGGTGACGCGCACCGCGCGCCGCGCAGTGGGCCGGCCCGTCCGCGAGACGGTGGTCTCCAAGGGGTCTCCAGTTTTCCGCCAGCGCGTCCCGACCGGTTCACGGTCGCGCTTGGCTCCCGCCTCCGCTTGCGGGGGAGGGGAGCGTTGATACGGTCCCAGCTTCCGCCGGCTTCACAGACCGAGAAATCCGCTACCCGGCGCCCCGGATCGCCTATTCAGACTTCCAGCGTGGCCAGGTCGCCCTTCTGCTCCAGCCACGCCTTGCGGTCGCCCGCGCGCTTCTTCGCCAGCAGCATGTCCATCAGGCCGCGGGTTTCGCCATCGTCGTCGATGGTCAGCTGCACCAGTCGCCGCGTGTCGGGATGGATCGTGGATTCTCGCAGCTGCGAGGGGTTCATCTCGCCCAGGCCCTTGAAGCGGGTGACGTTGACCTGGCCCTTGAGCTTCTCGCGCTGGATCTTCTCGACCAGCAGGCGCTTTTCCTCTTCGTCCAGGGCGTAGAACACCTGCTTGCCCACGTCGACGCGGAACAGCGGCGGCATCGCCACGAAGATGTGGCCGGCGCGCACCAGCGCCGGGAAGTGGCGCAGGAACAGCGCCGACAGCAGGGTCGCGATGTGCAGGCCGTCCGAATCGGCGTCGGCCAGGATCACCACCTTGCCGTAGCGCAGGCCGGTGATGTCGTCCTTGCCGGGATCGCAGCCGATGGCCACGGCCAGGTCGTGCACTTCCTGCGAGGCGAGCACGCCGCCGGACGCGACCTCCCAGGTGTTGAGGATCTTGCCGCGCAGCGGCAGGATCGCCTGGAAGTCCTTGTCGCGCGCCTGACGGGCGCTGCCGCCGGCCGAGTCGCCCTCGACCAGGAACAGTTCGGTGCGCGAGAGGTCCTGGCTGATGCAGTCGGCCAGCTTGCCGGGCAGGGCGGGACCCTGGGTGACCTTCTTGCGGACGATCTGCTTCTCGGTCTTGAGCCGCGCACTGGCGCGCTCGATCGCCAGCTGCGCGATCCGCTCGCCCAGGTCCACGTGCTGGTTGAGCCACAGGCTGAAGGCATCGTGCGCCGCGCCCTCGACGAAGCCCGCGGCCTGGCGCGAGGACAAGCGCTCCTTGGTCTGGCCGCTGAACTGCGGATCGGTCATCTTCATCGACAGGACGAAGGACACGCGGTCCCACACGTCCTCCGGCGCCAGCTTGACCCCGCGCGGCAGCAGGTTGCGGAAGTCGCAGAACTCGCGCAGCGCGTCGGTGAAGCCGGTGCGCAGGCCGTTGACGTGGGTGCCGTGCTGTGCGGTCGGGATCAGGTTGACGTAGCTCTCCTGCACCAGCTCGCCGTCCGGCACCCAGGCCACCGCCCAGTCGGCGGTTTCGGTGTCCTTCCGCAGCGCACCGACGAACAGTTCCGGCGGCAGCAGCTCGCGGCCGGCCAGCTCGCCCTTGAGGTAGTCGCGCAGGCCGTCCTCGAAATACCAGCGGTCGCGCTCGCCGGTGGCCTCGTCGAGCAGGGTGACGGTCAGGCCGGGGCACAGCACCGCCTTGGCGCGCAGCAGGTGGCGCAGGGCGCGCAGGCTGAACTTGGGGCTGTCGAAGTACTTCGCGTCCGGCCAGAACCGCACGCGGGTGCCGGTGTTCTTCCTGCCCACCGATCCCACCACTTCCAGCGGCGTGGCGCGGTCGCCATCGCGGAAGGTGATGCGGTGCTCGCTGCCGTCGCGCTTGATGTGCACTTCCACCAGGGTCGAGAGCGCGTTGACCACGCTCACGCCCACGCCGTGCAGGCCGCCGGAGAAGGTGTAGTTCCTGTTGTTGAACTTGCCGCCGGCGTGCAGCCGGGTGAGGATCAGCTCGACGCCGGGGATCTTCTCTTCCGGATGGATGTCCACCGGCATGCCGCGGCCGTCGTCGGACACCTCGCAACTGCCGTCACTGAACATGGTCACCGCGATTTCGCGCGCGTGGCCGGCGAGGGCCTCGTCCACCGCGTTGTCGATGACTTCCTGCGCCAGGTGGTTGGGCCGCGTGGTGTCCGTATACATGCCCGGGCGGCGCTTGACCGGATCCAGGCCGGAGAGGACTTCGATGTCGGCGGCGTTGTAGCGGGAATTCATCGGCTGCGGCGTTCTGGGGGCGGGTCCTGCGAGGCGCGCAGGATGCGGGCCGGCGGCAGGGGGGTCAAGGCTGGCCCGGAACCGTCGCGGATCCCGCGACGGATGGTGTCGGACACCGGTCCGGAGGCCACGCCGGCCCTGCTCACGCGCTGGCGCGAGGCGATGGGGGTGGTTGGCGACATGTTCACCCGGCGTTACCGGACCGGTTGAGTCCAGTCCTGCCGGGCGCGGCGCGCCTGGCCGGAGCCCGGACCGGCCCCGCCGTGACGGCCGGGATGGTCGCGGGCGGCGCCGCGGACGGGCCAGCCGGGGGCGCGTGCCTGTAGAATGGGGCTTTCCAGCGGGTGCACACTCCCCATGACTTCCCCCAGTTCCGTCACTCCGCTCGTTTTCGTCACCGGCGGCGTGGTGTCCTCGCTCGGCAAGGGCATCGCGGCCGCCTCGCTCGCCGCGATCCTCGAGGCCCGCGGCCTCAAGGTGACGATGATGAAGCTGGACCCCTACATCAACGTCGATCCGGGCACGATGAGCCCGTTCCAGCACGGCGAGGTGTATGTCACCGACGACGGCGCCGAAACCGACCTCGACCTCGGCCACTACGAGCGCTTCATCAACGTCCGCCTGTCGGGCAGGAACTCGATCACCACCGGCAAGATCTACGAGGCCGTGATCCGCAAGGAGCGCCGCGGCGACTACCTCGGCGCGACGGTGCAGGTGATCCCCCACATCACCGACGAGATCAAGCGCTGCATCGACGCGGCCACCCAGGGCTTCGACGTCGCTCTGGTGGAGATCGGCGGCACGGTGGGCGACATCGAATCGCTGCCCTTCCTGGAGGCGATCCGCCAGATCCGCACCGACCGCGGCCCCGACAAGGCGATGTTCATGCACCTGACCCTGGTGCCGTACATCGCCGCGGCCGGGGAACTCAAGACCAAGCCGACCCAGCATTCGGTCAAGGAGTTGCGTTCGATCGGCATCCAGCCCGACGTGCTGGTGTGCCGCAGCGAACAGCCGCTGCCCGACGGCGAGCGGCGCAAGATCGCCTCGTTCACCAACGTCTCCGAGAAGGCGGTGATCTCGGCGATCGATCTGGACAACATCCACAAGATCCCGATGTGGCTGCACGCGCAGGGGCTGGACGCGCTGGTGGTCGAGCGCCTGCACCTGGACAAGGCCGCGCCGGCGGCCGACCTGTCGGAGTGGCTGTCGGTGGTGGACGCGGCCGAGCATCCGATCGACGAAGTCACCATCGCGGTGGTGGGCAAGTACGTCGACCACAAGGACGCCTACAAGTCGGTTGGCGAGGCGCTCAAGCATGGCGGCATCCGCCAGCGCACGCGGGTCAACCTGCGCTGGATCGAATCGCAGGACATCGAGCGCGACGGCGCCGAGAAGACGCTGCAGGGCGTGGACGGCGTGCTGGTGCCCGGTGGCTTCGGCGACCGCGGCTTCGAAGGCAAGGTGCTGGCGGCGCGGCATGCGCGCGAGCGCGGCCTGCCGTACTTCGGCATCTGCTACGGCATGCAGGCGGCGGTGGTCGATTTCGCCCGCCACGTGGCCGGCCTGGAAGGTGCCAACAGCACCGAGAACGACCGCCAGAGCCCGCATCCGGTGATCGGCCTGATCACCGAGTGGCGTACCAGCAGCGGCGAGGTCGAGAAGCGCGACGACAATTCCGACCTCGGCGGCACCATGCGCCTGGGCCTGCAGGAACAGCGCATCAAGCCCGGCACGAAGGCGCGCGAGCTGTACGGCAAGGACGTGGTCGGCGAGCGCCATCGCCACCGCTACGAATTCAACAACCGCTACCGCACCCAGCTCGAGGACGCGGGACTGGTGATCTCGGCCAAGTCGATGGACGACCTGTTGGTGGAGATGGTCGAACTGCCCGGGCATCCCTGGTTCATCGCCTGCCAGGCGCATCCGGAGTTCCTGTCCACCCCGCGCAACGGCCATCCGCTGTTCGTCGGCTTCATCCGCGCCGCCCGCGAGCACAAGGCCGGCGGCAAGCTGCTGAAGGAAGCCAAGGCGTGATGCGCCCATCCATGGCCAAGAGGGTCTTTTCATGAAGCTGTGCGGATTCGAGGTCGGCCTCGACCAGCCCCTGTTCCTGATCGCAGGCCCCTGCGTGATCGAATCCGAGCAACTGCAGCTGGATGTCGCCGGCCGGCTCAAGGAGATCACCGGGCGCCTCGGGATCAACTTCATCTTCAAGTCGAGCTTCGACAAGGCCAACCGCACCTCCGGCACGAGCTTCCGTGGCCCTGGCATGGAGGAGGGGCTGCGCGTGCTGGACGAGGTACGCCGCCAGCTCGGCGTGCCGGTGCTGACCGACGTGCACGAGTACACGCCGATGGATGAAGTGGCCTCGGTGGTCGACGTCCTGCAGACCCCGGCCTTCCTCGTGCGCCAGACCGATTTCATCAGGAAGGTGTGCAGCGCCGGCAAGCCGGTGAACATCAAGAAGGGCCAGTTCCTCTCCCCCTGGGACATGAAGCCGGTGGTGGAGAAGGCCAGGTCGACTGGCAACGATCAGATCATGGTCTGCGAGCGCGGCGCCTCCTTCGGCTACAACAACCTGGTCAGCGACATGCGCTCGCTCAGCGTGATGCGCGAAACCGGCTGCCCGGTGGTGTTCGACGCCACCCACTCGGTGCAGCTGCCCGGCGGGCAGGGCACCTCCAGCGGTGGCCAGCGCGAGTTCGTGCCGGTGCTGGCGCGCGCAGCGGTAGCCGTGGGCGTTGCGGGCGTGTTTGCCGAGACCCATCCGGATCCATCGAAGGCCCTGTCCGATGGCCCCAATGCCTGGCCGCTGGACCGGATGGAAGGCCTGCTGGAAACGCTGCTGGAACTTGATGCAGTGACCAAGCGGCACGGGTTCGCGGAGCAGTCGCTCTAGCCAACCCCGTCTTTGCAGGGCAGAGACGGCCGGGGATGCCTGTCGTGGGCGCCCGGGTTCTTGCACTCGCCTTCGCTCAGGCATCCAGCCATGTCCGCAGCGGGGTTGCGGGGGCTGTTGCCGCGAAATCAAGGAGGAGGCAGCGGCCAGCGGCCGCTGCCGGGGGACATTCGCGGCAACAGCCCCCGTAACGCCGCCTCCCGTGCTCCCCACGCGCCCGCACCCGACAACCGCAGCCTTCACCTGGCGCTCCGACCATCGCGCGCGCTTCCACAAACCCCGGGCTTCCCGTTCCCCGGCAACATGCGGCCACCAGGCGCGCAGACGATACTTTCTCCGGCAACCGACCCACCGCAAGTCGCGGAATCCAGTAAGAAAACCCCGGCACGCCGCGCTGTGCTCCGTTAAACTCACGGCCGACTCCACCCACCGGACGTTTCCGCCTCCATGACCAGCATTGCCAGGATCCACGCCCGCGAAATCCTCGACTCCCGCGGCAATCCCACCCTCGAAGCCGAAGTCACGCTCGCCGATGGATCGTTCGGCCGCGCCGCCGTGCCGTCCGGTGCCTCCACCGGCGCCAAGGAGGCGGTGGAGCTGCGCGACGGCGACAAGACGCGCTACCTGGGCAAGGGCGTGCTGAAGGCCGTCGGCAACGTCAACGGCACGATCGCCGAGACGCTGACCGGCTTCGATGCCGCCGACCAGGCCGGCCTCGACAAGCGCCTGATCGACCTCGACGGCACCGAGAACAAGGGTCGCCTGGGCGCGAACGCATTGCTCGCGGTTTCGCTGGCCAATGCACACGCGGTGGCCGCGTCGAAGAAGCTGCCCCTGTGGAAGCACCTGGCAGGCGGCCGCGCGCCGGTGCTGCCGGTGCCGATGATGAACATCATCAACGGCGGCGCGCACGCCGACAACAACGTCGATTTCCAGGAATTCATGGTGCTGCCGGTGGGCGCGGCCTCGTTCTCCGAGGCGCTGCGCTGCGGCACCGAGATCTTCCATGCGCTCAAGTCGGTGCTCAAGGGCCACGGCCTGAGCACGGCGGTCGGCGACGAGGGCGGCTTCGCCCCGGACTTCCGCAGCAACGTCGAGGCGCTGGACACCATCCTGGAAGCCATCGGCAAGGCCGGCTATAGCGCCGGCGACGACGTGCTGCTGGGCCTGGACGTGGCCTCGAGCGAGTTCCACGACAACGGCAAGTACAACCTGGTCGGCGAGAACAAGCGCCTGACCAGCGAACAGTTCGTCGACTTCCTGGCCGACTGGGCCGCGCAGTACCCGATCGTCACGATCGAGGACGGCATGGCCGAGGACGACTGGACGGGCTGGAAGCAGCTCACCGAGCGCGTCGGCAAAACGGTGCAACTGGTTGGCGACGACCTGTTCGTGACCAACCCGAAGATCTTCCGCGAGGGCATCGACTCGGGCACGGCAAACGCCATCCTGATCAAGGTCAACCAGATCGGCACGCTGACCGAGACGCTGGAGGCCATCGCCATGGCCGACGCGGCGAAGTACGCGGCGATCGTCTCGCACCGCTCCGGCGAAACCGAGGACACCACCATCTCGGACATCGCCGTGGCCACCACCGCGACCCAGATCAAGACCGGTTCCCTGTGCCGCAGCGACCGCGTGGCCAAGTACAACCAGCTGCTGCGCATCGAGGAACAGCTCGGCGCGGGTGCCAGGTACGCCGGCCGCGACGCGTTCGTCTCGCTCAAGCGCTGACGGATCGCGCCCATGCGCTGGTTGCGCGTGCTGCTGCTGGCGCTGCTGGTGCTGCTGGGGATCCTGCAGTACCGGCTGTGGTTCGCCGATGGCGGCCGCCAGGCGGTGGAGGCGCTGGACACGCGGGTGCAGGAGCAGCGCCGGCAGAACGAGGGACTGGGCCAGCGCAATGCCGCGCTGGCGGCCGAAGTGGCCGACCTCAAGTCGGGCGAGGCCGCGATCGAGGAACGCGCGCGCAACGAGCTGGGCATGATCCGGCCGGGCGAGACGTTCTACCGCGTGGTCGACGACGAGCGCCAGCCCGCGGAACTGGCGCCGCCCGCCGACGCGGAGCAGCCATGAGCGGCGCCGTGGTCCGCGCCGGACAGGCCTGGGCCATCGTGCCTGCCGCGGGGCGCGGCGAGCGCTTCGGCGGCGCGCTACCCAAGCAGTACGTCGAGGTCGCGGGTCGGCCCCTGATCGCGCACGCGCTGGAGGCGCTGCTGTCGCATCCGGGCGTGTGCGGCGCGGTGGTCGCGCTGGCCGCGGATGATCCCTGGTGGCCCGGCTGGAGCTCGCTCGCGGGCAAGCCGCTGCTGCGCGCCACCGGTGGCGACAGCCGCGCCGGTTCGGTGCTGGCCGCGCTGCAGGTGCTGCCCGACGAGGTGCGCGCCGACGAATTCGTGCTGGTGCACGACGCCGCACGGCCGAACCTGGGCCACGGCGACCTGGGCGCCCTGCTCGAACGCGGCCGCAACGATCCGGTCGGCGCCATCCTGGCCGCACCGGTGCGCGACACGCTCAAGCGCGCCGGCGACGACGGCGGCATCGACGCGACCGAACCGCGCGACCGCCTGTGGCGCGCGCTGACGCCGCAGCTGTTCCGCCGCCTGCAGCTCACGCGCGCGCTCGAAGCCGCGCGCGACGCGGGCGTCGAGGTCACCGACGAGGCGATGGCGATGGAGCGCCAGGGCATGCGCCCGCTGCTGGTCGAGGGCGACGAGGACAATTTCAAGATCACCACCGCCAGCGATCTCGCCAGGTTCGAATTCCTGCTGTCGCGGCGGTCGGGGCACGGAGAGGCGGGATGAAGCGATTGACGGCATTGGCGCTGGCGGGCCTGGCCTGGTCGGCGCCGGGCGCGTGCGCATGGGCGCAGACGCCCGCGGGCGAACTGGAAGCGTGCGTGGTCGCCGCGGCCAGCGACGACGACAAGCGCGTGCTGGCGCAGTGGATGTTCTCCGCGCTCGCCCTGCATCCGGACCTGGCGGGCATGTCCAGCGTCAGCGACGCGCAGCGCGACGAGGCGAACCGGAGCATGGCCGGGGTGCTGGAGCGCTTCCTGACCGTGGACTGCGCGGACCAGGCCGCGCTCGCGTTCCGCGCCGGCAGCGCCGAGATGGCGTTCCACCGGGCGTTCCTGCGGGTGGGGCAGCTGGCGGGCGAAAGCCTGTTCAACGACCCGGGTGTCGCTGCCGCCAGCGCGGGCGTCGTCGAGCACGTGGACATCCAGCGCATCGCCGGGCGGTTGGCACCATGACCGTGCGCATCGGCCAGGGGTACGACGTCCACGCCTTCGGCGAGGGCGACCATGTGATGCTCGGCGGCCTGCGCGTGCCGCACGAGCGCGGCGTGCTGGCGCACAGCGATGGCGACGTGGTCCTGCACGCGCTGTGCGACGCGATGCTGGGGGCGCTGGCGCTGGGCGACATCGGCACCCATTTTCCGCCGTCGGATGCGCGCTGGAAGGGTGCGGACAGCCGCGTGTTCCTGCGCCACTGCGACGCCCTGCTGCGCGAACGTGGCTGGCGCCTGGGCAACGCCGACGTCACCGTGGTCTGCGAGCGGCCGAAGGTGGGTCCGCATGCGCAGGCGATGCGCGAACTCATCGCCGCCGACCTCGGCGTCGGCATCGACGACATCAGCGTCAAGGCCACCACGAGCGAGCGCCTGGGCTTCACCGGCCGCGGCGAAGGCATTGCCGCGCTGGCGGCTTGCCTGCTCGTGCGCGCATGAGCGACGGCCCGGCAGGACTGCCGCGGGCGCACGGCGCGCCCGTGCTGCAGGCGCGCATCCGGCAGGCGCCGGAGGATTTCGTCGTCGAGGAGCTCGATGCGTTCGAGGCCAGCGGTGCCGGCGAACACCTGATCCTGACGATCGAGAAGCGCGCGCTCAATACCGCCTTCGTCGCGCGCAGGATCGCGCAGTGGGCAGGCGCGCCCGAATCGGCGGTGGGCTACGCCGGAATCAAGGATCGCCACGCGCTCACGCGCCAGCGCTTCACGGTGCAGTTGCCTGGCCGCGAGGCGCCGCCGCTGGAACTGCTTGCGTTCGAGGATGCGGCGAGCGGCGAATCGCTGCGGGTGCTGCAGGCGGCGCGCCATTCGCGCAAGCTGCCGCGCGGGGCGCTGGCGGGCAACCGCTTCGTGCTGGTGCTGCGCGGGGTGTCCGGCGACCGCGAAGCGATCGAGGCGCGGCTGCACGCGATCCTTGCCCGCGGCGTGCCCAACAGCTTCGGCGGCCAGCGTTTCGGACACGGCGGCGGCAATATCGGCAAGTCGCTGGCGATGTTCGGCGGCCGCCGCGTGCGCCGCGAGGAGCGGTCGATGCTGCTGTCGGCCGCGCGCTCGGAACTGTTCAACCGCGTGCTCGCCGCGCGCGTGGTCGCGGACAGCTGGGACCGGCCGCTCGACGGCGAGGTGTGGATGCTCGACGGCAGCCGCAGCGTCTTCGGTCCACAGCCGTTCGACGACAGCCTCGCTGCGCGGCTGGCCGCATTCGACATCCATCCGACCGGACCGCTGTGGGGACGTGGCGAGCTGCGCAGCAGTGGCGAGGCGCTCGCGCTGGAAACCGCCGCGCTGGACGACGCGGTGGCGCTGCGCCTGCGCAAGGGGCTGGAAGATGCCGGGCTGCGCCAGGAGCGCCGGGCGACGCGGCTGCGGGTCGACGGCCTGGCCTGGGCGTGGCAGGCGGACGGCGCGCTGCAGCTGCAGTTCGCACTGCCGCCGGGTGCCTATGCGACCAGCGTCCTGTTCGAACTGGGAGCGGTGGAGGATGCGGCGACGGGCGATCCGTTGCCGGAATAGTGCCCGTGCGGGGCCACTGATGGGACGCAGGGCGCCGCGCCACCGTCGCCAGGTCGATGGCGGTTTTGCCTTGTGCGCATGGCGTGGCAGGCGATCCGCTGCGATCCGGACGCGCGTCGGGTCGGCTTCCCGACCCGGGAGGTCCGGTGAGGATGGGTCTGGCCGAGACGGCGTTGCGCCGCCTCACCTCGGCCTGAGCAGCACCAGCACCGCGCCGGTGCCGCCCTGGGCGGGTGGCGCGGAATGGAACGCGAGCACGTCGCTGCGCTGGCGCAGCAGCCGGTCGACCAGGTTCTTCAGCACCGGCACCCCGCCCGAACCCAGGCCCTTGCCGTGGATCACGCGCACGCAGTACGCGCCGCGGTTGCGCGCATCCAGCAGGAATGCGCGCAGCAGCGCCTCGGCGCCCGCCGCGGTCGCGTGATGCAGGTCCAGTTCGTCCTGCGCCGCGTACTGGCCCTGGGCGAGGCGCTTGAGCACGCGCGTGGAGACTTCCTCGCGGCGATGGCGCAGGGTGTCGCCGGCCTCGATCCGGTCCCAGTCGAGCATGCGCTGGAATTCGCTCTTCGCCTCGGCTTCGTCCAGCTCGGCCATGCGCGTGCCCGGGCGCGGCTTCGGCCGCTGCGGCGGCGCGTCGGCCGGCGGCAGTTCGCGCACCGGCCCGATCGCGCTGCGGAACAGCGCAGCGTCGTCCTCGTCGGGCGGCTTGCGGTCGTGGCTCATGCGCCAAGTATGCCGCGCACGGCCCTGGGCGTCCGTCATCGTGCGACGCGCATCCGGTATCATGCGGGCGACAACGGCGTGGCAGGGGTGGATCCGGAGTTTCATGCGAGTACTGGTCAGCAACGATGACGGCGTCGATGCCCCGGGCATCCGCATCCTCGCGCAGGGCCTGCGCGACGCCGGGCACGAGGTCCTGATCGTCGCGCCGGATCGCGACCGGTCCGGCGCCAGCAATTCGCTGACGCTGGACATGCCGCTGCGCGTGCAGCAGCTCGAGAAATCCGTGTGGCGCGTGTACGGCACGCCGACCGACTGCGTGCACGTGGCCATCACCGGCATGTTCGACGTGGAACCGGACATCGTCGTGTCCGGCATCAACAACACCGCCAACCTCGGCGACGACGTGATCTATTCGGGCACCGTGGCCGCGGCGATGGAAGGGCGCTTCCTCGGACTGCCCGCGATCGCGATGTCGCTGGCCACCGTCAACCACGATGGCCGCCACTACGAAACCGCCGCGCGCGCCGCGGTGGAAATCGTGGAGCGGCTCAAGGCCGACCCGCTGCCCGCCGACACCATCCTCAACGTCAACGTCCCCGATCGCGCCTGGAGCGAGATCGCCGGCTTCGAGGTCACGCGCCTGGGCAACCGCCACCGCGCCGAACCGTGCACGAAGCAGGAAGATCCGCGCGGACGCACCTGGTGGTGGATCGGCGCCGCCGGCCCCGAGATGGACGCCGGTCCCGGCACGGATTTCCACGCCGTGCGTTACGGGCACATCTCGATCACCCCGATCCACGTCGACCTGACCCGCTACCAGGCGCTCGAGCAGGTGGCGAGCTGGGTCGGCAGCCTTGCCGCCGAGCTGAAGGAGTCGCGGCCGTGATGGTGCCGCGGCTGCGCCTGCAGCCCGAGGCGCTGGGCGTGGGCATGACCTCGCAGCGCGTGCGCGACCGCCTGATCGAACGCCTCCGCGGCAACGGCATCGCCAACGAACGCGTGCTCAACGCGATCCGCACGGTGCCGCGCCACCTGTTCGTCGACGAGGCGCTGGCCACGCGCGCCTACGAGGACACCGCGCTGCCGATCGGCCACGGCCAGACCATCTCCCAGCCGTGGGTGGTCGCGCGCATGACCGAGGCGCTGTTCGAGGACGGCCACGAGCCGCGCCGCGTGCTGGAAGTGGGCACGGGTTCGGGCTACCAGGCCGCCGTGCTTGCCGCGATGGGGCTGGAGGTGCATACCGTCGAGCGCATCGGCGACCTGCTGCGCATCGCCCGCAAGCGTTTCCGCTCGCTGGGCCTGAACGTGCGCAGCAAGCATGACGACGGTCGCGCCGGCTGGGCCGAGCACGGCCCCTACGACGGCATCCTGGTTACCGCCGGCGCCGCGGCGCTGGTCGACGAGCTGACCGCGCAGCTCGCGCCCGGCGGCGTGCTGGTGGCGCCGGTGGGCGCGGCCAGCGCGCAGCAGTTGCTGATGCTGCGCAGGCAGGCCGACGGATCGCTGAGCCGCCGCGACCTGGGCCCGGTGGTGTTCGTTCCGCTGCTCTCCGGCACCCTGGGCTGACCGGTGGCGGCGGACCCGCAGGCCGTGCGCGACGCGGATGGCGAGAGCCTCGGCGCGCAGATCGAGGGCATGATCGCGCGGATGCCGCCGGACCACGTGAGCCTGGGCGAGCTGCTGGACCTGTTCGGCGACGAAGGCCTGCTGCTGCTCACGATCCTGCTGACCCTGGTGTTCCTGATCCCGGTCTCGATTCCCGGGGTGAGCACGGTGTTCGGTGCGGCGATCCTGCTGGTCGGCGTCAGCCGCCTGCTCGGGCGCCAGCTGTGGGTGCCGCGGCGCGTGCGCGATCGTCGCCTGCCCTCGGACCGCCTGCGTCCCGGCCTGGTCGGCGGACTGCGCTGGGTGTCGCGGCTGGAACGGCTGAGCCGGCCGCACCGGCTGCCGGTGCTGGTCGACGGACGCGCGCAGGACATCGTCAACAATCTCGCCTTCATCGCCGCTGCGCTGCTGCTGATGGCGCCGTTCGGCTTCGTTCCTTTCAGCAACACGATTCCCGCGCTGGCGCTGCTGGCGTACGCGACCGGCTTCATCCAGCGCGATGGCGGCGCGGTGCTGCTCGGTCACCTGGCCAACATCGGCACCGTGTTTTATTTCAGCGTGCTGATCGGCGGTGGCGGGCTGGTTGCGCAGGAACTGTTCAAGCGCCTTGCGGGATGATGGCCGCGCCGCCACCGTTCCGCCGGACCGAAGGACCAAAGGGAAGATGACGACACGATCGCGAACGACCGCCTCAGCCCTGCTGGCGCTGCTGGGCCTGCTCCTGCTCGCGGCCTGCAGCAGCAAGGTGGTGCGCACGGCTGGCGCGCCCAACACCTCGACGCCCAGGCCCGGCGCCAGCGTCGTGGTCAAGCGCGGCGACAACCTGTATCGCCTCGCAGTGAACAACGGCATCAGCCCGATGGACCTGGCGCTGTGGAACGGCATTGCCGCGCCCTACACGATCTATCCCGGCCAGCGCCTGCGGCTGTATCCGCGCAGCGGGACGCAGGGCTCGCGAACCGCTGCGACCGGCACCGGCAGCAGCGCCCCGCGCCGGCCCGTCCGCCCCACCCAGGCTCCGCCGCAGCCGACGGCGCCACCCCCGGTGCGCAGCAGCATCGCCTGGCGCTGGCCGACCGATGGCCAGATCCTCAACCGCTACGCCAACGGGGATCCCACCCGGCAGGGCGTCGACATCGCCGGCAAGGGCGGCCAGCCCGTGCGGGCCGCGGCCGATGGCGTGGTGGTGTACTCGGGCTCCGGACTGGTCGGCTACGGGGAGCTGGTGATCGTCAAGCACGACGAGCAGTGGCTGTCGGCCTACGGCCACAACCGTACCCGGCTGGTGAACGAGGGTGCCCGGGTCAAGGCCGGCGAGCAGATCGCCGAGATGGGCAATACCGGCACCGCGCGCGAGATGCTGCATTTCGAGATCCGCTACAACGGCAAGCCGGTGGACCCGCTGCAGTACCTGCCGCGCCGCTGAGGCGGTCCCATGTGGGTTGTGGAGACGACGGCGCATCGTGCCTTGCGCCCATCGATTGCCGGCGACGGCGACGGCAGCTGGCGGGCTAGCCCAGGATGAACCCCGCGACCACGCGTCGGCCTTCGCCGGCCAGCACGTTGTAGGTGCGGGCGGCGGCGGCATTGGTCATGGCCTCCAGGCCGATGCCGCGCGACAGGCAGGCGCCCAGCACGGCCTGCGGCGGGAACGCCTGGCGGCCGCCGCAGCCCAGGACCACCAGCTCCGGCTCCAGCGCGAGCAGCGGGTCGAGGTCGGCCACCTGCATGGCCAGCACGTCGGTCACCGGCCAGGCTTCGAGCAGCCGGTCGGGGGCGACTATGAAGCTGGCCTCCAGCCGGCGATCGTTGACCAGCGCCGAGCGGCCATCGGCGCCGCGCAGGAAAAACTCGAAATCGGGCTGTTCGTGGACCAGCTGCATGACAGAAGGGGCGGCTAGGCGCGGGGCAGGACGATCTGTCGCTTGTCCTTCGAAGGGCGGTACAGCACCGCCACATGGCCGATCCGCTGCACCAGGGCGGCGTCGGCGCGGCGGGCGATCTCGTCGATCAGCTGGTCGCGCGCGTCGCGGTCGGCAGCGGCGACCTTGATCTTGATGAGTTCGTGGTGCTCCAGGGCGCCTTCGATCTCGGCCAACAGGGCGTCGGTCACGCCCTTGCCGCCCACCTGCAGCATCGCCTTGAGGTCGTGCGCTGCCCCGCGCAGGAAGCGGTTCTGGGCGGCGGTCAGGGCGATCGACATCGTGGATTGGGCGGTGAACGGAGGAAGGGCAGGGTATCATGCCGCCGGTCATTCCCTTTCCGGGGCTTCGTGCGGGGCGACCGCAGCCGCCGCCCCAGCCAGCCCTCCCCGTCGCAGGCGGAGGAGGGAGAAGAACGCCATGGCGACCCGCAGCAAGAGCAGCCAGCGCTGGCTGAAGGAACACTTTTCCGATCCCTTCGTGAAGAAGGCCCAGGCCGAGGGCCTGCGCTCGCGCGCGGCCTACAAGCTGGAGGAGCTGGTCGAGCGCGACCGGCTGCTCAAGCCCGGCATGGTGGTGGTCGACCTCGGCGCGGCGCCCGGGGGCTGGTCGCAGTGGATCCGGCAGGAACTCGACCGCCTGGACCCGGCGCGGCCGGGCCGCGTGATCGCCGCCGACATCCTGGACATGCCGCCGCTGGCCGGGGTCGAGTTCCTTCATGGGGATTTCAGGGAGGATGCCGTCTTATCCGCTCTTGAGACGATACTCGGCGGCCAGCCCGTGGACCTTGTGTTGTCCGACATGGCCCCCAACAAGAGCGGTGTGGACGCGGTCGACCAGCCGCGTGCGATGTACCTGTCCGAACTGGCGATGGATTTCGCCGACCGCCACCTCAAGCCCGGCGGGACGTTCCTGATCAAGCTGTTCCAGGGCGCAGGCTTCGACGACTTCGTACGCGACCTTCGCAAACGCTATGCGAAGGTCGCGATCCGCAAGCCGGCCGCGTCGCGTAAACGTTCGCCGGAAGTCTATGCGCTGGCGCAGGGCAGGCTGGCGGCAATCAAGTAGCATGACCCCATTGGAGTCGCGGAAAGACCGATGAACGATCTGGTGAAGAATCTCCTGCTGTGGGCGCTGGTGGCCGTCGTGCTGATGCTGGTGTTCAACAGCTTCAATCCCGGCCCGGGCGCGACCGCCGAAGTGCGCTACTCGCAGTTCATGGAGCAGGTGCGCCGCGACCAGATCAAGTCGGTCAAGATCGCCGAGGACGAGAAGACGGTGCAGTTCGTCACCAAGGGTGGCGAAAACGGCACCGTGATCGCGCCGCGTCGCGACCAGGGCATGATGGACGACCTGATCAACCACAAGGTCGAGATCCAGGCCGAGCCGCCCTCCAGCGGTCCCTCGTTCCTCTACATCCTGATCAACCTGCTGCCGGTCGCGCTGATCATCGGCTTCTGGTTCTTCATGATGCGGCAGATGCAGCAGGGTGGCGGGAAGGGCGCGATGTCGTTCGGCAAGTCGCGCGCCAAGCTGCTCAACGAAGACCAGACCAAGGTCACCTTCGCCGACGTTGCGGGCTGCGACGAGGCCAAGGAGGAAGTTTCCGAGCTGGTCGAGTTCCTGCGCGATCCGTCCAAGTTCCAGAAGCTGGGCGGCAAGATCCCGCGCGGCGTGCTGATGGTCGGCCCGCCCGGCACCGGCAAGACCCTGCTGGCCAAGGCCATCGCCGGCGAGGCCAAGGTGCCGTTCTTCTCGATCTCCGGTTCGGACTTCGTGGAGATGTTCGTCGGTGTCGGCGCCAGCCGCGTGCGCGACATGTTCGAGCAGGCCAAGAAGCACGCGCCGTGCATCATTTTCATCGACGAGATCGACGCGGTCGGCCGCCATCGCGGCGCCGGCCTGGGCGGCGGCCACGACGAGCGCGAGCAGACCCTGAACCAGCTGCTGGTGGAGATGGACGGCTTCGAGGGCGGCGAGGGCGTGATCGTGGTGGCGGCGACCAACCGCCCCGACGTGCTCGACCCCGCTCTCCTGAGGCCTGGCCGCTTCGACCGCCAGGTGGTGGTGGGACTGCCCGACGTGAAGGGCCGCGAGCAGATCCTGCGCGTGCACATGCGCAAGGTGCCGCTGGCCGACAACATCGAACCCATGGTGATCGCGCGCGGCACGCCCGGCTTCTCCGGCGCGGACCTGGCCAACCTGGTCAACGAGGCGGCGCTGTTCGCCGCCCGCGAGAGCGCGAAGGACGTCCGCATGGACCACTTCGACAAGGCGCGCGACAAGATCCTGATGGGCGCCGAGCGCCGCTCGATGGCGATGAGCGAGGAAGAGAAGACGCTCACCGCCTACCACGAGGCCGGCCATGCCATCGTCGGCCGCCTGGTGCCCGAGCACGACCCGGTCTACAAGGTCACGATCATTCCGCGCGGCCGCGCGCTGGGCGTGACCATGTACCTGCCCGAAGGCGACAAGTATTCGTACAACCGCACCGCGATCGAATCGCAGCTGTGCTCGCTGTATGGCGGTCGCGTGGCCGAGGAACTGATCTTCGGGACCGACAAGGTCACCACGGGCGCGTCCAACGACATCGAGCGCGCGACCAAGATGGCGCGCAACATGGTCACCAAGTGGGGCCTGTCCGACGAGATGGGACCGATCGCCTACAGCGAGGACGAGGACGAGGTGTTCCTGGGTCGTTCGGTGACCCAGCACAAGAGCGTGTCCGACGACACCGCGCGCCGCATCGACGAGGTGGTGCGCGGCATCCTCGACAAGGCCTACGGCCGGACCACCGGGATCCTTCGCGAGAACATCGACAAGCTTCACTCGATGGCGAAGCTGCTGCTGGAGTACGAGACCATCGACGTGCCGCAGATCGATGCCATCATGGAAGGCCGCGAGCCGCCGCCGCCGATGGGCTGGATCGAGTCCGGCAAGGGGGGCGGCAAGGGTGGCGACGGCGATTCGCGTCCGCTGCCCCCGATCGGCGGGCCGGCCGAGCAGACCTGACGGCGCGCCCACGGACGCGGATCCGGATGGCCGCGGCATGCGGAGTACCCGAAGGCGCCGGTCACCCGGCGCCTTCATGCCGTGTGGAGCGCGACGACCCGTTTCCGGGCGCTTCCCGCCCATCCGGATTCCGACACAGGTCCCCCTTCATTCCCGAGTCCTGATCCCATGTTCGACACCGCTCCCCAGTTCGACTGTGCCGGCCGCGTCCTGCGCCTCGACCGCACCCGGGTCATGGGCATCGTCAACGTAACGCCCGACTCGTTTTCCGACGGCGGCGCGCACCGCGACGTCGACGCGGCGGTGGCGCACGGCCTGCGGCTGGCGGAAGAGGGCGCGGACCTGCTCGACATCGGCGGCCAGTCGACCCGGCCCGGGGCCGACGAGGTGCCGGTCGAGGAGGAACTGCGCCGCGTGCTGCCGGTCATCGAGCGGCTGGCGCGCGAGACGGCGCTGCCGGTCAGCGTGGACACCTCCAGGCCGGAGGTCATGCAGGCCGCGGTGCAGGCGGGCGCCGGCATGATCAACGACGTCCATGCGCTGCGCCGCGAGGGCGCGCTGGACATGGCGGCCTCGCTGGGGGTGCCCGTGGTGCTGATGCACATGCTCGGCGAGCCGCGCTCCATGCAGGACGCGCCGGACTACGACGACGTGGTCGGAGACGTGCACCGTTTCCTCGCCGAGCGCATCTTCGTCGCGGAAATGGCCGGGATCGCGAAGAAGCGGATCGTGGTCGACCCGGGCTTCGGCTTCGGCAAGTCGACGCAGCACAACCTGCAGCTGCTGGCACGGCTCGAGCGCTTCCTCGAGCTCGGGGTCCCGGTGCTTGCGGGCCTGTCGCGCAAGCGTTCGATCGGGGAACTGACCGGACGCGAGCTGCCGCAGGCGCGCGTGCACGGTTCGGTGGCGGCGCACCTGATCGCGGCCCAGCGCGGTGCGCGGATCGTGCGCGTGCACGATGTCGCGGCCACCGTCGATGCACTGAAGCTGTGGCAGGCGGTGGCGGAACTGCCCGAGCCGCGCAAGGCCGCTGCCGCGCCGGAAATCAGCTGGCCCGACACGGTCTGAACGCCTGTTGCGGTAGACAGGCCAAGAGAAGCAACGGAAAGACGGAGGACGCGATGGCCACGGGCTGGGCAGGCGACGGCGCGGTGCAGGACCAGATCGATGCGACGGTGAAGGACGCGATCAAACGCGCCCGCAGCCAGCTGCCGCAGGGACCTGCGCGCATGCACTGCGAAGAATGCGACGCTCCGATTCCCGAAGCGCGACGCAAGGCCATGCCCGGTGTACGCCTGTGCATTGCATGCCAGGAAGCCGAGGAACGCGAGGACCAGCCGCAGGGCGGCTACAACCGGCGCGGCAGCAAGGACAGCCAGCTGCGCTGAGGCGCCGCCCAGATCCGGGGTGCCGGGGTCTAGAGCCCCTTGCGGCGCAGCAGGTCCAGCTTGGCCTGGTAACGCTGTGCCATGTTCGGGCTGGCGAGCGCCTGCGCGTGGCGCAGGGCCTCGCCGGCCTTGCGGTATTCGCCCAGATGCAGGTAGGCGCGGGCCAGGCCGTGGTGGAACTGGTGTTCGCCGTCGAACAGGGCGATCGCGCGCCGGTAGCGCTTGGCGGCGCTGGCGTAGTCGCCCTGTTTCTCGTATTCGTTCGCCAGCAGGAAGTGATGGAAGGGGTTGCGGCGCTGGATTCCGTCGATGCGCTTGCGCAGCTGCTGCCCCCTGCCGTGTTCGCCGCGGGAGGCGTACAGCGCGGCGAGGTTCATCAGGGCGCCTTCGTGCGTCTTGTCCAGTTCGAGCGCCGCGAGGAAGGCGCGTTCGGCATCATCCTGCCGGCCTTCGCGGACCGCGAGCACACCGGCGTTGTTCCAGGCGGCCGGATAACGGTCGTCGGCTGCCAGGGCGGCGCTCATGTACTTGCCGGCCTCGCCGAACTGGCTGCCCGCCAGCAGGGTGGCGGCGCGGTTGCTGTAGAAGATCGCCAGCAGGCGCCGGTCGTCGATCCGCTTGGGCGGGTCGCCACTCAGGATGGAGTCGCTGGCGACGTCGACCGAGTAGCGGTGTCCGCCCGCCAGCACGCCCGCGTTCACATGGTTGCTGAAGTAGAGCGTATCGCCCTCGCGGTACCAGGTCAGCACCCGCGAGATTTCCTGGCCGTGCGCCTCGATGCCCACTTCGCGCGCTAGCGCGACGGTGAGCAGGGTGAAGGTCAGGCAGTTGGCCTTGCGCGTCAGGTAGGCTTCGGCAACGGTATGGTCGGCGTCGTGCTGATAGCTCATGCCCAGCCCGGCCGGGTCGAACAGGAAGCGCACCAAGGCGGTCAGGCGCTGCTGCTCCGAATGCCCGCCAGCGACGACCACCTGCGCATGCACGGCCTCGCGCAGCGCGGGCGGGATGGCGAAGACCTCCTCGATGGCCGGCGGCGGAGCCACCGGCGGAGGTGGTGGGGGCGTGGCGACCGCGGGCGCAACGGCGAGGGCGATACCGAGCAGGGATGCGAACATGACCGGCCTCCCGGGTCCAGCGCACGGAATCAGTCTACGCCTCGCATCGTTGCGGTGTTGCTGCACTGCGGCAGGTGTGTGCCGACCCTGTCCGCGCGACGTGCCGCGCCTGTTCCGGCCGGCACGCGGGTCGTTTTCGGGGCTTCCGTGACGGGTGGCGGACGATGCCTGTCCACGCAAGCATTGGCTGTCGGCGGGGTGGCAAGGCGGGGGCAGCGCCACGGTCCGACGCGGCCCCCGCGGGTGCGGATCAGTCGATCAGCTGGAGTCCCAGAATCACGCCCAGCACCGCCGCCAGCACCGTGTAGTCGCCGCGCTCGTCACGGCGGCCGTGGTGGTAGCGGCTGTAGTAGCCGTCCTCGTAGCCGCGCTCGAAGCCCTGGCGGAAGTAGTGGGTGTACTGGTCGTGCGCGATGTAGCGACCGTCGTAGCCATAACTGGCGTCGGTATAGCCGTAGCTGCCGCGGTCGTCGTAGCGCCAGCCATCCTCGTGGTCGGCGCGGCCGGCGCGCAGGCCCTCGTTGTAGCCGCGACGGACCGCTTCGCGCATCAGGTCTGCGCCGTAGCGGTTGGTCTGGTACCACTGGCCGCCGTAGGTATAGCGGTAGCTGGCGGGCGTGTAGTAGTAGGGATCGCGCCCGTAATCGTAGGAGGCGACGCGCCAGCGGCGCTCCTGCTCGCGCAGGCGGGCCTGGTAGTCGCGCTGGTATCGGTACTGGGCCATGCGCCGCTGCTGCTGCAGCATGCGCGCGCGCTCGGCGTTGCGCCGCTCCGCATCCCGCCGCTGGCGTTCGCGGTCGCGGTGGAAGCGTTCGGCCCGTTCGCGTTCGGCGCGGATCATGGAGTCCTGTCGTTGCCGGTCCACGCGCTGCGCAAGCTCCCGGCTGCGGTCGTCACGACGCCGGTCGCGCGGCTGCTCGCGGCGCGGTTGCGGCGTGGCCATCACCCGGCGCTCGGGTTGCACGCGCTCGCGCTGCTGGCGCTGGTCCGGACGCTGCGTCCGGTCACGATCCCGTCCCGTGAACTGTGCCTGCCGGCGGAGCGCGTCGCCGCCGTCGCTGCGCAGCGCGGCGGAACGTTGTGCCTGTTCGCGAGCGCGCTGCTGGTCGCGCTGCATGGCCTGCACGCGCTGCGCCTGCGCACGCTGCGCCTGGTCGCGCTGCGCCGCCTGCTGGCTGCGGCGCGTCTCGTCGCGCTGGGCGGCCTGCTGGCGGCGCGCATCCTCGCGCTGGGCAGACTGCAGCCGCTGCCTGCGTTCGCGCTGGCCGTCGTCGGCCCGGGGCTGCTGCCGGGGTTGCGCCTGGCGCTGGGTCGCCATGTGGCGCGGCCTGTCCGGTGCCTCCTGCAACTGGCGCGGGCGTGGCTGCGCGACCGCGCGCGGCGGCTGGTGCGCCTGGTCCCGTTGCGCCCGTCGCGCCGGTTCGCGCGGGGGCGCCGATTGGGGCCGCGGCCGATCGGCGCTTTCGCGGCGGGCCGGCCTGTTCGCCTGGCGCGGTTCCTCGTCCCGCTGTGTGCGGTACTCGCGCCGTTCGCGTTCGCGCTCCTGCGCCAGCGCGGGCACGGCGGTGGCAAGCGCCAGCCCGAGCACGAGCATGGCCTGCAGGACATGTGGGAAGGTGGGTTGCTTCATCATCGGACCCCTGCCGACACCCGGTCGGCGCAGGGCATAGTGTGGACGCCAGCGCAGTGAACCGGTTCTGAGGATGTCCTGGCCGGATTCAGGCGCTGGACGGCGAAACCGTTTCCAGTTGAACCGGCGGCCTATGGTCGTCATGACCCGTGTCAACCGTACACCTCGTGCGGCGTATCCGGCGCGGTGGGTTAATCTTCCGCGCGGATCGTCCGGGACACGGCAGTACATGGCAGCAGGCCGCGAGGGCTGGTGGGAGAAGCTGCGTTCGCGGTGGCGCGGCGCGGACGGGCTGCCCGGGGCGGACGGTTCGCGCGTGCCGCGCGTCAAGCGCGGCTGGCGCTATACCGAACTGCAATTCAGCGGTGGCGTTTCGCAGAGCCGGATGCGGACCTTCCGCCCGGGCCATCTGCTGATCGACTACACCCGCACGATGATGGCCAGCCTGCTGTTCTGCCCGAGTCCGGCGACGATCGGGATGATCGGTCTGGGCGGTGGCTCGCAGGCGAAGTTCTGCCACAGCCATCTGCGCCGGACGCGGCTCGAAGTAGCCGAGAACAATCCGCACGTGCTCGCGCTGCGGCGCCGTTTTCGCGTGCCCGGCGACGATGCGCGGCTGCAGGTGCTGCTGGCCGATGGCGCCGGCTTCGTGCGCGAGCGACGCGGACGCTTCGACATCCTGCTGGTGGACGGCTACGACGAGTCGGGCATTCCCGCGGCGCTGTCGGGCCAAGCCTTCTACGACGACTGCCGCGCCGCGCTGGCGCCGGGCGGCGTGCTTGCCGGCAACCTCTACGCCACCGATTTCCAGGACCACGTGCGCAAGCTGCAGCGCAGTTTCGGCCGGGACCGGGTCTGGGTGCTGGACGAAGCACGGCAGAGCAACCGCGTGGTCTTCGCCTGGACCGGGGATCCGTTTCCTGGCGGGCGCCTTGATCTTCCGGGGCGCATCGCGCGCATGGAGCCGGCGGCCGCGCGCGAGCTTGCGGATGTGTTCGTGCGGGTCGCGCAGGCCTGGCACGCACGCTGACGGCCTTGCCATCGCGCGCGCGCCGCGCGAAAGTCTCCGGCTCACGCCACAAGGGGATTTGCCGATGCGTCATCCGATCCTGCGGGCCATGGGCCTGTTGCTGCTGCTCGTCCTGGTCGGGCCGGCAGTCGCCGCCGCCGACGGCATGACGCTGCGGCAGGTGGCCGAGGTGCGCGCCGTGGGCCGCGCCGGCATCAGCCCCGACGGCCGGCACGTGGCCTACCTGCTGTCGGTGCCGCGGTCGCCCGGGGTGGACGACGATGGCCCCGCCTGGAGCGAACTGCACCTGGGTTCGCGCGACGGCGGCAGCCGCGGCTTCGTGACCGGCAAGGTCAACGTGGGCGCGCATGCCTGGCTGCCCGACAGCCGTTCGCTGGCCTACCTCGCCAAGCGCGAGGGCGACGAGACGCGCACGCTCTATCGCATCCCGGTGGACGGCGGCGAGTCGGTGGCGATCGCCACGCTCAAGTCCGACATCAGCGCCTTCAGCCTGTCGCCGGACGGGCGCCGGGTGGCCCTGCTTGCCACTGCGCCGGAGAGCGACGCGCTCAAGGCGCTCAGGAAGAAAGGCTTCACCCAGAAGGTGTACGAGGAGGACTGGCGGCCGGTGCAGCTGTGGATCGCCGAACTCGGCGACGACGGGGCGGAGCCGAAACTGGTCGAGGTAGAGGGCAGCGTGCAGTCGGTGGAGTGGAGTCCGGCCGGCGATCGCCTTGGCCTGACCGTCGCACCGCGCCAGCTGACCGACGACACCCTGGTGTTCACCCGCGTGCGCATCGTCTCGCCCGAGGGGCGGGTACTGGGCGCGGTCGACAATCCCGGCAAGGTCGGCGGCCTGTCGTGGAGCCCGGATGGATCGCACCTGGCCTTCATCTCGGCCCAGGACAGGCACGACGCGCAACAGGGCCGGCTGTTCGTGGTCGGACGCGACGGCGGCGCCTGGCGCGATCTGCTGCCGGATCTGCCTGGGCACGTGGTGGACGTGGAGTGGCGCGACGCGGCGACCGTGCAGTTCATCAGCTGGGAAGGCGTGCAGGCGCGGCTGGGCGAAGTCGGCGTCGCGGGCGGCGCGCAGCGCACCGTGCTGGCGGCGGAAGGTCCGGTGTGGTCCGGCTTCAGTCGCTCCACCACCGGCGACATCGCCCTGGTCGGCAGCACGCCGCAGCATCCCTCGGAAGTCTTCCTGTTGCCGGCGGGCAGCGCTGCGCCGCGCAAGCTCACCGACAGCAATCCCTGGCTCGGGGACGTGCGCCTGGCGCGCCAGGAAGTGATCCGCTACCCGGCGCGCGACGGGCTGGAGATCGAAGGCCTGCTGGTGCATCCGCTGCAGCGCCGCGGCAACGCGCGCGTGCCGCTGATCGTGGTCGTGCACGGTGGGCCGGAGTCGCATTACAACAACGGCTGGCTGACCGCGTACTCGCAGCCGCTGCACCACGCTGCCGCGCAGGGCTATGCCGTGTTCCTGCCCAACTACCGCAGCAGCACCGGGCGCGGCGTGGAATTCTCCAAGAAGGGCTTTGGCCGGCCGGGCATGGAAGAGTTCGACGACGTGGTGGACGGCGTCGACCACCTGGTCGCGAGCGGCCTGGTGGACCGGGACAGGGTCGGCATCACCGGCGGCTCCTACGGCGGCTACGCCAGCGCCTGGGGCGCCACCTACTACAGCGAGCGCTTCGCCGCCTCGGTGATGTTCGTGGGCATTTCCGACCAGGCCAGCCTGGTCACCACCGGCGACATCCCGTGGGAGCAGAACCTGGTGCACATGGGCACCTGGCCTTGGGAAGATCCGGAGCTGTTCCGCAAGACCAGCCCGGTCACCTATGCGCAGCAATCGAAGACGCCGACCCTGATCCTGCACGGCGAGGCCGATCCGCGCGTGCCGGTGATGCAGTCGTACATGCTCTACCGCTACCTCAAGCTGGCCGGCCAGGCGCCGGTGCGGCTGGTGCTGTATCCGGGCGAGGGCCACGGCAATTCGCGCGCGGCCTCGCGCTACGACTATTCGCTGCGGCTGATGCAATGGATGGACCACTACCTCAAGGGCCCGGGCGGCGAGCCGCCGGCCCATGCGCTCGACTACGCGCTGCCGGCACCGGAGGCGAAGAAGTGATCTTGCCGGTCAAGGCGGGGCGCGTCGCCGCATGAGTGCCGCGGCGCAGGCCGGCGGCAGCCTCGCGGACGGCGCCGCCAAGCGTCGCGTGCTGCTGGCCAGCCTGGTCGGAACCACGATCGAGTTCTTCGACTTCTACATCTACGCCACAGCGGCGGTGCTGGTGTTCCCGCACCTGTTCTTTCCGCCGGGCGATCCGGCCACCGCCACCCTGCAGTCCTTCGCCACGTTCGCCCTGGCCTTCATCGCGCGGCCGTTCGGTTCGGCGCTGTTCGGCCATTTCGGCGACCGGGTCGGACGCAAGGCGACGCTCGTGGCGGCGCTGCTGACGATGGGCATCTCGACCGTGGTGATCGGCCTGCTGCCCACCTATGCGCAGGTCGGCCTCGCGGCGCCGGTGCTGCTGGCGCTGTGCCGGCTGGGGCAGGGCGTGGGGCTGGGCGGCGAGTGGGGCGGCGCGGTGCTGCTGGCCACGGAGAACGCGCCTCCCGGCAAGCGCGCCTGGTACGGCATGTTCCCGCAGCTGGGGGCGCCGATCGGCTTCCTGCTCTCGACCGGCGTGTTCCTGGCGCTGACCCACTGGATGGGCGATGCCGCCTTCCTGGCCTGGGGCTGGCGCATCCCGTTCCTGGCCAGCGCGGTGCTGGTGATGGTCGGGCTGTGGGTGCGGCTGAGCATCACCGAGACGCCGGATTTCCAGCGCGCGATCGAGCGCGACGAGCGGGTGCGGCTGCCGATGGTGGCGGTGGTGCGCGAACATCCCTTCGCGCTGCTCAGCGGCACCCTGGCGCTGGTGGCGACGTTCGTGCTGTTCTACCTGATGACGGTGTTCGCGCTGAGCTGGGGAACGTCGAAGCTTGGCTATTCGCGCGAACACTTCCTGCTGCTGCAGATGCTGGGCGTGCTGTTCTTCGCGCTGACCATCCCGCTGTCGGCGCTGTACGCCGACCGCTTCGGGCGCCGCAACGCGATGATCGCCGCCACCGTGCTGATCATTGCCTTCGGCTTCCTGTTCGCTCCGCTGCTGGAGTCGGGCAGCGACTGGGGCGTGCTGGCCTTCCTGGCGCTGGGGCTGGGCGCGATGGGACTGACCTACGGGCCTTGCGGCACCATCCTGGCGGAGATGTTTCCCACCGCGGTGCGCTACACCGGCGCCTCGCTGGCGTTCAACCTGGCCGGCATCCTCGGCGCCTCGCCGGCGCCGTACATCGCCACGCGACTGGGCGAGCGCTTCGGCCTGGCCTCGGTGGGCTGGTACCTGGCGGCGATGGCGGTGCTGACGCTGCTCGCATTGCTGATGGTCCGCCGGGAGCCGCGGACCGGGTAGGACGGCCGTGGAAGCGGGCGCGCAGCGGCGCGTGGACAAGGATGGAACCGTCCGGCCCGCGGCCATGAGCACGCCGTTCACGGCGCGACCGCGGCCGCCGGCACTAGACTGGCGCGGCTGCCGCACGGGGACATCGCATGAAGGCTTGGGTCACGCTGGGCATCGTCGTCGCGGTCGGCGCCGGGGCGCTGCTGCCGCTGCAGGCGCTGATCAATGCCCGCCTGGGCGCGCTGACGCAGGGCGCGGTCTACGCGTCGTTCGTCTCGTTCCTGGTCGGCACCGGCGTGCTGGGACTGTTGCTGACGGCCGCGCGCACGCCGCTGCTGCCGGCGCAGCCGCTGTCCGCGCTGCCGCCGTGGATCTGGCTGGGTGGGACGATCGGTGCCGCGCTGGTGCTGGTGTCGACCCTGCTGGTGCCGAAGATCGGTGCCGGCGCGCTGGTCTGCCTGGTGGTGCTGGGACAGGTGCTGGGCGCGCTGGCGCTCGACCATTTCGGCGTGCTCGGTGCGCAGCGTCCGGCCGATCCGCTGCGGATCGGCGGCGCCCTGCTGGTCCTGGCCGGCGCGATCCTGGTGATGCGGCCATGGCAGGAAGCATGAACCCGATGGAATTGCCGGCCGGCCAGATGCACGCGCTGGAGTCGGCTTACGCCACCCCGCCGCGCGCCTACCACGATTTCAGCCACGTCGCGGAGGTGCTGCGGCATTACGACGCGGTCGCATCGGGGCCGGGCTGGGTGCAGCCGCTGGAAGTGCGACTGGCCGTGCTCTACCACGATGCGGTGTACGAACCTGGGCGCAAGGACAACGAGACGCGTTCGGCGGCGTTCGCGGTGGAGGAGATCGGGCGCTGGCTGCCGGACGCGGGCGTGGATCGGGCGCGGGTGGCCGAGCTGATCGAGCTCACCGCGCGGCATGGCCAGTTCCGTCCGGGCGATTTCGGCAAGACCGCGGTGGCCGACGACACCCGCCACTTCCTCGACTGCGACATGGCCATCCTCGGCGCGGAGCCGCCGATGTTCGACGCCTACGACCGCGCGATCGCCGCCGAGTACCGCGGCCACGTGCCGGGCTGGCTGTTCCGCATCAACCGCCGCCGTTTCCTCAAGTCGCTGCTGGCGCGCCCGCGGATCTACCTCAGCGAATTCTTCCATGACCGCTTCGACGCGCAGGCGCGCAGCAACCTGCGCCGGGCCGTGACCAGCAAGCGCTGAGCGGCGGCGGCCCGGGCCGGGCCGGAGCGGCTATGATCGGCCGATGGCGAAACTGCTGCTCAACCTGCGCAACGTCCCGGACGACGAAGCCGACGACGTGCGCGCCTTCCTCGACGCCGCCCGCATCGAACACTACGAGACGCGGCCCGGGCCGTTCGGCATCTCGGCCGGCGGCATCTGGGTGCGCGAAGACGAGGACGTGCCCCGGGCCAAGCGCCTGATGGCCGAGTACCAGCACGAGCGCGCGATCCGCATCCGCGCCGAACGCGAGCAGGCGCGGCGCGACGGCACCGCCGAGACCTTCGCCGATGTCGCCCGCGCGCAGCCGCTGCGCGTGGTGCTGAGCATCCTGGCGATACTGCTGCTGGTCGGGCTGATGGCCCTGCCCGCGATCCTGATCGGGCGCTGACGGGTGGCGTCAGGCGCGCCTGGCCAGCTGGTGCGGGGGATCGGGCGCGGCAGCATGGTCGCGCTGTTCATCAACTCGGTGGTCGGTGCCGGGATCTTCGGCCTGCCCGCGCGCGTGCACGAACTGCTCGGGCCCTGGGCGCTGGTGGCATACCTCGCCTGCGCCCTGCTGGTGCTGCTGGTGGTGCTGTGCTTCGCCGAAGCGGGCAGCCGCTTCGAGCAGACCGGCGGCCCCTACCTGTATGCGCGCGTCGCGTTCGGGCCGGTCGTCGGATTCCAGGTCGGCTGGCTGGTGTGGCTTACCCGCGTGACCGCGTTCGCGGCGCTGTGCAACCTGCTGATCGACTATCTCGCCCACCTGTCGCCGGCGTTCGCGACCGGCGCCGGGCGCGTCGCGGTGGCGACCGTCGCCACCCTGGCCATCGCCGCGGTCAACCTGCGCGGCGTGCGCACCGCCGCCATCGTGGCCAACGTGTTCACCGTCGCCAAGCTGGTGCCGCTGCTGCTGTTCGTGGCGGTGGGCCTGTTCTTCATCGAACCCGCGCGCTACGTGCCGCAGCACGTGCCGACGTCGGTCGACTTCTCCACCGCGGTGCTGCTGCTGGTGTTCGCCTTCACCGGTTTCGAGACCGCGACCGTGCCGGCCGGCGAGGTGCGCGATCCGCGGCGCACGCTGCCGTTCGCGATCCTGGCCTCGATGGCGGTGATCGTGCCGCTGTACCTGCTGATCCAGGCCGTGGCGATCGGCACGCTGCCCGGACTGGCGGCGTCGACCACGCCGCTGGCCGACGCCGCCGGGCGCTTCGCGGGCAGCCTGGGCGCGGGCGTGATCGTGGTCGGCGCGCTGATCTCGATCTCCGGGACGCTCAACGGCCTGGTCCTGTCGGCGCCGCGCCTGCTGTACGCGATGGCCGAGCGTGGCCAGATGCCGGCCCTGCTGGCGCGCACGCACGCGCGCTTCCACACCCCGCACTGGGCGATCGGACTGACCGCGGCGTGCATGCTCGCGCTCACCCTGTCGGGCTCGTTCCTGACCGCGGTCGCGCTGAGCACGATCACGCGGCTGCTGGCCTATGCGGCGACCTGCATCGCGGTGCCGGTGCTCCGGCGTCGCGAGGGCGGCGTCGACGGTGTCGGACCCGCGGCGTTCCACGTGCCGGCCGCGCCCTGGGTGGTGGGCAGCGCGCTGCTGGTCATCGGCTGGCTGGTGCTGCACGCCAGTGCGCTGGAGCTGCGCAACGTCGCGCTGGCGATGCTGGCGGGCGCCGTCCTGATGGCCGCGGCCGGCGTGCTCACCCGGCGCGCGCAGCGCCGCGCATGACTTTCGGCATGACCCCGTGACCTCGGCCGCGGGGTAAGGTCGCGGCTTCCGCGGCGCGACGCCGCGGCTCCCTGCCGACCTTGCCCCGGGGCACTCGATGTCCAGATGTTCCGCGCTCCTGATTTCCCTGTTCCTGGCCGCGGCCTGGCCGGCCGCTGCGCAGGCCCAGCGCAGCCTGTCCTTCGATGCGCACGCGTTGCCCGTGGAGGGCACGGTCGCGATCGCCGTGGCCGAGGGCCTGCCCGCGGACGGCAGCTTCGAGGCCATCGACGCGCGCAGCGGTGGCGCGCTGCGACGCGCGGCGCAGGCCGACGGCTTCAAGGGCAAGGCCGACAGCCTGCTCGACCTGCGCGGTTTCGCCGGCTACGAGCGGCTGCTGGTGCTGGGCCTCGGCAAGGACGCGCTATCGGTGGAGGCGCTGCAGGACGCGGGCGGACGGGTGGCCCGCGCCGTGGCGCGCGCGACCACGCCGCGCGTGGACCTGGTCTGGGACGGCAGCGAAGCCGGGGCCGCCTCGCACCTGGCGTTCGGCGCCTCGCTCGGCCAGTACCGGTTCGACAAGTACCGCTCGCGCCAGGATGACGAGGACGACGCGCAGGCCGGCACCGGCGAGCTGGTGATCCGCACCGCGGCCGGCGCGGAGGCCGCTGCCGACTGGAACGCACAGTGGAAGCCGGTGGCCGACGCGGTCGCGTTCGCGCGCGACCTGTCGACCGAACCGGCCAATGCGCTGTGGCCGGAGGAATTCGTGGCACGCGTGCGCGCCGCCGCGTCCGGCCTGCCGCTGCGCATCGAAGTGCTCGACGTGCCGGCGATGCAGAAGCTCGGCATGGGCGGCATCCTCGCCGTCGGGCAGGGCAGCGTGCGCCCGCCGCGGCTGCTGGTGGTGCGCTACAGCGGCGGCACCGCCGGCGATGCGCCGCTCGCGTTCGTGGGTAAGGGCATCACCTTCGACAGCGGCGGCATCTCGATCAAGCCCAACGCCAACATGTGGCAGATGAAGGGCGACATGAGTGGCGCGGCGAGCGTGGTGTCCACCGTGATCGCGCTGGCCGGGCGCAAGGCGGCGGTGAACGCGGTGGCGGTCGCGGCGCTGGCCGAGAACATGCCCTCGGGCAGTGCGGCGCGTCCGGGCGACGTGATCCGCACCGCGTCGGGCAAGACCTTCGAGATCATGAGCACCGACGCCGAAGGCCGCATGGTGCTGACCGATGCGCTCTGGTACGTGCAGCGCCAGGACCGGCCGAAGCTGGTCATCGACGTGGCCACGCTCACCGGTTCGATCGTGGCCGCGCTGGGCGGCGACTACGCCGGCCTGTTCTCGCGCGACGACGCGCTGGCCGCACAGCTGCTCGCGGCGGGCGAGGCCAGCGGCGAGGAACTGTGGCGGATGCCGCTGCGCGAGGAATACGGCAAGCGGCTGAAGTCGCCGATCGCCGACCTTCGCAACGGTGGCGGTTCGCCCGGTGCCGGTGCCGGCGCGTACTTCATCGGCGAATGGGTGGACCGCGCGCTGCCCTGGGCGCATCTGGACATCGCCGGCTCCGACTGGACCTCGAGCGACGCGCCGACCGTGCCCGAAGGCGCCACCGGCTACGGCGTGCGCCTGCTCGACCGCTTCGTGCGCGACCACCACGAAGGCCGCGAGTAGGGCGCGGTCCTCCCGTCGCGACGATCGGCCCGCGCGCCGTCTGCGCGGCGGGTCCGTCGCCGGACCGCGCTTACAATGGCGCCATGATCCGCAATATCGCCGCCTATCACTTCGCCGGCATCGACGACCCGCCGATGCTGGCCGCGCGCGTGCGCGACTGGGCCGGAGCCGCCGGCCTGCTCGGCACGGTGCTGGTGGCACCCGAGGGCATCAACCTGTTCCTGGCCGGGACCGACGCCAGGATCGATGGCTTCCTCGGCCAGCTGCGCGGGGATCCGCGCCTGGCCGCGATCCTCGTCAAGGACAGCTGGAGCCGGTCCGCCCCGTTCGCCCGGCTCAAGGTCAAGCTCAAGCGCGAGATCATCAGCTTCCGCCGCGAGGACGCGTCGCCGCTGCGCGAACGCGCGCCCGCCGTTGCCCCGGCCGATCTCGCGCGCTGGCTCGCCCGTGGCCACGACGATGGCGGCCGGCGCGTGGTGATGCTCGACACGCGCAACCGCGAGGAGACCGCGCACGGCGCCTTCGCCGGCGCGGTGGTCCTGCCGATCGACAACTTCACCGAGCTGCCGGCGGCGCTGGAGCCGCATCGCGACGCGCTGGCCGACGCCACCGTGGTCAGCTACTGCACCGGCGGCATCCGCTGCGAGAAGGCCGCGCTGTGGATGCGCGCCAGCGGCATGGACAACGTGCTGCAGCTCGACGGCGGCATCCTCGGTTACTTCGAGGCGGTTGGCGGCGACGGCTACGACGGCCGCTGCTTCGTGTTCGACGGGCGCGTGGCGCTGGACGCCGCCCTGCGTCCGCTGGTCGACGGCGATGCCGCGCAGGCGCGCGCCGCATGAGCTGGCTGGGCCTGGTCCTGCTGCTGCTCTGCGCCTGGCTGGCGTACAAACTGGTCGGCGCGCTGCTGAAGCTGCTGATGTTCGCGCTGGCGCTGGTGGGCGCGTACTGGTTCCTCGCGCCATACCTGGGCTGGCCGTCCGTGTCCGAGCTGTTCTACGTGCTGGGCCCCGACTTCGGCGGCCGCCGCATCGAGGAGGTGCTGCAGCCGGCGCATATCGCCGGCGAGGTCGGCGACCGCGTCGTGGATGGCGTCATCGACCGCATCCTGCCGGCATCGGCGCCGCCGGCGCCCGAATCCGTTCCCCTGCCCGGGGTGGACCCCTTGCCCGAACCTGCTCCAGCGGCCGCGCCAGCGGTTGGCGACGCGCCCGCGGCGCCGGCCCAGCCGCTCCGCTAGCTGGACCTCAGTCCGCAGGGCCGGGACCGGCCGGCATCGCGGCGGCGGCCGTGCGGAGGAGCTCGCCGGTCCTGGCATCGGCCGGGAAGAACGATTCGATCGCGAGTTCCGACAGCGTCACTTCCACCGGTGTGCCGAAGACCGTGGTGGTGCTCAGGAACGACAGTTCGCCCAGCGCCGTGCGGATGCGCAGCGGCACGATCACCGCGTTCGGCTCCTGCGGCTCATGCGCCTGGTCGCACGCGGGCGCCGGATAGGCGGCCAGTTCGTCCAGCAGCGCCTGCAGCGTGGAATCGCCCGTGGCCTCGATCTGCTGGCGCAGCCGGTGCAGCAGGTGCGCGCGCCACTGGCCCAGGTTGGCGATGCGCGGCGCGACGCCGTCGGGATGCAGGCTCAGGCGCAGCACGTTGACCGGCGCCTCGAGCAGCGCCGGCGACACGCCCTCCAGCAGGGGCGCGAGCGCGCGATTGGCCGCCTGCAGCTGCCAGTGCCGGTCCACCGCCAGCGCGGGGTAGGGTTCGTGGCCGCGCAGGACCAGCTCAACCGCCCGGCGTGCCTGCTCAAGCGTGGGATCGTCGATGCGCCGTTCGCTGTACACCGGCGCGTAGCCAGCGGCGATGAACAGCGTGTTGCGCTCGCGCAGCGGCACCTCCAGCCGGTCCGACAGCCGCAGCAGCATGGCGCGGCTGGGCAGCGAGCGGCCGGTCTCGACGAAGCTCAGGTGGCGCGGGGAGATGCCGGCCAGGCCGGCGAGGTCGAGCTGCGAGAGGCGACGCCGCTGGCGCCAGCCGCGCAGCTGCTCGCCGACGTTGCGCATGTGGGCCTGGTGGGTCTGCATGGGGGCACGATAGCCGGTCCAGAAGCCGGGCGGCTTTACCTGGCAGGTCATCGCGCCGACGACGCGGCGCGCCCAGCATGGCGTCGACCCTTCCACCAGGAGCATTGCCATGAACCTGCGCCAGATCGCCGCCCATCCCCGTTTCCTGCCGCGCCTGCTGCTGGTCGACGCTGCCGCGACGGCATCGACCGCGGTCTTGCTGGTCGCGGCTGCCGACACGCTGGCGCCGCTGCTGCAGCTGCCCGCAGGCCTGCTGCGCGGTGCCGGTGCGGCGCTGCTGCCGTTCGTCGCCCTGGTCTACGGGCTGTCGCGCCAGGCGGCGCCGGTGCGCAGGGCGGTGGCGGCCGTGGTCGCAGTCAACTTCGCCTGGGTCGCGGCCAGCGTCTGGGTCGCATTCGGCGGCAGCTGGCAGCCGAGCGTGGCCGGCATCGCCTTCGTGCTGGCGCAGGCGCTCGCGGTGCTGGCGTTCGCCGACCTGGGCTGGATCGGGTTGCGGGCGCGACCCGCGGCGGCCTGAGCGGACGCGCTCCGGGATCGCCTGCGCGCCCGGCCCCGCGCGCCTCAGCCGAATTCGCGCGAGGGCAGGGCGATGCGCCGCTGCGGACGGCCGACCAGGTCGAGGAAGTTGTTGAACACCGCATCGGCGCCGGCCTGCATCGCGGCGATGTGTTCGCGGGTATGGGCGCGGATCGCCGCCTCGTCGTGCAGCCCCTCGCGGCGCTCGAGTTCGGCCCGATAGCCGGGCGTGGCCAGCCAGCGTTCGATCAGCGGCTCGTCCATCTCCAGGTGGAACTGGAATCCGTAGGCCTTGTCGCCCCAGCGGAAGGCCTGCTGTTCGCAGGTCTCGCTGCGGGCGAGGTGGACGGCGCTGCGCGGGATCTCGAAATGCTGGCCGTGCCACTGGAAGACCGGTGCCTCCTCGCCCAGCGGCGCCAGCACCGGATCGCGGCGCCCGGCCTCGGTCGGGCGCAGCCGGTACCAGCCGATCTCGGGTACGTGGTGGCGCTTGACCGGAGCGCCCAGCGCGTGCGCCAGCAACTGCGCGCCCAGGCAGATGCCCAGCACCGGCTTGCCCTGGCCCAGCATCCGCTCGATCGCGCGCAGTTCGGTGCGCAGGTGCGGCCGCGATTGCTGCTCCTCGACGTTCATCGGCCCGCCCAGCACGACCAGCCCGCGGTAGCGGTCGATGTCGGGCTGCGCATCCGGTTCGCGCTCGAAGTTGACGAAGCGGACCCGGTGGCCGCGACGACGGATCAGCGGATCGAGCGTGCCCAGCGGCTCGGCCGCGACGTGCTGGAAGACGAGAAGGCGGGACATGCCGCCGATTCTAGAAAGGATCGGGCGGCTTGCGCGCGATGGTTGCGGCTGTGACGCTTGGCCAGGTGCGCGGTGGCCGAACCTAGGGGTCCCGGCTCCGGGCCTGGCGCTGGTGCCGCGGGAGCGGACTCAGCCGCGAACGGACCTTCCGGACGCTCTCGACCCCACCCTTGCCGACGGTGCTGCCGCGAGGCGCCCGCCCAGGGTCAGTCCCGGCGCCCGCGCGGGCCCGGCTTCGCGCCTCGCGGCGGCGCCTTGCCGCGTGGCTTGCCGGGTGCGGGCCTGGGGCCGGACTTGCCGCGCGGCGCGGCGCGCGCGTCCTCGTCGGCGCGACGCATGCGCAACTGCTGTCCGGACACCCACACCTTCTTCAGGTGCTCGAGCACCTCGCGCGGCATGCCCTGGGGCAGGTCGACCAGGCTGTAGTCGTCGCGGATGTCGATGCGGCCGATGAAGCGGCTTTCCAGGTCGGCCTCGTTGGCAATGGCGCCGACGATGTTGCCAGGCTGCACGCCGTGCACATGGCCCACGTCGATGCGGAAGGTCTCCATCGGGAAGGCCGGGTCGCCGGCGCGGCGCTCGGCCCGTTCCGGACGTTCGCGGCGCGGCGGGGCCGCCGGACGGGCCTCGTCCTCGACCAGGGCTTCGCCGGCGTTCGGCGCCGCGCGTTCGGGCCGGGGTCGGGCGGCCGGGGCCGGCCTCGGCTCGACCGCGGGATAGGCCTCGCGCCGCTCCATCCGCTCGCGCGGGCCGCGGCCTTCGTCGCGGTCCTTGCGCGGCGACGGGGCGGCGATCAACAGCGGCGTGTTGCCCTGCACCGTGCGCGCCAGCGCGGCGGCGATCTCGGCGGCCGGCACGTTGTGGTCGCGCTCGTAGCGCTCGACCAGGTCGCGGTACAGCGCCAGGTCGGGGCTCTCCAGCGCACTGGTGATGCGGTCCATGAACTTGTCGACGCGGCGCTCGTTCACCGTCTCCACGCTCGGCAGCTGCATCGGCTCGATCTTCTGCCGCGTGGCGCGTTCGATCGCCCCCAGCATGCCGCGCTCGCGCGGCGCCGCGAACAGGATCGCCTCGCCGCTGCGCCCCGCGCGGCCGGTGCGGCCGATCCGGTGCACGTAGCTCTCGGTGTCGTAGGGGATGTCGTAGTTCAGCACGTGGCTGATGCGTTCCACGTCCAGCCCGCGCGCGGCCACGTCGGTAGCCACGAGGATGTCGATGCGGCCGTCCTTGAGCGACTGGATGGTCTTCTCGCGCTGCTTCTGGTCGAGGTCGCCGTTGATCGCGGCTGCGGCGAAACCGCGCGCGGACAGCCGGTCGGCCAGTTCCTGGGTGCCGAGCTTGGTGCGCGCGAAGATGATCATCGCGTCGAACGGCTCGGCCTCGAGGATGCGGGTGAGCGCGTCGAGCTTGTTGGTGCCGCTGACCATCCAGACCCGCTGGCGGATGTTGGCCGCGGTCGTGGTCTGCGACTTGATCGCGATCTCGACCGGATCCTTGAGGTAGGTCTGCGCGATGCGCTTGATCTGGCTCGGCATGGTGGCCGAGAACAGCGCGACCTGGCGCGTGGCCGGGGTCTTCTTCAGCACCGCCTCGACGTCGTCGATGAAGCCCATGCGCAGCATCTCGTCGGCTTCGTCGAGCACCAGGGTGCGCAGTTCGGACAGGTCCAGCGTGCCGCGGTCGAGATGGTCGATCACGCGGCCCGGAGTGCCGACGATCACCTGCACGCCGCGCTTGAGCGCCGCCAGCTGCGGGCCGTAGCCCTGGCCGCCGTAGATCGGCAGCACCTGGAAGCCGGGCAGATGGGCGGCGTACTTCTGGAACGCCTCGGCGACCTGGATGGCGAGCTCGCGCGTGGGCGCCAGCACCAGCACCTGCGGCTTGCGGGCGGCCGGATCCAGGCGTGCCAGCGCGGGCACGGCGAACGCGGCGGTCTTGCCGGTGCCGGTCTGGGCCTGGCCCAGCATGTCGCGGCCTTCCAGCAGCGGCGGGATGGTCGCTGCCTGGATCGGCGAGGGCGATTCATAGCCGACGTCGGACAGGGCCCGGAGCAGCGGCTCGGGCAGGCGGAAGTCGGAAAAGGAGACGGGGGGCGTAGGAGCGCTCATGGGCAGGATCGCGCCGATGGCGCCAACTTGGGGGCGCACATTCTACTCCCCGGCGCGCATCGACCCGCTGAATGCGGGCAGGGCAGCCGGCAGGGCGCGCCGCGGAATCCCGGCGCCGCGCCCGGGTGCGCGCTGCACGAGGTCGCGGTGCCCATGCGGGCCGGCGTCGCGAGCATCGCGGCGGAGCCTCGCCGGAACGCGCAGACCGCTGGCGGATTCCGGCTGTACCGTGCCGCGCGACCTCCCCACGACGGGCCCGGCGATACCATCGACCCCATGGATCTGCCCCGCCTGCGCTTCGACAACGCCCTGGTCCGAGAACTGCCCGGCGACCCCGAAACCGGCCCCCGGCTGCGCCAGGTCGCGGGCGCGGTCTGGTCGCGGGTGGCACCGACGCCAGTGGCGGCGCCGGCGCTGCTGGCGCATTCGCGCGAGCTGGCCGCGGAGCTGGGCTTCTCGCCGGCGCAGGTGGACAGCGCCGGATTCGCCGCGGTCTTCGCCGGCAATACCCTGTTGCCGGGCATGGATCCGGTCGCGAGCGCCTACGGCGGACACCAGTTCGGGCACTGGGCCGGGCAGCTGGGCGACGGGCGCGCGATCACCCTCGGCGAGTGCATCACCGCCCAGGGCCAGCGCCGCGAACTGCAGCTCAAGGGCGCGGGCCCGACGCCGTATTCGCGCAGCGCCGATGGCCGCGCCGTGCTGCGCTCTTCGGTTCGCGAGTTCCTGTGCAGCGAGGCCATGCACCACCTCGGGGTGCCGACCACGCGCGCGCTGTCGCTGGTGGGGACCGGCGAGCCGGTGGTGCGCGACATGTTCTACGACGGCCATCCGGCGCCGGAGCCGGGCGCGATCGTGTGCCGGGTCGCGCCCTCGTTCCTGCGTTTCGGCCACTTCGAACTGCCGTACTCGCGCGGCGACCTCGCGCTGCTGCGGCAACTGGCCGATTTCTGCATCTGGCGCGACTTCCCGCACCTGCTCGGCGAGCGCGCGGCCCAGCCGCTGGCGGCGCTGCGCGCGGACGGCGCCTTCGATGAGTCGCGCTACGGCCAGTGGTTCGCCGAGGTCTGCGTCCGCACCGCCCGCATGGTGGCGCACTGGATGCGGGTGGGCTTCGTCCACGGCGTGCTCAACACCGACAATATGTCGATCCTCGGCCTGACCATCGATTACGGACCGTACGGCTGGATCGACGACTTCGATCCGGACTGGACGCCCAACACCACCGATGCGCAGGGCCGCCGCTACCGCTTCGGCTGGCAGCCGCGGGTGGCGCACTGGAACCTGGCGCGGCTGGCGCAGGCGCTGTCGCCGCTGTTCGACGACGTCGCGCCGCTGGAAGCGGGACTCGACCGCTACGCCGAGACCTGGCAGGCGGTCGAGCGCGAGGATATCGCCCGCAAGCTCGGCCTGGTCCGCTGCGGCGACGACGACGTCGCACGGATGGAGCGGCTGCAGGCGCTGATGCAGGCCGCGCAGATGGACATGACGCTGTGCTTCCGCGCGCTGGCCGACATCGATCCGGCGCGCCCTTCGCTCGAACCGCTGGCGGCCGCCTTCTACGATCCGGCGCTGCGTGAGGCGCATGCGCCGGCGCTGAAGGACTGGCTGGGCGATTACGCGCGGCGGCTGCGCGAGGATCCGCTCGATGCCGCCCCGCGTCGCGCCCGCATGCAGGCGGCCAACCCGAAGTTCGTGCTGCGCAACTACCTGGCGCAGCAGGCGATCGACCGGGCCACGGCCGGGAAGGTGTCGGCGATCGACGAACTGCTGGAGGTCATGCGCCGGCCGTACGACGAGCAGTCCGGCCGCGAAGCGTTCGCGGCCAGGCGCCCGGACTGGGCGCGCAACCGGGCCGGGTGCTCGATGCTGTCCTGCAGTTCCTGAGCCTGCTGCGGCCGGCCGTCGGTGTCCGGCCGGCGAGGCCCGCGCGCGTCACTCGTCCAGGAATGCGCCGCAGCCGGCGAACGTCTCCGCGCCCACCGTCAGTGCGATCGAGGTCGGGTAGACCTGGTCGCTCATGCCGTCGCTGCAGTCGCCGCGGGTGATGCGCAGTTCGACCGCGCTGCCGTCGTCGGCGACGCCCTCGAAGCCCGCGCGCGCCGGCAGTGGCGTCGCCTGCGCGACGGTGAGCGGACGTTCGCCCATGTCCAGCGCCAATTGCATCGAGGGCGCTGCGCCGCCTGCGACTTCCAGCGACCAGAACGGCTCGGTGCCCAGTGCGCGGAAGACCACGCCGCGCGAGCGCGCTTCGTCCCAGGGCGAGACTTCCCCGGTCACCGAGCAGTCGTGACGCTGGCCATCGAGGGTGAGCGTGGCCTGGTCGCCCTTGTTCCAGAATTCGTTGCCGCGCTCGTCGGCATAGCGCGCACCCGAGGCCGAAATCGCCTGCGGCAGGACGATGCGGCGGGTGGCGACGGTGAGGACGAGCTCGCCGCGGAGGTTGTCGAAGACCGCGCCCGCCAGCAGGTCGCCGCAGCGGAAGCTCGCGGTCGCGGTGTCGGGACGCGGCGGCGTGGCGGTGGCGGCGCCCACGCCGGCGCCGGTGTCCGCCGATGCCGCGTTCCCGTTACCGGTCGCGGGTTCCGGATCGGGGCTGCAGGCGCTGGCCAGCAGCGCGAGGCAGGCGAGGGCGAGGCGCATGGGCGGCTCCCGGGAGGGACAGGAATGCCAATGTCCGGCTTCGTCGACGCGAACGCAAATGGTGGAAGGATCGCTTCGTTCGCCCCCCGGCCGCGGGAGGGGCAATGCAGGGGAATTGCGCAGGCGGATGTCGTGCGACGTGACGGCCTCCGCTCCCTCCTCCGCTTGCGGGGCATTGCGCCCTTCACGGGTGGAGGGCCGGGGTGGGGGACCGCCAGATCGCCGCACAGCCCGCCGCAGCTACTCCGGCGCCCGATCCACCCGCATCACCGGATACAGGTCGAGCCGCTCGTCCCAGGACGGATGCAGCCGGTGGAAGAACTCCAGCCGCGCCGCCGGGCTGTCGGCAAACGCGCGGTCCTCGCGCAGACGGCGCTCGAACTGCGTCTTCAGCGCCGGATCCGCGGCCAGCATCCCGCGCGCCACGGCCTCGGCCACGTAGGCCTCCATGTATTCCTTGCGCTCGAAGGCATTGTTGAACAGGCCCCACTGCAGCAGCGAGTCGGGCGCCTGCGGTTCGAGCAGGGCCATCGCCAGCCGCGCCTTGGGCTGCGCGATCGGCACGAACAGCGCGCCCGCACGGACCGTCCGCGTCGCCGGCTTCCATTCGCCTTCGACCGTGAGCCGCTGGTGCCCCTCGACCGGCTGCGCCGCGAACTCCTTGCCGGTCGCGCGGAAAACCTCCACCGCCAGTGCCGCGCCCGCAGGCTGCGCGCACCGGTCGCAGTCCACGCGGCGGTAGCGGATCCCGTGCGCGTCCAGCCTCGGCGCGACGATACCGGCGAACCCCGCCGGCACGACGTAGCCGGCGCGCGGCGCCGCGACCACGGTGCGCGGCACGATGGTGTCGCGCAGCGGCACCTTCCACACCTGCGGCGTGGTGGTGTCGTAACGCGTCATCATCGCGCCGGAGATCTCCGACGGCGTGCGCGTGTAGGCATAGCCGCGGAAGTCGATGACGCGGCTGTCCGCGGTGGCCCGGTAGTCCAGCGCCACCGGCTGGCCTGCCAGATCGCGCGCGTCGGCGGCCCGGGCCAGCGCCATCCATTCGCGGCCCTGCCGCGCCACCTGTTCCAGCACCGACACGATCGTGTTGCGGGTGATGCGCACGCGCACCGGGTATTCCTTCCACGAATGCGTCTCGACCAGCATCGCCAGGCGGTTGCGCAGCAGGAAGTAGCCGGTGGAGAAGCGCGGCGGCGACACCCCGTCCTCGAAGCCCGAGGCCGGATCCTGGTAGTCCTCGAACGAGGGGTAGAACGGCAGCGGCAGCGAGCCCTGGGCGGCGAGGTCGGCGATCGTGCGCTCGCGCAGCGACAGGCCGGCCTGGCGCAGCGCCTCGTCGCCGCCGTGCAGCGGTTCGACCTGGATCGAGATGTCGTGCTCGAACTGGGCGCCGTTGGTGGCGTGCAGGTCGATGGTGGCGATGGGGTCCCAGGCCTCGACCAGGCGCAGCATCGCCTGCATCTCGGGCGCGTCGGCCTTGGCGTAGTCGCGGTTGAGGTTGTAGTTCTGCGCCGTGGTGCGCCAGCCCATCTCCTCCGGGCCGCGCTGGTTGGGCCGGTTCCAGGCACCGAAGCGCTCGTGCCCGTCGATGTTGAACACCGGCACGAACAGCCAGACCAGTTCGTCCAGGGCGCCGGGCGCGGCGTCGCCGGCGAGCACCTCGCGCAGCGCCAGGAAGCCGGCGTCCTTGCCGTCGATCTCGCCGGCATGGATGCCGCCCTGCATCAGCACCACCGGCAGGCCGCGTGCGCGGGCCGCCTCCGGGGTCAGGGCGCCGCTGCGCGAGATGGCGAGGGCCTTCATCGGCCGGCCCTCTGGCGTGGTGCCGAAGTCGAGGCAGCGGGCCGCGTCGGGATGGCGCTGCTCGAAGGCCGCGCACAGGGCGATCGTTTCGTCGTAACGGCCGGTCTTCACGAAGCCGCTGCGCTCGGCGATCGTCGCCAGGGGCGCCTGGGCGGCGGCGGACAGCGGCGCGAGCACGACAAGGAACGCGGCGAGGAGGGGCTGCTTCATCGGGGGCCGGGGCGGGGACGTGGGCCGGGATGATGCCAGCCGGTCGCGGGCCGGCCCAAGTGTCAATGGGACCGGACGCATGGGCAGACGGCCGCCGGATCGGCTAGCCTGCCCGACTTTCCCGCCTTCCGGACCCGACGCCCATGAACCACGGCGCCACGCCCGCTCCCACCGGCCAGGGCCGCATGCCCGGCCAGATCAAGTACATCATCGGCAACGAGGCCTGCGAACGTTTCAGCTTCTACGGGATGCGCAACATCCTGGTGCCGTTCCTGATCAGTTCGGTGCTGCTGCAGTACCTGCCCGAGGGCAGCGATCGCGAGGCGATGGCCAAGGAGGTGTTCCACTCCTTCGTGATCGGCGTGTACTTCTTCCCGCTGCTGGGCGGCTGGCTGTCGGACCGCTTCTTCGGCAAGTACAACACCGTCCTGTGGTTCTCGCTGATCTACTGCGCCGGCCATGCGTGCCTGGCGCTGTTCGAAGGCAACCGCACCGGGTTCTTCACCGGCCTGTTCCTGATTGCACTGGGGTCGGGCGGCATCAAGCCACTGGTGGTCAGCTTCTGCGGCGACCAGTTCGACCAGTCCAACAAGGACAAGGCCAAGCTCGTCTTCGACGCGTTCTACTGGATCATCAACTTCGGCTCGTTCTTCGCCTCGCTGTTCGCGCCGCTGCTGCTGCGCCACTTCGGGCCGGCGGTCGCGTTCGGCGTGCCGGGCGTGCTGATGTTCATCGCCACGGTGATCTTCTGGGTGGGTCGCCGCCAGTACGTCAACGTGCCGCCGTCGGGCAAGGATCCGCACTCCTTCCTCAACGTGATCCGGACCGCGCTGCGCCAGCGCAGTGCGGGGCAGGGCAACGCCGGCGCGATGGTGGCCTGGGGCGGCGTGGCCGCCGCCGCGGTGATGCTGCTGCTGTGGGCGTTCGATGCGGCCGGCCTGGGCGTGCCGTGGCCGGATGCGTTCGGCTTCGTGATCACCGCCTGCCTGGCGCTGGGCGTGCTGATCGCCTTCGGCGGCTGGGGCGCCTCGCTGCAGCTCGAGCGCGCGCGCGGCCTGCATCCGGATGCGGCGGTCGACGGCGTGCGCGCGGTGCTGCGCATCCTGATCGTGTTCGCGCTGGTCACGCCGTTCTGGTCGCTGTTCGACCAGAAGGCCTCGACCTGGATCATCCAGGGCAACGCCATGTTGATTCCGCACGGGTCATGGTGGTGGCCGAGCTGGCTGATCCAGGAGCCGGCGCAGATGCAGGCGCTCAACCCGCTGCTGGTGATGCTGCTGATCCCGTTCAACAACCTCGTGCTGTACCCGCTGCTGCGGCGCATGGGTTTCGTGGTCACGGCGTTGCGGCGGATGGGCTGGGGCATCGCGATCTCGGGCGTGTCGTGGATCGTGGCCGGCGTGCTGCAGCTGTGGATCGATGGCGGCGCCGAGGTGTCGCTGGCCTGGCAGTCGCTGCCGTACCTGCTGCTGACCTTCGGCGAGGTGCTGGTCTCGGCCACCGCGCTGGAGTTCGCCTACAGCCAGGCCCCGCACGCCATGAAGGGGGTGATCATGGCGTTCTGGTACCTCACCAGCACCTTCGGCAGCCTGTGGGTGCTGCTGACCAATGCCGGCGTGCGCAACGACGGCTTCAAGGCGATGATCGCGCAGACCGGACTCAGCGAGCCGGCGTTCCTGATGTTCTTCTTCGCCGCGTTCGCCTTCGTCGCCGCGGCGGCCTTCGCGCTGTACGCGCGGCGCTACCCGATGCAGGACAACTATCGCGTCGCGACCTGACGCAGCAGGAGCCCGGACATGTCCATCGTCACCTTCATCCTGATCGGCGTGACCGTGCTGGTCTCATGGCAGGCCTTCAACAACCGGGCGCTGCTCGAGCGCCTGATCCTGTGGCCGCCCGCGATCGACCGCCATCGCCAGTACGACCGTCTGGTTACGCACGGCTTCATCCACGCCGACAGCCAGCACCTGCTGTTCAACATGATCACGCTGTTCTTCTTCGGACGCGCGATCGAGCCGGTGTTCGTCGACCGGATCGGGCACCTGGGCTTCGCCGCGTTCTACCTGTCGGCGATCGTCATGGCGATCATGCCGACCTACTTCCGCCACCAGAAGGATGCGGGCTACCGCAGCCTCGGCGCCTCGGGCGCGGTGTCGGCGGTGCTCTTCAGCTTCATCCTGTTCGCGCCGTGGACGCTGATCTTCGTGTTCTTCATCCCGGTGCCGGCGATCGTCTACGCGGTGGCGTACATCGGCTATTCGATCTGGATGGACCGTCGCGGCGGCGACAACGTCAACCACAGCGCGCACCTGTGGGGCGCGGCCTACGGGATCATGTTCACCGTGCTGATGGAGCCGCGTGCGGCCAGCACGTTCGTGGCGCGGCTGCTGAGCCCGGGGTTCGGCAGCTGAGGCGCCGCGCCGGCGCAGGCCGGCGCGACGGGTGCGGCGTCGATCAGACCGCGGAGGTCTGCACGTGGCGCCGTTCGATGTCGGCGTCGGTGACGCGGTAGGTCTGCTCGAGTCCGCCATAGATCAGCGAATCGAGCTGGGAGAACTCCAGGTTCTCCACCTCGCCGTTGCGCACAAGGTCGAACAGGCGGTTGATGGCCTGGTGCTGGGTGGTGCTGTCGATCATCGCGGTTCCCCTGTTGCAGACGGTTTCGGATGACCCGTTTCAAGCAGGTTGCGTGCCAGAAGGAACCGTGATGTGCGTCAAGCTCTAGGCTGACGCGTCGCGTCAGCCCCTGGCCGGCCGCGCGCATACTGACCGGAAGCGCAGCCGCTGGCGGCGCCATTCCAGGCTGAACGGAGCAGGTCGATGGAGGTTGGACACAGGCAGGGACAGGGCTTCCATCTGGAGGTCGATGGCCATCGCGCGGTTCTCGACTACACGCTCGAGGGCGACCGGATGCGGATCACCCACACCGGCGTGCCGTCGGAACTGCGCGGGCGCGGCATCGCCGGGCAACTGGTGCGCGCCGCGTTCGACCATGCGCGGACGCAGGGGCTGCGCGTGGAGCCGCAGTGCGAATACGCGGCCGCCTGGCTGGAGCGCCATCCAGACTACGCCGACCTCGCCGTCGAAGGCTGAGCGCTCCCGGCGCGCGGGAATGCGTCGCCCGACCGGCATGCCGCAGCCGCGCCGCCCGCGACGCCGGCGCGCCATCGCCGCACGCGATCTGCGAAACTGCGCGCCCCTGACGCCCCGGCCTCCCATGCGGCTCAACCGTTACATCAGCGATACCGGCCACTGTTCCCGCCGCGAGGCCGACCGGCTGATCGGCGAGGGCCGGGTGACCGTGAACGGCATCCGCGCCAGGATCGGCGCCGAGGTCGGCGACGACGATGCGGTCCTGCTGGACGGGCAGCCGCTCAGGCAGCGCAGCACAGCGCGCGGCGGCCGCCGCCACGTCTACATCGCGCTCAACAAGCCGGTGGGCATCACCTGCACCACCGAGTCCTCGGTGAAGGGCAACATCGTCGACTTCGTCGGCCACGAGCAGCGGATCTTCCCGATCGGGCGGCTGGACAAGGATTCGGAGGGGCTGATCCTGCTGACCAGCAACGGCGACATCGTCAACGCCATCCTGCGCGCGGAGAACAAGCTGGAGAAGGAATACCTGGTGGCCGTGAACCATCCGGTCACCCCCGAATTCCTGCGTGGCATGAGCCGCGGCGTGCCGGTCCACGGCCAGACCACGCTGCCGTGCCGGACCGGGAAGCTGGGGCGGTTCGGATTCCGGATCGTGCTGGTGCAGGGCCTGAACCGGCAGATCCGCCTGATGGCCGCGCATTTCGGCTTGCGGGTCAAACAGTTGCAGCGGGTGCGGATCGGGGGCGTGCGGCTCGGCCACCTCAAGCCGGGGCAGTGGCGCAACCTCAGCGATGCCGAGCTGGCGGGGCTGTTGCCGGGCCGCGAGGACTGGTAACCGGTTGACAAATGTCGTTTACACTTTCCCGCGAAAGTGCGCTATCGTGCGCGGACTGTTCAAGGCCGGGATCACGGTACATCGTGGCTCCGATGCGGTAGATCACCAGAGTTACAGGCCGTCCCCCCCGGCGGTTGCTCCAGACGATCCGCTCCATCGTTCGCGTTACCCCTTGCTCGATACAGTCCAGGCACCCCTTACGAGACAAGGGGGCTGGTATCCATCCACTGTCTAGTTTCAAGGAGTAGCAACATGTCCGAACGTCAGACCGGTACCGTCAAGTGGTTCAACGACGCCAAGGGCTTCGGCTTCATCACCCCGGAAAGCGGCCAGGACCTCTTCGTCCACTTCCGTTCGATCCAGGGCACCGGCTTCAAGTCGCTGCAGGAAGGCCAGAAGGTGACCTTCAAGGTCGTGCAGGGCCAGAAGGGCCTGCAGGCTGACGAAGTGCAGCCGGTCTAAGCGACTCGTCGCACAGACAATGCCAGAAGGCCCCGGGTGGCGACACCCGGGGCCTTTTTCGTGCGCGGCCCTTGGCGAGACATGTCGGCCGTGCGGCGGATGCCGTTCGCTGCCGCGGCGTCGTCGATCCGACCCGGGGCCTCGTCAGTCGCAGCTCTCCCGCGACCTGCGTCGTGCGCGAGCCACATCGGTGCTCAACCGCACCCGCGCGGACGGTGCAAGGCCTCGCACTCTGCTGGCAACAGAAACAGAACACGCTTGTCGCGACCCGCCTTGACCGCACCTGCACGCGCCTGACGTTATAAAAACGTTAGCGCATGTGCCATGCGCCTCACTGTGGACAGGGGGTTCAATGAAGCGGTTACTGGTGTCGATCCTGGTCGTGTGCGCGCTCGCCGGATGCCGGCGCGATGCGCCGACGCAGGACGCATCCGCGGCTGCCGGAGCGGCGCATGCGCCCGAGGTGCCGGCCGAAGCCGCGCCGCAGCCGGTGGTGCTCGAGGACGTGGTCGAAACGGATCCGCGCTACATCATCGGCATCACCTGGCCCGACGGCGCGGACCGCTATCCCGCGCTCGCCGCCGAACTCAAGGCCTATGCCGACAGTGCACGCGCCGAGGTGATGCAGGCCGTGGAAGCGCTGGAACCCGGCGCCAGCGCCATGTACGACCTGGCACTGGAGTTCAAGGTGCTGGCCGATACCCCGGAGGTGTTCGCGGTCGCGGCCGATGGCGGGACGTATACCGGCGGCGCGCACGGCAGGCCGCTGATCGCGCGCTTCGTCTGGCTGCCGCGCGAAGAGCGCCTGCTGACGCCGGACGCGCTGGTGCCCGACCCGGACTCGTGGCGGGAGATTTCCGCCTACGTGCGCGAACAGCTGCATGCGGCGCTGTCGCAGCGCGTGGACGCCGATGAGCTTGACCCCGGAGAACGTGCGCGCGTGATGCGTTCGGCCGGGCGCATGATCGACGAAGGCACCGCGCCGGAACCGGACAACTTCGCGCGGTTCGAACCGGTCACCGGCAGCGGTGGCCGCTTCGCCGGACTGCGCTTCGTGTTCCCGCCCTACCAGGTCGGACCGTACTCGGACGGCGTGCAGAGCGTCGAGGTCCCGGCCGCGGTGCTGCTGCCGCACGTGGCGCCAGCCTACCGGCCGCTGTTTTCCGACGCGACGGCCGCGCAGTAGACTGGCCCGCGAAGCGCCGGCGGTGGCATCGCCGGTGCGGAGCGGGAACATGGGCGACTCGCGTTTCCGTACCCGTCTACAGGACCTGCTCGCGGAGGCCGACGTCCGCATCGACGGCGCGCGTCCCTGGGACCTGCAGCTCCACGACCGCGACCTGCCCGCGCGCCTGCTGGCGGGCGGTTCGCTGGCGCTCGGCGAGTCCTACATGGACGGCGACTGGGACGCCGCGTCGCTGGACGGCATGCTCTGGCGACTGCTCTCGGCCGGGATCGACCAGCGCGTGCGCGGCTTCGCCGACCTGCGCCTGGCGGTGCTGGCGCGCCTGTTCAACCTGCAGCGCGGGCGCCGCAGCTACGAGGTCGGCGAACGCCACTACGACCTGGGCAACGACCTGTACCGGGCCATGCTCGGGCGGCGGATGGTCTACAGCTGCGGCTACTGGCGCGAGGCGCGCGATCTCGACGCGGCGCAGGACGCCAAGCTGGCGCTGTGCTGCCGCAAGCTCGGGCTCGCGCCGGGCATGCGCCTGCTCGACATCGGCTGCGGCTGGGGCGAACTGCTGCGCTACGCCGCGGAACGCCACGGCGTGGCGGGCGTAGGCATCACGATCTCGACGCAGCAGGCCGCGCATGCCCGCGAGCTGTGCGCCGGCCTGCCGGTCGAGATCCGGGTGCAGGATTATCGCCAGCTCGACGATCGCTTCGACCGCATCGTCTCGGTCGGCATGTTCGAGCATGTCGGTGCGAGGAACTACGCGGACTATTTCGATGTCGCGCGCCGCTGCCTCGACGGCGAGGGCCTGTTCCTGCTGCATACGATCGGTGCCAACCTCAGCCGCAGCCACACCGATCCGTGGATCGCGAAGTACATCTTCCCCAACTCGATGCTGCCGTCGGCCGCGCAGCTCACCGCGGCGCTGGAAGGGCGCTTCGTGATCGAGGACTGGCACAACTTCGGCGCCGATTACGACCGCACCCTGCAGGCCTGGCGCGACAACATCGAAGCGGCCTGGCCGACGCTGCCGGAGCGCTACGACCGGCGCTTCCGCCGGATGTGGCGCTACTACCTGGCCGGCTCGATGGCCGCGGCGCGTGCGCGCGTGATCCAGCTGTGGCAGCTGGTGCTGTCGCCGCACGGCGTGGCGGGCGGCTACGTGGCGCCGCGCTGACGCGCGCGGTCGCGGCTCAGTCCCTGGCCGCGTCCGGATAGCGGGCCAGCAGCGCTAGCAACACGCCATTGGTCCAGCCGAACCCATCCTGCAGCGGGTATTCGCCGCCGCCGGCTTCGGCGTCGCCGGTGACGTCGTATTTCTCGACCAGCTTGCGCTGCGTGCGGAACAGCTCGAGGTTGCGGCGGATCCATCGGCCGGCCACCTCGCGCGCGAGCGCGTCCTCGCCATAGCGCGACAGGCCGCGGATCGCCAGCCACTGCAGCGGCGCCCAGCCGTTGGGCAGGTCCCACTGCTCGCCGCTGCGCACGGTGGTGGTGGCCAGCCCGTGCGGCTGCAGCAGGCGTTCGCGCAGCGTCGCGGCGATCCGGCCGGCCTGCGCCTGCGAGGCGATGCCGAAGTAGAGCGGATAGACGGTGGCCAGCGTGACCGTGCCGGTGGAACGCATGCCGTCCCGGAGGTGGTCAGTGAACGCGCCCCGGTCCTCGTCCCAGAGCAGGCTGCGGATCGCCCCGGCGCGCGCCTCGGCGCGGGCGCGGTAATGCGCGGCGCGATCGGCGTCGCCGGCCGATCCATGGGCCTGGGCGAGCGTCGATTCCAGCGCGTGCATCAGGCTGTTGAGGTCCGGCGGCACGATCTCCACGGTGCGGATCGTGTGCAGGCTGCGCCCGTCCGCCAGCCAGCGCGAGCTGAAGTCCCAGCCGCTCTCCGCGCCTGCGCGCAGGTTGCGGTAGACCTCCGCGGCCGGGCGTCCGGACGCCGCGGCGGTGGCCACGTCCATGATGTGGCTTTCGTCGCGCGGCGTGTCGCAATCGTCCCAGTAGCGGTTGAGCACGGTGCCGTCGGGCAGGCGCACGACGCGCCGGTAGGCGGAGCCGGGCGCGAGGTCGTCGGCGCCATCCATCCAGAACGCGTATTCGCGCTCGAGCTGCGGCAGGTGATCGGCGAGCACCTGCGGCCCGTCGCGGCTGGCCAGCAGCTGCACCATCGGCGCGAAGAACGGCGGCTGGGAGCGGCTGAGGTAGTAGGTGCGGTTGCCGTTGGGCACGTGCCCGTAGCGGTCGATCATCGCCGCGAAGTTGGCGACCATCGCGCGCACCAGGTCGAGCCTGCCGCTTTCCACCAGGCCGAGCATGGTGAAGTAGGAATCCCAGTAGTAGATCTCGTCGTAGCGACCGCCGGGCACCACGTAGGGCCGCGGCAGGGGCAGCAGCGAACTGCGCGCGTCGCCCGGCTGCGGCTGGCGCTCCAGCGCGGTCCACAGGCGGTCGATGTGGGTCACCACGTCGTGGCGCGGGTCGGTGCTGTAGCTGCCGCCGGCCGGTCGGGGGAGTTCGAAACGCTGCCGGATGAAGCGTCCCAGGTCGAAGTCGGGCGCGCCGCGCCGCTGCGCGTACTCGGCGGCGATGGCGGCTGGCGCGGCCGCGGGGATGGCATCCACCATCGACTTGGGGTCCTGCACCACGCGCTGCGCCTCGGCGAACAGGTCGCCGTAGATCTCCGGGAAGCCGGCCACGCACTGCTGGGCCAGGGCAGGTGTCGACGTGGCCCACAGCAACAGGGCGAGCAAGGGCGGACGATGGCGGACACTCATTGCAGGGCCTCCTCCAGGGACGTGGCGATGTCGGCGTCGACGCGCAGGGTGGCCAGCCCGTCCGCGCGTGTGCAGCCGGCGTTGAGGATCGCGAGCGGCAGGCCGGCGGCCGCGGCCATGCGCGCGAAGCGGAAGCCGGACCAGACCATCAGCGAGGAGCCTGCCACGAGCACGGCATCGGCGTCGTGCAGGGCCTGCTGCGCCTCGGCCACGCGTTCGCGCGGGACGTTCTCGCCGAAGAACACCACGTCCGGCTTGAGCAGGCCGCGGCAGAACCCGCAGTAGGGCGGGGCGAAGCCGTCCACGGCGTCGTCGTCGAGGTCGGCATCGCCGTCCGGCGCCGTCGGCGCCGCGCCGGCCTGCCATCCCGGGTTGGCCTCGACGATGGCGCTCTGGACCGCCTCACGCCGGCTGCGCGCGCCGCAGCCCAGGCAGACCACCGCGTCCAGCCGGCCATGCAGGTCGATCACCCGGCGGTTGCCGGCGCGCTGGTGCAGGCCGTCGACGTTCTGGGTCAGCAGCAGCCGCACCTGTCCGCGCCGTTCCAGGGCCGCCAGCGCCCGGTGCGCGGGATTGGGCTCGGCGCCGAGGAAGCGCGGCCAGCCGACGCTGCTGCGCGCCCAGTAGCGTCGGTAGGCGGCATCGCTTCCGGTCAGCTGCTGCAGGGTGATCGGCGGGCTGCGCTTCCATTCGCCGTTGCGGTCGCGGTAGTCGGGGATGCCCGAACCGGTGCTGCAGCCGGCGCCGGTGAGGATGAACAGGCGCTCGTGGCGCCCGATCCAGTCGCGCAAGGCGCTGGCGGCGGACCCGCCACGGGCGAGAGGGGCTGACATCGCGGACATGGGCGGATGCTAACCGGAGGCGTGTGGAGGACCCGCAGGTCGCCAGGACAGGCCTGGGGGGGCGTCGGGCGGAGTGCCAGGACGCCGCCGTCGGTCACCTGCCATCCGGGTTCCGGCGGAAGACGTGGCGCGACTGCGACAACGCGTACCCGCCTGGTCCGGAGGCCCGCAAGGAAAAACGCCGCCGGGGTCACCGGCGGCGTCGTTCGTGCGGCTGCGTTGGCCGGTCAGTTGGTCGCAGGCGCGTCCAGGCCGCGCTTCTTCAGCAGCGGCTCGATCCGCGGCTCATGGCCGGTGAAATCGACGAACAGCTGCTTGGCGTCCTTGGCCCCGCCGCGCGAGAGCAGGGTGTTGCGCAGGCGGTCGCCGTTCTCGGGCTTGAGCCCGCCATTGGCCTTGATCCACTCGACCGTGTTGGCGTCCAGCACTTCCGACCAGATGTAGGCGTAGTACGCGGCCGCGTAGCCGCCCATGATGTGGCTGAAATACGGCGTGCGGTAGCGCGGCGGCACCGGCGCGTAGTCCAGCCCCACCGACTTGAGCGCGGCGGCCTCGGTGGCCATGACCTGGTCTGCCGAAGGCAGCTGGTCCTGCGGCAGCTGGTGCAGGTACTGGTCGAGCATCGCGGCGCCGAGGTATTCGGTGGTGGCGAAGCCTTCGTTGAAGGTGGCCGAGGCCATCTTCTTGTCCAGCAGCGCCTGCGGCAGCGGTTCGCCGGTCTCGTGGTGCTTGGCGTAGTTGGCCAGGATCGACGGCCAGTCGGCCCACATCTCGTTGACCTGCGAGGGGAACTCGACGAAGTCGCGCGGCACGTCCATGAAGAAGTACGGGTACTTCACGTCCGAGAACATGCCGTGCAGCGCATGGCCGAACTCGTGGAACATGGTGGTCACTTCATCCCAGGTGAGCAGGGTCGGCTCGCCGGCCGGCGGCTTGGGGATGTTCTGGTGGTTGGCCACCACCGGCAGCGTGCCCTCGAGCTCGGACTCGCCCACGTAGGAGTTCATCCACGCACCGCCGCGCTTGGACGGACGCGCATAGGGGTCGAAGATGAAGATCGACAGCTGCTTGCCGTCCTTGTCGAAGACGTCGTAGGTCCAGGTGTCGGCGTGGTACTTCGGCAGGTCGGTGCGTTCCTTGAACGTGATGCCGTACAGCTGCGTGGCGGCGAAGAACACCCCGTTCTCGAGCACGTTCTTCATCTCGAAGTAGGGCTTGAGCTGGTTGTCGTCGAAGTCGTACTCGGCCTGGCGCACCTTCTCGGTGTAGTAGGCCCAGTCCCAGGGTTCGAGCTGGAAGCTCGGTTCGCCCTTCGCGGCCTGCTCGCGGTCGATCATCGCCTGCAGCGCGGCACCCTCGCGACGGGCGTTGGCGACGGCGGCCGGCGCCAGGCGGCCGAGCATCGCGTTCACCGCCTCGACGGTGCCGGCGGTTTCGTCGGCCAGGGTGAAGGCGGCGGGGGTGTCGTAGCCCAGCAGCGCGGAGCGTTCGCCGCGCAGCTTCAGCACCTCGGCGACGATACCGGTGTTGTCCCACTGGTTGCCGCGGCTGCCGCGGGCGACGGACGCCTTGTGCACGCGCTCGCGCAGGGCGCGGTTGTCCAGCTGCGGCAGCAGCGGCTGGCCGGTGGTGTTGAGCAGGGTCAGCAGGTACTTGCCCTCATGGCCCTTGGCCTTGGCGGCCGCGGCGGCGGTGGCGATCTGCGATTCGCTCAGGCCGGCGAGTTCGGCGACGTCGTCGACCAGCACGGCGGAGTCGTTGACCTCGTCGAGCACGTTGTTGGAGAACTGCGTGCCCAGCGCGGCCATGCGCGCGTTGATCTCCTTCAGCCGCGCCTTGTCGGCCTCGGCCAGCTTGGCGCCGGAGCGCACGAAGTCGTCGTAGTACTCCTCGACCAGGCGCACGCCCTCGGCGTCCAGGCCCAGCGCGTTGCGCTGGTTGTAGACCGCTTCCACGCGCTCGAACAGCTGCGGGTTGAGCATGATCGCGTCGCGGTGCGCGGCGAACTTCGGCGCGTACTCGTTGTTGATCTTCTTGCGCGTGTCGTTGGTGTCGGTGCCGTTGAGGTTGCCGAAGATGCGGCGTGCGTTGCCCAGCAGTTCGCCGGACTTCTCCAGCGCGATGATCGTGTTCTCGAAGGTCGGTGCCGACTTCCCGGTCGCGATCTTCTCGATCTCCTCGAGGTTGCGGGCCATGCCGGCGTCGAAGGCCGGAGCGAAGTGTTCGTCCTTGAGCTGGTCGAACTGCGGGTAGCGCAGCGGCAGCGGGCTCTGCACGAACAGCGGATTGGCGGCCTGGCTGCCGGCGCTCGCGGCTGCGGCGGTGTTCACGGAGCCGTCTCCGGTGGTCTGGGCCGAGGCCGCGGTGGAGACAGCGGCTGTCAGCGCGATGGCGAGGGCGGCGGCGAGCGGGTGCTTCATGGGTCGATCCTTGTGGAACTCGAAAATCCAAGGGTATCCGATGGGGCAGGGCACCGGCCCATGACGAACGGCACATGGCCCCGGCGCGCGGACGGGCGCGGCGCAGGGATACACTGCGGCGGGTACGTTCCTTCACACGCTGGCCGCGGCGCGGCATCGGGGGTTGCATGAGGCAGCACGGGTTCCTGTTCCTCCTGCTGGGCCTGTCGCTGGCGGGCGCCGCCGGGGCGGCGGACACGCTGCGCTACGTGGTCCTGGTGGACGGCGGCAAGCAGGCCGGGCAACAGACGGTGACCGCCGGCGAGGACGGCGTGACCCGGACCGAGTTCATCTTCAAGGACAACGGCCGCGGCCCGGAACTGAAGGAGGAGTACACCCTCAACGACGACGGCACCTTCCGTCGCTACCGGGTGACCGGCACCTCCACGTTCGGCGCGCCGGTCGACGAACATTTCGAACTGGCCGACGGCGTGGCGCGCTGGACCTCCACGTCCGACCAGGGCGAGCTGGCGGTGGCACCCGGCGCGCAGTATTCACCGCTCGGCGGGACCCCGGTCGTGGCCTCGGTGGCGCTGGCCGCGATGGCCGCGCGCGAGGACGGGCGCCTGCCGCTGATTCCCAGCGGCACCCTGAGCGCGCGCAAGGTCGACCAGGCCGAGGTGCGCAGCGGCGACGACACGCGCCAGGTGCAGTTGCTGGCGATCACCGGCATCGGCTTCACCCCGACCTTCGTCTGGGCCACCGACGAAGCGCGGCCGCGCCTGTTCGCCTACATCTTCCCGGGCTTCCTGCAGCTGGTCGAGGCTGGCTGGGAGGGCAATGCCGATGCTCTGGAATCGGTGCAGAAATCGGCCGAGTCGCAGGCGCTGGTCTCGCTGCAGCAGCGGCTGGCGCATCCGCTGCCGGGCAGCACGCTGATCCGCAATGCGCGCGTGTTCGACAGCGAGCATGCGCGGCTGGGCGCCGCGTCGGACGTGCGCCTGGACCAGGGCAGGATCGTCTCGGTCCTGGCGGCCGGTGCGGACGATGCGCCGGCCGACCAGGTCATCGACGCCGGCGGTCGCGTGCTGCTGCCCGGACTGTTCGACATGCATGCGCACGCCGACCGCTGGAGCGGCGGCCTGCAGCTGGCGGCCGGGGTCACCTCGCTGCGCGACATGGGCAACGACAACGCCAGCCTGCAGCAGCTCATGGCCGACGAGCGCGCAGGCACGCTGCTGATGCCGCGCGTCGTCGCGGCCGGCTTCCTCGAGGGAGAGAGCGAGCAGTCGGCGCGCAATGGCTTCGTGGTCAGCGACCTGGACGCCGCCCGTGAGGCGATCGACTGGTACGCGGCCAACGGCTATCCGCAGCTCAAGATCTACAACTCGTTCCCGAAGGACATCCTCGCCCCGACCGTGGCCTACGCGCATGCCAAGGGGCTGCGCGTCAGCGGCCATGTGCCGGTATTCCTGCGCGCCCAGGACGCGGTCGATGCCGGCTTCGACGAACTCAACCACATCAACCAGGTGGTGCTGAACTTCCTGGTCGAGCCCGGGACCGACACGCGCACGCTGGAGCGCTTCTACCTGCCCGCGCGCGAGGCCGCCGGCCTCGACCTGGACTCCGCGCCGGTCCGCGACTTCATCGCGACCCTCGCGGAAAAGCGGATCGTGATGGACCCGACGCTGGCGACCTTCGAGTTCCTGCACCAGCGCAACGGACAGATCACGCCGATCTTCGCCGGCATCGAGGACCACCTGCCGCCGGACGTGCAGCGCGGGCGGCGCGCGGCGGAAATGGACATCCCCGACGACGCCACCGGTGCGCGCTATCGCGAGTCGTTCGAACGGATGGTCGAGTTCGTCGGCCGCGCCTATCGCGCCGGCGTGCCGCTGGTGGCGGGCACCGACGAGGTGCCCGGCTTCACCCTGCAGCACGAGCTGGCGCTGTACGTGCGCGCCGGGCTGACGCCGGCGCAGGTCCTGCAGGTCGCCACCTGGAACGGGGCGAAGTACTCCGGCGTGCTCGACCGGCTGGGCAGCATCGCGCCCGGCAAGCAGGCGGACCTCGTGCTGGTGGACGGCGATCCGACCACCGACATCGCCGACATCCGCCGGGTCGTCACAGTGATCAAGGGGCAGACCGCCTACTATCCGGCCGAGATCCACGCCGAACTCGGGATCCGGCCGTTCGCCGAGCCGCTGCGCGTGCAGGCGGCGACGCCGTGACTACCGCGCACGACTTCACCGCGACGGGGCTCGACGGCGACGAGATGGCCCTTTCCGACCATGCGGGCAAGGTGCTGCTGATCGTCAACGTGGCCTCCAGGTGCGGCTTCACCCCGCAATACGCCGGCCTGCAGCAGCTGTGGCGCGACTATCGCGAGCGCGGGCTGGTGGTGCTGGGCTTTCCCTGCGACCAGTTCGGCCACCAGGAGCCGGGCGACGAGGCGGCGATCCGCGCGTTCTGCACGCTCGACTACGGCGTCGATTTCCCGATGTTCGCCAAGGTCCAGGTCAACGGTGCGCAGGCCCATCCGCTGTGGAGCTGGCTCAAGCGCGAGAAGGGCGGCCTGCTCGGCATCGGCGCGATCAAGTGGAACTTCACCAAGTTCCTGGTCGGCCGCGACGGCCAGGTGCTGCGCCGCTATGCGCCGACGGACACGCCCGAAAGCCTGCGCCGCGACATCGAAACCGCGCTCGCCTGAGCGAGCGTGGCGGATGCGCCGCGCGCTGCGTCAATGGACGATGGTGACCGGCACCTGCGTCCCCGCAAGCACCTTCATCGAGACCGAGCCGAGCAGGGTGCCCTTGATCCCGCCACTGCCGCGCGACCCCATCACGACCAGGTCGACCTTCTGCTTGTTCGCGGTGTCGAGGATGCCGGTGGCGACCGCGTCCACCACTTCGACGAACTCCACCGGCACCTTGTTGCGGGCCAGTGCTTTGCGGGCCGGCGCGAACATCCGCTCGAAGTTCTCCGCATGGTGCTTGCGCGCGGCGTCGGCACCGATCTTGCGCTCCACCCCCGGGAACAGGGCATCGTCGACCGCCACCACCAGCACCTTGCCGGGCTTGGCGAAGGACTTGGCCAGCGTCAGCGCGTGCTTGAGGGCGCGCGTGCTCGTTTCGCTGCCGTCGACCGGAACCAGGATCTTCATGCGATGTCCTCCGAATGATGCGGGGATTCTACGACGTCTCCCGTCGGTGGCGGGCGGCCGTCGCGCGGAGGCGACTCACTTCTCGACGAAGGCGCGCTCGAACACGTAGTCGCCCGGCGTGCCGATGCGCGGCGCGGCGACGAAGCCGCGGCGGTCGAGCAGGGCGCGGAAGTCGGCCAGCATCTGCGGGCCGCCGCAGATCATGGCGCGGTCACGCGCGGGGTCGAGGGGATCGAGTCCAAGGTCGGCGGCCATGCGGCCGCTGTCGAGCAGGTCGGTGAGGCGGCCGCGCTGGTCGCGGCCCTCCCACTGGAAGGGTTCGCGGCTGACCACCGGGTAGTAGAGCAGCTGCTGCGAGATCTGTTCGCCGAGGAACTCGTGGCGCGGCAGTTCGTTGAGGATGTAGTCGCGATAGGCCAGGTCGCCCGCACTGCGCACGCCATGGGCCACGACCACGCGCTCGAAGCGTTCGTAGGTTCCGGGATCCTTGATGACCGACATCCATGGCGCCAGCCCCGTCCCGGTCCCCAGCAGGTACAGGTTGCGGCCGGGGTGCAGGTCGCTGATCAACAGGGTGCCGGTGGGCTTGCGCCCCACCAGGAGATGGTCGCCCGGCTGGATATGCTGCAGGCGAGAGGTCAGCGGGCCGTCGGGGACCTTGATGCTGAAGAACTCCAGCTGCTCCTCCCAGTTCGCGCTGGCGATCGAATAGGCACGCAGCAACGGCTTGCCGCCGATCTCGAGGCCGATCATCACGAACTGCCCGTTCTCGAAACGGAAGCCGTCGTCGCGGGTGGTGGTGAAGCTGAAGTAGCTGTCGGTCCAGTGGCGGACGTCCAGCACCGTTTCGGTGCCGAAGGCGGAGGACATGGGGAGGAGTCAGCAGAACGTCAGCTGTGAATTATAGCCAACCGGCCGGCCCTGCTCCGGGCGCCGGTCCGGGCATTTTGTCCCCACGCCCAACCGGGCGCGGCTAGCGGTAGCCCGCCGCCTGCAGCTCGAACAGCTCGGCATAGCGTCCGCCCTGGGCCATCAGCTCGTCGTGGGTACCGCTGGCCTCGACCCGGCCATCCGCCAGCACCAGGATGCGGTCGGCCATGCGCACGCTGGAGAAGCGGTGCGAGATCAGCACCGCGGTGCGCTCGTCGGACAGCTCCTTGAAGCGCTGGAACACCTCGAACTCGCTGCGCGCGTCCAGCGCCGCGGTCGGCTCGTCCAGGATCATCACCTGGGCGTCGCGCATGTAGGCGCGGGCGATCGCGATCTTCTGCCACTGCCCGCCCGACAGGTCCACGCCGGTCTTGAAGCGGCGCCCGATCAGCTGGTCGTAGCCTTGCGGCAGCGCCTCGATCACCTCGTCGGCCATGGCCCGGCGGGCCGCATCCTCGATCCGGCCGCGGTCGTCCATGTGGTCGATCCGGCCTACGCCGATGTTCTCGCCGGCGGTGAGGTGATAACGCACGAAATCCTGGAAGATCACGCCGATGTTCGCGCGCAGCGCATCGATGTCGTACTCGCGCAGGTCGCGCCCGTCGAGCAGGATGCGGCCTTCGTCCGGGTCGTAGAGCCTCGCCAGCAGCTTGACCAGGGTGGTCTTGCCGGCGCCGTTCTCGCCGACCAGCGCCAGCACCTCGCCGGCGCGCAGTTCGAAGTCCAGGTGCCGCACCGCCCAGCGCTCGGCGCCCGGATAGCGGAAGCCGACGTTCTCGAACACGAAACCCTGCGCGATCGGGCCGGGGAAGGGCGCGGGATGTTCCGGCGAGGTGATCTCGGGCTCGATCTCGAAGAACGAGAACAGGTCGTCCAGGTACAGCGCCTGCCCGGCCACCTGCGAGAAGCCGATCAGCAGCCCTTCGAGCAGTTGCCGAAGCCGGCGGAAGCTGCCGGCCAGGAAGGTCAGGTCGCCGATGGTGAAGTCGCCGCGCACCGTGCGCCAGGCGATGTAGGCGTAGGCCACGTAGTAGCCCAAGGTGCCGAGCGCGGCCAGCAGCGTGCCCCAGAACGCGCGCCGCCGCGCCAGCGCGCGGTTGGCCAGGAAGAACCTGTCGGCCAGCGTCCGGTAGCGGTCGACCAGGAAGCGGTGCAGGTTGAAGATCTTCACTTCCTTGGCGGTCTCGACGCTGGCGCCGGTCTGGCGCACGTACTCGAGCTGCCGGCGTTCCGGCGTCCACTGGAAGTTGAGCGAATAGCCCAGCGCGCTGAAGTGCGCCTCGCCGAGAAAGGCCGGCACCAGCGCCACCGCCAGCAGCACGATCAGCCAGGGCGCATAGACCAGCAGGCCGACAGCAAAGCTGACCACCGTGATCACGTCCTGGACCTGGCCGAACAGCTGGCCCATCAGGTTCATCCGGCCCATGGTCTGGCGCCGCGCGCGATCGAGCTTGTCCTGCACGTCCGGGTCTTCGAAATCCTCCAGGTCCAGCGTCGCGGCATGCTCCATCAGGCGCACGCTGGTGGCGTTGGTGAACAGCTCCGACAGCAGCGAATCCGCGTAGCTCACGATCCGCCCGAGCAGGTCGGAGGCGATCGCCAGGCCGAACTCGATGGCCAGCAGCCACATCAGCGGATCGAGCTGGCCGCTGCGCCAGGCCTCGCCGACCGAGTCGAAGGCCAGGCCCAGCCCGACCAGGCGGATCGCCTCGTCGATGATCAGCTTGCCGACGTACAGGGTGAGGATCGGCAGGAAGGCGCGCACCACGCGCAGGCCGATGCTGGTCAGCCCCAGTGCGGGGCTGGTCGCCCAGATCTGGCGCAGGAAGGGCGGGATGTTGCGCATCGCGTCGAAGCGCTCGCGCAGGCTGGGGCGCGAGTCGGCGCGGCTGGGTTTGGGGGCGGTGTCGCTGCCGCTTCGGCTCATGCCCGCATTGTGCATCGGGTCCGTGCGCGTGTCGCGAAGGCGAGGGCTCCCCTGACATGCGGCCGGGCGCCGCGCGCGAATGCCGGCGGCGAGGGGCGTTCCCAAAGCCTTCGCGACCAAGGTCGCTCCCACAGGGAGCGGCCGATGCCTGATCGGGCGCAGGGATGCGCTTCACGCGGGAGCGCGCTCGCGCGCGAATGCAGGCGCCGCGGGACGTTCCCAAAGCCATCGCGACCAAGGTCGCTCCCACAGGGAGCGGGGGCGACTGATCGGGCGCAGGGACTGCGATCCGCGTGGGAGCGTGCTCGCGCGCGAATGCCGACGCCGGGACACATGCCCAAAGCCTTCGCGACCAAGGTCGCTCCCACAGGGAGCGGGGGCCGGTATCGCCTACAGCACCTCGGATGCGTAGTCGGCCAGTCGCGAACGCTCGCCGCGACGCAGGGTCACGTGCGCGCTGTGCGCCCAGTTCTTGAACCGGTCCACCGCATAGGTCAGGCCCGAGGTGGTCTCGGTCAGGTAGGGCGTGTCGATCTGCTCGACGTTGCCCAGGCATACGATCTTGGTGCCCGGGCCGGCGCGGGTGATCAGCGTCTTCATCTGCTTGGGCGTGAGGTTCTGCGCCTCGTCCAGGATCAGCCAGCGGCTGAGGAAGGTGCGTCCGCGCATGAAGTTGAGCGAGCGGATCTTGATCCGCGAGGCGAGCAGGTCGTTGGTCGCCGCGCGGCCCCAGCTGCCGCCTTCCTGGTTGTGGGTGAGCACCTCCAGGTTGTCGGTGAGCGCCCCCATCCACGGCGTCATCTTCTCCTCCTCGGTGCCGGGCAGGAAGCCGATGTCCTCGCCCACGCTCACCGTCGCGCGGGTCATGATGATCTCGCGGTAGCGCTGCTGGTCCATGGTCTGGGCCAGGCCGGCAGCCAGCGCCAGCAGGGTCTTGCCGGTACCGGCGGTGCCGAGCAGGGTGACGAAGTCGATTTCCGGATCCATCAGCGCGTTGAGCGCGAAGTTCTGCTCGCGGTTGCGCGCGGCGATGCCCCATACCGAGTGCTGGGTGCGGCGGTAGTCATCGACGATCTGCAGCACCGCCTTGCCGTCCTCGACCCTGGCGACGCGGAACTCGGCCTCGTCGTCGCCGGGCAGGTACAGGTACTGGTTCGGATACCAGTCGCCGCCCTCGTCGATCGCGATCTCGTAGTAGGTGCGGCCGCGGTCGGTCCACGAACGCAGGTCCTTGCCGTGGCGCGTCCAGAAATCCTCGGGCAGCGCGTTGGCGCCGGTGTAGAGCAGGCTGAAGTCGTCGAGCGCGCGATCGTTCTCGTAGTCCTCGCTGACCAGGCCGGCGATCGCCGCCTTGATCCGCAGGTTGATGTCCTTGGACACGAACACCACCGGCAGCTCCGGCTCGTCGCGTCGCAGCTGCAGGATGGCGCCCAGGATGCGGTTGTCCGGCGCCACCGCGCCGAACGAGGTCTTGTCCTCCTTCGGCACCGTCGTCTGGAAGCGCAGCTTGCCGATGCTGGCCGCGCCACGCAGCTGCAGGCCGTTCGGACGCTCGAGCAGCAGGCCGCTCGCGATCTTGTCGCTGCCCTGCGCCTCGATCAGTTCGTTGATGAAGCGGCTGACCTGGCGCGCGTTGCGGCTGGCCTCGGACGTGCCCTTCTTACCGTTGTCGAGCTCCTCGATCACCTGCATCGGCAGGAACACGTCGTGTTCCTCGAACCGGAACAGCGCGGTGGGGTCGTGCATCAGGACATTGGTGTCGAGCACGTAGATGCGCTTGCCGTGGGTCATCATCGGAGCGTTCGCCTCCTGGCGGCGGAAAGACGGGCACGGCCGCGCGCCGCCGCGGCCTGCGGGGCAGGGCGGCGGTGGCCACGGTCGGGAAACGGGATCACGCGGGTTGCGCGGCCTTCAGCGCGTCGAGCACGGCCTGGGCATGGCCGGCCACCTTGACGCCGCGCCACTCGCGGACAAGGCGCTGGTCGGGCGAGATCAGGAAGGTGCTGCGCACCACGCCCAGCACCTTGCGGCCGTACATGTTCTTCTCGTGGATCACGTCGAAGGCGCGGCAGAGCTGCTCGTCCGGATCGCTGACCAGCGGGAAGGCGAAGCCCTGCTTCGCGCAGAAATTGTCGTGCGACTTCACCGAGTCGCGCGACACGCCCAGCACGTCCGCGCCCAGCGCGGCGAACTGCTGCAGCAGGGCGTTGAAGTCCAGGCCTTCGGTGGTGCAGCCTGGCGTGGAATCCTTGGGATAGAAGTACAGCACCAGCCAGCGGCCGGCGTAGTCGGCGAGGGTGGCGTTGCGTCCGCCGGACAGGGACAGCGGGGCATTGAGCGTGGCCTGGTCGAGTCTGGGGACAGTCACGGTGTGCCTGGCTCCCGGCGCTGCGCTTCCAGATCGGCCACCCGCTTCTCCAGCCTGGTCATTCCACTCCGCTGCGCGAGGAGGATCGCAAGCAGGAGGAAGAACATGAAGAATTCCACTGCGGTCTCCAGCCGGTCAGAACTTCATCGGATCCATGATCGCGTCGAGGTTCAGGTGGTCGCAGAACTCGAGGAAATCGTCGCGCAGCGCGGCGATGTGCATGTTGGCCGGCACGCCGATGGTGACCTGCGCCGAGAACATGTCCGCGCCGGTCTGCATGGCGCGGTAGCGCGAGCAGTGCAGGCTCTCGATGGTGATGCCCTGGCGGTCGAAGAAATCGGCCAGCTGGAACAGGATGCCGGGCTTGTCGGCGGCGACCACCTCGACGATGTACGGCAGCAGGTTCGACTGCACCGGCTTGGGGCCGGTGCGGTACCACACCAGCTTGAGGTCTTCCTCGCGCTCCAGGCGGGTGAGCATGGCCTCGAGCTTGGCCACCGAATCCCAGGAGCCGGTGGCCAGCGCGGTTACCGACACGTCGCGGCCGACGGTCGACAGGCGCGTGTCCACGAGATTGCAGCCGCTGTCCGCGATGCGCCGCGACACGGCCAGCAGGGGAGATGCCGGATGCGTCGTATAGGCGTTGATCAGCAGGTGGTTCTCGTTCGGCGAGGGCCGGGATGCGTTGTCTGGATCGGTCAAGGCGGCGTCCGCGGCGAAGGTTCCGTAGGAGATCGGTGATGAACGGCGTCCCGGGCATGGCCGGGTGCGGGAGCCAGCATACTTGCCCGTGCTTCCGGGCCGCAAGTAACATGCCGGCATCCGAAACATCCGTTCAGCGCCCGATTCCAGGCGCTTCGCACGAGACCCAGGCCCTTGCGACTTTCCGGCAGCATCACCGCGCTGGCGACGCCGTTCACGGTGACGGGCGAACTCGACCTCGACGCCTGGCGGCGGTTGCTGCACGCGCAGTGCGAGGCGGGCACGCAGGGCGTGGTGGTCGCCGGTTCGACCGGCGAGGCCGCCTCGCTGCTGGAGATCGAATTCGACGCCCTGCTGCGCACCGCGGTCGAGACCGTGGGCGGGCGGGTGCCGGTGCTGGCCGGGACCGGGCATTCGGCGACGGCGAAGACCATCGAGCAGACCCGTCGCGCCGCCGCCCTCGGCGCGGATGCGGCGCTGGTGGTGACCCCGCCCTACGTGCGCCCGACCCAGGCCGGCCTGCTGGCACATTACCGGGCGCTGGCCGAAGACGGCGCGCTGCCGGTCGTGATGTACAACGTGCCCGCACGCACCGGCTGCGACCTGCAGCCGGCGAGCGTCGCGACGCTGGTCGCGCATCCGCGCATCGTCGGGGTCAAGGAGGCGGTCGCCGATCCGGCGCGCCTGGCCGAATGGCGCGCGCTGCGCGTGGACGGATTCGTGGTTCTCGGCGGCGACGACGCCACGGCCGCCGAGGCCATGCTGGCGGGCGCCGACGGCGTGGTATCGGTGGTGTCCAACCTGGTGCCGGCGGCGATGCGCCGCCTGTGCGACCTCGCACGCGGTGGACGCGGGTCCGATGCCCGGGCATGGAACGACACGCTGGACCAGTTCCACCGCTTCGCCTCGATCGAGCCGAACCCGATCCCGGTCAAGGCCGCGCTTGCGCTGCTCGGCATCGGGCACGGCCTGCGACTGCCGCTGACCGCGCTGGGCGCGACCCACCAGCCACTGGCCGCGCGCATCGCCGCAGCGGCCACGGCCATCGAACACAGCCTCCGCGATCCGATCGCGGCCTGAATCCCTTTCCGCAGGAGACTTCAACCATGCGTCATTCCCGCCCCCTGTTCCGTGTGCTCGCGGTCGGCCTCGTGGCCGTGGCCGTGCTCGGCACCAGCGGCTGCAAGTGGTTCCGCAAGGGCAGCGAGCTGTACGCGGCCAGCCCCGAGAACCGTCCGCTCGAAGTCCCGCCGGACCTCGACCGCCCCGATACCTCCACGGCGATGGCGCTGCCCGAAACCGGTTCGGTGACGCGCTCGGCCACCGCCGCGGCGGCGAGCCCGCAGCCCAACGGCTTCGCCGTCGCCGGCGATCGCGACCAGGTCTTCGCCCGCGTCGGCGAGGTGCTGGCCGCCACCGAAGGCCTCACCGTGGTCAACCGCGCGCAGCTGCTGGGTACCTACGACGTGGACTACGCCGATGCCAAGTTCCTGGTGCGCGTGACCAAGACCGATACCGGCGCCTACGTGGCCGCGGTCGATCCGCGCGGCCTGCCCGCTTCGGGCGATCCGCCGCAGCGCCTGATTGCCGCGCTCAAGGCGGCGCTGGCCGGCGGCTGAAGCCGCCGGACGGGAAGGCGCAGCGCGCCTTTCCGGTTCGGCCCCCGAATGCAGAAAGGCGCCCCGCAGGGCGCCTTTCCGTTTGCCGTCGAAGGACGCGGGGCGTCAGCGTTCGAGCAGCGGCAGCTTGTTCGGCTTGCCTTCCCATTCCTTGGCGTCGGCCGGCGGATCCTTGCGCGTGGTGATCACCGGCCATTCCCGCGACAGCTCGGCGTTGAGCGCGACGTAATGCTCCTGCCCGGCCGGCACGTCGTCCTCGGGATAGATCGCGTTGATCGGGCACTCCGGCTCGCACAGGGTGCAGTCGATGCACTCGTCCGGGTCGATCACCAGGAAGTTGGGACCTTCGTGGAAGCAGTCGACCGGGCACACCTCGACGCAGTCGGTGTACTTGCACTTGATGCAGTTCTCGGTGACGACGAAGGGCATGTCGCGACGGTCCGTGGTTTCGGGGGGAACGACACGCGATTTTAGAGCACCCGTGGCGCCAGCGGTGCGAAGTGTTCGCATTCGTTCGTGGCGATGGCGTGGCGATGGCCCGGTTGCGGCGCGTCGTTCGCCGACGCAAGGCCGCGTGCCGGACGATGCGGCAACGCGCTCCGGGTGCGCGGCGCAGGCCCGGGCCGACGCGGGAATGCCTGCGGCCGGGCCGGAAAAGCGGAAGGCCCGCTTGCGCGGGCCTTCCTCGAAGATGGCGCTCCCTACGGGATTCGAACCCGTGTTTTAGCCTTGAGAGGGCCACGTCCTAGGCCTCTAGACGAAGGGAGCAGGGTGCTGCGCGAGCAGCGCCGGAGGGACGTTCCGGCTGCGCCGGCGGGCCAGAAAGGCCAAGGTGCCGGTGCAGCTTGCTAGTATAGCAGCGATAAACGGTTGCCGAACACCACTGTCGGCCCCGATCCGGAACTGCCTGGCCCGATGCCGACGAACAACACCGTGACCCCCGTGCTGCGGATCATTCCGCGCGATCAACACCCCATCTCGCGTCGGGGGATCAGCCCCAACGCCGTGCGCGTGCTCTACCGCTTGCACGAGGCCGGGCACCGCGCCTGCCTGGTGGGCGGCGCCGTACGCGACCTGCTGGCCGGCCTGGACCCCAAGGACTTCGACGTCGCCACCGACGCCACGCCCGAGGAGGTCCGCCACCTGTTCCGCAACTGCCGCCTGATCGGCCGGCGGTTCCGGCTGGCGCACGTGGTGTTCGGCCGCGAGATCATCGAGGTCGCCACCTTCCGCGCCAACATCGACGACGGCAGCGGCGACCGCCAGGTGCACGACGACGGGCGCCTGCTGCGCGACAACGTCTACGGCAGCATCGAGGACGATGCGGTGCGCCGCGATTTCACCGCCAACGCCCTCTACTACGACATCGCCGATTTCTCGGTGCGCGACTACGTCGGCGGCTTCGAGGACGTCAGCAACCGCGTGCTGCGCCTGATCGGCGATCCGGAGACGCGCTACCGCGAGGATCCGGTGCGGATGCTGCGCGCGATCCGGCTGGCCGCCAAGCTGCGCTTCGAGATCGCCCCGGAGACGGCCGCGCCGCTGGCACCGCTGGCGTCGCTGCTGGGCGAGGCCGCGCCGGCGCGGCTGTTCGAGGAATGCCTGAAGATGTTCCTGTCCGGGCATGCGGTCGCCAGCTTCGAGCGCCTGGAACGCCACGGCCTGCTGGCGGCGCTGTTTCCCGAAAGCGCGGCGGCGCTGGCCTCCAACCGCAGCGGCGCGCTGCGCAGGATGGTGATCGAAGGCCTGCGCGGCACCGACCAGCGCGTGGCCGCGGACGAGCCGGTCTCGCCCGCGTTCCTGTTCGCCGTGCTGCTGTGGCCGGCCTACTGCCGCTCGCTGATGGGGCTGCAGGCGCAGGGCCTCAACACCGCCGAGGCCGAACGCCGCGCCGCCGACCGGGTCACCCTGCACCAGTTGTCCACCATCGCGCTGCCGCGCCGCTTCTCGCTGCCGATGCAGGAGATCTGGCTGATGCAGGGGCGCTTCTCCCTGCGCCAGCGCAAGCGCGTGGTGCGCACGCTCTCGCATCCGCGCTTCCGCGCCGCCTTCGACTTCCTGGTGCTGCGCCGCGCGGCCTCGCCCGCGCACGAGGAGGACATCGCGTTCTGGCTGGAGGCGCAGGGCAATCCGGACGCGGCCATCGCCCATCAGCCGCTCGACGGCGACGATGCCGAAGCAGGCGCGCCGCGCAAGCGTCGCCGCCGGCGCCGGCGCAGCCACGCCGGCGAATGAGCACGCTCGCCTGCGTCGGCCTCGGCGGCAACGTCGGGGACGTGGCGCGGTCGCTGTCCGAGGCCCTGGCGGCGCTGGACGCACTGCCCGGCACGCGCCTGCTGCGGGCCTCGCGGGTGTACCGCACGCCGGCCTGGGGCCGCCGCGACCAGGCCGACTTCCTCAACGCCGCCGCGGTCGTCGAGACCGCGCTGCCGGCCCGCCAGCTGCTCGACCACCTGCTCGACATCGAGCAGCAGCTGGGCCGCGACCGCAGCGCCGGCGATGGCGAGCGCTGGGGCCCGCGCACCGTCGACCTGGACCTGCTGCTGTACGGCGAGGCGGTCATCGACCAGCCCGGCCTGCGCGTGCCGCATCCGCACCTGCACGAGCGCGCGTTCGCGCTGGTGCCGCTGGCCGAGATCGCCGCCGATGCGTCGATTCCCGGCCACGGCAGCGTGGCCAGCGCGCTCGCGGCATTGGATGCCGGCGGCATCGAGGCGATACCCTAGGCGCATGAACAGCGCCGCAGACAAGCCGATCACCGTCCCCGGACTGGCCGAAGCACGCCGGGCCGGCCGCCGCCTGGCGATGCTGACCGCCTACGACGCCGGCTTCGCGCGGGTATTCGACGCCAACGGCGCCGACCTGATCCTGGTTGGCGATTCGCTGGGCATGGTGGTGCAGGGACACGATTCCACGCTGCCGGTCAGCGTCGAGGACGTGGCCTACCACGTGCGCGCGGTGGCCCGCGGGCTGCGGCGCGCGCTGCTGGTGGCCGACCTGCCGTTCCAGGCCGATGCCACGCCCGAGCGCGCGCTCGATTCCTCGACCCGCCTGCTCCAGGCCGGCGCGGGGATGGTCAAGCTCGAGGGCGCCGGCCCGCACAAGCTGGCGGCGATGCGCTTCCTGGCCGCGCGCGAGATTCCGGTGTCGGCGCACCTGGGCCTGACCCCGCAGTCGGTGCTGCGCTTCGGCGGCTACAAGGTGCAGGGCCGCGAAGCCACGGCCGCCGCGCAGCTGCGCGCCGATGCCCTGGCCGTCGCCGAGGCGGGCGCGTCGCTGCTGGTCCTGGAATGCGTGCCGTCCGCGCTGGCCGCGGAAATCACCGCCGCCTCGCCGATTCCGACCATTGGCATCGGCGCCGGCCCGGACTGCGATGGCCAAGTGCTGGTGCTGCACGACGTGCTGGGCCTGGACACCGGGCACCGGCGGCCGAAGTTCGTGAAGGACTTCCTGGCCGAGGGTGGCTCGGTGGCAGGCGCGGTGCGCGCCTACGTGCAGGCGGTACGCGATGGCAGCTTCCCGGACCCCGAACACGCTTACTGATGTCCGCATGATCGACACCGTCACCGAACTCGACGACCTGCGCGGCCGCGTCGCGCGCTGGAAGCGCGATGGCTTGCGCGTGGGTTTCGTCCCGACCATGGGCAACCTGCACGCCGGGCATTTCTCGCTGGTGAAGCTTGCGCGCGCGCGCGCCGACCGCGTGGTTGCGAGCGTGTTCGTCAATCCCACCCAGTTCGGGCCGAACGAGGATTTCGCACGCTATCCGAGGACCCCGGAAGAGGATGCCGGCGGTCTCGCCGAGGCCGGTTGCGACCTGCTGTGGATGCCCTCGGTGCAGACCATGTACCCCTTCGGCGCCGACGGCGCCGTGCAGATGCGCGTGCCCGGCATCGCCAACGTGCTGGAGGGCGCGCATCGCCTGGGGCACTTCGACGGCGTGGCCACGGTGGTGGCGCGGCTGTTCAACCAGGTCCAGCCCGACGTCGCCGCATTCGGGCGCAAGGACTACCAGCAGCTGGCGGTGATCCGCTACCTGGTCCGCGAGCTGGCGTTCCCGATCGACCTGCTGGCCGGGGAGACGATGCGCGAGGCCGACGGCCTGGCGATGAGTTCGCGCAACCAGTACCTGGATGCGTCCGCGCGCGCGATCGCGCCGGAGATCCACCGCACGCTGCAGGCGATGCGCGAGGCGGTACTGGCGGGCATGCCCGTGCAGCAGGTCGAGTCCGGCGCGTCCGCGCGCCTGCGCGCGCATGGTTTCGAGGTCGACTACGCGGCCGTGCGGCGCGACGACCTGGCGGAGCCGGGTGGAACGGCCAGCGGCGCGCTGGTGGCGCTGGTCGCCGCGCGCATCGGCGGCACGCGCCTGATCGACAACCTGGAATTCGACGCGCGCGCCTGAGCGTCGACGGCGGGGCCGCCGCCCCGGATCCATCGCGCCACCGGATCGACATCGACGCGTCGACGATCGCCCTATACTCCGCGATCCGCGCGCAGGCACCCCATGCGCATGGTTGCAGTTGAATCTGCATCGTCCACTTCCAGGCAACAGGCAGGCCCGTCCATGTCGGATTTCGCGACCCTCCGTACCCATGCAGAACGTCTCGCGTCGACCCCCGTGTCGACGCTGCTCCAGCAGGAGCCCGCGCGCGCGCAGTCGCTGACGCTGCGGGCAGGGCCGCTGTATGCCAACTTCGCGCGGCAGCGCTACGACGCCGCTGCGCTGGATGCACTGTTCGCGCTGGCCGGACGGATGGACCTGGCCGGCGCGATGCGACGCCTGCTCGATGGCGAGACGGTCAATGCGACCGAGGGGCGCGCGGCGCTGCATACCGCGCTGCGCGGCGACGCATCCGCGGCGCCGGTGGCGCGCGAATGCGCCGCGCTCGCGCGCGAGGCGCGCACGCGCATGGCGGCGCTGATCGATGCGCTGGCCGCGAGCGACGTCACCGACATCGTCAGCGTCGGCATCGGCGGCTCCGACCTGGGGCCGCGCCTGGTGGCCGATGCGCTGGCGCTGCCCGGCGCGCGTTTCCGCGTGCATTTCCTGTCCAACGTCGACGGCAACGCCGCGCAGCGGGTGCTGGCGGGGCTCGACCCGCGGCGCACCGCCGCGATCCTGATTTCCAAGACCTTCAGCACCCAGGAAACCCTGCTCAACGGCCGCATCGTGCGCGACTGGCTGGGCGACGACAGCCGCGTGTACGGGGTGAGCGCCAACGTCGAACGCGCGGCCGCGTTCGGCATCGACGCCGGACGCATCTTGCCGATGTGGGACTGGGTGGGCGGGCGCTATTCGCTGTGGTCGACGGTCGGCTTCCCGGTCGCGCTGGCGATCGGCATGGACCGGTTCGAGGAACTGCTCGCCGGTGCCGCGGCGATGGACGGGCACGCGGCGACGGCGGCACCCCGCGACAACCTCGCGGTCTGGCATGCGCTGACCGCGCTGTGGAACCGCAACGCGCTGGGCCTGGCCACGCAGGCGGTGCTGCCCTACGACGAGCGCCTGAAGCTGCTGCCCAACTACCTGCAGCAGCTGGTGATGGAAAGCCTGGGCAAGTCGGCGCGCCTGGACGGCGCGGCGCTCGAGGTCGACACCGTGCCGGTGTGGTGGGGCGGTCCGGGCACCGATACCCAGCACAGCTTCTTCCAGGCGCTGCACCAGGGCACGCAGGTGGTGCCGGCCGATTTCATCGGCGTGGTCCGCAGCGAGGACGGGCATGCGGAGAACCATCGCGCGCTGCTGGCCAACCTGCTGGCGCAGACCGAGGCCCTGGCCAACGGCCAGGCCAGCGACGATCCGCACCGCGCCTATGCCGGCAACCGTCCCAGCACGATGATCCTGCTCGATGCGCTGACCCCGCACTCGCTGGGCGCGCTGGTCGCGCTGTACGAGCACAGCGTCTACCTGCAGTCGGTGGCCTGGGGCATCAACGCCTTCGACCAGTTCGGCGTCGAACTCGGCAAGCAGCTGGCCAGCCGCCTGCTGCCGGCGCTGGAAGGCAAGGGCGAGGCCGACGATCCGGTGACCCGCGTGCTGCTGGCGGAGATCTCCTCGCGCGGCTGACCGCGCCTGGGCGACGGCGCTGCGGGTTCTGCAGGCCCGTGCGGAATCCCTTGGCGAAGCGATGCGACGCGCCCTGGCGCGTCGCTGGCGGCAATGTCAGTCGCGACGCGGCGCAGCTGCAGGAGCAAGGTCCGTGGCGGAACCGGCCGCCTGCGCGGCGGCGCCGTCGGGGCCGGTGCCCGCGTGTCGCCGCAGCGCCCATTCGACGTGCTCGCGCACGACCGGATCCTCGATCCCGCGGCGCGACTCCAGCGCTGCGATCACCCCGGGCGTCGAGGGCGCGTTGCCCAGGGCGATGGCGATGTTGCGCAACCAGCGCGAATGCCCGCTGCGGCGGATCGCCGAGCCTTCCGTGCGCTGCAGGAACTCCGCTTCGGTCCAGGCGAACAGCTCCGCCAGCGAGGCCTGGTCGAGCCGGTTGCGCGCGCGGAAATCGGGTTCGTCGCTGCGCTGCGCGAACTTGTTCCAGGGGCAGACCAGCTGGCAGTCGTCGCAGCCGAAGATGCGGTTGCCGATCAGGGGGCGCAGCGCCTCGTCGATGCTGCCCTCGTGCTCGATGGTCAGGTAGGAGATGCAGCGGCGCGCGTCCAGCCGGTGCGGCGCGGTGATCGCCCCGGTCGGGCACACTTCGATGCAGCGCACGCAGCTGCCGCAGTGCGCGCTGGCGGGCGGGTCGATCGGCAGCGGCAGGTCGACATAGATCTCGCCGAGGAAGAACCACGAACCGCCATCGCGGTCGATCAGGCAGGTGTGCTTGCCGATCCAGCCCATGCCGGCATTGCGCGCGAGTGCGCGCTCCAGCACGGGCGCGGAGTCCACGAACACCCGATGTCCGAACGGGCCGATCTCGTCGGCGACGCGCTCGGCGAGTTTCTGCAGCCGGTTGCGCATGAGCTTGTGGTAGTCCCGGCCCAGCGCGTAGCGCGCGACGTAGGCGCGCTCGCCGTCCTCCAGCGTGCGCCAGGCCGCGTCGGGATCCTGTCCGTAGTCCAGCCCCACCGAGATCACCCGCAGCGTACCGGGCACCAGCTCCTGCGGCCGCGAACGTTTGTCGCCATGCCGCGCCATCCACTCCATGCTCCCGTACAGGCCCTGGGCCAGCCAGTCGCGCAGGAAGGCCTCGTCCTGTCCGAGTTCGACGCCGGCCACGCCGCAGCGCTGGAAGCCGACCTCGCGCGCCAGCGTCTTGATGCGCAGCGCGAGCGTGGCAGGGTCGGCGACGTCGGGCGCGCGCGGGGCAGGGTGGGAGGCGGGGTCGGACACCGCGCAAGTATAGAATCCGCGCGATGCAGGCCGATCCCGACCCCCGCGGCACGCCGCTCTACGACACCGCCGCACTGCGCGCCGTCGAAGCGTGCGCGACGCCGCCCGGCGGCGATGCCTTCGCGCTGATGGCGCGCGCGGGGCTGGCGGCCTGGCGTGAATTGCTGGCGCACTGGCCGGACGCGCAGCGCATCGTGGTGGTCTGCGGACCGGGCAACAACGGCGGCGACGGGTACGAACTCGCGCGCCACGCGCTGGGGTCGGGACGCGAGGTGCGCGTACTCCGGCTCGCGTCGCACGCGCCGCGCACGCCGCTGGCGCAGCGCGCCTGCGCGGCGTTCCTCGAGGCCGGCGGCCAGTTCGCCGGTCCGGATGCCGGTTTCGGGAATGCCGGCCTCATCGTCGATGCGCTGTTCGGCATCGGCCTGACGCGTGCGCCCGACGCCGATGCGGCGGCCCTGATCGAAGCGATCAACGCGGCCGGACTGCCGGTGCTGTCGCTGGATGCGCCGAGCGGCCTGGTGGCCGATACCGGCAGCGCGCCCGGTGCGGTGGTGCACGCCGCGCACACGCTGCAGTTGCTGGGCGCCCATGCCGGCCTCGCGACCGGCGTCGCCGCGCGCTGTACCGGCCGCCTGTCGCTGGCCACGCTCGACGCGCAGGCCTGCCTGGCGGACGCCCCGGTGGCGGCGTGGCGGCTGGTGGCGGCGGACCTGCGCGGCTGGCTGGCGCCGCGCCGGCGCGATGCGCACAAGGGCGACAGCGGCCACGTGCTGTGCGTGGGCGGGGACCTGGGCACTGGCGGCGCGGTGATGCTGGCCGCCGATGCGGCCCTGCGCTGCGGCGCGGGCCTGGTCAGCGTGGCGACCCGGCCCGAACACGTGGCCGCGGTGCTGGCCCGGCGACCGGAAACGATGGTGCGCGGGATCGAATCTCCCGCCCAGCTCGACGCGATGCTCGCGCGCGACGGGGTCGTGGCCCTGGGTCCGGGTCTCGGCCAGTCCCACTGGGGACAGGGCCTGTACCAGCGCGTGCTGGCCGGCGCCTCCCGCGTACTGCTCGATGCCGACGCACTGAACCTGCTGTCCGGCGCGACCCGGACGCTGCCGGCGCAGACCGTGCTGACCCCGCATCCGGGCGAGGCGGCGCGCCTGCTCGGCGTGAGCGTGGCAGAGGTGCAGGCCAACCGCTTCGCGGCGGCGCGGCTGCTGGCGCAGGTGCATGGCTGCGTGGTCGTGCTCAAGGGCGCCGGCAGCATCGTGGCCGCGCCCGAACGCACGCCGCGGGTGATCGCCGCGGGCAATCCCGGCATGGCGGTGGGCGGCATGGGCGACCTGCTCAGCGGCTGCATCGCCGCGCTGTGGGCGCAGGGACTCGACGCGTTCGAGGCGGCCTGCTGCGGAACGCTGCTGCACGCGGCGGCGGGCGATACGGCGGCACGCGGCGGCGAGCGCGGCCTGCTGCCGGGCGATCTGCTCGACGCCCTGCGGCAGTGGGCGAACGTGGAGGCGGCGCCATGACCCGGCTGCATCTGCGCGACGAGGCCGCGACCCGCGCGCTGGCGGCGGCACTGGCCGCCACGGCCCCGGTCCCCGCCGTGGTCTACCTGCACGGCGACCTCGGCAGCGGCAAGTCGACCCTGGCGCGCGCGTGGCTGCGCGCACTGGGCATCACCGGCACCGTGCGCAGCCCGACCTACACCCTGGTCGAACGCTATCCCCTGGCCGCCGGTGGCGAGGCGCTGCACCTTGACCTGTACCGGATCGGCGCGGCCGGGGAGCTGGAATACCTGGGCCTGGACGATGCCGCGGCCGCGCTGTGGCTGGTCGAATGGCCCGAGCGCGGGACCGGCGCGCTGCCGCCGGCCGACCTGGACCTGCACCTGGCCATCGACGGCAGCGGCCGCGCGGCGGACCTTCGCGCCGCCAGCGACCGGGGCCGGACCTGGCTCCAGCACGTGTCCGAGGCGGTCGATTTGCGTCCGATACCTGAACCGGACCCATAGGAAGCAGCGGCAGGTTGCCGTTTTGAAAGGAAAACTGCGTTGCAAATCTGTATCAACGGTGATTGACTACGGACCATGCGCACGCGGGGAATCAACGTCCAACAGATCGTGCTGGCCGCAGCGCTGCTGGCGGCCCTGCTGTGGAACCTCGCGCAGGCGGCCGAAATCCGCGCGGTGGACCTGCAGACCGGGCCCACCGGCACCCGCGCCGAGCTGCGGGTGGACCGAGAAGCCGAATACCGGCTGATTTCCCTCGCCAACCCCGATCGCCTGGTGGTCGACCTGCCGGCCAGCCGCGCCGCGGGCAAGCTCGCCCTGCCGGCGCCCGCAGGCGTGGTGAAGACCATCCGCAGCGGCCAGCCCGAGCCCGGCACCCTGCGGATCGTGTTCGACCTGTCCGAACCGGTGGCCGCGCTCAAGCCGCGCTACGAGGCCGGGCCAGAGGGCACGCGCCTGGTGATCGAGTGGCCCGGCGACGGCCAGGCCGATCCGATCGCCCGCATCGCCGCCGCCTCGGCAGGCGTCACCAAGCAGACCGCCGGCAGCAGCGCAGCGGCGCCGACCTCCGTCGCGCAGACGCCCGCGCCCCAGCCCGCATCCGACCCTTCGGCGGCGTCCGCCGCGGCCACCTCGCGCCTGGTCGCTGCAATGGCGACCGCGCAGCAGGTGGCCCGCGCGACAGCCACCGCCCCAGATCCGGCATCGCCGCCGCAGCCGCAGTCAACCGACATCCCGTCGTTGCCGCGCGCGGTGCCGTCCACATCCACCGTGGCCGCGCCGGCTGCGGCCAGCGCCGTCGCCGCGCCAGCCGCGACCCCAGCGCCCGCACCGAAGCCTGCGATCGCCACCGGTGGCCGCCCGCTGGTGATCGCCATCGACGCCGGCCACGGCGGCCAGGATCCGGGCGCGATCGGCCCGACCGGCAAGCGCGAGAAGGACATCACCCTGGCCATCGCCCGCGAGCTGGCGCGCCAGGTCAACGCCACGCCCGGATTGCGCGCGCACCTGGTGCGCGATCGCGATGTGTTCATTCCCCTGACCAATCGCGCACGCGTTGCGCGCCAGGCCCGGGCCGACATGTTCATCTCGATCCACGCCGATGCGGCCGAGAACCGCAATGCCAAGGGCTCCTCGGTGTACGTGCTGTCGCTGCGCGGCGCTTCCTCGCAGCGCGCCCGCTGGCTGGCCGACAAGGAAAACGCGGCCGACCTGATCGGCGGCGTGCGCGCCCCGTCGAACGACAGCGTGCTCACCAGCGTGCTGCTCGACCTGACCCAGAGCGGGCAGATGAAGGCCTCCGAGGACGCGGGCAACCACATCCTCGACGGCCTCAAGCGCATCGGCAACAACCACAAGCCGCACATCGAACGCGCGAACTTCGCCGTGCTGCGCACCTCGGACATGCCGGCGATGCTGGTCGAGACCGCCTTCCTGTCCAACGCCGAGGAAGAGAAGCGTCTGGTCGACCCGAAGTTCCAGGGCACCGTGGCGCGCGCGATCCTCGATGGCGTGCACACGTATTTCTCCAGCCAGCCGCCGCCGGGCACGCTGTATGCCGCGCGCGCCGCGGCCGGCCAGGTGGCGAGCACCGGCGGCAGCCCGTAACGCGCATCGGCGCGGGACGCGGCGATCGGACCGTTCGCCTGCTGGAAATGCCCGCTTCGCCGCGCGGCGACAATCCTTCCCGGATCCACGCTTCGCGCATCCGCTTTCGCGTCCGGCCGGCGCGCGCCGCTATCATGCGCAGGTGCCCATCCAGCCCCTGCCCGACACCCTGATCAACCAGATCGCCGCAGGCGAGGTCGTCGAACGACCCGCGTCGGTGGTCAAGGAACTGGTCGAGAACGCGCTCGACGCGGGCGCGACGCGCATCGACCTCGACCTGGAAGAAGGCGGCGTGCGCCTGATCCGCGTGCGCGACGACGGTGGCGGCATGCCCGCCGACGAACTGCCGCTGGCGGTCTCGCGGCATGCCACCAGCAAGATCGCCAGCCTCGACGACCTGGAGTCCGTGGCCACCCTCGGTTTCCGTGGCGAAGCGCTGCCGTCGATCGCCTCGGTCAGCCGGATGCGGCTGGCGACGCGGCGTCCGGCCGATGCGCATGGCGCCGAACTGCTCATCGAAGGGGGACGCGTCGGCGAGGTCGCGCCCAGGTCGCACCCGCCCGGCACCACGGTGGAAGTGCGCGACCTGTTCTACAACGTGCCGGCGCGGCGCAAGTTCCTGCGCGCCGAACGCACCGAACTGGGCCACATCGAGGAATGGCTGCGTTCGCTGGCGCTGGCCAGGCCCGATGTCGAGCTGCGCGTGTCGCACAACGGCAAGGCGTCGCGGCGCTACCGCGCGTTCGACCGCTCCGGTGGTGCGCTGTTCGCCGGCGAGCGGCTGCTCGAGACGCTGGGCGAGGAGTTCTCGAAACACGCGCTGCGCATCGAACACGAGGGCGCGGGCCTGCGCCTGCATGGCTGGATCGCGCAGCCCGCGTACTCTCGCGCCAGCGCGGACCAGCAGTACCTGTACGTCAACGGCCGCCCGGTGCGCGACCGCAGTGTGGCGCACGCGGTGAAGCAGGCGTTCGCCGACGTGATGTACCACGGCCGGCAGCCGGCGTACGTACTGTTCCTGGCGCTGGATCCGACCCGCGTCGACGTCAACGTGCACCCGGCCAAGCACGAAGTGCGCTTCCGCGACGCGCGCCTGGTCCACGATTTCGTCTACCGCACCCTGCACGATGCGCTGGCCGGTACGCGTGCGGGGCTGGCGGCGACGGACTCCTCGCTGCCGGGCGCCGTGCCCGGCATGATCTCCGGCGACGATGGCGACCGGGCCGGGCCAGCGGATGCGTTCGCGCAGGCCCGGCCGGCGTGGGCTGCCTCGTCCGGCCCGCAGGTGCCGATGACGCTGCAGGTCGATGAAGCGCGTGCGGCCTATGCCGCCCTGTATGCGCAGCCGTCGGCCGCCGCGCAGCAGGCGCCGGCGCTGCCGCGTGCCGATGACGCCGCGGGCGTGCCGCCGCTGGGCTATGCGGTGGCGCAGCTGCACGGCATCTACATCCTCAGCGAGGCCGCCGACGGCCTGATCGTGGTGGACATGCATGCCGCCCACGAACGCATCGGCTACGAGCGGCTCAAGGCTGCGCACGACAGCGAAGGACTGCGCACCCAGCCGCTGCTCGTGCCGCAGGCGCTTGCGGTGTCCGAGCGCGAGGCCGACGTGGCCGAGCAGGAAGCCGCGACCCTGGCCGAGCTGGGCTTCGAGGTCTCGCGCGCGGGGCCGCAGAGCCTGCTGCTGCGCAGCGTGCCGGCACTGCTGGCCGACGGCGAGACCGAAGCGCTGCTGCGCGACGTGCTCGCGGACCTGCGCGAGCGCGGCGAAAGCCTGCGCGTGCGCGGCGCGCGCGACGAGCTGCTGTCGACCATGGCCTGCCACGGCGCGGTGCGCGCCAACCGGCGCCTCACGCTTCCCGAGATGAACGCGCTGCTGCGGCAGATGGAAGCCACCGAGCGTTCGGGACAGTGCAACCACGGGCGTCCGACCTGGGCGCATTTCCGGCTGGCCGAGATCGATCGATGGTTCCTGAGGGGGCGATGATGACGAGGATGGTGGTGGGGACCGCCGGCACGGCGCTTGCGCTGCTGCTGGCCGCCTGTGGCGGCGGCGGTGGCGATGGCGCGATGCAGGAAGACACCGGTCCGGTCGCTGCCGATCCCGCGTTCGTCGCGGACAACCAGGCCTGGCGCGCGGAGCGTCGCGCGCGCCTGCTCGAACCCGACGGCTGGGCCAGCCTGGTCGGCCTGCACTGGATCGAGCTGCCCGCCCACTATGTCGGCAGTGGCGCGACCAACGGCATCCGCCTGGCGAAGGGGCCTGACAAGCTCGGCCTGCTGCAGCAGCAGGGCGGTAAGGTCTGGCTCACGCCAGAAGCCGATGCCGGCCTGACGGTCGACGGCGAAGCGGCCACGGACCGCTTCGAACTGCAGTCCGACCTGTCCGCGACGCCGACCCTCGTCGGCTTCGACGCGGGCAGGGGCCAGCTGTCGCTGGTCGAGCGCGGCGGGCGCAGGGCGCTGCGCGTCAAGCACGCCGAAGCCGACACCCTGACCCGGCTGGGACCGCTGGACTACTGGCCGGCCGATCCGGCCTGGCGCGTGCAGGCCCGTTTCGTCGCGCACCCGGCCGGCAAGACCCTCCAGATCATGGATATCACCAGCCAGCAGGCGCCGCAGCCCAATCCGGGCCTCGTCGAATTCGAACGCGGCGGCGCCACGTACCGCCTCGAAGCGCTCGAAGGCGAGGACGGCGGCCTGTTCCTGGTGTTCGCCGATCGCACCAGCGGACACGACAGCTACGGTGCCGGCCGCTACCTCTACACGGCCGCGCCCGCTGCCGACGGCAGCCTGCTGGTCGACTTCAACCGCGCCTACAACCCGCCGTGCGTGTTCACGGATTTCGCCACCTGTCCGCTGCCGCCGCCGGAGAACCGCCTCGACCTGGCGATCACCGCCGGCGAGAAGAAGTACGCCAGGCCCTAGGCTGCGACACCACACGCTGGCCGGCGATCCAATGGACCTGCACGGCCGGCCGCTACACTTGCAGGGCACCGCTCTCGTCGGGCCATTCCAGGCCGCTCGCGTCACATCCATCGGACCGTCTGCGTCCTGGACGACGATTGCCACACAACGAAAGGACACACGATGCGACTTCGCTGGAACGCCGCCCGCCACATGATCCGTCCCGCCCTGGCTGTTGCCACCTTCCTGGCGTTCGCTGGCGCGGCGCACGCCGACACCGCCGGCGACAAGGCGCCCGTGCCGCTGATGTGGAAGGTCTCGGACCAGGACAGCTCGCTGTACCTGCTCGGCTCGTTCCACCTGCTCCGTCCGGAGGACTATCCGCTGTCGCGCGACGTGGATGTCGCGCTCGCCGATGCGGAGAAGGTGGTGTTCGAGATCCCGCCGGAGGAACTGGGTTCGCCGATGCTGGGCATGCAGATGGGACAGGCGGCACTGCGCACCGACGGGACCACGCTCGACAGCGAGTTGCCGGACGATACGCGCCAGGCGCTGGCGGCATGGCTGGAGGCCAACGCCGCGGAACTGCAGCAGATGCAGCTGCCGCCGCAGGCCATGCAGATGTTCGAGCCCTGGTTCGTCGGGCTGATGGTCACCGTCACCGAAATGCGCAAGGCCGGCCTCGATCCGGCGCTGGGCCTGGACACGCACCTTGCGAAGAAGGCCGGCGAGACGGGCAAGGCGACCTCGGGCCTGGAAACCGGCGCCGAGCAGGTCGCCTTCCTCGACGGCATGGACCGCGCCGAGCAGCTGCAGTTCCTGCAGCAATCGCTGGAAGGCGCCGCCGAGGGCCGCGCCGAGATCGACAAGCTGCACGCGGCCTGGCGCAGCGGCGACGCCGAGGCGCTGTGGGCCGGCATGGCGGCGGACATGCGTCGCGAGTTCCCGGGCCTGTACCGGCGCATCAACGTCGAGCGCAACGAGGCCTGGGTGCCGAAGCTGGAGGCCAAGCTGCGCGCGCCGGACGGCAACGACGTGCTGGTGGTGGTCGGCGCGCTGCACCTGCTGGGCGAGGACGGGGTGGTCGAGAAGCTGCGCGAGAAGGGTTACGAGGTCGAGCGGATCTGCTCGGCCTGCAGCAGGTAACTGGCGGTCGGTTCGACGCGACGGCGGCTAGCCTGTCCCGGATGCCGGCTGCATCACGATGCAGTCGACCGGGCAGGCCGGCACGCACAGGTCGCAGCCGGTGCACAGCGACGGCAGCACGGTGTGCATCAGCTTGGTGGCGCCGACGATGGCGTCGACCGGGCAGGCCTGGATGCACTTGGTGCAGCCGATGCAGTCGGCCTCGACGATGACCGCCACGCGTGGCGGAAGCCAGGTCCCGCGACCACGGTCGTAGGGCGCGACCGGCACATCGAGCAGGCGCGCGAGCGCGCGCGCGCCGGCATCGCCGCCGGGCGGGCAGCGGTCGATGCCCGCTTCGCCGCGCGCCATCGCCTCGGCATACGGCCGGCAGCCGTCGAATCCGCATCGTCCGCACTGGGTCTGCGGCAGCAGCCGGTCGAGACGCTCGACCAGCGTGGGCGTGGGACGCGGGGTCATGCGATCCGCCTGCCGCGGTACCAGCGCTCGTGGGCGAGCGCGAGCATGCCGCGATCCTCGCTGCTGTCGCCGTAGGCGTGGATGCGCTCGTAGTCGCCCAGCACATAGCGCAGTCCGATCTCGCGCGCCTTGCGCGGGCCGATGTCGCCACCGTCGTAGCGCCCGGTCAGCCGCCCGTCGACCGACTGCAGCCGGTTGCACATCAGGTCCAGCCCGTGCTGTTCGCACCGGGGCCGCAGGTACAGGTCGAGCGAGCCCGACACCACCGCCATCCGGTGCCCCTGCGCGCGATGCCATTCGAGCCGCCGGACCATGTCCGGCCGCAGCAGCCCCGGCAGCTGTTCGCGTGCGTATCGGGCGGCCAGGTCCGCGATTGCGGCCGCATCGCGCCCGGCGAACGCTGCCCGCGAGACGCGGGCACGGATCGCGGCGGCCGTGACCAGCCCCGCGCGATAGCCCAGCAGCCAGGGGCCGACCGTCCACCGCGCGCGCGCCAGCTGTCCGGGCGTGGCGACCGTGCGCAGGAACCGCGAATAGGTGTCGCAGGTGGTCAGCGTATGGTCGAAGTCGAACAGCGCCAGCTGCATGGGCATGGGCCGTGGCGGGACATCAGCGTACCGGCATGCCGGGCTGCGCACCTGCGTCGGCGTCGAGCAGGGCCAGCGCGCCACCGTCGAAGCCGGCCGACAGGATCATCCCTTCGCTGATGCCAAAACGCATCTTGCGCGGGGCGAGGTTGGCGATGAACACGACGCTGCGGCCCACCAGCTTCTCCGGCTCGGCATAGCTGGCGCGGATGCCGGAAAAGATCTGGCGCCGGCCCAGTTCGCCAGCATCGAGCAGGAAGCGCAGCAGCTTGTCCGATCCGTCGACGAAACCGCACTCGAGCACCTTGCCGATGCGCAAGTCGAGCCGCGCGAAATCCTCGATGCCGACCAGGCCGGTGGCGGCTTCGGCTGCAGGCGCCGGCGGGGCGGGCGATGCGGCAGGCTTCGATTCCCCCTGCGCCGGGGTGGCGGCCGGTGGCGTGGCGAGGGTGTCCTTGGAGGCTTCGGTCATGGCGTCGATCTGCTTGGGGTCGATCCGCGTGAACAGCGGGCTGTAGCTGGCGAGCGTGCGGCCGTCGAGCTCGGTGAACCGTCCCGGCTGCAGTACGACGTCGCCGCCGAAGTACTGCTCGATGCGTTCGACGATACCCGGGAGGATCGGCTTGAGCATGCCGGCGATGTCGGCGAAGGCCTGCAGCGCGGTCGCCAGCACCAGGTGCAGGTCGGCGCGGCGCGCCGGATCCTTGGCCAGGGCCCAGGGTGCGGTCTGCGCGATGTACTCGTTGACGCTGTCGGCGGCGGCCATGGCGTTGCGCGCCACCGCGGCGAAATTGCCCGCTTCGTAATCCTGCGGCGCAAGCAGGCTGGCATTGCGCACGCCGGTGCGGACCGCACCCGCCTGGTCGACCCAGCCCTCGCTCGCTCCCTCCGGCGTGGTGGCGGGCAGGACGCTGTCGAACTGGGTCTGCAGCAGCTTCGCGCAGCGGCTGGCGATGTTGACGAACTTGCCGACCAGGTCGCTGTTCACGCGGGCGACGAAGTCCGACAGGTTGAGGTCGAGGTCGTCCACGCCACCGGAGGACTTGGCGGCGAAGTAGTAGCGCAACGCCTCCGGGTCGAGTCCGTTGTCGAGGTAGGTGCGCGCCATCACGAACGTGCCGCGCGACTTGCTCATCTTCGCGCCGTCCACCATCAGGTAGCCGTTCACGTGTAGCCGGTCGGGCAGGCGCAGGCCGTTGCCGCCGAGCACCGCCGGCCAGAACAGGCCGTGGAAGTTGACGATGTCCTTGCCGATGAAGTGGCGCAGCTCGGCCTCCGGACCGGGACGCAGCAGGCGTTCGAACGCGGCCTCGTCGAAGCCGGGCTTGCGGCCACTGCGCGCAAGCGCCAGCAGGCTGGAGAAGTAGCCGATCGGCGCATCCAGCCAGACATAGAAGTACTTGCCCGGGTGACCGGGGATCTCGAAGCCGAAGTAGGGCGCGTCGCGGGAGATGTCCCAGTCGCGCAGCCCGCCCTCGGCGTCGATCCACTCGCGCAGCTTGGCCTTCACCCCCGGGATGGCGACCTCGCCCTCGAGCCAGTCGCGCAGGGCGTCGGTGAAATCGCCGACCTTGAAGAAGAAGTGCTCGGAGGCGCGCAGTTCCGGCGTGGCGCCCGACACCACCGAGCGCGGGTTCTTCAGTTCGGTCGGCGCATAGGTGGCGCCGCAGGACTCGCAGTTGTCGCCGTACTGGTCCTGCGTTCCGCAGTTGGGGCATGTGCCCTTGACGTAGCGGTCGGGCAGGAACATCTGCTTGACCGGATCGTAGAGCTGCTCGATCGAACGGCGGTCGATGTGTCCGCCCGCCTCGAGCGCGGCGTAGAAGCGCTCCGTCAGTTCGCGGTTCTCGGCCGAATGGGTGGAGTGGTACCAGTCGAAGTCGACGCGGAAGTCCGCGAAGTCGCGCTCCTGGCTGGCCTGTGTGCCCCGGATGAAGTCCTCGGGCGGCACCCCGGCCTTCTCCGCCGCCAGCATGATCGGCGTGCCGTGGGTGTCGTTGGCGCAGACGAAATGCACCGTGCCGCCCGCCTGGCGCCGCGCGCGCACCCAGATGTCGGCCTGGATGTAGCCGACCAGGTGGCCGATGTGGAGGTGGCCGTTGCCGTAGGGCAGGGCGCTGGTGACGATGGCGGGGCGGGGCATGTCGGGTCGTTCTGCGGGGGTGGCGAATTATCGCATGGCCCCGTGGAGCGGCCTGATCCGGCGCCGCCGCAAGAAAAAGCCCGGCGCAGCGGCCGGGCCTGGAAGGCGGGATAGGCGGGCGCCTACTGGCGCAGCCACACCTGTGACTTGCAGATGAAGGCCACGCAGCCCGAGACCTCGAGCTTGCTGCCGCCCTCGACCAGTTCCATCTTCGATTTGTACACCTTGCCCTCGTCGGGCTTGAGGATGGTGCCGCCCGAATAGTCGTCGCCATCGCGCTTCATGCCGCGGATGATCTCCATGCCGGTGATCGGCTTGCCCTTGCGGTCGTCCTTGCACTTGTCGCAGGCCGGGTTGGGCTTGCTCGGATTGAGCAGCTCGACGATGCGGCCGCTGAACGTGCCGTTCGCGTTCTGGCTGATCTCGACGATCGACTTGGGCTGGCCCGTCTCGTCGTCGATGGTCTTCCAGCGGCCGACGGCGGGGTCGGCGGCGTGGGCGGGCAGGCTTGCCAGCAGCGCGACGGCTGCGAATGCGAAGAAGAAGATCAGACGGTTCATTGCTACTCCGGAGTTGGCTGGTAATTAGCGGTGCCGATTGCCGGCTTGCGGGCACGTGCTCGCGTCAGAGACCGCTTCCCCCGCAGTCATTGAGGAGGTAGTCCTCGATGTATCGCAGTTGCCGCCCCATGATCGCGCGCGTCCAGGCAGGACCGTGTCCGTAATCCTCGATCTCATGGTAGACGACAGGCTGGCCGGAAGCCTTCGCCCTCGAAACGAACCACTGCGACTGCTCGACCGGTACCGTCTGGTCGCGGACACCGTGATAGACCATCAGCGGAATCTTGATATCGGCCGCCGCAGACAGCGGGCTTAGCCCTTTCACCGTGTGTTCCTGCGCCTGGCGGAAGAAGGGATTGGTGTAGAACCGTGCCCAGATCCTTCCGATGTCGGAAACGCCGGCGCCCGCGATCGAACACTTGTACAGCCCGTGCGGACGCACCGCTGCTGCGAACGCCGAATAGCCGCCGTAGGAGAAGCCGAACATCGCGATGCGGCCCTCCTGGGCGATGCCCTGGTCTATCAGCCACCGGGCGCCGTCATCCTTGTCGTCCTGCATCTTCTGGCCCCATTCCATGTCGCCGGCCATCCAGAGCTTGCGACCCCATCCGTCGGACCCGCGGAACTGCGGACGCAACACGGCCATACAACGCGAGGCCATGAGCGGCACCCACATCGACCCGTCGAAATCCATTGTGTCGCGCGCCCAGGGGCCGCCATGCGGATGGACGACTGCGGGCCAGGGACCCTTGCCGCACATCGACTCGTTGGGGCGGGTCAGGAACGCCGGGATGTCCAGTCCGTCGCGTGCCTTGTAGTACACCAGCTCCGTGATCCCGAGCGCCCCGGAGTCGATCTCCGGATAGGTCTTGGCCAGCAGCGAGAGCGTGCCGTTCCGGAACAGGTAATACTCCGGCGGCACCGATGCGCCGTCGAGCGAAAGCAGCACGGTCGAGAAATCCGGGGTGAAGCCGAGTATCCGGTAATCCTTCTCCACCGGATAATCGACACCTGCCCGGTCGCCGGTCGCCGGATCGACCAGCGACACCTGCCGGCTGGCGATGCCGAGTGCCTGCCTCAGGCCGGCATCGAGCGCCCGGAGGGTGGGATCGGTCCATTCCACGTCGTCACCGCGCGGCCCTTCGTATCCGACCCCGAGGATTCTGCCAAACCTGTCCCCCGCGCTACGGTAGGGATTGACGAGGACCCGGTTGGCGTTGAAGAAGCGGTGCTGGAACAGGACCTCCTTGCGCTGCCTGGCAGCAATGTCGTACTCGTAGATGCTGGACTTGTCCTCACCCACGTTGCTCTGCACGAAGGCGATGTTCGGATCGTCGCTGAACCCGACGATCTGGGTCTGGTCCCGATCCTTCACGTACGAGCGGAAATGCTCCTCCCAAGCCCCGTTCTGCAGGTTCCGGAACTCCGCCGCGATGTAGGCGCCGGTGCCGTCGACATTGGCCTGCAGCCGCGCCCGCAGCTCGCCATCGAGGTCGGTCACGTAGCCGGCGACGTTCTCGCCTGACATCTGGATGCGGGAGGAGGACATGTCCCTCAGATCGACCCGGAACACGTCTCCGGCGCTCGCGCCGATGTTGTTGATCACCAGGATGTGGTGGGGATCGTTTGCCAGGCGGTCAAGCACCGTGGGACTGGTCCTTGCCTGGGCAAGCTGTTCTTCCCGGGTGTTCGCGCGGGGAAGGGTGAGCGGCTCCTTCCATTCCCTGCCCGCGAGATCGGTGATCATCAGCTTGCTGAGGAACGTCCTGGTCACCCTGTCGGTGCGCAGGTCATAGGGCTGCCACAGGGACACGGCCAGCCGGTCGTTCTTGATGAACGTCACGCCGGTGAACTTCATCTTGTCCGACCCGATGAGCGTCGGGGCCTGGTCGAGCGAATCGGCCTGCCACACCGCGATGTACCTGTCCTCGCCGTCGGCGCGAAGCGCGGCGATGTGCCGGCCGTCGGGCGAAAGCGTAAAGCTGGAGAACGCGGGAAACGCCGCGAGCTGTTCGACGGTCGGCGCTTTCGGGGGCGCCGCGTGCGCGGGCTGCGCAGCCAGGGCCGCGACTGCAAGCGAGAGGGCGGCGAAAATCCACTTCATGCTGGAGTCCCCTGATTGTTTCCGTCAATGCCGGGAGCGTACAGCATCGTCCGACCGGCAGAAAGAAGGCCGCCACTCTCGCGAGCGACGGCCTCCATGGCACTCTTCGGGCGTGTGGTCAGAACGACTTCGTCAGGTTCAGGAAGACGGTTCTTCCGAAGAAGTCATAGCCACTGTAAAGCGGGGCGTTGCCGATCGTGTCGGTGTAGGCCGAGATGACCGGGGGTGCCTCGTCGGCAATGTTCCTCACGCCCACCCGCGCGGACCAGTCGTCACCACGGTACTGCACCGACGCGTTGTGGGTGTAGTAGTCGTCGGTTTCCATCAGGTAGGTCGGACGATAGTCCGTGTCGAAGTACCGGTCGTAGTAATCGTACTCGTTGGTGGAGTCGACCCAGTCGATCCCGTAGAACAGGAACCAGTTCTTGACGGTGTACGACAGCTCGAGCTGGCCGGTGTACTGCGGTGCGGCGACGGTGCCGGTGTAGTTGCGCACCGGATCGGTGGGGAACGTGCGGCCTGCCTGCTCCATGAAGTTGGACACCAGCGCGTTGACGCGGAACGTGCCCGGCCCGACGTCGCGCACGTACCGGGCCGTGAAGTCCCAGCCTCGCACCAGGCTCTCGGAGATGTTCACGTAACCGGTGGTGACCGACAGCGCATTGTTGGCCCCGCGAGCCACGAGGCTGCAGAAGCCAGCATTGGAGCTGAAATCGCCCGGCTGGCTGTCATAGCACAGGTTGAGCACCTGGCCGCCGGTGAGTCGCGCGACGCCATCGTTGACCTTGATGTCGTAGTAGTCGGCCGCGAAGGACAGGTCACCGAACCACTCGGGGAACTCCGGCTGGAGGACCAGGCCGGCGGTCACCGCAACCGAGTTCTCCGCCGCCAGGCCGGTTTCGGCGCCGCCCTGGGTGATCACCGTGACACTGTTGGTCTGGTTGAAGTTGTTCGGAAGCCCAAGGCTCGCGCAGTTGATGTACCTGGGCGAACTCGGGTTCCTGGCCGCCCAGTTGTTGCAAGGATCGGTATTTGAGCTCAGGAAGCCGCTGGTCGCGCCGAGGAACTGCTCGAACAGCGCGGGTGCACGGAACGAGGTGCCCCGCGACGCTCGCAGCGACAGCCAGCTGACCGGCGTGTAGAGCATGCCGACCTTCCAGGTGGTGTCGTCGCCGTAGGAGTCGTAGTCGGTGTAGCGTCCCGAGAAGTTGAACACCAGCTCCTCTGCGAAGGGGAGGCCGTTGAGCACCGGCACTTCGATCTCGGCGTAAGCCTCGGTGACCGAATCCTCGCCGCGCGTGGGCTGCGAGGCGGTGAAACCGAAGAGGTTGTTGTTCACCGAATTGATGTCCGGGGTGTCGTCGATTTCCTGCTCGCGATACTCCACGCCGAATGCGCCGCTCACCGTGCCGTACGGCACGTCGAACAGGGGGCCGGTCGCGCCGGCATTGAAGGTGGTCTCGGTATACAGCGTGTTGCCGTGGGTATCGTCCATGATCCAGTCGCGGTACGCGGGCGAGAGCTCACCCCCGATCACTGCAGCGCTCAGTACCGGTGCGGCGACGCAGCCACCCGAGGCGTCGCGGCAGACGAAGCCGCCGGCCCCATCGGGCACCACGTCGAAGCTGCGTGCGATCCGGTCGGTCAACCGGTTCTGGGTGTAATAGTCGGCATCGGAACGGGCATGGCTGAACGAGGCGTCGTAGCTCCACTCCGTGCCCAGGTTGCCCTTGAGTCCCAGGGTCGCGCGGTAGAAGTCGACTTCCTGCCAGTTCTTGTACAGGCCCCATCCGGTGAAGGCGCGCGCCGCCACATTCTGGCCATTGGTCGACCCGTCCGCCGGGGCGGCGAGGAAGGCCGGCAACCCGCCGAGGTCGCCCAGCAGCGGACTGCCCACCGGGTAGTCCATCACGTGCTGCAGGTAGCCGTTCTGCTCCGACTCGCGACGGTGCACCAGTCCTTCGAAGTACAGCTCGGCGTCGCCCAGCGCCTGCAGGTCGTAGCCGGCCTGGAAGAAGCCGGTGGTGTTCTGGGTAGGCGAGATCAGCGATTCGCGCAGCATCCGCGGATCGAAGCTGTCGCGGCCGTAGTAGTCGACGCCCTCGAAACCAGGCAGGCCGGCCGTCACCCCGGCGTTGGGGCGCCAGCGGTTGAAGTAGTCCAACCCGCCTTCCCAATCCTCGGGGAAGTAGGTTCCGTAGTAGCCGAGGCTGCCCAGACCAGGTTGGCCAAGCAGGTAGGCCGTGCCCAGGGTGTTGATGGTCACGCCGCCGTTGTCGAGCGTCCAGCACTTCGGCTGGCCGGTAACGGGGTCGATGTAGTCGTCCGCGCCGTAGCTGCCGTCCGGATTGCGGCCGAACAGCGGCACGGGGCAGTCGCTCGCCCAGTCGCGCTGTCCCCGTGTCAGTTCCGAGCGCTGGAAGATCTCCAGCGAACCAGCGACGCGCCAGCGATCCCCGGTCGCGCCGCCCATGATGGCGCCGCGGGTTTCGTCGCCGCCGCCGTCCTTGGTGGCGTTGTGCTGGAAATCGACGGTAAAGCCGTCGACGCGGGGCTTGGTGATGATGTTCACCACGCCCGCGACCGCATCCGAACCGTAGATCGAGGAAGCACCGTCCTTCAGGACCTCGATGTGGTCGACCATGATGTTGGGCAGCACGTTCAGGTCGGCCGAACCCACGGCCCCGCGCGAACCGGCCGGCGAGACGCGGCGGCCGTTGAGCAGCAGCAGGGTGCGGGTTGCGCCGAGGCCGCGCAGCGACAGGGTGTTCACGCCTGGCCCGCCGTTCACGACGAAGCCGCCATAGGCATTGTTGATCTGCGACGCGCCACCCGTGACCGCGTTGCTCTGCAGTACGCCGGCGGTGGAGTTGAAGCCCGCCGCGGTCGTTTCCTCGCGGGTGATGACCTGGATCGGCGACACGGAATTGAAGGTGTCACGCGAAATTCGCGAGCCGGTCACCACCATCCTGTCCAGCGACTGGACCGGAGTCGAATCCGTCGTCGTGGCTTTCTCCACCTCGGCGGCTTCTTCCTGTTCTTCCTGCGCGGCGTCCTGCGCCAGGCTGGCGCCGGTGGGCAGCAGCAGGGCCGCAGCCAGCGCCAGGGTGAGCCGGTTGCGGTTGAAACCGGTTGCCGCGCGCGTGTCAGTCGATCTCATCATTATTCCCCTCTTGATCAGGCACTTATGGGCCGAGCGGGGCCGGATGCTGCTGCGGAACCCCCTCCGTGCGGCCGATGCTAACACTAAATTTCAGCTGAAAGCTCATCGTTTTAACGCAAAAATGACACAAAGTTGACATCCGAAGATGGCAGTCGGCGACCCTTCCCCGTTGCCGGCGGGGTGCTCGCTGGCCGGACGCTACACTGTGCGGCTCGCTCCCACTGCCAGGGCACCCGATGCAAGCGCAGGCTGCCGCCAACCCGCTGGAACCCGATCTCGGACCCGGAATCGCCATGCTCCGTGCAGGACGATTCGCCGATGCGGTCGCTTACGGGCGGGGCCTGCTGCAAACGGCAAGCGGCAATCCGCGCCTGTTCGCCTACCTCGCCGATGCCTGTCAGGCGGCAGGGGAGCTGCCCGAGGCCCTTGGGTGGATCGACCAGGCGATCGCGGTGGACTCCGGCGCCCGCCACAAGATCAAGAAGGCCTGGCTGCTGTCCGCGTCACTGCGCCGCGACGAGATCCCGGAACTGACCGGCCGGATCCTGGGGCAGGCGGTGGAGGATGACAGGCCCGGCCTCGTCTTCTGGCAGGTCGCGCGGCTCAATTACCTGCACAACCGACTTGCGGACGCCATCGAATGCTATGAACGTGCCTTGCGCCACGAGGATCGGCCGGACTGGCGGTACCAGCTGGCGCTGGCGCGCTTCTACGCCGGGGATCCGTCAGGCGCCGAATCGGACCTCGAAACGCTGCTTGCCGGGTCACCGCAGGCCGGCACCGCGATCTACCTGCGCTCCGTCCTGCGGCGGCAGGAGCCCGGCCGCGATCACTGCGAGGACATCCGGGCGCGCCTGGCGCGCGGCTTCCAGAAGCAGGAGAACGAAGCCGCCGCGCTGTATGCGCTGGCGAAGGAACTGGAGGACCTGGGACGGCACGCTGAGTCCTTCGAGGCGCTGGAGGCGGGCGCCAGGAAGAAGCGCGACAGCATCCGCTACGACGTCGCCGGCGTGACCGCCGGATTGCGGGAGATCTGCGAAGCCATGGACGCTGAGGCGATGGCTGCCGCAGGCGCCGGCCATGCCGAACCGGGCGCGATTTTCATCGTGGGCATGCCACGCACCGGGACCACGCTGGTGCAGCGCATGCTGATGCAGTCGGGAAGACTGGCGGATGCCGGGGAGCTGCTGGATTTCGGCTTCCACCTGACGGGTGCGGTCGAACAGGTCCGACGGCGCGAGCCGAGCCTGTCGCCGACACGGGCCGCGCTGCGGATCGATTATGAAGCCCTTGGCCGCCGCTACATGCAGGGGGCGCGGCAGATGGCGGGAGGCAGCGAAACCTTCATCGACAAGCTACCCACCAACTTCATGTACTGCGGAATGATCCATAAGGCGCTTCCGGAGGCGAAGATCATCCATCTTTCCAGGGACCCGCTCGACACCTGTTACGCAGTATTCAAGACGCTGTTCTTCAGCGCCTACGAGTTTTCCTATGATCAGCGGGAACTGGCTGACTACTACCTTGCCTACCGGGACATGATGCGGCACTGGCACGAGGTGATGCCGGGCGCGATCCTGGACGTGGAATACGAAGCGCTGGTGTCCAATCCGGAGCGGGAGTCCCAGCGGATATACGAATGGTGCGGCCTGGAGTGGAAGCCGGAAGCCGTTGCGGTGCCTGATGACCGGATGGCGTTCTCTACTGCGAGTGCGGCCCAGGTACGCGAACCGGTGCACGCCCGGTCGGTGAACAGTTCGCGCCGCCACGTCGAGCGGCTTGGGCCGCTGATCGAGCGCCTCGAATTGGGTGGCATCCCGTGCCGGCAGACGGGCACCCGGTCAACCGACAGCGGAGTCGCGCCATGACAGATCGATCCATGCACAGGGTGCTCCCCAGGGCGGTCCAGCCAAAGCTTTCGCCGTTGACCAGGATCAACAATCTCATTGCCATCGGTTCCGGCAAGGGCGGCGTAGGAAAATCAACCACTTCCGTCAACCTCGCCCTCGCGCTGGCCGCCGATGGCGCGCGCGTGGGCGTGCTCGATGCCGATGTCTACGGCCCCAGCATCCCCACGATGCTGGGGCTGTCGGGCAAGCCGGAGAGTCCGGACGGCAAGTCGATCCTGCCGATGCGGGCGCACGGGATCGAGGCGATGTCGATCGGGCTGCTGGTCGACCAGGACACGCCGATGATCTGGCGCGGGCCGATGGCGACCTCGGCGCTCACCCAGTTGCTCAACGACACGCGCTGGGGAGGGGAGGACGGACTGGACTACCTGATCGTCGACCTGCCGCCGGGGACCGGCGACATCCAGTTGACCCTGGCGCAGAAGATCCCGGTCGCCGGTGCGGTGGTGGTGACCACGCCGCAGGACGTGGCCACGCTGGATGCGCGCAAGGCGCTGCGCATGTTCGAGAAGGTGGACGTGGCGGTGCTCGGGCTGGTGGAGAACATGGCCCAGCACGTGTGCTCGAACTGCGGGCACGTGGAGCACCTGTTCGGCCAGGGCGGCGGCGAGCGCATGGCGTCGCAGTACGGTGTGCCGCTGCTGGGATCGTTGCCGTTGGAGATCGGCATCCGCGAGCAGGGCGATGCGGGCGTGCCGATCGTGGCCTCGGCCCCCGATTCGGCGGCGGCGGCCGCGTATCGCGCCACGGCGCGGCGCCTGGTCGAGGAACTGGGGAAGCGTCCGCGCGCCCCGCGCAGCATCTCCGCATCGCTGCTGTAGGCGCGAAGGCGGCGCGGTACTGCTCGACGCAGCACGTGCCGGTTCCACCCTCCGGGCAAGTGCATACGCGAAGTCGACGCCCCAGCGCCGTTCGGCCGGGCCGCAGGCCGCGACCCCTCGGCGTGCAGGCCGAGGGGTCCCCGGGGCACGCCGACGGATCCCCGCGACGTTTCCTGCGATCCGGGAACCCCCCTACAATGCGGCGATCGGCCGCATCGGCCGCAGGGAACCGCGCATGAGCATCAAGAGCGACCGCTGGATCCGGCGGATGTCGGAACAGCACGGCATGATCGAGCCCTACGAGGCTGGCCAGGTGAAGGAGGCGCAGGGCGGACGCATCGTCAGCTACGGCACCTCGAGCTACGGCTACGACGTGCGCTGCTCGCGCGAGTTCAAGGTGTTCACCAACATCAACTCGACGATCGTCGACCCCAAGCATTTCGATCCCAAGAGCTTCGTCGACATCGAAGCCGACGAGTGCATCATCCCGCCCAACTCCTTCGCGCTGGCGCGCACGGTCGAGTACTTCCGCATCCCGCGCGACACGCTGGTGGTGTGCCTGGGCAAGAGCACCTATGCGCGCTGCGGGATCATCGTCAACGTGACCCCGCTGGAACCCGAATGGGAAGGCCACGTCACGCTCGAGTTCAGCAACACCACGCCGCTGCCGGCGCGGATCTACGCCAACGAGGGCGTGGCGCAGATGCTGTTCTTCCAGTCCGACGCCGACGACGTCTGCGAGACCTCGTATCGCGACCGTGGCGGCAAGTACCAGGGACAGCGCGGCGTGACCTTGCCGCGCACCTGAAAACCGGGCCGTCGCGCCCGCCCCGTCAGTCCAGATCCGTCCACCCAAGGAAAGAACGCAAGCCATGAACGAGCAGAATCCCTACGGCAGCCCGGAAGCCGTCGTCGCCGACCTGGGCGAAACCAACCTTGCCGGCCTTGGCCAGCGGCTGGGTGCGGCGATCATCGATACCATCATTCTGCTGGCGATCATGCTGCCGCTGATGTTCGTGGGCGGTTACTGGCAGGTGGCGATGGCCGCCGAAGGACAGGTGCCGTTCCTGACCACGCTGATGTGGGCGGTAGTGGGCCTGGCGGTATTCGTCGCCGTGCAGTTTTACCCGCTCAACGCCAACGGCCAGACCTGGGGCAAGCGCGTGCTGGGCATCCGGATCGTCGACATGGACGGTGCCAAGCCGCCGGTCGGACGGCTGATCGCGCTGCGCTACCTGCCCGTGCAGGTGGTGAGCAACGTGCCGCTGGTCGGGACCGTGCTGGCCCTGGTCAACGTGCTGCTGATCTTCCGCAGCGACCGTCGCTGCGGCCACGACCTGATCGCCGGCACCCAGGTGGTCAAGGGCGGCTGAGGCCTGCCCGGCGCGCGTGCACCGCCGTGCAGGGTGGTGCATGCGGCCGCGTGCCTTTGGTGAGGCGGTGGCATTTCGCCACCGCATGCGGAGGTTCGAGCGACCGCAGGTCGGGTGATCCACCGACAACAGGCGGAAGACGCTGTGCTGCCGAGATGCTGATGGCCCCTGGGATGGCGGCTTTTCGCCGTGCCCGCGTCCGGACTCAGGCCTGCAGGGCCTCCTCCAGCAGCCGGATCCGCTCGACCAGCCTCTCCGGCGAGTAGGGACGCGCGGCGACGCGTCCCCAGACCGGCGCCGGCCACGCCGGGTCGTCCTCGAAGCGGGCGATGACGTGCACGTGCAGCTGCGGCACGAGGTTGCCGAGCGCGGCGACGTTGAGCTTGAACGGCCGGAAGCCGGCGCGCAGCACCCGTGCCGCGCGGTCGATCTCGTCGGTGAGCAGGTGGCGCTGGGCCGCGTCCAGATCGACCATTTCGCGCGCGCCGGCGATGCGCGGCACCAGCACCAGCCAGGGATAGTTGGCATCGTCCACCAAGCGCAGGTCGCACAGGTCCAGCGTCGCCAGCGGATGGGTGTCGGCGGCGAGCTGCGGATGCAGTTCGTAGGGTGCCGGCTCTTGGTGCCTGGCCATCGTGTGACTCCTTCAGCGCAGCGCGGCTTCGAGGAAGGCCATCGTGCGCTTGCGCGCCAGTGCGGCGCTCTCGGGGTGGAAGTGGCGGGGGTCGACGTCGCGGTTGAAGGCGTGCCCGGCGCCGGGGTACACGTGGACCTCGGCGTCGGGCCAGGCATCGCGATGGGCCTGGACGTCCTCGGGCGGCGTGCTCTGGTCGTCGGCGCCGAAGTGGAACAGCATCGGCGCACGCAGCGCCTCCCCCAGGTAAGGCCGCGACCGCGCGCCGTAATAGGCCACGGCCGGCAGGCCCAGGCGCGTGTTGGCGAGCAGGGCCAGGCTGCCGCCCCAGCAGAAGCCGACCGCGGCGACCTTCAGCCCCTCGCGGCGCAGCGCCTCGGCGGCCGCGCGGGTGGTCTCCACCGCCCGCTCCATGCCCAGTTCCGCCACCAGTTCGCGACCCCGGGCGAATCCGGCCTCGTCATAGCCCAGCTCGACGTTGCGCGCCACCGGATCGAACAGGGCGGGGGCCAGCGCCACATAGCCCGAGGCGGCATAGCCCTCGACGACGCTGCGGATGTGCTCGTTGACCCCGAAGATCTCCTGCAGCACCACGATCCCGCCCAGCGCGGCGGCGTGGTCGGGCGGATCCGAGCGCCAGGCGTCGACGGGACCGCTCCCGGTCTGGATGACGATGTCGCGGCCCATGGCGCTCTCCCGGCGGCAGTCGGGCGGATTCTAGCCGACGCTATAATTCGCGCCCCGTGACGCCGACGGCGTCGCCTCTCCCCGTCTTCCACGTATTCCCATGTCCGCAGCCAACCCCAAGGTCGGTTTCGTCAGTCTCGGCTGCCCCAAGGCGCTGGTCGACTCCGAACGCATCCTCACCCAGCTCCGCGTCGAGGGCTACGACCTGGTGCCCAGCTACGACGATGCCGACGTGGTGGTGGTCAACACCTGCGGCTTCATCGACTCGGCGGTGGCCGAATCGCTGGACGCGATCGGCGAGGCCATGGCGGAAAACGGCAAGGTCATCGTCACCGGCTGCCTGGGCAAGCGCTCGGAGATGATCCGCGAGCAGTTCCCGGACGTACTGTCGATCAGCGGGCCGCAGGACTACGACACCGTGATGGGCGCGGTGCACCGGGCGCTGCCGCCCAGGCACGATCCGTTCGTGGACCTGCTGCCGCGCCGCGCCGCGCAGGACGACGTCGGCGTCAAGCTGACGCCGAAGCACTACGCCTACCTCAAGATTTCCGAGGGCTGCAACCACCGCTGCAGCTTCTGCATCATCCCCTCGATGCGCGGCGACCTGGTCTCGCGGCCGGTCGACGAGGTGCTGCGCGAGGCCGAACGCCTGGTCGTTCGCGGCGGGGTGAAGGAACTGCTGGTGATCTCGCAGGACACGTCCGCCTACGGCGTCGACGTGCGCTACGCCGAGCGCGAATGGCGCGGAAAGGCGTACCAGACGCGGATGAAGGCGCTGTGCGAGGGACTGTCGGAGCTGGGCGTGTGGACGCGCCTGCACTACGTGTACCCGTACCCGCACGTCGACGACATCATCCCGCTGATGGCGCAGGGCCGGCTGCTGCCCTACCTCGACATCCCGTTCCAGCACGCCAGCCCGCGCATCCTCAGGCTGATGAAGCGGCCGGGCGCCGTGGACAAGGTGCGCGAGCGCATCGCCCGCTGGCGCGCGATCTGCCCGGAGCTGGCGATCCGCAGCACCTTCATCGTCGGCTTCCCGGGCGAGACGGAAGCCGAGTTCGAGGAGCTGCTGGAGTTCCTGCGCGAGGTACGGCTCGACCGCGTCGGCGCCTTCGCCTATTCGCCGGTGGACGGCGCGGGTGCGAACGCGCTGCCCGACCCGGTGGCCGAGGAGGTGAAGCAGGAGCGGCTGGCGCGCTTCATGGAAGTGCAGGCGGAGATCTCCGCGCAGAAGCTCGAAGCCAGGGTCGGCAGCGTGCAGCGTTGCCTGGTGGACGTGGTCGATGGCGACCTGGCCATCGCGCGCACCATGGCCGATGCGCCGGAGATCGATGGCGTGGTGCAGGTCCAGAACGGCCTGGAGGCCGGACTGCAGCCGGGCGATTTCGTCGACGTCGAGATCATGGGCAGCGACGAGCACGACCTGTACGGGGAGGCTGTCCCCGCGCTGCACGTGCTGCGCTGAGGCGCCGGCCGCGCGCCTTTGCGATACTCGCGCCCATCCGTTCCCGGGGGCGCACCATGATCGGCGATCGAGTGTTCACCAGGTTGGCGCGGTCAGCTTCGCGCTTCACCGCCCGCTCGCTGAGCTTCGCGATCGCCGTCGGGGTGATTCTGGCCTGGGCCCTCACCGGGCCGGTCTTCGGCTTCAGCGACACCTGGCAACTGATGATCAATACCGGGACCACCATCATCACCTTTCTCATGGTGTTCCTGATCCAGAACACGCAGAACCGGGATACCGAGGCGATGCAGATCAAGCTCGACGAACTGATCCGCGCCACGCACAACGCGCACAATGCGCTGCTCGACCTGGAGGAGCTGGAAGACCGCGAGATCGACGCCTTCCGTGCCCGCTACATCCTGCTGGCGCAGCAGGCGCGCGAGCGCGGCGAGGTGTTCGACGATCTTTCCGGGAAGGACGGCACCGGGCGCGGCTGAGCCCGCCCTCGCTTCAGCCGTAGCGCACGTCGAGGATGGCGAAACGCACCGGCCCGCCGGGCAACTGCGCTTCGAACTCGTCGTCCGCGCGCTTCTTCAGCATGGCGCGGGCGAGCGGGGAATCGATGCTGATCCAGCCGAGCCCGGCGTCGGTCTCGTCGGGGCCGACGATGCGGTAGCGGGTGGTCTCGCCGCTGGCGAGGTTCTCGACCTCCACGTGCGCGCCGAAGAACACCGCCTGCGGATCGGAGGGCGCGCCCTCCACCACCCGCAGTGTTTCCAGGCGCTTGCTGAGGTAGCGGACGCGCCGGTCGATCTCGCCCAACTGCTTCTTGCGGTAGCTGTACTCGGCGTTCTCGGAACGGTCGCCCTCGGCCGCGGCTGCGGCCAGCGCGCGCACCACCTCGGGACGCTTGAGCCGCCACAGCGTGTCGAGTTCGGCCTTCAGCCGCGCGTGGCCCAGCGCGGTGACCAGGGCGGTGCTCTTCTCGGCGGGCGGACGCCAGCGACCCAAGCAGTTGTCCCTCAGTTGCGGCGCAGGCTGGTGTTGCCGTCGCCCGCGAGCGGGGAGCCGTCCGCATCCAGCGCGCGGACCTCGTCGCGGGAGACGAGGTCGAATCGGCGATCCGGGGCCTCCTTGCTGTCGGGATCGAGCAGCAGGCGGGTGCCGTCGGCATCGATGGTCCAGGTGCCACTGCTGCGGGCGGCGTCTTCGCCACGGCGGGTCTCGGACAGGGCGTAGCTGCCGTCGGCGCGGACCTCGAGCGAGGTTTCGACGCCCGGGCAGTCCGCGCAGGGCAGGATGCCGGCGAACGTGCCGGCGAAGGCCTTGCGGTCGAAACCGGCGGGGTCGGTGGCGTCGTGGCGGATCACGGCGCTGGCGTCGGTGCCGGCCAGCAATGGATCGGCCGGGGCGGCCTCCGCGGCCTTGTCGGCATCGCTGGCGGCTGGCGCGGCGGGAGGCGCTGGCGACGGCGTGCAGGCGGCGAGCGCCAGCGCCAGCAGGACGGGCGGCAGGCAGGTGGACGTTCGCATGACGGACTCCTGTCGTGTCGGGGGCCCCAAGGATAGGGCAGCAGCCTGAACCTGGCGGAGACCGGGCCTTCGCACTAGTGTTCGGCCCCGCCCGGAACCGGCAGGTCGACCGGATGGGCCAGCGCGGCCTCCAGCGCGATGCGCACGCCCTCGGCCATGGTGGCCACCGGCATCCCGGGTTCGCCAGGATGCCGTGCGGCCTGTTCTTCCGACCAGGGCACGTGGATGAAGCCGCCGCGCACGCCCTTGCGCCGCCGCAGCGCATGCATCAGGCCGTAGAACACGTGGTTGCAGACGAAGGTGCCGGCGGTCTGCGAGACCGAGGCCGGGATGCCGGCGGCGTCCAGCGCCATCCGCATCGCCTTGACCGGCAGGCCGGTGAAATAGGCCGCGGGACCGCCGCCCACGACCGGCGTGTCCACCGGCTGCGCGCCGGCGTTGTCCGGAATGCGCGCGTCGTCGACGTTGATGGCGATGCGTTCGAGCGAGAGGCCCGCGCGCCCGCCCGCCTGGCCCAGGCAGACCACCAGCGCCGGCCGGGTCTGCCGGATCGCGCGCCGCAGCGCCTGCAGCGACTGGCCGAAGACCACCGGCAACTCGCGTCCGACGATGCGGTGCCCGGCAAGCATCCACCCGTCCAGGGCACGCACCACCGCCTGGCTGGGGTTGGTGTCGTCGCCGTCGAACGGCTCGAAGCCGGTCAGCAGCACGGTGGGCGGGTTGGCTGCGCGGATCATCAGCGGAATACGATCAGGTACATCAGCGCGATATTGCACGCCAGCAGCGGCAGCGCGGTGGCGACCTGCTGGCGGATCACCGCATTGGGATCGCGCAGCTCCAGCAGGGCGGCCGGCACGAGGTTGAAGTTGGCCGCCATCGGCGTGAGCAGCGTGCCGCAGTAGCCCGACAGCATGCCGATCGCCGCGAGCGAGGCGGCATCGGCGCCGTGCATCTGTACCAGCAGCGGCAGTCCGATCCCGGCGGTCATCACCGGGAACGCGGCGAAGGCGTTGCCCATGACCATGGTGAAGGCGGCCATGCCCAGCGCATAGGCCAGCACCACGACGAAGCGGTTCTCCACCGGGATCAGCATGCGGATCAGTCCGGCCACCGCGTCGCCCACGCCGGTGGCGGCGAACACGCTGCCCAGCGTGGCCAGCAGCAGCGGCAGCAGCGCGGCCCAGCCGATCGCATCCAGCAGCCGTCGCGACTGCTCGATCGCCGCAGCCGGCGCGCTGCGCGTCATCAGCAGCGCGGCGGCCACCGCCACCACGCAGGCCACGCCCAGGCCCACCAGGGTGGTGAGCTGCGCGCCGAACACGCGCATGCCGCCGACCTGCAGGTCCGCCAGCGGGACCGCGACCAGCACCGCCACCAGCGGGATCAGCAGCGCCGGGAAGAACAGCCGGTTGCCCAGGCGCCGCGCCGAAGCCTCGCGCGCGGCCGGCGTGCCTTCGTCGCATCGCCCACGGCCCAGCCCGCCGAAGCCGGCCAGGCAGGCGAGCGCGACCACGATGCCGCCGACCACCGCCGCGGGCATGCGATCTGCCGCCAGCATCGTCGCCGCCACCAGGCCCCAGAACAGGCCGTTGGCCAGGCGACGCGGATTGCTGCGGTCGCGCACGGCGCGCAGCGCGCTCCACAGCAGGTAGCCGCCGACCAGCCAGTAGATCCACTGCAGGTCGATCATCTGGCCTCTCCCGGGCCGCGCGCCGCGGCGCCGCCGCGTGCGCCGATGGCCGCGGCCTCGCGCTGCAGGCGCCGGTCGAGCCGCGCCAGCCGCCAGCCGTGGATGAGGAAGGCGCACAACGCGGTCGGAATCCCCCACAGCGCGATGTGCAGCGGCTCCAGCACGATGCCGTGTTCGGCATAGAAGCCCTGCATCAGCAGCACGGCGCCGAAGGCGATGAAGATGTCCTCGCCGAAGAACAGGCCGACGTTGTCGGTCGCCGCCGACAGCGCCTTCAGGCGCTCGCGGCTGTCTTCCGGCAGCGGCCCGTGGCGCGCTTCCGCGGCGGCCTCGGCCATCGGCGCCAGCAGCGGGCGCACCGTCTGCGGATGTCCGCCCAGGCTGGTCAAGCCCAGCGCCGAGGCGATCTGGCGCGCGCCGAGGTAGGCGATCAGCAGGCGGCCGGCGGTGGCCCCGCGCAGGCGCCGGATCCAGGCCTGCGCGTGCTCCTTCAGGCCGTGGCGTTCGAGCAGGCCGATCACCGGCAGGGTCAGCAGGAACACCGTCAGGTAGCGCTGCTTGGTGAACGCCTCGCCCAGCAGCTCCAGCACCTGCAGCGGCGTGCGCCCGGAGACCAGGCCGGTGACCAGGCCCGCGGCCACCACGATCAGGGCGGGGTTGAGGCGCAGCGCGAAGCCGGCCACGACCAGGGCGATGCCGAGCAGTGGCCAGTAGCTCATCGGGCCGGTCCCCGGGCGCCGGGCGGCAGGATGGCGAGGCCGTCGCTGCGCAGCGCATCGCGCAGGGCGGCGGCGAACGCCGCGGCGTCGGGCCGGTCGCCGTGCAGGCACAGCGTGTCGGCACAGATCGGCACGGCCTGGCCGTCGATCGCGCGCACGTGGCCGGTCCGCAGCATGGTGCGCACCTGCGCCAGCGCATCGTCCAGCCGTTCGAGCACCGCGCCGGGCTGGCTGCGCGGGACCAGGCTGCCGTCGGCGGCGTAGGCGCGCTCGGCGAACACTTCCTCGGCCACCGGCAGGCCGAGCCGCCTGCCCGCCTGCGCCAGCTGCGAGCCGGCCAGGGCGTACAGGTGCAGGCCTTCGCCGCTGTCGCGCACGGCCTGCGCGACCGCCGCGGCGACCGACGCGTCGCGCGCGGCCAGGTTGTACAGCGCGCCATGCGGCTTGACGTGGGCGAGGCCGGCGCCGGCCTGCACGCACAGCGCCGACAGCAGGCCGACCTGCTCGCGGACCAGGGTGTACACCCCGTCCGCCGGCAGCGGCAGTTCGCGCCGGCCGAAATGCTCGCGGTCGACGAACGAGGGATGGGCGCCGATGGCCACGCCGTGGCGCAGGCACAGCGCGATGGCCTCGCGCATGCTCGACGTGTCGCCGGCGTGGCCGCCGGTGGCGATGCTGGCCGAACTGATGCAGGGCACGATGGCCGCGTCGTCGCCGCAGCCTTCGCCGAGGTCGCAGTTGAAGTCGATGCGCGCGCTCATGGCGAGCGGATCCTCGCGTCGATCGCCAGGGCGATGCGGTGCAGGCGCTGGCGCTGTTCGGCATTGGCCTGGCGGGCCTCGGCCGGCGTGCAGGGCAGGAAGCGCAGCCGCGCACCGGGCCGCATCTGCGCCAGCAGCGGAAAATCGGCGCGCGGCACGTGGCCGACGCACGGGTAGCCGCCGTGGGTCTGGGCGTCGGCCAGCAGCACGATCGGGCAGCCGTCCGGCGGCAGCTGCACGGTGCCGGGCGCGACCGGTTCGGAAATGCGTTCCGGCCCGTCCGCCAGGGCCAGCGGCGGCCCCTGCAGGCGCAGGCCCTGGCGGTTGCTGCGCGCGTCCACCTGCCAGGTGGTGTTGGCGAGTCCTTCGACGGCGTCGGCGCCGGGCAGTAGGCGGATCGTGCAGGGTTCGCCCGGCGGATGGACGTAGGGCAGGGGATTGGCGTCGATCCACCAGGGCGCCACCTGCAGGCGGCGGGCGCGCGAACCCGGATGCGCCGCGATCGCCAGCCGGTCGCCGGCGCGCAGCGCGCGCCCGTCGACGCCGCCGAAACCGCCGCGCAGGTCCGTGCTGGCGCTGCCGAGCACCGCTGGGACCTGCAAACCCCCGGCGATCGCCAGATAGCTGCGCGCGCCGTCGCGACAGGCGCCCAGGACGAGGCGGGTGCCGGCCGGCAGGTCCACCGGACGATTGCCGGGGAGGGCCACGCCGCCTGCCCGCGCGTCGATGCCGGCGCCGCAGATCGCGATGCGCGCCGCGCGCGCGAAGTGCAGTGTGGGACCGGCGAGGCTGATCTCCAGCGTGGCGCTGCCGGCCTCGTTGCCGACCAGCAGGTTGGCCAGCGCATGCGCCCAGGGATCGACTGCGCCGCCGCTGGCCACGCCGAGATGGCGCAGGCCATGCCGTGGCGCGCCCTGCACCGTGGTCAGCAGGCCGGCGGACTCGACATCGATGATGTCGCTAGCCATGCGCCACCACCGCGCCCGGATCCAGCCGCCGGTACTCGGCCAGCGTCACGGCAACGAAACGCACCGGCTGGCCGGGGCGCAGCAGGCTGGGCGGATCGCGATGCGGATCGAACAGACGCCGCGGCGTGCGCCCGATCAGCTGCCAGCCGCCGGGACTGTCGCCGGGATAGATGCCGGTCTGGCTGCCGCCGATGCCGACGCTGCCGGCAGGGACGCGCACCCGCGGCGTGGCATGGCGCGGCGTGGCCAGGACCGGGTCCAGGCCCAGCAGGTAAGGAAAGCCCGGTGCGAAGCCGATCATGGCCACGGTGTAGTCGCCGGCGCTGTGGCGGGCCACCACCTCGTCCGCGGCGATGCCGGCTTGGCGGGCGACGGCATCGAGGTCGGGCGCGCAGGCGCGGTCGTAGCAGACCGGGATCTCCACGGCGGTCACGTCCGCGCGCGCGGCGGTGCCTGCCTCTTCGGCCAGCCGCGCCAGCCAGTCGCCGACCAGGTCCAGCGCGAGGCGGTCGCGCGCCTGCGCATGCGCCGGATCGACGAACAGCGCGAGCGCCGCATAGGCCGGCACGATGTCGTGCAACCACGGCGGCCGTATCGCGTCGATGCGCGCCGCCAGTGCGTGTACCTCGCGATTGAGCTGCGGGTCGATGCGCGCGCCCAGGCGCAGCAGCACGGCCTCTTCACCGAGCGCCTCCAGCGTCCAGGATGCGGCGTTCAGGGCGAGGGCCATGGCCGGCTCAACGACGCGCTGGCCGGACGGTGGCGAGGACAGGCGTCGCGCTTGCAGGCGGGCCGGCCGCGCGTCCCGTCGCTGCAGCTTGCGATGTCCGGAACGGCCTCATCGAAGGACGGCGCCCCGCTTCAGCGCTTCCTGCCGCCCAGCAGGCCGCCCAGGATGCCGCGCACGATCTGGTTGGTGATGGTGCGCGCGGCCTGCTTGCCGGAGGCCTCGAGCACGCCCTGGCGCCGGCCGGTGCCGAACAGCACGTCGCGGACCGCCTTGCCGAATCCGCCTTCCTGTTCCGCTTCGCCGCGGCCGCGCGCCGGCGGCGATGCCGCTGCCCCCGTGGCCGCCTGCGCACGCGCGGCCAGCAGCTCGGCCGCCGACTCGCGGTCCACGGCCTTGTCGTACTTGCCGCCGACCGGGCTGTTCGCGCGCACCTGCGCCCGCTCGGACTCGGTGATCGCGCCCATGCGGCAGCGCGGCGGCGCGACCAGGGTGTGTTCGACCGCCATGGGAATGCCCTTGTCCTGCAGCGTCGACACCAGCGCCTCGCCGGTGCCCAGCCGCGACAGGGCCTGCACCACGTCCAGCGCCGGATTGGCGACGAAGGTCTCGGCCGCGGTCCGCACCGCCTTCTGGTCGCGCGGGGTGAAGGCGCGCAGCGCGTGCTGCACGCGGTTGCCGAGCTGGCCGAGGATCTCGTCGGGCACGTCGTCGGGGAACTGCGAGCAGAAGTACACGCCCACGCCCTTGGAGCGGATGATGCGCACCACCTGTTCGATGCGCTGGCGCAGCGCGGCAGGCGCATCGTCGAACAGCAGGTGCGCCTCGTCGAAGACAAACACGAGCCTTGGCTTGTCGAGGTCGCCGACTTCGGGCAGGTGCTCGAACAGTTCCGACAGCAGCCACAGCAGGAAACTCGAATACAGGCGCGGCTTGAGCACCAACTGGTCGGCGGCGAGGATGCCGATCACGCCGCGGCCATCTGGCGTGGTGCGCATCAGGTCGGACAGCTCCAGCGCCGGTTCGCCGAACACGTGGTCGCCGCCTTCCTGCTCCAGCCGCAGCAGGGCGCGCTGGATGGCGCCGATCGATTGCGGACTGACCAGGCCGTACTCGGTGGACACGGCCTTGCGCTCCTCGGCGACGAGGTTGAGCAGGGCGCGCAGGTCGGCCAGGTCGAGCAGCAGCAGGCCGCGGTCGTCGGCCAGCTTGAACACGATGTCGAGCACGCCCGACTGGGTGTCGTTGAGTTCGAGGATGCGGCCGAGGAGGGTCGGGCCCATCTCGCTGACCGTGGTGCGCACCGGGTGGCCGAGCTTGCCGTACAGGTCCCAGAACACGACCGGGCTGCCCTCGGCCGCATATCCCTCCACGCCGATCTGCGCGGCGCGTGCCTGCAGCTTCTCGTTCAGGGTGCCGGGCACGGCCAGGCCAGCCACGTCGCCCTTCACGTCGGCCATGAACACCGGCACGCCGATGCGCGAGAAGCCTTCGGCCAGGGTCATCAGGGTGACCGTCTTGCCGGTGCCGGTGGCCCCGGCCACCAGGCCGTGGCGGTTGCCGTAGCGCGGCAGCAGGTGAACCTGGGCGCCGTCGCCGGTGGTGATGGCCCTGCCGACAAGAATGGGCTGCATGCGCGTGTCCGTGTCCCCGATCGATTGTGGCGATTCTAGCCCTGCGCGGCGCCCCCCACGCCGGGGGCGCACCCGCAGCGGCGCGCCGTGCGCGGATCGCGCGGAACAGGCCGGCGTTCCTTGTGGCACCTGGCGCCAGCGGCTACCCTGCCGGCCCCTTCCGCGGTCCCCGGTGGTCGATGTCGTTCCTGTCCATGCCTGCGCTGCGCGGCCTGCTGCTGGCCAGCGCCCTCGTGCTCGCCGTCGTTCCTTCCCTCGCGCAGGCGCAGTCCAGGCGCACCGTGGCCGCGATCGACGCGCTCAACCAGCGCATGGCGGCCGCGGAGACGCGCTGGCGCGAGGCGCTGGTGAAGATCGGCAACAGCGATCCGGCCGGGCTGGACGAGAGCAACGCCGCGCTCGAGGACATGGAGGACGTGATCGTCGAGTGCGGCAAGCTCAAGGGTTGCCAGACCGGCAACCTGCTGGCCAGCTACAAGCGCCTGCTCAAGGCGCAGGCCGACGCCGCGGCCGGCCTTGGCGGGGAGGGCGTGGACGATGCGCCGGGCGAGGACGGGGTCCTGCCGACGGGGGAGGTGCCCGAAAGTGCCACCGCGGCCTCGCTGCTGGCCGCGGAGGATCGCCGCTTCCTCGAACTGGTGAAGATGAACCCGGCGGTGCAGGCCGGCATCCGCCGCTGGCTGACCGACATGCGCGTGGCGCTGATCACCAGCCACGAGAACTTCCAGTACATGCAGCACCTGATGTCGCCGGCGTTCAAGCGCCGCGGCCTGCCCGAGGCGCTGCTGTTCGGCATCCTGGCCAAGGAATCCAACGGCCGCGTGCATTCGCGTTCGCGCGCAGGCGCGGCCGGGCCGTTGCAGTTCATGCCGGCCACCGGCAGCCGCCTGGGCCTGGGTCCCGACGGACGCGGCTTCGACACGCGCTACGACCCGCGCGCCTCGGCCGATGCCGCCGCGGTGTACCTGGGCGAGCGCTACGCCGAGCTGGGCGGCGACAACATCGAGCTGTGGCTGGCGGCCTACAACGGCGGCGAGGGCAGGGCGCGGCGCGTGCATCGCGAGTTCGCCGGGCGCAGCTTCTGGGAACCGGACGTGTTCGGCCAGTTCCCGCCCGAAACCCGCGACTACGTGCCGATGGTGATCGCCGCGGCGTGGCTGTACCTGCACCCGCGCGAGTACGGGCTGGTGTTCCCGCGCGTGGACACGCGCCCTGCGACGATCGAACTCAAGCGGCCGGCCTCGATCTACGAGCTGACCATCTGCCTGGGCAACGGCAATACCCGCGACGGCTACATGCGCGTGCTGCGCAACCTCAACCCGCAGTACGAGGCCGAGGCGTGGATCCCGGCCGGGACCAGGCTCAACGGCACCGTGCGCATGGCCGGGCTGTACGAGCGCTGGTGCACGCGGGGCGCACGCGCCGACCTGGCCCGCCAGCTGGTGAACAGCGATCCCTCGACCGCCACCGTGCGCGTGGGCGATGTCGAAACGGTGACCCTGCCTGACGGCACGGTGATCCAGCAGGCCGTGGCCGTCGTGCCGGCCACGCCGGCTCCTGCGCCGGCGCCGGCGCCCGCCGCGCCGCGGACCCATCGCGTGGCCGCGGGCGAAACGCTGGTGGCGATCGCCCGGCGCTACAGCTGCGACACCCGGTCGCTGGCGGCGGCCAACGGCATCAAGCCGCCGCGCTACGTCCTGCGCGCCGGCCAGACGCTGGAGCTCGCTGGCTGCCGCTAGGCGCGGCGGCAGCGGGGGACGCTGGTCAGGCGGCGCTGCGCCGAGCCAGCACCTGGCCCAGGCGCACCGCGCTTTCGGCCTGCAGCGCCGGGTCCAGCTCGGCGACGCCGTCGGGCAGCAGCACGACGACCGTCGAGCCGTAGTTGAAGCGCGCCATTTCCTCGAAGCGCTCCAGCACGATCTGCTCGCTGGTCCAGTTCTTCGAGGTGATGCGGTCGCCGTAGGCGGGGATCTCCTCGCCGCTCCAGACCGTTTCCACGCCCGAGACCAGCAGCGCGCCGACCATCACCACGGCCATCGGCCCGAAGTCGGTGTCGAAATGGCAGACCAGCCGCTCGTTGCGCGCGAACAGGCGCGGCACCGACGCCACCGCGTCCGGCCCCACCGAGAACAGCCGGCCCGGCACGTGCACCGTTTCAAGCAGGCGCCCGGTCCAGGGCATGTGCACGCGGTGGTAGTCCTTCGGCGACAGGTACACGGTCGCGTAGCGGCCGTTGGCGTAGGGCGCGGCCGCGGACTCGCTGCCCAGCAGCTCGGCCGCGGTGAACGAACGGCCCTTGGCCTGGAAGATCCGACCCTGTTCGATGCGCCCGCACTGGCTCACGCGGCCGTCGGCCGGCATCAGCAGCGCCCGCGGGTCGGGATCGGGCAGGCGCGCGCCGGGCCTGAGCGCGCGGGTGAAGAAGGCGTTGAAGGTGGGATAGGCGCGCGGGTCGGATTCCTGCGCTTCGGACAGGTCCACGCCGAAGCGCCGCGTCACCGTGTCGATCAGCCAGGCCCGGGTGCGCGGGTTGTCCGAATAGGCCAGCGAACGCGCCAGCGACGACAGCAGCCGGTGCGGCAGGACCCAGGTCAGGGCGGTGACCAGGTTCACGGGCGCGAGTCCCCGGCCAGGGCCAGCAGGTCGGCGGCGATCGCGGCCGGGTCGTCGACCGCGCTGCCGGTGATCACGCCGGCCATCCGGCCGCGCGGATCGAGCACGGCCATCGAGGCGCTGTGGTCGATCGAGTACTGGTCGGCCGGCGCGCCATCGGCGGCCGGCACCTTGGCGAACACCATCGACAGCGAACGGGTGAACGCCTCCAGCGAGGGGATGTCGGCGGTCGCGGCCAGGGTGTCGCGGTGGAAGGCGTGGGCGTACTCGCCGATGCGGTCGGGCGAGTCGCGCTCGGGATCGACCGAGACGAACAGCACCCGCGGCCGGGTCGATTCGGGCAGCGCCTCCCACTGCCGCTGCGCCTGCGCCAGCTGCGCCAGCGTCGTCGGGCACACGTCGGGGCAGAAGGTGAAGCCGATGAACACGATGGTCCAGTGGCCGTGCAGCTCGCCGGGCATCAGCTGGGTGCCGTCGGACTGTTGCAGCGCGAAGTCCGGCAGCTCGCGCGGCTGCGGGAACAGCTTCACCGCCTGCAGCGCAGGTTGCGCCACGGCCGGGTCGGCGAAGAACTTGCGCGACGCCAGCAGCCCCAGTCCGGCGAACAGGGCGACCAGCAGCACGATGATGACGGTGCGGTTGAACATCCGGGAATCCAGGCGGTCAGCGGGCCATGATACCCCGGCGGCCGCTATACTTGCCGACCGGCGTCGTGCCGGGATGGACGCCCGCCATGACCGACGAACTGCATACGATCATCGACCTGATCCGCTACGGCGCCAGCCGTTTCAGCGCGGCCGGGCTGACCTTCGGGCACAGCTACGACAACGCCATCGACGAGGCCACCCAGCTCACCCTGCACGCGCTGCACCTGCCGCACGACCTGGGCCCGGCCTATGGCCAGGCACGCGTCACGCTGGCCGAGAAGGAGGACGTGCTGGCGCTGTTCCTGCGCCGCATCGAGGAGCGCGTGCCGGCCGCCTACCTGACCGGCGAGGCCTGGTTCGCGGGCCTGAGCTTCAAGAGCGATGCGCGCGCGCTGGTGCCGCGCTCGCCGATCGCCGAACTGATCCTGTCCGGCTTCGAGCCCTGGCTGGGCGGGCGCGAGGTGCGCCGCGCGCTGGACCTGTGCACCGGCTCGGGCTGCATCGCCATCGCCATGGCGCACTACAACCCGGACTGGCACGTGGACGGTGCCGACATCAGCGACGAGGCGCTGTCGCTGGCGCGCGAGAACGAATCGCGCCTGCTGTCGGCCAACACCCGCTTCGTCAGGTCCGACCTGTTCGCCGACCTGCAGGGCGAGCACTACGACCTGATCGTGACCAACCCGCCGTACGTGACCAACGACGAGACCGACGCGCTGCCGAAGGAGTACTCGTACGAACCCGACCTGGGCCTGCGCGCCGGCGACGACGGCCTCGACATCGTGCTGCGCATCCTGCGCGACGCGCCGCTGCACCTGACCGACGACGGCCTGCTGGTGTGCGAGGTGGGCGAGTCCGAACGGGCGCTCTCGGCCCTGCTGCCGGAGCTGCCGCTGGTGTGGGTGGAGTTCAAGGTCGGGCAGATGGGCGTGTTCGTGGTCGAACGCCACGATCTGGTGAACCATCATGCGCGGATCCGGGCGCTGGCCGATGCGCGGGAGCGCGCCGCGGGCGTGTCGCCGACGTCGGCGCCGGCACCGGACCGCCTGTTCTGAAGCATCGCTGCGCCGGCGGTAGGTCGGTGCTATCGATCCCACGGCGCGGGCATGGATCGTCGTCGCGACGATGGAACCCATCGTTCGTCACGGTACGGACGACGCGGCGTCGCGCGACACCACATCGCCGGTGCGGAGGTTGCGGCTGAAACCGCGGCTCGAGTGCGCCTTGCGGGTTTGATCGCGGCGTGCGGGGTGAGACACTGCGGCCGGTCGGCGACGCACCGCGCCGGTCCGCATCCGCGCCACCCCAGGGCTAGCGAGGCCTCCGCATCTTGAACACCTTCGGCCATCTGTTCCGCGTCACCACCTTCGGCGAGTCGCACGGTCCGGCGATCGGATGCGTGATCGACGGCTGCCCGCCCGGCATCGCCATCGCGCCGGACGACTTCGCCCACGACCTGTCGCGACGCGCCACCGGCAAGACCCGCCATACCTCGGCGCGGCGCGAGGCGGACGAGGTCGAGATCCTGAGCGGCGTGTACCAGGGCGTCACCACCGGCACGCCGCTGGCGCTGCTGGTGCGCAACACCGACCAGCGCAGCAAGGACTACGGCGCCATCGAGCGCCAGTTCCGCCCCGGCCATGCCGACTACGCCTACTGGCACAAGTACGGCCTCCGCGATCCGCGCGGCGGTGGGCGATCGTCGGCGCGCGAGACCACGATGCGCGTGGCGGCGGCGGTGGTGGCGAAGAAGTGGCTGGCGCAGCGCGGCGTGGGCGTGCGCGGCCACCTGGCGCAGATCGGCGAGGTCGTCCCGCGTGCGCACGACTGGAGCGTGGTGGAGCAAAACCCCTTCTTCTGGCCCTGCGCGGAGCAGGTGCCCGAACTCGAGGCCTACATGGATGCGCTGCGCAAGTCGGGCGATTCGGTCGGCGCGAAGGTCGTCGCCGTGGCCGATGGCGTGCCGCCGGGCTGGGGCGAGCCGGTGTACGGCAAGCTCGATGGCGACATCGCCGCGGCGATGATGTCGATCAACGCGGTCAAGGGCGTGGAGATCGGCGACGGCTTCGCCAGCGTGGCGCAGAAGGGCACGCAGCACCGCGACGTGATGACGCCGGGCGGCTTCCTCTCCAACCATGCCGGCGGGGTGCTGGGCGGCATCAGCACCGGCCAGCAGGTGGTCGCGTCGGTCGCGTTCAAGCCGACGTCGAGCCTGCGCCTGCCGGTCGAGGGCGTGGACATCGACGGCAACGTGGTCGACATCGTCACCACTGGCCGCCACGACCCCTGCGTCGGCATCCGCGCCACCCCGATCTGCGAGGCGATGCTGGCACTGGTGCTGATCGACCAGGCCCTGCGCCACCGCGCCCAGTGCGGCGACGTCGGCGCGGTGTCGCCGCGTATTCCCGCCGGCGCCGGTGGCTGACACCCGGCCCCGGGTCTGGGTATCGCAGCCGCTGTTAGACGACATCGTCGACAGGCTGGGCGCGCATTTCGAGGTTGACGCCGCGCGCGAGGTGACCGCATGGTCGCCGGACGCGATCGCGGCCAGGCTGCGCGAGGCCGACGGCGCGCTGGTGACGCTCAACGAACGCGTCGGCGCCGCGCAGGTAGCCGGCGCGACGCGGCTGCGCGCGATCGCCAACGTCGGCGTCGGCTACAACAACCTCGACGTCGCGGCGCTTCAGGCGCGCGGCATCGTCGCCACCAACACGCCCGACGTGCTCACCGAGACCACTGCCGACATGGGCTTCGCCCTGCTCCTGGCCGCGGCGCGGCGCATCACCGAAGGCGAGCGCTGGCTGCGCGAAGGCCACTGGACGCAGTGGTCCTTCGACACCCTGCTGGGGCATGACGTGCACGGCAGCACGCTGGGGATCCTCGGCATGGGCCGGATCGGGCAGGCCATCGCCAGGCGCGGCGCACACGGCTTCGGCATGCGCGTGGTCTACCACAACCGCAACCGCCTGCCGGGCGGTATCGAACGCAACAGTCGTGCCGCGTGGGTCGACTTCGATACACTGCTGCGCGAGTCGGACCACCTGGTGCTGGTCCTGCCGTATTCCCCGCAGACCCGCCACGTGATCGACGCTCCCGCCCTCGCGAAGATGAAGCCCACCGCGACGCTGACCAACATCGCGCGCGGCGGCCTGGTCGACGAGGATGCGCTGGCCGACGCGCTGGCTGCCGGCAATCTGGCATCGGCGGCGCTGGACGTGTTCGAGGGCGAGCCGGCGGTCAACCCGAGGCTGCTGGCGCTGCGCAACGTGGTGCTGACGCCGCACGCCGGCAGCGCCAGCCGGGCGACCCGCCGCGCCATGGCCACCCTGGCCGTGGACAACCTGGTCGCCGCGCTGGGACGGGGGCCGCAGGCCGGCAACCCGCCCACGCCGATCGCCGGAAAAGCGCCCGCGAAACGATAGGGGAGCCATCGCCCGGCCGTTCCGCGCGCGGGTTCCCCCGAAGACAGCGACCGTGCGCTGCGCGCCGCACCCCGTTCCCCTTTGCGCTTCCTTTTCCGGACCCCTCATGAACACCCCGAACACCCGTCGTTTCAACGTAGCCGTCGTCGGCGCCACCGGCGCCGTCGGCGAAGTGATGCTGTCGATCCTGGCCGAACGCGATTTCCCGGTCGGCAAGCTCGTACCGCTGGCCTCCGCGCGCTCGGCCGGCAGCACGGTCGAGTTCCGCGGCGAGGACCATGTGGTCCAGGACCTCGCGACCTTCGACCCCGCCGGCATTGACATCGCCCTGTTCTCCGCCGGCGGCGACACCTCGAAGGAATTCGCGCCGAAGTTCGCCGCGGCCGGCGCGGTGGTGATCGACAACTCCTCGGCCTTCCGCTACGACGACGACGTCCCGCTGGTGGTGAGCGAGGTCAATCCCGAGCAGGTGCGCAACCGCCCGCGCGGCATCATCGCCAACCCCAACTGTTCGACCATGCAGATGCTGGTCGCGCTGGCGCCGCTGCACCGCCGCTACGGCATCGAGCGCATCAACGTCGCCACCTACCAGTCGGTGTCGGGCGCCGGCCGCAGCGCGATGGAGGAACTGGGCAAGCAGACCGCGCAGCTGCTGGGCTTCCGCGACATCGACACGGACAAGTTCCCCGTGCAGATCGCCTTCAACCTGATCCCGCAGATCGACGTGTTCATGGACAACGGTTTCACCAAGGAAGAGATGAAGCTGGTCTGGGAAACGCGCAAGATCCTGGGCGACGACACCATCCTGGTGAACCCCACCGCAGTGCGCGTGCCGGTGTTCTACGGGCACTCCGAGGCGGTGGCGATCGAGACCCGCGACAAGGTCATCCCGGAAGCGGCGCGCGAACTGCTGGCCGCCTCGCCCGGCATCGAAGTGGTCGACGACCGCGTGCCAGGCGGCTATCCGACGCCGGTGACGCATGCCTCGGGACGCGACGCCGTCTACGTGGGCCGCATCCGCGAGGACCTCTCGCATCCGCGTGGCCTCAACCTGTGGATCGTCTCGGACAACATCCGCAAGGGCGCCGCGCTCAACGCGGTGCAGCTGGCCGAACTGGTGGCGGCCGAGGGCTGAGGTCGCGTTGACCGGGGCGGTCGGAAACGCCAGACTGCCCCGGTCCAGCCAGGGAGTGGCACATGCACGCAGGGATGGTGCGCGCCGCGATCGCCTTCGCGACCTGCGCGCTGTGGATGGTGGCGGCACTGGGCGCAGCCCCAGGGGCCCAGGCGCAGGACCGGCGGACGGGGAGTGCAGCGGCACGAATCCCGTTGGCCGGCCATTACGACCAGGCCGAACTGGAGCGGGCCACCTCGCTCGGCGGCGGGTCGCTGCGCGGAGTGATGGGCGTCAGCAACCGGGGAGGTGCAGGCGGGCTGCTCGGCCGCGTGATCCGCGGGCGGGAGCTCGCGCTGGCCGAGGGCGAGTGGGTGTTCCTGCTGCCGATGACCGCGCATGTGCAGGACTGGTACGACCGCAACAACGGCGATGCCGATGTCGCAGCACCCGAAGCCGAGGTGCGCCTGCACCGGGATGCCTGGAAGTACGCCGGCCGCTGCCGCACCGATGCCGACGGCAATTTCGCCTTCGACGGCCTCCGGCCGGGGCGCTACGTGGTGCTGGCGAACTTCACCGTTCCGTTCCGGGGGCACCGGGCGTACCACACCGGCGAGTACCTGTCGCAGTACATCGCGGGGCCGGGCACGGGTCACTACATCACCAGGCCCGTGACCCGGGTGGACCGCTACGACACGTCCATCGGCGTGCGCATCGGCGAAGTGGTCGAGATCCGCGAGGGCGAAGTCACCACGTTCTCGCCGCCATCCCGGGCGCTGTACTGAGGTGGCGGATCCACGGACAGGAGAAGGGAACATGCAGTCTGGAGTCCAACGGAAATGGGGGCTGGCCGGATTGGCGGCCGGACTGCTGGCGGCGGCAGGCGTCACGGCGCAGGAGCCGGCCTGCCGCGCGGACGATGTCAGCTGCTGGTATCTGGTGGGAGGCGCCGGCGATCCGCCGTCCCGGATCGTGTGGCTGGCGCGCCGTCTCGACGTGGCCGCTGTGGCGCATCCGGGCGCGATCGAGCTGGTGCAGGTGCAGGAGTCGCCGCGTGCGTCGCAACCCTACGCCATCCGCCGCCTGCAGGTGGACTGCGCCGCGCAGGCGTTCCGGACGGAGGACGCCTGGCTCGCTGCGCGCGATGGCCTGCTCCAGCGGCAGCCGCCATTCCGCGACTGGATTCCGGCCGCCGAGGCCAGGCACGGCGAGTCGGCCGCGCTGCCGTTCGCCTGCGATCCCGATGTGGCGCTTGGCCGCAGCAGCGAGCACGCGGCCCTGTTCGTCGGCAATGCCTGGCGCGCGCCGGACGCGGTCAGGGAGTTCCGCCTGGCCTTCTGGGAGCAGGACGCCGGGGCGCCATAGCAGGCTTCCGCTTCAGGATCCGCCTTGCCGCTTGACGCTCGCTACGGTAATCAATAACTTGCGACCGTCATTTCGACTGATCCTGATCGGGACTCATGGGGACCTTCTCTTGAAGACGCTGGCGTGCCGCCTCGTCCTGCTGCTGGCGTTGCTGCTGCACGTGCCCGCGGCGCTGGCGCTGGGCCTGGGCCAGATCGAGGTGAAGTCGCGGGCCGGCGAGCCGCTGCTGGCCGAGATCCCGATCATCTCCACCGATCCGTCGGAGCTGGAGAACCTGCAGGCGCGCCTGGCATCGCCGGAGACGTTCCGCCGCATCGGTCTGGAACCGCCGGCCGGTCTGGTGTCGGACCTGCGGTTCGCGATCGCGCTCGATCCGCGCGGCCGCCCGGTCATCCGCATCACCAGCGACGTCCCGGTGCAGCAACCGCTGCTGACCTTCCTGGTCGAGGTCGACTGGGGCCAGGGTCGGCTGGTGCGCGAATATTCGGCCCTGGTCGACACGCCGCAGACGGTGGCCGCGCCGGCGCAGCCGCCGATCCAGGCGCCGGAAGCGGCGCCGTCGAACCTGATCGCGCGGACCCCGCCGCCGGAAGCCGCACAGGACGCGGCTCCGGAAGCGTCGCCGGCCGAAGAGGCGCCGCCGACGGCCGAGGCGGACGTTCCTGCGCCGGCCCCGGCGCCGGCCCCCAGCGCACCCGCGGCGGCCGGCACACCCGGCGAGTACGGGCCGGTGCAGCGCGGCCAGACCCTGGGCCGGATTGCCGCAGAACTCTCGGCTGGCAGCGGCCAGAGCCTGAACCAGGTGATGCTGGCGCTGCTACGCGCCAATCCGGATGCCTTCATCGGCGGCAACCTCAACCTGATCCGGCAGGGCGCCGTGCTGCGCGTGCCGTCGCAGGAGCAGTGGTCGCAGGCCAGCGTGGCCGAGGCCAATGCGGTGGTCCGCGAACACGTGGCGCGCTGGCGCGAACTGCGCCGGCCCGTGCCGCAGCCCGGTGCGGTCGCCGGGAACGGCGCAGCCGCGGAGGCGTCCGCACCCGCCGCGTCCGCGGCGGGCGACCAGCCCGCCACGCGCATGACCGATGCGCGGCTGGAGATCGTGCCGCCTGGTGGCGGCAGCGGGGAAGAGGCAGGAACACGGACCGGCGCCGCTGCCGGAGGCGAGGGCGACATGCTGCAGCAACAGGAACTGGTCCAGACGCGTGAAACGCTGGCCGCCCGCGACGCCGAGATCCAGGACCTGCAGGCGCGCCTGGCCGAGCTTGAGCAGCTGCAGCAACAGCAGCAGCAGCTGATCCAGATGAAGGACAGCGAACTGGCCGCGGCCCAGCAGCGCCTGGCGCAGAGTGCGCAGCCGGGACAGCCTGCGGCGGAGGCCGAGGTCGCGGCCGGCGGGGGCGTGCCGTGGCTGTGGATCGGCCTGGGCCTGCTGCTCGCCGCGCTGCTGGCCTGGTGGCTGTCGTCGCGGCGCCGGTCGGCCGAACCGGCGCGCAGGCAGGGTTACGGATTCGCATCCGCACCCGGCCAGCCGGCACCCGCGCGCCCGGCACCGGCGCCCAGGGCCGCACCGCTGCCGCCTGCGCCGGTCGCGGACGCACCGGTCGCCGAAGCTCCGGTCACCGAACCGCCTGCCGCGACGCCCGAGGCGCCGCTGCCGATGGACGCAGCGGTGTCCTGGCGCAATGCACCGGCCGCCGCCACGGGCGGCTCGCCGACCTGGCACGCGGCCAGCGACGCATCGTCGGTGGCATCGCTCAACCCGGCGCCGGCGGGGCAGGAACGCATCGAGCTGGCGCGCGCCTACATCGACCTGGGCGACGTCGAGACCGCGCGCAGCCTGCTGCAGGAGGTTGCCGTGACCGGCGACGCCGACGCCCGCGGCGAGGCCGAACGACTGCTGCGCGAACTGGCCTGAGTGCGGTACGCGATCGGGGTCGAATACGACGGCGGCGACTTCCGCGGCTGGCAGCGGCTGACCCAGCCGGGCGTGCGCGACGAGGCGACCGTCCAGGGTGTGCTCGAAACCGCGCTGTCCTCGGTCGCCGACGCGAGGATCGACACGGTCTGCGCCGGACGTACCGATGCCGGCGTGCACGCACGCTGCCAGGTCGCGCATTTCGACAGCGAGGCAGGTCGCGACCTGCGCGCCTGGACGCTGGGCGCCACCACGCGCCTGCCGCCCGCGGTCAGCGTGACCTGGTGCCGGCCGGTGGCGGAGGATTTCAGCGCCCGCTTCTCGGCGGTGGCCAGGCGCTACCGCTACCGCATCCTCAACCGCCAGGTGCGCCCGGCGCTGGCGCGGCAATGGCTGTCCTGGCACTGGCGCCCGCTGCAGGCGGACGCCATGCACCGCGCCGCGCAGGCGCTCCTGGGCGAGCACGATTTCGGCGCGTTCCGCTCCAGCGAGTGCGAGGCCAGCCACGCGCGGCGCGAACTGCAGCACATCGCCGTCGGGCGCGAAGGCGACGTGGTCACGATCGACGTCCAGGCCAACGCCTTCCTGCACCACATGGTGCGCAACATCGTCGGTTCTCTGCTTGAGGTCGGCGCCGGCGCGCGGGGCGAGGACTGGATCGGCGAACTGCTGGCCGGGCGCGACCGCCGCCTCGCCGGCCCTACCGCGCCGGCCACCGGGCTGGTGTTCCTCGGTCCGCTGTATCCGGCCGTCCATGGCCTGCCCGACGAGGTGACGCTGGCCTGAGCCTGCGGCGGTCGCATGCCTGCTGTCCGGCTTGCGCGTAACCGCGCACAATGCGGCACCGCCCGATGGAATGACGTTCGTGTCGATGCCTCCGTTCCGCACCAGGATCAAGTTCTGCGGCATGACCCGCGCCGGCGACGTGCGCCTGGCCGGCGAACTGGGCGTGGATGCCGTGGGTTTCGTCTTCGCCGCGCGCAGCCGGCGCCGGGTCGATGCGGGCCAGGCGGCGGCGATGCGCGAGGCGCTGGCGCCGATGGTCGATGCGGTCGCGCTGTTCATGGACAACCCGGTCGAGGAGGTGCGCGAGGTGATTTCCCGCGTCCGGCCCTCGCTGCTGCAGTTCCACGGCGACGAGGACGAGGCGTTCTGCCGCAGCTTCGGCCTGCGCTACCTCAAGGCGGTGCCCATGGGCGCCGACCCGCTGCCCGATGCGCTGCAGCTGCACGCCCGCTGGCCCAGCGCGGCGGGCTTCCTGCTCGACGGCCACGCGCCCGGGCATGCCGGCGGCAGCGGCCAGGCCTTCGACTGGTCGCGGGTGCCCAGGGGCATCACCAAGCCCTACTTCGTGGCCGGCGGCCTGACCCCCGACAACGTGCACGCTGCGGTCGTGTCGACCCGGCCCTGGGGCGTGGACGTGGCCAGCGGCGTCGAGGCCGAGGACGGCCTGCCGGGGGCGAAGGACGGCGCGCGCATGCGCCGTTTCGTCGAGGAAGTGCGGCGCGCCGACTGCGGCTGAGCGCGGCAGCCACGGCCACCGGATCCAGCCCGCGCCTCCATCGCCCGATCGCGCGGGGTACGCCGCCAGGCGGTACCTCAGTCCACCATCGTGAGCTGCGCGCGCAGCCAGGCCGCCAGTTGCGCGAGCCGGGGGTCGGCGTCGGAAAGCGTGCACAGGCACCAGTGCGCGCCGGTCCCGATGAACCCCCACGGGGCGACCAGCCGGCCACTGGCCAGGTCGCCCGCCACCAGCGGCTGCGGCGCGATCGCCACACCCAGTCCGGCGACCGCCGCCTCCAGCAGGTAGTACAGGTGTTCGAAGCCGGTGCCCAGGCGCAGCGCGGCCGGGTCCAGTCGCTGCTGGTGCGCCCATTGCGGCCAGGCCTGCGGTCGCGAGACGGTATGCAGCAGGTCCTCGCCCAGCAGCGCGGACGGCGCCTGTCCGGCCAGGCGTGCGGCGGCCGGGTGGCGCGGATCGACCACCGGGCCGATCCGCTCCGGTGCCAGCACGTGCACGCGCCATTGCGCCGGCCACGGCGGCGCACCGATGAGCAGGGCCGCGTCCAGTCCGGGCAGGCTGGACGCGAACTCGCCCTCGTGCGGCGACAGGTGCAGCTGCAGTCCGGGCAGGTCCTGCCGCAACTGCTCCAGCCGCGGGATCATCCAGCGCGCCAGCAGGCTGCCCGGACAGCCGATGACGCGGGTGTCCGGATCGACGCCGCGCCGCAGCCCGCGCACGCTGGCCTCGATCTGCGCGAACGCAGCGCCCGTGGCTTCGCCCAGGCGCAGGCCGGCCTCGGTCAGGCGCAGGCCGCGGCCCTCGCGGCGGAACAGCGCAACCCCCAGTTCGTCCTCCAGCAGCCGCACCTGGCGGCTGATCGCGCCGTGGGTGACATGCAGTTCGGCCGCCGCCTTGCCGAGGCTGCCCAGGCGCGCCGCGCCCTCGAACGCGCGCAGGGCGTTGAGGGAGGGCAGGTCGCGGCGGGTCATGTGAGTTTTCCTGAAGGATTGCGCCAGATATTATCGATTTTCCCGAGCCGCCGCCTGCGCTAGAGTGAGATTCCATCGCAGACCGGTTCCTTCCGATGAGCGCCATCGCACCGCCGCAGGACTTCCACGCCTGGCCCGACGCCGCCGGCCATTTCGGCCGCCACGGCGGGCGCTTCGTCGCCGAGACGCTGATGGGACCGCTGGAGGAACTGGCCGCCGCCTACGACGCCGCGCGGGTGGATCCGGCCTTCGTCGCCGCCTTCGACAAGGACCTCAAGCACTACGTCGGCCGGCCCAGCCCGATCTACCACGCCGAGCGGCTGAGCCGCGAAGTGGGCGGCGCACAGATCCTGCTCAAGCGCGAGGACCTCAATCACACCGGCGCGCACAAGATCAACAACACCATCGGCCAGGCGCTGTTGGCCAGCCGCATGGGCAAGCAGCGGATCATCGCCGAGACCGGCGCCGGCCAGCACGGCGTGGCCAGCGCGACCGTCGCCACCCGCCTGGGCCTGGAATGCGTGGTCTACATGGGCGCCACCGACATCGAGCGGCAGAAGATCAACGTCTACCGCATGAAGCTGCTGGGCGCGACGGTGGTGCCGGTGACCAGCGGATCGGCCACGCTCAAGGACGCGCTCAACGAGGCCATGCGCGACTGGGTCACCAACGTGCGCGACACCTTCTACATCATCGGCACGGTTGCGGGTCCCGACCCGTATCCGCGCATGGTCCGCGACTTCAACGCCGTGGTCGGCCGCGAGGCGCGCGCGCAGATGCTGGAGGACTACGGCCGGCTGCCCGATGCCATCACCGCCTGCGTGGGCGGCGGCAGCAACGCGATCGGCCTGTTCCATGCCTTCCTCAACGACGCGTCGGTGCGCATCGTCGGCGCCGAGGCCGCGGGCGAGGGCATCGAGACCGGACGCCATGCGTCCTCGCTGTCGGCCGGGCGCGTGGGCGTGCTGCACGGCAACCGCACCTACGTGATCTGCGACGACGACGGCCAGATCACCGAGACCCATTCGGTGTCCGCCGGCCTCGACTACCCCGGCGTCGGCCCCGAGCACGCCTTCCTCAAGGACACCGGCCGCGCCGAATACGTCGGCGTCACCGACGAAGAGGCGCTGGCGGCCTTCCACAAGCTCACCCGCACCGAAGGCATCCTGCCCGCGCTCGAATCCAGCCACGCCATCGCCCAGGCGATGAAGCTGGCGCGCGAACTGCCCCGGGACGCGCTGGTGCTGTGCAACCTGTCCGGTCGCGGCGACAAGGACGTGCACACCATCGCCGCCCGCGAAGGGGTCGAGGTCTGATGCGCATGCGCCTGCCCGCGGCCGGCCTGTTGCTCGCGCTGGCGGGCGCTGCGCCGGGTCAGGCCTTGGACTGCGTGGCGGGATTCTGCCTGGGGCAGCCGTTCGCGCCGGACGTTGCGGGAGGCGGCTGGCAGGTCGCGGACTGGCTGGATCCGGCGAACTGTACCCAGGTGTCCGGCGGCAGCCTGCCGGCCGGCGTCGGAATGATGCTGCTGGAGGGGCGCATCGCCCGCTTCGAGATCGGTCTGACGGGCGGTGACGAAGCCCTTTCCCCGCCCGGGCCGTTCGGTTTGCGTCGCGGCATGTCGCTGGGCGAGGCTGGCGCGCGGCTGCCGGACGAGGGAGTAGAACCGGCGTTGCACAAGTACGCCTGGCCGCCCGGCCTCTACCTGACCTGGGACAACGCGTCGCGCGATCGCGCGGTGCGCGTCGAGCTGCCAGACGGCCTGGTCGAGGTGATCCTCTGGGGCCGCGCCGATGCGGTGCGGCTGACCGAGGGTTGCGTCTGAGCGCGTGTCCGTTCGCCCTGTCCTTCCACCGGAACCCTCCTGCATGAGCCGCATCCAGTCCCGATTCGCCCAGCTCGCCGCGCGCGGTCGCAAGGCCTTGATCCCCTTCGTCACCGCCGGGGATCCGTCGCTCGATGCGACGGTGCCGGTGATGCATGCGCTGGTCGCGGCGGGCGCGGACGTGATCGAACTCGGCGTGCCGTTCTCCGATCCCATGGCCGACGGCCCGACCATCCAGCGCAGCTCCGAGCGCGCGTTGGCGCGCGGTGCGGGCCTGGGTTGGGTCCTCGAAGCGGTGCGCGAGTTCCGCCAGCGGGACGGCGAGACGCCCGTGGTGCTGATGGGCTACCTCAACCCGGTCGAGATCCGCGGGGCGTCGCGGTTCGCAGGCGAAACGGCGGACGCAGGCGTCGATGGCGTCCTGCTGGTCGACCTGCCGCCGGAGGAGTCGCCGGAGTTCCGCGAGGCCTTCGCCGCACACGGCGTGGACCTGGTGCTGCTGGCCTCGCCGACCACGCCCGACGCGCGCCTGGCGGTGCTGCTGGGCAATGCGCAGGGCTACCTGTACTACGTCAGCTTCGCCGGCGTCACCGGCGCCTCCGAGCGCCTCGACCCGGAGGCGGCCGCGGCCCACCTGCGCCGGATCCGCGCCGGCAGCCCGGTGCCGGTGGTGGCCGGATTCGGCATCCGCGATGCTGCCGGTGCGGCGGCCATGGCGGCCGACGCCGACGGCGTGGTGGTGGGCAGCGCGCTGGTCGCGGAGATGGCCGGGGCCGCGGATGCGGACGAGGCGGCACGCCGCGCGGCCGCGTTCCTGGCCCCGCTGCGGGCCGCGCTGGACTGAACCGGGGCGTGCGAGCCCGTTGCGGGCGGCCGGGGCAGGCCGGCGGCCCGGCAGCCGGACGGTGCAGCAGGCTCGCGCCGCCATCTGCGCCGTTTCTGGGGGGATCCGGCCGACGCTGGGAGATCCGACCCGTGCGCTAAACTGCGCGCCTTCGCGGCCGCAGCCGCCAACGGATCCGACGCCAAGCATGTCCTGGTTGAAGAAACTGATGCCGCCGCGCATCCGCACCGAGACGGGCACGGCGCGCAAGCGCAGCGTGCCCGAGGGACTGTGGGAAAAGTGCGAGCGCTGCAGCGCCGTGCTCTACGGCCCCGAACTCGAGGAGAACCTGGAGGTCTGCCCGAAGTGCAGCTTCCACCGTCCGATCCGTGCCCGCGCCCGCCTGCGCGCCTTTCTCGATCCGGGCGAACTGCGCGAGATCGCCGGCGAACTCGGCCCGACCGACGTGCTCCGCTTCCGCGACCAGAAGCGCTATGCGGACCGCATCAAGGCGGCGCAGAAGTCCACCGGCGAACGCGATGCGCTGATCGTCATGGAAGGGCGGCTCAAGCAGATGCCGATGGTCGCGGCCGCCTTCGACTTCGCCTACATGGGCGGCTCGATGGGCTCGGTGGTCGGCGAGCGCTTCGCCCGCGGCGCCGAGCGCGCGCTGGAGATCGGGTCGGGATTCGTGTGCTTCTCCGCCAGCGGCGGCGCGCGCATGCAGGAAAGCCTGTTCTCGCTGATGCAGATGGCCAAGACCTCGGCGGCGCTGGGCCGCCTGCGCGCGGCGGGGCTGCCCTACATCTCGGTGATGACCCATCCGACCACCGGCGGCGTCTCGGCCTCGTTCGCGATGCTGGGCGACGTCAACATGGCCGAGCCGGATGCGTTGATCGGCTTTGCCGGCCCGCGCGTGATCGAGCAGACCGTGCGCGAGACCCTGCCCGAAGGCTTCCAGCGTTCGGAATTCCTGGTCGAGCACGGTGCGATCGACCAGATCTGCGACCGGCGCCAGCTGCGCGACCGCATCGCCACCCTGGTGGCGATGATGACGCGCCAGCCCGAACCACGGGATGCCGCGGCATGAGCAGGAAGTATTTCGGCACCGACGGGATCCGCGGGCGCGTGGGCGAGGGTCCGATCTCGGCCGACTTCGTGCTGCGGCTGGGCAACGCCTACGGCCATGCGCTGCGGGAGGCGGCGGAGGCGCGCGGCGACCGGCGCAAGCCGCTGGTGGTGATCGGCAAGGACACCCGCATCTCCAACTACATGTTCGAGGCGGCGCTGGAGGCCGGGCTGGTCGCGGCCGGCGTGCACGTGCAGCTCATGGGGCCGATGCCGACGCCCGCGGTGGCGCACATGACCCGCTCGATGCGTGCCGACGGCGGCATCGTGATCTCCGCCTCGCACAATCCGCACTACGACAACGGCATCAAGTTCTTCTCGGCCGAGGGCGAGAAGCTTGACGACGCCACCGAGCTGGCCATCGAGGCCGCGCTGGACCGGCCGTTCTCGACGGTGGCGTCGGAGCGCCTGGGCAAGGCGGTGCGCACCCGCGATGCGGTGGGGCGGTACGTGGAGGCCTGCAAGAGCTCGGTGTCGCGGCAGTTCAACCTGACCGGGATGCACGTCGTGGTCGACTGCGCCAATGGCGCGACCTACCAGATCGCGCCGCTGGTGCTGCGCGAGCTCGATGCCCGGGTCGATACGATCGGCGTCGATCCTGACGGCACCAACATCAACGACGGCGTGGGTTCGATGCATCCGGAGACGCTGTCGGCGCGCGTGCGCGCCGCCGGCGCCGACCTCGGCATCGCCTTCGACGGCGATGGCGACCGCCTGCTGTTCGTCGACAGCGACGGCGCCGTCCACGACGGCGACAACCTGCTGTACCTGTTGGCGACCGACTGGCAGGCCAGTGGCCGCCTGCGCGGGCCGGTGGTCGGCACGATCATGACCAACTACGGCCTGGAGCAGGCGCTGCAGCGCGAGGGCATCGAGTTCCTGCGGACCAAGGTCGGCGATCGCTACGTCCACCAGGCCCTGCTCGAGCACGGCGGCATCCTCGGCGGCGAAGCGTCCGGCCACCTGCTGTGCCTGGACCGCGCCACTACCGGCGACGGCATCATCAGCGCCCTGCAGGTGCTGGAGGTGCTCAAGCGCCGCGGCCTGACCCTGCAACAGGCCATGGCGGGCGTGCGCAAGCTGCCGCAGAAGACCATCAACGTGCGTTACGGCAACGGCGCCCGGCCCGCCGAGGCCGGCAGCGTGCAGGCCGCCCTGGCCGTCGCACAGTCGGCGGTGGAAGGGCGGGGGCGCGCGTTCCTGCGCCCGTCCGGCACCGAGCCGGTGGTGCGGGTGACGGTCGAGGCCGACGACGAGGCGCTGGTGCAGTCCACCCTCGAATCCCTCGCCGACGCCGTCCGCGCCGCCGCCGGCGCATGAGTTGACCCGGATCAGTGCCGCCCGCGCGCCGGGCTGGCCTGATGCCCGATCGCAGACGTTCCCGGAGCCCAGCATGAGTGCCCGTATCCCGACCCTCGACATCCGCCGCTTCGACAGCGACCGCGACGCGTTCGTGGCCGAACTCGGTGCCGCCTACCGCGAATGGGGGTTCGCGGGCATCAGCCACCACGGCATCGCGCAGGAACTGATCGACAACGCCTATGCGGCGTTCCGCAGGTTCTACGCGCTGCCCGACGAGGTGAAGCAGCAGTACCACATCGCCGGCCAGGGCGGCGCACGCGGCTACACACCATTCGGCATCGAGACCGCCAAGGGCTCGAAGCACTTCGACCTCAAGGAGTTCTGGCACATCGGCCGCGAACTGCCGGCCGACTCGAAGTACCACGACGTGATGCCGCCCAACGTCTGGCCCGACGAGGTGCCCGAGTTCCGCGAGCACGGCCTGGCGCTGTACCACGCGCTCGACGCGCTCGGTTCGCGGGTGCTGTCCGCGCTGGCGCTGCACATCGGCCTGCCGATGGACTTCTTCGCCGACAAGACCAACTTCGGCAATTCGATCCTGCGGCCGATCCACTATCCGCCGATCACCGCCGACGACATCCCCAACGTGCGCGCGGGCGCGCATGGCGACATCAACTTCATCACCCTGCTGGTCGGCGCGTCGACGGCCGGGCTGGAAGTGCAGTCGAAGAAGGGCGAGTGGGTGCCGTTCACGTCCGAGGGCGACACCATCGTGGTCAACATCGGCGACATGCTCGAGCGTCTGACCAACCACGTGTATCCCTCGACCATCCATCGCGTGGTCAATCCGCCGGGCGAGGCGGCGCGCCAGCCGCGCTACTCGGTGCCGTTCTTCCTGCACCCCAATCCGGATTTCCTGATCGACGTGCTGCCGTCGTGCATCACGCCCGACAATCCCAGTCGCTATCCCGAGCCGATCACCGCACATGGCTTCCTCGAGCAGCGTTTGCGCGAGATCAAGCTCAAGTAAGGCCCGCCGTCGCCCGCCTCCGGCAGGCGGGGCAGGCCGGGCCTCGTCCGTGTGCGGCTGCGCCGACGCCCGGGTCTGCATGACCCGGGCGCCGTGGCCGCTGCCCTCAGGAAGCGCGGGCCTTGACCGGTCCGGCTGTCCGGTCCGCTCTCAGCACCCGGCCACGTTGCACAGCGGCACGATGTTCGCGCTGCTGAATCGCGGACCGACATAGCTGTTGCCGAAATCGCCGATATGCGGACCGCTGACCACGCCGTTGACGTGGTTGCCGCCGTGCGAGTTGGGCGTGTAGTTGCGCAGCCAGCCGCCGCCGCTGCTGCCGTAGGTCATGTCGCAGCCCTGCACCAGCACGTCGCTGCCTTCCCAGCTGGAGCCGTAGCTGCGCCCCGCGCAGATGTGCGTGTGCTGGGTACTGAGGTTGCTGGCATAGCCGTGCGAGGAGGTCTGCTGCTCGTAGCCCCAGTCCCAGCTGCGCCCGAGCCAGCCGACGTAGTTGGTCACCGGCTGGCCGGTGCTGGCCTCGCCGGCCAGCCGGATCGCCGCCACGTCCCAGCGGCGGCCGCCGTCGTTGATCCAGCTGTTGAGCACCGTCGCCGACTGCCAGCCATAGCGTCCGTACGGGGCCACGCCGTAGCGGTCGGCCGGCACGAACACGAAGTTGCGGTTGAACCCCTGGCCGCGGCTATAGACGCAGTGCGCGGCGGTGACGATCACCGAGTTGCCGCTGGCCACGTTGGCCGTGCAGTAGGAACTGCCGCCGCCGGGCGTGGTGAAGTAGAGCTTGCCGATCTTGTTCCACGGCGCGGCGGTCCACTGGAAGGTGTAGTAGTTGCCCGGGTAGCGCACGTAGGGATGGTGCGCGCCGTCCTTGTCGGCCGCCTGCCTGGCGGGCTGCTCGACGTCGCGGCCCTCCAGCGCCTCGATCCTGCGCCAGGCGTCGCCGAACTGCTGCCGGGCCTGGTACTCGGCGAAGGGCAGGGCGCTGCCGCCCTGGGTCGTGGTGTCGAGGAAAGGCCGGCGCGGGACCGGCAGCGGCGCCTCGTCGCCCTTGGGCCGTACGCCTTCGATGGCCGGCCAGGGCAGCGGCGCCACGGCGGCGCGCTGCTTCTCGGTGGCGAAGGGATGCGCGGCGGGAAGGTCGGGAACCTTGCGTTGCGCATCGGCGTCGGCGGTGAGCACCGTCACGTCGCCCTGCGGGGTGCGCACCACCTTCTCCGAGGCGTGTGCGGCACCGGCGGCGAGCGAGGCGGTGGCGAGGGCGATGGCGGCGCGCTGGAGCGTGGTCGCGCGGAGGGTGCGGGTGTTGAAGCTGGATTTCATCTTCTGATGCCTTTGCTCAGGGTCGCCCCGGCGGGAATTCGACGGGGCGGGACCGGCAGCACGGGTCCTGCGCTCCGCCGTCGTGGCGGAACGAACCCGATGTCGTTGTCGATAGGAAAGCTGCGTCGGCTTGTCGCTGCGCTTTCCGTGCATGCCGCGCGGCCCCTTCACGCGCGCCAGCCTCGATCTTCGTCCTGCATGTCCGATCCATCCAACGCCCGGATCGCGCGGCTGCGGACAGCCTGTCGCGTGTCCTACACGGAAATCAGGGTTTTCCTACGGCGCGGCCATGTTGGGGCGCGATTCGGGCGCAACTCTCTCCAGGTCGTGCAGTGAATCCAGTGCGTTCCACACCCGCGACGCGGCGGGTGCAACACCGGCGCCGAAGTCACGCGGGCGGTGGCGCGGATCAAAGCACGGCGACCGGCCTGTTGCGGAGCGTCTTCGGCCAGACGCCCAAGTCCGGCGCGCGTCCCCGTCTCCCGTTGACCGCCCGACGGCCGGCTCGGCGGTGCATCCCGGTCCGGGCGCGGAGGGGCGGTCCGGCATCGGCTATCCTGTGCGCCCTTCACACCACGGGGGTCGCGCGATGCGCCGCAGGATCGTTGCCGGAAACTGGAAGCTGCATGGCACCCGCGACTTCGCGACCACCCTGGTCGGCGACCTCGCCGCGGCGCTGCCCGTGGCAGGCGTGGACGTGGTGGTGCTGCCGCCGCTGCCCTACCTGGGCGACCTGATCGAGGACTTCGAGGGCCACCCGATCGCCTTCGGCGCGCAGGACGTCAGCCACAACGAGGAAGGTGCCTACACCGGCGAAGTCTCGGCGCGGATGCTGCTGGACGTGGGCGCGCGCTACGGCCTGGTCGGCCACTCCGAGCGCCGCAGCCGGCACTTCGAGAACAGCGACCTGGTGGCGAAGAAGTTCCTCGCCGCGTCCAATGCCGGGCTGGTGCCGATCCTGTGCCTGGGCGAGACCCTGGCAGACCGCGAGGCCGGCCGCACCGCCGAGGTGATCGCCGCCCAGCTCGAGCCGGTGCTGGAGCTGGCCGGCGTGGAGCGCTTCCTCGGCGCGGTGGTGGCCTACGAGCCGGTCTGGGCGATCGGCACGGGGCAGACCGCCAGCCCCGCCCAGGCGCAGGAGGTCCATGCCCTGATCCGTGGCCACGTCGCCGCGCGGGATGCTAGAATCGCCGATTCGCTGCCGATCCTGTACGGCGGCAGTGTGAAGCCGGCCAACGCCGCCGAGCTGTTCGCCCAGGCGGACATCGACGGTGGCCTGATCGGCGGCGCATCGCTGGTGGCGGCGGACTTCCTCGCCATCGCCCGCGCCGCGGCCCGCTGACCGCTGCTCACAAGACATTCCGAGTACGCCGCAATGCTGCTGTTGATCCTCAACATCCTGTTCGTCCTGATCGCGATCGCGATGATCGCGCTGATCCTCATGCAGCGCGGCGCCGGCGCATCGGCCGGTTCCGGCTTCGGCGGTGGCGCCTCGGCCACCGTGTTCGGCGCGCGCGGCTCGGCCAGCTTCCTGACCAAGGCCACGAAGTGGCTGGCGATCAGTTTCTTCGCCATCACCCTGTTCATGGCCTGGTACGCGACGCGCCAGGCCACCGCGCCGCAGGCCGGCGCCGACCTGGGCGTGATGTCGCAGGTGCCGGCCGCGCCGGCGTCGCCGGCGACCGTGCCGGGCGCGCCACCGGCCGCGAGCGCGGTGCCCGCTGCGCCGCAGCAGTCCGCCGCCGAGCCGGCCGTCGTGCCGGCTGCTCCTGCGCAGCAGCAGGAGGAGGCCGGGCAGGAGACCGCACCGGCTGCTCAAGACGAGCAATAACGCTTACAATTGCCGCGTTGCCAGAAGTGGTCTGCGCGGCGACAGATTTGCCCAGGTGGCGGAATTGGTAGACGCACTACCTTGAGGTGGTAGCGGCTTAGGTCGTGGGGGTTCGAGTCCCCCCTTGGGCACCATATTTACCGATGTCGCGCGCGCGTCAAGGCGCGCCGAGCGACGGCCGCTACATTGGCGGCAAGTAGCCGAGAGAACAACCGAGTGCTGGCCGAATACCTGCCGACCCTGCTGTTCCTGATCGTTGCCACCGGTATCGGCGTGTCTCTGCTGATCATCGGCAACCTGTTGGGCCCGAAGCGTCCCACGCCGGAAAAGCTCTCGCCCTACGAGTGCGGCTTCAACGCGTTCGAGGACTCGCGCATGCAGTTCGACGTGCGTTACTACCTCATCGCGATCCAGTTCATCATCTTCGACCTGGAAATCATCTTCATCGTGCCCTGGGCGACGGTGTTCCGCGAGCTCGGGCCGCTGGGCCTGATCGAGATGGGCATCTTCGTGGGCATGCTGCTGCTCGGATTCATCTACGTGTGGAAGAAGGGAGCGCTCGAATGGGAGTGATCCAGGCGATCCGCGGCCTGGCGGATTCGGCCAGCAACCCGCTGCCCGACGGGCGCGTCGACGACATCCTGCGCCCGGAAACGCTGCTCGGTGGATCGGCGGACAACAATCCGCTGCTCGAGCGCGGCTTCGTCACCACCAGTTCCGACGTGCTGCTCAACTGGGCGCGCACCGGTTCGATGTGGCCGATGACGTTCGGCCTGGCCTGCTGCGCGGTAGAGATGATGCATGCCGGCGCCGCGCGCCTGGACCTGGACCGCTACGGCGTGGTGTTCCGCCCGTCGCCGCGCCAGTCCGACGTGATGATCGTGGCCGGCACCCTGGTCAACAAGATGGCCCCGGCGCTGCGCAAGGTCTACGACCAGATGCCCAACCCCAAGTGGGTGATCTCGATGGGCAGCTGCGCCAACGGCGGCGGCTACTACCACTATTCCTACGCGGTGGTGCGCGGCTGCGACCGCGTGGTGCCGGTGGACGTGTACGTGCCCGGCTGCCCGCCGACGGCCGAGGCGCTGATCTACGGCATCCTGCAGCTGCAGAAGAAGATCCGCCGCGCCACCAACTTCGGCGACGACAAGACGGGGATGCGTCATGGTTGATCGGGTGTCCCGGGAAACCGCGACGGCATTCGCGGATCGCCTGCGCGCGCGCTTCCCCGATGCCGAGGTCACCGTGGCGATGCCGCGTGGCGAGGTCGGGCTGTCGACCGCAGGCGACTGGCTGGAGACATGCACCGCGCTGCGCGACGAGTTCGGATTCGAATCGCTGGTCGACCTGTGCGGCGTCGACTACCTGGGTTACGGCAGCGACGAGTGGGACACCGAGGCTTCTTCGGAAGGCTTCAGCCGCGGCGTGGAAGGACGGGGCCCGGGACGTTTCCGCTTCGGCGAAACGCCCTCGCAGCAGCTCGACACGCCCGACGGCGTCGGCGCGATCCCGATGCCGCAGCGGCGTTTCGCCGCCGTGGCGCAACTGCTGTCGGTGCAGCACAACCGGCGCGTGCGCGTGACCTGTCATGGGCCCAGCGACGAGTTGCCGGTGGTGTCCTCGCTGACCGGGCTGTGGCCGGTGGCCAACTGGTTCGAGCGCGAGGCGTTCGACCTGTTCGGCATCGTCTTCAGCGGCCATCCGGACCTGCGCCGGATCCTGACCGACTACGGTTTCGTCGGCCATCCGTTCCGCAAGGACTTCCCGCTGATCGGCAACGTCGAAGTGCGCTACGACGCGGAGAAGAAGCGCGTGGTGTACGAACCGGTGACCTCGGTGGAGCCGCGGGTGAACGTGCCGCGCGTGATCCGCGACGACGCGCGCTACCAGACCGCCGTCGACGAGCAGCGCGCGCGCCGCGAGCGGGCGGGCAGGGCGGAGGTGTCGAAGTGAGCGCCATTCCGCACACGCCGCTGCGCCAGGCCAGCGAGGGCTTCGCCAGCAATCCGGCCGAGTCCAGGCAGGAGATCCGCAACTACACGCTGAACTTCGGCCCGCAGCATCCGGCCGCGCACGGCGTGCTGCGCCTGATCCTGGAGATGGACGGCGAGGTGGTGCAGCGTGCCGACCCGCACGTCGGGCTGCTGCATCGCGGCACCGAGAAGCTGGCCGAGTCCAAGCCGTTCAACCAGTCGATCGGCTACATGGATCGCCTGGACTACGTGTCGATGATGTGCAACGAGCACGCCTACGTGCGCGCGATCGAAACCCTGATGGGGATCGAGGCGCCGGTGCGCGCGCAGTACATCCGCACGATGTTCGACGAGATCACCCGGATCCTGAACCACCTGATGTGGATCGGCTCCAACGCGCTCGATCTCGGCGCGATGGCGGTGTTCCTGTACTCGTTCCGCGAGCGCGAGGAACTGATGGACGTGTACGAGGCGGTGTCGGGCGCGCGCATGCACGCGACCTACTACCGTCCCGGCGGCGTCTACCGCGACCTGCCCGACCGCATGCCGAAGTACCGCGAATCGCCGTGGCGCAAGGGCGGCAAGCTCAAGCGCTTCAACGAGTGGCGCGAAGGCTCGATGCTGGACTATCTGGAGGCCTTCGCGAAGGACTTCCCGACCCGCGTCGACGAGTACGAGACGCTGCTCACCGACAACCGCATCTGGAAGCAGCGCACCGTCGGCATCGGCGTGATCCCGCCGGAGCAGGCGCTGGCGTGGGGCATGACCGGTCCGATGCTGCGTGGCTCGGGCGTGGCCTGGGACCTGCGCAAGAAGCAACCCTACGCGAAGTACGCGGAAGTCGATTTCGACATCCCGGTCGGCGTCAACGGCGACTGCTACGACCGCTACCTGGTGCGCGTGGCCGAGATGCGCCAGTCCACCCGCATCGTCGAACAGTGCGTGAAGTGGCTGCGGGCCAATCCGGGCCCGGTGATGATCGACAACTACAAGGTCGCGCCTCCCTCCCGCGAGGAGATGAAGGACGACATGGAAGCGCTGATCCACCACTTCAAGCTGTTCTCCGAGGGCTACAGCGTGCCGGCCGGCGAGACCTACGCCGCGGTCGAGGCGCCCAAGGGCGAGTTCGGCTGCTACCTGGTCAGCGACGGCGCCAACAAGCCGTTCCGCGTGCACCTGCGCGCGCCGGGCTTCGCGCACCTGTCGTCGATGGACGAGATCGTGAAGGGGCACATGCTGTCGGACGTGGTGGCGATGATCGGCACCTACGACATCGTGTTCGGCGAAATCGACAGGTAAGGCAGGCGATGAAAGCGACAGGCAATTTCGAGAACGCGCGCAACGTCGACCCGATGGTCGCGCTCAGCGACGCGACCCGCGCGCACATCGACCACTGGCTGACCAAGTTCCCGCCGGACCGCAAGCGCTCGGCCGTGCTGCCGGGCCTGCATGCCGCGCAGGAGCAGAACCAGGGCTTCCTGACCGACGAGCTGATCGCCGCGGTGGCCAAGTACCTGGACCTGCCGCCGGTGTGGGCCTACGAGGTCGCGACCTTCTACACGATGTTCGAGACGCAGAAGGTCGGCCGCAACAACGTCGCCTTCTGCACCAACATCAGCTGCTGGCTCAACGGCGCCGAACAGCTGGTCGAGCACGCCGAGAAGAAGCTCGGCTGCAAGCTGGGCGAATCCACCGCAGACGGCCGCGTCTACCTCAAGCGCGAGGAAGAGTGCGTGGCCGCCTGCTGCGGCGCGCCGGTGGTCGTGATCAACGGGCATTACCACGAGAAGCTCACCGCCGAGAAGGTGGACGAGCTCCTGGACGGGCTGAAGTGATGGCGGGTCATTCGCACTATTCCGAAGGCTACGGCCCCGTCGGCCCCGCGCCGAAGGAGCACCAGGCCGTCTACACCACGCTGCATTTCGACAAGCCGTGGTCGTACGAGAACTACCTCAAGACCGGCGGCTACCAGGCGCTGCGCAGGATCCTGACCGAGAAGATCCCGCCGGCCGACGTGATCGAGATGGTCAAGCAGTCCGGCCTGCGCGGCCGTGGCGGCGCGGGTTTCCCGACCGGGCTCAAGTGGAGCTTCATGCCCAAGGGCGAGATGCAGAAGTACATCCTCTGCAACTCCGACGAATCCGAGCCGGGCACCTGCAAGGACCGCGACATCCTGCGCTACAACCCGCATGCGGTGATCGAGGGCATGGCGATCGCCTGCTACGCCACCGGTTCGGGCGTGGGTTACAACTACCTGCGCGGCGAGTTCCACCACGAGCCGTTCGAACACCTCGAGGAAGCCACCCGCGAGGCCTACGCCAATGGCTGGCTGGGCAAGGACATCCTCGGCTCGGGCATCGACATCGAGATCTACAACGCGCTCGGCGCGGGCGCCTACATCTGCGGCGAGGAAACCGCGCTGATGGAGTCGCTGGAAGGCAAGAAGGGGCAGCCGCGCTACAAGCCGCCGTTCCCGGCCAACTTCGGCCTGTACGGCAAGCCGACCACGATCAACAACACCGAGACCTACGCCTCGGTGCCGGCGATCGTGCGCAACGGTGCCGAATGGTTCATGGGACTGGGCAAGCCCAACAACGGCGGCTGCAAGATCTTCTCGGTGTCGGGCCATGTCGCCCGTCCCGGCAACTACGAGATCCGCCTCGGCACGCCGTTCAGCGAGCTGCTGGAACTGGCCGGCGGCATGCGCAACGGCCACCGCATCAAGGGCGTGATCCCCGGCGGTTCGTCGATGCCGGTGCTCCCGGGCGAGACGATGCTGGGCCTGACCATGGACTACGACGCGATCCAGAAGGCCGGTTCCGGCCTGGGTTCGGGCGCGGTCATCGTCATGGACCACACCACCTGCATGGTGCGCGCCTGCCAGCGCATCGCGCGCTTCTATTTCAAGGAAAGCTGCGGCCAGTGCACGCCCTGCCGCGAAGGCACCGGCTGGATGTACCGCATGCTCACCCGCATCGCCAACATGGAAGCCACGCTCGACGACCTGCACATGCTGCGCACCGCGGCCGGGCAGATCGAGGGCCACACCATCTGCGCCTTCGGCGAGGCCGCGGCCTGGCCGGTGCAGGGCTTCCTGCGCCACTACTGGCATGAATTCGAATACGCCATCGTGAACAAGCGATTCCACGTCGACGACGAACTCGCCGGCACGCTGGTCGAGTCCGGGAAGGTGGCCGCGTGAGCGCCCAGCCCGTCAACCCGAACCTGCCGCCCGACCACGTCACCGTCTTCATCGACGGCGTGGAGTTGGCCGCGCCCAAGGGCTCGATGATCATCCAGGCCGCCGACAAGGCCGGCATCGCGATCCCGCGCTTCTGCTACCACGACAAGCTGTCGATCGCGGCCAACTGCCGCATGTGCCTGGTCGATACCGAGGTCGGCGGACGCTCGGCGCCGAAGCCCTCGCCGGCCTGCGCCACGCCGGTGATGGACGGCCTCAAGGTCTTCACCCGCAACGAGAAGGCGCTGGGCGCGCAGCGCAACGTGATGGAGTTCCTGCTGATCAACCATCCGCTCGACTGCCCGATCTGCGACCAGGGCGGCGAGTGCGAACTGCAGGACCTCTCGCTGGGCTACGGCCGTTCGGTCAGCCGCTTCGTCGAGCGCAAGCGCGTGGTCGCCGACGAGGATCTCGGACCGCTGGTCGCCAGCGACATGACCCGCTGCATCCAGTGCACCCGCTGCATCCGCGTCACCGCGGAGATCGCCGGCACCTACGAGCTGGGCGGCATGCAGCGCGGCGAGAACCTGCAGATCGGCACCTACGACGGCAAGCCGCTGACCACCGAGCTGTCGGGCAACGTGATCGACGTGTGCCCGGTGGGCGCGCTGACCAACAAGGTGTTCCGCTTCCGCGCACGGCCGTGGGAGCTGATCGCGCGCGAATCGCTGGGCTTCCACGACGCCCTGGGCAGCAACCTGTTCCTGCACATGCGCCGCGGCGACGTGATGCGTGCGGTCCCGCGCGACAACGATGCGGTCAACGAGTGCTGGCTGTCCGACCGCGACCGCTACTCCCACCAGGGCCTGTACGCCGACGATCGCGCGGCGCAGCCGATGATCCGCATCGCCAGCAACGGCGACGCGGGCGACTGGCGCGAGGCGACGTGGGACGAGGCGCTGGCCAAGGCCGCGCAGATCCTGCGCGAGAACGGCGCCGACAACCTGGGCGTGCTGGTGCACCCGGCCACCTCGAACGAGGAGGGCAGCCTGCTGGCGCGCCTGGCCGAAGGCCTGGGCACGGGCAACATCGACCATCGCATCGCCCAGCACGACCTGTCCGACGGCGCGGTTGCCGAACCGTTTTCGATGGCAGTGGCCGATATCGACCAGGCCGACGCCATCGTCATCGTCGGCTCCAACCTGCGCCATGAAGTGCCGCTGCTGCACCAGCGCGTGCGCAAGGCCTGGCGCCGCGGCGCGAAGGTGCACGTGGTCAACCCGGTCGATTTCGAATTCGCCTTCGACATCGCCAGCAAGACCATCGTCGCGCCGTCCAGGCTCGCCGAAGCGCTGGGTTCGGCCGGGCTGGCCGACGCGGTACGCGATGCCGGCAGCATCGCCGTGATCGTGGGCGCGGTGGCCGAGAATGGCCCGCATGCGGCCGCCATCCGCGCCGCCGCCCGCAGCTTCGCGCAGGTGGCCGGTGGCGCGCTGTGCCGGATTCCGCAGGGCGCCAACGCGCTGGGACTGGCGCGCCACGGCGTGCTGCCGTCGGCGCGCGACGCCGGCGCCATGCTGGTCGAGCCGCGCGCGGCCTACGTGGTCTACGGCCTCGAGCCGGGCCTGGACTTTGCCGACCAGGCCGCGGCGATGAAGGCGCTGGGCGGCGCGCAGGTGGTGGCCTTCAGCCATTTCGCCTGCGAGTCGACGCGCCGCATCGCCGACGTGATCCTGCCCATCGCCACGCTGTTCGAGAACGACGCCACCCTGACCAACCTGGACGGCATCGACCAGCGCGCCGTCGCCGCCGGCAAGCTGCCAGGCCAGGCGCGCAAGGGCTGGACGGTGCTGCGCGCGCTTGGCGGCATGCTGGCGCTGCCGGGCTTCGAGTTCACCGACCTGGCCGGCCTGCGCGCCGGAATGCAGGCCTCGGCGCCCAACGCGGCTCGCGGCGCGGCCACCGTGGCGGCGACGTCCGAGGGCTTCGAGCTGGCGGTTTCGCAGGGGATCTACCGCGTCGACGGACTGACCCGCCGCGCGCAGGCGCTGCAGGCGCATCCGCTCACCGTCGGCCCGCGCCTGAACCTGCATCCGGACGACGCCGGCGCCATCGGCCTTGGCCAGGGCGCGATGGTGAAGGTCCGCAACGCCGCAGGCACCGCGGCCCTGCCGGTCAATCTCAGCAACCTGGTGGCACGCGGCTGCGCGTGGGTGGAGTCGGGTTACGGCGCGACCGCAGCCCTCGGCGCCGGCAACGTCACGGTGGAGGCGGCATGAGCGCGACCACCACGACCGCCGCCAACACGGCCACCCTGCTGTCGGGCTGGACCGCACCGCTGTACGACTGGCTGATGTCGCTGGGCGCGATCGGCGTGATCGTCTGGATCGTGCTCAAGGTGCTGGCGATCGCCGTGCCGGTGATCGTCACGGTCGCCTTCTACGTCGTCTGGGAACGCAAGCTGATCGGCTGGATGCACGCGCGGCATGGCCCGATGTACGTGGGCTGGGGCGTGCTGCAGGCCTTCGCCGACGTGTTCAAGCTGCTGTTCAAGGAGGTCATCCAGCCCAGCAGCGCGCACAAGGCGCTGTACGTGCTGGCACCCCTGATCACGCTGGCGCCGGCCTTCGCGGCCTGGGCGGTGGTGCCGTTCGACGCGCAACTGGTGCTGTCCAACGCCAACGCGGGCCTGCTGTACCTGCTGGCGATGACCTCGCTTGGCGTGTACGGCGTGATCCTGGCCGGCTGGGCCTCCAACTCGAAGTACGCGTTCCTGGGCGCGATGCGCTCGGCCGCGCAGGTGGTGAGCTACGAGATCGCGATGGGCTTCGCCCTGGTCGGCGTGATGGTCGGCGCCGGCAGCCTGAACCTGTCGCAGATCGTGATGGCGCAGGCGGGCAACGCGGGCCTGCTGGAGTGGTTCTGGCTGCCGATGCTGCCGCTGTTCGTCATCTACTTCGTGTCCGGCGTGGCGGAGACCAACCGCGCACCGTTCGACGTGGTGGAAGGCGAGTCGGAAATCGTGGCCGGGCACATGGTCGAGTACTCGGGCTCGGCGTTCGCGCTGTTCTTCCTGGCCGAGTACGCCAACATGATCCTGGTCAGCTTCCTGACCCCGATCTTCTTCCTGGGCGGCTGGCTCTCGCCGATCCCCGCTGCCTGGATCCCCGACGTGCCGGTGCTGGCCGTGATCCTGGGCGACGGCTGGTGGTGGCTGTTCGCCAAGGTGTTCTTCTTCGCCAGCTGCTTCATCTGGTTCCGCGCCTCGTTCCCGCGCTACCGCTACGACCAGATCATGCGGCTGGGCTGGAAGGTCTTCATCCCGCTGAGCATCGGCTGGATCGTGGTGGTGGCGTTGATGGCGTATTTCGGCGTGTTCGAGGCGGGCGTCTGATGGGCAAGTTCGTTTCATGGTTCCGGAGCCTGCTGCTGCTCGAGTTGCTCGGCGGCATGGCGCTGACGCTCAAGTACCTGTTCCGTCCCAAGTACACGCTGATGTACCCGATGGAAAAGACGCCGCAGTCGCCGCGCTTCCGCGGCCTGCATGCGCTGCGCCGGTACCCGAACGGCGAGGAGCGCTGCATCGCCTGCAAGCTGTGCGAGGCGGTGTGTCCGGCGCTGGCGATCACCATCGATTCGGAGCCGCGCGAGGACGGCACGCGCCGCACCACGCGCTACGACATCGACCTGTTCAAGTGCATCTACTGCGGTTTCTGCGAGGAGTCCTGCCCGGTCGACTCGATCGTCGAGACCCACCTGCACGAGTACCACTTCGAGAACCGTGGCGAGAACATCGTCACCAAGCCGCAGCTGCTGGCCATCGGCGACCGGCTCGAAGCCGAGATCGCCGAGCGCCGCGCCGCCGACGCCGCCTTCCGATAAGCGACCGACCATGGATTTCGCACTGCTCGCCTTCCTCGCCTTCGCTGCCGTGGCCGTCGCCTCGGCCGGTGCGGTGATCAGCGTCCGCAACCCGGTGCACGCCGCGCTGTTCCTGGTGCTGACCTTCTTCACCGTGGCCTGCACCTGGATCCTCGCCGGCGCCGAGTTCCTCGGCGTGGCCCTGATCCTGGTGTACGTGGGCGCGGTGATGGTGCTGTTCCTGTTCGTGGTGATGATGCTGGACATCGACGTGGTGCCGCTGCGCGAGGGTTACGTGCGCTACCTGCCGGTCGGCCTGCTGGTGGCGGTGGTGATGCTGGTCGAGATCCTCACCCTGATCGGCATAAAGTCGCGGCTGGCGCCGTTCGGCGTGGACCAGGTCGATGCAGTGGGCGCCAATAACGTCAGCTGGATCGCACGGCGCCTGTTCACCGACTTCCTGCTGCCCTTCGAAGTGGCTGCGCTGATCCTGACGGTGGCGGTCGTGGCTGCCGTGACCCTTACCCTGCGCCGCCGCCCGGGCGCCAAGCACCAGAACCCGGGCGAGCAGACGCGCACCCGCGCCGCCGATCGCGTGCGCATGGTGAGCATGGCGGCCGAGCGGCCGGTCGTCGAAGCGCCACCGGCCGATGCCGCGGGCGCGGAAGGGGAGGCGAAGTAATGGAGTTCTTCGGACAAGGGCTGGCGCTGGGCCACTATCTCGCGCTGGGCGCGGCGTTGTTCTGCATCAGCGTGGCGGGCATCTTCCTCAACCGGAAGAACGTGATCATCCTGCTGATGTCGATCGAGCTGATGCTGCTCGCGGTCAACGTCAACTTCATCGCCTTCTCGCGCCACTTCGGCGATGAGGCCGGGCAGATCTTCGTGTTCTTCATCCTGACCGTGGCCGCCGCGGAGGCCGCGATCGGCCTGGCGATCCTGGTCACGCTGTTCCGCAACCGCCGCACCATCAACGTCGCCGAGATCGACACGCTGAAGGGGTGAGCCGCAGCGCTTGCGGACCACTGGTCCGCGCTGCGGCGAACGCCCGGCCATGGATGGCCGGGCCGGATCTCCCCGGAGCCCACGCCGTACCGCCATGGATGGCCGCAATGACAACTCGAGCGCAAGGTATGCGGACCACTGGTCCGCGCTGCGGCGAACGCCCGGCCATGGATGGCCGGGCCGGGTCTCTCCGGAGCCCATGCAGGACTGCAATGGAAGGCTGTGGTGACAATTCGGGATATGAGGTACGCGGTTGGCACCGGCGCGTGCATCGACGGACGCCCGGGGAAGTGAAGACGATACGACTCCGGTAATGGACAAGACATGGCGATTTCGACAACCCACCTGCTGATCATCGTGCTGGCACCGCTGCTGGGCGCGATCGTGGCCGGCTTCTTCGGCCGCCAGGTCGGCCGCGCAGGCGCGCACACGGTCACGATCCTCGGCGTCGCGGTCAGCTGCGCGCTGTCGGGCTACGTGCTGTGGCAACTGGTGGGGCAGGGTGCGGCGCCGTACTACCAGAACGTCTACACCTTCTTCGAAGTGGGCAACTACTCGGCCCACGTCGGCTTCCTGGTCGACAACCTCACCGCGATGATGATGGTGGTGGTGACCTTCGTGTCGCTGCTGGTGCACGTGTACACCATCGGCTACATGGCCGACGACCCGGGCTACCAGCGCTTCTTCAGCTACATCTCGCTGTTCACCTTCTCGATGCTCATGCTGGTGATGAGCAACAACTTCCTGCAGCTGTTCTTCGGCTGGGAAGCGGTGGGCCTGGTGTCGTACCTGCTGATCGGCTTCTGGTTCAAGCGGCCGACCGCGGTGTTCGCCAACCTCAAGGCGTTCCTGGTCAACCGCGTGGGCGACTTCGGCTTCCTGCTCGGCATCGCCGCGGTGATGTGGTACTTCGGCAGCCTCGACTACGCCACCGTGTTCGGTCGCGCGGGCGAGGTGCTCGACGGCGCCACCATCCAGGTACTGGGCAGCACCGAGTGGTCGGTCGCGACCATGATCTGCATCTGCCTGTTCATCGGCGCCATGGGCAAGTCGGCGCAGGTGCCGCTGCACGTGTGGCTGCCCGACTCGATGGAAGGCCCGACCCCGATCTCGGCGCTGATCCACGCCGCGACCATGGTCACCGCGGGCATCTTCATGGTCGCGCGCATGTCGCCGATCTTCGAGATGAGCGTCACCGCGCTCGATTTCGTGCTGTTCATCGGCGCCACGACGGCGTTCTTCACCGGCCTGATCGGCATGGTCCAGAACGACATCAAGCGCGTGGTCGCCTATTCGACCCTGTCGCAGCTGGGCTACATGACCGTGGCGCTGGGCGTGTCGGCGTACTCGGCGGCGGTGTACCACCTGATGACCCACGCCTTCTTCAAGGCGCTGCTGTTCCTGGCCGCGGGCAGCGTGATCATCGGCATGCACCACGAGCAGGACATGCGCAGGATGGGCGGCCTGCGCAAGTACATGCCGATCACCTTCTGGACTACCGTCATCGGCACGCTGGCGCTGGTGGCCACGCCGTTCTTCAGCGGCTTCTATTCCAAGGACATCATCATCGAGGCGGCGAAGCTCGGCGCCGATCGCGGCTGGGTCGGCACCTACGGCTACTGGGCGGTGCTGCTGGGCGCATTCGTGACCTCGTTCTACAGTTTCCGCCTGCTCTACCTCACCTATTTCGGCGCGGAGCGTTTCCGCGAAGTGCCGCAGTCGCATCCCGAGGCGCAGCACGGACCGCTCGGCCAGGAAACCCGACACGAGCCTTCGCACCTGGACGCGCACGGCGAGCACGCCGACGACGCCCACCACGGTGTGCACGAGCCGCACGAGTCCCCGTGGGTGGTGACCCTGCCGCTGGTGCTGCTGGCGATCCCCTCGATCCTGGTCGGCTTCTTCACGGCCGGTCCGATGCTGTTCGGCACCGACTGGAGTGGCCACGAGGAGACGACTCCGTTCTTCGCCGGCGCCATCGAGGTGTTCGCTGCGCACGACGTGATGGCGCAGATCAAGGAACACCTGTGGCACGGCCCCGTCGCGTTCGCCCTGCACGGCATGGTCGCGCCCGCCTTCTGGCTGAGCCTGGCCGGCTTCCTGCTGGCGACGCTGATGTACGTGTGGCGGCCCGGCCTGGCGCCGAAGGTGGCGCATGCGCTGCGCGTGCCGATCCGCGTCCTCGAGAACAAGTACGGCATGGACGATCTCTGGATCAAGGGCTTCGCCGGCGGCAGCGTGCTGCTGGGCCGCGGCTCGCGCGACGTCGACAGCAAGCTGATCGACGGCGTGCTGGTCAACGGCGCCGCCCGCGTCGTCGACCTGGCCGCGGGCCTCGTCCGCCGCATGCAGACCGGATACCTCTACCACTACGCGTTCGCGATGATCCTCGGCCTGATCGTGCTCCTGGCCGTACTGATCCGCTATTGGACCTGACCCCGTGCAGAACTGGCCCCTCCTCAGTCTCCTGATCTGGCTGCCGATCTTCGGTGGCGCCGCCGTGCTCGCGCTCGGCGACAAGCGCGCCGCCGGCGCACGCTGGCTGTCGCTGGCGATCGCCGTGCTCGTGTTCGTGCTCAGCCTGCCGCTGTTCACCGGCTTCGACTACTCCGCCACCAGCCTGCAGTTCCTCGAGCGGCGCGAGTGGATCCCGGCCTACGACATCCAGTACCACCTGGGTGCGGATGGCATCTCGATCGCCCTGATCATCCTCACCGCGCTGACCACCGCGCTGGTGCTGGTGGGCGCGTGGACCTCGATCGACCGGCGCGTGAGCCAGTACTACGGCGCGCTGCTGATCCTCGAAGGCCTGATGATCGGCGTGTTCTCGGCGGTGGACGCGCTGCTGTTCTACGTGTTCTTCGAAGCCATGCTGATCCCGATGTTCATCATCATCGGCGTCTGGGGCGGGCCGCGGCGCGTGTATGCGTCGATCAAGTTCTTCCTGTACACGTTCCTAGGCTCGATCTTCATGCTGGTCGGCCTGATCTACCTGTACCTGAAGGCGGGCAGCTGGCAGCTGCCGGACCTGTACGCACTGCGCCTGACCTCGACCGAGCAGATGTGGCTGTTCTTCGCCTTCCTCGCCGCGTTCGCGGTGAAGGTGCCGATGTTCCCGGTCCATACCTGGCTGCCCGACGCCCACGTCGAGGCGCCGACCGGCGGCTCGGTGATCCTGGCGGCGATCATGCTGAAGATCGGCGGCTACGGCTTCCTGCGCTTCAGCCTGCCGATCACGCCCGACGCCGGCCACGAATGGGCCTGGCTGGTGATCGCGCTGTCGCTGATCGCGGTGGTCTACGTGGGCCTGGTGGCACTGGTCCAGGAGGACATGAAGAAGCTCATCGCCTATTCCTCCGTGGCGCACATGGGCTTCGTGACCCTGGGTACGTTCATCGCCTTCTCGCTGATGCGCGACGTCAGCGGCGGCGAGGACGCGGCGCGCCTGGGCCTGCAGGGCGCGATGGTGCAGATGATCTCGCACGGCTTCATCTCCGGCGCGATGTTCTCCTGCGTCGGCGTGCTGTACGACCGCATGCACACCCGCATGATCCGGGACTACGGCGGCGTGGCCAACGTGATGCCCTGGTTCACCTTCTTCATGGTGCTGTTCGCGATGGCCAACTCCGGCCTGCCGGGGACCTCAGGCTTCGTCGGCGAGTTCATGGTGGTCCTGGCCAGCTTCCAGCACCATCCGATGATCGCCTTCACCGCAGCGCTGACCCTGATCATCGGCGCGGGCTACTCGCTGTGGCTGGTCAAGCGGGTGATGTTCGGCGAGATCGGCAACGCGCACGTGGCCCAGCTCAAGGACATCAACGGGCGCGAATGGCTCGTGCTGGGCACCTTCGCGGTCGGCACGGTGCTGATCGGCGTGTGGCCCAAGCCGCTGATCGACCTGATGGACCCGGCGATCGCGCAGCTGGCGACCCACATCGCGGCGAGCAAGCTGTGAACCGGGACCCGGCCCGCCGCTTCGAGGGTGGAGACAGGGTGGCCTGCGTGGCCACCGAGGAATGCATGAAGTGATGACGACCGCGATGACGCCCCCTCCCGTACGTTCCTTCGCCGAGCTGGCGCCGATGGCGCCCGAGCTGGTCGTGGTCTTCGGCGCGTTCGCGCTGCTGATGCTCGACCTGTTCCTGGACGACCGCCGCCGCGTACTCACCCACGCGCTCGCGATCGCGACCCTGCTGACCGCCGCGGCCATGGTCTGGCTCGACGTGGGCGGGCAGGGCAGCACGCTGTCGGGGATGTTCGTGCGCGACGAGGGCGCGGACCTGATGAAGCTGGTGCTGCTGCTGGTCAGCGCGCTGGCGATGGCCTACATCTGGCCGTTCCTGCGCGAGCGCGGGCTGTACAAGGGCGAGGTGGCGGTGCTGGTGCTGTTCGCGGTCGCCGGCATGATGCTGCTGGTTTCGGCCGGCAGCATGACCATGGTCTATGTCGGCCTGGAACTGCTCGCGCTTTGCTCCTACGCGCTGGTCGCCACGGATCGCGACAGCCCGATGGCCTCCGAAGCGGCGATGAAGTACTTCGTGCTCGGCTCGCTGGCCTCGGGCCTGCTGCTGTACGGCATGACCCTGGTGTACGGCGCCACCGGCACGCTCGACCTTGCCGCCATCCGCGACGCGGCCGGCGGCGTGTCCGGCACGGACCGCACCCTGCTGCTCACCGGCACGGTGTTCGTGGTCGTCGGCATCGCGTTCAAGTTCGGCGCCGCGCCCTTCCACATGTGGCTGCCCGACACCTACCACGGTGCGCCCACGCCGATCACGTTGTTCATCGGCTCGGCGCCGAAGATCGCGGCGTTCGGCATGAGCTGGCGCATGCTCGACATCGCGCTCGGGCCGCACTACGAACAGACCCAGCTGCTGCTGGCGGTGCTGGCCGCGCTGTCCCTGGGCGTCGGCAACCTGTTCGCGATCGCGCAGACCAACCTCAAGCGCATGCTGGCGTATTCCACGATCTCGCACGTGGGCTTCATGTTCATGGGCCTCGCGGCCGGTGGCGCCGAGGGTTATGCGGCGGCGCTGTTCTACGCGATCAGCTACACCATCATGTCGGCGGCCGGATTCGGCGCGATCGTGATGCTTTCGCGCCAGGGTTTCGAAGCCGATCGCATCGAGGACTTCCGCGGCCTCAATGCGCGCAATCCCTGGATGGCCGGCCTGGTGCTGCTGATCATGGCTTCGCTGGCCGGCGTGCCGGTGCTGCTGGGCTTCTGGGCCAAGGTCGCGGTGCTGCGCGCGGCGCTGGAGGCCGACCTGCTGTGGCTGGCGATCGTCGGCATCGTGTTCGCGGTGATCGGCGCGTTCTACTACCTGCGCGTGATCAAGGTGATGTACTTCGACCAGCCCTCGGGCGAACCGGTCACGGTCCGGGGCGGTGCGCTGCAGGCGGTGTTCTCGCTCAACGCGCTCGCGCTGCTGGCTCTGGGCCTGTTCTGGAGCCCGGTGATGGAGTGGTGCCAGCAGGCGTTCGCCTGAGCATCCTGAAGTAAACGATGCGCCGGGCTTGCCAAAAGCATCCGCCATCGTCATAATTCCGCTTCTGCTGCGGGGTGGAGCAGTCTGGCAGCTCGTCGGGCTCATAACCCGAAGGTCGCAGGTTCAAATCCTGCCCCCGCTACCAAACATATCCGCGCATTGCTCCGGCGTGGATGACGAAGAGGCGGCCCTGGAAACGGGGCCGCCTTTTTCGTTTCTGGCGATGGCGATGGCGATGGCATGCGTATTTCCTGTCGCGTGCGCATCGATCTGCGGGTGGCGGCCGCTCGCGATGCGTGCACGCGCCATTGGCGCGACGCAATCGTGCGGAAGCGGCCTGCGTCGATGGCATCATGCGCGCCGTGCCGATCTCCGCGAGCCGACCTTGATCAATCTGCGACACGTCCTCCTTGCCGTCGGCATCCTGTGGGGCGGCTTCGGATCCAGCGTAGAGGCGGGCGATGTCCCCGGGCCGACGGCCGCGGCGACCCGCTTCACGACTGCAACGCCGCACTGGTCCGCCGCCGCCGCGACGGCGGCGACAGGAATCCCAGACGGAAGACTGGCCTTCCACCACACCAACGCCAACGCAACGCTGACGCGAAGCGGAACGCGCCTCGGCAGCAACGGCGCCGACGTGGTGGCGACGGGCTTCCTGCGCAAGCCCTTGAGCGGCCGGACGTACGTCGAAGCAGTCGTCTTCCACGGAGGCCGGCACGCAGCCGGCGTCTCGCTGTGGGGCGACGCCGTGGGCAAGCTCGGCGACGCCGCGCACCCCGGTCGTTCCTACGGCGCCGCAGGCGCGTCCACGCAGGCGGTGTCCGCGTGGACGGTCGTGGCCTACGCCAACTACGGCCTGCCGCGCGACACGAAGATGGAGGTCGGGTCGCTTTCCGGCGCGTCGGGCCAGCGCATCGTCGTGCAGATGGCGGTCGACGCCACGACGCGTGCGGCGTGGGTGAAGCTGTCGACGGCCGCTGGCTGGGCCGGCGGTGGCAACCCGGCCTCCGGCACCCGCCCCACGTTCATCCTCGAAGGCACGGACCCGATCCTCGTGGGTGGCAATGCCTCGGATCCGGCCAACTTCGTCGAAATCCTCGCCGCGGACCAGCACGTCGGCCCGATCCCGGTCGGTTTCACGCCCTACGGCTGAGTGCGCAGCCGCAGGGCCGGTGCGGGCAGGGTATCGCCGGCAGGGGGCTGGGCGTCGGGTCTCGCCGCAGAGCCGGTGCGGCTCAGGCGCGAGCGGCGAAGCGTGGTGATCCGGCCCGCAACGCCCTGCGAGCGGACCTGGTTCGCGTGGCGGCACCCGCCGCAGCGACCGGCGCAAAGGTGGACTTGCCCGCGGCCAGCCGCTATGATTCCGGGCTTGCGCGGCGCAGCGGCACCCTGAACGGCTCTGCAGGTCAGGATGGAGCGCGCGCGCTACTGGTTTCACCGGGTCATCGCAGGCGCTGAAGCCTCGCGATGGCGCCTGGAAACCGGGCTTCATCGAGGTCACTGCTTGCCTCGATACCGAAATCCGGCTCTGGCCGGACATTCAGGACAAGGGGCCCATCGGGCCCTTTGCTGTTTCTGGCGATCGGCTTTCTGGCGATCTGGACAAGGTTGAACGACGCGACGTGACGGACAAGGCGACACAGATCAGCACGCTGCTTGCGCCCACGGTGGAATCGTTGGGGCTGCAACTGCTTGGCATCGAGTACCTGCCCGCGCCGGGCGGCTCGCTGGTGCGCCTGTACATCGACGTGCCGCAGGCGGAGTCCGACGACCGGGTCGTCACGATCGAGGATTGCGAAGCGGTCAGCCGCGAGGTGTCCGCGCAGCTCGACGTCGAGGATCCGATCTCCGGCAACTACACGCTGGAAGTCTCCTCGCCGGGCGTGGACCGGCCGCTGTTCGATGCCGCGCAGTTCGCGCGCTTCACCGGAGAACGCGCCAAGGTCGGCCTGAAGCTGCCGCAGGACGGCCGCCGCCGGCTGACCGGCACCATCGTCTCGGTCGATGGCGGAACGATCGTGTTCGACATCGACGGCCAACCGTTCGAAGTGTCGGCCGACAACATCGACAAGGCGCGCCTGGTACCGGACTGGGCGGCGCTGGGCTACGCACCGGCGCGCGACCTGCCCGGCGGCGACGCCCGCCCGGGCAAGCCGGGGCGCAAGGCGCCGGGACGGCGCGCGGCCAGGCCGCGGCGCGACTGATTTTCCGCCGTGCCGGGCGTTTTGCGGCGCGGCACGAGGGACCGGGCGCAGCGTCCGGGAGTGATGACAGGATCAAGCCGGTTTTCAGAGGTCTTACATAGATGAGCAAAGAACTGTTGTTGGTCGTGGACGCCGTCGCCAACGAGAAGGGCGTTCCCGAGTCGGTGATCCTGGAAGCGATCGAGGCCGCGCTGGCCACGGCGGCGAAGAAGCGCTACCTCGACCAGGACGTGCTGACCCGCGTGTCGATCGACGCGAAGGATGGCAGCTACGAGACGTTCCGCCGCTGGGAAGTGGTGGCCGACGACGTGGTGATGGAATCGCCGGATCGCCAGATCCGCCTGATGGACGCGGTCGACGAAGTCGAAGGCGTCGAGGTCGGCGACTACATCGAAGAGCAGATCGAGAACGTCGACTTCGGCCGCATCGCCGCGCAGGCCGCCAAGCAGGTGATCGTGCAGCGCGTGCGCGAAGCCGAGCGCCAGCAGGTGGTGGACGCGTGGAAGGACCGCATCGGTGAACTGGTCACCGGCGTGGTCAAGCGCGTGGAGCGCGGCAACGTCTACGTCGACCTGGGCGGCAACGCCGAAGCGTTCATCCCCAAGGACAAGGCCATCCCGCGCGACATCGTGCGCGCCGGCGACCGCATCCGCGGCTACCTGTTCGACGTGCGCAGCGAACCCCGTGGCCCGCAGCTGTTCATCAGCCGCGCCGCGCCCGAGTTCATGATGGAACTGTTCAAGCTCGAAGTGCCGGAAGTCGGCCAGGGCCTGGTCGAGATCAAGGCCTGCGCGCGTGATCCGGGCGACCGCGCCAAGATCGCCGTCATCGCCTACGACAACCGCACCGATCCGATCGGCGCCTGCATCGGCATGCGCGGTTCGCGCGTGCAGGCGGTGAGCAACGAACTCAACGGCGAGCGCGTGGACATCGTGCTGTGGTCGGACAACCCGGCGCAGTTCGTGATCAACGCGATGGCGCCGGCCGAGGTGCAGTCCATCGTCGTCGACGAGGACAAGCACTCGATGGACCTGGCCGTGGCCGAGGACAAGCTCGCCCAGGCGATCGGCAAGGGCGGCCAGAACGTGCGCCTGGCCAGCCGCCTCACCGGCTGGCAGCTGAACGTGATGACCCAGGACCAGGTCACGGCGAAGTCGGAGGCCGAGCAGGCCGCCGCACGCGCCCTGTTCCAGGAAAAGCTCGAGGTCGACGAGGAAATCGCCGGCATCCTGGTGTCGGAAGGCTTCGGCACGGTCGAGGAAATCGCCTACGTGCCGGTCGGCGAGCTGCTGGCGGTGGAGGGCTTCGACGAGGACATCGTCGAGGAACTGCGCGCCCGCGCCCGCGACGCGCTGCTCAACGACGCGCTCGCGGTCGAGGAGGAGCTCGACGAGAACGCGCCGGCCGAGGACCTGCTGGCGCTGGAAGGCATGGACGACGAAACCGCCTATGCGCTGGCCTCGCACGGTGTGCGTACCAGCGAGGAACTGTCCGACCTGGCGGCGGACGAAGTGCTCGAATTCGGCATCGAGGGACTCGACGGGGAACGCGCCGCGGCGCTGATCCTGGCTGCCCGCGCCGAGGAAATCGCACGCCTGGAGCGCGGCGAATGACCACGCGATGAACGCCGCCCTGCACCGATCAGGGCTTAGAATCCGCGCTTCCCTTGCTCTCGGCGAGGGGGCGCCAAACAGAGCATAGGACCCGAATGTCGCAACAAACCACCATCCGCAAGCTCGCCGCCCTGGTCAACACGCCGGTGGAGAAGCTGCTGGAACAGCTGTCCGAAGCGGGCATGGCGTTCAACGATCCCGACCAGGTCGTCACCAGCACCGAAAAGGTCAAGCTGCTCGGCTTCCTGCGCCGCACCCATGGCAAGGACGAGAAGCCTGCCGAAGAGGCCGTGGCGCCGAAGAAGATCACGCTCAGCCGCACCCGCAAGCAGGAGCTCACCGTTGGCGGCGGCAAGAACCGCTCGACCGTCGACGTGGTGGTGCGCCGCAAGGTCACGCTGGTCAAGCCGACCGCCGAAGCCGCGAAGGGCCCCGCCGCGCCGGTGAACGACGAGCAGGCCGAGATCCTGCGCAAGCTCGAGGAGTCGCGCCAGCGCAACCTGTCCGAGCAGCAGCGCCTGGCCGAGGAAGACCAGCGTCGCGCCGATGAGGCGGCCGAACTCAAGCGCCAGCAGGAGGCCGAGGCCGAACGCCTGCGCAAGGAAGCCGAACAGGCCGTCGCCGCGCCCGAGGCCGATGCCGCCGCGCGCAAGCCGGCGCATGGCCACGGCCATCCCAAGCCGCCGCCGGCGCGCGACGAGCGCAACGCCGGTCCCAAGCACAAGGGCAACCGCGGCTCGCACGCGATGGTGGCGGGCGTCGAGGACGACGACAGCACGGCGCGCTTCGCCGGCCAGCTGCACCTGAGCGCGACCGAGCGCGCGCGCCGCAGCAACACGCGCAGCAGCAAGCCGCGGTCGCGTCGCCAGGTCGAGCAGTCGCGCAGCGGCGCCGGTCCGCACGGGTTCGAGCGTCCGACCGCGCCGGTGGTGCGCGAAGTGGCGATCGGCGAGGCGATCACCGTGGCCGACCTGGCCTCGAAGCTCGCGCTCAAGGGCGGCGACGTGGTCAAGGCGCTGTTCAAGATGGGCGTGATGGCCACCATCACCCAGAGCATCGACCACGACACCGCGGTGCTGGTGGTCGAGGAGCTGGGCCACAAGGCGGTCGCGGCCGAAGCCAACGACGCCGAGTCCGAGCTGCTGGCCCACGTCGAGGGCGCGGGCGGCGAAGCGTCGCAGCGTCCGCCGGTGGTCACGATCATGGGTCACGTCGACCACGGCAAGACCTCGCTGCTGGACTACATCCGCCGCACCAGGATCGCCACCGGCGAGGCCGGTGGCATCACCCAGCACATCGGCGCCTACCACGTCGAAACCGACAAGGGCGTGGTCAGCTTCCTCGACACCCCGGGCCACGCCGCGTTCAGTTCGATGCGCGCGCGCGGAGCCAAGCTCACCGACATCGTGGTGCTGGTGGTCGCGGCCGACGACGGCGTGATGCCGCAGACGATCGAGGCGATCCAGCACGCGAAGGCGGCCAAGGTGCCGCTGATCGTGGCGATCAACAAGGTCGACAAGTCCGACGCCGATCCGGAGCGGATCAAGAACGAACTGCTCGCCCACGATCTCGTCGCCGAGGACTTCGGCGGCGACACGCAGATGGTCGAGCTGTCGGCCAAGACCGGCCAGGGCGTGGACAACCTGCTCGACGCGATCTCGCTGCAGGCCGAGGTGCTCGAACTCCGCGCCGTGTCCGAAGGCCGCGCCTCGGGAACGGTCATCGAGTCCTCGCTGGACAAGGGCCGCGGCCCGATCGCGACCGTGCTGGTGCAGCAGGGCCTGCTGGAGAAGGGCGACTACCTGGTGTGCGGCGTGCAGTTCGGCCGCGTGCGCGCGCTGTTCGACGAAACCGGGTCGCAGGTCGCCAGCGCCGGGCCCTCGATCCCGGTGCAGGTGCTCGGCCTGTCGGGCGTGCCGGACGCGGGCGACGACTTCGTCGTGGTCGCGGACGAGCGCCTTGCCAAGGACGTGGCCCAGCAGCGCGAGGCCAAGCGCCGCGAACTGCGCCTGGTGGCGCAGGCCGGCAACCGCATGGAAGACATCATGGCCCAGATGGGCCAGGGCGAGGCGCAGCAGCAGCTCAACCTGGTCATCAAGGCCGACGTGCAGGGTTCGGTGGAGGCGCTGCGCCAGGCCGTCACCGCGCTGTCGAACGAGCAGATCCGCATCAACGTGATCGTCTCTGGCGTGGGCGGCATCACCGAGTCCGACGCCAATGCCGCGGCCACCGCCAAGGCCACGATCATCGGCTTCAACGTCCGTGCCGACGCCTCGGCGCGCAAGGTCATCGAGAACAGCGGCCTGGACCTGCGCTACTTCTCGATCATCTACGACGTGATCGACCAGGTGAAGCAGGTGGCCTCCGGCATCCTGGGCGTGGAGATCCGCGAGCAGATCATCGGCATCGCCGAGGTCCGCGACGTGTTCCGCAGCTCCAAGTTCGGTGCCGTCGCCGGCTCGATCGTGGTCGAGGGCGTGGTCCGCAAGAACCGTCCGATCCGCGTGCTCCGCGACAACACGGTGGTTTTCGAGGGCGAACTCGAATCGCTGCGCCGCTTCAAGGAGAACGTCGAGGAAGTGCGCAACGGCACCGAGTGCGGCATCGCGGTGAAGGCCTACAACGACGTCAAGCCGGGCGACCAGATCGAGTGCTTCGAGCGCATCGAGGTCCAGCGGACGCTGTAGGCGTCCGCCGGGATTCGGGATTCGGGATTGGGGATTCGACAGAACACTCCGCTTCGCGTCCCCGTCCGCTTTTCCGAATCCCGAATCCCCAATTCCGAATCCCGAAATGACCAAGTCCTTCAATCGCACCGACCGCATCGCCGCACAGCTCCGCAGGGAGCTGGGCACGCTGGTGCGCGAGGCGGTGGCCGAACACGGGCTGCCGTCGGTGAGCGTGTCGGACGTGGAAGTCACCCGCGACATGGCGCATGCCAAGGTGTTCGTGACCGCGCTGCAGTCCGAACGCGCGGTCGAGGCGATCAAGGGGCTGCGCGCCGTCGCGTACGAGATCCGCTTCCGCCTGGCGCGTGCGGTGAAGATGCGGCATGTCCCCGAGCTGCACTTCCACTACGACGATTCGGTCGACCGCGGCGAACGCATCGACCAGCTGCTGCGCGACCTGTAGCGCGTCGACCTTGCCGTCCTTCCTGCGGCGCGCGGCCCGGGTCGTTCCGGACCGCGTCCGGCGCGGTTGCGTCGCGTGACCGCGTCGTCGCCCGGTGACGGGCAGGGCGGCTCCCGCCGGGGCTTGGCCGATGCGGGCGGCAGGCAGCACCGTCCTCCGCCTCTACAATCCTCCCGATGACCTCCCGCCCACGCACGAAATTCAGGAAGCTCGACGGCATCCTGCTGTTCGACAAGCCGCGTGGCCTGAGTTCGAACCAGGCGCTGCAGCGCGTGCGCCACCTGTTCCGCGCCGAGAAGGCCGGCCACACCGGCAGCCTCGATCCGCTCGCCACCGGCCTGCTGCCGGTGTGCTTCGGCGAGGCCACGAAGATCGCCGGCGGCCTGCTGGGCGCGCGCAAGGCCTACGACACCGTCGCACGGCTGGGCGTGGTCACCGACACCGACGATGCCGACGGCCAGCCGCTGCGCGAGCGTCCGGTGCCGGCGCTGCGCATCCCGCGGATCGACGCCGCCCTGCATGCGCTCACCGGGCACATCCAGCAGCGCCCGCCGATCTACTCGGCGCTCAAGCGCGGCGGCGAACCGCTGTACGCCAAGGCCCGGCGCGGCGAGATCGTCGAGGTCGAGCCACGACCGGTGGACGTCCACGAGTTCCGGCTGGAGTCGGCCGGCGACCTGCTCGACGACCTGAACGGGGTGCCCCCGCAGTTGCGCCTTCACGTCGAGTGCGGGTCGGGCACCTACGTGCGCAGCCTGGTCCGGGACCTGGGCGAGGCCCTGGGTTGCGGCGCGCACGTGGCCGAACTGCGGCGGCTGTGGGTGGACCCGTTCCGCGATCCGCGGATGTGGACCCTGGACGAGCTCCAGGCGCTCTCCGCCCGCGGCGACCACTGCCTGCTGGCCTGCCTGCTGCCGCTGGAACACGGCATGGCCTCGTGGCCGCCGGTCGAGCTGGACGAGGCGCAGGCGCGCCGCCTGGGCCGCGGGCAGGCCGTGAACGGGGATTTCCACCCGTCCGGCAGCGTGGCCGTGTTCGGTCCGGGCGGCCGGGCGCTGGGGCTGGGCGACGTGGCCGATGGCGCCCTGCGGCCGCAGCGGCTGTTCACCTGGACGGTCGAGGCCGCGGCGGGCGTCACGCGCTGACCTTGTCCGGCCCGCCGCCAGCGGCTACAATTCCACGGCTTTTTCAAGCACTTCCAAACGCTCCAATCCATCCAGTCCGGGGCCGGCCATCGCGGCTTTCCCTTCACCCATGACGAACCCTTGCGGTACGACGCCGACGTCGATGATGCGGCGACGTGGTCTGCGGGTTTCGTGACCAGAGGCAATCATGTCCATCGACAACAGCCAGATCATCCAGGAACACGCGCGCGGCACCAACGACACCGGTTCGCCGGAAGTCCAGGTGGCCCTGCTCACCGCCCGCATCGTGCACCTGACCGAACACTTCAAGACGCACAAGAAAGATCACCACAGCCGCCGCGGCCTGCTGATGATGGTCAACCGCCGCCGCAGCCTGCTCGATTACCTGCACCGCAAGGACGTGGCGCGCTACAAGGCCCTGATCGAGAAACTCGGCCTGCGTCGCTAAGCAACACCACCGCCGCGGCGCAGCGATGCGCCGCGGTTCTTTTTTGGCCGTGGTGGACGCGGCCGCCCGACCGGGACAGGGGTCCTGGCCGGTCCATCGAAAGAGTCATCGAGGACATCCCCAAGTGGCAAAAGTTACCAAGAGCTTCCAGTACGGCAACCAGACGATCACGCTCGAGACGGGCGAGATCGCACGGCAGGCCGGTGGCGCGGTCATGGTCTCGTGCGAAGGCACCGTGTTGCTGGTCACCGCGGTGGCCAACAAGACCGCGCGCGAAGGGCAGGATTTCTTCCCGCTCACCGTCGACTACCAGGAGAAGTTCTACGCTGGTGGCCGCATCCCGGGCGGCTTCTTCAAGCGCGAAGGCCGCCAGACCGAGAAGGAAACGCTGATCTCGCGCCTGATCGACCGGCCGATCCGTCCGCTGTTCCCGGACGGCTTCCGCAATGAAGTCCAGATCATCGCCACCGTGATGTCGATGAACCCGGAAGTCGACGGCGACATCCTCGCCCTGATCGGCGCATCGGCGGCGCTGTCGCTGTCGGGCGCGCCGTTCGACGGCCCGATCGGCGCGGCGAAGGTCGGCTACAAGGCCGGCCAGTACCTGCTCAACCCGACCGTCAGCGAACTGGCCGATTCGGAGCTGGAGCTGGTCGTGGCCGGTACCGCGAATGCGGTGCTGATGGTCGAGTCCGAGGCCAAGGAACTGTCGGAAGACGTGATGCTGGGCGCGGTGATGTTCGGCCACGAGCAGATGCAGGTCGCGATCGCCACGATCAACGCGCTGGTCGCCGAAGCCGGCAAGCCGAAGTGGGACTGGCAGCCGCCGGCCCCCAACGAGGGCCTGGTCTCGGCGATCCGCCACGCGGTCGGTGAGCAGCTCGCCAGCGCCTTCCAGGTGCGCGACAAGCTCGAACGCCGCGATGCGATCTCCAAGATCCGCAAGGCCATCCTCGAGGCCCTGACTCCGCACGCCGAAGCCAACGCCTGGTCGTCCGGCGAGCTGTCGAAGGAATTCGGCGAGCAGGAATACCAGACCATGCGCAACTCGGTCCTCAAGACCAAGGTCCGCATCGATGGCCGCGCCCTCGACACCGTGCGCCCGATCACCTCCAAGGTCGGCATCCTGCCGCGTGTGCACGGCTCGTCGCTGTTCACCCGTGGCGAGACCCAGGCCATCGTGGCCGTGACGCTGGGCACCGCGCGCGACGGCCAGATCATCGACGCCGTGGCCGGCGAGTACAAGGAACACTTCCTGTTCCACTACAACTTCCCCCCCTATTCGGTGGGTGAAGCCGGCCGCATGATGGGCCCGAAGCGCCGCGAAATCGGCCACGGTCGCCTCGCCAAGCGCGGCGTGCTGGCCGTCATGCCGACGATGGAAGAGTTCCCCTACACGATCCGCGTCGTCTCCGAGATCACCGAGTCCAACGGCTCCTCGTCGATGGCGTCGGTCTGCGGTTCCTCGCTGGCGCTGATGGACGCGGGCGTGCCGATCAAGGCACCGGTCGCCGGCATCGCGATGGGCCTGGTGAAGGAAGGCGACGAGTTCGTCGTGCTGTCCGACATCCTCGGCGACGAGGATCATCTCGGCGACATGGACTTCAAGGTCGCCGGCACCGCGAACGGCATCTCCGCGCTGCAGATGGACATCAAGATCCAGGGCATCACCGAGGAGATCATGAAGGTCGCGCTGGCCCAGGCCAAGCAGGGCCGCCTGCATATCCTCAAGGAAATGGAAGCCGCGTTGACCGCGCCGCGTTCTGAGCTGAGCGAGTTCGCGCCGCGCCTGATCACGATCAAGATCCACCCCGACAAGATCCGCGAAGTGATCGGCAAGGGTGGCTCGGTGATCCAGGCGATCACCAAGGAAACCGGCACCCAGATCGACATTCAGGACGACGGCACCATCACCATCGCCTCGGTCAACGCCGTGGCCGGCCAGGCCGCCAAGGACCGGATCGAGCAGATCACCTCCGACGTCGAGCCGGGCCGCATCTACGAGGGCAAGGTCGCCAAGATCATGGACTTCGGCGCCTTCGTCACCATCTCCCCCGGCAAGGACGGGCTGGTGCACGTGTCGCAGATCTCCAACGATCGCGTCGAGAAGGTCAGCGACGTGCTCAAGGAAGGCGACGTGGTCAAGGTCAAGGTGCTGGAAGTCGACAAGCAGGGCCGTATCCGCCTGTCGATGAAGGCCATCGAGGAAGGCGAGGGCGGGTCGGCCGGCTGAGGCGCGACCGTCTTCGACACAGGAAAAGCGGGCTTCGGCCCGCTTTTTTTGTGCCCGTCCGATGCCGGTCCCGGGTTTCGGCACCCGCGTCGCGGCGGTCACGTCCGCCGCATGCGACGGCAGGCATCCAGGTACGCGCGCAGCGTCCCGTGCTCCGGGAAAGAAGCGGCGGATCGACCTGTCGCGGGGAACGGGCAGGGGCGACCGGACGCCGCCCCTGCATCAGGCGCTACAGCCGGTGCTGCTGCATCAGCCGGTAGAGCTTCAGGCGCAGGCGCAGCAGCGGCTGCGAGAGGCGCGTGGGCATGCGCACCGTGCCGCGACGATGGCGGATCGGTGACGACACGGCGGGCGCGGCACCGCCGGTGCCGGACGGAGATACCGCCGACGGCGCGGTGCGGATATCGGCGGGCGCCGACTGCGGGACCTGTCGCACCGGTTCGGGCGCCGGTGCCGCCGCCGCGCCGGTGCCGGCGAACAGCCCCAGTGCGCTGTAGCCGCTGTAGCCGGGGAACACCTCCGCGGTGCGGACGTGCCCGACCCGCTTCTGCAGCAGTTCGGTGAACACGCGGCGGAAGTCGGTGGTGACCGGCACGTCGCCGAAATAGGGCGAGAGGATTTCCGGATTCAGCCCCGGCCAGGTGCCGTAGAAGCGCCGTCCGTTCACCGGGCCACCCAGCACCAGCAGCGGGTTGCCGTAGCCATGGTCGGTGCCGCCGCTGCCGTTCTCGCGCACGCGCCGGCCGAACTCGGACTGCACGACCACCGTCACCCGGGCCATCTCGCCGGTGGCCGCGAGCTCGCCGTAGAACGCGGCCAGTGCCTGCGACAGATCGCCGACGCGGCCGTGGAAGTAGCCGCCGCCGTTGTTGCCCTGGCCCTCGTGCGTATCCCAGCCGCCGAGGTCCACGGCCGCATAGCGCAGCCCGAGGTTAAAGCGGATCGACTGCGCCACCGTCCACAGCTGCCGGGCGAAGGTCGAGGTCGGCCAGGAGGCGGGCAGGGTCGAGCTGTAGGCCTGGGTCGCGACCGTGCGCAGCGCGCCGTGCGCGGCACGGCCGCTGTGTTCGACGCCCACGTTGCCGCGCCACATGTCGGCCAGGGTTTCGTTGACGCCCTTGAACCCGGTGGGCGAGCTGTCGCGCACGCGCTGCCACGCGTAGGAACCGGAGTTCAGTTCGAAATCGGTGGGGCTGCCCATCGTCAGCGCCTGGGTGGCGCCGAGCAGGTTGGCCGGCAGCCGGCTGTTGACCGCCAGCGCCGGCATCACCACGTTCGACGAGGCGCCGGGTTGCGTCTCCCAGGCGCGGGCGATCCAGCCGGTGCCATTGCCCTTGCTGCCTGGCGTGCCGAAGTCCAGGTATTGCTGGGCGTCGAAATGGCTGCGCGTCACCGTGGTCTGCATGCCGGAGCAGTGCACGATGGCGAGCTTGCCGTCGGCCCAGATGTCGCGCAGCCCGGTGGCCGCCGCATGCAGGCCGAAGCCGGTGGCCGAGCCGTTGGCCAGGGTGAGCGGCAGGGCGGCGTTCTCGCCGCTGACCGGCACCTGGATATCGGGCCGGGCCTGCTCGTAGTGGACGCGGTCGTTGCCGGAAACGGGCAGCACCAGGTTGAGGCCGTCGATGCCGCCGCGCAGGAACACGTGCACGATGGTGTCGTAGCCGTTGACTGCGGCCTGGGCGTGGCCGCCGAAGAACAGGGCGGGGCCGGCGGCGCCGGCGACTGCGGCGGCGCTGCAGCCCTTGAGGAAGCCACGGCGATCGAGTTCGATGGTCATGGTCGGGTCCTCAGCGGCTCAGGAATTCGGGCGACATCAGGATCAGCGACACCATGCTGCGCAACCGTTCGTGGTTGTAATGGCGCTTGAGATCGCCCTGTACCCAGGCATTGGTGTCCTCGATGACGTAGCTGGCGGGATCGCCGTTCTGCGCCATGAAGCGGCGCAGCACGTCCAGCCGCTGCGCGACGGGCTGGTAGCCCAGCACGCGCTGGCACCAGAACGCCACCAGCCGGTTGGCGGTCCACTGCGAGGGCGCGAGTCCCGCGCGGGTGATCTCCAGCAGCGGCATCAGCTTGCCGTCCCCGGCGACGTTGTTGGTCTCGGTCAGCCAGTTCTGCAGCTTCCAGGTCATGCCAAGCGTGCTGGCGCCCGACCAGGCCGTGGCGACGTCGGGATAGCCGTTGGGCGCGGGCCAGTCGTAGGGCTGGTGCCCGGTGAAACCCAGGCGCCAGTTCAGGTCATTGCTGCGGTTCTCGTCGAAGGTGTAGGTCCACTGGCAGCCGAGCACGCGCAGGGTCGCGGCCACCGTTTCGAACGGGCGCCGCGTCTTGCGGCCCCAGGCGTACTGCGCGGTGTTGGAGAGCAGGATGTGGCGCAGCGTGCGCTTGATCTGGTCCGGCGCCTGCCAGTGGGCGCGGAACACCGCGGCCGCGCTGTCGACCAGTACCTGCGGTGGATCGTCGCCAACGAAGCGGCGCGCCAGCTTGCGGCAGATGAACTTCGCCACCCGCGGATGGCTGGCGATGCGGTCGAGGATGTCGCGGCCGTCCTGCAGCGCCGGGCGCTCGGGATAGATGAAGCGGCCGAGCACAAACTTCGGCCCCGAATCGTGCCAGTCGGCGTGGTAGTAGAACGCGCCGTCGTCCTTGCTGGCGTGGGTGAATTCCCAGTGGTTGTTGTTGATCGTCCAGCCGGTGAATGCCGCCGCGGTCTCGTAGACGTCGATATCCGTGTACCCGATCGGATAGTCCGGATCCTCCGGGCAGGGCGGCACCTCGAACGGATCCATGAAGCCCAGGTAGTTCTCGGCGCCGAAGGTGTGCAGCTCGAGCAGTTCGCGGGCGAAGTTCTCGTTCGGGCCCGAACGGCGGTTCGACTTGTTGTCGAGGTAGATCATCATCGCCGTGCTGCGCGCCACGTCCTCCAGCATCCTGCGGAAGTTGCCGAAGGCATTGGCGCGGATCACGTCGCGGTCGTAATGGCCGTAGACCGGGCAGCAGTCGTAGTCGCTGACCATCACGTTGAAATGGTCGTGCCAGAAGGCGGTGGTGACCTCGAACAGCTGCCGTTTCGAGAACACCGCGCGCACCAGCGCCTCGCGCTGGACTTCCCAGCCCGGACGCATGCGCACCCCGTACTCCACGTCGGCGCGGACATGCTGGCTCCACTGCTGGGCCAGGGTCTTGCCCAACGTGGTGTAGCCGGCATCCGACAGGCGGGTGGCCACGGCGCCATCGTCGATGGCGGCGGGATCGAGCTGCCGGTCGACCCACGTGGTCAGGCGCGCGACGTCGCTGCTGCCCAGGGCGTTGAATTCGGCGATCGATTCGGGCGTGGCACCGTAGCTCATGTTGTTGAGCACGCGCACGGCGAAGGGCGGGGAGGGCAGGGTGAGCAGGCGCCCTGGCGAGGACTTCTCCAGCCCGACCATGGCGCCGGCCGGCGGCGCGGCCTGCGAATCCTGCTTCGGTTGGCGCTGGTAGCGCGGCGCCCGCGCGAGACCGTAACGCTGGCGATGCGCGCGCTCCAGCGCGGCGCGCTCCGCCTGGGAGAGGCCCGGGTGCATACGATGTCCTTGTAAAGTCCCCTGCGCGGAGAGTATCCGCGTTAACCGGCTTCGGATGTGACTTCTGCCACAGTCCCGGCGTGGCTGGAGACGGCTGCGGGGGGCTCCGCTGCGCCCCGGCGCTGGCCGGGATCGTTGTGGTGCCGGCGCCAGTCCGCGACCGGGGTGTCGAGGTACTGGCGATACCAGTTTTCGGCCGAGAGCCAGGTCCACAGGCCCGGGAGGGCGCCGCGGCCACTGCGCCAGCGTTCGAACGCGTTGCTGGCGGCGACGGCGTCGAACACGCCACGCTCGCGGAACGCGCGCGAGCCGATCAGGTCGCCGGCGTACTCGACCCCGAAGCTGCGCAGCCAGTCGTTGGCCGGGGTCGGATAGCCCTGCTTGTCGCGCCGGTCCAGGGTGTCGTCCGGCACGATGCCGCGCATCGCCTCGCGCAGCACCACCTTGGTCACGCCACCGTCGATCTTCTGGTGGGCGGGCAGGGCGATGCCGTACTCGACGAAGGCGCGGTCCAGGAACGGCACCCGGCTCTCGATCGAGAACGCCATGCTGAAGCGGTCCTCGGCCTGCAGCAGTTCGGGCAGGCGGGTGACGGTGAGGTCGCTCAGCAGATGCGTGTCGAGATCGCAGAACGCGCGCCGCGCCAGCGCTTCGGCCTCCGGCGAGGACAACGCACGCAGTTCAGGCGACAGGAAGCCGTCGTCGAAGGCGTTGCCGCGGCCGGCCACCCTGGCCGCGCGGCGCAGCCAGTCGGGCCAGAACGGCGTGGCCAGCTCGCGCCACAGGCCCATGCGCGACAGGTCGCCCTGCTGTGCGCGAAAGCCTTCGAAGTTGCGATGCAGCGCGCCGGCGCGACCGCCCAGCAGTAGCTGGCGCAGGTAGGTGGGGTAGTAGCGCGGGTAGCCGGCCAGCAGTTCGTCCGCGCCCTGGCCGTTGAGCACGACCTTGATGCCGCCGGCGTTGACCGACTGCATCACCTGCCACCACGAGTACACGCTGCCGCCCCAGACCGGCTCCTCGTAGTGCCAGGTCGAACGCTCGAGCACGTCGACCAGGTCGCGGCCGTCGGGCGAGGTGTCGCTGCCGTCGAGATTGCCGACCTGGTCGCGCAGCGTCCGGATGTAGCGCGACTCGTCGTGGACCGTGCCGGGATAGGTGACCGAGAACGTGCGCAGCGGCGAACCGGTCTCGCGCGCGGCCAGGGCCGCCAGCGTGCCCGAATCCAGGCCGCCGCTGAGGCAGGCGCCCACCGGCACGTCGCTGCGCAGGTGCGAGCGCACCGCCTGCGCGATCTCTTCGCGGAAGCGTGCGGCATGGTCGGCGTCGCGGGCGCCGTCGCGCATCGCCAGCGCGTCGGCGGCGTTCCAGTAGCGCGAGCGCAGCAGGCGTCCGCCTTCGAGCACCGCGTTGTGCGCCGGCGGCAGCTGCAGCACGCCTTCGAAGCAGGTGGTTTCGTTGCTGGCGCGCGCGCGGTAGAGCAGCTGCAGGCGCAGCGCCTCGTGGTTGGGGCGGACCGGCACCAGCCCGCTGGCCAGCACCGCCTTGATCTCGGAGGCGAACGCGAAGCCCGCGGGCGTGAGCGCGTAGTAGAACGGCTTGATGCCGAGCCGGTCGCGCGAGCAGAACAGCCGTTGTCGCGCCGGCTCCCAGATCGCGAACGCCCACATCCCTTCCAGCCGCTGCACGCAGGCCTCGCCCCACTGGCGGTAGGCGGCGAGGATGACTTCGGTATCGGTGCCGGACCGGAACGCGTGCCCCAGCGCCACCAGTTCGACGCGCAGCGCCTCGTGGTTGTAGATCTCGCCGTTGAACACGATCCACAGCGAACGGTCGCTGCTGGGCATCGGCTGGTGGCCGGCCGGCGACAGGTCGACGATGCTCAGCCGGCGATGCCCCAGTCCGACGTGCCCGTCGATGTGGACGCCCGCGTCGTCAGGCCCGCGATGCGCGATCAGGTCGGTCAGGCGGCCGATGCTGTCGGCGCTGACGGGCGCGCCATCCAGGCGCACGATTCCGGCGATTCCACACACAGGCGATCCTCGTCAGGACGGAAGGGCGGGCCGATCGGGAAGACGCGAGCGCCGCCTTGCAGCGCACGCCGGTCCCATCTACGGATCGACGCTCCATTCGACCTGCATCAATCGCGACCAGTCAAACGTCAGCCGGACCGGGCACCGGCCAAGGTGCGGACTCCGCGGAATGCGACGGCCATGCGCACCGTCCGTGAGCCATTCGCGGCGCGAGCGGACGCATCTCACGTCGGTCGCGCCTCGCCTCCCTGGGATGAGGCCGGGCATCCGCGACGATCGTGCGGTCGCCACAGCCCGGCCGCTCCTGCGCTCAGACCAGCCCGGTCGCGTAGAACACGCCAATGATCACGAACACCGCCGCCGTCTTGACCAGGGTGATCGCGAAGATGTCCTTGTACGCCTGGCGATGGGTCAGGCCGGTGACCGCCAGCAGGGTGATCACCGCGCCGTTGTGGGGCAGGGTATCCATGCCGCCGGACGCCATCGAAGCCACCCGGTGCAGCACGTCCATCGGGATCCCGGCGGCCTGCGCATTGGCGATGAAGGTCTCGGCCATCGCCGCCAGCGCGATGCTCATGCCGCCCGAGGCCGAGCCGGTGATCCCGGCGAGCGCGGTGACCGTGACCGCCTCGTTGACCAGCGGATCGGGAATGGCGCCCAGCGCGTTGGCCACGACCAGGAAACCCGGCAGCGCCGCGATCACCGCGCCGAAACCGTACTCGGAGGCCGTATTCATCGAGGCCAGCAGCGCGCCGCCGATGGCCGATTTCGTGCCTTCGGCGAAGCTGGCGATCACCGGCTTCCAGGCGAACACCAGGATCGTGGCGATGCCGACCAGCAGCGCGCCCTGCACGGCCCAGATCGCGGCGACCTTGGGCACTTCCTGCACGACCGGCGCCGGATCGCCGACCACCGCCGGCACGAAGGCGTGGCTGGCGCCGTACAGCGACGGAATCCAGCGCGTGAACAGCAGGTTGCTCACGCCGACCAGCAGCAGCGGCAGCAGCGCGACCAGCGGATGGGCCAGGCGTTCGCCGGCGAACGTCGCGGGTTCGTTGAGCAGCGTGGCCGGATCGCCGTAGCCTTCGCCGGCGCGCTGCGCCGCGCGTCGGCGCCAGTCCAGGTAGGTCATGCCCACGACCAGGATGAACACGCCGCCCAGCGTGCCCAGTACCGGTGCGGCCCAGGCGGTGGTGCCGAAGAAGGCGGTGGGAATGATGTTCTGGATCTGCGGGGTGCCGGGCAGGGCGTCCATGGTGAAGGTGAACGCGCCCAGCGCGATCGTGCCCGGGATCAGCCGCTTGGGGATATTGCCCTGGCGGAACAGCTCGGCGGCGAACGGATACACCGCGAACACCACCACGAACAGCGATACCCCGCCGTAGGTGAGCAGCGCGCACACCAGCACGATGGCCAGCATCGCCCGTTTCGCCCCGACCACGCGGATGGTGGCGGCCACGATCGAGCGGGAGAAGCCCGAGATCTCGATCAGCTTGCCGAACACCGCGCCCAGCAGGAACACCGGGAAGTAGAGCTTGAGGAAGCCGACCATCCTGTCCATGAACAGGCCGGTGAACATCGGCGCCACCAGCGTCGGATCGCTGAGCAGCACCGCGCCCATCGCCGCCACCGGCGCGAACAGGATGACGCTGTAGCCGCGATAGGCCACCAGCATCAGGAAGCACAGCGCGCCGAGCACGATCAGGAAGTCCATGTGCATGCCTTCGGCGCTGTGCGCCCGGAAACCGGCGGCCAGTGTCGGCAAGGCGCACCGTGCCGGCCCATTGTCCGAAGGTACGATGCCGCCGCGGCCAGCCGCTCCCTAACCTCTGCCCCATGCGGCCCTGCGGCCGTCCGCACTGCATCCCTGGGAGGGGTACCAACGATGAAGCGCAACCCGAGCACCAGCACCCTGAGCCTGGCCATCGCCCTGGGCCTCGCCGCGCCCGGCGCATTCGCGCAGGACGCCGGCCCCGCGCCCGCGCCGGGCGCCGCCGCCACCACGCTGGAGGCGGTCAAGGTCACCGCGCGCAAGCGCGAGGAGACCCTGCAGGACGTGCCGGTCGCGGTCACCGCGTTCACCGCCGACACCATCGACAAGCTCAACGTCAAGGACATCGGCGACCTCGACGCGCAGGTGCCCAACCTGACGATCTACGCCGCGCGCGGATCGACCAGCACCGTCACCGCCTACATCCGCGGCGTCGGCCAGGCCGATCCGCTGTGGGGCGTCGATCCGGGCGTGGGCATCTACCTGGACGATGTCTACATCGCCCGCCCGCAGGGCGCGTTGCTGGATGTGTTCGACGTCGAGCGCATCGAGGTGTTGCGCGGCCCGCAGGGCACGCTGTACGGCAAGAACACCATCGGCGGCGCGATCAAGTACATCTCGCGCGGCCTGCCCACCGAAACCACCGGCTTTGGCTCGATCACCGTGGGCAACTACAACCAGCTCGACGCCAAGGCCGCCATCGGCGGATCGCTGGGCGGCGAGGACAGCGGACTGCGCGGTCGCGTGGCCGTGGCCAGCATGAACCGGGATGGCTTCGGCACCAACCTGGCCAACGGCCAGGAAATCAGCGACAAGGAGATCAACGCCCTGCGCATGCAGCTGGGCGCGTACTCGCACGAGGACTTCGACGTGCAGTTCGCCTTCGACTGGATCGACGACCAGTCCGGCGTGCGCGGCGCGAAGATGCTGGCGCCCAACAACAATCCACTGGTGCCGGTGACCGGCGGGGCGCCGATGGACAGCCGCTACGACATCCGCAGCGGCATGCCCAACGTCAACGACACGCAGATGAAGGGCATCTCCGCCACGGTCAACTGGCGTCCGAGCGAGGACTGGGCGCTCAAGTACGTCATCGCCAAGCGCGAATCCGATACCGAGACCAACATCGACTTCGACACGCTGCCCGAGCGGATCGCAGACGTGAAGGCGTTCTACAGCGACCAGCAGGTCAGCCACGAGCTGCAGGCCAACTACGACGGCGGCGGCCGCGGCCGCGGCGTGATCGGCCTCTATGCCTTCGACGGCGATGCCGGCGGCCAGGTGCTCAACAACTTCTTCGACCTGTCCTTCGGCGACACCCAGGGCTTCGTCAACACCAAGGCGATCGCGCTGTACGCCGACTGGACCCACGACCTCACCGACCGGCTGAAGCTCGACATCGGCGCGCGCTACACCGACGAGGACAAGCACGCGATCGCCTACAACATCGGCTACACGGACGCGACGTTCACCGTGCCCAACGGCGTGGTCGCGGCCAACTTCGACAAGACGGTCAACTTCAAGAACGTCTCGCCCAAGGTCTCGCTCGACTTCCAGCTCACCCCGGACATCATGCTCTACGGCCTGGCCTCGCGCGGCTTCAAGTCCGGCGGCTACAACATCCGGGCCAACACCACCGCGGTCCCGCGCTCGGGCGAGCCCTTCGACGACGAGAGCGTGGACAGCTTCGAGATCGGCACGAAGATGGGGCTGCTCGACCAGCGCCTGTTCCTCAACCTCGCGGCGTTCCACAACATCTACGAGGACATCCAGCTGTCGGTGTTCACCGCGCTGCCGGGCGGCGGCTTCTTCGGCGACTTCACCAATGCCGGCAAGGGCACGGTGACGGGCGTGGAGGCCGAGTACCAGTTCATGCCGGTGCAGGACTGGCTGATCAGCGGCAACCTGGCCTGGCTGGACGCGAAGTACGACGAGTTCATGAGCGGCGGCGTCAACATCGCCGACACCCAGTACTTCACCAATGCGCCGGAGTTCTCGGGCGCGATCAACGTCGAGTACCGCACCGACCTGGCCAGCGGCGGCAACCTGTCGGCGCGGGTGGGCTATTCCTACCAGTCCGAAGTGTGGCCGACCACCGATCTCAGCCCGCAGATCAAGCAGGGTGGATACGGGCTGGTCAACGCGGGCGTGATCTGGCGCGCCAACGATGCCTGGTCGTTCTCGCTGCAGGGCACCAACCTGGCCGACGAGGAGTACCGCACCACCGGCTACAACCTGGTCAGCGCCGGCCTGGGCGTGCTTTCCGGCTTCTACGGTCCGCCGCGCCAGTACAGCCTGACCGCGCGCTACGACTTCTGAGGCACGCCGTGGCGGAGGCGCCGCGGGGTGCTGTGGCGCCTCGCGCTGTCCGTTGGCCGCCCGCGAGGGTACATTCCGTTCTGTATGGCGGGGAGCGTTCGCTTCCAGTGCCACCGCGGCCGTCGGTGGCGCGAAAGCCGCGTGGAATGTGCCTGGGGGAGGCTCATGATGGATGTGTACGGTCCGCTGTTCAGGCGGATCCTGTTCCCGGCATACGAATCGGGACTGCGGCGCCGCAATACGCTGGCGCACCTGGACGAGTACCAGCGGAGCCAGTGGCTGTCGTTCGACGAGGTCGCGGCGCTGCAATGGCGCAAGCTCGAACGGCTGGTGGCGCACTGCTGGGAGCAGGTCCCGTATTACCGTGCGCGATGGGCCGAGGCCGGAGTCTCGGGACCGCAGGACATCCGGAATCCGGGCGACTACGCCCAACTGCCGGTCCTGACCAAGGACGACGTCCGCGCGAACTTCGAGGACCTGCATGCCCGCGACCATGTCGGCAAGGTCCTGTACAAGACCACCGGCGGCTCCACCGGCGAACCGCTGCGGATCGGCTACACGCGGGAAAGCTACGAGCGCCGGGTCGCCGTCATGCATCGCGGCTATGGCTGGGCGGGTGCGACCCTGGGGGCCCGCGCGCTGTACTTCTGGGGCGTGCCGATGGAAGGCGTGCCGGTCAAGGACCGGCTGATGCAGCGCGCCTTCAACCGGCGCGTGGTCAACGTGTTCACCATGCGCGACGACGACATGGCCCGCTACGCCGACGCCATCGACGAGTTCCGCCCACGGGTGGTGGTGGCCTACGTCGCGGCCGCCGTGCGGGTGGCGCGCTGGCTGCTCGAGTCCGGCCGCAAGGTGCATCGGCCGCAGTCGGTGATCTGCGCCGCGGAGCCGCTGGCACCGCACGAGCGCGACCTGATCGAACGCGGCTTCGGCTGTCCCGTGTACAACACCTACGGCTGTCGCGAGGTCATGCTGGTGGCGGCCGAGTGCGAGACGGGCGAAGGCCTGCACGTCAACGCCGACCATCTGTGCGTGGAACTGGGCGAGCCGATCGCGGGCGGCGAGGGCAAGCGTCCGGTCCGGCTCACCGACCTGCACAACTACGGCATGCCCTTGATGCGCTACGAGAACGGCGACCTCGCCACCGCGTCCACGGCGCAGTGCAGCTGCGGCCGCGGCCTGCCGATGCTGGCGAGCATCGACGGCCGCACGATGGACGCGCTGCGCGACAGCGCGGGTCATTTCGTGGGTGAATACCTCGAGCATCTGGTGTTCAATACGCCGGGGATCCGCCGGTTCCAGGCGGTGCAGGAGCGGTTGGACGTGATCGAGGTGTCGTATGTCGCGGCTGAGGGATTCGACGAGGCCGCGCTGCAGGACATCGCGCTCGCGATGCGCGAGGCGTTCGGGGACACGGTCCGGCTCGATTTCCGCCGCACCAGCGAGATCCCGCTCACGCCGACCGGCAAGCTGCGCGTGGCGATCTCGCGCCTGTAGCGCCCGACCCGCGCCCGTGTGCTCGCGCGGGCACAGCCGCCGACCTGATGCGAACGTGCGCTGCGCCGCGTCGGCCGGGCGACAGGAGGTTGCACCATGCTGAGCATTGGCCTGGTCGCGATGGCGGCTACGGTGTGGCTGGCGGTGCTGTTCGGAACGGCGCTCTACGCCGAACGCCGCGCCGGCGTGCTGGCCCGGCACTGGAAGCACGTCTACGCGCTGTCGCTGGCGGTGCACTGCACCTCGTGGACCTTCTATGGCACGGTGACCCAGGCGGGCCGCTACGGCTGGCCGCTGCCGCCCACCTTCGTCGGCGCCATCGCCTTCTACGCGCTGGCGGTGTTCTTCCTGATCCGGCTGGTGCGTCTGGCGCGCGAGACCAACGCCACCTCGCTGGCCGACCTGATCGCCACGCGTCTGGGCAAGGATGCCTGGCTCGCCGCGGTCGTCACCCTGGTGGCGGCGCTGGGCGTGATCCCCTATATCGCGCTGCAGCTGCAGGCGATCACCCAGAGCTTCGCGACGCTCACCGGCGAGGCCGGCGGCGCGATGGCCGGGGTGCCGCCGCCCTGGCGCGACGGCGCGCTGTACGTGGCGCTGGCGATGGCGCTGTTCGCGATGCTGTTCGGCACGCGCCGGGCGAGCGCGGCCGAGCACAACCGCGGCCTGGTGCTGGCGATCGCGTTCGAATCGCTGTTCAAGCTGCTGGCGATGCTGGCCCTGGGCGGATTCGTGTGGCTCGGCCTGGGCGAGCTGCGCATCGAGGCGACGCAGTTGCCGGTGGCGCCCGCGGCCGGCGGCTTCGTGCCGCTGGTGCTGCTGGGCGCGCTGGCGATGTTCGTCATGCCGCACCAGTTCCACGTGGGCGTGGTGGAGTGCCGCGACGACCGCCACATCCGCACCGCGCGCTGGCTGTTCCCGCTGTACCTGCTGCTGATCGCGATCCCGGCGCTGCCGCTGGCGCGCGCCGGCGCGCAACTGCTCGGCGATCGCGTGCCCCCGGACATGTACGCGCTGGCGCTGCCGCTGGCGGCGGGCAACGACGGCATCGCGCTGCTGGTGTTCCTGGGCGGCCTGAGCGCGGCCACGGGCATGGTCATCGTGGCCACGCTGACGTTGAGCCTGATGATCGGCAACCACTGGTTTGCACCGGGCCTGCTGCGCGGCGCATGGTCGCGCGGACGCGCCGACGACCACCGCGGCGGCCTGCTGCTGCTGCGGCGCTGCGGCATCGTGGCGATCATGCTGCTGGGCTGGGCCTACGCCCGGCGCGTCGGCGGCAACGAGGCGCTGGCCGACGTGGGCGCGGTGTCGTTCTCGGCGCTCGCGACGCTCACCCCGGCGCTGGCCTTCGCGGTGTGGCGGCCGCAGACGCCGGCGCGCGCGGCGGTGGCCGGCGTGATCGCCGGATTCGCGGCCTGGGCCTGGGTCATGCTGCCGCCGATGCTCGCGCCCGGGCACGCCTTCGTGCATGCCGGTCCGTTCGGCATGGCCTGGCTGGCGCCCGAGTCGCTGTTCGGACTGACCGGCTGGAGCCGGCTGGGCCGGGCGGTCGGCGTGAGCCTGTTCGTCGGCGCGGCGACCACGGCGCTGCTGGCGGGCGTGGGCAGCGCACCGCACCGCAGCGAAGCGCGCGGCTCGGACCGGCAGACCCTGCGCAATGCCGGGCGCCGCTTCCTGCCCGCGCAACGCGTGGACGAACTGCTGCGCGGGGCGCCGCCGAGCGGCCCGGTGCCGGCGGCCATCGAGTCGGCGCTGGAGCGCGAGCTGGCCGCCGTGCTGGGCAGTGCCTCGGCGCGGCTGCTGCTCGATGCGGCGCGCCGCGAGGCCGGGCCCGACCTGGACACCGTGGCGGCCATCGTCGGCGAAGCCTCGCAGGACCTGCGCTTCAACCAGCGCGTGCTGGAGGCTGCGCTGGAAAACATGAGCCAGGGCATCAGCGTGGTCGACAGCGAACTGCGCCTGGTCGCCTGGAACCGCCGCTATGCCGAACGCTTCGACTACCCGCCGCAGATGCTGCGGGTGGGCGTGCCGGTGGAGGAGCTGGTGCGCCACAACCTCGCCAGCGGCCTGCTCGGCGCGGTCGACCTGGAGCGCGAACTCGCGCGCCGGCTCGCCCACATGCGCGCGGGCACGCCCTACGTCACCGAGCGTCGCTTTCCGGACGGCGCGGCGGTGGAAATCCGCGGCAATCCGATGCCCAACGGCGGCTTCGTGGCGACGTTCACCGACGTCACCGCCTTCCGCGTCGCCGAGGCCGGACTCAAGCGCAGCAACGAAACGCTGGAGCAGCGCGTGGCCGAGCGAACGGCCAGCCTCGACCTCGCGCGCCGCGAGGCCGAGCGCGCCAACGACGCCAAGAGCCGGTTCCTCACAGCGGTCGGCCACGACCTGCTGCAGCCGCTGCACGCCGCGCAGCTGTTCACCGAGTCGCTGGCCAAGCAGCTCGATGCGGCACGGCGCCCGGCGCTGCGCCAGGTGCAGGGTGCGCTCGATTCCACCACGGACCTGCTGACCGGCCTGTTCGACATGTCGCGGCTGGAAGCGGGCGGACTGGTGCCGCAGCCGCGCGCGTTCCCGCTGGCCGAGGTGCTCGATCCGCTGGCGTCCGAGTTCCGCGCGCTGGCCGAGGCCGGCGGCCTGCGCTTGCGCTACGTGCCGAGCGCCGCCTGGGTGCACGGCGACCCGCAGCTGCTGCGTCGCGTGCTGCAGAACTTCCTGGCCAATGCGGTGCGCTACACGCGCCGGGGCGGAGTGCTGCTGGGCGTGCGCCGCGATGGCGACGGCCTGCGCATCGAAGTGCACGACACCGGCCCGGGCATCGAGCCTTCGCAGCAGCAGCTGATCTTCGAGGAGTTCCGCCGCGGCGAAGGCGTCGCCGGGCAGGGGCTGGGGCTGGGCCTGGCGATCGCCGACCGCATCGCGCGGCTGATGGATGCGCCGTTGGCAATGCGCAGCCGGCCGGGCGCGGGCACGATGTTCTCGTTGCGCCTGCCGTCCGCTCCGCCGGCGCCGCGCGCGGAAGGGCAGACCGCCGCCCGCGCGGGGCTGGCCGGCATCCGCATCCTGATCGTCGACAACGATCCCTCCGCCCTGTCCTCGCTGCAGGGCCTGCTGGAAGGCTGGGGCTGCGAGGTGGACGCGGCCGCGGACGGCGCCGGTGCCGAGGCGCTGATGCAGGCGCAGCCGGCCGCACTGTGGCTGTTCGACTACCACCTCGACGATGGCGATACCGGCATCGCCGTCCAGCAGCGGCTGGCGCAACGCTTCGGCGCGCGCCCGACCCTGATCCTCAGCGCCGACGACAGCGGCGAGGTGCGCCGCAGCGCGCTCGAGCACGGCCTCTCGCTGCTGCAGAAGCCGGTGCGGCCGCTGGCGCTGAAATCGACGCTGGACCGCCTGCGCACCATGCGCCAGCCCTGAGCGATCGCATTCGTGGGGGCGCGGGATGACGGCGGCGGGCGTCGACCGGATCGCGCGCCGGCCGGCCCAGAGCGTCGCGGTCGACCCGGCCCGCTGAGCACCGCTACCATGCGCGGCTCCCGGCCGAACGGACCGCACATGCCTTACACGCCTATTGCCGCCACGCTCGGCTACGTGCTTTCGCCGGATCGGCGGCGCGTGCTGATGGTCCATCGCAACGCGCGGCCCGGCGACCAGCATCTGGGCAAGTACAACGGACTGGGCGGCAAGCTCGAAGCCGACGAGGACGTGGTGGCCGGCATGCGGCGCGAGATCCGCGAGGAAGCCGGGATCGAATGCGAGGAGCTGCAGCTGCGCGGCACGATCAGCTGGCCCGGCTTCGGCAAGCACGGCGAGGACTGGCTGGGGTTTCTCTTCCTGGTGACGCGTTACTCGGGCGAGCCGTTCACCTCCAACCCGGAAGGCTCGCTGGAGTGGGTGGAGATCGAGCGCGTCCTCGACCTGCCGCTGTGGGAAGGCGACCGCCGCTTCCTGCCGCTGGTGTTCGACGACGACCCGCGCGCCTTCCACGGCGTCATGCCGTATCGGGACGGGCGCATGGTGTCGTGGAGCTTCTCGCGGATCTAGCCTCTGGCGTCCGTGGACCGGACGGATGACAACCGATCAGGCGCCACGTTCCGGACGCAGCCGGGCCTGGGGCCGCGGCCAAGGCCGCCGCGCGCGCGCGCAGGATGCGACCGCGGCCATGGACAGGCCGCAGGACGACAGCCAAGCGGTGCCGCAGTCCGCCCGGCAACCAGCGTCTCCAGCCACGTGGCGCCGCTGCAGCACCGCGAGTGCGGCCAGTGCCGTGCCCAGGTATGCGACCCGCCGATGCTGCTGGCGATCCCGTGGATGTGCGAGACGGCCCGGACCAGCCGGATGGACCCTCAGGTCGTCGGCTCAGCCCAGACCGCGAACTCGCTGCCGCCGGGCTCGGTGAAATGGAAACGGCGGCCGCCGGGGAAGTCGAAGACCGGCTTCACCACCTCGCCGCCGGCAGCGATTACCTTGGCCAGCGTGTCCTCGAGTGCGTCGCTGTAGAACACGACCAGGGCACTGCCCGTGTCCGTCCTCGCGACCTGTTCGGACGCATGGAAGCCGCCATCGAGGCCCGCGCCCGAGAACGCGACGTACTCGGACCCGTAGTCCGCGAACTCCCAGCCGAACGCCTGCGCGAAAAAGCGCTTGGTCGCCGCCAGATCGCGCGACGGCAGTTCGACATAGTCGATTTTCCCGTGTTGCGGCATCGCCCCTCCCTTGCCCGGACGCGACCGTGGGTGGCCGTCCTGGTGCCCCAGCCGAGGACGGCTGGACCGCAAGCGATCATGCCATAGCCTCTCGCACCGCCAGGGCGGTCCGACAGCGAAACAGGTTCGGCTTGCGCGAGCGACCAGGTGGCGTCCCGATGCGACCCACCAGGGGCCAGGCATGGCCTGTCGGGCCTCTGGGGCCGGCACGCCGGGCAGAATGTCGCTGGCGCCGGGCCCCGAAAGGCCGGCGATGGACAAATTTTGTCCAGCCGCCGAGCTCTGAAGCCTGAGTGCCGGGCGAATAATCCCGCCAGCGGAGCAAAAGGAGCGGGTCGCCGAGCAGACAGGGTCAAGCGCGGGGCAAAAAGGCCGAGCGGCCGAGCAAACAAGCCGGTCGGCCGGGCAGATAGGGGCGTGGGTGGGTCCCCATTGCCCCCTCACGATCGCGTCAGACAACGGCACCGAATTCCATGGCTATGCCAAGATCGAGGCCGCGACTGCGACGACGGTGTACTTCGCCAGGCCCCACCATCCGTTGCAGCGTGGGACCAACGTGAACACCAACGGCCTGATACGTCAGTACCTGCCAAAGGGGAAAAGCATGGCGAAACTGACCCGGAAGCAGTGCGATGCAGTCGCACAAAAGCACAATACACGCAAGGAAGCGCGATAAGTATGAAACGCCGGAACAGCGGATCCGCTGTTAATCAGGACTGTCGCGCTTGGTGGTTGAATTCACCCCCCGTGCCGCTCGAAGTGAAGCACGTCGTGCCACTGGCCAGCGAGCCAGAAACTCCGGATTGAACGGCCGAATTGCACAAAGCCGTTTCGCAGAAGCACTTTGGCCGAGGCTTCGTTCCCTACACGAACTGCGGCCTCGACTCGGTGAAGCCGGAGCCGCACAAAAGCATAATCTAGCGCGAGACGAACTGCTTCAGTGGCGTAGCCTTTGCCGCCATGGTCTTGGGCTACGCGATAACCCAGCTCCGCGCTATGGAAGTGGTGGCCACGGACCCGGGTAAGGTTGACGCGGGCAACAAGGTGGCCCGACCCGTTTCTCGCGAGGAACTGATACGCGCTGCCCTGTGCTGCTTCGGCCTGAGCAGCTGCGATCGCTTTTGCGACTCCGCCCGGCTCATAGAAGGACGCCGCCCTCGCATTAATGTGGGACTCGAAGAACGCCCGGTTTGTGAACTCAAACTGCCCCAAGTCCTGTTCGTCCTCGGCCGTGGGTGCAGATAGCGACAGCATATGGGAGGGGCCTAACACTTGAGTTAAGCCGCGCCACGAATTGGCGTCGGCTTGAATGAGTAAAAAGGAGACGCGGGTTAACAAAGTAGGTGCAACACCCGCACCGCCCGAGAATGGGGAGGTGAGCTGGCAGACTGGAGGGGATCACTCCGGCAAGAGACGATCCCCCATGTACCACCAGCTCACCGAGTCCGAACGATACACCCTGTCCGTGCTGCATCGCGACGGGCAGTCCCTACGAGCGATTGCCCGCATCCTGGAGCGTTCGCCCAGCACGATCAGCCGCGAGGTCCGGCGTAACCGCTGCCATCGGACTGACGGTGCCTACCGGCCCAGCAAGGCCCAAGAGCGGACCAACGGCCGGCGACGCTGTAAGGCGACACCCTAATTTGCCTCTAAGGCGACACCCAGATTTACGCACCTCCGGGTCGACCCCGTAGCCTCGAC